>JAIOYF010000002.1 GCA_021741245.1 Paracoccaceae bacterium
GCGCACCGGGTAGCCCCGATCCTCGACCTGTGCGACCGCATCGCGTTTGAACTCATCTGTGAATTTGTTCGTGGACATATCGTCCTCCTTGCTTCCAAAATTACCAAGCAAGGCGCCTACAAATCTAGGGGCTATTCACTCTTTCTCTTTCTGCTTCCCGGCCACTATCGTTCGGAACTCCTGGAAGCATTGTGTGCGACACCTCGCCCGAATTCCAAACAGCTATTTGGTCCGCTCCAGACTGAGAGTGGTCATCGAAGTGAGTCCCACCAACCTCCGGTTCGGTGAAGGTATTCTGTTGCGGGTCGCGGCAGAGCGTTGCGCACTGGCGCGACCACGGCCCGCGTTGGAAAACCTCCCAAGGTGGAAGCCGCAGGGGTCTTGGATCCGTCCATGGGAAAAGTATGCAGTCGGTTGGGGCGACCGTGGCATAAGGGGTGTGGCTGAAGGTTCGCATAGTGCCCGATGCGTTCGTGCGGTCGGCTGGGGATGCCAAAAACGCTGTGTGTTTCGGCGTCATTTCCGCCTCATACGACGCAGGAAACGAGCAAGCACAGGCTGTTGGGACCAAGTCTGCAGATTGCAGTTGGTGGTCTTTCGCGACGAATGACAGGCAATTTGTCAAGCGGCCTGCTCCCTTGGTGGTGCGCGCGACATCGGTTTTTGCCCGCGGCGGAAGATCTCGATGATCCCCATCGCGCCACCGCAGCAGGGGCATGGTTGGCGCAGGGTGAGTGGGATGATCTCGGCTTCGGAGCCCGACACGGTGGCCTGTTTCTGGGCTTGGAGGCAGAGCAAGGCGCGGATCATCGTGATGTTGGCCTTGCGGGTCGGACTGGCCAGCAGGCCGTTGTGCCGGATGCGGTGGAATCTGTCGGGGAGGACATGGATCAGAAAGCGACGGATGAACTCGGGCGTGGCCAGGCGCATGACCTTTTGGCGCCCTCTCGTGGTTTTGCGGCGCAAACCGCTGCCGGGCAGTGGTGCGCCGGATTTGGTGCGGTAATCCTTCCATCTGAAGGCGACAGTTTGGACATCGGCGCTGACCAGGCAGGCGTTGGAGATCGCGACGCGGTGGGTGTCTCGGCTCAGATAGGCCAGAACTGCCTCAGGCCTCTCCAAAGGCCGGCTTGGCATAGACCACCCCCTCGGCCTTCCGGAACTTGGCGAGCCAGGCCTTAAAGGCATCAGCTGCGGCCAACCCTTCGAGATCACCGAAGAAGGCCAGTTGCCCGGTCCGGTGCAGTTCCATGAGCCCGTCCAGAAACAGGCGCCTGAACAACCGCGACAGCGCCCGCACCTGGAGGAAGAAACCCGTTTTGCAGGCGACCCACTTCGTAGCGTCGGGCGACAGGCCGCCGCCCGGGACAATCATGTGGATGTGCGCCCTCTCATGGTTTGCGATGCAAACCACTGCCGGGTAATAGATGATGCGTCAGCGCTGATCCTCAGGTGTGCAGCACACTGGTCATACCGACCCGAGCGCCCATACGCTTGGGATCGACGGCGATGGTCGTCACTGTTTCCGCAGACGCCTTGAACAGCAGACCATAGGCGGCCTTCTTGTTCCAAAAGGCGATCTGCGCAATCTCGGCTGGCATCGTGAAGACGACGTGGACGTATTCCACCGGCAGCAGGTCCTCGGCACGGGTCTCCATCCAGTCGAGTGCAGCCGGGCCCTGACACTTCGGGCAATGCCGGTTCTTGCAAGAGTTGTAGGCGATGTGATGGTGGCCGCACTTGGTGCAACCGGCCACGTGCCCGCCGAGCGCCTCGGTTCGGCAGGCTTCAGTCGCTGACATCGCCTTTAGTTGGAACAAGCTGACATGCCCGGCATTGGCCCGCCGCCACGCAGGACCACGGGCGCGGAAGATGTCAGCGATCTCCAGCTTTGGCCAGGACAATGACCCCGGGCGTTATTGCATCCCTCGTCGCAGGGTCTCGTCCTGCAACAGCTTCATCTGCTCGAAAGGGCTGACAGTGCTGCGGATGGTCTTTGTTGCCAAATGGGTGTAGCGCGCGGTGGTGGTCAGCTTGGCGTGGCCAAGCAACACCTGGATCACCCGCACGTCCGTGTTGGCTTCCAGAAGGTGTGTTGCAAAGCTGTGCCGCATCGCGCCAGAGGCGCGTCTCCAACACGACGTGTGCGGCGTGGCGGCCTTCTGGATTCCTGCCATGTGCTCGGCTGAGGTGAATGCATGGTTCAGTTGTCCGGGCGACAGCGGGCTGATCTTTGGCTTGCCCCCCTCTCGGTCCATTGCTGCGCAATGCCCTGCCGGGCAATGGGGAACAACCACCCCTCGGGGCGCGACTCGCGCCAATAGTCGCGCAACAGATCCAGCAGGCTCGGCGACAACATGGCCTTTCGATCACGCCCGCCCTTGCCGTCATCGACATGGATTAGCATCCGATTGCTGTCGATATCTTTGACCCTGAGGTTGCAGACTTCGGATGCACGCAGCCCGGCACCGTAACTGATGCCAAGAGCCGCCCGATATTTGAGCCCAGGGCCGGGCACGGCGGCCATCAAATCAGCCACCTCCTCGACACTCAGGCTAATCGACAATTTGCGGGGCTTGCGATGAAACTGCATGAAGCGCTTCATCTCATCACGCCCGCACGTGATCCCGAAGAAGAACCGCAGGGAAATGATGCGCACGTTGAAGGTGCTGGCCGACACGCCGTCCTGTGTCATCTTGAGGTGATAGGCGCGCAGATCTTCAGGGGTGGCTGTATCAGGCGGCCGCCCGAGGAATGACGCGAAATGCTTCACATTCCGGATGTGCGCTTTTTGCGTCTTCTCGCACAACCACCGAATATCCATGTCTTCGATCATCCGCTGACGCAGCGGAGTGGTCTTCTCCTCCTTCATGGGAACCTCCTGTCTGACGATGGGAAAGACCCCGATCGTCAGCCCAGACCGGGATGCCACAAGGAAAAACTATGAAAGATGTGCCGACCTTGCGATCAGGCTCCAATGCCGTGGAGCGGCTTCGTCCATGTCCTCATCGCGGCCCTTCAAGACCATGCCGAAGCGGGGGATGTATGCTTGGGCGATTTGGTGGTGGGCCAAGGCTAGCGCAAGGCGGCAAAGCCAAAGCCGGGAGGGATGGTTTCCACCCCGTCCAGCACCAGATCTGCCATGACCTGCGCCACCTTGGGGGCCATGCCAAAACCGATCTTGAACCCGCCATTCGCCACGAAATGCCCAGCCCGCCCGGGCCATGCACCCAGCAATGGCGCGCGGCTTTTCGCCCTTGGCCGCAAGCCTGCCCAGCGGTCGAGCACCGGGGCCCCGGCCAGCACCGGGCAGGCGGCAATTGCGCGGGCATGCAGGGCGTCAAGCTGGGTGTCCACTGCGGTGGGGCTGTCCCACGCGGCCTCAGACGTTGATCCAATGGCGACGGTGCCATCCGCATGGCCGATGATATGCAGCCCATCCGCGAACAACTGCGGGGCCGTGGCCGCATCATGGGCCAGCAAGATCGCCTGCCCCTTGACGCCCGCCCCAACAGTTCGCGCAAACGCGGCATTCAGCGCTTCAAGCCCCGGCACACCTGTGGCCCAAAGTACGGGACCATGGGTCTGATCATCTGGCGTGGTGTAGCCGGCATGATCAATCACCTCACCCCCCTTGGCGCGGATCGCAGCGGCAAGCGCTGCCACCGCCATGCGCGGATGCAAGCGGGCGGAAAGCGTATCTTCGATCAGCAGGCCCGTGGGGCTGTGGGGTTCCCAAGCATCGCCTGTGGTTGCCCGCACCCGCCACGTGGCACGACCTTGCCACAAGTCAGCCGCCTGTGCCGCGCGGGCATGCGCCAGATCAACCGCGCGCGCGTCGGCAAGCGGCTCCAGCCGCCCCACTCGGCCATAACCGGTGGACAGGCTGCCCGCCGCTTGAACGCCGCCCCAAAACCCCTCGGCCATCAACAGACTGTCGAGTTGAAAGGCCTTTTTGTCGTTCCAACTCTCGGGCACATGCGGTGACAGCGCCCCCACGATCCCGCCAGACGCGCCCGCGCCCAGATGTGCAGCCTCGATCACGCGGACCTTGGCACCACGGCGCGCAGCCTCCCATGCGCAAGACAGGCCAAAGATGCCGCCGCCCATTATGGTCAGATCAGGTCTTGTCATTGCGCGCGCCCTGTGGCCAAGGAGGTTCCAGACCGGGGCATAGGGCAAACCGGGGTGCAGGGCAAATGGTCGGCGACGTTCCGCAAGATCAACTCTTGGACTGGCGTGAAGGGGACATCCCCGTATCGCGCCGCTTTGACGACCCCTATTTCTCGCTTGGCAATGGGCTGGCCGAAACACGCCACGTGTTCTTGACCGGAAACGATTTGCCCCAGCGGTTGCGAGACGGCTTCCACATCGCCGAACTTGGCTTTGGCACCGGGCTGAACATGCTGGCCACCCTGATCGCATGGGGGCGGACGGGGCGCAAAGGCACCGTTCGCTTCACCAGTTTCGAGGCCTATCCCCTGCCCGCCGACGATATTGCCCGCGCTCTGCATGCCTTTCCCGAGGCTGATGCGGTTGCCGGACCGTTCCTGGACCAATGGGCGCAAGGCGCGCGCCGGATCAGCCTTGCCGGGCTGGAGGTTGAGGTGATCGTCGGCGATGCCCGCGAGACCTTGCCCGCTTGGGTCGGGCGGGCGGATGCGTGGTTTCTGGACGGCTTTTCCCCGGCCAAGAACCCCGAGCTTTGGTCGGCAGATCTGATGGCGATGGTCGCGGAAAAGACGGCGGCAGGCGGGACATTCGCCACCTACACGGCGGCGGGCCATGTGCGGCGCAGCCTGTCGGCGGCCGGCTTTGCCGTCAGCCGACAGGCCGGCCATGGCACCAAACGACATATGACGGTGGGACAGTTGACCCCAAAGGACCAAACCATGATGAGCCACCAGCCATGAGTGTTGTCCAGAACACCCGCCTTGGCATCTATCTGATGATCGCCACCGCGATGGTCTTTGCGGTGCAAGATGGCCTTTCGCGCCACCTTGCGGGCACCTACAATGTCTGGATGGTTGTGATGCTGCGCTATTGGTTCTTTGCGCTGTTCGTCATTGCCATGGCCGCCCGCAGCCCCGGCGGCCTGCGCGCCGCCGTGCGCACGCAGCATCCGGTCTTGCAGGTTTCGCGCGGGTTGCTGCTGGCGCTGGAAATCTGCGTGATGGTCACCGGGTTTGTGGCACTTGGCCTTGTGGAAAGCCATGCGATCTTTGCCAGCTACCCCCTGCTGGTGGCCGCCCTGTCCGGCCCGGTCTTGGGCGAAAAGGTCGGCTGGCGGCGCTGGACGGCCATCGGCATTGGCTTTGTCGGGGTTATGGTCATTCTGGAACCGGGGATGAAAGTCTTTTCCCCCGCCGCCGCGATCCCGCTTTTGGCGGCGTTCATGTTCGCAGTTTACGGCCTGCTGACCCGCTTTGTGTCGCGCAAGGATGCGTCCTTGGTCTCGTTCTTCTGGACGGGCACGGTCGGCGCTGTGGTGATGACAGCCATTGGCATCTGGCATTGGGAACCGATGATCCCCAGCGATTGGGCATGGATGGGGATGCTGTGCTGCACGGCGGCACTTTCCCATTACCTGCTGATCCGCGCCTATGAGGTGGCCGAAGCCTCTGCCATCCAGCCCTTTGCCTATCTGCAACTGGTCTTTGCCTCGGCCATCGGGATCACCATCTTTGGCGAAGTGCTGGAAACGAACGTAGCCATTGGCGCAGGCATCGTGGTCTGCGCGGGCTTGTTCACCCTGTGGCGGCAAAGGGTAAAGGCAAAGTCGGCGGGGTGACGGCCAAGCGGGCAATCACCCCTTCAGTTCCGCTGTTACCCTGACAGGGCCGGGCGCGCCGCGCAGCTTGGCGCGGTAGATGACAATGCCCTCGACCACCCGCATCACATAGGTGCGGGTTTCGGTAAAGGGGATCGCCTCGACCCAATCCACCACATCCACATCCGGGCGGCGTGGATCGCCAAAGTCGTTGATCCAGCGGCGCGGACGGCCCGGCCCGGCGTTATACCCCGAGGCGACAAGCGCGACCGAGGGGCCAAATTCCTCGACCATCTGCGCCAGATAGGCCGAACCGAGCTGCGCGTTATAGGCCGGGTCCGAAGTAAGACGCCCCGCCTCGAACGGCAACGACAGCTTGCCCGCCATCTGCTTGGCCGTGCCGGGCAGCAGTTGCATCAAGCCACGGGCATCGGCATGGCTGCGCGCAGCCGGATCAAATTCACTTTCGCGCCGGGCAATCGACAGCGCAAAGGCGCGGCTGACCGCCAGACCATCCGGCACAATCTCGGCCACCGGGAAATAGGGGCGCGTCAGGATAATGCCGCGCTCGGCCGCTGCCTTGCCCACCAGAACCGCGATATGCGGCTGGTTCAACGACAGTGCCATATCCCCTAGCTGATCCAAGCCTTGCGCATCGAGGCTTTCGCCCAGATGCAGCCAGAACCGCTTTGCCAATTGCAGATCGCCCGCTTGCAACAAAAGCAATGCCGCTTGATGCACGGAAGACTTGGTGAACCCAGCCGTCCGCCAATCCGAGGGGCGAGCATTGGACAAAAGCCCCGCGTCAAGCGATTTTCCCAGACGTTCTGCCGCAAGCAGCCCGTAATACGCGGTCTGATGGCGCGCGGCCTTTTGGTAGCTGGCCGTTGATGCGGCCTTATCCCCTGCAGCCTCCGACGCGCGGCCCTGCCAATACAGGGCGCGTGACATGGAGATCGGCGTGGCGACCCCGGCCTCCAGATGTTTGAAATGGGCCAGTGCCGTCTTGGGATCATTCAGTTTGCGCAGGGCGATGAAGCCCGACAAAAACTCCAGATCCGCATAGTCGCTGCCCCCGGTTGTGTGGTGGCGTGAGGCAACGCGATAGGCCTCTTTCGCCCGGTTCTGGCGGATCAACCATCTGGTCAGGATGGCGCGCCTGTCAGCCCATGCCGTCGGGTCGCCCAGTGATGTTGCACTCTCACTACGCTCAAGGATCAGGGCAAGCGCATCGTCATAGCGATCCCGCTTCATCCGCCAGACAAAGCGGGCATAGGCCAAGCCGGGATCATTCTGCAACGCGGTCGGAACCGCCGCAATCAGCGCATTGACGCCATCGCTGCCGGCATCCAGAGCAAGCCGCGCGCGGGCCAGTTTTTGCCAGCCATCGGGCACACGGGACAGCATCCGCTGCGCCTCGGTCGTGCGGTTTTGCCATAGCAGCCGATCCAGCCGCACCTCATGCACCAATGCAAGCGATCCGGGGGAAAGGGCCAGAAGGGCTGCCTCTTCCTCGGCAGTAAAGCGCAGGTCGGCCCAGGCTTTCATGGCGACCTCTTCGGCCTCGGCCACACGACCCACGGCTTGCAGGGCCCCAACCAAGGCAACAGCCCCCACGCCTGTGGCGGGCGCTTGCCCCGCGAAATAGGCGATAACGCGGGCGGGCGTGGTTGAGCGTGCGACCGCAGCCTCACCCTTTTCTTTCAGCAATGGCATACCGGGCCAATCGGCGCGACGGGCCAAAAACGCCTCATACTCGCCCAATGTGCCATCACCGGCCCGCAAGCGGTGCCATTCGACGATGTCGCGCCCCACCCCCTGCGGGGCCGCAGCAAGCGCCCCGTCCCAATCGCGCCCAGCGACGCGTTCAATCGCGGTTTTCATGGCCTGCGCCTGCTCTGCCCAAACCGGCACAGAAAAGGTAACGCCCAATGCAAGGGCAATCAGGGCCCAGACCCTAAAGCGAGCTTTGTTCAAAACAGGTTCCATGGTTCCAGAATTTGCCGGATAAGGGCATGACCTACAAGCCACGATCCTGTCATCTTGGTCCGCCAGAGCAAGGCCCCGCTTGGCAAGCCGACACGCCGCGTTTAAGGAAGGCCTCGTTTGCAACGGGGCGACTCAAGGCCAAGCCATGAGGCCCAAAACACAGGAGAAGCGTGCCATGATCAAAGGGTCCATTCCAGCCCTGGTAACGCCGTTCAAGAACGGCGCAGTCGATCTGGACACGCTCAAGAAACTTGTCGACTGGCATGTGGCCGAAGGTTCGTCCGGCCTTGTCCCCGTTGGCACCACGGGCGAAAGCCCGACGCTGAGCCATGAAGAGCATGAGACGGTGGTTGAGGCGACGGTGAAATTCGCCGCAGGCCGGGTTCCCGTGATTGCCGGGGCCGGGTCGAACAACACGGTTGAGGGCATCCGCCTGATCCAGCACGCCGAGCGTGTGGGGGCCAATGCGGCCCTTGTGGTGACCCCCTATTACAACAAGCCCACCCAAGCGGGCCTGATCGCGCATTTTGCCGCGCTGCATGACTGCTGCAGCCTGCCGATCATCATCTATAACATCCCCGGCCGGTCGGTCGTGGATATGTCGCCCGAAACCATGGGCGAATTGGCCAAGCTGCCCCGGATCATCGGCGTCAAGGATGCGACGGGCAAGATTGAACGCGTGTCGATGCAGCGCGCGTCTTGCGGGCCAGACTTCATCCAGTTGTCGGGCGAGGATGCAACCGCCCTTGGGTTCAACGCCCATGGCGGCACGGGCTGCATTTCGGTCACGGCCAACGTCGCCCCAAAGCTTTGCGCAGAGTTTCAGGCGGCGACCTTGGCAGGCGACTATCGGCTTGCCCTTGAGTTGCAAGACCGTATGATGCCGCTGCACGAGGCGATCTTTATCGAGCCGGGCCTTGCGGGGGCAAAATATGGCCTGTCGCTACTGAACCGCTGCTCGGAAGAGGTGCGCCTGCCTTTGGTTGGTCTGACGGATGGCACCAAGGACCGGATCAAGGCTGCGATGCGCTTTGCCGGGCTGATCAACTGATCTGCCAAGCACCACACGTAAATCGGATCGGCGCGCAAAGCGCCGACCCTGATCGTGGCGCGCGGGCATGAGCTTTTGCCTGATGCTGGATGTTGACGGTGTGCTGATCAGTGGCCGCCCGGATGATGGGCAGGCCTGGAGCACTAGCCTTGCCACCGATCTGGGGATTGATCCCACGCGGCTTCAAACCGCTTTCTTCCGTCCCTATTGGGCGCAGATCGTGACGGGAAAGCTGGATCTGGCCGAAACCCTTGCCACCTGCCTGCCCCGCGTTGGCGCGCGCATCAGCGCCCGCGACTTCATCGACTATTGGTTCACCCGCGACTCCCGTATCAATCGGGAGGTGGTCGAGGATGTCGGGCTTTTGCGGGCCAAGGGGATCAGGGTGATCCTTGCGACCAATCAAGAGCATCTACGGGCCGCGCATCTGATGGATGGCTTGGGCCTGCGCAAGCATGTCGATGGCATGGTCTATTCCGCACAACTGGGGGCGCGCAAACCCGAGCGCGCCTTTTTCACCGCAGCGGCCGCACAGGTGGTCATGCCGCCCTCCTCGCTGCTGCTGGTCGATGACACCCGCGCCAATATCACCGCCGCCCGCGCCGCGGGCTGGCGGGCGTGGCTCTGGTCGGGGAACCGGCGGCTGCGCGATCTGACAGACCTTTAGGCGCGGTGGGATGGCCACGCCCCGGCCGGACGGCTTGACGCTGGCACCGCCCTCGCCCACAACGGCGCAAGCCTGACAGAAAGCGCGCCAAATGCCGATGAACGACAATCTACGCGGTGCGGCCTTTATGGTGGCGTCCATGGCGGGATTTGCGGTGGAGGATGTCTTTCTGAAATCCGCCGCGCGGGTGATGCCCTTGGGTCAAGTAATCTTGATCGTCGGGCTTTGCGGAATGCTGGTCTTTGCCCTGATGGCGCGCAGTCGGGGCGAGGCGATCTTGCACCCCGTGATGTTGACCAAGCCGCTGTTGATCCGATCCGGGTTCGAGGTGTCGGGACGGCTGTTTTATTCGCTGGCCATTGCGCTGACGCCGCTTTCGACCACATCGGCGATCTTGCAAGCAACGCCCCTGTTCGTTGTGGCGGCGGCGGCGCTTTTGTTTAAGGAACAGGTTGGTTGGCGGCGATGGTCTGCGGTTTGTGTCGGCTTTGTCGGCGTGCTGATCATCTTGCGGCCGGGGCTTTCGGGATTTTCACTGCTGTCTTTGTTGGCGGTTGCAGGCATGATCGGCTTTGCCGGACGCGATCTGGCCACCCGCGCCGCGCCAAAGGTGTTGTCCAACCGTCAACTGGGCATCGCGGGGTTTGCGATGCTGGCCTTGGCCGGGGCGATCCTTCTTGGCTATAGCGGCGGGGCGAAACTGCCGGATGGTGCGGGCTTTGCCCTTTTGGCGGGCAATGCGGTCTTTGCCATCCTTGGCTATCATGCGCTGACCTCGGCCATGCGGACGGGCGAAGTCGGCTTTGTTACACCCTTTCGCTACACCAGACTGGTCTTTGCCATGATCCTTGCCGTCCTTGTCTTTGGCGAGCGGCCAGATCTTTTCACCCTGATCGGGTCGGCACTGATTGTTTCCTCGGGCATCTACACATTGATCCGAGGGAATCGACGCAAAGCAGAAGGCGAATCAACGGCATCCCGTTGAAACATCAAAGATAACGAAGGGTTAACGCGACCCTGCCGTAGAAACCCGAGCCGGCAGGTCTGCGGCATCGTCGTGCCATCAGAAACAATGCCGTCACATAGTCTCAGCTAAGTCGAAAATTTGGCAAAATCCGGGTGCTTCTTGGGCGCATGGCCGTATTGGCCGCCACAAGTGTGAACCAAAACCCAACAACCGGAGGATAAGCCTATGTTCTTGAAAGATTTCACCCGCACTGCCGCCCCTGCATCCATTACAACAATCATTCCAGCCCCCGCGATGACGGGCCTTAGCAGTGGCTGCTTGGTCGACACGCCAAAGGGTTGGGTTGCAGCGGCAGATTTGCGTATCGGGATGCGGGTGCACAGCCTTGATGGTGGCGAGGTCATGATCCTGGGCCTTGATCGCACCCCTGTTGTCCGGCAGCCCGCCGTTGTGATTGGTGGGGGCGTGGCCGGGAACTGCGCCGATCTGTTGATGCCCCTGGGCCAGCATCTGCTTGTGGATACATTGGACGACCCCAATTTTCCCGACGCCGAAGTTGTCCTTGTGCCTGCCGAGGCATGGCTTGGCCAACCCGGAACGTGTGAAATGACCATGACGGATGAGCTGACCACGCCCCTTTTTGCGGATGAAGAGATTCTGTGGGTCAACTCTGGCACCTTGATCCATTGCCCGTCAGTTGCGTTCGGGGCGGGGCTTGTTCCAGACAGCCCCTTCTTTGACCGGCTTTCCCTTGACGCGGCCCGTGCCTTTTTGACGCGCCGTGCCGCGCGTCTGGCCGCCTGTGCCTAAGGCCGGGCGTTACCATGTGATCTGGACTTGTGCGCGAACTGCGCTTATCTGACGACGACCATGGTTCAGAAATCCGATCCAAATTCCAAGCTGATTGCCGAAAACCGCCGCGCCCGGTTTGATTTCCATATCGAATCCGATCTGGAGGCTGGAATCATCCTTCTGGGGTCCGAAGTCAAAAGTCTGCGCAAGGGCGGGTCGAACATCGGCGAAAGCTATGCCTCGGTCGAGGGGGGCGAACTTTGGCTGATCAACGGCTATATCGCGCCCTATGTTCAGGCAAAGACATGGGGACATGACGAGCGCAGACGCCGCAAGCTGTTGGTATCAAAGCGCGAGTTGAGCCGGTTGTGGAATGCCACTGCGCGCGAGGGCATGACCATCGTGCCCATGAAAATGTATTTCAACGACCGTGGGATCGTGAAGATCAAACTGGGCGTCGCCAAAGGCAAAAAGCTGGCGGACAAGCGGGAAACCAGCGCAAAGCGTGACTGGGAACGCCAGAAAGCCCGGATCTTGAAGCAAAACAACCGCGACTAGGGCGGGCTTGCCACCCCTAGCCTACATGGCAATCCCGGTCAGGGATGTGATTGCTACCCCTGCTCTTGGCCAAAAGAGCCGAAACCGGATGTCTTTGGAATGATTTGGATGCCTGCCCCCTGTGTTCCTGTTGGGCATCGTCCGCGGTGCGGAAAACCGCATCACCAAGGGCCAATCTTGGTAAAATGCTTTTGATCCACGCCAAGAACCGCCGGAAAAGCCGCTCTGGCCTTGCCCTTGCACCCTGCGCCGATATATGCCGGAGGCAACCTGTGCGGAGCGTGCCCCATGACATCCTTGGCGACCCCCTCTCCCCTTGACGACCCAAGAACCCTCGTCTCGACCGAGTGGTTGGCCGCGCATTTGAAAGACCCTGACTTGCGGGTTCTGGATGGGTCTTGGTTCATGCCCGACTCGGGCCGCAACGCGCGCGCAGAATATGACGAAGGTCATATTCCCGGCTCTCGCTTTTTCGACATCGACGAAATCAGCGACCAGCGGTCCAACCTGCCGCACATGGCCCCCCCGACCGAGAAATTCATAAGCCGGATGCGGGCCATGGGTGTGGGCGACGGGCATCAGGTTGTGGTCTATGACCGTTCGGGCCTGTTTTCGGCGGCGCGGGTCTGGTGGACCTTTCGTCTGATGGGCAAGATGGATGTGGCCGTTCTGGACGGTGGCTATCCCAAGTGGCTGGCCGAGGGACGCGAGGTGGAAGACCTGCCCCCCGTCGTCAAGGATCGCCACATGACCGTCAGCCGACAGAACCAGATGGTCAAGGATGTGACGCAGGTGGCCCATGCCGCCAAATTGCTGCAAGCCGAGATCATCGACGCCCGCGCCGCCCCCCGCTTTAAGGGCGAGGTCGCAGAACCCCGTCCCGGCCTGCGTTCGGGGCATATTCCGGGGTCAAAGAACCTGCCTTTTGGCCGACTTTTGCGCCCTGATGGCACAATGAAATCCCCGGCAGAGCTGCGGCAGATTTTTGCCCAAGCGGATGTTGATCTTGCAAAACCGGCGATCACAACCTGCGGGTCAGGGGTCACCGCTGCCATCTTGTCGCTGGCGCTGGAACGCGTCGGCCACAGAAACCATGCGCTCTATGACGGATCATGGTCCGAATGGGGCATGTACGAAGACCTCGCGGTCGCCAAAGGATAAACGCGAAATGCTCGAAGCCCTGAACCCACAGCCGCAAGACAAGATCTTGCAACTCATGGCCCTGTACCGTGAGGACCCGCGCACCGACAAGATCGACCTTGGCGTTGGCGTCTACAAGGACGCAACGGGCCTGACCCCGGTGATGCGTGCTGTCAAAGCCGCCGAGAAAAAGCTGTGGGAGGAAGAGAAAACCAAAACCTACACCGGCCTTGCCGGCGAGCCTGCCTTCAACGCCGCGATGGTCGGACTGATCTTGGGGGATGGCTTTGCCGACCGTGCAGCCTCGATCGCCACGCCGGGCGGCACCGGGGCCATTCGGCAGGCGCTGGAACTGATCCGCATGGCAAATCCAAAGGCGCGGGTCTGGATGAGCGCGCCCACTTGGCCCAACCACCCGTCCATCGTGAAATACCTTGGCATGACGGGCGTCGAATACCGCTATTTCGACTTGGCGACCTCGGGGATCGATTTTGACGGCCTGATGGCCGATCTTGAGGGCGTGGCCGAGGGCGATGCGATCCTGTTGCACGGTTGCTGTCACAACCCGACCGGGGCCAATCTGTCGACTGACCAATGGACAGACGTGATCGCCCTGTTGCAGCGCAAGGGTGCCATTCCTTTCGTCGACTTGGCCTATCAGGGCTTTGGCGATGGTCTTGACGAAGACGCCGTCGCCACACGGATGGTTGCGGCGGCCTTCCCCGAGGTTCTGATCGCGGCCTCTTGTTCAAAGAACTTTGGCATCTACCGCGAACGGACGGGCATTCTGATTGCGCTGACCTCACCCGACCGCAAGGCGGTGGTGCAGGGGAACCTCAATTTCCTAAACCGCCAGAACTACAGCTTTCCGCCCGACCACGGCGCGCGGGTGGTGACGATGATCCTGCAAGATCAGGCCCTTGCCGCCGACTGGTGCACGGAACTGGAAGAGGTGCGCCGGAACATGCTGGGCCTGCGGCAATCGCTTGCCGATGAACTGCGGCGCGCCACGAATTCCGACCGCTTTGATTTCGTCGCCCACCACCGGGGCATGTTCAGCCGCCTTGGCCTGACCGAAGAACAGGTCAACGTTTTGCGCCAAGAGCACGGCATCTATATGGTGGGTGACAGCCGCATCAACATTGCCGGTCTAAATGCCCAGACGGTGCCGGTTCTTGCGGCCGCCATCGCCTCGGTCTGTGGCTAACCGCCAAAATGCACGCGCCGCTGCCGCCATTGTGGCGGCGCTTGCCCTTGGGCCTCAGGCAAGCTGGGCTGAAGATCAGCCCTCCGCGATTGGGCGCCTGTCGACGCAAAAGGGTGACTCCCTTGGCGGATTTTGCACCGGAGTGCTGGTCGCACCTGATCTTGTCATGACAGCCGGGCATTGTTTGCCCAGCCCGTTTAAATCCGGCATGCAGACCTATCGGTTCGATCCCGGCTATGGACATGGGCCTACGGCCACCGGATATGTCGGGCAAGTCTTCATCAACATGCCCTATCGGCCCGAGGGGCCGCTGAAACTTGAAAATGACATTGCTTTCCTAAAGCTTGATCAACCCGTGCCGGAAGAAGTTGCAACGCCGCTGCAGATTCTTGGCGATAAGGTCCCCAAGACCACTGTATTTTGGGGCTATGACGGCAGGCGGCCCGAGCGGGGGCCGGTTCCCAGAACATGCAGGCTGCAGGCGGAGTTCCCAATGGGTGTGCCGACCATCGTGGGCCTGTCATGCAAGGCTGTGGGTGGCAACTCGGGCGCCCCCTTGCTTGTGCGGGTTGGAACGCAATGGCAGGTGGCGGCCGTCCTTGTCGCCCGGACCGAAGGGAAGATGGGCTCCCTTGCCGTTATTCCACCGCCAGACTTGCCCGAGATCTTGCTCCCCTCTGACAAATAGCCACAGGGGGCGCGGTACATCGTTCCGACCCCGATATGGAAGACTGGCCAGTCCCAGAGCACTCCCAAACACCCCACAGCTTATTGCACGAAACCTTGGGCAGTTCGTCAGCCCCTAAACCTTTAGGGCCACCAATATTGCGCCGACACCGATCAGCCCAACCCCGGCCCAGTTGATCGCCGACAGCTTTTCGCCCAGAAACATTGCCCCCAAAACAGCCACGAAAACCACACTCAGCTTGTCCAATGGTGCCACGCGGGCGGCATCGCCAATCTTTAACGCGCGAAAATAGCACAGCCACGACGCCCCCGTGGCGAGGCCTGACAGAGTCAGGAAAATCGCGGTTCGGGGAGACAGGTCAAAGGGGCTTTCCCATTGCCCCGTTGCGGTCAGAAGTGCCGCCAAAACGATCACCACGACGCAGGTGCGCACAAAGGTTGCAAAGTCTGACCCAACCTGCGCGACCCCAATTTTCGCGAAAAGTGCGGTCAGAGCCGCAAAGACCGCAGCAGAAAGCGCCCAGAATTGCCAACTCGTCGTCATTGCCAAGTATCCTTCCCATAGTCTTCCGGCAGGGTGTCTCATTTTCGGGCGATAGCACAGGGCCTTTGAAACTTTCTGGCGTTTGGCCCCGTAACTTCCCTGCCATCACCGGGAAGGGGGGCACCATGTATCTTGCAAGTCGACTGTTGCTTGGCCTGCTGTTCTTGGGCGGAGCCGCCCAAAAGGCCATTGATCCTGCCCCGGTTCAAATGCTGCTTGGCCTCGCCGGGTTGCCAAGCGCATTGGTCTGGCCTGCCCTTGCCTTCAATCTGATTGCAGGGGTCTGCCTGTTGACGGGGCCACATGTCAGACTCTGGGCCGTGCTTCTGGC
Source organism: Paracoccaceae bacterium (assembly GCA_021741245.1). Lineage (GTDB taxonomy): Bacteria > Pseudomonadota > Alphaproteobacteria > Rhodobacterales > Rhodobacteraceae > Pseudotabrizicola. Next base: position 15,704 of record JAIOYF010000002.1, read on the forward strand.
CCTTTATTGCATCGCGACGAGCTTTTTCCACCTGCTGCTACCAGACGCGTGGCGGGTTACGATTTTTGTCAAGAACTGGGCCATTGCAGGTGGCTTGCTGGCGGTGGCCGAGGTGGAAAGGCTGCGCCAAGCCTAGCAGAGGCGAAAGGCGAGCCGCGCCAGCCCCATCATCCTTTTGGAAAGCAATGAAAAAGGCCCCAACCTTGCGGTTGGGGCCAGACTCAGGCCGACAGGGAGGAGGAGGGTCGAACCTTATATCCCGTGGGATCAGTTGTGATAGGCCTGCTCGCCATGCGAGGTCAGGTCAAGGCCCTGACGCTCGGTGTCTGCATCAACACGCAGGCCGATGGTCATGTCGATCAGCTTGAACAAGACGATCGAGACTACACCCGACCATGCGATCGTGATCAGCACGCCTTCGATCTGGATCCAAAGCTGCGTCATCATCTCGTAGTCGTCGCCCTTTACCCCACCGAAAGCTGCGGCCGAGAAGACACCGGTCAGAACAGCACCGATGATGCCGCCCACGCCATGGATGCCGAACACGTCAAGGCTGTCGTCATACTTCAGCTTTTGCTTCACCACGGTGACGAAGAAGTAGCAGCAGATGCTGGCGATCACACCCAGGGCGATTGCGCCCATCGGACCGATGGTGCCACACGCCGGGGTGACGGCAACAAGACCAGCCACCATACCCGAGGCCGCGCCCAGCATGGATGCCTTGCCGCGCTGCATTCCTTCGATCCCAGCCCAAGCCAGCGTTGCCGCTGCTGTGGCGATAAAGGTGTTGATCATCGCAAGCGTCGCGCCGCCATTGGCCTCAAGGTTGGAGCCGACGTTAAAGCCGAACCAGCCAACCCACAGCATCGACGCGCCAACCATGGTCAGCACCATCGAGTGCGGTGCCATGTTGTCTTTGCCAAAGCCCACGCGCTGTCCGATCATGATGCAGCCAACCAAAGCCGCGATCCCGGCGTTGATGTGCACCACGGTGCCGCCAGCAAAGTCGATTGCGCCTTTTACAAACAAATATCCGTTTGCATCCCAAACCATGTGGGCGATCGGGAAGTAGGAGAAGGTTCCCCACAGGACCGAGAACACCAACACGGCCTTGAACTTCACCCGCTCGGCGAAGGCGCCGATGATCAGGGCGGGCGTGATCGCCGCAAAGGTCATCTGGAAGGCGATGAACAGGTGCTCAGGGATGACATATCCCGCGCTGAAGGTGGCCGCCATGCTGTCTGCCGTCACGCCTGCCAAGAACATCTTGGCCGTACCGCCCCACCATGCGCTGGTCGATCCGCCAAAGGCGAAAGAATAGCCATAGACGACCCATACGATCATCATCACACAGGCAATGACCGTGGTCTGCATCAGGACCGAAAGCATGTTCTTTGACCGCACAAGGCCGCCGTAAAACAGCGCAAGGCCCGGAATTGTCATGAAAAGGACCAGGACGGTCGAGGTCATCATCCATGAGACGTCGCCCTTGTCCATCACCGGGACAACTTCGGCTGCAACTTCAGCAACGGCATCGGTTGCTGTTGCCGCGGCTTCCTGCGCCCAGACGGGAAGGCTTGCAAAAAGTGACGCACCAAGCGCCGCCAAGCCAAAAATTTTAGAAGGATTGTTCATTGTTTCGTTTCCCCTTGCATCCGGCCGCTTACAGCGCGTCATCATTGGTTTCGCCGGTGCGCACACGCACGGCATGCTGCACATCCAGCACAAATATTTTTCCGTCACCGATCTTGTCGGTCTTGGCGGTCGTACGGATTGTCTCGACAACGGAGTCTGCGAGGCTGTCGCTGACCACGATTTCAAGTCTGACCTTTGGCACGAAGTTCACGGCATATTCTGCGCCGCGATAGATCTCGGTGTGGCCCGATTGGCTGCCAAAACCCTTTATCTCGGTCACCATCATGCCGCGCACGCCGATAATGGTCAGCGCTTCGCGGACCTCCTCGAGCTTGAACGGTTTGATTGCTGCAATGATGAGTTTCACGTCTTTCCCCTTCCTTCTGGTGGGACCCGGGGGCGGGTCCTTGCGATCAGAAGCAGGGAATTGACGGGGCAGAACAAGGTAACACCGGCATAACTTCGCCCATCAAATCGCATAATTGCACAATTTTTGCACTTATTATCATTTTTGATTAAATTATAGGCATAATGTGGACTCGAATCGATCACCTCGACTCTCCACATCGCCCATCAATCAGGCTAAACTGTACATTAATAAGAATAGGCCAGAGCGGTCGATTGAGCGGGTAGCAAGCATGGCGTCATCGGGGAAAGGGGGCCGTCCGCTGGTTGCGGACCGTCGCTATGGGGCGCAGAAGCCTGCGCCGCAAAAGCCATCCAAGGGTGGCGGACCATCATCGCGCAAAGCACAGCCACGCAAACCCCGTCGGCAGCACGGGCTTGTCGTGGGCCTGTTCGTGGGGCTGTGGCGGCTGATCTGGCGCATCGTTTGGGGCGTGACTTGGCGCGCAACGGCCGTGGTGTCCCTCGTTTTGGCTTTGGCCACATTTTTCTTCTTCAGCCAATTGCCGCCGGTTCAGGATCTGCTGGATGGGCGGGCCCGCGGGTCTGTGACCTTGCTTGACCGGGACGGAGAGGTCTTTGCTTGGCGGGGCGAAACCTTTGGCGGTCAAGTGTCGGCAGAGCATGTGTCGACCTATCTGCACGACGCCGTGGTCGCGGCAGAGGACAAGCGGTTCTATCAGCATTTCGGCATTTCTCCACGCGGGGTGGCCAGTGCCATCCGCATCAACCTGCGCGAGGGGCGCGGTCCCTTGCAGGGCAATGGCGGCTCCACCATCACCCAACAGGTCGCCAAACTGCTGTGCCTTGGCGTGCCCTATGACCCTACACAATGGAAGTCCGAGGCGGCTTATGAGCAGGACTGCCGCAGCGGTGGCGTCTGGCGCAAGGTAAAGGAAATCCCTTTTGCCTTGGCTATGGAGGTTAAATACTCCAAGGAAGAAATTCTCACGATCTACCTAAACCGCGCCTATCTTGGGGCCGGGGCCCGTGGGTTTGAGGCCGCCGCTCAACGCTATTTCGGGAAATCCGCCAATGAGGTGTCGCCAGCCGAGGCGGCAATGCTGGCAGGCTTGCTGACAGCCCCGTCGCGCTTTGCCCCGACCAACAACCTGCAACGCGCGCAAGACCGGGCGAGTATCGTGATCGGCCTGATGGCAGAACAGGGTTACATCACCCCACAGCAAGCCGATGAGGCCCGCAAGAACCCCGCCCGCCTGTCCGCCGCCGCCGAGGCGAAATCGGGTGGGGCCTTTGCGGATTGGGTCATGGAATCCACCCCCAGCTTTTTGGCCAATGACACGACAGAGGATGTGATCATCCGCTCCACCCTTGATCAGCATCTTCAAAAAGCCGCCGAAGACGCCCTTGCTTATGTTTTTGAGACAAAGGTGAAAGATGGGTCAACAGCGCAGGCCGCCATCATCGTGATGTCCGCTGACGGTGCGGTGCGGGCCATGGTGGGCGGGCGCGGGAACCCAGACGCGGGCAGCTTCAATCGCGCAACGCAGGCCAAGCGGCAAACGGGCTCCAGCTTCAAGCCCTTTGCCTATGCAGCGGCCATGGACCTTGGCTTTTCGCCAGCGGATTACGTGGAGGACACGCCGCTGACGATCAACATTCCGGGCTCTGGCCCGTGGTCCCCCCAGAACTATGACAAGAAATACAAGGGCATGATCACCCTGACTGAAGCCCTTGCTGAAAGCCGCAATATCCCGGCGGTGCGCATATCCGAGGCCGTTGGCCGCGATGTGGTGCGCAAGGTGGCAAAGGACTTTGGCATCGATTCAGATTTGGCCCAAGGGCCGGCGCTTGTTCTGGGTGCCTCGGAATCAACATTGATCGAGATGACAGGAGCCTATGCAGGGATCTTGAATGGTGGGTCTGCCGTGACGCCCTATGGGATCGTTGACCTGCGGCTAAAGGATGATCAAGAGCCGCTTATGGGCGCCACCGGCGGCTTGGGCGAGCGTGTCATTTCGGAACAGGCAGCGCGCTACCTGACCTATATGATGTCGCAGGTCATAGAACAGGGCACAGGCACACGCGCCCGTTTGCCCGGCTGGGAAGCCGCGGGCAAGACCGGCACCACGCAGGCTGCCCGTGATGCGTGGTTTATCGGCTTTACCGCCGACTATGTGGCGGGCGTCTGGATGGGCTATGACGACAACACCCCGCTCAAGGGTGTGACGGGCGGCGGCCTTCCGGCCGACATCTGGCACGAGGTCATGGTCCGGGTTCACGAGGGTCTGCAACCGACACCGCTGCCGATGGATATCCCAACGCCAAAACTTCCCCCGCTGGGCGCAGATGGACGCTCGCCCAATACCTTGCAAGATGGCCAATCCCCCCGCGCCACGCCACAGGCCCTCCAGCCAGCCCCCCCAGAGCCTGACCTTGCCGAACAGATACTGCGTGAGGTTCTGGGCACCTTGGGCAATTGATCGCAGCAAAAAGCCCCCGCAATAACGGCGGGGGCTTGCGCGACGGAAAGGTCCGTCAGAGTTTGCCCATGTCCTCGATCAAAGCGTCGATATTGCCCCTGCGCTTGTCAAGCAAAGCACCGATTTCAGCACGCTCACTGGCCAGCATATTCACGCCTTCGATGATGATGTTGAAAAACAGGTTCTTTCCGGATTTGTCTGATACATGCCAGCGCACATCAAACGGGGACTCACCGCGCAGTTTGGCCATTGAGATGACTTCGAAATAGCTTTTGACGGCGCGGGCATCGGTGACCGAAATCTCGCCCCCGATGAATTCGCGAAAACGCCTGCCGTATTTGCGGGCGATGTAGCCTTGGTAGGCTTTGGTAAAGGCCGAAAGCTGGGCCGCACTCGCCGACCGTGCGGCGGTGCCAAGAGCGGATCGGGCAATCACCGGAACGTCGGCATAGTTGCGGAAGATGCGTTCGAAATCGCCAAACATCGCCTTTTCGGATTTCCCCGAATTGATGGTCGCGTTCACGTCACCAACGGCCTTGCCGACCAGCGACTTAGCTTGATCAACGGTCAGCGCAACAGCAGGCAACGGCAGGGCAAGAGCAGCGGCACCGCCAACCAGACCAATGCCAAAACCACGACGGGTGATGATAAGCTTGTCAGTTGCCATAGGGGTCCTCATAGGGATCTAGAAATCCGTCATCTGCGGCCGCACCACTGGTTTGACCCAGCTCATACCTGCGGTTTTGCAGGTACAAAAGCCGCGCCTGCGCATAGCCATCTGCACTATCATATAGGACGGAATCGACCGTATCGGAATAGCGGGCCCGATCACCAAGTCTTGAGGCAAAGCCCGCAACCGTCGCAACTTCGCTTGCCGGACTGGTCAGAACCAGTCGTGTCGGGTTCAACGCAATGTCAACAAGCGTGCCCGCAAGATCCCGGCTGGTCGATGGGCCCACGAATGGCACAACGGTATATTCGCCCTCAGGCGCACCCCAGACGTGCATGGTTTCCCCAAAATCGGTCTGTTTGCCTTCGATCCCCAAGGCCGAAGCCGGATCGAACAGCCCCCCAAGGCCAACAGTTGTGTTGATCACAAAACGAAAGGTGTTTTCAACTGCATTGGCTGGCCGCCCTTGCAGCAGGTTGTTCACCACGTCACCGGGCACATCCAGATTTTCGGCAAAGTTGGTGACACCCTTGCGAACCGGGCCGGGAGGACCCTCCCCCATCGTGCGCGACAGGGGACGCACGATGGCGCTGTCGACCGCCAGATTGAAGGCGTGCACTTCACGGTTATGGACTTCGTTAGGGTCAGCAAATCCCTGAGGCGCTGGTTGTTGCGCACATGCCGCAAGCAGACACACGGCCAATACGGCAGCAATCTTGGACCCGGAGTTCAAGAGTCCGCTATAAATTGATGGTTTAGCAAGAGTCATGTTCCTATTCTCCCACAGCAAAGCGAGAGCAATCCTTTGTGTCCTCTAAACTGTTGTTATAGGCCGTGGGGGTAGATTACAACTTGGCTCACAGCCTGATGTCACAAATGCGCGGTATTTGCCTATGTGACCATACATTTTTCATTTGGACGATAGAGGGACGAAATTGAATGATATCGTCAACGCGCCAGCAAGTCAGTCGCGGTCAAGCTGAACTGAACGGCGCAAAGGCCGGAACCCGTGGTCTGTTCGTCATGGTGTGCCTTTTCAGCGTTTTCGTGAATTTTCTGATGCTGACAGGCCCTTTGTACATGCTGCAGGTTTACGATCGGGTTTTGGGCAGCCGGTCTGAACCGACGCTTGTCGCGCTTTCGGTTCTTGTGATTTTCCTGTTTTTGGCGATGGGTCTGTTGGAACACGCCCGATCACGCGTTCTGGCCAGGATCGGCGCGAATTTTCAAGATCGTCTGGACCGCCGTGTTTTCGAGGCAAGCCTTGCCCGCGCGGCCGTGGTGCCAAATGATCCAATCGCCTTGTCGGCCCAAAAGGATCTTGAATCCATTCAACGCTTCTGGTCGTCGTCCATCGCGACCGCGCTGATGGACATGCCTTGGACGCCGCTGTTTCTGGCCGCGATCTTTGTGTTCCATCCGATGCTTGGATGGCTGGCCGTCTTGGGCGGCACGGTCTTGGTCGTGATAACCCTGACCAATCAGGTGGTGTCAAAGGGACCTATCTTGCGATCCAGTGCCGCCACGGTTGAGGCTGAGCGGATGTCAGACAAGATGAAGGGCGAGGCAGAGCTGCTGCGCGCCCTTGGCATGGCAGATGCTGCGTTTCGCCGCTGGCAATATGCGCGCGGCAGGGCCTTGATCGCCGCCTTGTCCAGTGCCGACCTCAGCGCGGGGTTCAGTTCCGCCACCCGAACACTTCGGATGTTCCTGCAATCTGCCATTCTTGGCCTTGGCGCGTGGTTGGTTCTGCGCGGCGAAATGACAGCCGGCGCCATGATCGCGGGCTCAATTCTGATGGGCCGGGCCCTTGCCCCGATTGAGCAGGCCATTGGCCAATGGCCCATCCTGACCCGCGCGCGTGAGGCGCAGCGCAATTTGGCGCAGCTTTTGGGACAGCAACCGGCAGAGCGCGCGCGCACCGCCCTGCCCAGACCCAAAGCCTTGTTCGAGGTGGAGGGGCTGACCATTATCCCCCCCGGCGGCGCGGTTCCCATCTTGCGGGGCGTTTCCTTTCGTCTGGAACCCGGTCAGGCGTTGGGAATCATCGGGCCATCGGGCGCGGGGAAATCGACCCTTGGCCGGGCCCTGATCGGCGCATTGACGCCAACGGCGGGAAAGGTGCGACTGGATGGGGTGGTGCTGGAACAATATGACCCCGATGTTCTTGGCCAATACTTCGGCTATCTGCCACAAACCGTTTCCTTGTTCGACGCCACGGTCACCGACAATATTGCCCGGCTTTCAACCGAACCCGATGCGCAAAAGGTCATCGCCGCCGCAAAGGCCGCCGCGGCCCATGACATGATCTTGCGCCTGCCTCTTGGATACGACACCCCGGTTTCCACATCTGGTGGGCGGCTGTCAGGCGGCCAGATACAGCGGGTTGGCCTTGCCCGTGCGCTCTATGGCGATCCCGTGGTATTGGTGCTGGATGAGCCCAATTCGAACCTCGACAACGAAGGCTCTTCGGCCCTGAACGCGGCCATCCGGCAGTTAAAGGCCGATGGCAACAGTGTGATCATCATTGCCCACCGTCCGGCGGCCATACAGGAATGCGACTTGCTCTTGATGTTGGACGAAGGCCAGCGTCGTGCCTTTGGCCCAAGGGACGAGGTGTTGCGCGGCATGGTGAAGAACCACACGGAAATCGTCAGGTCCAAAGGCCCCGGAGGCACGGCATGACACGCAACAGTGCCTTATCTGCGCGCGCGCCGCTGCTTTTGGGGGTCTTGACGCTGATCGGATTGGTAGGTGGTTTTGGCCTTTGGTCCGTCACCAGCGAGATTTCCGGGGCCATCGTCGCCTCGGGCCGTGTCGAGGTTGAATTGAACCGCCAGATTGTTCAGCACCCGGATGGCGGCGTTGTGGCCAGTATCGAGGTGGTCGAAGGGGCCAGCGTCTTGGCCGGGGATATATTGATCCGGCTGGACGGCACCTTGCTGAAATCCGAACTGGCCATTGTCGAGGGCCAGTTGTTTGAAACCCAAGCGCGCCGGGCGCGGCTTGAGGCCGAGCGTGATGGTTTGCCGGAGCTTGCGATTCCCCCCGATTTGGCGGCGCTGGCCGCCAGCCGCCCCGAAGTCGCCGAACAGATCGAGGGGCAGAAGCGCCTTTTCCTTGCGCGGGCCGATACGCTGTCGCGGACCTTGGAACAGCTGGACAAACGCCGGGGACAAACCCTTTCGCAGATCATCGGCATTCAGGCACAGGAAGCCGCCCTTTCCCGTCAACTCGAGCTGATCGGCCGTGAACTTACCGATCAGCAGTCGCTGTTGGACAAAGGTCTGGCACAGGCCCCGCGCATCCTTGCCATTCAACGCGAAGAGGCCCGCCTGTCGGGGCAGGTTGGCGAATTGGCGGCAGCACGCGCGCAGGCCGAAAGCCGCGTCACCGAAACGGAGATTGAGGTGCTGCGCCTGTCCGCCGCCCGCCGCGAAGATGCGTCAGAGCGTTTGCGCGATATCGGATCGGCAGAATTGGAACTGGCTGAGCGGCGCAGTGCCCTGTCGGAACGCGTGGCGCGGCTTGACATTCGGGCCCCGGTTTCTGGCACTGTTCTGGGGCTTCAGGTGACGACCCCCCGCGCGGTCTTGCGTGCGGCCGAGCCAGTGGCCTATCTTATTCCGCAAGATCGCCCCTTGGTGATCACAGTGCAAATTCCGCCGATTCATATCGATGAGGTTACGGCCGGTCAGGCCGTGAAACTGGTTTTTCCCGCCTTCTCCTCGCGCAGCACGCCGGAGCTTATTGGCACTATCGCCGTGGTGTCAGCCGATGCGCTGACTGACAGCGCCAACAACCTGTCCTTCTATCGCGCCGAAATCACGCTATCGGCGACGGAGGTGGAGCGTCTGGGTCACACGCTATTGCCCGGCATGCCGGTGGAGGCATTTATCCAAACCACACCGCGCACCCCCATGGCCTATCTGGTCAAGCCATTTACGGATTACTTCACCCGGGCCTTCCGCGAAAGCTGAGCTTGCCCCTTGGCCGGTGCGGGGCTAGCTTGCCGCAAAATCCACAGGCCCCTTCAGATCGGCCCATCAGACGGAGCACAGAATGTCCAAGATCGAAACACGCCTTGCAGAGCTTGGTGTTACCCTTCCCAACGCCCCGGCCCCGGCTGCCAATTATGTGCCCTTCGTGGTCAGCGGCAACACGGTCTATATCTCGGGCCAGATCAGCCAGAACGCAGGTGGCATGATCAAGGGCCGGATCGGCGCTGATTTCAGCATCGAACAGGGGGCCGAGGCCGCCAAATGCTGTGCGATTTCGCTGTTGGCCCAACTCAAGGCGGCAACGGGCGGCGATATTGATCGCATGGTTCGGCTTGTAAAACTGGTGGGCTTTGTCAACTCCACCCCCGATTTCACCGACCAGCCAAAGGTGATCAACGGGGCGTCCGACTTCTTTGTTGCCGCCTTGGGCGACGCGGGCCGCCACGCGCGTTCTGCTGTCTCGGCCGCCTCGTTGCCCTTTGGCGTTGCCGTTGAAATCGAAGCAATTTTTGAGATTGCCTAGTCCGATGACCGCAAAACTGCATCCCGATTTTCTGCGGCTGCCCATTGCGCATCGCGGCTTGCATGACCGGTCAAATGGCATCGTCGAAAACAGCCCTTCGGCCTTTGGCGCGGCCATGGACGCGGGCTATGGCATCGAGTTGGATCTGCAACTCTCCGGCGACGGGCAGGCTATGGTGTTTCACGACGAAACCCTTGACCGCCTGACGGCCCTCAAGGGCGCGGTCAATGACCACAGCGCGGATGACCTGTCGCGCATTGCCTTGTCGGGAACAACGGACACGATCCCCACCCTGCGCGACGTTCTGGCACAAGTGGCAGGCCGCGTGCCGCTGCTGATCGAGCTGAAAGACCAAACCTTGACGCTGGGCGAAAGCGACGGGCGACTTGAGGCCGCAACCGCAACCGCGCTTTTGGGGTATGGGGGGCCAGTGGCCGTGATGTCCTTCAATCCCAGCATGATCGCGCATATGGCGAGCCTTGCGCCTCAGATCGCGCGCGGGATCACCACTTCATCCTTTGATCCGCAGGACTGGGCCCCGATTGATGCCGCCACCTGTGACCGGCTGCGTGATATCCCGGATTATGACGCCGTTGGTGCAAGTTTCATCAGCCATCAGGGCGATGATCTGGACCGCCCACGCGTGACGGAGCTGCGTGCGCAGGGTGCCGCGATCTTGTGCTGGACGATAAAGTCGCCCGCCCAAGAGGCACTCGCCCGCCAATCCGCCGACAATATCACGTTTGAGCAGTATCTGGCCCCTGTCCCCGCTTGACCTTGGCCATTCAGGCCCCAGCTTGCTGGATTGAACAGACTCAGGGGCGCCACTTGGGGCAGTGCGCCTCGAAGGGGCATTCCCCTCAAAGGCAGGATCATTGAGCGTATACGATGGCTGAAATCATCCTCCACGAAAGCCTGACCGCGATTTCTGCTGCAGAATGGGACGCGGTGGCGGCCCCCGAACAGGGCACAGATGGTCACGCGGGCCGCCCCATCGACCCCTTTACCACCTACCGCTTTTTGGCGGCGCTGGAACAATCCGGCTCCACTGGCACGGGCACCGGCTGGACGGCCCGCCCCTTGGGTCTGCACGACAAGGGCCACCTTCTGGCGGTTGTGCCGCTTTACGTCAAATCCCATAGCCAAGGTGAGTATATTTTCGATCATGGCTGGGCCCAAGGGTATGAACGGGCCGGGGGACGTTATTACCCAAAGCTCCAGATCGCCTCGCCCTTTACCCCGGCCACGGGTCGGCGCTTTCTTGGCCCGCCGGAATACCGCGCGCCCCTTTTGGAAGCGGCCATTGCCATCACGGCGCAGAACCGCCTGTCATCCTTGCATGCCACCTTTTGCACCGAAGACGAGGCGATGGCCCTGTCAGGTCTGGACGGCACCTTGCACCGCGTCACCCAGCAGTTTCACTGGTCCAACGCAGATTACACCAGCTTTGACGACTTTCTGGGCCAGCTTTCCAGCCGCAAGCGCAAGATGATCCGCAAAGAGCGCGAGACGGCCCGCGCCTCTGGCCTTGCGATCCGCGCGTTGACGGGGGAGGCCATTGAGCCTGCCCATTGGGATGCGTTTTGGCAGTTCTACCAAGATACCGGCGCGCGCAAATGGGGCACGCCTTACCTGACCCGCGCGGCCTTTGACCGCTTTCACGACACGATGCGCAATGACATGCTTTTGGTCATAGCCTTTGATGGGGATCGTCCCGTTGCTGGGGCCTTGAACTTCATCGGGCGTGACACGCTTTTTGGCCGCTATTGGGGCTGCGTCGAGGATCACCCCTGCCTGCATTTTGAACTTTGCTACTATCAGGCCATGGATTGGGCCATCGAACACCGCATGGCGCGGATCGAGGCCGGCGCGCAGGGCGAACACAAGCTTGCGCGCGGCTATCTGCCGACCCCTGTGCATTCCCTGCACTGGATTGCCGACGCCGGCTTTCGCACCGCGATTGAGCAATATCTGCAAGAAGAGCGCAGGGCCGTGGATGAAGAGATTGAGGTGCTGACGCAATATGGCCCCTTCCGCCGTGTGCAGTCAGAGGACTGACAAACACCCAAAAGACTGTCACAGTCGGCCCATATGATGGGCTTTCCACGCATGGGGGATATCATGGATACGCTTACCCTTTACACAAACCCGATGTCACGCGGCCGCATTGCGCGCTGGATGATGGAGGAATTGGGCCAACCTTACGACACTGTCATTCTGGACTATGGCACCACGATGAAGGCACCCGAGTATCTGGCGATCAATCCGATGGGCAAGGTGCCCGCCGTGACGCATGGCAACCGCGTGATCACCGAAGGGGCCGCGATTTGCACTTATCTGGCCGAGGCTTTTCCGCAAGCAGGACTTATGCCCGAAGACCGGGCGGGTTTTTACCGCTGGATGTTTTTTGGCGCGGGTCCCTTGGAACAGGCGGTCGTCAACACCTCCTTTGGCTGGAAACCAAACACGCCACAAGAGGCTGGGCGGGTCGGATACGGCGGGCTGGAGCAGACCGTGGCCGTGCTGACCGCGCATCTGGTGGGCCGCCGCTTTATTGTGGGCGAACAGTTCTCTGCCGCTGATGTCTATGTGGGCAGCCAGATCGGCTGGGGTCTGCAATTCAAGACCATCCCCGCCAATGAAACGCTGACGGCCTATTGGGACGGGATCAAAACCCGCCCGGCCCTTGCCCGTGCCAACGCGCTCGATGATGCGCTTTTGAAAAAGGACGCCTGATGCCAAGCGTAAAACTCACCGACCGCTCCGCCCTGTTGCCGCTGTTTGCCACGGGTTGGGAGCAAGACAAGGCCCGCGACAGCATCACCAAAACCTTTCTGTTCAAAAACTTTGTCGAGGCCTTTGGCTTCATGACCCGCGCCGCGATCTGGGCCGAAAAGTTGAACCACCACCCGGAGTGGTCAAATGTCTATCGAACGGTGACCGTGACGTTGACCACCCATGACTGCGATGGCCTATCCGAGCTTGATGTCAAACTTGCCACCAAGATGGACGAACTCGCGGGCTATTGAAGGGGGCAGCTTCGGCCGTGCCGACGCCTGTTTGTGCGCTTGACATTCGGCAATCGGAGCATGCCCATGACAGTCGCCATCTCTGGTTTGATGGGATGCAAAGTGAGGCTGCCAGCCGGGTGGAAAATGCGTCCAACCAGCGCGCACCGTATCGCTATTCGGAAAAACGGCGGGCCAATCACGGCCCGCCAAAATGCAGGGGCCTGCCCGATCAGATCGCCGCCAGCAATGCCTCTCCGCCCGAGATGTCACAGACGCCGGGGCTTTCTTCCAAGTGCAACTGCTTGACCACACCATCCTCGGCATACAGCGCATAGCGCTTTGACCGGGCCAGCAGGCCTGCGGGGGGGGCGGTAAAGTCCAACCCCATTGCCTTTGTGAACGTGCTTTCGGCATCCGCCAGCATCGAGATGCCTGCGCCCGTGGCACCGGTCGCCTCACCCCATGCCTTCATCACAAAGGGGTCATTGACGCTGACGCAGATGATCTCATCCACGCCCTTGCCATCAAAACCGGCCTTCGTGCGGATAAAGCTGGGCACATGGGCAGAACTGCATGTGGGCGTAAAGGCACCCGGCACGGCAAAAACCACGACCTTGCGGCCTTTGGCCAGCGCATGCATCGATACAGCCTCTGGCCCATCGGCGCCAAGCCGGATCAGGTTGGCATCCGGCAGCATATCGCCAACAGAAATCGTCATGGGCTTATCCCTCTCGCGTTGCGTTTCCTTGTGGTCAAGATATAGGGTCCGACCGGTTGGGCGACCAGAGGAATTTGATCATGCATGTGGTGATTGTTGGGGCGGGTCAGGCAGGGGCCGCCTTGGCGGCAAAGCTGCGCAGTGCCGGGCATACCGGCACCATCACCATGATCGGGGAGGAGCCGCACCCCCCTTATCAGCGACCGCCACTGTCAAAAGCCTATCTTCTGGGCGAAATGGAGGCCGAGCGCCTGTGGCTGCGGAGCGCCGATTTCTGGGCCGAGCAGAACATCACCCTGATGCTGGGTCAGCCTGTCACCGCCCTTGATACGGTCGCCAAGACCCTGATGGTCGGCGGCCACACCGTGGCCTATGATGCGCTTGCCCTGACCACCGGCAGCAGCCCCCGCCGCCTGCCTGCGGCGATCGGTGGCGATTTGCCCGGCGTCTATACTGTGCGCAGCTTGGCCGATGTGGATCAGATGCGCGCCGAATTTGCGCCCGGTCGTCGGGTGGTCATTGTGGGCGGCGGCTACATCGGGCTGGAGGCCGCAGCTGTGGCCGCAAAACTGGGGCTGGACGTCACGGTTCTGGAAATGGCCCCACGGATTTTGCAGCGCGTCGCCAGCGCCGAGACATCGGATTATTTCCGCAGCCTGCACACTGGCCACGGTGTCAAGATTCTGGAATCCACCGGCCTTGACCGGCTGGTGGGCGAGGGCCGGGTCACAGCCGCCCGCCTGACCGATGGGCGGGAGATTCCGGCCGATTTCGTGATCGTTGGCGTTGGCATCACCCCCGGCACCGCCTTGGCCGAGGACGCGGGGCTGACCATCGACAATGGCATCGCCACGGATGCACAGGGCCGCACCTCTGCCCCCGATGTCTGGGCCGCAGGCGATTGCGCGTCCTTTCCGTGGAAGGGCGGGCGGTTGCGGCTGGAGTCTGTCGGCAATGCGATCGATCAGGCAGAGGTGGTCGCCGAAAACATTCTTGGTGCGGGGCATGAGTATTCTGCCGCACCATGGTTCTGGTCGGATCAGTTCGACTGCAAATTGCAGATTGCGGGTCTGAACGCGGGCTATGACCATATCGTGACCCGCAAGGGCGAAGGGGCCTCCGTTTCGTTCTGGTATTTCAAGGGCGACATGCTGTTGGCCCTTGATGCGATGAATGATCCCCGCGCCTATATGGTCGGCAAGCGGCTGATCGAGATGGGTAAATCCGCCGATCCTGCGGCCATTGCCGATCCGCAAACCAACCTGAAGGCTTTGCTGAAGTGAGGATCATCGGCGGAAAATCCCGTGGCCTGCATCTTGCGCCCGTGGGCGAGGGCGATGCCGCTGCCCACTTGCGCCCCACGTCTGACCGAGTGCGCGAAGCCATCTTTAACCTGCTGATCAACGGGGGCTACGGCAACCCGGTGCAAGATGCCTGCGTGCTTGATCTTTTTGCTGGCACCGGGGCCTTGGGGCTTGAGGCGCTGTCACGTGGGGCGACGCGCGTGGCCTTTGTGGATGACGGTATCACGGCACGTGGCCTCTTGCGCCGCAATATCGAGTTGATGCGCGCCATGGGCACGACGGATGTCTGGCGGCGGGATGCGACGGCGATGGGTCTGAACCGTGGGCCGGGCTTTGACCTGATCTTTCTTGACCCCCCCTATGGCAAGGGTCTGGGGGAGCGGGCCATCGCCTCTTGCCGGACCGGGGGGTGGTTTGCCCCCAATGCGCTGATCGTGTGGGAAGAAGGTGCTACCCCCCTGCCGCCAAGCGGCTTTCAAATGCTGGATCAGCGCAAATATGGCGACACCGTCGTCACCATTCTGAGGGCCCCTGAATGAGCCAGCCTGACCACAACATGCCCCCCAAGGCCGTGATCTTTGATTGCGATGGTGTTGTCGTTGACAGCGAGGAAATGACGTTTGACCTTTTGGTGGAGGAATTCGCCAGCCATGGCCTGCCCCTGACCCGCGACGTGATCGCGCGCGACTATATCGGCGGCACCATGGTCGATGTCGCCACGCGCGCCCGCGCGGCGGGGGCCAGTTTGCCCGATGATTGGGTTGATCGCTTTTATCACCGCCTCTATGCCCATCTGGCCAAAGGAACGCCCTTGGTTCCCGGCATTCTGACGGTGCTGGATGGGTTGGATGCAGCAGGCATTCCCTATGCCATCGGTTCCAACGGCTCGGACGAAAAGATGCAGGTCACGTTGGGCCAGCACCCCGGCTTGATGGCGCGGTTCAGGGGCCATCTCTACTCGGGCCAAACCCTAGGTCGCCCAAAACCTGCGCCCGATCTTTACCTGCATGCTGCCCGGCAGTTGGGGGCGACGCCCGACACCTGTGTGGTGATCGAGGACAGCCCGACAGGCGCGCGCGCCGCCCGTGCCGCTGGCATCCGTTGCCTTGGCTATGCGGCCCATACCCCGGCAGAGCGGCTGGTGGCCGAAGGGGCAGAGACGTTTTTTGCCATGCCTGACCTTTTGGCACGGCTGGACCTCTGACCACGTACCCAAATTGTGCCCAAGAACGCCTGTTGACGTTCTTGGGCCAAAAAACGGCTTAGTCCTGCGCGCGCAACACCTGTGCCGGGCGCGCGGCAAGCGGGCGCAGCGCGAACAGCAATCCCGCGCTCAGGGTCGCGAAAACGCCCCCCGCAACGATAGCTATGGCCGAAACCGGCTCAAAGGCGAAATCGCTTTCCATCACAAAGGTCATCACGGCCCATCCGGCCAATCCGCCCGCGATGATGGCAACACCGCCCGCCGCCGCCCCCATCAAGGCCGAACGCAGCGCAAAGCTCAGCAAGATGCGCGCGCGCGTGGCCCCAAGGGTCTTGAGGATTGCCGCCTCATACACCCGGGCGCGTTCACCCGCCGCGGCCGCCCCGATCAGCACCACAAAGCCAGTGAGCAGCGTCGCCGCCGCCGCCCATGCCGTGGCCGTGGCGATGGCCCCCAGTGCCTCGGTCACCCGATCAATCGCATCCTTGACCCGGATTGCGGTGATATTTGGATAGGCCTTGGACAGATCGCGCAAGATTGCCGCCTCGGCCTCGGGTTCGGCATAAACGGTCGCGATGAATGTATGCGGCGCGCCCTGCAACGCGCTGGGGTTCAGCGTCATCACAAAACCCATTCCGGCGCTGGAGAAATCAACCTCTCGAAAGCTGGTGATGGTCGCGGTAATATCGCGGCCAAGGATGTTGACCGTAACCGTGTCGTTCAGCTTTAGCCCCATCTCCTGCGCCTCTTCCGCCGCAAAGCTGACCTGTGGGGCCCCGGTATAGTCCGCAGGCCACCATGTACCTGCAGTCACGGTGGTGCGGGCATCGGGTTGGGCTGCATAGGTCACCCCGCGATCGCCACGCACCACCCAATGCTCGCCCGCCACCTCACGCGCGGGGCGACCGTTGATCTGGGTCACAACACCGCGCAGCATCGGGGCCGCATCCACCCGGCTTACGGCCTTGTCGCCATTCACACGGGCCAGAAAGCCATCAATCTGATCGGGCTGGATGTCGATAAAGAAATAGGATGGCGCGCGCTCTGGCAAGTCTTGGGAAATTGCGGCGCGCAGGTTGCTGTCGATCTGACCAACGGCGGCCAGCACCGAAAGGCCAAGGCCAAGAGACAACACGACCGAGGTCGCCTCGGCCCTTGGGCCACCCACCGCAGACAGCGCCAGCCGCAGGGCAACCCGCCCGCGTGACAGCCGCGACCGCGCCAGCCGACCCGCCGCCAAGCGCAGCAGCCATGCCGCACCCGCAAGCACCATCAGCGCCCCGGCAATCCCGGCAGCAGAGCCAAGCGCCAGTTCCGGCACGCCGGAAAACCACACCGCCCCGCCGACCAAAAGGGCCAGCAACCCCAGCACGGCAAAGGCCGCAGGCCAACCCGCCCAGCCCGTCCGCCCCGCCCCGCGATACAGCGCTGCTGCCCGGACCGAATGCGTCCGCGCCAAAGGCCAGAGCGTGAACAAAAGCGCCGTCACCAAGCCGTAGAACGCCGCCTCGGCCAAGGGCAGGGGATAGGGCGCAAACACCACCGGCAACGGCAACGATGCCGCAATCACGGGCGCAAGCAGCATGGGCACCGCCACCCCAAGGATCAGGCCAAGCGCCACCCCAATGCCCGCCAGAACCCCGATCTGCAGCAGATAGATGCGAAAGATCATCTGCCCCTCAGCCCCAAGGGTTTTCAACGTCGCAATGGTCGACACCTTGCCATCCAGATAGGCCCGCACCGCTGCCGAAACGCCGACACCCCCCACGGCCAGACCAGCCAGCCCCACAAGGATCAGGAACGACCCCATACGGTCCACGAACCGCTCGACCCCCGGTGTCGCGCGGCGGCTGTCGGACCAGCGCACGCCCTTGTCGCGATAGGCGGCCTCGGTCGTATCCTCCAATGCCTGAAGGTCGCTGCCCGGCGGCAAGAGCATCCGGTATTTCGTCTCAAACAAAGCGCCCGGCCCGATCAGGCCCGAGGTGGCAAGATCGGCCGTCAAAACCATCGTGCGCGGACCAAGGGTAAAGCCCTGCGTGGCGCTGTCAGGTTCGCGCAGCAACACCGCGCCAAGACGGAACTCCTGCACCCCCAGCGAAAAACGGTCACCCACCGTCAGCCCCAGCCGATCCACGATCACCCGGTCCATCACCGCACCCGGCACCCCGTCACTTGGCGCAAATGCCTCGGCCAAGGTCATTGCAGGGTCCAGCCCGACAGAGCCGACAAGTGGATAGGCGCTGTCCACCGCCTTGACCTGTGTCAGCGCGCTTTCATCGCCCACCACGGCCATGGAGCGGAAATCGACCATCTCGGACAGGCCCGTGGAAATCCGGGCCATATAGGCGCGCTCCCCCTCATCGGCAAAGCGATAGGTGAACTCCATCTCGGCGTCCCCGCCCAGCAGAACCGAACCTTGATCGCGCAGGCCGGTCTCGATCGCGGTGCGCACCATGCCAACGGCGGCAATCGCCATGACCCCAAGGGCAAGGCAGGCCATGAAAATGCGAAAGCCCTTCAATCCGCCACGCAATTCACGCCGCGCAATCCGCCACGCCAGCGCCCAGCCGCTTGGCGCGGTCGGGCGTGCCGCCAATGTGCCGCTGGCAGCAAGGTCGCTCATGCCGCCACCCCGGCGCGGTCTTCGCCGACGATCTTGCCATCGGCCAAGCGGACCACCCGGTCACAGCGCGCCGCCAGTTCCGGCGCGTGGGTAACCAAGATCAGCGTCGCGCCATACCGGTCGCGCAGGCCAAACAGCAATTCCATGATGGCCTCGCCATTTGCCCCGTCCAGATTGCCGGTCGGTTCATCCGCCAACAAAATCGCCGGACGTGGGGCCGCTGCGCGGGCCAAGGCCACACGTTGCTGCTCGCCCCCAGACATCTGGCTGGGGTAATGATCCAGCCTCGACCCCAGACCCACGCTGCGCAATTCAGCTTCGGCCCGGTCAAAGGCATCCGCCTGCCCCGCCAGTTCCAGCGGGATTGCAACGTTCTCCAAGGCGGTCATTGTCGGAATAAGGTGGAAGGATTGAAAGACCACCCCCATATTAGCCCTACGAAAGCGTGCAAGCTGGTCTTCGTCCATGGCGGTAAGATCGGCATCCAGCGCGCGCACTGATCCCGATGTGGCCCGCTCCAGCCCGCCCATCAGCATAAGGAGAGATGACTTGCCAGAGCCCGAAGGTCCGATCAACCCCAACGTCTCGCCTGCCGCGACATCCAGATCGATCCCTTTGAGGATTTCAACCGGCCCTGCATTGCCTGCAAGGGTCAACGTCGCCGCTTTCAGTGCCAGAACGGCTTGCCCCATGAGAATGACCTTCTTTTTCTTGCCAAGTCTTGCATATGGCGCAAAATCCGTCCTGCGCAACCTGTGGCTCACGCTGGCGTTATCGCTGAGCCTGTTGTCAGGGGCCGCTTACGCCAATCAAGTGACTATTTTGGCCTTGGGCGACAGCCTGACCGCAGGCTATGGCCTGCCCGAAGGTGACGGGCTGGTGCCGCAACTGAACGCGTGGCTGGCCACAAACGGGGTCGAAGCGAAGCTGCTGAACGCAGGCGTTTCGGGCGACACAACGGCGGGCGGGTTGTCGCGGCTGGAATGGAGCCTGACACCGGAAGTCGACGCCATGATCGTGCTTTTGGGTGGCAATGATGTGCTGCGCGCCCTGCCCCCTGCCAGCAGCCGCGCCAATCTGGAAGGTATCTTGCAAGGTGCTGCCCGCCATGATTTGCCGGTCTTGTTGATCGGGATGAAGGCCCCGCTAAATTATGGTGCCGCGTATCAAACCGCCTTTGACGGGATGTATCCCGACCTTGCCACGCAATATGGCGCGCAGTTGGTGCCGTATTACTTCGCACCCTTGGGCGATCCGACGGATAGCGCAAATATGGCGCAATACATGCAAACCGATGGCATCCACCCAAACAAGGCCGGTGTGGCGAAAATCGTTGAAAGCCTTGGCCCACAGGTTCAATCGTTTATCACCACGCTTCCCTAACGTGGCTTGATGAACTCGGCCTCCAAAATCACCTCAACCCGGTCCGACACACCCATCGTCGTGCCGGGGGCAGGCGTGCCAAAACCCACGCCAAACTCTGAGCGGTTGAATTCTGCCGTCGCCGAAAACCCGATCCGGGCACCGGCATCCATTGGCATATCGCCCCAACCACCATTGTATTGCACGTGCAGGGTGACCGGTTTTGTCACCCCGTGCAGCGTGAAATCGCCTGTCACCTCCGCCTTTTGGTCCCCCACCACTTTGACATCTGTTGAGACAAAGGTGATCTGGGGAAATTGTGCAGCGTCCAGAAACTCCGCCCCCGTCAGCACCGCGTTGAAATCGAGTGCCGGATCTGGGTAATGCGTTTCAAGTGAGGCCACGTTGATCTTGGCGCTGACCTGCATCGCCTCGGGTGCGGCGGGATCAAAGGCAAGGTCGGCCGATACATCGGTGAACATCGCTGTGTAATTCGAAAACCCAAGGTGATTTACCCGAAACAAAAGCCGCGTGTGGCCCATATCAAGGGTATAGGCCCCAGCCGGGGGCTGCCCAAAATCCTGTGCGGCACCCGCAATCGGCAGGGCCAACAGCACAGCAGAAAAGATCACAGCGCGCAGCATTTGCGACTCCATTGGTTAGACGATCAGCTAACTATTGCCGATCTCTCAAACCAGATCAAGACCACACCGCCTGTTTTGCCCCCAAAGGGACTGCTCAGCGGCGGTGGCTATCCTTAAATTACTGCGGCGTTTATGATTCCAGAACGGCAAGCGGCGCAGCGCATTGCGGCAAAGACACCCAAGGCTTTGATGTAGAAAGACGTGACCTCAAGTGTGCAGCGCGATTCCAAACCTTGGCTTTCGGCCCGAAACCCCGGGCGATATCGACGCGATCCATGACCTGACCGCCCGCGCCTTTGCCCAGATGTCGTTTTCTGATGGCACCGAACCTCAGGTGATCAGGCGGCTCCGCGCGCGAGGGGAGTTGATCTTGTCATTACTGGCACTGGATGGCGACGGCAAAATACTGGCCCATGTCGCCTTTTCGCCCGTCACCATACCGGGCCAAAGCGACTGGCTGGGCCTTGGCCCGATCTCGGTAGAGCCTGCTTGTCAGCGACAGGGCATTGGTCGTGCCCTTGTGCACGAGGCAATCGCCCGCCTGCGGGAAAAAGGGGTCAAGGGCATCGCTTTGATTGGCAATCCCTTTGTTTATGGCCCGATGGGTTTTGCCAGCGGGGGGCGGCTCTCCTATGCTGGGCTTCGTCCAGCCTTGGTCCAGCACATGACGCTTGAGGGCGCAGAGCCGCAGGGGGAATTGCGGTTTTCTCCCGCCTTTGATGAAGATGGCGCTTGATCAATCACCAACCACTCCAGCCCACGTGCAAAGGCTTGCAAGCCAATGGCAAACCCGGCATCCATTGCACATCACACAGGATCGCCCGCATGCCCCTTATTTCCGACCTGACAGCCCTGCTTGGTCCCGCCAATGTTGCCACAGGCGCAGACATGGCGCGCTTTGCCCATGACTGGACCGGGAAATACAGCGCAACCCCGCTTGCCGTGGCCCGCCCGGCCAATACGCAAGAGGTGTCTGACACGCTGAAAATCGCGGCACGCCACGGCGTTCCCGTGGTGCCCGTCTCGGGCAACACGGGTCTTGTCGGCGGCACGATGACCAAAGATGGTCTGATGATCAGCCTTGACCGGATGAACCGCATCCGCGCCCTGAACCCCAATGCCCGGACCGCTATCGTTGAGGCGGGGGTGATCCTGACCACGCTGCACGAGGCGGCGGCGGAACAGGGGCTGTATTTCCCGCTGTGGTTTGGTGCCCGCGGCTCTGCGATGATCGGTGGCGTCCTTTCCACCAATGCGGGGGGCTCGAACGTTCTGCGCTATGGCTCCACCCGCGCGCTTTGCCTTGGGCTTGAGGTGGTCTTGGCCGATGGCCGTATCCTCAACCTGCTGTCGGAACTGCACAAAGACAATTCCGGCTATGATCTGAAAGACCTGTTCATCGGGGCCGAGGGCACGCTTGGCATCATCACCGCTGCCGTAATGAAACTGGTGCCAGCCCCCCGCGCCTATGCCACGGCCACACTGTCGGCACGCTCCCTGCCCGATGCGCTGACGCTGCTGAACCGGCTGCAACAGGCCAGCGGCGGGCTGGTCGAGGCGTTTGAGTTCATGCCCGCCACCTATACCCGGCGGTTGCAACAGGTGCGCCCTGACCTTGGCCTGCCGTTCGACCATATCCCCGAGGTTACGATCCTGACCGAACTTGGGGCCACATCCCCTGCCCTGACCGACACCAGCCCCGAGGGATCGGTGCCGCTGACCGATCTGTTGGAAACCACATTGGCCGCGCTGATGGAGGAGGGGTTGGTTCTGGATGCCGTGCTGGCACGTTCGGAAACTCAACGCCGCGACATGTGGGCCCGGCGCGAGATTGCGGCCGAGATCACCTTTGCCAAGCGCCCCTTCATTGATACCGACATTTCGGTTCCACTGGACCGTGCCGCCGATTTTCTGACCGCGATCCATGCCCGCTTGCCTGCCATCGCGCCGGGGGCCGAGACGGTGACTGTGGCGCATCTGGGCGATGGCAACTTGCATTTCACTGTCTTTCCCGCCGACCCAAATTTTGCAGCCTCGGACAGCGTGGTCGAGGCCATTGAAGATGTCGTGGCAGACCTGCGCGGTTCTTTCTCGGCCGAGCATGGTGTGGGCTTGTCCAAGAAAAACTCCATGGCCCGCCGCAAAGACCCTGTCGCCCTTGATGTGATGCGGGCGATCAAGGCGGCACTGGATCCCGACAACCGCATGAATCCCGGCAAGGTCATTCCAAAGTGACAGCAATTCGGACCGTCTTTGCGACGCCCGTTTTCAGAATGCTGGCCGCAATCATCGGGTTGATCGGCTGTGTCAACGCGTCGATCATGCCCTATCAGTCGCTGATCGGGATCGAGAATATCGGTCTGTCACATGCTGCCTTTGCCGCCGTCATGGTGCTGGCTTCGGCGGTGGCGGTGACCGCATCGGTCTATGTGGGCATTTTGTCGGACCAAAAGGCCAATCGGCGCCGCGTTGCGCTGATCACCGCCGCAATAGGTCTGATCGGCTCTGTCATGATGTTGGGCGCGCCGCATCCGCTGACGTTTATCTTGGCGCATGGCGTGCTGATCCCGATTGCCACATCGCTTTTCGGCCAGACCTTTGCCCTGAACCGCCTTGCGTCACAGGCATTTCCGACCCAGCGAGAGGGGATTCAGGCCACCGTCCGTGCCGCCATGTCGGTGACCTTTTTGCTGATGCTGCTATTCTGGACCTATGCTTTTGCGCAGGGCTTCGGGGTGATGAGCATTTATGTCACGGGTGCAGTGGCCAGCCTTTGCCTTGTCACCCTGATCATGGCCCGCTGGCCAAAGGATGGCAGCACCGCATGGCAGGACCGCCCTTCGGGATTGCGGCTGTCACAGGCCTTGGCACAACTGGCGCGGCCGACCGTGTCTTTGCGGCTGCTATGCCTTGGTGCTGTCGCGTCCTCCGGGATCCTTTACATGGTCCTTGTGTCGCTGATCTTTGAGCAAGCGCCGGGGCGGTCAACATCCGATGTCGCGCTTTACGTCGGCCTTGTTGCGGGATGGGAGGTGCCGTTCATGCTGCTGTTGCCACGCTATCTGGGGCATTTGCCACGCGCGCGTTTGATCCTGCTCGGCACAGCGCTTTACATCTGCCACCTTGTTCTGATGCCAGTTCTGGCCCCCACTTCGGCCATCTGGGCCATGACTTTTGTGGCGGGCCTTGGTGGCACGGCCATGCTGATCCTGCCGCTGTCGTATTACCAAGACCTCTTGGCCAGCCAACCGGGCACGGCTGCGGCCTTGATGGCCCTGCAAAAACTCGTCGGCGACATCCTTGCCGCCTTGGCCTTCACGATTGGGACCAGTCTGGGCGGCTATGGCCTGACCGCCCTTATGGGGGGCGCGATTGCCCTGACGGGTGCCGCCGGACTTTGGCTTTTGGACCACTATCGCCCGGCAAGGACCTAGGGGCCTGTCTCAGCCTTTCCAGCTAAAGAAATCGGCAGGGGCCTGACCAAGCAATTCTTCGGCCAGACTGATTCCAAGGGCCTTGGCATCCGCAACGGACCCCTGCCTGTCGCCCGAAATGGCCTCCGATCCATCGGGGCGCAGAATCTCGCCCCTCAGGTGCAATGTGGCCCCCTCAATCACGGCAAGGCCAGCAATCGGCGTCTCGCAGGACCCATCCAGCCGCGCCAAGAAGCCACGTTCTGCCGCCAGCCGCACCCCGGTGGGACCATCGTGAATGGCATCCAGCATCGCGTGAACCCGGCTATCGTCCAAACGACGCTCAACCCCGATCGCGCCCTGCGCCACGGCGGGCAGCATCTCATCCGTGCCGATGGCCGAACGGGCCACATGCGCCATGCCCAAACGGTTCAACCCAGCCATGGCCAGAAACGTCGCCTCGGCCACGCCGTCTTCCAGCTTTTTCATCCGCGTCTGCACATTGCCCCGGAACTCCACCAGTTTCAGGTCCGGGCGTTTCAGCGCCAGTTGCGCGCGGCGGCGCAAGGAGGATGAGCCCACGACCGCCCCTTGTGGCAAATCCGACAGGCCTTTGAAATGCGGGCTGACAAAGGCATCGCGCACATCTTCGCGCGGCAGATAGCACTCAAGGATCAACCCCTCGGGCTGCACCGTCGGCATATCCTTCATGGAATGCACGGCTATGTCGATGCTCCCATCCAGCAGCGCCTCTTCGATCTCACGCGTGAACAGGCCCTTGCCGCCGATTTCTTTCAGCGCCTTGTCAAGAATCTGGTCCCCCAGCACCTTGATCACGCAAATCTCAAACGCCGCTTCGGGCAGCTCAAACGCCCCCATAAGACATCGACGCACCTCATGTGCCTGCCAAAGGGCAAGCGGCGAGCCACGGGTTCCGATCTTGAGGGGTTCGGCGGGGGAGGGAAGGTTTTGAATCATGCGCATAGCATTACATCTGTCATCTTTGCCTGACAACTATTGACAACAGGTTGCAAGCAGTTGACCCATTGGGGAAAGGAGCCTGCCATGACCGACAAGACTATCCTGCGCGCGCTTAAGGGCGAAACGCTTCCCACGCCCCCAATCTGGATGATGCGTCAGGCGGGGCGCTATTTGCCCGAATACCGGGCCACACGGGCCAAGGCTGGGGATTTCCTGTCGCTGTGCTATACGCCAGATCTGGCGGCAGAGGTGACCTTGCAGCCCATACGGCGCTATGGCTTTGACGCGGCAATCCTGTTTGCCGACATCTTGCTGTTGCCTCAGGCGCTTGGGCCAAAACTGTGGTTTGCCGAGGGCGAAGGCCCGCGCATGGAGACCACGACGTCGATGGATCAGGTCCGCGCCCTGCGTCCGATTGATGAGATCCATGAAACCCTCTCGCCCGTTTATGAAACGGTCAAGATCCTGTCACGTGCATTGCCAAAGGAAACCACGCTGATCGGATTTGCCGGCGCGCCGTGGACCGTGGCCACCTATATGATCGCGGGCCGTGGGTCCAAGGACCAAGGTGCAGCCCATGCCCTCAAGGCCTCTGACCGCGCCACATTCAGTGCCATCATCGACATTCTGACCGACGCGACGGTCGAATATCTGTCGGCTCAGGTCAACGCCGGGGCCGAAGTGGTCAAGCTGTTCGATTCGTGGGCGGGATCGCTCAAGGGCCAAGATTTTACCGACTTTGCAGTAAAGCCCACCGCGCGAATCATCGCGGCGATGAAATCACGCTATCCCGGCCTGCCCATCATCGCGTTTCCACGTGAAGCAGGCGATGGCTACATCGGCTTTGGCGCGGCAACCGGGGCTGATTGCGTCGCGGTGGACGATTCCGTGACGGCGGAATGGGCGGCAGAACATGTGCAAAAAGACGGCTGTGTTCAGGGCAACCTTGCGTCACGGCATATGGTGACTGGCGGGGACGACTTGATCCGTGAAACGCGGCAGGTGGTCGAGGCCTTCAGCCATGGCCCGCACATCTTTAACCTTGGTCATGGGATCACGCCTGATGCCAACCCTGACAATGTGCAACTGATGATCGACACCGTTCGCAAGGGCTAAGAAGCCAACCGCACTATTGGAGCGAACGGAAAAGGGGGCAATATTGCCCCCTTTCTTGTTGTTTCTGTACCTTCGGCCCTATTTCAAGATCGACGGCACAGGTGTCTCGACACGCCCGATCAGGGTCGGAATGCCAAAGCTTTTCGAAATAAGCCAGCCGCCGTTGATGGCCGAGGTGCCCTTTTTGGCATTTGCCGAAACGAGGCGCATCGGCCAGAACTTGGTCGACATAAAGGCCCCCCCGCGGATGGCCGAGGTGCGCGGGCGGCTAGGCTTGATCGGGTTGCTGCCCAAAATATGTCCGTGGCCAAGGCGACGGAACTTGTTCGACATCAGAAGCGGGTGATCTGCCAAGATGCTGCCACGGGCCGCAATACTGGCTGCTTCACGAACGTATTCATCTTCGTTCTCGACGCCCACCTTGATCGACGCAAAGCGGTCAACAACCTTCATGGCATTGCGCGCCGTGCCCATCGGCGCAAAAGGCGCACGCACAACAAGCAGGGCTTTGCCCCCTGCGACCGCAGGTGCGTAAGCAGAAGCCGAGTCGGCATTGACCCGCGCGGCCTTCATGCGACTTTCGGTATCTTCTGCACCGGCAATGATGTCGATCGTGTCGGCATCATGGCCATTGTTAAGCAAGGCGTCAGCCGCCGCACGTGCCGTCGCCGCATCTTCGTATAGTCGTGTGATGATTGTGGTCATGTCTCGCCCTGTCTTGCTTGGCCGGACAGCCGGCCGTGGAGTTATACTTCAGCCAGTTCAAAGTCACGTTGCGGCCCCAAAGAAACCACCTCGTCAGATTAGATAGAAAGATCGATCTTCCTGTCCAGTCCGGTTTCCGTCTCGCGCTTGCCAAGCACGATTTTGCGCAGCGGCAGCGCCACCAGCAGCGCCAAGGCCAGCAAAGCCGCCTGTAGGCCAAAGACCGGCACATAAGCCGCCGCCGGGCCAAGAACGCCGCCGAAAGTTCCCCCGCTCATGTCTTGCGCGATCATATCACGAATGACGCCGCCCATGGCAATTGCAACGCCAGCCGAGGTGGTCTGCACCGCACCCCACGCCCCCAGAGCCAAGCCGATCTGCGCCCGTGGCGCTGCACGCATGGTCGCGGTCAAGGTGCCGTGGCTGAACAACCCTGCGCCAAGCCCGGTGCCAAACGTCGCCACCATCAGCAGTAGAGTTGAGACGTGAATTGCAGAAAAGATAATCAGACCGAACGCAGGAATGCCGATCAGCGCCCCGATCGAGGCCACGTCCATAGGCCGCGCACCCTGTGCCAACCAGCCGGACGCATAGCCAAACCCCAGCAAACTCCCCCCGGCAAGCACCACCGTAAGGCGGGTCGTCTCGGCCACTGTCATGCCCAAGACCTGCCCGCCAAACGGCTCCAGCAACACATCGGCCATCCCAAATCCGGCGGTTCCAAGGGCAATAACCGCCAAAAGTGTGATCATACCCCGCGACTCGGTCAGTTTTTGCCACGCTTCACCGAACGCGATCTGCTTTGGTGGGGCCATGGCGCGCATGCGATTGCGGGCCTCTTGTTTCCACAAAGCAAAGCCATTCAACACAACCGTCACCACGGCGGACCCTTGAATCACCTGTATCAGACGGCCGGGCGAATAATTCTCCAGCAAGGCACCATAGGCAAAGGCGCTGACAATCATGCCAAGAAGCAGCATGACATACATCAGACCAACCACCTTTGGGTGGTCGCGTTCGGGCACCAGATCCGTCGCCAAGGCAAGGCCCACCGTTTGAACGGTATGCACCCCCGCCCCCACCAGCAAGAAGGCCAAGGCGGCAGACGTCAGGCCAATCCAGCGGGGGGCATCAATCGCCTCGCCAAAGCCAGACAGAACCAGCAAAGCGAATGGCATGATAGCAAAGCCGCCAAACTGCAGCATGGTTCCCTTGTAGATAAAGGGCACACGTCGCCATCCAAGGGCAGACACGAAGTTATCGGATCTGTGCCCGATGATGGCCCGCAACGGCGCAAAGACCAAGGGCAGCGCCAGCATTCCCGCGACCAATGTCGCCGGAACGTTCAGTTCCACAATCATCACGCGGTTCAGCGTGCCGACCATAAGGACGAGGGCCATCCCAACCGTCACCTGAAACAACGACAGCCGCAGAAGGCGTGACAGGGGAACATCATCACTTGCCACATCAGCGAAAGGCAAGAAGCGCGTTCCGATTCCGGCCAACTTGTTCAAGGCGAATTTGCGGTATTCGAACATTTTCGGACACGACCAAATCAAAGTGTTCTGACCAATGCGACAACATTCGCACGGTCAGGGCAGGGACCTGTCTGCCGGAGGATGACAGGTCCCCTTATACCTGTTCCCACGTCGCTTCAGACGTGGACAAGCGACGAAGAAGGCCGCGCTATTTAAGCGCAGCCATCGTTGCGGGCATTTGCAGAATTGCGCGGGCGGTCGTGCCATCTGGCAACGTCACCAACACTTCTTGCGAACCCTCCGGCAAATAGGAAGCCACTTTTGGAAGCACTGCATCGGATGTGGCCGATGCCATGCCGCTGCCAAGCTCTTTGCCCACCAGATAGTCGTTGTACCAATTCGTTTTGCTCAGCACGGCGACGTGCACTGCAAACGAGCTGACGGCCACGGCTGTAAGGAACAGCGGAACCCCGACGGTTGGCTTGACGACAAGCCACATTTTTGCGTTGTTCATGGATGCCCCCTTAGCCAAGCCACGGTGTGGAAACAGCAACCAGCAAGTGTGCGATCAGGGCGATCACCCCGAAAACACGCGTGCCGTCGATGAGGTAGCTATGAACTTCCTCAGCTTCTTTAAGGGTCAGACCAGTCGGCCAGACCTTGTTTGGATCGTCAGACATGAATGTTCCTCCGTGCTTGCGTCGTCGCATGTTTTTTCTGGCGGGGTGACGACACTTGCCCCGTCCTGAACCACGTCAAAGCCAAGCACCTTGGCCGCTCCGGCGTCGTTGCGACAATCTGTCACTCTTCTCTGACAGTTTCAACTGTAACAAATAGCTTACACATTTCTGCAGCCGCCAAGTTTCAGGCCGGCATTTCCGGCATATTATTTATCATTTTCAATACATTAATATG
Organism: Paracoccaceae bacterium; assembly: GCA_021741245.1. Lineage (GTDB taxonomy): Bacteria > Pseudomonadota > Alphaproteobacteria > Rhodobacterales > Rhodobacteraceae > Pseudotabrizicola. The sequence continues at coordinate 44,859 of JAIOYF010000002.1, forward strand.
ACTTTTCGCACCACCATGGGGCAGTGCGTCATAGGTCAATCAAAGGCGAATTTGTTGATTTTCTGCAGCATCCATCCACATAAATGGATGTTTTCAGGGTTGAGTCGCCATTTTTGGTGTCATTTGGTGTTGTGTCCCGCCCGTTTTTGCAGACTGGATCACCGATTCATAACGGGAAATGGACACCCAGCATGTCGTGAAGTGCTGCAAGCGCATCGTCGACAGACTCACACTCGGCACCGATCCGCACGCGGACATGGGTGGCCCAACCGATCTGCGCGACCATCTCGGGGCGGATGGCAATGCTCAGGCCACGGGCGTCTTGGGTGACCTGCTCTACCGCGTCTTCGGCACCAAAGCTCTCGTCGTTGACCTCGAACCAGACAGGGCCACCAGCCAAGGCTTGCCGAAAGAGGCAATAGGGTTCGTCTTCTTCTTCGCCTTCGGCAAAGCCGATGAACAACATTCCGTCTTCGTCATCCTCAACAACCGAGGCATAGGCCGCGCGGATCACGATTTCGGCCAAGGGTTGGGTTGCGTCGGTCATTGGGCTTCCTTTGAAATAGCCACAGCGCAAAGACACTCGGCGCCATCAGCATGGCGGATATCCTGACAAGGCCCCATTGCACAAGCCAAGCTGTGCCAGATCCAGACACGTATGGGGCACATGGCCCGATGCGCGCATGACAACCCCAGAAGCAGTCTTCAGATTGCGATCAGGTCAGGTCCATTTGGCAATGGGCGGCAGGCTCATCAAGACGGCGTTTGCATCATGACCCGTCTCAAGCCCAAACTTGGTGCCCCGGTCATAGACCAGATTGTATTCCGCATAGAGGCCGCGATGGATCAGTTGCGCCTCACGGTCGCTGTCGGTCCATGCGGTGTTCACGCGGGCTTCGGTCAGCGGCACAAAGGCAGGCAAAAAGGCCGATCCAACCGCTTGGGTAAAGGCAAAGTCCGCCTCCCAATCGCCCGTATTCAGATCGTCATAAAAGATCCCGCCAACGCCACGCGCCCGACCCCGGTGAGGCACGAAAAAGTATTCATCGGCCCAAGCCTTGAATTTATCATAGTAAGCCGCGCTATGCGCATCACAGGCCTTTTTCATCTCGCCATGAAAGTGCGCCGTATCCTCGGCATATTCCAAAGCCGGATTAAGGTCAGAACCACCCCCGAACCACCACGCGTGGGGCGTCCAGAACATCCGGGTATTCATATGCACTGCGGGGCAATGCGGGTTCACCATATGGGCAACAAGGCTGATGCCACTGGCCCAAAAGCGCGGGTCCTTGTCCATGCCCGGCACACCGCGTGCGGCCATCGCCTTTTGCGCCCGCTCGCCCAAGGTGCCGTGCACCTCCGAGACATTGACGCCCACTTTCTCAAAAACGCGGCCACCGCGCATGACGCTCATCAGGCCGCCACCGCCATCGGCCCGACTGGTCGGCGTCACCTCAAACCGTCCCGGCGTCCCTGTGCCATATTGATCTTCCAGCGATTCAAACGACTCGACGATCTGATCCCGAAGGTGACGGAACCATGCAGAAGCGCGGGTTTTCTGGGGATCAAGCTGGTCGGTCATAACTGTCTCCGAAATCTGACACTGCAATGCCTAGCATCGCAAAACGCGCAGGCCAACAGCGGAAATCACTCAACAGATCAGAAGGCGGGAACCGTCACCCGATCCAGCAAGCTGCGCCCGCCATCGACCGTCACAATCTGACCTGTCATAAAACCCGAGGCATCCGATGCCAGAAACTGTGCCAACTCGGCCAGTTCATCCGCGCCACCGATCCGGCCCATGGGCGTGCCTTCCAGAATTCCGGGGCGCCAGCTTGGCTCTTCCTTCAGTGCCGATTGAAGGCTGGCGGTCATGACAGATCCGAAAGAAATCGCATTCATGCGGATCCCCTTTGGGGCAAGTGCCAGCGCCATGGAGCGTGTCATCTGATCAACGGCGGCCGAGGCGATGGAATATCCCAAAAGCTCTGGCTGGCTGCGATTGGCTGCGATTGAAGAGATATTGATGATGGACCCAATCGCCCCCTCTGAACCAGATTTCTCGGCCTGTGCAATCATGCGCTTTGCCGTCATTTGCGATAGACGCAGGCCGGTCAGGACGTTCTCACGCCAAAGCGTTTCCACGGCGTCATCCTCGGCACTGAACGGATCAGAGGGCAACATGCGGCGGCTTGCATTGACCAAGATATCAACACGATCAAAAGCATCCATCGTGGCCGACAGCAGGTTGGCAATCGTCAGCTTTTCGCACAGGTTGCCGGCAAACATCCGCACGGACCCTTCGCTGCGGGCCTCATCCCCCAACTGTTGCTCCAGCGTTGTCTCGTCAATATCGGCGAACATCACATTCGCGCCCTTGGCCTGAAAATGGCGGGCGATGGCAAGGCCAACCCCCTTTGCAGCACCCGTGACGATAGCGGTCTTGCCGGCGATAGAAAACGACATGTGGAGGATCCTCTGATCAGCGCGCCCGGATTGGGTGACTTGCGCGGGTCAATCTGAAAGCGGCATCGCCACCAATCTCTTCCACCTGACGAAACAGAGTGGCCAGGGGACGATCATAAGGCAAATGGCGGTTCGCCACCAGCCAGAGGGTTCCATCAGGAACCAGCATACCGGCGGCAGCTTTGATAAAGGCCGTTCCAAGCGACGGATCGGCGTCGCGTCCGGTGTGAAAAGGCGGGTTCATCACAACTGCATGCGCAGGGCGCGTGGGTCGGAATGTTCTGGCATCCGCCCAATGGAACCGGGCACGTGGATCGTTGACGTTGGCCTCGGCGCAATCCAGGGCGTCATTCTCGGCCTCGACCACATCCAGTTCCATAACACCATCACGGGCGAGAATTGCGCGGGACAAATACCCCCACCCTGCCCCAAGGTCCACAATACGCGCTGGCATCTTTGCAGGAAGGGCTGCGGCCAAGAGGACTGACCCACGATCCGGCCCATCCGCAGAAAACACCCCTGGAACGGTTTGAAAGCCACCTTCGATCAGGCGCGGCTGAACCTCCCATCCTGTCAGATCGGGACCAGCACGGACGACAAAAAGTTTGCCATGCGCCTTGGCAAGGGCAGGTGTAAGGTCAAGTCCCATCGCCCGGCAATCGCGCAAGATTGCGTCGATGCCATCCGTCTTTTGCCCATCAATGGCCACAGGACCGCCCGGCGAAACCTCGACCAGCGCGCGCGAGATCAGGGCGCGTGCAGCCTCTTTCGCACGTGGCAGGCAGACGATGGCCCCGGCATAGGGGGGACCGCCGCCAATCTTGTAACCCCGCGCAGAAAACCATTCTACATCGGGACGAAATCCGCTGATCACCTCTAGCCTGCCGATTGACAGGATCGAAAGATCGTCGCCCTCGCGTGGGCGATAAACGGCTATGGGGCCTGTTTCCGGCAGAACGAACGCACCGGTTTCTACCGCAAGGTCAAGTCTGGATGAGCGCATATGTACGGCGGACCGGGCGCGCGCGCCTAATCCTTCTCCATCGTGCACTGAAGGGGGTGCTGATGACGGCGGGCGAAATCCATCACTTGCGCGACCTTTGTTTCGGCCACCTCAAAGGAAAACACGCCAACAACAGCAAGGCCCTTTTTGTGCACGGTCAACATGATGTCAAAAGCCTGCGCATGGTTCAGACCAAAGAAGCGCTCCAGCACATGCACCACGAATTCCATCGGGGTATAGTCGTCATTCAGCAGCATCACCTTGTACATCGGCGGCCGCTGCGTTTTCGACTTTGTCTTGGTCAGAATATCCGCGTCATTTCCCGGCCCATCGGTTTTGTCCGACATGGTGAAAGGGGATTGATTCACGGGGGGATGCCTCGGCTAAATGGATTCGCACTTCTGCGTCTGCGCGTAGTATAGCGGTTTTTCCTTTGCGGAAAAGGGGCGCAGGTCCAAGGATTGCAACGGATTGGTAACTAAGGTGTAAACACACCTGACCCATACCTGAAAAAGGGGCAGATCGTGACACTTACCACCATCGGTTTCGATGCCGACGATACCCTATGGCAAAATGAGGCGTTCTTTCGCCTGACGCAAGATCGATTCACCGACCTATTGTCTGATCACGCCGAAGCCGAGCATCTGCATGCGCGCCTTTTGGCGGCTGAACGGCGCAATCTTGGTCACTATGGCTTTGGGATCAAAGGCTTTGTCCTGTCGATGATCGAAACGGCGATCGAGGTGACAGACCATCGCGTGTCCGCCCATGTGATCGCCGAGATCATGGCCGCCGGGCGCGAGATGCTGGCCCATCCCATTGAGCTTTTGCCACATGCGCGCGAAACCGTCATGGCCCTGTCAGGGGCGTTTCGGGTCTTGCTGATCACCAAGGGCGATCTTTTGGATCAGGAACGCAAACTGGCCCAATCGGGCCTTGGGGACCTGTTTGATGGGGTCGAGATCGTGTCTGACAAGACGCCCACGATCTATGCCACGATTTTTGCGCGGCACGGGACCGGCGCAGATCAGGCGATGATGGTGGGCAATTCGATGAAGTCAGATGTTCTGCCCGCGCTTGTGGCCGGCAGTTGGGGCGTGCACGTGCCGCATGGGCTGACGTGGGAACTGGAGCGGGCCGATGCGCCGCATGGACAGACCCGGTTTCACGCCCTGCCTGACCTTGGCGGACTGCCTGATCTTGTGGAACGTCTGACCCAAAACTACCATAAGTAGCTATGGGGTCCAGACCTTTGCCAGATTTGCCACAGCTTTAGGATAAAGGTGAAAGTCCTTGATATACGGGGGTTTTGTGAAAGCCGCCGTTGTGTTAGCCTTGTCCCTAATTAAGTTCCACAAAAAATCGGGACTGACGAGGCAGAGCAAGGGATTAGCATCATGACAACGCTTTTTGGGCGATTTGCCCGCCATTTCGCTTGTCTGGTGGGATTTGTGGTCGTGGCGGCCTGTTCTTCCCCCACGCCGTCGGGTGCAGCGCCCTATGCGGCCATCGTGCAAGATGCCCGGACGGGGGAAGTTCTCTACACCGAAAACGCCAATACCCGCCTGCATCCTGCCTCCCTGACCAAAATGATGACGCTCTACATCGCCTTTGAAGACATCGAGCGTGGCAAGCTTAGCCTTGATACGATGGTCACCGTATCAAAGAATGCGGCAAGCCAACCCCCGTCACGCCTTGGGCTGAAAGCCGGACAAAAGATTGCCATGCGCTATCTGATCCGTGCAGCTGCGATCAAATCGGCGAATGACGCGGCAGCGGCTATTGGGGATCACATCGGCGGCAACGAAGCGGCCTTCGCCGCGCGCATGACGCGGACGGCCAAAGCCCTTGGGATGCGGAACTCAACCTTCAAAAATGCCAATGGTCTGACAGCTTCGGGCCATTTGTCCACGGCGCAGGACATGAATCTTTTGGGGCGGCGGCTGTTTTATGATTTCCCACAATATTACAACATCTTCTCGCGCCGGACCACCGATGCAGGACTTGCCCAGGTGCGCAACACCAACACCCGCTTTCTGGATGCCTACAAGGGCGCCGATGGTATCAAGACAGGTTATACCGTCGCGGCAGGCTTTAACCTGACCGGATCGGCAGAGCGCGGCGGGGTGCGAATCATCGCGACAGTTTTTGGTGGCAAATCGACTGCGGCACGGAATGCAAAGATGGCTGAACTGCTTGACCTTGGCTTTCGCAAGGCCCCGGCAAATGCGCCAACGAACGCCCCTCCTGCACCACAATACCAAGGTGATGTGGAAGCGCCGCTTTTGTCGCAAGCCGATGATCTGCCCGAGGTTCCCGGAGGTGCCGGAAAAACCATTCGTCTGACCATGACCATGTCCAAATCCCCCCGCCCCATGGCCCGCCCCACGGCAGCCGACGTTGCCGCGACCAGCGTGGCCGTGGCCGCAATCGAAGACAGCATTGCAGCCGCCTTGGCCGAGGCCGTGGCAGAACCGGCCCCAACCGGCACCTTGGACGCGCAAGTTGAAGCCTTGGCTGACGCCGAACCCGCGGCCCCCCTGAACGATGCCGCCCTTACAAAGCTGGCAGCCGCGGCGCCCCCTGCACGTCCTGTCGAACTGGCCCAAACCGAGGATGAGCCCGCCTCTGACGCCGTTGAGGTGCCTGCGGACCTTGCCTTGGCACAAACACCCACCGATCCGGCCCCCGAGACGGGCACGCTTGATGCGCAAGCCATGGCCTTGGCCGACTTGGGCGATGATCTGACCATCTCGGATCCGGTCGCATTGGTTGGCGTTGCAGCGGCCACCGTGAAACCCATGACACGCAAAGCCCCGATCTTTGACCGCGTTGCCGAAAACCAAGCGACGACCGAAGAGGCAGACCCCGTCGTGATCCGCTTGTCCACATCAAATGCCCGGCACTGGGGCGTGCATCTGGGCAAGTTCAACACGCGTGGCGAGGCAGAGCGCGTGCTTCTCAAAACCCAGCTCACCGAAAGTGCGACGCTGAACGAAGGCCTGCGCAAGGTGGTGCAAAACGGCGGGGCCTATCAGGCGAACTTCATGGGCCTTACGCGCGAGCAAGCGGACATGGCCTGCCGCCGACTGCAAGCACGGGCTGTGCAATGCTTTACGATGGGGCCCTGATCAGAGCCGCCTACCCCAGCGGGTGCGTGAACACTGTCTGCTTCGTCATGGGCAGTTTGGCGCCGGTTGAGGGCGCAGGTCAGGGACGCGGCTTTTCATCCCATTCCTTGGTCAGGATCCGGTTGGCGTCCCCCTCTGGATCGTCAAACTGACGCGCCCGCAGGGCCCAGAAGAAAGCTGCAAGTCCTATTGCCCCCAAAAACAGCGAAACTGGTATCAGGATGCCCAGGATTTCCATTCTTACCTCAATCGCAATGCGTTAAGTGACACGGTGATAGACGACAAAGACATTGCAATGGCCGCCGCCAGCGGTGTTGCGAACCCCATCAGCGCAATGGGCACAGCGACGACGTTGTAAAGCGCCGATATCGCAAAATTCTCGCGGATCCGTTGTGTCGATTGCCGCGAAATCCGCAGCGCATCTGACAATGGTAACAGATCGCTGCCCAAAAGCACAATGTCCGAGGCCACGCGCGCGGCGTCCAGCGCCGTTGCGGGCGAGATCGAGACATGCGCTGCCACCAGTGCCGCCGTGTCATTCAGCCCGTCGCCCACCATCAGCACCCGGTGCCCAGCGTCGCGCAAGGCTGTGACGGCCGCCGCTTTTTCAGCGGGCAGCGCATTTGCCGTCCACTCGGCAATCCCCAGCCGTTCGGCCAGATCGCGCACCGCACCCTCGGCATCGCCCGACAGAAGTTGCACGCGCATGCCTTGCGACTTCAACTGCCCGATCAACTGACCCGCGCCGGGACGCAACCGGTCGGCAAAGCGGATCGCGTGGGTTGCCCCGCCGATCTGCACATAGGTCGCTGTCACATCTTCGGAAGCGGCCCCGCACCACGCGGCACGGCCCAAGCGGACTGTTTGGCCATTCCACATGCCCTCCACGCCATAGCCGGGCCTCTCGGCCAATGCGGTCAGCGCGGTGGCGCGAATACCCATGGCAGACGCCCCCGCCACCAACGAGACTGCCAGCGGATGCGATGATGCCTCGGCCAAGGCCTTGGCGACCGAAAGGGCGTTGCGGGGGATTTCCTCCAGATTGGTGGGCTTTGGTGTGCCCATGGTCAAGGTGCCGGTCTTGTCAAACACCACCAAATCCACCTCGGCCAACCGCTCCAGCGCCGTGCCGCTCTTGATCAGCAGGCCCTTGCGAAACAACCGCCCACTTGCCGATGTGACCACGGCAGGCACCGCAAGCCCAAGCGCGCAGGGGCAGGTGATGATCAGCACAGCCGCCGAAATGTTCAGCGCAAAGCGCAAGTCGCCGCCCGTTTGCCACATCCAAAAGCCAAAGGCGGAAAAGGACAGCAGATGCACCAGAGGCGAATACCACGCCGCCGCCCGTTCGGCCAAACTGGTATAGGTCGTGCGGGCAGACTCGGCCACCGCCACCAGATCGGCCATCCGGTGCAAACTCGACTCTCGCCCCGCCGCCAGAACGCGCACCAACAAGGGCCCGGTCAGATTGACCTCGCCCGCGCTGACCGTCGTGCCCGGCCCCGCAAACACGGGAAGCGACTCGCCTGTCAGTACGGACCGATCCACTTCGGACTGGCCGTCCTCGACAATCCCATCCACCGGCATCCGCCCGCCGGGGCGGACGCGCACCAGATCGCCCAAGGCAACCTCGGCTATGGGAAGCGTCACCTCAACCCCATCGCGCAGCACGATGGCGCGGGGCACCTCCAACGCGGCCAATGACTGCGCTGCCGACCGTGCAATGGCCCGGGTGCGGTGGTCAAGATACCGCCCCGCCAGCAAGAAAAACGTCAGCATGACCGCCGCGTCGAAATAGGCATGCTCGCCTGAATGGATCGTCTCGAACAGGCTGATGGATGAGGCGAGGATCAGCGCCAAAGAAATCGGCACATCCATTCCCAAACGCCCCACCCGCAACGCGCGATAGGCCGAGCGAAAGAAGGGCTGGCCGGAAAAGGCGACTGTCGGCAGCGCAATGGCTGCCGAAATCCAGTGAAACAGATCGCGCGTCACGCCCTCGGCCCCGGCCCAGACCGCCACCGACAAAAGCATGACGTTCATCATGGAAAAGAAGGCAACGCCCAACCGCATCAACAGATCACGCCCCTGACGCTCGGTCTCGGTGGTGTTCAGAAGGCCCGGGTCCATCTCATGCGCGTCATAGCCCACTCCGGCCGCCGCTGTGATCAGGTCTTGGGCGGTGACGTCCGGCCCGGCCTCGACGCTGACACGCTTCATCGTCAGGTTCACACGGGCCGAGGCCACGCCCGGCACAGCCATCATGGCCTGTTCCAGCGCGCTGATACAGACCGCGCAATGGGCCTGCGGAACCGAAAGCATCAACCGCGCAGAATGGGCTTCGGCGGCTTTGGCCTGTTGTTCGGCCAAAGGGGCCGCAGAACAGGCAGGACAGGCCGAAATGCCCCCAGATCCCATGGATCCAAAGTCCAGATGTGCCTCAGCTGCGGTTGCCACGGGTTCACCCCTTTACAAAAAGACCAATGCGCTGCGAAAAGGCGGTTCCGTCTGCTGCCTTGGCGTCAACCCGCAGCAACCACTTGCCTTCGGTCAAATCCAAGGGCGCGGTCCAAAGCCCTGATGCATTGATCATTTCAGGTGTCTGATCATCCCGCGCCTCGGTTGTGCGCCCGACCAGAACCGACAGTGCAGCAAGGGGTGCTGGCCGCCCGTTCGCATCAACAAAGCTCAGGTAAAGTCGCTTTTCCGCTGTTTCATACGAGGCGGTCAGGGTCCAACCCAAGGCCTCTTGTGCAAGGCGACTGCGGTCAAAGTCCTGACTGGCCACGTAGGAATTGGAAACCTCAAGGCCGGGAAAGGTTGTTACCGCCTTATAGGCCAGCAAAAGATTGACTGCGATGATGATGCCAAAGGCCCCTGCGGTAAAGCCAAAGACCTGCCGCCCGGTAATCTCGCCCATCTTAATCGTCCTTTCCGTTGAAAATCGTGTCTTTCGACACACGCTCATTGCCCAACAGATCTTCGATCCACAGCCGCAGTTGGGTTCTGTCTTCGGTTGCGGCCTCGCTGCCATTTGGCGCGATGACGTGCACCCGCTGTTCAAGGGTTTGGTTTGCAGGCACCAGAACCCGCAACTCATCCGTGCCCTCCAACGCGATGCGCAGCACCTCGTCCGAGGTCAGCGAGATGTGGAAATACCGATCCTCTCCATGCGTGTTGCGCAGCCGCAAATCATAGCTGTTGCGAATGGACCCATCCGACAAGGTCACAAAGGTCGGATTGCGCAGCGGGGTGACGCTGACATCGATCTGCGGCCGCAAGAACAGCGCGACGATCAAGGCAATCCCCACGCCCGCCCAAAGAACCGTGTAAAGGATCGTGCGCAGCCGCAAGACATGCTTCCAGACAGATTTCGGGGTTTTGCCTGCGCGCTCTGCCGTTTCATCCGTCAGGGCCAGATAGCCGATCAGGTCACGGGGGCGGCCAATCTTGTCCATGGTGTCATTGCACGCATCGATGCACAGGCCACAGGTGATACAGGCCAGTTGTTGACCATCGCGGATATCGATGCCCATGGGGCAGACGTTGACGCAGGCCATGCAGTCGATGCAATCGCCCTGCCCTTCGGCAATGGCGCCCTTGTGCAGCTTGCCACGCGGCTCACCGCGCCAATCGCGATAACCGATGGTCAGGGTGTCTTCGTCCATCATCGCGGCTTGAATGCGCGGCCATGGGCAAGCGTAGATACAGATCTGCTCACGTGCGAAACCGCCAAAGAAAAAGGTGGTCGCCGTCAGAATGGCTATGGTGATATAAGCCATGAAATGCGCCTGCCCGATCATCAGATTGGCCGCAAGCGTCGGCGCATCGGTGAAATAGAACACCCAAGCGCCCCCGGTCGCCACAGCGATCAGCAGCCAGACCAACCACTTGACGCCGCGTTTGCGGATCTTTTCACCTGTCCACGCCTGACGGTGCAGGCGAAGGCGCGCGTTGCGGTCGCCTTCGATCCAGCGTTCCACCAGAATGAACAAATCCGTCCAGACGGTTTGCGGGCAGGCATAGCCGCACCAGACCCGCCCTGCCGCCGAGGTGAACAAGAACAGACCCAAGCCCGCCATGATCAGCAGGCCCGCCACAAAGTAAAACTCATGCGGCCAGATTTCGATCATGAAAAAGAAAAAGCGCCGCCCCGCCATATCAACAAGCACCGCTTGATCGGGCAGGTTTGGCCCGCGATCCCAGCGCAACCATGGCGTGATGTAGTAAATCCCCAGCGTAAAGGCCATCAGCCACCATTTCAGGGTGCGGAATTTGCCATAGACCCTGCGCGGAAAGATCGGCTCACGCGCGGCATACAGGCTTTGGGGGGTATCCGAATCGGGGAGTGTCACGGCGGCCTCGTGCTTATTCTGTGCACCCCTTGTGACCCAATGGCGCGAGGCCGACCTTGACCTGCATCAAATGGCGCATCAATGAGTCAGCTTTGCCCCTTTAACGCGAAGGCTGAGCGGGGATGTCTTTGTTTCGCGAATATGTCGGTCCGATGCAAAAGGCCCGGCAGCGATGCTGTCGGGCCTTTTATGGTTTGATCTCAGCGTTTATTCGCCGCCACCACGGCTGTGGACATACAAGGCCACGGCCCGGATTTCATCCTCGGTCAAACGCGTGTTCCAATTGGGCATGACACCAAACCGGGCATAGGTCACCGTTTGTGTGATCGCCTCACGCGATCCACCGTAAAGCCAGATTGCGTCTGACAGGTTGGGCGCCCCTTGGGTCGGATCGCCCTGCGCGGCCTCACCGTGGCAGGCCACACAGTTTTCGGCAAAGACGACCTCGCCCTGGGTTGCCAATGCGGCATCAAAGGGTTGGCCAGACAGCTGCAGCACATGCTCGACCACCTGTGCGATCTGGTCGCGGTCCAGCAATTCATCCGCGCCAAAACGGGGCATGGCGGAATAGCGGGCGTCAGGGTCCGTGGTGTTGCGGATACCATGGGTGATGGTGGTGTGGATTGCCTCCATATCGCCGCCCCACAGCCAATCGTCGTCGATCAGGCTGGGGTATCCCTTGCCCGCAAAGCCGTTGGCCCCCGAGCCATGGCACTGCACGCAATTGGTGCGAAACACCGCAGCACCTGCATTCTGGGCAAAGCTGCTGAGCTCGGGATCGTTGGGAATCGCGGCCAGATCGGCCTCGACCAACCGGGCCTTGATCGCACTGTTGGCCTCATCAAAGGACGCGATTTCCTTGGCCACATCCGCGCGTGTCGAAGCCCCCAGAAGCCCAGGCGTCGCCCGCGAGATCATCGGCCATGCCGGATAGGCAATCGTGTAACCGATGGCCCAGACGATGCAGGCATAAAGCGTCCACAGCCACCAGCGTGGCATTGGATTGTCATATTCCTCGATCCCATCCCAGACGTGGCCCGTCGTTGGCACATCTCCGGGTTTTTGGGTCACTTTCTTGGCGCACATGAGTTACGCCCCCTTTTCTGGGCCATCGGCGCGCACGGGCCCCGAGGCTGGTTTCGTTTCATACTGAAAGATCGACCGTGCTGCGGCGTCATGTGCGGCCCTGCTGCCCGGACGCCAGGCCCAAAGCGCGATGCCGACAAAGATCGCGAACAGCGATATCAACGCCCAGGAATCTGCAAACTCGCGCAAGAATGAGTACATATGCATGTTCATTTCCCCCTAGCGGCTTGCGTCTGGGATAAAGGTCGTGAAATCGACCATCGTTCCCAGCACCTGAACATAGGCGATCAGAGCATCCATCTCGGTCAGCTCTGGCCGCCCATCGAAATTGCGGACGTTGACCGCATCGCCATAGCGGGCAAGCAACCCATCGGTATCTGCATCCGGGTTTGCCTGTGCCATGAAGTCAGCCTGCGCGTTTTCAACCATCGCGTCATCATAGGGCACGCCGACCATGCGATGCGTGGCCACCACATCCGCGATGTAACGCCCATCCAGAACGTTGTTCGCCAAGAAACCATAGGGCGGCATCACCGATTCCGGCACAACCGATTTGGCATTGGTGAAGTGGTCTTGGTGCCATTCATCCGAATAGCGCCCGCCCACTCGTGCCAGATCCGGCCCCGTCCGCTTTGAGCCCCATTGGAACGGATGGTCATACATCGATTCCGCAGCGAGGCTGTAGTGACCATAGCGCTCCACCTCATCGCGCATCGGGCGGATCATCTGGCTGTGGCAGCCATAGCAACCCTCGCGGATGTAGATATCGCGCCCTGCCAGTTCCAGCGGCGTATAGGGGCGCACGCCTTCTACCTTTTCGATCGTGTTGTCGAGGTAGTAAAGCGGTACGATCTGCACCAAACCACCGATGGAAACGACCAGAAGGCTTAGCACCATCAAGAGCGTGGCGTGGGTCTCAATCTTCTTGTGTTTGTCAAGAAAAGCCATTTGTCCCGCCCCCTTATTGTGCAGGAACAGCCGCGTGTGACGAAGCCATCGCTGGCTGCGCACGCACGGTCATCCACAGGTTATATGCCATGATCAATGCACCCATAAGGTACATGCCCCCGCCCAGCGCCCGAACCACATACATCGGGAATTTCGCGGCAACGGTGTCAGCAAAGGCATTCACAAGGAAGCCATTGGCATCGACTTCGCGCCACATCAGGCCCTCCATGATCCCAGACACCCACATCGCCGAGGCGTAAAGAACGATCCCGATCGTGGCGAGCCAGAAGTGCCAGGACACAAGGCTCAGGCTATACAACCGCTCACGGCTCCACAGACGGGGCACAAGGAAGTACAGCGCGCCGAAAGTGATCATCCCGTTCCAGCCCAGCGCACCGGAATGCACGTGGCCAATGGTCCAGTCGGTGTAGTGTGACAGGCTGTTGACGGCCTTGATGCTCATCATCGGGCCTTCAAAGGTCGACATGCCATAAAAGCCGATGGAAACGACCATCATCCGCAGCACCGGGTCGGTGCGCAACTTGTCCCAAGCGCCAGACAGCGTCATCAGACCGTTGATCATGCCACCCCAGCTTGGCATCCACAGCACAATGGAAAACACCATACCAAGGGTCGAGGCCCAGTCAGGCAGCGCCGTATAGTGAAGGTGGTGCGGACCCGCCCAGATATACAAAAAGATCAGCGCCCAGAAGTGGATGATCGACAGCTTGTAGCTGTAGACGGGGCGTTCGGCCTGTTTGGGCACAAAGTAGTACATCATGCCAAGGAAGCCTGCGGTCAGGAAAAAGCCCACAGCGTTATGGCCGTACCACCATTGGATCATCGCATCTTGCACACCCGCCGTGACCTGCACGGACTGGCTGCCAAAGATCGAGACCGGAATGGCCATGTTGTTGATCAGATGCAGCATCGCGATGGTGATGATGAAGGCCAGGTAGAACCAGTTGGCCACATAGATATGCGGCTCTTTGCGGCGCATCAGCGTGCCTGCAAAAACCGCCAGAAAGGCCAGCCAGACCACCGTGATCAAGATATCCACATACCAGACAGGCTCGGCGTATTCCTTGCCTTGCGTGCCACCCAGTACATAGCCCGAAGCAGCCAACACGATCACCAGCTGCCATCCCCAGAACACGAACCACCCAAGGTTCCCACCCCAAAGCCGCGCCGCCGTCGTGCGCTGCACCACGTAAAAGGCCGACATGATCAGCGCATTGCCCCCAAAGGCAAAGATCACCGCAGATGTGTGCAGCGGGCGCAGGCGACCAAAGTTGCCAAAGCCTTGCAAAAATTCAAAATTCAATTGCGGAAAGGCCAATTGCGAGGCGATGACCACCCCGACCAGAAAGCCGACCACACCCCAAAAGACCGTGGCGATCACACCCGCGCGCACCACGTCATCCATATATTCCAACGGATTGACTGTCTTTGGTTCATCAATTCCGCGCAGCACCACCAAAAAGGTGATGGCTGCGGCAATCATGACCATAACTGCATTGACCATATAGGCCAGATCATGGGCATAATTTGCGGCAATCGCGGCTAGAACCGCAATCACGCCTAATATACCCAGCTTCAGATAATCCCACATCTCGTGTCCCTTCGTCTGCTGGCCGAATTGCCCTTGGTTTCACCGTCAGGCGCTTGGGCAGTTTTCGACTGGATTGCTTGTGGCGCATGCTGCCCGGTCTGACCTTGATCCATGTCAACCAAATGCGGGCCTGTCCTTGATCCGTATCAATGCGCAGGCCCCAAAAGCGGCGCAGCATCGGAATGAAGCAAAGAAAGTGGAGGCACCAATGGCCTATAACTCCATCCTGACCGCTGCATCCAGCACCGATAGCCTTTCGCAGACCATCGCCACCGCTGCAAAGATCTGCGCGGCCCATGACGCCCATCTTGATATCCTTGCCCTTGGCATTGACAGGATGCAGGCGGGCTATTCCTACATGGGGCTTGATATGGCCACTGTACAGGTTGCCTTGGAGCGCGCCGAGACAGACGCCCGCCTTGTCGAAGCCGCCGCCCTTGCGGCCATTCAGGCCGAAACACCCAGTTTGCGCGCATCGGTGGAAACCCTGTCGGTGCAACGACCTACCGTCGGTGAGGTGGTCGGCCGCAGGGCCCGGTTCGCTGATCTGGTGGTCTTGCCGCGCCCCTATGGCAGCGCCGATGAACCCGGAGCCGAGGCGATCATAGAGGCCGCGCTTTTCGAGGGCCGGGCCCCCGTTCTGGTCCTGCCCAAATCCGGGATCGCGTCCGCCGCACCCGAACACATCATCATCGCGTGGAATCAAAGCCCCGAGGCGATGGTTGCAGTGCGCCTTGCCCTGCCATTTCTGCGCCAAGCAAAGTCCGTGTCCATCTGCGTGATCGACCCGCCGACCCATGGGCCAGAGCGTTCTGATCCGGGCGGCCTGCTGTGCCAGATGTTGGTGCGTCACGGCGTCAAGGCCGAGGTCACCGTGCTTGCCCGCACGCTTCCCCGTGTGTCAGACGTTTTGCTGCGGCATGTGGTCGATCAGAACGCCGATCTGTTGGTCATGGGGGCCTACGGCCATTCGCGCTTTCGCGAATCCATCCTTGGCGGGCCAACGCGCGACATTCTGGAACAGACCCTCGTTCCGGTCTTGATGGCACATTAAACTGATCGGGCGGCGCATCGGAATTGACTTCGGTGCGCCGCAGCAGATGTCGACGGAAAAGTCCCTAAACCAGAAAACCGCCGTCGTTGTCGTCGCCCGGGCGCATCGGAATTGACTTCGGTGCGCCGCAGCAGATGTCGACGGAAAAGTCCCTAAACCAGAAAACCGCCGTCGTTGTCGTCGCCCGTTTGATCCAACAGGGCATCGAAATCAGGGATCGTCACATTGCGATTGCCCTCAAGTTCAATCAACCCGTCTTTCTTGAGGGCGGTGATCTGACGGCTGACTGTCTCAAGCGTCAAACCCAAATAGTCCGCCATTTCTTCGCGGGTGAGGGGCAGATCAAAGACAAAGCGGCCAGAGACTTTGCGTTGCCTCAGGCTTGCATCCCGGCGGGCGATGATGGCGATCAGGGATGAAATCTTTTCGCGCGCTGTCTTGCGACCCAAGAGCAACATCCACTCCCGTGCCGCGTCCAGTTCATCCAAGGTCATTTCCAAAAGCCGTTGGCCCACATGCGGAGTGCTGAGCATCAACTCTTCAAACGGCTTCTTGCGAAAACAGCACATCACCAGATCCGTAACAGCTGTCACGTCATAGGCGACAGAATCACGGCCCGGACGGCCCACGAAATCCGATGGCAGCAACAGCCCGACCATTTGGCGGCGACCATCCTCCATCGTTTGGGTCAGTGTCGCAATCCCGCTGACAACACTTGCCACATACTCCATCCGGTCCCCAGACCAGACAACCGGCTGCCCTGCCTGAAAACTGCGGTAGTATTTGATCTGCTCCAACCGGGCCAATTCTTCGGTTTCGCAGCGTGCACAAACGGCGCGATGCCTGATCGGGCAATCTGCGCAATCGACATTGGTCGCACGTAGATCCTGATGGACTGCCATTTTTCAGCCCTCTCTTTTCTTTTGATCTGCATCAAAGCAGACCCTGTTCCTATGCCTAAGACTAGGGGAATGACACAGCATTCGCAACTCACCCGCCTTGGCCTTTTTGACGCGCGCGTTCCGCGCTACACCAGCTATCCGACGGCCCCACATTTCGCGGGCGGCGGAGGAGCGGGTGAATTCACCCGTTGGGTCCGGGAAATCCCGGAAAACGCCACGATTTCGTTGTATTTGCATGTGCCTTTCTGTCGCAGGCTTTGCTGGTTCTGCGCCTGCCGCACCCAAGGGACGGCCACGCTTTCCCCGGTTCTGGCCTATGTGCAAACCCTTTTGGCCGAGATTGCCCTTCTGGGTCGCCACCTGCCCAAGGGGGTAACCCTGTCGCGGCTGCATTGGGGGGGTGGGACGCCCACCCTTTTGCCCCCCGATCAGATCACCACCCTTGCCGAGGCGATCTTTGCGATTCTTCCCTTGGCCGAAGGTGGCGAATTCTCGGTCGAGATTGACCCAAATGAGGTTGACGGCCCCCGGCTCGACGCCTTGAAAGCCGCTGGTATGAACCGTGCCTCAATCGGTGTTCAGGATTTCGATCCGCTGATCCAAGAAACCATTGGCCGCACCCAAAGCTATGAGCTGACAAAACAGGTGGTCGACCAGATCCGTGAGCGTGGCATCTTGTCGTTGAACGCCGATATTCTTTACGGACTTCCACACCAGACCACCGAACGGATTTCGGAATCGGTGCAAAAGCTGCTGACCCTAAGTCCAGACCGTGTGGCGCTCTATGGCTATGCGCATGTGCCATGGATGAGCCGTCGTCAGCAGATGATCCCCTCGGATGTCATGCCAACCCCCGAAGAGCGTCTGGACTTGTTTGAGACGGCCGAAAAGCTTTTCGAATGGGATGGCTACCGCGCCATTGGCATCGACCATTTTGCCCGCCCCACAGACGGTCTGGCCATTGCACAGGCCACCGGCCATCTGCGCCGCAACTTTCAGGGCTACACAGACGATACGGCACCGATCCTGATTGGTCTTGGCGCCTCGTCCATCTCGCGCTTTCCGCAAGGCTATGCGCAAAACGCCAGCGGAACGTCAGATTACACCAAGGCCATTCGTGCCGGGCAGTTTTCAACCCATCGCGGCCATGCCTTTACCGCCGAAGACCGTTTGCGGGGCCGGTTGATCGAGGCGGTGATGTGCGATTTCCACATCTCACGGGCTGAAATTCTGGCGTCCTTTGATGTCAGCCCAGAGCGGCTGCAAAGTCTGTTGGAAACAACCGCCCATGCCTTTCCCGGAATGGTCACGCTGGACGACCGGGGCCTGACGATCCTGACGCAGGGTCGGGCGTTGACCCGCATGATCGCACGGTCTTTTGACGCCTATGATCAGACAAAGGCCCAACATTCCGCCGCGATTTGATGCCAAGCCTTTTAACTGGCCCCATCTGCCCCTAATCTATGGGGGCAGGAGGCCGCATCATGCACCACTACTCCATCCTTGACCTATGCCCGGTTCCCGAAGGCAGCACCGCGTCTGACGCTTTGCGCAATACCGTGGATCTTGCCCGTCTGGCCGAGGGCGTAGGCTATCACCGCTATTGGCTGGCCGAGCATCACAACATGCCCGGCATCGCAAGTGCTGCAACGGCCGTGGTCATCGGCCATGTCGCCGCAGCCACCAAGACCATCCGCGTCGGTGCCGGTGGCATCATGCTGCCCAATCACGCACCGTTGATCGTGGCCGAGCAGTTTGGCACGCTTGCCACCCTGTTTCCGGGCCGGATCGACCTTGGTCTTGGGCGGGCACCGGGCACTGACATGGCCACCGCACGCGCCTTGCGCCGCCATATGGCCCCCGAAGACAGTTTTCCAAGCGATGTGGTAGAGCTTTTGGGTTATTTCGGCGATCCTGCCGCTGAGACATCCGTCCGCGCCTTTCCGGGCGCAGGCACCCATGTGCCGGTCTGGATCCTTGGGTCGAGCCTTTATGGTGCGCAACTGGCGGCCTATCTGGGCCTGCCCTATGCCTTTGCCTCTCATTTCGCACCCACCCATCTGGAAGAGGCGTTCGAGATCTATCGCGCCAGCTTTCGCCCGTCGCAATGGCTTGCCCAACCCTATGCGATCATGGCCGTTGGTGTCTGTGCCGCAGATACGGATGATCAGGCCCGGTTCTTGCGCAGCTCGCAAATGCTGGCCTTTGCGCGGCTGCGCACGGGGCAACCCGGCAAGCTGCCCGCCCCTGTGGCCGATATCTCAACCGTGGTGCCCGCGTCCGTTCTGGCGGGCGTAGAGCAGGCTCTCGCTTGCTCGGCCACAGGCTCTGCCAGCACGATCCGCCGTCAACTTGGCAGTCTGATTGACAGCTTCAAACCAGATGAGGTGCTGGTCACGGGCATGATCCACGACCATGCCGCCCGCCTGCGGTCATTCCAGATCACGGCGGAGGTCTTGTCAGAACTGCGACAGCGCATCGCCGCCTGACGCGCTGTCAGCTGCCCTGCATTGGGGCAAAGCTTTCAACGTACTCGACCATCCTTGGCAGACAGATCGTTTTCAGATCGTAATTTTGAACCGCAAAGGCCCGTGCGGCATCGCGCAGTGGCTGATACTTTGCCGGATCGGCCAGCGCATCAATCAAGGTGTCGGACCACGCGTTCACGTCAAAGAAATCGACCAAAAGCCCAGTCTCGCCATGGCGCAAAACCTCCTCGACAGGGGCGGTTTTTGATCCCACCACCAAACATCCTGCGGCCATGGCCTCGATCATCGACCACGACAAGACAAAGGGATAGGTCAGATAGGCATGGGCCCGGCTGATCTGCAGGATGTTCACAAACACCGGATAGGGCACCTTTCCCATGAAATGCACACGGGCAGGATCAATGCGGTCACCCACCTCGGCCAGAATGGTTTCCTTCCACCCCTTGGCATCTTTCGGTGCCGCGCCATAGCTGACCTCATCCCCGCCCACGATCACCACCTGCGCCTGCGGACGCGCGGCAAGGATGGCAGGCAAGGCACGCATAAAGATGTGATACCCCCGATAGGGTTCAAGATTGCGGTTCACAAAGGTCAGCACCTCATCCCCGGCCCTCAGCACTTGCCCATTGGGCAGCGCAACACTGGCGGCAGAGTTGGGTGTCACCACCTCGGTATCCACCCCGTCATGGATCACCCGGATCATCCTGCGCAGCGGGTCGGGATAGGTGCTGGCCTGCCACTGGGTAGGGGACAGCCCCGCATCGGCATGCACCAAAGCCTGCCCCAGATGCGCCGCCCGTCCTTGCGCAATCATCACCTGATCAAAGCCATAGGGGGCAAATTCGGTGTCAAAGCCAACATCGGCCCCGCTGCCCCTGTAATAAAACTCTGCATAGACGATCAGCTTGGCCTTTGGCCAGATTTCCTTCAGGAACAGGGTTTCACCCCAACCTGAATGGCCAAAGATCACGTCCGGATAATAGCCCTCTTTGTCACGCAGTTGCAGACAGGCGCGGGCGCAAGACACCCCCCTGTCCGATAAGGTGGTATAGTTCCGTCCCAGCCGGGTTTGGGCTGGATCGATGCGCATCGCGTCATGTTTGTAGCGCAGGGTCTTTACGGTTGACTGCCGCTTATTGCCCGCATCGGTCAGCGCCAAGACATCATGGCCGCGTCGCGCCATTTCGGGGGCCAAGTGCAGAAACTGCCCCGGGAAATTCTGATGAACGAACAGGATCTTCACGTCACTTGCCACTTGCACCATGGCCAAAGGCTGCGGCCATCAGGGTCTGAGTATATTCTGTCTTGGGCGCTCTGAAAATCTCATGGCTATCGCCCGCCTCCACCACATCGCCGGCCTTCATCACCATGACCTTATGGGACAAAGCCTTGACCACACGTAAATCATGGCTGATGAAAATATAGGCCAGCCCCCATTTGCGCTGCAGATCGCGCAGCAGATCAACGATCTGCACCTGAACGGTCATATCCAGCGCACTTGTCGGCTCATCCAGAACAACCAGCTTTGGCCGCAAGATCATGGCCCGCGCAATCGCAATGCGCTGGCGCTGACCGCCCGAAAACTCATGCGGATAGCGGCCCATCATCGCGGGGTCCAGACCAACCTCGGCCATGATCTCGGCCACCATTTCGCGGCGATCCCGACCGGGATCAACCGCATGCACCCCAAGCCCTTCGGCGATGATCTCTTCGACCGTCATGCGGGGGCTGAGGCTGCCAAAGGGGTCTTGAAACACAATCTGCAAATCACGCCGCACAGGCTGCATCTGCCCGCTCGACAGCCCTGCGATATCGCGGCCCATAACGGTGATCGGCCCGACCGAGGGCACAAGCCGCAAAATGGCCAAGGCCAGCGTCGTCTTGCCCGACCCACTTTCGCCCACCACCCCCAGCGTCTCACCCGCGCGCACAGACAGGCTGGCGGCATTCACAGCCTTGACGTGGCCAACCGTCTTTCGCATGAAGCCCGCGTGAATGGGGAACCAGATGCGCAGATCTTTCGTGCGCACAACCTCTGGCGCATCGGCAGGAACCGGGGCTGGTGTGCCTGTCGGCTCTGCCCCCAGCAGCTTTTTGGTGTAGGGATGATTGGGCGAGTCAAAGATCTGCGCCGTCGGCCCTTGCTCCACAATCTCGCCGCCCTGCATCACGCAGACCCGGTCGGCGATGCGCCGCACGATCCCCAGATCATGGGTGATGAACAACAGGCTCAACCCCTCGGAGCGCTTCAACTCGGCCAACAACTCCAGGATCTGCGCCTGAATGGTCACGTCAAGCGCAGTGGTCGGCTCATCCGCGATCAGCAGTTCTGGCCCATTGGCCAGTGCCATGGCAATCATCACCCGCTGTCGCTGCCCGCCTGACAACTGATGCGGATAAGCCCCAAGGCGGCTTTCAGCCTCGCGGATACCCACCTTTTCCAGCAAATCCAAAATGCGCGCCCGCGCGGCGGCCCCCTGCATCCCCTGATGCAGCGCAAGGCTTTCGGCCAATTGCCGTTCAATTGTGTGCAGCGGGTTCAGGCTCGTCATCGGTTCTTGGAAAATGAAACTGATGTCATTGCCACGCACCCGGCGCAGATCGGCATCAGACGCGCCGATCATCTGAGTGCCATTATAGATCACCGATCCCGCCACCTGCGCATTGTCCCCCAGCAGCGAAACCGTCGAAAGCGCGGTCACCGACTTGCCCGACCCGCTTTCGCCGACAAGCGCGACCGTCTCGCCCTTGTTGACGCTAAAGCTGACCCCCTTGACCGCCTCAATCAGCCGGCCATCTTGGCGAAAACTGATCCGCAGGTCTGCTACATCAAGCACCGTCATTTGAAGGTCTTTCGCGGGTCAAAGGCATCGCGCACGCCCTCAAAGATAAACACCAAAAGGCTGAGCATCAGGGCAAAGGTGAAAAAGGCGGTAAAGCCAAGCCAAGGGGCCTGCAGGTTCTGCTTGGCCTGCTGCGTCATTTCCCCCAGCGACGGCGAACTGGACGGCAGGCCAAAGCCCAGAAAATCCAGCGAGGTCAGCGTGGCAATCGACCCGGTGATGACAAAGGGCAGCATGGTCAGCGTGGCCACCATCGCATTGGGCAACACGTGGCGGAACATGATCACCCGATCCGGCACCCCAAGGGCACGCGCCGCCCGGACATATTCGAAATTCCGCGCCCGCAAGAATTCCGCCCGCACCACCCCCACAAGGGCCGTCCAGCCAAACATCACCATCAAGGCGACCATCAGCCAGAAGTTCATCGTAAAGACCGAAGCCACGATGATGATGACATACAGCGACGGCGTCGATCCCCAGATTTCAAGGAAGCGCTGAAAGATCAGGTCCGTCAGCCCGCCGAAATAGCCCTGCACGGCCCCCGCCGTGATCCCGATGATGGATGACAGCAGCGTCACGATCAGCGCAAAGCTGACCGACAGGCGAAAGCCATAGATGACGCGCGCCAGCACATCGCGGGCGGTATCATCCGTGCCCAGCCAATGATCCGCATCCGGGGCCGAAGGCGCGGCCTTACCGATATCGTTGATCGTGTTAAAGCTATAGGGAATGGGCGACCAAAGGATCCAGCCCTTTTGATACTCGGTACCAGCACCATCCCATGTGCCCCCCTTGATCGCGTCAGCAATCCCCCTTGGGTCGTCCCAACAGGCCTCGGACCCGCCCGACAGGATCAGGCACTGAACCTCGATATCCTTATACTTCGCCTCGGTCTTGAAGTCGCCGCCAAAGGCGGTTTCCGGATAGAACTTTACAAAGGGCGCGTGCAAACTGCCATTGAAGCTGACCAAAAGCGGGCGGTCATTGGCAACCACCTCTGCGAACAGGGAAATACCGTAAAGAAAGCCCAGCAAGATCAGCGACCAGAACGCGCGACGGTTTGCGCGAAAGTTGCGCCAGCGGCGTTGGTTCAGCGGGGAAAGCACTATTCTAACCCCTCCGCTCGAAATCGATCCGCGGGTCGATCCAGACATACATCAAATCCGACACAATCCCGATCACCAGCCCCACCAAGGCAAAGATGTAAAGCGTGCCAAACAGCACCGGAAAATCCCGCTCCACCGCCGATTTGTAGAACAACTGCCCTAACCCATCGAGCGAGAAGATCATCTCGATCAATAGCGAACTGCCAAAGAAAACCCCGATCAGCGCCGATGGGAAACCCGCGATCACGATCAGCATGGCGTTGCGGAACACATGACCATAGAGCACCGCGCCCTCGGACAGGCCCTTGGCACGGGCGGTCATCACATATTGCTTTTTGATCTCATCCAGAAAGCTGTTCTTGGTCAGCAGCGTCAGCGTGGCAAAGCTGCCGATGGTGGTGGCCAGAACCGGCAGCGCGATGTGCCAGAAGTAATCCAGCACCTTGCCCATCATGCTCAGATCCGCCCAGCCGTCCGAGGTCAGTCCGCGCAGCGGGAACAGCCGGAAATAGCTGCCCCCCGCAAACAGCACCAACAGCAGGATGGCAAACAGGAAACTGGGGATGGAATAGGCCGCGATGATGACACTGCTGGTCCATGTGTCAAAGCGTGATCCATCACGCACCGCCTTGCGGATGCCCAAGGGGATCGAGATCAGATAGGCCAGCAGCGTTGACCACAGCCCCAGCGTGATCGACACCGGCATCTTTTCCAAGACCAGATCCATCACGCCGATGGACCGGAAATGGCTTTCGCCGAAATCGAACCGCAAATAGTTCCACATCATCAGGAAAAACCGCTCCAGCGCGGGGATCTTTTCCTTGACACATTCGGGGGCTTTTACCGATGGCTTTCCAGTGAACCCCGGCTCACAAATGAACCGGGCAAAGCCGAACTGAACCTCCAGTTCCGCCAGAAAATCCGGGTCCAATCCGCGCGCGCCAACATAACCGCTGTCCACGCCCTGCTGATTGATGCCAGCATCGCCGCCACCGCTGATGGCTTGAATGCTGTCCCCCTCACCCTCGACACGGGCCAGAACCTGTTCAATCGGGCCACCCGGCACGAATTGGGTCAAGGCAAAGTTGATCACCATGATCCCGACAAGCGTCGGAATGATCAGCAACAACCGCCGAAGGATATAGGCGCCCATCTGGTCTGCCCGCCTGTTCTTCTTGTTATCGCAACGCGCCCGAGGCTTTCAGGGCCGCTGCCTTTTCTTCGTTGTACCACCAGAAATCCAACTCGCCCAGTGCATAGGGCGGCAAAGTCTCGGGGTGCTCGAACACGTCATAATAGGCAAGGGTATGTTTGTCCTTGAACCATTGGGGCACCCAGAACCGTTCGGCGCGCAAGACACGGTCCAGCGCCTTGGTGGCAACGGTCAGATCATCCAGCGACTGCGAGGCCATGACCACATCGATCAGCTTGTCCACAGCGGGGCTTTTCAGTCCATAGGTGTTAAAGGCCGAGATATCGGCAGTTTCAGACCCGTAATACTGCTTCAACTCAGACCCCGAGATATATCCAGACCGGGCGTTCCCAACGACGATGTCAAAGTCATAGGTTGGTGGGCGGGTGCGGGCCTCCATCTGGGCATTGTCAACGCGCGTCATCTGCGCATCTATTCCTAGTGTCTTGAGGTTTTCGACATAGGGGTTGATCACCCGATCAAAGGTCGGACTGTCATTCAGGAATTCAACCGCCAGAACCTGACCATCCTTGCGGCGCAGGCCGTCGCTGCCAACCTCCCAACCGGCGTCATCCAGCAGCGCGCTTGCCTTGCGCAGATTGGCGCGGTCAAGCTGACGTTCACCCGAAACAGGGGCCATGACCGCAGGTTCAGTCAAGATCGTCGCGGGCAAAAGGCCTTGGTCGACCAGTGGCTGCAAGATCGCAACCTCTTCGGGCGATGGCGTCCCTTCGGCCTGCAGCCAGCTGTTTTCCCAAACCGAATTGATCCGGGCATACAGCCCGCCGAACAAGGTGGCATTGGACCATTCAAAGTTGAACATCAGCCCGATTGCCTCGCGCACCCGCGGATCGCTGAACTTGTCGCGGCGCAGGTTGAAGACAAAGGCCTGACCCGAGGCTTTGGAACCGGAATCGAGTTCAACCTTTTTGACAACACCCGATTGCACGGCAGGGAAGTCGTATTTCTGCGTCCAGTTGAGGGAAGACGCCTCATTGCGGAACGTATAGCTGCCGCCCTTGAACGCCTCGAACGCGGCATCATAGTCACCATAATATTCGATCCTGATGCGGTCGAAGTTGCTGGTGCCTTGGGTGATCGGCAAATCCTTGCCCCAATAGTCGGGGTTGCGCCGATAGCTGACGGTCTTGCCCGCCTCAAACGTGTCCAGCACATAAGGGCCAGAGCCAAGGAAGGGCGTCATGCTGGATTCTTCAAGATCCAGATTATTGGCCAGATAATGCGCCTTTGACAAAACCGGCAGGCCGCCCATATCGGCGGGCAAGTCACGGAACGGGACGCCCGGCTTGAAGGTGAACTTGATCTTGTGGGGGTCCAGCACCTCGACCTGTTCCACCTGCGTTGCCAGAACCGTGCGGAAATCCGTCAGGCCCTTGGCCAAAAACGTCTCATAGGAAAAATACACGTCATCTGCCGTAAGCGGGCTGCCATCCGAGAATTTTGCCTCGGGGCGCAGGTTGAAGATCACCCAAGACCGATCTTGAGGATATTCCATCGTCGAACACAGCATACAATAGACGGCCCCGATCTCATCCGAGGTCCCGGTCAACACCGATTCAAACGGCGCGCTTGCCAAGGCGGCTGAACGGCCCTTTACGGAATAGGGGTTCATGCTGTCAAAGCCACCAAAGGCCCATTCCGAAATCTCGCCACCCTTGGGCGCGTTTGGATTGACATAGGGCAGATGGGTGAAATCCGCAGCCAAGTTAAGTTCGCCAAAGGTCGATATGCCATGAGAGACGATTACGGTCTCTTGCGCGATGATTGGCGATCCAATTGCAACCCCCAGTCCAAACGCAATGGTCCTGCCCCAAGTCATGCCCATATCAACTCCCTTCACGCTAAGTGCCGCTTGCCTTCATTTAGGGAAGTAAAGCGCGGATTGTCGATGGCTCAAGTTGCGATTGCGTGATCAGGACGCAACAAATGCAAAGGGCTGCCTTTTTGGACAGCCCTCACGAAGTTTTGCGGCCCAGAGGGGCTAAATTACTGCGTTGATGCCAGATAGGCGATCACGTTGGCGCGGTCTTCCGCTTTGGGCAAACCTGCAAACGCCATCTTGGTGCCGGGGGCGTAGCCCTTTGGGCTGATCAGGAAAGCGTTCAGATTTTCCGGGCTCCAGGCATCTGCCGACATGCCGACCAGAACTTCGGAATAACCAAAGCCCGCGATCGACGCCTTGGGGCGATCCACGACACCGTTCAGGTGCGGGCCCGTGCCATCAACGCCATCAACCTTGTGGCACGCCTTGCACTTTGCGAAAACCTTTTCGCCTGCAGCGGCATCCGCCGAGGCGTAGATCTCTTCAAAGGTTGGGCCTTCTTCGGCCGCAGCTTCCTCGGTTGCGCCTGTCTCAATGACATAGGCTTGCGCATGCTCACCGTCATGGCTTTCACCGCCCACGGTGTAAAGCGACTCGGCGGCCCATCCGCCCAGCATAAACACCAAAAGCGACCCGCAGACCGCCCCAGCAACTTTGGTCATTGTCATCGTGTCGAACATGTCGCGACTTCCTTTGGCATTCGTCTCGAACGGCTTCTATCCGCTTCCATGCAGAAGTTTCAAGGTGTAGGACCGCGACCAATCGACCCTTTTTGCTCGGGTTTGACACAATGGAGGATGGATATGGCCGGTCGGATCGCTTTTCAGGGGGAACTCGGGGCCTATTCGCACCAAGCTTGCCATCAAGCGCGGCCTGATTTTGAGGTGGTTCCCTGCACCACATTCGAGGATGTGGTGGAAAAGACTCGCAGCGGCGAGGTTGATCTGGGAATGTTGGCCGTCGAAAATTCGACCTATGGCCGCGTTGCCGATGTCCATAGCCTTTTGCCCAAATCCCAGTTGCATATCGTGGACGAAGCCTTTGTGCGGGTGCATGTAAACCTGCTTGGGGTTCCGGGGGCCAAGCTGGAAGAGATTCGCGAAGCCCATGGCCATGTGGTGATCTTGCCGCAATGTGCGGGCTTTTTGCGCAAACACGCGATTGCAGGCAAGGTCAGCTCCGACAACGCCCGCGCCGCGCGGGAGGTGTCAGAGGGGGGCGACAAGACCAAGGCGGCCCTCGCCAGCGAACTTGCCGCCTCCATCTACGGTCTGGACGTTGTGGCCAGCCAGATCGAGGATCACAAGAACAACACGACCCGTTTTCTTGTGATGAGCCGAGAGGCCGATCTTTCACGACGCGCAGCCGCGATGATCACCACATTCACCTTTCGTGTGCGCAACATCCCCGCCGCCCTTTACAAGGCAATGGGCGGTTTCGCGACCAATGGCGTCAACATGACGAAACTGGAAAGCTACATGGTCGGGGGCAGCTTTATGGCCACCGAATTCTATGCCGATATCGAAGGCCACCCCGAGGATGAAAACGTCGCCCGCGCTTTGGAAGAGTTGCGGTATTTCACGACGCATATGGATATTCTTGGCGTTTACCCGTCAGATCGCACCCGCACCTGAGGCAATGGCGCGACCCGTTTAGCGCTTGCGAGTCGAGGCAAACCGCATTTCCATATCCGTGGCCAATTGGCCAAGGCGCTTGTTCAAACGGGCCTGCACCTTGCCCTTGGCAAGTTTTACGGATTGCAAGAACAACCGCGCGCCCAGCGTCTTTGGCTTTACATCCACACTGAGCGACAAGCGCGTGCGCATCGGCGCAAGCGACAACAGGTCAACGACCATATCCGCCTCGATCAGTTTTCCGACAGCCCTAAATGCGATCTTTGCATTTGGGTCCAACGCCACCAGATGGGCGATCAGGCTGCGCTCTTTGCCGCGAAACCTGAACTCAATCGACCATTCCATTCCCGGACCATGAACGCGCAGTTTGTCGAGGCGCCGCACCTCGGCCCCGCGCCGCATCGCCGACCGTTCCCATCCCTCAAAATCCGACAAGGCCGCATAGACAAATTCCAAAGGCGCTTCGATATCGGTTCTTGATGAAATATGCATACAAACAGCCCCAGATTATTCAATCGACGGGCTGTTCCGCCCCTTGCCGGCAAAGTTGGCGTCAATCCAGTTTTCCTGCAAGCCAGTTCTGGATCAGAAAATGGGCTATCGCCCCTTTTCTTGCGGGTTTGACGCGGGGATGTGCCCCGCTCATGACCGTCACCATCTCTTCCCGCGTCACCCAAATGGCATCTTCAAGCTCTGCAGGATCAATCTTGATCGTATCGTCCAGCGCATCGGCATGGCAGCCAAACATCAGATTTGCCGGAAAGGGCCAAGGCTGCGACGCCACATAGCGAACCGGACCTATGCCGATCCCGGACTCCTCCAGCACCTCGCGCCGGACGGCGGCCTCTATCGTTTCACCAGGTTCGACAAACCCGGCAAGGCATGAATACATGCCCTCTGGCCAGCCGGGGCTGCGGCCCAAAAGGGCGCGGTTGCCATGGGTCACCAGCATGATCACGACAGGATCGGTTCTGGGAAAGTGATGGGCGGCACAAGCTGGGCAATCACGCTGCCACCCCGCCATCGCCAGTACCGATTCCGCGCCACAGGCAGCGCAGAATCGATGGCTTTGATGCCATTGCAAAATCGCGCGCGCCGTTGCCGCAATTTCAGCCTCGCGCGCAGGAAGGGCAACCATGATGCCGCGCAATTCACAAAAGCCCGCATCTTGGTCAACATCCGGGTGCCGTTGCACAGACGGGTCCAGAAAACCTGCGACGACATCTTCGGCGTCAGGGCCGGGCTGCCAGTCTGAGATATCAACCGCGAAACAGGGCGCGCCGTCATCCAGACCCAGAAACACCGCTGGACGGCCTTGACGCAGCACCGGATGGTCGGCGGCAACAAAGGCAAGGGCAGAACCGCCCCGGACCAAAGGTTTGCCACGCCAAAAGGGCACTATCTTTGCGCGTGCGAAAAGCGATGCCATCGCAGCCGCATCCCCTCGCAGCTGCGCTGCGCGTTCAAGACCCGCATCGGCAAAGGCCATCCATTCAGTGTCGTGCATCCCGAACCCCATAGAATTTGGCCTTGTGTGACACGCCATCGCGAAAACGGCAAACTGATCACTTGGCCAATGGTCCCAGGGTTCGATTTGCCACGGGAAACGCAGATTTCATCCATAAAAATGCCACCATGCGCAACATTGATGCAACTTAAGGGTGCTTTTTTACTGGGAGTACATTCTTTGGTATAGTCAAGCAGGGCGAATTGAAACACAACTATAGCGGTATCTTGCACAAGGATTGTGACCCTGAAGAATGTCTGAGTCGCACTTGCCCCTTGAATCTATAAACTTCGTGGGTCCGGCAACGGATCCGGAAGAGTGCAAGAAAGCAAAAGTGACTGCAAAGTTCCGCATCATCGCCACGACGGACCTTCATATGCATGTAAATGCCTATGATTACTACACAGACCAAAGCTGCACGGACAAAGGCTTGGCCCTGACCGCCCGCCTGATCGCCGATGCGCGGGCAGAATGCGAAAATTCAATTCTGGTCGACAATGGCGACTTTCTGCAGGGCAGTCCGATGGGGGATTTTGTTGCCCGAAAACGGGTGGTTCCAAACCCGATGATCGCGGCAATGAACCTATTGGCCTATGATGTCGTGAACATCGGCAATCACGAACTGTCGCACGGCCTTGCATACCTGTCATCCGCCGTCGCGCAGGCAAGGTTTCCCTGCCTGTCCGCAAATATCTTCAAAGCGACCCGAAAGGACGGGGCCTCGTTCAGGCCGCCTTATTCAATCGTTGAAAAACTGGTCTTGGACAGTATGGGCCGCACCCATGTTATCCGTGTTGGCGTCATTGGCGTGCTCCCCCCCCAGACAGAGGTTTGGGAACATCAAAACATCGCCGGTAAACTTCGTATGGTCGGCATGGTCGGTGCCGTCGCCCGCTGTTTGCCAAAAATGCGCCGCGAGGGGGCTGATCTGGTCCTTGTGCTGGCCCATTGCGGCATCGGCACCCCTGACGCCGGTGATGCGGATGAAAACGCGGCCCTTAGCATTGCACGGCTTACGGGGGTTGATGCCATCGTCATGGGGCATACGCATCTCGCGTTTCCCGGCCCATCCTATGGCACTGGGGCAGAGGTCGATTCGAATATCGGAACCTTGGCGGGCAAACCTGCGGTGATGGCGGGGGTCTATGGCTCGCACATAGGGATCATCGATTTTACGCTTGAGCGTGCGGACGGTCGCTGGCAGATTTCAAACCACCGCAGCGAGGCACGCGCCGTTGCCCCCAATACCCTCCTTGGCAGTGGCGCGGTCACACCACGCGAAGATCCCGAGATTGCGCGGCTGAGCACCGCCTCGCACGAGGCGACCCTGCATTGGGCGCGCAAACCAATTGGTCTTCTCGGGCGACATATCCACAGCTATTTTGCTACCGTCAGCGACAGCCCGACAGTGAAATTGGTGAACCTTGCGCAGGCGCTCTATGTGAAAGAGCGTCTTGCCGGAACGGCCTTTGCCGGGCTGCCGCTTTTGTCGGCAAGCGCCCCCTATAAATCCGGCGGCAGAAGCGGGCCCAGAAACTACAGCTACGTCGAAGGCGGCAATATGTTGTTGCGTCATGCAGCCGACCTTTACGTCCACCCCAACACGATCGTCGGCCTGCATCTGAAGGGGTCAGAGGTGATCGCGTGGCTGGAGCATTCTGCCCGCATCTTTCGCCAGATAGAACCGGGCGGCACGGATCAGCCCTTGATCAACATGGACGTGCCGTCGTTTCAATTCGATACCATTTGGGGGCTGACCTATCAGATAGACCTTGCGGCGGCGGGCCAGCTTTGCGGGGAGCCAAGGATCAAGAACCTGTGTCTCAATGGCAAGCCAATCGACCCTGACATGATGTTCATCCTTGCCACCAACAGCTATCGCAGCAGTGGAAGTGGCGGGTTCTTTTCGGGTGCCAAGGATCGCATCATCCTTGGCGATCAGATTGCAAACCGCGATATCCTGATCCGCTATGTCGCATCCGGGGCTGTCGCGGACCCAGACGCCATACCGCGAAAGCCCTCTTGGACATTCGCGCCCTTGCCCGGCACCTCGGTCACGTTCCAAACCACACCCTTGGCCATGGATCATATGGGGGATGTGCCGCATCTGGATTTGACCCCTCTGGCCCTGCAAAGTGACGGGTTCCAGACGATGCGCCTTGCGCTTTAGCGTTCCTTTGCCCGACCGCGCCTTTCCCTGTGGCCGATGATCTGTTAGCCCTCGTCTGGGAAAATACGACAGCAGAGCCACAGCATGTATGACGCGATCTTTTTCGATTTGGACGGCACTTTGATTGATTCGGAGCGCCTTGCCGTGCAGGCCGGGCAACACGCCTTTGGCACGATGGGTCACCACGATGCCCAAGACCTGTTGCACAGCCTGATCGGGATCGATTTGCCAACAGCCTCGGTGATGATCCGCGCGGCTTATCCCGGAATCGACTTGGCGGAACTTAACGCGCATTGGTCGGCTAGTTTTGATACCGCGATGCAGATCAACGTTCCGTTGAAAACCGGGGCCCATGCGCTTGTTCACGACCTTGCCAGCCGTCATCCCCTTGCCCTCGTCACCTCGTCCGGGCGCGAGCATGCTTTGGACAAGTTGGAACGCTCGGGCCTGTTGCCCGCCTTTCGCGCCGTGATCACGCGTGAGGATGTCAGCGCCACCAAACCCGCCCCCGCCCCCTATCTGCTGGCAGCCAGCCTTTTGGACGCCAACCCCGACCGCTGCCTTGTGTTCGAGGACAGCGAAGCCGGGGCCGAGGCCGGCCATCGTGCGGGCATGCGCGTGGTGCAGGTTCCGGATGTTATTCCAGCCACCGGGCGCTTCGCCCATCACGTTGCCACAGATTTGCACGCGGGCGCCCGTTGGGCAGGACTGATTGCCTAAGGGGGTCTTGCGGAATCGCGCGGCGTGACTTATTTCTGTCGGCGAGAGGTTGGCGCGGGCGAGCGCCTCGCCAACCCGGTCAGGTCCGGAAGGAAGCAGCCGTAACGAGTCCCGTTTGGGTCGTTGTCCAGCCTCTCACCTTTCTCCCCTTGCAGTTGCCCCCTCCTTCTGCCCGCGTTATGAACGTTGGGACAGCACAGCGAGGCACCTGATGACCACCCCCCCCAAACCCGTCGTGTTATGCATTCTGGATGGTTGGGGGATATTGCCCACATCTGAATATAATGCCCCCGCTTTGGCCAAAACGCCGAATTTTGACGCGCTGATGGCCGGTTGCCCGCACTCAACCCTGACGACCTATGGCCCCGACGTAGGCTTGCCGCGGGGACAGATGGGCAATTCCGAAGTGGGCCATACCAATATCGGCGCGGGTCGCGTGGTTGCGATGGATCTGGGTGCGATCGACCTTGCGGTTGAGGATGGCAGTTTTGCCAAGAATGACGCCCTTTTGGCCTTTGCCGCATCGGTCAAGGCGGCAGGTGGGACGGCGCATCTGATGGGTGTCGCCTCGGATGGCGGGGTGCATGGACACATCAGCCACGTAATTGCCGCCTGCACGGCGCTGACCGATCTTGGCCTTTCCGTGGCCCTGCATGCGATCACCGATGGACGCGACGTGGCCCCCTCCTCTGCCGGTGGGTTCATCGAAATGCTGGTCGGCGCCCTTCCCGTAGGGGCCAGCATTGCCACCGTCACCGGGCGATATTGGGCGATGGACCGCGACAATCGGTGGGAGCGCGTTTCCCGCGCCTATGACGCGATGATCAACGCGCAGGGCGAGACTGCGCCCGATGCGGCCAAGGCAGTGTCGCAATCCTATGACAAGGGCGAAACCGACGAATTCCTCGCCCCCACCGTGATCGGCGGCTATGCCGGGGCACGTGATGGGGACGGCCTCTTTTGCCTGAATTTTCGCGCCGACCGCGCCCGCGAAATCCTTGCCGCTATCGGCAAACCCGGCTTTGACGCCTTTGACACCGGCTCGCGCCCGGCATGGTCGGCGCTTTTGGGAATGGTCGAGTATTCGGTGGATCACAGCACTTATTTCGAAGCCGCCTTTCCCAAGCGGGTCATCGTCAATTGCCTTGGGGAATGGGTCTCTTCGCATCACAAGACCCAATTCCGTTTGGCCGAGACCGAGAAATACCCCCATGTCACCTTTTTCTTGAACGGCGGCCGTGAGGTTCCGTTTCCGGGGGAAGAGCGCGCCATGCCGCAATCACCCAAGGTGGCGACCTATGATCTGCAACCCGAAATGTCGGCCCCCGAGGTCAGCGACAAATTGGTCGAGGCAATTGAAAAAGGCTACGATCTGATCGTGGTGAACTTTGCCAATCCTGATATGGTCGGCCACACCGGGGTGCTTGAGGCCGCGATCATCGCCTGTCAGTCCGTGGATGATGGCCTTGGCCGCGCGATGGCGGCGCTCAAGGCGCGTGGTGGGGCGATGCTGGTCACGGCGGATCATGGCAATTGCGAACAGATGTGGGATCCGGTCACAAACGGCCCGCATACAGCACATACGATCAACCCGGTGCCCGTTGCCGTCTTGGGGGCCCCTGCCGGAAAGACCCTGCGCAGCGGGGGACGGCTTGCAGATATCGCACCGACCTTGCTTGAATTGATGGGCCTGCCACAACCGCCCGAAATGACGGGAAAAAGCCTGCTGCAATGATCTTGCGCGCCGCTGCCCTTGCCCTTTGTCTTCTTGCCCCCGCCGCAAGGGCGCAGGGTGTGGCAGAACAGGCCACCACCGCGGCGGGAAATCTGAAATCCGCCGTCGTGGCCCTGCAAGAGGCCAGCACCTCCCGCGACCGGGTGGCGGCGCTGACCAAAACCATCCGCGCCTATGAGGAGGGTCTGGCCGTCTTGCGCGAGGCCCTGCGCCAAGCTCATTTGCGAGAGGCCACCCTTGAATTGCAGTTCCGCGCAAAACGCGACCGCGTGGCGCAATTGATTGGTGTTCTAAGCCAACTGGAAAGCCGCCCCGGCCCCTTGTTGCTCTTGCACCCCTCTGGTCCCCTTGGCACCGTGCGATCGGGCATGATGCTGGCCGATGTCACCCCCGCACTGCAGGCCGAGGCCGAAGGTCTGCGCCGCGAGTTGACGGAACTTCGCGATTTGCGCGCCTTGCAAGAGGCCGCTGGTGAAACCCTGACTGCGGGGCTTGCCGTGGCCCAACAGGCGCGCTCTGACCTAAGCCAAGCGATCTCCGACCGCACCACCCTGCCCAAACAATTTACCGAAGACCCCGAGGTGCTGCGCGGCCTGTTGCAAAGCGCCGATACGCTGGATGCCTTTGCCGCAGGCCTCGTGCTTGACGACAGCAGCAACCGCAGCTTCCCCGAGGCCAAGGGCACCTTGCCCCTGCCCACTTTGGGAACCCTGTTGCGAACGGCATATGAGGCCGATGCCGCAGGTGTGCGCCGCCCCGGCATCACGCTTGCCACCCGCCCCCGCGCCTTGGTCACCACCCCTTGGCCTGCCACCATCCGGTATCTTGGCCCACTACTAGACTACGGAAATGTGATCGTGCTGGAGCCGGGCGGGGGCTATCTATTGATCCTCGCCGGGCTTGATAGTGTTT
This sequence comes from Paracoccaceae bacterium, assembly GCA_021741245.1. GTDB lineage: Bacteria > Pseudomonadota > Alphaproteobacteria > Rhodobacterales > Rhodobacteraceae > Pseudotabrizicola. The sequence continues at coordinate 79,567 of JAIOYF010000002.1, forward strand.
ATGGAGAGGTGGGCGAAGTTCTTGCAGCAGGGGCCGCAGTTGGCCTCATGGGTGGCAAAGAGGCAGACGCGGCAGAGTTTTTGGCCAACACACAAGAACGTGGTGGCGCACGTGATACGGAAACGCTTTATATAGAGCTGAGACAAGAGGCAGAACCGGTCGATCCGGCCGAATGGTTCTCTGCATTGAGGGAATAGGACGACGCTGATGAAGAAATTCGTATTGGCCGCTCTGGGCGGCACCGTGGCCGGGGTCATTCTGACAACGCAAGTCGCAGCCCCCCTGATCGCGCAAGAGGCCAGCAGAAACGCCAATGTCTATGAACAACTTGATCTGTTTGGCGATATCTTTGAGCGGGTCCGTGGGCAATATGTCGAGGAAGTCGACAGTCAAAAGCTGATCGAGGCCGCCATCAACGGCATGCTGACATCGCTTGACCCGCATTCCAACTTCCTTGCCCCCAAAGACTTTGACGACATGCAGGTGCAAACCCGTGGCGAATTCGGCGGGCTTGGGATCGAGGTCACGCAAGAGGATGGCTTTGTAAAGGTCGTGTCGCCCATGGATGGCACCCCGGCGGATGAGGCGGGAGTCGAGGCGGGGGATTTCATCACCCACGTGAATGGCGAATCGGTGATGGGCCTCAATCTCGATCAGGCGGTCGAAATGATGCGCGGGCCGGTCGGTTCGGAAATCATCATCACCATCGTCCGTCAGGGCGTCGACGAACCCTTTGACGTCTCGATCATTCGCGACACCATCAAACTCACCGCTGTGCGCAGCCGCGTTGTGGGCGACACTGTTGTGTTGCGCATCACCACATTCAACGATCAAACCTTTTCGGGTCTGGAAGAGGGGCTGAAGAAGTCGGTGGAAGAATTGGGCGGCATGGACAAGGTCAATGGCTTTGTCATCGACCTGCGCAACAACCCCGGTGGCCTGCTGACACAGGCGATCAAGGTCTCGGATGCCTTCCTTGATCAGGGCGAAATTGTTTCAACCCGCGGCCGCGCCCCATCCAACAGCGAGCGTTTCAACGCCGTAAAGGGCGATCTGGCGAACGGCAAACCGATTGTGGTGCTGATCAACGGCGGCTCGGCTTCGGCGTCTGAAATCGTGTCGGGCGCGTTGCAAGATCACCGTCGGGCGATTGTGGTTGGCACAAAAAGCTTTGGCAAAGGGTCCGTGCAAACGGTCATCCCGCTGCGGGGCGATGGGGCCATGCGCTTGACCACGGCGCGCTACTACACCCCCTCGGGCCGCTCGATTCAGCTTTTGGGCGTGATGCCCGACATCGTTGTAAACCAACCGCGCAAAGACCCGAATGCGACCCCGGTAGAAGAACCCAAAAGTGCCGTGCGTCGCCAGACGTCCGAGGCGGATCTGCGGGGCGTCTTGTCCAATGACTCGATGACCGAGGATGAACGCAAACTTCTTGAAGAAGAGCGCGCCCGCACCGAAGACTCCGCAAAGCTGCGCGATGAGGATTACCAACTGGCCTATGCGGTTGATATCCTCAAGGGCCTGTCTGCCGTCGCCCCGAAACCATAAGAAAAGCAGCGGCCGGGCGGATCTTGCGGATCCTGCGTCCCGGCCCCTGACCAAAGGCACCCCATGTCCGTCGATCCCCAAACCCTGCCCTACCGACCCTGCGTCGGGGTCATGCTGATCAATGCCCAAGGGCTGATCTGGGCCGGGCAACGCATTGATGCCCCCGCGGGTGTGGCGGCATGGCAAATGCCCCAAGGTGGCATTGACGAGGGCGAAAGACCGAAAGATGCGGCCTATCGCGAACTTTGGGAAGAAACCGGCATTCAAAAGGACATGGTCGACTTCATCGCCAAAACCGATGATTGGGTGACCTATGACCTGCCGCCAGAACTTTTGGGAAAGGTCTGGAAGGGCAAGTATCGCGGGCAAAAGCAAAAGTGGTTCTTGCTGCGCTACCTTGGCGCCGATGAGGCGATTGATATCGCCAGTGAACACCCCGAGTTTTCACGCTGGAAATGGATCGCGGCCCCCGAAATGATCGCCGCCATCGTCCCCTTCAAACGCGCTGTCTATGAACAGGTGGTTGCGGCGTTTCAGGGCCATCTCGCGTCATAATCGGCACCCTGCCAGCCTGCGCGCCGCACCTGTCACTTCACGCTCACCACAGGCACCCAAGTCACAGCCAGTAGCCCACGCCAACCACAGTCCCGTGGCAACGCCGCCGATGGGCCCTCGATGGGCCCAAAGGTGGCACAACCGTTCAGATCGCCCGACCGGCCAAAAGCCGCGGCAAGTCCCCCGCCAACCCCGCCGCCTGCCGCACGAACCTGCGGCGCAGCCCCGGCACGGCATTGACCAGCCCCAGACCAAGATCGCGGCCGATCCGGGCCACAGGGTTGTCGTTGGAAAACACCCGGTTGACCGTATCCATTCCCAAGGCAAGTGTCGTGGCATCAAACCGACGCCACCGCTGATAGCGCTCCAGCACGTCTGCCGCGCCCAGATCCTCGCCCCGCCGCACAGCCTCGACCAGAACCTGCGCCAACGCCGCCACATCCCGCAAACCAAGGTTCAGCCCCTGCCCCGCAATCGGGTGCACGCCATGTGCCGCATCCCCCACGAGGGCAACGCGCGGCGCAATGAAACTTTGCGCCAGCGACAGGCTCAGCGCATAGGTGAACCTTGCGCCAGCCAGTTTGATCTCCCCCAGAAAATCACCAAACCGCGGGCGCAAGACGGCCAGATATTCGTCATCATCCAAGGCCTGAATGGCCTGCGCCGCCGCCTCTTCCTCGCTCCACACGATCGAGGAGTGATGCCCGCCCGCCAAGGGCAAGATGGCCAGCGGCCCGGCTGGCATGAAGAACTGCTGTGCCACACCGTTATGCGGATGTTCGTGCCAGACAGCCGTCACCAAGGCCGTTTGCTGATAGCCCCAGCCGAAACGTTTGATCCCGGCCTTTGCCGCAACACCTGATCCGCGCCCGTCACAGCCCACCAACAGACCCGCCCGCAGCACCTGACCGGAGGCAAGCGTCACGTCAACGCCCGTCCCTGCAACCGCATGATCCACAACCTTGGAGTCTGACATCAGGGTCAGCCCGTCTTGGGCAGTCATGGCATCAAGGAAGGCGCGGTAAAGATGCCTGTCCTCCAGCATGAACCCCATCGGTCCCTCTTCGATTTCCGCACTGTCAAAGGTCAGGAAAAAGGGTGCCGCGCCCTGCCCAGCCACCCCGTCCGAGGCTTTGATCTTGAGGATCGGTTGCGCCAGATCGGCCACCTGTGGCCAGATGCCAATGCCCAGCAATAACCGTTTGGAGGCGATGGCCAACGCATAGGCCCGCCCGTCAAAACCTGCCTCGGCCCGGCATGGCGCGGGGCGGGCATCGACGACGATCACCTTCAACCCGTTGCGCGCAAGTGCCAAAGCCAAGGCCGGGCCGTTCAGCCCGCCGCCTGCAATAATGATATTTGCATCCTGTTCCATGAACGCGAATATGATCCACTGCGCGGGATTGTCCATACGCTGCCTTGCCGCTAGCGTCAGCGGCGCAAACAGGGGGACAACATGGGCAAAACGAATCCAGCGACATGGGCAAATATGACCGCAGCACAATTGGGTGCGGAAATAGAGGCCGGGCGCATCAATCCGGTTGAGCTGTGCGAAATGCAGCTTGATGCCATCGACGGCCACCCCATGCGCGACCGGATCTATGCCCGTGTGATGCCCAATCGGTCGCGGGCCGAGGCTATGGCGGCCACGGCGCGGGCCAAGGCGGGCCTGCGGCGCGGGCCGCTGGATGGCGTGCCGATCAGCTGGAAAGATCTGTTCGACACCGCCGGGCGGCCCACGGAATCCGGCTCTGCCTTGCTGCGCGGTCGCATTCCTGATGCGGATGCCGAGGTGTTGCGCGTCGCCACGCTGCAAGGTCTGGTCTGCCTTGGCAAAACCCACATGTCGGAACTGGCCTTTTCCGGGCTGGGTCTGAACCCGGTCACCGCGACGCCGCCTTGCATCAATGATGATGCCGCCGTTCCGGGCGGATCGTCGTCAGGGGCTGCGGCCTCTGTTGCCTTTGGCCTTGCCCCGGCGGCGATTGGCTCGGATACGGGCGGGTCTGTGCGTATTCCGGCGGCATGGAATGATCTGGTCGGCCTCAAAACGACGCTTGGCCGCTTGCCAACAAAGGGCGTGGTCCCGCTGTGCGAGATGTTCGACACCGTCGGCCCTCTGGCCCACACGGTCGAGGATTGCGCCCTGTTGCTGGCCGCGATGGAGGGGACACGCCCCGCTGATCTGCGCGGAAACAGCCTGAGTGGCGCGCGGTTCATGGTGCTGGAAACCGTCGCCCTTGACGATATCCGCGAACGTCCCGCGCGTGGCTTTGAGGATGCCGTGGCCCGTCTGGCGCGGGCTGGCGCGCGGATTGAACGCGGCGTGGTGCCGGAACTGGCCGAGGCCATGGCCCTCGCCCCGATCTTGTTCACCGCCGAGGCCTATGGCATCTGGGGCAAGGTGATCGAGGCCGCCCCCGAAAAGATGTTCCCGCGCATCTTGGAACGTTTCCGCTCTGGTGCGCATTTCACCGCCTCAGACTATGTCGCCGGGTGGCGCAGGCTGCACGCGTTGCGGGAAATATGGGAAAGCGCGACGGCAGGCTTTGATGCTGTTTTGGTGCCAACAGCGCCCATCGTCCCCCCCAACACCAACCGCCTGATGACCGATGATGCCTATTACGTCACCGAAAACCTGCTTGCCCTGCGCAACACGCGGATCGGGAACCTGATGGGCCTGTGCGCCCTGACCCTGCCCACATCCGAACCGTCCTGCGGGATCAGCCTGATGTGTTCGCCCATGCAAGAAGAGCGTCTGTTGCGCCTTGGCGCGGCGGCAGAACGGGCCTTGCATTGAGCGGCTGAACACCAACTGGCCTGCCCAAACCCACGAACGGCAGGCCAAAAAGCCACATTGATCGCAGCCAAGCCCCCGGAACACACCGTTTTTCTGGACCCGGCCACAGTGAACCGCTATCGTGTCCTGAAGCGGGGCGTTACGACCCCGAGATTGAGGCAGACATGGTGTTTCCTGAGCGGTTTTCGAACCTGCCAGATTATGCGTTTCCGCGCTTGCGGAAACTGTTGGACAAACACGCGCCCGGCCACGCCCCCGGCGGCGCGCCAGTCGTCATGACCATTGGTGAGCCACGCCACCCGATGCCCGATTTTGTCGGGCCTATTCTGGCCCAGAATCTGGCGGGCTTTGGCGTCTATCCCCCCAATGACGGGGCCCCTGAACTGCTTTCGGCCATCGCAGCTTGGGTGCAGCGGCGCTATGATGTCACGCTGTCCACCGATTGCCTGATGGTTCTCAATGGCACGCGTGAGGGATTGTTCAACGCAGCCATAGCGTTGTCGCCCGAAACCAAGAACGGCAAGCAGCCGATCATCGCGATGCCCAACCCGTTTTATCAGGTCTATGCCGTAGCGGCCCTGACGGTCGGCGCCGAACCCCTTTACGTGCCTGCCACCGCCGAGACGGGGTTTTTGCCCGATTACGCAGGCCTGCCCCCTGAAACGCTGGATCGGCTGACCGCCGTCTACATCTGTTCGCCCGCCAATCCGCAGGGCGTGATCGCCTCAGTCGACTATCTGGCGACGCTTATGGCGCTGGCGGAAAAGCATGATTTCCGCATCTTTGCTGATGAGTGCTATTCCGAGATCTGGCGCGATGCCCCGCCCCCCGGTGCCCTCAGCGTGGCAAAAGCCACCGGCACGGACCCTGAGCGGGTTGCGGTCTTTCACTCGCTGTCCAAACGCTCCAACCTGCCGGGGCTGCGCTCTGGCTTCGTGGCGACCGGGCCGCAGTCGATGGCCCAGATGCGCCAGTTGCGCAATTTCGCAGGCGCACCTTTGCCCCTGCCCCTGCAACGCGTGGCCCAAGCCGCTTGGGCCGACGAAGATCACGTCAGCGCCAGCCTCGCCCTCTATCAGCAAAAGTTCCAGATGGCGGATGAGGTGTTTTCCGGCCTGCACAACCGCGTCGCCCCCGAGGGCGGGTTCTTTTTGTGGCTGCCCGTGCCTGCCAAGACCGACGCGGGCGATGATGAGGCCGCAACTTTGCGCATCTGGCGCGAAACCGGGGTTCGGGTCTTGCCCGGTTCTTACCTGTCGCGCGATGCCAACGGCGGCAACCCCGGCCGTGGCTACATCCGGGTGGCCCTTGTGGCCCCATATGACGAATTGCAGCACGGGCTGACCCGCCTGCGTGACTGCCTCTACGGTTAAGGACAGAAAAGCACATGGCCTCTATTCACGCCCGTCAGCGCGATCCGCTTCTGGACCAGAACACCCAAGCCCTGCTGGAACGCCGGGGACGAGAGTTGCTTGGGATTGCCATGCTTTTTGTCGCTTTTGCCTTTGCCCTCATGCTCGGCAGCCATTCGGCGGATGATCCGGGTTGGATGGTGGCCACCCAAGATCCTGCCCGCAATATTCTGGGCCGGTTTGGCGCAGCCGTGTCATCAACCCTGATGATCATCGGGGGCAAGGGAACATGGATGATCCCGCTGATCCTTGGTGCATGGGGCTTGCGGTTTGTCACCCATCACGGGGCAGACCGCGTCATGGGGCGCATCGTTTTCGCCGTGATCGCCATTGCCTTGGGGTCTGTCTTTGCAGCGACGCTTGTTCCCGGCGCGACCTGGCCACACTCTTTTGGTCTGGGTGGTTTGTTCGGTGACACCGTCTTGGGCGCGCTTTTGGGAATTGCGCCGTTGCCGACGGGTCTTGGATTGAACCTGTTCTCCATGATCCTTGGCGGCATGTTGGCTGTCATGGGCCTGTGGGTCACAGGCTTTACGATGGAAGAACTCAACAAAATCACGCGCTTTTTGCTCAATGGCAGCATCTTTGCCTATGACACTCTTGTTGGCCTCGCGGGTCAGGGCAGCCAGAAGGCAGCCATGGCCCTTGCAGAACGCCGCGCCCAAAAGGCCGAGGCCCGCACGATGGCCGCCGCCTATGCGGCCTATGATGATCCGGTGGTCGCGGGCGAATGGCAGCCACAGCCCATGGGCCAAAAGCCAGCGCGTCCCGCAACATCCATCCACCGTGCCCAGACCGACGCCGAAGCCCTCGCCCAAAACGCAAGCGAGTGGGGTCGCCCTGCATCGCTTCGCGGCGAGATGCGTGCCGATCCTCGCTATCCCGAACCGATGGCCGAGGCACCGCACTATGCCCCCCCACGGGAACGTGCGGGCCTGCTGTCGCGCATGCCGCAACTGATGCGCCGCATGGCAGACCCAGAGCCGGAACTGGTCGAACCGATGATGAGCCTTCAGGCACAAGAGGCCTTGGCCCCCGATGATGATCGGATAAAGGCCCGCATCTCGGATGCGATCCGCGCGCGTGTGCGCAACCCGGTGGCCAGCCTGAACCCGATCACAGCCGCCGTTCAACGCCGCGAACCGCCCGTGGCGCGCAGCGAGACCAGAACGCTGACCCAACGCCTGCGCGGTCCTCAGCCCCTTTTGGCGGATACCCGGCCCATGCCCCCCGTCACTTCCGGTGGCCTCCCGGCAGAGCCGCCCCTGACGGCTGCCCATGCCGCCGCCGTGAAACCGACCGTTGTCACATCCGTCACCCGGACCCGCGTGCCGGTTGCCCCCCCTGCCCCACCCGTGGTGGAAGAGGACAGCATGACAGACTGGGCCGCACAGGCAAATGTGTTCGCCCCAATCTCACGTCGGCCCGCAGAACCCGAAGCCCTGCCGCGCCTTTCCACGCCCCGCAACAGCCTGAGCGACTATCAAAGCGAAAGCGATGTGACCGCCGCTGACGACCAAGACCATGACGAATGGCAGCCCGATGAGGATTATGAGCCTGACTACGATCCGGCCCCGGTAGAGGCCTTTCGTCCCGTCACCAATGCCCCGCGTTTTCCAAGTGCAGACCCGCGCAAACCGGTTGTGCAGCATGCCCAGAAAAAGCAAACGGCCCCCTCACGCAAAGCCATCGACGAGGCCCAGCCCCGCCTGCGCTTTGACGATCCGGCACCTGAATACGAACTGCCTCCCCTGTCGCTGCTGACTGCGCCCTCGACGGTCGTGCGCAATCCGCTGTCGGATGAGGCGCTGGAAGAAAACGCCCGCATGTTGGAAAACGTGCTGGATGATTACGGCGTCAAGGGCGAGATCGTCTCGGTCCGTCCCGGCCCGGTCGTCACCATGTATGAACTGGAACCCGCACCGGGCCTGAAAGCCAGCCGCGTGATCGGCCTTGCCGATGATATCGCCCGCTCCATGTCCGCCTTGTCGGCCCGCGTTTCAACCGTGCCGGGGCGCAGCGTCATCGGGATCGAACTGCCCAACCTTACCCGCGAAAAGGTCGTGCTGCGCGAAATCCTGTCCGCCCGCGATTTTGGCGATAGCAACATGCGCCTGCCGCTGGCCCTTGGCAAAGACATCGGCGGCGAGGCGATTGTCGCCAACCTTGCCAAGATGCCCCACCTGTTGATCGCAGGCACCACCGGTTCGGGCAAATCGGTCGCCATCAACACCATGATCCTGTCGCTGCTGTATAAGCTTTCCCCCGAGGAATGCCGCATGATCATGATCGACCCCAAGATGCTGGAACTGTCTGTCTATGACGGCATCCCGCACCTTTTGTCCCCCGTCGTGACCGATCCGAAAAAGGCCGTCGTCGCCCTGAAATGGGTCGTGGGCGAGATGGAGGAACGCTACCGCAAAATGTCCAAGATGGGCGTGCGCAACATCGACGGCTATAACGGCCGCGTGCGCGAGGCGCTGGCCAAGAATGAGATGTTCAAGCGTACAATCCAGACCGGTTTTGATGATGATACGGGTGAGCCCGTGTTTGAAACCGAAGAATTCCAGCCCGTCACCATCCCCTATATCGTGGTGATCGTGGACGAGATGGCCGACCTGATGATGGTCGCCGGCAAGGAAATCGAGGCTTGCATCCAGCGTCTTGCCCAGATGGCCCGCGCCTCTGGCATCCACCTGATCATGGCCACGCAGCGCCCCTCGGTCGATGTGATCACCGGCACGATCAAGGCCAACTTCCCCACCCGGATTTCGTTTCAGGTGACGTCAAAGATCGACAGCCGCACCATCCTTGGTGAACAGGGCGCCGAACAGCTCCTCGGCATGGGCGACATGCTCTATATGGGCAACGGCGCCAAGATCACCCGTATCCACGGCCCCTTCGTCTCGGACGAAGAGGTCGAGGAAATCGTCAACCACCTCAAATCCTTCGGCCCGCCCACCTATATGTCGGGCGTCGTTGAAGGCCCGGATGAAGACAGCGCCTCGGATATCGACGTGGTGCTGGGTCTGTCCACGGGCGAAGGCGGGGATGATATCCTCTACGACCAAGCCGTCGCCATCGTGGCCAAGGACCGCAAATGCTCCACCTCCTATATCCAGCGCAAACTGGGCATCGGCTATAACAAGGCCGCACGTCTGGTCGAGCAGATGGAAGATCAGGGCATCGTCACCGCCGCCAACCATGTCGGCAAGCGCGAGATCTTGGTCGAGGAGCGGTGACGCGACAGCGGGTCCCCTGAACCTAACTGCCGGAACTTGGCTGGCAGACGGGTTTGGGGATCACTCCCCCCGCAACAGGGCCGCGCGCAGGGCTGGCTCATCGACAGGCAGGCCCGCAAAGATTTTTGAGGCATGCACGCCTTGATGAAAAAACAACTCATAGCCCGAGATGATTTTCAAACCCTCTGCGGCGGCCTCTTGCAAGAATTGCGTGTCCGACGGGGTATAGACCGCGTCAAAGGCCCATTCAGCACCAACCATCGCCGCCCGTGGCAAGGGCGTGCCACCATAGCCGACCATGCCAACCGGGGTGCAATTGATCAGACCCTGCGCGCCCTTGGCGGCCGAAACGGCATCTGCGGAAAAACTCACCTCAACCTCAGGTGCCCATGTCGCCAGATCGGCGGCAAGGCCCTGCGCCTTGGCGATATCGCGATCCACCAGATGCAAACGCAGCCCCCCAAGGGCCACCAGCCCAAAGGCCACTGCCCGCCCCACCCCGCCGGTGCCGATCATGCAGGTCACGCCCGGTGCCCCCTGCCCCATGGACGCGCGATAGGCGGCAACAAAGCCGGTGTAATCCGTGTTGAAACCTGCTGGTCCATCCGGCCCGAAAACAACCGTGTTGACGGCCCCGATCCCGCGCACATGCGGATCCTCCACCACCACTTTGTGGATCACGACTTCCTTGTAGGGATAGGTGATATTGAGGCCGCGAAACCCACCCTTGGCACAACCAGCAAAGACGGCGTCAAAATCCTGACCAAGGTCCTTTGGGATCAGGCGGTCATAGGCAATCGTCACCCCGTTTTGCAGGCCGATCAACCTGTGCATCAATGGCGATTTCGATTGGGCAATATTATCCCCGATCAAGCCAAGCTGAATGTCGATCATACGGCACCTTCTTTACGTTGACGCGACCGCGCTGATTTGCGTGGCACGGGTCTGAGTTTGCGAGGCAGGGTTAAAGCGATTGAAGACAAAATGCACCGACGAAATCGTGCCTGCCGCTGTTTGAAGGGCCCCGCCCATAAGGGAGCTTTGCGTGGCGCCATCCGGGGCACGAAACGCGCCATCACCGCCGATCACAGGATCGGCAATTGACCGCAACAGTCATGCAATCCTTGATGCAACTTGGCCCAAGGATGCGTATATTCATCGCATGAATCGTCGCACCGCCATATTGGCCCCGCTTGCCCTGTTTGCCCTCGGGTCACCGGCTTTGGCCGCCCCGATCCCCTTGGCGCAGTTGTCGAAATACCTCAACGCCATCACCACGGTGGAGGCCGATTTCACACAGATCAACGCCGATGGGACCATTACGACGGGCCACATCTACATTCGTCGCCCCGGCCGCGTGCGGTTTGAATACGCCCCACCGGACCGCAGCCTTGTCATGGCGGGTGGTAGTCAGGTCGCGATTTTCGACGCAAAATCGAACCAACCGCCCGAGCAGTATCCGCTGAAGCGGACCCCCCTCAACCTTATTCTTGCCGCCAATGTCGACCTTGGCCGCGCCAAAATGGTTGTGGGCCACAAGCAGGTGGAAAATACCACCCGTGTGGTCGCACAAGACCCCGAAAACCCGAGTTACGGAACGATCGAACTTGTCTTTACGGCCGATCCGGTGGAGTTGCGGCAATGGATCATCACCGATGATGTTGGCAACCAAACCACATTGATCTTGGGTGAAATGAAGAAAGGCGGGACTTTTCCGCCTTCCTATTTCAGCATCACGTCCGAAATTCAAAAGCGCGGGCTTTAGCGCCTGCAGCTTTGGAGTTGCTGGGCATAGGTCTGGGACCGCGCCTGCACCTTTGCTGATACGTCCATCAGCCAAGGTTTGCCCAGATAACTTTGCTTGGAATAACCTGTGCGCCCCTCATGATAGGCAAGGTACTGCGCGCGCGCATCGGCCTTTGAAATCCCAAGCCGCGCACTGGACTGGTCCATGTACCATCCCATGAAATCCGTCGCATCCTGTATCCGGTCGCGTTTTGCGCTGCCGCGACGCTGTTCGCGCTGATACTCTTCCCATGTGCCGTCCAAGGCCTGACTATAGCCATAGGCCGAAGACTGCCGCCCCATCGGAATGACCCCAAGGGCAAAGCGGTGCGGTGTGCGGGCGTTGCCCACAAATTTCGACTCTTGATGGATTGTGGCCATTTGAACGTAAACGGGAATGCCCCATTTCCGCTCTGCCGCCTGCATGGCCCTGTAGTATTGCGGACGCTCACGCACGATGGCGCAGGCGTTTTCAAGATCACGAGGCGCCGAAAAGTTACCACCCCCACAAGATGCAAGGACAAGAAACAGAATCGACGCACGGAGAAGTCTGCTCATTTGCCCCTCGCACGTTTTATTATTGTCCACAGGATAGGGCAAAAGCAGCCGGGGGGAAATGGGCCAAAACCTGAGTTCAGATCAGAAATCCGAGAGTGAGCGGCAAAGTCACCACCGAAAGCAGGGTCGAGGCGATGACAAGTCCCGCCACCGCATCCGCATCGGCCCCATATTTCGCAGCCAGCATGTAAGAGGTGACGGCAACAGGCGTCGTGACCTGCAAGATCAGAACGGCAAAGGCAACGGGTTCCAGTTCAAACCACAGACCAATCAGCACGGCCACCCCCAGACAAATCGCCGCCCGCAGAAGCGAAAGCCAAAAGGCCCGCCCCAAGCGCCCTGCGTTCAACCGTGCCACCGCGACGCCAAGCGTGATCAGCATGACCGGAATGGCAATCTGCCCCAGCAAGGACAGGGAATTGGTCAACCAGTCTGGTGTGTGCCACCCCTGCCACAAGAACAGCGCGCCAAGAAGTGTGGCCCATGTCACAGGCTCTTTCAGGGCGCGCAGGGGCGAGCCTCCTCCAGACACCATCCACACCCCAAAGGTGAAGGAAAAGATTGCCATGACAGCAAAGACCACCAGCGCATAGGCAAAACCCGCCTCGCCAAAGGCAAACAGGGCCAGCGGCAGGCCGACATTGCCCGTATTGCCAAAGATCAAGGGTGGCAGATAGGTCCGGCGTGGCATGCCCGCCAGCTGCAAAACCGCCCAGAACACCCCCGTCAACACAAGATAGGCCGCAATCGCAGCCAAGGTCAGGGCCGTCAGGGCCGCAGGATCAATGCTGGTTTTCATCAGGGCGGTGAAGATCAGCGCAGGCACGGAAAGGGTCATCGACAGGCGCGTGATGAACTCGATCCGATACTCATGGCCAAGTTTCACCCAGAAGAATCCAATGGCGCCAAGCAGTCCAACCGGGGCCACGATCTCAAGCACTGTCAGGATAAGGGCCACAGTTTGTTTCCTTTTGTCGTCGCCTGTCGTGTGGACAAACGGGCAGGTTCGGGATTACTAACCAACATCGGGGGAAGCAAGTGATGCTTAAATCTATGCCCAAATACCACCTTGGGCAGGTGGTTCGTCATAAGAAGCATCCCTTCCGGGGTGTGGTATTTGACGTGGATGCCATGTTTTCCAACACCGATGAATGGTATGAAAACATTCCCGAAGAGAGCCGCCCCCCAAAGAATCAGCCTTTCTATCACCTGCTGGCTGAAAACGACCAAAGCTACTATGTGGCCTATGTGTCCGAGCAGAACCTGATCCCCGACGAAACTGGCGAACCTGTGGGCCACCCGGATCTGGGTGACCTGTTTGGGGATTTTGAGGATGGGCGTTACCCGTTGCAGTTCCAGTTGAACTGATCGCACCTGCCCCGTTGACTGACCCGTAACCTATTGCCCCTAGCCTGCCTCTGTCTTTAACGGAGTTGCAGCAATGAAAATGGCATCCATTCCCCACCCTGAACTTTTGATCGTTCAGGTGAATGAAACCCGCATCGATGCCGCCGGGGCGATCAACTTCAAGGAACGGATGCGGGAACTTACCCAAGACAATGGCAAACGGGTGATCCTTGATCTGTCGGGCGTGACCTTTATCGACAGCAGCGGTCTGGGGGCGGTCGTGGCTGTGCGCAAATCACTGGGGCCTGATCGGCCTTTGGAATTGGCGGGGTTGACCTCGGCGGTGGAAAAGGTGTTTCGCCTGACACGCATGGACAGCGTCTTTCCCATCCACACCTGCGTGCCCGTTGGCCAATCTGATGGCGTCTGACAAGGTTACGGGAACAACCCGCGTCACCATACCGTCAAATGCCCATGCCGTGCGCGATGCGCTTTGTGCCTTGTTCGAAACCCTGATCCCGAACCAAATGCCTCAAGACACGCGCGACGCCGCGCAGATTGTGCTGGCCGAGGCTTTGAACAACATCGTTGAACACGCCTATGCACAATCACCCGGTGAGATTGAGGTGACCTTGGCCGTGACCGAACGGGGCGTGACATGCGATATTGTCGATTTTGGCCTCCCCATGCCCAATGGCCAGCTTCCCTGCGGCAAGTTGGCCGTGCACACGCAACTGGAGGATCTGCCCGAGGGTGGCTTTGGCTGGTACTTGATTCGCACCCTGTCCCAAGACCTGAACTATCGCCGCGAAGGCGCGCGCAATATGCTTTCATTTCGGATAGAATCGAAACAATCAGCGCATTAAGGGCCATATTGTTTCCATTTTTTCGATTCTGACGTGAAAGGGCCTGAATTTCCCCCTAAAACTGCCGCCCGTACTACCGATATATACAGTGTAGCTGCATAAAGCTTCCCTCGGTGCTGCGGATAAAAGCCCCCACCCAGTTCGTGGCACCGAGGTTCTTATGTCGCTGGACTCTCCCGGTTTTCCTCTTAAATTCGCCTGAACAGCGGAGGATGACATGCGGGATTTCCACTTACCGGGCCGGTCTGCGGTCTTTGCAGAAAACGGCGTCTGCGCCTCCTCTCACCCTCTTGCCGCCTCTACCGCGCTTGATGTGCTGAAATCTGGCGGCAATGCCGTGGATGCAGCCATTGCCGGCGCGGTGCTTCTGGGTATTTGCGAACCGCAGATGACCGGCCTTGGCGGGGATTGCTTTGTTTTGCTCAAGCCCCCCGGCGAAGACCGCGTGACGGCCCTGAACGGGTCAGGCCGCGCGCCAAAGGGGCTGTCTGCCGCCGAAATGCGCAGCCGTGGCCTGTCGGCCGTGCCCGTGCGCGGGGTCGAGGCGGTGACGCTGCCCGGTGCGGTCGATGCCTTTTGCAAACTGTCCGCCGATTGGGGCAAGAAGCCCCTCCAAGATATCCTCGCCCCGGCCATTCACTATGCCGAACATGGCGTGCCAGTGGCGCCGCGCGTGGCCTTTGACTGGGCAGAGGACGCCCCCCACCTGCAGGGCCGTGCGCGGGATTTGTTCTTGTTTGGCGGCAACGCCCCGCAACCGGGCCAAATCTTCCGCGCCCCCGGTCAGGCCGAAGTGCTGCGTCGCATCGCACGCGAAGGCCGGGCCGGTTATTATGAGGGCGAGGTGGCCGAGGATCTGATCGCCTCGCTCCGCGCGCTTGGCGGCACCCATACGCTGGACGATCTTGCCGCCACCGCCTGCGATTATGTTGACCCGGTCAGTGGCCCCTACAAGAATATCGATCTGCTGGAGCATCCGCCAAACGGTCAGGGTGCGACGGCGATCTTGATGCTCAAGATCCTGCGCCACTTTGACATCGCGGCGATGGACCCTTTCGGTGCGGCCCGCGCGCATATCGAGGCCGAGGCCGCAAAACTGGCCTATGATGCCCGTAATCGCTTTATCGCCGATCCTGATCACATGACCCGGCTGGACCACATGCTGTCGGACAAGACCGCCGCCGCCCTCGCCGCGCTGATCGACCCCAAGCGCGCCATGGCCGCTGCGGCCCCCCTGACCGAGGCTGTGCACAAGGACACCATCTACATCACCGTGGTGGACCGCGACCGCATGGCAGTATCACTGATCTATTCGGTTTATTTCGGCTTTGGCTCCGGCTTTGCCTCGGACCGGTTTGGCATCAACTTCCAGAACCGTGGTGCGGGCTTTACCCTGACCGAAGGTCACCCGAATGAGGCCGCAGGTGGCAAGCGCCCGATGCACACGATCATTCCGGGCATGATTGCGAAAAACGGTCGGGTGGTGATGCCCTTTGGCGTGATGGGCGGGGCCTATCAACCCTGCGGGCATGCGCGCTTTGTCTCCAACATCGTTGATTTCGGGATGGACCCGCAGGCCGCCATTGACGGCGCGCGCAGCTTTTCGGGGCCGGACGGAATGCAGGTTGAACGGGGCTACAGCGATGAAGTGCGTGCAGAACTTGCCGCCATGGGGCATGAGGTCAGTATTCCACGCACACCGCTTGGCGGCGCACAGGCCATCTTGATCGGCGAAGACGGGATCCTGACCGCCGGATCAGACCCGCGCAAAGATGGGGTGGCCCTTGGATATTGATCGCACCACTGCCCCGACCGATGTGCCGGATTATGATGATCTCTCGGCCTCCATCCGTGCCCTCACAAAGGGTGAGGTGGATACGGTTGCCCTGATGGCCACGCTTGTGTGCGAGATCCATCACAACCATCCCTTGTGCGACTGGACCGGTTTTTACCGTGTCGTGGCGCCTGATCTGCTCAAGATCGGCCCCTATCAGGGCGGGCATGGCTGCCTTGTCATCCCGTTTTCGCGGGGCGTGTGTGGGGCGGCGGCACGCATGGGACAGGTGCTGAACGTGCCCGATGTCGATGCCTTTGCCGACCATATCGCGTGCTCCTCCTCCACCCGGTCCGAACTCGTGCTGCCAGTCTGGAACGGGGCTGGCACCTTGCTTGGGGTGCTGGACCTTGACAGCAACACACCGGCGGCCTTCACGGCGGCGGATGAAAACTGGCTGGTCCCGCTTTTGGCAGAGGTCTTTCGCGACTCGGTCTGAACCTGTCCGTGGCAACGCCGCCGAGCGGGGGCTCGATGCCCCCCGAGGCGGCCGCCCTGCGCGCGATACCGATTATTGCCCCCTCGACCGCTAGGTCCTGCCCCCGTTGCGACCCTGCAGCGGCGTAAAGGGATGACAAGAACAGCCAGCGGCTGCCTGACATCTCTTGATCTTCGCAGCCGCCGCGCCGATGGTGCACGAAAGTATACGGGAGTGCGCAATGGCGACGATCACCTTGTTAGATGGCGGCATGGGTCAAGAGTTGGTGGCGCGGTCCGGCGATGATCCAACCCCTCTGTGGGCCACGCGGGTGATGATCGATCATCCCGGCCTTGTCCGCGATATTCACGCCGATTACTTTGCGGCCGGTGCCGGGGTGGCCACCACCAATACCTATGCCATCCACCATGACCGGTTGGAGCGGTTTGGCATGGACCCGCTGTTTCACGCCCTGCACCTGCGCGCCTTGGCCGAAGTGCATGAGGCCCGCGCGGCGCATGGCACGGGCCGCATTGCAGGCTCCATGGGCCCGTTGATTGCCACATACCGCCCCGAAGTCACGCTGCCCGTGGCCGAGGCTGCCCCGAAATATGCCGAGATTGCCCGCATTCTGGGCCCCCATGTTGATCTTTTCCTGTGTGAAACCCTTGCCTCGGTTGAAATGTGCGAAGGGGCCGTCAAAGGCGCGGTTGCGGGTGGCAAGCCGATATGGCTGTCGGTCACGGTGGATGACCATGACGGATCAAGGCTGCGCTCGGGGGAACCTGTGACCGATCTTGCACGGCTGATCGCGGGTTACCCCGTTGCCGCGGTTTTGGCCAATTGTTCGGTGCCAGAGGCGATGGCGGATGCTTTGGCGGGGCTCAGCACTCTGGGGCTGCCCTTTGGGGCCTATGCCAATGGCTTTACCCATATCTCGGGCAACTTCCTGAAGGATGCGCCAACTGTCTCGGAACTCACCCACCGCCATGATCTGACACCCGAGGTTTATGCCGATTTTGTCATGGCATGGGTCGCCATGGGTGCCACCATTGTTGGCGGCTGCTGTGAGGTTGGCCCCGCCCATATCCGGCATCTGGCCCAGCGACTGCAGGCCGAGGGTCACAAACTGGCATGACCAAAAGCGCCATCCCTGATTTCAGCTATGATCCGCCGACCGGCCCGCTGGTGGTTCTTTACGAGGACCGCCACATCATCGTCATCGACAAGCCCGCAGGCCTTTTGTCCGTGCCCGGCAAGCTGGAGGGGCGTGAAGATTGCCTTGTCTCCCGCTTGCAGGCCGAACGCTGGGACGCGCTGGTGGTGCACCGACTGGATTGCGACACCTCCGGCGTGATCATCTTTGCCCGGACAAAAACCGCGCAGGGATTTTTGGGGCAAGAGTTTGAAAAGCGGCGCGCCCGGAAAACCTATACCGCACGGGTGCATGGCGTGATGGTGGGCGATAGCGGCCATGTCGATCTGCCGCTTTGTGTGGATTGGCCCAACCGCCCCCGGCAAATGGTCAGCCATGAGATGGGCAAACCGGCCCAGACCGATTGGCATGTGATCGGACGTTCAGCCGATGAAACGCGGGTTTCCTTGCATCCGCTGACCGGGCGCAGCCATCAATTGCGTGTGCATATGCTGTCCCTCGGCCATCCGATTGTGGGCGATCAGATTTACGCCACGGATTTCCCCCGCCTTGCGCCCCGCTTGATGTTGCATGCCACCGAATTGACGCTGCATCATCCCGAAACAAAGGCCCCGATAACCTTTCACGCGCCGATCCCGTTTTGAAGGAATTGAGCTCTATGCAAAGACACTTTCCCCTACCCATAGGAATAAGATAAGCAGTCGCTATGCGGTGGAACCTTCCCAATACCCTGACGGTGATGCGCCTGATTGCTGCCCCCGGCGTTGCGATCATGTTTTTGTATTTTCACCGCCCCTGGGCAGACTGGTTTGCCCTGACGCTGTTCGTGGTCGCCGCCATCACCGATTGGTTTGATGGCTATATCGCGCGGGCTTGGCATCAGGAATCCAAGTTCGGCGCGATGCTGGACCCCATTGCCGACAAGGCGATGGTGGTGATCGCGCTGGTGATCATCACCGGCTATTCGGGCATGAACCCTTGGCTGATCCTGCCCGTCACCGTGATCTTGTTCCGGGAGGTCTTTGTTTCGGGTCTGCGCGAGTTTCTGGGCGCCAAGGCGGGCCTTTTGAAAGTGACCAAACTGGCCAAGTGGAAGACCACGGCGCAGATGGTCGCCATTGCCATTCTGTTTCTGGGCACTGGACTGGAGCATCTGGAAGGCATCGCGCGGCGTGGCCTTTCGGTGGAGCAATACACCGAACTGGTGACAAAGGGGCTGGCTGATCCGATCCGGTCTTGCGGCGCACGGGGCTGTTCATCCTATGCGACCATTCTGGGCTTGGGGTTGATCTGGGTGGCGGCCATTCTCACCTTTATGACGGGATGGGACTATTTCAGAAAATCGCTGCCCTTCCTGAAGGATGATGCGCCATGATCGATGTGATGTATTTTGCTTGGGTGCGCGAACGGATTGGCCTTCCGCGCGAGCGGATTGAAACAGATGCCGCAACCGTGGCCGATCTGATTGATGAGCTCAAAGCCCGCGAGCCGCGCTATGAGATGGCGTTTGCGGATCTCAAATCGCTGCGTGTGGCCTTGGATCAAGAGCTTTCATCCTTTGACGCCCCCTTGGCCGGGGTGCGGGAAGTGGCATTTTTCCCACCCATGACCGGGGGCTGAGATGCGCCTGTCGGTCCAGCAAGACAGCTTTGATCTGGGACACGAGGCAAATGCCTTTGCCGCCGGGATCACGGGGGCCGGTGCTGTTGTCACCTTTACCGGCGTCGTGCGCGACAATGGCGGGAAACTGGCCGCGATGGAGATTGAGCATTATCCCGGCATGACCGAAAAGGCGATTTCCGGGATCATGGATCAGGCCATGGCGCGGTGGTCGCTTGCCGATGCCTTGGTCATTCACCGCTATGGGCGGCTTGTGGCCAATGACCCGATCATGATGGTCGCCACCGCCGCGCGCCACCGCGCCGACGCCTTTGCCGCCGCCGAATTCCTGATGGATTACCTCAAATCCCGCGCGCCGTTCTGGAAAAAGGAAATCGGCGCGGATGGGTCGGAATGGGTCGCGGCCCGCGATGAGGATGAGGCCGCCCTGACCCGCTGGTAGCCATTTATGCCGCTGCCCCCCTTTGCTGGGCGTATTTGTAATGCTGCAAATGCAAGGCGTCTTTCGTGGCCCCGTCGCCCGTGCTAGGGCAGGATCATGGAACAGATGCCCAGCAAAGAGCAGATCCTGCAATGGATCACCGACAATCCCGGCCTTGTGGCCAAACGCGATATCGCGCGCGCCTTTGACATAAAGGGGGCGGGACGGATCGAGTTGAAGCGCCTGCTGAAGGAATTGGAGGCAGAGGGCCAGCTTGCCAAAAAGGGCCGCAGCTATCGGGACCCTTCGACCCTGCCGCCCGTGTCGATCCTTGTCATGCTGGCCCCCGACGCGCAGGGCGATCAGTTCGCCCGGCCCATGGAATGGACGGGTGAGGGGCCAGAGCCGCGCATCTTGTTCATTCCCAAGCGCGGCGATCCGGCCTTGGGGGCCGGGGCCAAGCTGCTGGCGCGGTTGTCCGAGGTGGGCCTCGACGAATACCAATATGAGGCGCGGCTGATCCGGGCGCTGGGGTCCAACCCGATCCGGGTGCTGGGCGTGTTTCGGACCGGGGCCGAAGGCGGCCGCATTGTGCCCATCGACAAGGGTCAAGACAAGGAATGGCGCGTCTCGCGCGACATGACCCTTGATGCCAAGGATGGCGAGTTGGTCGAGGGCGAGGCCATTGGCAACCGCAAGATGGGCCTGCCGCAGGCGCGCATCACTGCGCGGCTGGGCGATCCGTCTGGGCCAAAGGCGGTCAGCTTGATTGCCATTCATCAGCATGGCATCCCCGACCAATTCCCCGATGCCGTGATCGCCGAGGCGGACCGGGCAGAACCCGCCCCGCTGAAGGGGCGCGAGGATCTGCGCGATCTGCCGCTTGTCACCATCGACCCGGTCGATGCGCGCGACCGCGACGATGCGGTTTATGCCGAGGCCGATACAGAGGCCGGCAACCCCGGTGGCTTTGTTGTCTGGGTGGCGATTGCTGATGTTTCTTACTATGTGCGGCCCGGATCGGCCCTTGACCGTGAGGCGCGCAAGCGCGGCAATTCCAGCTATTTCCCGGATCGTGTGGTGCCAATGTTGCCCGACGTGCTGTCGGGCGATCTGTGCAGCCTGCATGAAGGCGTGGATCGGGCCTGCATTGCCGTGCGCATGCGGTTGGATGCGCAGGGCGCCAAGATCGGCCACAGGTTCGTGCGCGGCCTGATGCGCTCGGTGGCCTCGTTGAACTATGAACAGGCTCAGTCCGCGATTGACGGGATGCCCGATGATGTGACCGGGCCGCTGCTGGACCCAGTCTTGCGCCCGCTTTACGCGGCCTATGCGGCCACAAAAACCGAGCGGGCGATGCGGCAACCGCTGGATCTGGACCTGCCAGAGCGCAAGATCATTCTGTCAGAGACGGGCGAGGTGACATCGGTCGCCTTCAAGGAACGCTTTGACGCGCACCGCTTGATCGAAGAGTTCATGATCCTTGCCAATGTGGCAGCGGCGGAAGAGTTAGTTCGGCTGAAAACCCCGCTCTTGTACCGTGTGCACGAAGAACCCAGCCCCGAAAAGCTGGACATGCTGCGCGAGGTTGCCGAGGCCAGCGGCTTTACCCTTGCCAAGGGGCAGGTCTTGCAGACCAGCCATCTGAACCGCCTGTTGAACGCGGCCCAAGGGTCGGAGTTTGACGAGTTGATCAATATCTCGACCCTGCGCAGCATGACGCAGGCCTATTACCACCCGCAAAACTTCGGGCATTTCGGCTTGGCCTTGCAGAACTATGCGCACTTCACCTCGCCCATCCGGCGCTATTCCGATCTGATCGTGCACCGCGCATTGATCACGGGCCACCATTGGGGCGATGATGGGCTGTCGGCCTTTGACATCGAAAACCTTGAAGAAACCGGCAAGCTGATTTCCGACAGTGAACGCCGCTCGATGGCGGCAGAGCGCGACACCACCGACCGCTACCTTGCGGCCTATCTGGCCGACCGGGTGGGCAGCGAATTTGCCGGACGGATTTCCGGGGTGCAGCGGTTTGGCCTGTTTGTGAAGTTGGCGGAAACCGGGGCCGATGGCCTGATTCCCATTCGAAGCGTCGGGCGCGAGTTCTTTCATTATGACCAAGACAGCCAGACCCTGACCGGGGCCGATACCGGCATGACCATCGGCCTCGGGCAAAAGGTCACCGTGCGACTGGCCGAGGCGATCCCGGTTACAGGTGGGTTGATGCTGGAGCTTTTGACCATCGAAGATCGCGCCCTGCCCCGCGGCACGGCCAGACGTGGCCGGTTCAACCCGCGCAAGCCGGGCAAGGCGGCCGCCAAGGATGCTGCCGTCAGGCGCAAGGTTTTGCGCAAGCGCAAGTAGCGCCATTGCCTTGTTCCCCCCCTGCCCGCTAGGCTGTCGCCAAACAGCAAGGCAGGCGGGATGCGGGTTTTTTTGGTCTTGGCGATGATCTTGGCACTGGCGCAAAACGTCAGCGCGCAATCGCTGAACACCAGCGAAGGCGACGCGCTGCCACAAGGGGATGATTGGGTGGATCAAGGATCGCAGGCTGGCCTCGAGGCATGGCTGACAGGTTTTCGCGACAGGGCGCTGGCAGCGGGGGTAACCGCGCAGACGCTGGATCAGGCTCTGCGTGATCTGCGCTTTGACGCCGATCTGATCAAGAAAGACCGCAATCAAAGCGAGTTTACAAAGACCATCTGGGATTACCTTGACACCGCCGTGTCTGACGACCGGGTGGTGCCGGGGGTCAAGGCGCTGAAACGACATGCCGATCTGTTTGCCCGGATTGAGGCGGAATATGGCGTAGAGCGAGAGGTCGTTGCCGCGATCTGGGGGCTGGAATCGGCCTATGGCACCTTTCGCGGCAAGGTGGCCACGATCAACGCGCTGTCCACCCTATCTTATGACGCGCGGCGGGCCGCGTTTTTTGAGGGGCAGTTGATCGCCGCACTAAAGATCATTCAGAACGGCGATGTCACGCCTGCGGCGATGCAGGGCAGCTGGGCCGGGGC
Organism: Paracoccaceae bacterium; assembly: GCA_021741245.1. Classification (GTDB taxonomy): domain Bacteria; phylum Pseudomonadota; class Alphaproteobacteria; order Rhodobacterales; family Rhodobacteraceae; genus Pseudotabrizicola. The sequence goes on from JAIOYF010000002.1 coordinate 102,152, forward strand.
CATGGGGCATACGCAATTCATGCCGGGGTCGTGGTGGGAGTTTGCGGTCGATTTCGATGGCGACGGAAAGCGCAATATCTGGGGGGATGATCCGGCGGATGCCCTTGCCTCCACCGCCAATTACCTGCGCCATTGGGGCTGGACCAAGGGACAACCTTGGGGGTTGGAAATCTCGCTGCCCACAGGCTTTGACTATGACCAGACGACCGAGCGTGTGCGCAAGCCCGTGGCGGATTGGGCGGCCCTTGGGGTGCGGCCCATGGCGGGGGGGGAATTGCCCGACGGTGGTTTGGCCTCGGTCCTGTTGCCGGGGGGCGCGCGGGGGGCGGCGTTTCTGATCTTTTCCAACTTTCAGGTGATCGAGCGTTACAACACCGCCGATGCCTATGTGATCGCCGTGGGGCATCTGTCGGACCGTTTGCGGGGTGGCCCACCGATCAAGGCGGGCTGGCCGCGCGAGTTGCGGGCGCTGACGCAAGATGAGCGGAAAGAGTTGCAGACACGGCTGACGCAGGCAGGATTTGACGCAAAGGGCGTGGATGGGCGGATCGGTCCCAATACCATTGCCGCCGTCAAGGCGTGGCAAAAGGCCAATGGCCGCATTCCCGATGGCTATGCCAGCCTTGAGGTGCTGGAGGCGCTGCGTTAGCGCGCGGCCCAAGTGGGTTGCAAATCCCCCGGCATGGGCCGCGCAAGGTAAACCGCGCGGGCGATGGCGCGGGCAAGGCAGGTGGCAGCGGCATGGCCCAACTGAAAGCTGTCGGTCAGCGGGTCGGCCATGACCCGCGTGCCGGTCGAGGCCGCAAAGACCAGATCCCCGTCCAGCGGTGTATGCGACGGCACAATGGCCCGCGCCATCCCGTCATGCGCGGCTGTCGCCATCCGCTGCGCCTGCGCTTGGGTCAGGGCGGCATCGGTGGCGACGATGGCGATGGTCGTGGCCTCGCTTATGCGTTTTCGCGGCAGGGGGGCCTCGGATGGCGCATGGCGTGGCGCGGGGCCAAGACCGCCAAACTCCTCCCCCTCTTCCCAAGGGGCGGCCCAGAAATGCGGGCCGTCACCCACCGTTACAGACCCCAAGGCATTGACCGCGACCAAGGCGCCGACCGTGATCCCCGAGGGCAAGACGCATGAGGCAGAGCCAAGCCCGCCCTTCAGGGTGCCGGTTGCCGCCCCAAAGCCCGCACCAGCGGTGCCAAGGTCAAACCCCTGCGCCACAGCGGCATAGGCCGCCTGACCCAGATCGTAATAGGGATTGCGCGACCACGCTTTGTCGCCACCGTTAAGCAAATCAAAGAGGATCGCCCCCGGCACAATCGGCACCCGCTGATCGCCAACGGCAAAGCCTCGCCCCGCCGCCCGCAGCGCATCCGCCACGCCCGAGCAGGCATCAAGGCCAAAGGCCGATCCGCCCGACAGCACCAGCGCGTCCACCTCTTGCACCAAACGGTCGGGGGCCAGCAAATCCGTCTCACGCGTGCCGGGCGCGCCGCCCATCACATGCACCGCCGCCGTAAACGGCTGAGTGGCCGTCAGAACCGTCACCCCCGATTTCAGACGCAGATCATGCGCCGACCCGACCAAAAGGCCGGGCACATCGGTGATCAGGTTGCGGGGTCCGGGGCGCATCGCTGGATCAGGCCGCAGTCACACCTGATTTGGCAAGCGAAAACCGCGCCCAGCCCCCGTAGGGACTGACGCAAAAGGGTGCCGCAGCACCATTGGCCCCATGCGGTTTATTCCGTGGCAGGCTTTGGGGTGGTGACCTCGGGCTCAGACTTTTCAACAACCGCTTCGGTTTGCGGCAAATGCGGCTTGGTCGGCGAATTGCTCCTGAACCGCGACGGCTTTGGCGTGCCTTTTTTGCTGAGAAAGTCGGTAAGGTCGAAAGGCGTTTTTGAAACATGATTGCCCATGGTCGTCTCCTTGTATTGTGGCAGGCGTGCCTGCGCAGACGTGTGAGTTTGGAAAATGGCGAAAGGGCGGGAACGTCCCCGCCCTTTGCAATGATGCTGCAACGACGCCATGCAAAGGCGCAGGCAGTTATGACTTGGGTTTATCTCGCGCCCGGTCCGGGGTGGCCCCATCGTGACCTGCTTTCGCATCGGAAAGATCGCCCATCTGCTTTTGCACAGGGGCGGCCGATTGATTGGCCTGCTGCCCCGCGTGGCCATCTGATTTTGGCCGGTCAGATTTCGCTGTGGTGTTTGAATTGGCGTGATGCCCGGATGCGGCATTGGCCTTGGACGTGTCGGAACCCATATCGGGTCCTCCATAACACCATGCGGGGATCCCACATGGATCCTTCGACAATGGGGACAAACGCCACCAATTGCTAGGCCCAAGCTGTGCCTATCGCCCTTGTGCCTGAAATTGTCGGCAATTCTTTTCCCAAACACCCCTGAAAACCACAGGGAATACCGAAGATTTTGCCCTGCTGCATCGCCCCCCCGTATTTGGATCGGCGTTTTCCTTGGTCTTTTCTGCCCATCAAGGATCGGGGCGATGCCCTTGCTCAGCGCAATAAGGATGGCGCCCTGCGTTGACCGTGCCCCTAGCGGGCAAGGTCCAACAACAGCCGGGACAAGGCGCTGGCAGGGTCGGCAAGATCAAGGATGACATCAAAGTGGTTGCGATCAGCGATCCTGTGGACCGCCCAGCCTGTGGCCTTGCCAAAAGCATCTGACTGGCGGTGAAAGCCCATCCGTTCGCCCGTGCCCGCCGCCAGAGCCAAGGCCCCGCGCAATCCTTGCGGCGGGTGGCGCAGGGGGCTTTGGGCAACTTCGGCATCTGTAAAGCGCATCCAGTCCTGCACATGGCTTGCCGCCAGCGGGGCCAGTTCAAACAGGCCCGACACCGGCAGACAGCCGTGCAGCGGCTGCTCTGGCAGGCCCATCGCGGCTTGCCAACCCGGTTGCGCCACGGCGGCGGCAAGGTGGCCACCCGCCGATGACCCGGTTACCGTGATCCGCGTGCGATCAAGGCCAAGGGCTTCGGCATTGTGCCAAAGATAGGCAATCGCACGACGGCTGTCGGCGATGATGTCGGTGATGCTGGCATCGGGGGCCAGACGGTAATCGGGCACCGCGCAGGCAATGCCTTGCGCCGCCAGCATCGGGGCGGCAAAAGCCGATTGGCCGCGCGACAGGGCCCGCCAATAGCCCCCGTGGATAAACACCACAACAGGGCGCAACGCACCTGCAACCGTCCCGAAAAGGTCAAGCTTCAGGCCCGTCTCTTGGCAAAATGTCAGCCCCGCGCGCGTATTGGGCAGGTCATGAGCCACATCTGACAGGCTTTGATACAGCCCGATGATACGGGCAAACTCTGCCTCACTGACAGTGGCGCGGGCGGTGTAATCGGCGTCCAGTTGCGCTGCGGGCAAGGTGGCTTCGTTGGTCAGCATCAGATCACCACAGGGTTGGCTCGGTTCTCGATCAGACGCACAAGCGACAGCGCGGTGAGGGCCGAGGATTTGGGGTTATGGGCAAGGGCAAGGTTGTCCAGCGTGATCTCCATCCGGCCAAAATCACCCGTGGCAAGAACGCGGTGGCGATTGGCCGTGGCGGCAGGATCGGCAATCAGGCGCAGCGTGGTGGCATCGGGACCAAGACCTGCCAGCGCCGTGATCATCGCCACATTGGCATTTTGCGGAAACTGCTGCGCCGCCTGTCTGGCGGACCCTTCGAAAAAGCAATGGGGTGCAGTCAGGCCACCCAGATCGCACAGCGTTTCGGCCTTGGTGCCCCGCCACGCGAGGGCGGGTTTCGTCACCTCATGCGTGACCTGCGCCAAGGGCAAGCGTGCGGCGGCCGACAGCGCGTCGATCCCCCCCAATGCGCCGGGGGGGATCAGGATTTGGCGCCGATGCGCGCGGGCGATGGCCTGCAAATGGTCCAGCACTCCGGCCTCGGCAAAGGCCGAGGTGGAGGCGGGGGCGAAATCTGCCCCGGCGGCCAAGGCGGCCTCTCCCCATGGCATCACGGCGGCGCGGCCTGCCACCTCGACCACAAGATCGGGGCGCAGGGATGCAAGTTCGGCAGGCGAGGTGATCACCGCATGCGGCAGTTGGCGGCTGACATCGCGCACGGCAACGGCCACCAGATCCACCGGGGCCCCGCGCGCCGCCAACAGCCGCGCCACCTCGGTGCCGATTGCGCCCCAACCGATCAGAACCAACCGCATCAAACGCCCACCCAAGCCTGAACGCGGTCATGGTCGCGGGTCAGATCGTCGCTCGTCCCCGTCCAGACGGTGGTGCCCTTTTCCAAAATGAAATGCCGGTCGGCCAAGCGTTTGAGCACTGAAAACGTTTTGTCGATCAACAAGATGGACTGACCATCGCGCTTCAGCCTTTCCACAACATGCCAGATCTCGGTGCGGATCACCGGGGCCAGACCCTCCGTCGCCTCATCCAAGATCAACAGGCGGGGGTTGGTCATCAATGCCCGCCCCACGGCCAGCATCTGCTGTTCGCCGCCCGAGAGCGTGGCTGCCATCTGGCCTGCCCGCTCGCCCAAGCGGGGGAAAAGGTCGTAGATGCGGGCCAACGTCCATGGCGATTTTGCGCCCAGCCGGTTCGCCGCCGTTGCCACCAGATTTTCGCGCACCGTCAGTGTCGGAAAGATCTGCCGCCCCTCTGGCACAAGGCCAAAGCCAAGGCGTGCGACCTTTTCCGGCGCAAGGCCACCAATGGCGCGGCCGTCATAGTCCACAGACCCGCCACGCGGGGGCAAAAGCCCCATGATGGTGCGCACCGTTGTGGTTTTGCCCATGCCGTTGCGGCCCATCAGCGTGACCACTTCGCCGTCCTTGATATCAAGTGAAATGTCGAACAGCACCTGCGACGCGCCATAGCCTGCCTGTAGATTTTGCACGCTCAGCATCAGGCCTCCTCCTCGCCCAGATAGGCTTCGCGCACCGTAGGGTTGGCGCGGATGTCATCGGCATTTCCGGCAGCGATGATGCGACCATAGACCAGCACGGAAATCCGGTCGGCCAAGGCAAAGACCGCTTCCATATCATGTTCGACCAACAGCATCGCACATTCGCCCCGCGCGGCAAGAAGTGCCTCGATCATCTGTTGACTTTCCACATGGCCCAGCCCCGCCATCGGTTCATCCAGCAGCAAAAGCCGGGGGCGTTGCGACAGGGCCATCGCCAGTTCCAACTGCTTTTTCTCGCCATGTGCCAGATCAGCGACAGTCACATCGGCGCGGTCGCCAAGGGCTGAATCTTTCAGAATAGTCGCGACCTCGTCCCAAATCTCGGCCCGCTTTGCGGCGCGGTCAAAGATGCGAAAATTGCCCCCCTCACGCGCCTGCACCGCCAGACCAAGGTTCTCGCGCACCGTCATGTCATCCAAAAGCGAAGTGATCTGAAACGTCCGCCCCAGCCCAAGGGCCACGCGATCCGCCGGGGGCAGGCGCGTGATGTCGCGGCCCGCAAGGTGGATTTGGCCTGCGTTGGGGGTGATCTCGCCGCAAATCTGATTGATCAGGGTCGATTTACCCGCACCATTGGGGCCGATCAGGGCATGTATCTCGCCCGTATCCACCGTCAGGCTGACATGATCGGTGGCCGTCAACCCGCCAAAGGTTTTCAGCAGCCCCGAAATCTCCAGCACATGGGTCATCCCTTCCCCCCCAGCCTGCGCAGCAAGGCCATCAGCCCGCCCTTGGAGGTCATCACCACCAACAGCAAGATAATGCCGACGGGCAGCATCCAATGTTCGGTATAGCGGGCAAGGGTGGTTTCCAGCGTGAACAGAACCCCTGCCCCGATGAAGGGACCGGCCAAAGTGCCCACACCGCCAAGGATCACCATGATCATCAATTCGCCCGACCGTGACCAATGCATCATGTCGGGCGAGGCAAAGCGCAGGAAATTGACCATCAGCGCCCCCGCCAGCCCCGCCCCCATGCCCGACAGGACAAAGGCATACAGCTTGTAGCGATAGGTCGAGATGCCCATGGCCGCCATGCGGCGTTCGTTCTGGCGGATGCCCGCGATGATCTGGCCAAAAGAGGATTGCACAAGGCGGCGCAGAAACAGGTAATAGGCGGCGGCAAGTCCCAAAACGACCCAGTAAAGCGTGGCCTTGTCGCGCATGTTCAGGCCCGGCAAAGAATTGGTGCGGCGCACCATGATGCCATCCTCACCGCCATAGGTTTTCAGACTGATGAACAGGAAAAAGAACATCTGCGCAAAGGCCAGTGTGATCATGATGAACTGCACGCCGCCGGTGCGCAGCGACATCGCCCCCACAAGGGCGGCGGCAAGGCCCGCAATCAAAATCGCGGCGGGCAGCGTGATCAGCATCTGGTCGGTTCCGGGGATCAGCCCAAGAAACGCGGTTCCGGCGTCGAAATGGTGATACATGATCCCCACGACATAGCCGCCGATCCCAAAAAACGCCGCATGGCCAAAGCTGACCATCCCGCCGTAGCCCAAGATGAAATTCAGGCTGGCCGCCGCCATCCCATAGATCAGGGCCTGACCGACCAGCCGGGTCCAACTGGCCTGTCCGGTCAACTCGGCGGCAAAGGGCACAAGGGCCAAGACCACAAAGACCGCCGCCAGAATGATATGCTCGCGCTTCATCGGATCACCCTTGCGCCGCAAACAGGCCGCGCGGGCGGACCAGCAGCACAAGCGCCATCATCAGATAGATGCCCATCGACGAAATCCCGACGCCCAGCGCCTGCGCCTCGGGTCCCGGCATCGCCTGTTGCAAAAGACCGGGCAAAAAGGCGCGCAGCATGGTGTCGCACATGCCCAGCACGATCCCGGCCACAAACGCACCTTTGACCGACCCGACCCCGCCAATCACCACCACGACAAAGGTCGCCAGAATGATCTCATCCCCCATGCCCACCTGCACCGACACGATGGGCGAGGCCATGACCCCAGCCAGCCCGGCCAGCAGCGCACCCAAGCCAAAGATCGCGGTGTAAAGGCCTTGAATATTCACGCCCAAGGCGCGCACCATCTGGCGATTGCTGGCCCCCGCCCGCACCAGCATGCCAATGCGGGTCTTGTTGATCAGCAGATACAGACCCACAGCCACCGCCAGACCGACGGCAATCACGAACAGCCGAAAGGTCGGATAAGGCAGGCCGGGAATGATCTCGATCGATCCCGAAAACACCTCGGGCAGCGATGTGAACAGCGGCTGGCGGCCAAAGATCAGAACGGTGGATTGGTTGAAGATCAAGATCAGGGCAAAGGTGGCCAGAACCTGATCCAGATGGTCGCGCGCATAAAGACGGCGCATCACGCCAAGCTCGACAACAATCCCCACGATGGCAGAGGCCGCCAAGCCTGCCAGCAGCCCGCCCCAGAAAGACCCGGTCTGTATGGAAACCCAGGCCCCCGCGAATGCGCCAACCATATAGAACGCGCCATGGGCCAGATTGATCACGCCCATGATGCCGAAAATCAGTGTCAGGCCAGCGGCCAGCAAGAACAGCGTCACGCCATATTGCAACCCGTTCAAAAGCTGCTCGAACAAAAGAATCATCCGCTCGTCCCCCTTTGGCGCAGGCGGTCTGTGAATTTGGGGTGCGCTGAAAAACGGGCCGGAAAGGCGTTCCGATCCGGCCCGATGTCAGATCACATCTTGCAGTCTGCGGCGTAAACGTCGCCCGCTGCTTCGATGATCTTTTCCTTGGTGACGATCACCGGATTGCCCGCCGAATCGGCCTCAATCGCGGTCAGGTACCAGTCCTGAACCGGGTGCTGGTTTGCGCCAAAGGCAAAGTTGCCACGGGTAGAGGCGAAGTCGGCAGCCTTCATCGCGGCCTGCAATGCGGCCACGTCTTCCCCACCCGCCGTGTTCAGCGCGCCACCGATCAAAAGGCCGGTGTCATAGGCCTGCTGGGCATAGGTCGTCAGCGGGGTTTCGGGGAAGGCGGCGGCCCATGCGGCAACCATGGCCTTGGAGGCCGCGTTGTCGAAATCGGCATTCCAATGGGTGGTGCCGGTCAGACCCACGGCAGCGGGGCCAACAGCCTTGAGGATCACGCTGTCATAGGATGGCTCCGACAGCACCATCGGAATGCTGCCCAGCAAACCCGCCTGCTGATATTGCTTGAGAAAGGCAATCCCCTGCCCACCGGGGTGGAACTGGAACACCACTTGCGCGGCCTTGTCGCGGATCTGCGCCATTTCGCTGGCAAAGTCAGATTGTTCGACGCCCGTATAGATCTCGGTCACTTCGCCGCCGAACTCCCGCGTGAACCCGGCGATGGCGTCTTTGCCGGCCTGATAGTTGGGGGCCAAGGCGACGGCAGTGGTGTAGCCAAGTTTCTTTGCCGCCGCACCCGAGGCTTCGTGCAGGCTGTCATTTTGCCAGCTGACCACAAAGTAATTCGGATGGCACTTTGCCCCGGCCAGCCCCGAGGGTGCTGCATTCGGGCTGACATAGATCGCGCCAGCATCGGTGACTTCGGGAACCACGGCCCCCGAGACGTTCGAGAACACGATGCCGGTCAGCAGCGTGATACCCTCTTCGTTCAGCATCCGGTCGGCAATCTGCACGCCCGTATTGGGATCGCGGCCATCGTCTTCAACGACCAACTCATAGGCCGCGCCCGTCGCATCAAGGCCCAGCTTCAGACCGTTGCGAATTTGTTCGCCCAGATAGCCTGCTGGCCCTGACAATGTGGTGATCACGCCGATCTTGGTGCCTTCGGCAAAGGAGGGAACCGCCAAGGCCACCAACACACTGGCAGATGTCAAAAGTCTTTTCATGTTGTTCTCCCGGTTTTGTTGCAATCTTGTTTTTGTTTTTCGTCATAGTGGCAGGCTTGAAAATTATTTCAAGCCTAAAACATCTACAGCTTTACCCAGCCCGCAGGGGGCACCTTGCCGGGATGAACCTCGCCGCAGTTGGGGCAAGTGCGTGCCTGTTCATCGGCGTAAAAGGCAGCGTAGATCGGCGGAAGGTCATCAACGATTGACACAAGGTCCACCTCGGCACGGTGAACGCGGGTGGAGCAGTTGAAACAATACCACTCTATCGCATCAAGCGCACCTTCGGGCCGGGCCGGTTCGATGACAAGCCCGATCGAGCCTTCCTGCGGGCGCTGCGGGGAATGGCGGATATGGGCGGGCAGCAAGAAGATGTCGCCCTCGCGGATTGGCACATCATAGAAATCGCCCGTCACAGTATCGTGCAATTTCAACAGCATATCGCCCTTTAGTTGATAAAAGAACTCCTCCACCGGATCATCGTGGTAATCCGTGCGCTGGTTCGGCCCCCCCACGACGGTGACCATCAGATCGGCGTCCTTGAACACCATCTGGTTGCCCACCGGGGGTTTCAACAGATGCTTGTGTTCGTCGATCCATTTCTGAAAGTTAAAGGCAGCAAGGCGGGTCATCGCATCCTCCGCAGGTCAGGCCAGTTTCAGGCCACAGGTTTCAAACGCAAGTTTTGTCTGGGTTTTCTCGGCCTCGGTCAGGTCCAGACAGGGCGGGCGCACCCTTCCCCCGGTCTGACCCAAAAGATCTTGCCAGTATTTCTGGTGCGCATGGGGTTTTTCCGCAGGACGGGTGGATTTCAGCGCATGGCGCACGGGATCAAGGCTATCGCGGATCGCCCGCGCCTCCTCTGCACGGCCTGCAAAGGCCGCGTCGGTATAGGCCCGCATGCGTTTGTCTGCCGCTGTCTGCATCAGATAGGGCGGCGAGGAACACAGATAAAGCCGCCAGTTCAGCTCCACAATATTGTCCAGCCATTCCTCTTCCGACGCTGTGGACACGATCATCCGGTCGCTGGCCAGTTTGGTCAGCTCCACATACATGTCGCGGGGGGTGGAATACTTGATGGCAACCACGGTTTCGATATCGGCCAGTCGGTTGCACAACTGCGGACTCATCAGATAGCCGCTGTCAGGATGCGACCACAGCGCGATACCGATATCCACCTGTGCCGCAATCGTCTCATAATAGCGGATCAGCGTTTCGTCCTGCGCCTTGTAAAAATGCAGAATCGGCGCATGAACCACGATGTAATCGGCCCCGCAGGACTGCGCATGTCTTGCCAGATCAATCACCACATCCATGTTCTGATCCGAACACGACATGATGGTTTGCGCCCGGCCATTTGCCGCCCTGACCGCCAGATCAAAGGCGCGTTTGCGTTCATCGACCGACATGGCGAAAAACTCGCCCTGCTTGCCCGCGATGAAAAAGCCGTCGATCCCCAGATCTTCGATCCAGTGGGTCATATTGGCGGCAAAGCCCTCCTCATCAATCGACAGATCCTGACGAAACGGCATCAACCCTGCCGCCCAAATGCCCTTCATATGGGCAAAGGCATGGGATTTCGCGTCTTTGCGGCTGTAGTTCATGCTGTGCCTCCGGCAACGGTCGGCTCGGTTTCCAAGTCCATTCGGTGCGAGATGGTCTTGGTCACGGTATAGTGGTGCAAGCCGTCCGCCCCACCCTCGCGGCCATGGCCTGAGTATTTCACCCCGCCAAACGGCACCTCGGCCACGCTTGCCTCCAGCGTGTTGATCGACAGGTTTCCGGCCTCGATCTCGTTGGTCAAACGATCCACATTCGCTGCCGAATGGGTAAAGCCATAGGCTGCAAGGCCAAAGGGCAGCGCATTGGCGCAGGAAATCGCCTCATCCAGCCCAGACACCGGGTTGATGATGGCAATCGGCCCAAAGGGTTCTTCGCGCATCACGCGGGCGTCGTCAGGCACCTCGGCCAGCACGGTGACGGGATAGAAATAGCCCGGCCCATTAGGGCGCGCGCCGCCACACAGCACCTTTGCCCCCTTGGCGCGGGCATCCTCCACCAGCGCCTCCATCGCCGCAATTCGGCGCGCATTCGCCAGCGGCCCCATCTCGGTGCCGGGGTCAAGGCCATCACCAAACCGCACCTGTGCGGCGCGCTCGGCAAAGGCCTTGGCAAAGGTCGCATAGGATGCTTCTGCCACGAAAAACCGCGTGGGCGATGTGCAGACCTGCCCGGAATTGCGCGCCTTGCGCACCGCCGACATCCGCCCCGCCGCATGGGCATCGACATCGTCACACACGATCACCGGCGCATGGCCCCCCAGCTCCATCAGCACAGGCGTCATCGACCGCGCCGCCATCTCGGTCAGATGAATCCCCACCGCCGTTGATCCGGTAAAGGCGACCACGCGGATGCGGTCTTGTGGGATCAAATAGCTGGAAATCTCGGCCGGATTGCCGAAGACAAGGTTCAGCACACCGGCAGGCAGCCCCGCATCCTGAAACGCCCGTGCGATATGGATCGCGCCCGCCGGGGTTTCCTCGGCGGCCTTTAGGATGATCGAACATCCCGAGGCAAGCGCGCCCGCAATCTTGCGCGCAGGCTGGCTCATCGGGAAGTTCCATGGTGAAAAACCCGCAACGATCCCCGCCGGTTCCCGCACCACTGTATAGCGGATGCCGGGGGCCGACGGGACCACATGACCATAAAGCCGCTGCGCCTCGCCTGCGTCCCATTCAAAGAACTCTGCCCCCCGGATCACCTCCATCCGGGCCTGCACCAAGGGCTTGCCGTTTTCCATGGTGATCGAGGGCGCAATCTGCGGCCCCCGTTCACGCAGCAGATTTGCCGCCCGCGTGATGATCTGCGCCCGCACCCTTGGCGCGGTGCGCGACCAGAGCGTGAAGCCACGCTCGGCCGCGTCCAAGGCATCATCCAGATCACTTTGGCGGGCAATGGGCAGGCGGCCAATCTCTTGCTCAGTGGCCGGGTTCAGCACAGGCAGGGTGTCTGACGTCTTGCGCCATGTGTTGTCGATGAAAAGGTTCAGATCAGGGTATGTGGTCATGACAGGCCCGCAGGTTGCTTTGGTCCATTAATTCGCAGTGGAGCATTGAATGCAAATGAAGTAATCGAAGCTGGATATTCATATTTGGAATAGCCAAGAATGAGCCAACTTCCCCTGCTTGAGACTCACCTGTCCCTTCGGCACCTGAAGTTGATCGACGCCATCGCCCGTGAAGGCACGCTACTTGGTGCGGCGCAAAGCGTTGGTCTGACGCAATCCGCCGTCACAAAGGCCCTGCAAGAGGCAGAGGCCACCACCCAAACCCGCCTATTTGACCGCACAAATCGCGGCGTGCATCCAACGCAGGCGGGCGAGGTTCTGGTGGCCCATGCCCGCCTTGTGCTGACCCAGTTGCGACACGCGGGGCAGGAACTGGAGGATCTGCGCTCTGGCTCGGGTGGCCGGGTCGCGGTGGGCGTTCTGGTGTCGGCTGCCGTGTCGATCCTGCCCTCGGCCATCGCCGCCGTCCGCCAACAGCGGCCCAATCTGGCGGTCAAGGTGATTGAGGGCACCAATGACGTGCTGATGCCCCTGCTGCGCTCCGGCGAGATTGATCTGGTCATTGGCCGCCTGCCTGCCCTTTCCAGTGGCAGCGGCATCGCCGAAGAAGTGTTGTGCGAGGATTTCGCCCAGATCGTGGTGCGCCGGGGCCATCCGCTGGTGCAAAGACCGGGCCTGACCTTGGCCGATCTGATGGACCAGCCTTGGATATTGCCGCGTCAGGAAACCAGTCTGCGCAGCCAGATTGACGAAGGGTTTCGCCAGATGGGCCTGCGCGCCCCGGTCAATATCGTGGAATCCGTGTCGATCCTGACCAATCTGGCCCTTGTTCTGAACGCTGATTATCTGGTGGTCTGGCCCGTTCAACTGGCCCGGTTCGAGGTGCATCTGGGCTTGGTTCAGGCGCTGGACATCCCCTTGCCGTCAACCCACCGCCCCATCGGCATCTCTACCCGTCGCGACGCCCGCCTGTCGCCTGCCGCCGATACCTTGATCGCGGCGCTGCGCCAATCGGCAAAACAGCACGAGGTGACCTTGGATCTGCCCGTCACATAGGCTTGGCCGCCCCAAAGCACGGCAAGCACCGTCTGTCCCCAGATCGAGGCGCCCCGTTCAGCCAAGGGCAAAAAGAACCCTCAGGCGGCCTTGCGCATCCTGTCGCGGATTGCGTCTGCGGTTTTGGTGTAGTGACTGGCCAAAAGGCGCACCGCTGTGTCGGCCTCGCGCGCCAGCACAGCCTCGGCCAGCGCGCTGTGTTCGGCTTGGATGTCGCGCCCCAAAATGCTGGACGGACCCGAGGCAACCAGCGCCGGGATGCGATAGCGTTCCGTCGCCGCATAAAGCCGCTCAAAGAACTCCAGCCGCCACGGTGACCGACAGGCCGCGAGCAGCGCCCGGTGAAAGGCATAGTGCCGCGCCTCGATATCCCAGACGCTGACCGCGCTGACCGCTGCACGATCGACCTGCAGTTTCAGGGCATAAAGCGCCGCCACAATGGCCGCCGACCAATCATCATCCCCATACTGGATCGACAGGCGCAAGGCATCGCTTTCCACAAGGATGCGGCTGTCGACGGCATCTTGCATCTCATCGATCGACAAAGGCGCAACCTTGAAGCCGCGCAGCGCCTCGGCCACCACAAGACGCTCCACCTGCAGCCTGCTCAACGCCTCACGCAGGGGCGAGAACCCCATGGCGTAACGCGCGCTCAACTCCGCCATGCGCAGCGGTTGGCAGGGGCCAAGCAGGCCTTGGATGATGTCGCGGCGGATCGCGAGATAGGCTTTTTCCGATAGCGTCATGCTGCCTGCTCCTGTTCCTTGCGTGTTATGACCCAGCCCGGATTGCATGGCAATTTCTATATTTTCGAAAATCTGTCTTGCCATCCATCGGATCAAGGGCCATCCTTTCGTGACCTTTAAGGGAGTCCCGGCATGGCCAGAGCACATGAAAACCACCGCGAGGATGTGGTGGGGCGCGCGAATGTCGAAGATACGCCGGAACTGCTGGCCTATTACGACGAGTTGGCAGAGCTGGACGCAGGCGCGCTTTGGACGGTTGCCAACAAGATCGAGCCTTGGCAGCCCAAGTCGCAATCGGTGCCGGTCGTCTGGCGCTACAAGGATCTGCGCGCGCATGTCTTGCGCTCGGTCGATCTGGTCACGCCGGAAAAGGCGGGGCGGCGGGTGATCTATCTGAACAATCCGGGGCGGCAGGATGTGTCGGCGGCGGTGGGCTGGCTTTACGCGGGCTTGCAGGTGATGAACCCCGGCGAAAAGGCGGGCGCGCATCGCCATTCCGCCAGTGCGGTCCGCTTTATCATGGAGGGCAGCGGGGCCTATACAGTCGTGGATGGCCACAAGATGACGCTGGGCCGCAACGACTTTGTGCTGACCCCGAACGGCACATGGCATGAGCATGCGGTGGAACCCGACGGCACGCCCTGCATCTGGCAAGACGGGCTGGACATTCCCTTTGTCAACGCGATGGAGGCGAATTTCTATGAAGTTCACCCGCAGGGCACGGAACCCGTGGCCTTTCCCGTTGATGACATGACCAAGAAATGGGGCAACCCCGGTCTGCGCCCGTCAGATGATTGGTCCAAACCCTATAGCCCGATGTTCAAATATGAATGGGCCCCGACCTATGCTTCGCTGCAAACCTATGCACAAAGCTGCGAGGGCTCTGCGTTTGACGGACATTTGCTCGAATATGTGAACCCGGCGACCAATGGCCCGGTGATGCCCACCATGGGGGCCTCCATGCAGATGCTGCGCCCCGGCCTGCACACGCGGGCGCATCGCCATACCGGCAGCTACCTTTACCACTGCGCCAAAGGGGCGGGCTATTCGGTGATCGACGGCAAGCGCTATGACTGGTCCGAACGTGACATCTTTTGCGTGCCATCCTGGGCTTGGCATGAGCATGTGAACACCTCCGCCACCGAGGATGCGGTGCTGTTTTGCCTGTCCGATCTGCCGGTGATGCGGGCGCTGGGTCTTTATCGCGAACAGGCTTACGCCGAAAATGACGGCTTTCAGCCGCTAAAGTAAGGATACCCGATGAAACTTGTAACCTATCGCGCCTCAGTCGAGGCATCTGCCCGTTTGGGCGTCATCCTTGGCGATCTGGTGGTGGATGCGGCCCTGTTGGGCGAGGCCTTTGGCGAGGCGATCCCTGACAGCATGTTGGGCCTGATCGACGCCGGGCGGCCCGGTCTTGCCGCGCTATCGGCGCTGATGGCAAAGGCGGGGAATGTACCCCCAATCGGCACCGCCACAGCCCTTGCCAACGTGACGCTGCTGGCCCCGATC
This sequence comes from Paracoccaceae bacterium, assembly GCA_021741245.1. Classification (GTDB taxonomy): domain Bacteria; phylum Pseudomonadota; class Alphaproteobacteria; order Rhodobacterales; family Rhodobacteraceae; genus Pseudotabrizicola. Next base: position 117,287 of record JAIOYF010000002.1, read on the forward strand.
CCGCGCCCGCGCAAGAACATCTTTGGCATCGGGCTGAACTATGTCGAACATGTCGCCGAAAGTGCGGCAGCGCTGGACACTGACCCGAACCTGCCCAAACAGCCGGTGATCTTTTCAAAGCCGCCAACCGCAGTCATCGGGCCGAATGCGCCCATCGAGCACAACAAGAAGATCACCCAGCAGTTGGATTGGGAGGTGGAACTGGCCGTCATCATCGGTACCACCGCCCGCCGGGTGACGCGGGCCGAGGCGCTGGCCCATGTCTTTGGCTATTCCGTGATGATCGACGTCTCGGCCCGCGATTGCCGCCGCGCCGGGCAATGGATCTTTTCCAAGGGGCAAGACAGTTTCGCCCCCTTTGGTCCCTGTATCGTGACAGCGGATGACATTCCCGATCCGCAAAAGCTTGACCTGTGGCTCACGCTGAACGGGGTGGAAAAACAGCGCTCGAACACGGCCAATATGCTGTTCAAGGTCGATGAGCTGATTGCAGATATCTGCCAAGGCATCACGCTGGAACCGGGTGATATCATCGCCAGCGGCACCCCCGCCGGTGTGGGTGCGGGCCGAACCCCGCAAGAATGGATGTGGCCGGGCGATGTGGTGGTGGCGACCGTCGAAGGTATCGGCACCCTGCGCCATTCCATCGTCGACGTAACCCCGGAGTGATCCCATGACCTTTACTGCTGCCGTCGTGCAAATGGCCTCCAACCCCAATGACCCACTGGCCACGGCACAGGCCGCATGTGCCCGCTTGCGCGAGGCGGCAGCCAAGGGGGCCAAACTGGTGGTCTTCCCCGAGGCGCTGATCGGCGGCTATCCCAAGGGCGCCAGCTTTGGTGCGCCCATCGGCATGCGCAAACCCGAGGGCCGCGCCGCCTTTGCCCGCTATCACGCGGCGGCGATTGATCTGGATGGTCCAGAGGTGGCCCTTTTGGCCGAGGCCACGCGCGATACCGGGGCCTTCGCCGTGGTCGGTGTGATCGAACGCGATGGCGCAACGGTCTATTGCACGGTGCTGTATTTCGACGGCGAAAAGGGACTGGTCGGCAAGCATCGCAAACTGATGCCAACGGCGGCTGAACGGCTGATCTGGGGCTTTGGCGATGGCTCCACCCTGCCGGTGTTCGAAACCGAACTGGGCACCATTGGGGCTGTGATCTGCTGGGAAAACTATATGCCAGCCCTGCGGATGCATATGTATCACCAAGGCGTCAGCCTGTATTGTGCCCCCACCGCAGATGACCGCGACACATGGCTGCCCACCATGCAGCACATCGCACTGGAGGGGCGGACTTTCGTGCTGACCGCCTGCCAGTATATCACCCGCGCGGCCTTTGCGCCCGAGCATGAAAGTGCGCTTGGCGATGATCCGGACACCGTGATGATGCGCGGCGGGTCGGCCATCATCGGGCCCTTGGGCAAGGTGCTGGCTGGCCCCGATTTCTCGGGCGAGACAATCCTTTACGCCCAGATCGACCCTGATGAGGTGATGAAGGCCAAGTATGATTTCGACGTGACCGGCCACTATGCCCGCCCCGACGTGTTTCAACTGACCGTGGACACGCGGCCCAAGAAAGCCGTGCAGGAAATCTGATGCGTTGGGATATGGACAAGGTTGCCACGCCCATTGCCTACAAGCTTTTGGCGGCAACCGTGATGCCGCGCCCGATTGCTTGGGTGGTCAGCCAAGATGACGCGGGTCAGGTCAACGCAGCCCCCTATTCGTTTTTCAACGTCATGGGATCGGCCCCGCCCACGGTGGCCTTGGGCATGCTGGCCGACCCTGCGCGCGGGGTCAAAGACAGCGCGTGCAATATCTTGCAAACCGGGGAATTCGTCGTTTGTCTGGTGCCAGAGCGGTTGGCGGCCGCGGCCAATCTGACAGCGATTGACGCGCCGCGCGGGGTGAATGAACTGGTGCTTGCAGGCCTTGCCACTACAGCGTCCGTGCATATCAAACCGCCCCGCATCAGCGACAGCCCGGTCGCCTTTGAATGCCGGACCCATACAACGGTGGAAACCGGCCCCAACCAGTTTGTGGTGATCGGGCAGGTCATCGCGGTTCACATTGACGACCGCTTCATTCTGGACGCCGACCGCGCCCATATCGACACCCCCGCCCTTGATCTGGTGGCGCGGTCCTATGGCTCTGACTATGTGCGCAGCCACGATACGTTTCAGCTGCACCGCCCCACGTGGGCCGGGCGTGAGGAATAGCGGTTGGGGCAATGCGCGGGCGCCAGGTTTCAGGTGCCGTCCAGCGAAGCAATAAAGTTCGAAAACAACTCCCCCTGAGAGCCTACCCCCAGCTTGCCATAAATATTGCGCCGATGGATGCGCACGGTTCCCGTGGCGATGCCCAAAGCAAGGCCCGTGGATTCGGCGGAATACCCTTTGAGGGTGTATTCAACAATCTCGGCCTCGCGCGAGGTCAGAAGATTGCGGCCAAAACGCTGGAATGACTCATCGATCAGGCGGGACAGACGTGGCCCTTGCGACGCCGGATCGTTTGAAAACCTTGAAACCAACCCACCCCAATGCCGCCGCGCGCAGGCATCGACAAAGGGCACGATGGCCTGCAATTCGCGAAACTGGCGGACGGAAAAGACCTTCTGTGCGCGCATGGCCGATATCACCACGCTGACGTCCTGACCCACGTCGATGATAAAGCCTATTTCTTCGGCAAGTCCGGTCTGGACATAATAGTTGCGGAAGTATTCCGCCTGATAAAAACGGTCAGGCGCAAGATCCCGCAACCGCACAAGCCGCGATGTCGTCGGGGCCATCGAATTCAGGTAGAACGGGTCCAGAAGATAGGGCCCCTCCTGATAGGCATCGACCATGACCTGCCGCTTTGCCGCCGGAAAATTGTGATACACATCAATGGGTCGGCTGTCGCGGTGATAGGCAAAGATGACCGTGTATTCAAACGGCACCACGCTGCGGATGGCATCGGTCAGCGCCTTGGCAAAATGCGGCTCGTCCAGTGCCGACACCACGGCGGCACTGGCGGCAACCCAATCCGAGAACTGCGGTTTCGCCGCCATCTATGCCCTTTGTGATATATACAGCCAGAGGCCGTTTCCCTATCGTTTTAAGAATTGACGGCATATGGCCCGGTGCGCAAGTGCATTCAGATGCTCCACGCCGTGCGACTATGCCGGAACGGGGAAGATGATGATTCAGAATCCGTCCATGGCCGACGCCGCGTCCACCGATGTGGCCCCCACAGAGGTTGTGGCCGAATTTGCCGGGGCCACCAAACGCTTTGGCGCTGTGCTGGCCGCCGATCGCATCAATCTGCGCATCCGTCGGGGTGAGTTCCTGTCGTTTCTGGGCCCGTCGGGCTGTGGCAAAACCACGGCCCTGCGCATGCTTGCGGGATTCGAGGCCCCGACCGAAGGCGCCGTGCTGATCGATGGCAAAGATGTCAGCGCCGTGCCCGCCCACAAGCGCCCGGTGAACATGGTGTTTCAGCACTACGCGCTTTTCCCGCATATGACCGTTGCGCAAAATGTGGGCTATGGCCTGCGTCAGCGTCGCCCACGCCTGCCGGGGGCCGAGATCGCGCAAAAGGTTGACGCAGCACTGGCCAAGGTGCGGCTGGCGGATTTTGGCGCAAGGCGCATCTGGGAATTGTCCGGCGGACAGCAGCAACGGGTCGCCCTCGCGCGGGCGATCATCAACGAACCGCAGATCTTGTTGCTGGACGAGCCGATGGCGGCACTGGACGCCAAGCTGCGCGGCGAAATGCAACGCGAGTTGCTGGAGTTGCAGCGCAGCCTGAACGTGACCTTTGTTCTGGTCACCCATGATCAGGAAGAAGCGCTGTCGATGTCGGATCGGATCTGCATCATGGGCAAGGGCCGCATCGCACAGGTGGGCAGCCCGCAAGAATTGTATGACCGCCCGCGCAACCGCTATGTCGCCGATTTTGTCGGCAGGGCAAATATCGTCGCGGCCAAGATCATCGCGCGTCAGGGTGGCATCGCGCAGGCTGTGCTGGGCAATGGGGCCACCATTGGCGTCAACGACCTGCCCGGCGACACGCGCGGCAAGGCCGAAATCGCCATCCGCCCCGAGGCGTTAACCCTTGCGCGCGGCAAGGACGCGGTGCCCGAAGATACGGTCGCCCTTCCGGCGCGCGTTACTCACCGCACCTTTTTGGGGGATCGCACTGAATATCTGCTGATGGCGGAAGGGATCGGCCCTTTGCAAGTCAACTCCCCCCGACAGGCCGCATCTGCGATTGGCGAGCATGATGTGGGGGCGCATGTGCGTGTTCTTTGGCGGGCGGGAACCGGGCTCGTTCTTGCCGCTGATATCTGACGGAGCCTGAGCAAATCCAACAAGGGAATGAGTCACATGAAAAACGATACGACACCGATTTCACGCACCGCCTTTATGGAAGAGTTGCGCCGCTATCAAAAAGGGTCTGTCACACGGCGGCACTTTCTTGGCGTCACCGGGCTTGGCACGGCAATGGCGGTGATGGGGGGCGCGTTGCCGGGCCTGCTGCCGACCCGCGCACGGGCGCAAGACATTGGGGATCGTGTGGTTCTGGCGACATGGCCGAACTATCACGATCCGGCAAACTTTGACGCGTTCGCACAACAGACAGGTGCCCTTACGCAGGTGAACGTCTTTGGGTCCAACGAGGAAATGCTGGCCAAGATTCAGGCCGGCGGGTCTGGTTGGGATGTCTTCGTGCCCACCAACTATGCGATCCCGACTTACGTCATGGCCGATCTGATCGAGCCGCTCGATCTGTCCAAGATCCCGAACTATGACGCCGCTGCCTTTGATCAGCGTTTCGCCACTGCGGGCACTATCGACGGCAAAGTGTATGCCGTGCCAAAGAACTGGGGCACCACGGGCATCGCCTTCAACAGCACCAAGACCGGTGGCATTGTTGACAGCTGGAAGACCTTTTTTGATGGCGCGCGGGACAAATTCGATGGCCGCGTCATGGTTCACGACTATCAGCTGACCACCATTGGCAACGCTCTGGTCTATCACGGGTTCAGCTTCAACTCCGTCGATCCGGCAGAATTGGCCGAGGCGGAAAAGCTGCTGATCGATGTCAAACCGCACCTTTATGCGATTTCCTCGGATTATCAGCCCGCGATGCGCAACGGTGATGCTTGGCTGACCATGTGCTGGACAGGCGATGGCAAGCAGATGAACGTCGATATGCCCGAAATCGGCTTTGCTCTTGGCAAGGAAGGTGGCGAGATTTGGTCCGACTATTACGCCATTCCAAAGGATGCGCCGCACAAAGACGCGGCCTATGCCCTGATCAACTATCTGCTGGATCCCAACGTGAATGCGACCGAGGCGCTGGCCCATGGCTATCCGGTGGCCGACAGCCGCACCAACGCGCTTTTGCCCGAGGCGCTGCTGAACGACCCGATCCTGTATCCGGCCGCCGGGGCGCTGGACCCGCTGGAATTCGGGGCCGCGGTCACCCTGACGGACCCGAACCGTGCCGAAGTCATGGCGCGTTTCAAATCGGCCTGACGGGGAACGGAAAAGGAAACAGACGATGGCCATGACCCAGACACGGGGCCGGGCGCTGCTGCTGACACCAGCCGCGCTGTGGTATGCAGCCCTTTTGCTGCTGCCGCTGGCTGTCGTCTTGATCTTTTCCTTCGGAGAGCGCACCCCCATCGGCGGCTACGCCCCGGGGTTCACGCTTGCGCAATACGCGAATTTGCCCGCCCGGATGGCGGCGTTTCGCAACACGCTGACCCTTGCGCCAGTGGGCACCTTGGCCGCGCTGCTGATCGCCTATCCCCTGGCCTATTTTCTGGCGGTCAGGGTCTCGGTGCGCTGGAAGACCCTTCTTCTGGTGCTGGTGATCGTGCCATTCTGGACATCGATCCTGATCCGCTCCTATGCGTGGATCTTCTTGTTGGGGGGCAAGGGCCTGCCTGCCCTTCTGGCATCCATCGGGTTCGAAGATATTCGCCTGCTCAACTCCCCCTTCGCGGTGCTGGTGGGAATCGTCTATGGCTATCTGCCGCTTATGGTCTTTCCGATCTATGTGGCGCTGGAGAAACTTGACCTGCGCTTGTTGGAGGCCGCGGCCGACCTTGGCGCACCGCCATGGCGCAGCTTTGTGCAAATCACCCTGCCCTTGTCGATGCCGGGGGTTCTGACCGGGTCGATGCTGGTGTTCATCCTTTTGATGGGAGAGTTCCTGATCCCCGCGATCCTTGGCGGCGGCAAGGTCTTCTTTGTCGGCAATGCGCTGGTGGATCTGTTTTTACAGTCGCGCAATTGGCCCTTTGGATCGGCGGTGGCCGTGGCGCTGGTTGTCATCATGCTGATCACCGTCGCGATCTATACCCGCGTGGTCAAACGCTATGCCGCAGGCCGCGACGACGTGGCCATGATGTGAGGGTGCCATGAGATTTTATGCCCTCGCGGTCTATGCCTTTCTCTACCTTCCCATTGGCATCATCGCCTTGTTCTCATTCTCGGCGGGCAGATCGGCCTCTTCGATGGAGGGGTTTTCGCTGCAATGGTATGGCCGGGCGCTGAACAACCCATTTGTGATGGAGGCGCTGTGGACATCGCTGCGCGTGGCATTTGTGTCGGCCGTGTTGGCCACCTTGGTGGGCACGGCTGCGGCGCTCGCGTTGACAGGCATGCGCGGGCGGCTGCGGGCCACGTTCGATCTGCTGGTGCAGATTGCCGTGATGATTCCGGGGATTGTGATTGGCATTGCCACGCTGATCGCGCTGGTCAGCGTTTTTGATCTGGTAAACCCATGGCTGGAACAGATCACGGGGTGGTCACTGGCGCTGGGGGCCGGATCCTTGATCGGGGCGCATGGGTTGTTCACCATGTCACTGGTCGTGCTTTTGGTGCGCGGACGGCTGGAGACGCTGGACCCCGCCCTGATCGAGGCCTCAAGCGATCTTGGCGCGACGCCCCTTGGCACCTTCAGGCAGGTCACCCTGCCCCAGATCCTGCCCGCGATACTTGCCGGGTTCTTGCTGGCCTTTACCTTCAGCTTTGACGATTTCGTCATCGCCTTCTTTGTTGCGGGCGCCGAGACGACGCTGCCGATCTATGTGTTTTCGTCAATCCGGCGGGGGGTCACGCCCGAGATCAACGCGATCGGCACCATGGTCATGGTCGCCTCGCTGACCCTTTTGATCATCGCACAGCTTTTGCTGCGGCGATCACAGGCGCAGCGGCGCGCCTAATTCACATGCAGGAGACAGCCAAGCCATGTTGCAAGATCGCGTGACGCTGGTAACCGCAGGCGGTTCGGGGATCGGTCGGGCCGGTGCCGTTGCGATGGCGCGGCAAGGCGCTTTTGTTGTGGTCAGCGACCTGCACAAAGATCTGGCCACAGAAACGCTGGAGCAGATCCGCGCATCGGGCGGCAAAGGCGAGGCGCGGGCGCTGGACATGCGCGATGATGCGGCGGTAGCGGCCGAGATTGCACGTGTGGCAACCGCGCATGGCCGGATCGACGTCTTGCACAGCCATGCAGGCATTCAGATCGCAGGCCGCGCCGAGGATGTGACACCCGAGCAGATGGACGCCTCTTGGGCGCTGAACGTGCGGGCGCATTTCGTGGCGTCGCGGGCGGTCATCCCGTTCATGCGCGCGCAGGGGGGTGGATCGGTGATCATCACCGCGTCCAACTCCGGCTGTCAGTACGACCGTGGCATGGTCTCTTATGCAACCACCAAACACGCAGCGGTGGCCATGGTGAAACAGATGGCAGCCGATTACGCGCGCGAAAAGATCCGCTTCAACGCCCTGTGTCCGGGGTTCGTGGATACGCCATTTAACGCAGGGTTTGAGGCCCAGATGGGCGGGCGGGCGCGACTGGAAAGCTATGTCACCGATACCATCCCCATGGGCCGCTGGGCCAGCGCCGAAGAGATTGCCGAAGGCATCGTTTACCTTGCCTCTGACCGCTCGGCCTTTGTCACCGGCTTGGCGCTGGTGATTGATGGCGGTGAATCGCTATAATCTTGATCGGCGCGGTCCCCCGGACCCGTTTCAGGCAAGCCCGATCTTGGCAAGATAGGTATTCAGCCGCGCCAGCAGGTCCAAAGTCTCGGGCCGGTCCCGCCCTTGGTTGGTGGTCCACAGCCCGACATTTCGGGCAGACAGGCCAACGTTCAAATCAACAGGGGAAATCTTGAACCGATCTTGGTAAATACCCAGTAAGCGAAACGGCAACATGCTGCACGATCTGGTTTTTTCCAGCATGCGAAAGGTCATTGTGACATCGCCGGTGCTTTCCAGAATTGGGGTGACATCGGGCAGGCCAAGGTGATCCAGCGTTTTGCGGGTCACATCAAACAACCCCGAAATCTCGCCCACGGAAATCCAGCGATGCTGGGCAAGATCGCGCGCCAAGACCCCGGTCTTGCCAACCAAAGGATCATCCCGGCCAACAAAAACGGCAAGGCGGTCTTGGAACAGCTTTTCGCGCACAAGCCGATCTTCCCCGCGGTTAAGGTCATAAGGAATGATCGCCACGTCCAGCTGATCTGAATTCAGCCTCTCCACCAGCCTTGCCGCATATTCGCAAAAGATCTTGATCCCATAGGCCGGCGGCGACTCGATCGTTTCGGCAAAGAAATCCCCCATGATGGTTGCGGCAAGCATCGGCCCGACACCAACGCGCAACTCGCCCTTCAGGCCATGTCGCCATTCCTGAATGGAGGTTTCCGCCCGTTGCGACCGGCGCATGATCTCGCGCCCCTCTTCGGCCAGACGCAAACCGATCTCGGTGGGTGTAACACCGTACCGACCCCGGCGCAGAACAGCACCGCCTACGCGGTCTTCAATCACCTTGATCGTCCGCGACAAAGTGGGTTGCGTGACGTTCAGGGTGCGGGCCGCTTTTGTGACCGAACCCAGCTCTGCGATGATCGCCAGTTGGACCAGATATTTTGGATCCATGAGGTATATCATTCCTCTATGTCAGCATCACATCTTGGAATTTGACATCATATCTGTCGCAAAGCAACCATGCCCACGAACATCGAGGTGGGAATGAAGGCTGAGCACACGACACTAAGGGTGACCTTGTTGGGCACGGGCATTCCAAACCCCGATATCAATGCGTTTGGCACCGCGACAATGATCGAGGCGGGCGATCAGAAGGTCTTGATCGATTGCGGGCGTGGCACGGTGATCCGGATGGCGCAAATGGGCTTTGCCTTGGGACATACCGATACGGTGATCTTGTCGCATTTCCATTCCGACCACTATTCCGGGATCTTCGATCTGCTGATGACGGGCACCATCCAGCAACCCTTTTCAAACCGGGGCGGTCCGCTGCATGTCTTTGGCCCCCCCGGAGTCGAGGATATTGCCCAAGGCGCGTGGATTGCGACGCGACCAGACCGGGACATTCGCGTGGCCGATGGCGAGATTGATCCTGAACACATGCGGATCATCCCCCACACCTATGCCGAGGGCGTTGTCTTTGACAAAGGCGGGTTAAAGATCATTGCGATAGAGGTGGACCACGGCGAATTCATCCGACCGGCCTATGCCTTTCGCGTCGAATATTGCGGCCATGTTTTCGTGCATAGCCACGATACGCGCTACAACGAAAACCTGATCGCTCAGGCACAAGGCGCCGATGTCTTTGTGCATGAGGTGGCGGCAGCCACACCGGAAACCTTTGCCGCCAACCCAAGGGCAAAGATTGCCATCGACCATCACGCAACCCCGCACGAGGTGGGCCGGGTCTTTGCCCTTACACAGCCAAAACTCGCCATGTTGACGCATCTTGTGCTGTTGCCGCCCCATCCGATGCCCATCACCCGCGTGACGGCTGAAGTGGCGGAAGAATATGGCGGAATGGTTCTGGTGGCCGAGGATATGATGACCATCGACATCGGCCGCAACATCACCGTCATCCCCTTTCACCACGGGGCGCGGTCACGATGAACACCCTTCGAACAGACGATAAGGAAAGAAGCTGACAATGACCAATCTGGAACAGAAAATCACTGCGGCTGGCGGCGTTCTGAACATGGTTCGCGGATCGGCCCTTGGGCATGTGATCTTTCCGGGCATCCCCCCGGAATTCACCAATTGGCGCGATGAGCAACGGGCATGGCAGCAGTCGGTCGTCTTGTTCGAACAATCCTATCACATGACGGAACTTCACCTGCGCGGCGCTGATGTGCTGAGCTTCATCGCCCGTTTTGCCACCAACAAACTCGGCGATCTGCACCCGATGCGGGCCAAGCAATTGGTGATGGTTGATGATCTGGGCTATCTGATTTCAGACGCGATCGTGTTTTGCGAGGCGGATGATTTCCTGCGCGTCGTGGGCCCACCCACGGCAAGCAACTGGTTGCAGTACAATGCGGAAAAATCCGATCTCAAGATCGAAGTGACCCGCAACGAGAATATGATCGTCCCGCGCCCAAGCCGCGATGTGTTCCGCTTTCAGTTGCAGGGCCCGAATGCCCTACCCTTGCTGCAAGAGGTGGTCGAGGGGACCCTGCCCGACATCAAGTTCTTTCACATCGGCGAGTTCAAGATTGCGGGTCAAACCGTTCGCGCCCTTCGCCACGGCATGGCAGGGCGACCCGGCTTTGAAATCTACGGGCCATGGGACGCGCAAAAAGCAGTCCGCGAACGCGTTGAGGCTGCGGGCGTTGCGTTTAACCTGCGCAAGGCCGGGGCAATCACCTATCCGACGGCTGCGCAGGAAAGCGGCTGGATGCCCCGCCCCTTCCCTGCCGTTTATCATGGCGACCATATGAAAGGGTATCGTGAGTGGCTGCCCGCCCATTCCTTTGAAGGCAGCGCCTCGCTGGGGGGCAGCTTTGTCTCGGATGCGGTCTCGGATTATCTGGTTGAACCCAATGAGCTTGGCTACGGCAAGATGGTGCATTTTGAGCATGACTTTATCGGCCGCGATGCCCTGATGGCCCGAAAGGATGAACCCCGCCGCACCAAGGTGACGCTCGAATGGAACAATGATGACGTGTTTCGCGTGATGCGTCAGTCTGTCGGTCTGGAACGCCCCCGGCCCAAGTTCATCTCGCTGCCTGTGCCCATGTATGCGACCTTTGAATACGATGAGGTGCAGATGGCCGGGCGCGCCATTGGCATATCGCAATGGTCATCCTTTTCGTCCAACGCGGGCGCGGTTTTGTCCACGGCCCTGATCGACACGCAGCATGTCGAAATGGGCAAGGAGGTCACACTGATGTGGGGGGAACCAAATTCGCGCCGCCGCTCGGTCGAAGAGCATGAGGTCGTTGCCATCCGCGCCAAGATCGCGCCGGTTCCCTATTTCGAAAAGTCCATCAAGCGGGACTGAGGCCGCAAAGTAGACCTTGATTGGCGCCATACGGGAGGTGGCGTCACCCAAGGTTTCCAGATCGTTTTGTACAAAAAGCCAACTGTTCGGCAGATAAAAGCACCAAGGGAGGAAAGACGAATGAAACAAGCATGTTTAGCGGCGATCATCGGCGGTTCCGTCATTGCCACCTATGCAAACGCCGAAAGCAAGAACCTGACCGCCATGACGTCGGCCCCCGGCGTGGCAGTCCATCTCAGCATCGCCCACTTGGCTGAAGTTGCCGCGTCACGCGGAATTGCGGATATTCAGATCACCTTGGGCCAAACCGGGGCCAATGCGACACTGGCCGTGGCCGAAGGCAAAACGGATATCGGCATCTGCCCGTTTGTACTGCCGTTTTTGATGTCAAAGGGTGTGGGCCCTTATGCCGAAATGGGCGCCGAAAAGGGCGCGGAACTGGCTGCGAACCTGCGCGTCCTTTATCCCTATTCCTTTGGGGTCTATGTGCTTTACGCCTATGACACCGTCGGCATCAAAGGCTGGGGCGATCTTGCAGGTCGACGTATCTTGAACGGCCCCCCGCGTGGTGCCGCAACCGCCGAGGCGCGTGGCCTTATACAGGGCGTGACCGGGCTTGAGGAAGGCAAGGGATACGAGGGCATCCAGAGCGATTGGTCGCAAATGGCAACGACCATCACCGAAGGCACCTCGGATGCGGCGTTGCTGCCGGAATATATCCCCAGCGATCGCCCCCTTCAGGCGCTTTCTGCCGGGAAAATGACCTTTTGGTCAGTGCCCAAGGACGTCTACGAGACCGAGGCGCTGCAGAACATCCTGACCGCCCCCGGTTCTGCGCCCTTTGAGTTGACCTTGGATCAAATGCGCGCCTTGGGCGACAATGCGACGATTGTGACCGAGGACGAGATCTTTCGTGCTCGGGGGTCTGTTGGGGGCAACTGTGTCAATGCCTCCATGGACGAGGAATTGGCCTATCAGTTGACAAAGGCCCATATCGAAACCTTGGACGAAATCTATGCCAAGGCCCCCTATGCCCGCAATGTAGGGTTCGAAAACCTTGATCCCAAAGCCTCTGGCATGTGTGGCCCCAATCCGCTGAAGTATCACCCCGGAGCGGCGCGCGCATGGGAAGAGGCAGGCTTTGCCGTACCAGCTTGCGCAAGGTGATTTTGGCGGTTCGGGCGTGGGATAACCAGCGCCCGGATGCCCAAGGATGATTGGGGACTAACGACCATGGACGATCCAGACAGACCGGCTCGGGTCGCAGGGCCAAAGACGCTGGTCTATGGCCTTGCCCTTGTTCTGGTCCTTGCAGGCATGATCAATTCCACCCCGTCTATCCCCGGCTGGGATCAGCTTTGGCGCGGGGTCTTTGACGCGCCGGGCTTGGCCGTGCGCCGCTTTCCCTATGAGTATTTCTATCCTTTGGCCTTTGCGTGGATGATGATCATCGTTGTCCTTGGCAGTTCCATTTGGCGACGATGGGGGGATCGCTCGCGCCTGTGGCGCTGGGGTGGTCTGTCCATGGATGTGGCCTTGGTCGTGGCGACCTTGGCGATCTCGGTCAGCTATCTTGTCGAAAACGAAGCCGTCTGCCTGATTGATCAGTTCACTGGCGAACGGGCCGCGCTGATCGAACGCACGCTTTTGGTAGAACAACAGCTTGCCATCAGCATGGGACTGCCCGTTCCCACCAGTGTGGAAAACCCACATTGCATCGCGAATACGGGGGGCTGGCTGGTTCTGATCGTTGGCCTGTCGGTGATGGTCTTTCTAGCCTATAACGCGGAAATCTGGGGGTTTTCGTTGGTTCTCGTGTCTATCGTCATGGCTGCCTATGCGGTGGGGACGGTGCTGATCTGGTATTTTTACGGCTCTGACGGCATGAACAAATACCTGATCACCGCATTAGGAGGTGAGCCGCGCACCTTGCTTGACGGGCGCTCACGGGTGCATGACATCTTGATCAATCAAGGTTCTGGTTTGCTGGGCCAGTTCCTGCACATCATGCTCAACACCGTGTTTCCCTACATCGTTCTAGGGGCCTTGCTGGCCGTTTCGGCAGGGGGCAACACGCTGATCAAGCTTGCGTTCTTGTGGACAAGAAATCTGCGGGGTGGCCCGGCACATGCGGCGATTGTCGCCTCGGCCATGTTTGGCACAACCACGGGAACGCCGGTTGTCAATGTGCTAGGAACCGGGGTCTTGACGATCCCCATGATGGTCAAACGCGGGTTTTCCAAGGTCTATGCCGGCGGGATTGAGGCCGCAGCCTCATCGGGGGGGCAGATCATGCCGCCGATCATGGGGATTGCGGCCTTTGTCTTGGCGTCGATGACAGGCGTCCCGTATCGCGAGGTCGCGATCGCCGCCGTCATCCCTGCGCTGGCCTATTTCTTTTGCATGTTCCTGTCAGTGATGTTCCAATCGCGCAAGCAGGGCATCGAGGCCGTGGGCGAAATCACCCCGGAGATGCGCCTGACCCGTCGCGACAGGGTGCATATGCTGCAAATCGCATTGCCTCTGCTGTTGATCGTGGTGCTGTTGCTGATCCCAAAGGATGCCATCGGCTGCGATCCGATTTCTCGGCTTTTGGGGGCCGAGGTTGTTCAGATCGGCACACGGTGCCGGGCCACGGATTTGCCATGGATCATGCAACTGTTGCAAAATTCCGCCGGGGATGCGGGCAGCGTTGGCTGGTGGGCGGCCGTCCTTTTGGCAGGGCTGCTGTTCATCGACCCGGAGTTTCGGCGCAAGCCACGGCTGCTGATCGACGCGCTTGCCGATGCGGGAATGACGATTTCGACGCTCTATCTGATGTTTCTTGCGGTCTCGGTGATTGACGTCAGCCTGAACCTGACCGGTCTTGCGAATTTCGTGGCGCTGGATGTGCTGGGCTGGTTGCGCGGGTTGGATCTGGGGGGCAGTGCGCCCATCGTGTATCAATTCCTTGCGCTGATGGTCGCGATGTTTCTGGCAATCTTGCTGGGGATGGGCATGCCCGCCGTGCCCGCCTATATCAACGCAGCCCTGTTGATGGGACCGTTGCTTGTCGGCCTGGGGATCGCGCATTTCACCGCGCATATGTTCATCTTTTACTTCGCCTGTGCCAGCGCCATCACCCCGCCTGTGGCGGTTGCGTCCTATGCGGCCTCGACGATCACAAAGGCCGACCCCATCGCCACCAGCTTTTCCGCCGTGCGCTCTGGTGCGGTCATGTTCGTAATCCCCTTTGTCTTTGCCTTTTACCCAGAGTTGCTCTTGGTGCCCGCGGCTGTGATCAGCCCGGCCTCGGGGGCTGGCCTGGCAACGTTTTTGCCCGGCTATGATGGGCAAATCCATCTGGGCAGGCTTTTGTGGCTTCTGGCGCGACTGATCCTTGCCCTTTATATCTTGGCAAGTGCGCTGGCCCGGTTTGATCTGGTCCGCCTTGGGCTGCCCGAAACCATTGTGCGGTTGGCGCTTTGTGTGCTGATCCTGTCTGCCAATCCTTGGATCTACGGCCCGGCGATGGCTGCGGCGGGCGGGCTTTTGCTCCGCTCTCGCGCAGCCGCGCGGGGATAATGGCCACGGGGGCGGCGGGCAGCGAGGTCCGGGACAAAGAAACTTGAGGAGGTTACATGCGCACTGTCACCAAAGACACGATCACCGACGTCTTTCTTGGCTATATCGGACAAGACACTGACCCGCGTTTCAAACAGGTGATGACGTCGCTTGTCACCCATCTGCATGACTTTGCCCGTGAGGTCGACTTGACCCATGACGAATGGCGACAGGCGCTGCAGTTCTTTATGTGGACGGGCAATATCACAACCGAGGAACGCAATGAATTCGTGCTGCTGTCGGATGTGATGGGCTTGTCTTCGCTGGTCGACATGATCAACTCGCATCCCGGTGGGACCAGTTCAAGCGTGCTTGGCCCGTTTCATATTTCCGATGCGCCAGCCTTGGCGATCGGGGGGGATATGAAAGGCGATGTCGAAGGCGATCTGGTGCTGTGGCAGGGGGTGGTCAAGGATGCGACCGGCACCCCGATCAAGGGGGCAACGGTGGACATCTGGCAAACCGCGCCCAATGGTATGTATTCCAGCCAGGATCCCGATCAGGACAAGTTTTCCTTTCATGCCATCCTGACCACCGGCGCGGATGGGCGCTATGCTTTTACCACTGTGCGTCCGGTCAGCTATACCGTTCCCACCGATGGCCCCGTGGGGGTCATTCTGAACGCCGCAGGACGCCACCCTTGGCGCCCGTCTCATCTGCATTTCATCGCAAAGGCGGCAGGATATCGGGAACTGGTGACAGAGGTGTTTCCTGATGACGATCCCTATCTGAACGAGGACACGGTCTTTGGCGTGCGCGAAGATCTGGTTGTGACATTCGTCCCCCAGCCAGCGGGCAGTTTCCCATCAGGGTTCGACCTTTCCGGCAAGGTGTCTGGCCCCTATGCGCGGGTCGATTTCGATCTGGTTCTGGTGGCCGTCTAGGGGGATCGGCAAAGCCGGACCTGCAGGTTGACCTGCCCGGCAGACATTGTCTGACTGGACGCAGGCCCCTGAAAATGGGATCACTTTGCAATCAGCAGGAGCTTTGCCAATGACCGACCCCGCCGCGCCCAGCGCCTCTGCCCCGCTTCGTGTGCTGTTCTTGGGGGCCTCTACCCAAGGCTGGTATGCGGCAAGTGCAGCGGATCGGGCCAACCTGATCTTGCCCCGCCTGAAAGAGGTTTGCGCCGGGTGGTCAGACCTTGGCGCGCAACTGATCACCACGCTGGACGATGATCTTTTGAAGGTGGGGGAACCTGTTGACGGCGACCACACTTGGTATCTGGTGTATCAGGTGCCTGATCTGCAGACGGTCTCGGATATGCTGCACGGGTTTCGGGTCGAAAAGAACGGCGCGCGGCTGGATCGCTGGTTCCGGCTGGAGGCAAAGATCTGCCGCCCCTTCTTTCCGATCGAGGCGCTTGGCTAGCGATAAGTCAGCCAAGCCTCGCGTCGCTCCAGTGCGGCGATGATCGCGGCGGCCACAGGGTGTACAGCTGGTGTACCAAAGGTGACCGTTGTGCAGATCAGACCATTTGGCGTTTCAAACCGGGCCTCGATGCGATGTGCGCCGCCTTCGGGGGCCGAGGTCAGGGTGATCCATGTGGCGTCAATGCCGGGACCGCAAAGCGCGGCGGCGGTGGCCGTGTTCAGATGATCTGGAAATCGCTGTGCCGCCTGCGCCAGCGGTCCGTCGAACAAGAGGCCCGACGCCGGGCCAAGGCCGGGTGCCGATTGCGCAATATGCAGCCGCGCCGTTTGCGATGCGGGCAAAAGATCAGGGCCGGCGATCCACCCTGTAAACAGCCGGAGGGCGTGACCAGAGGCTTGTGCCGTTGCGTGCATCACCCCGCGGAATTCGGGGTCGATCAAGGCCGCGGCCCCCACCGTCCAAAGCGGGCCCTGCGCCAAAAGGCGGGGACCAAGTGCGCGCAATGCGCCCGGTCCGGCGGCATCAATGGCCAGATCTGCCTTGGGCCAATGGCTTTGCCCGCGTGCAATTACATCTTGCAAATCAAAGGTTTCGGACGCCTCGATCCACTGGGCGACCGCGCGGCCTATGGCGCCTTGTCCGATCAGATTGACGGTTGTCACCATCCCTTTGCCCCTGTGGTCCGGCCACGGATGGCCGGACGCATGATCCTGCGACTGTCGATCAGTTTACCGATGCCAGAAAGGCACCGATTTCTTCCAGCGGGATATAGCGGGTCTCACTGATCGCGCCATCGGCGCCAAAGACCCACTCCACGGCCGGGGCCGAGACATCGCCATTGGCATCAAACGCCACGGCACCTGTGCCACCTTGGAACGACACGGACTTGCCTTCGGACAACAAGGCGATGGCCTTCTTGAAGCCCTCGACATCCCCGCCGACCTTTTCCCCGGCAGGGTCCGTCACCATCGGCACTTTTGCCGCGATTTCAGCGCCCGTCGCATCTTTGCCTGCCGCGTGATAGGCCAAAAGCGCAACGGCGGTTGCATCAAAGCTGTTGGGCAGGCCGGGACCAGCAGGTGCGCTGCCGAAATGTGCGGTATAGCTGTCGATGAACGCAGTGGCAGACTCGGTCCGTGGGGCAGAGGTATCAGTCCCAATGAAATCAGCCAGATACTGCAGACCAACCGCATCGCGGAACTCATCCGACTTCAGCGAATTGGTGCCGATCATCTTGGTCGTGCCGCCCAGCGAAATCCATTCCCGCACCACGGAAATGCCCTCTTTGGGATAGAGCGCGAGGTAAAGGGCCTCGGGTTGATTTCCCAGCGCTTCGGTCACTTCGGCACGATAGCTGGGCTGGCCGTCGGTGATGGCAATCTGTCCCGCAACTTCGATCCCGGCGGCCTCAAACGCAGCAGTGGCAAGCTTGCCGATATCCTGACCCCAGTCATCATTCTTATAAAGCACAGTGATCTTTTTCATCCCCGCATCCTTGGCCAGCATCGCCGCGACCGCCGCTTGGACGTTCGATGTTGCAAAGGTGCGGAACCACAAACCCTTTGTCGTGCCCTCGGCCGCGATGTCGGTCAGCCGGGTTGATGAGGAGCAGCACGAGATTTGCATGACGCCGGCAGGGGCGGTGACCGACGTCAGGATCGGGATTGTGACTCCCGAAGACACAGCCCCGATCAGCAATTGCACTTTGTCCAGATCAACAAGCGCCTTTGCGGCATCCACGCCCACCTTTGGGTCGGTCTGGCTGTCGCGAAGGATCGGGTCGATCTTGCAGCCGTTGACGCCACCGGCCTCATTCATCATCTCGGCCACCCAAAGGGCGGTTTCCGCAATCGGCTTGCCCCAGTCGACCGAGGTGGGAAGAACGACCCCCACCTTGACCGAACAATCCTGTGCGGCGGCCGTTCCGGCCTGCGCCATGATGGCAAGCGCTGCCAGTGTAGCAAAACGTGTCATGTTTTTCTTCATGGTCAGATAACCTCCTTGTTGATGATGACAGAGCCTTTCTTGGCCCCTTTTTGGTAAATGGTCTTTGTCACACGCTCTGGCAGCAGGCCTTGCGGACGCCACATCAGCATACCGACGATCACGACGCCGATCAGGATGTATTGAATCGAGCCCGTGTAAAGTTGCATTGCATCGGGGGCAAAGCGCGAAAGGGCAAATCCACTTAATGTCCACGCCCCCCAGATCAAAAAAGCGCCAAGGATAGCACCGCGATTGTTCCCGGCACCGCCGACGATCAGCATGGCCCAGATCTGAAAGGTCAGGATGGGGGCAAGGTCTTGCGGGCTGACAAAGGCATAAAAGCTGACGTAAAGCCCCCCGGCGGCGCCCATGATCATGGAACCGATCACAAATGACTCCAACCGCAGGCGGGTCGGGTTTTTGCCCACCGACCGCGCGCTGACCTCATCCTCACGGATGGCGCGCAGGACACGGCCATAGGGCGAGTTGACCAGCCGCTCAAGCCCCAGATAGACCGCCAGAAGCACCGCAAGGACCAGCCCCAAAAAGAACAGGCCATAGAGGAACGTATCGCCAATCGCGGCCTCCAACGGGCGGGGAAATCCGCGCAGCCCCCGCGCGCCACCCGTCAGCCAATCGGCGTTGCGGGTCACATTCTCAAACGCCACCGCCACGCCAAAGGTCGCAATGGCAAGATAATCATGGCGCAGTCGCAGCGTGAGCAGGCCGACGATCCACGCAACCACTCCGGCGATCAGGATCCCCCCGCCCAATGCCACCACATAGGGCAGTGCAAAGCCACCAAACTGCCCCGGTTCGGGCGGCCCCCCCAACAGCATCGTGCCATAGGCCCCGGCCCCGAAAAAGGCGACAACCCCGCCATTGAACAACCCGGTATGGCCCCATTGCAGGTTCAGGCCCAGCACTGCAATCGCCAGAATGCCCGCCATGGTGGCAAAGAACGCCAGATATGAGATCAGGCCAATCATCCTTGGTCTTCCCCAAACAGGCCATGCGGGCGCAGCATCAGAACAAACAGGATGATCAAGAAAGGCATGGCCGGGATATAGCCCGATGGCAGCACCATCAGCGCAAGGCCCGAGGCTATGCCGACGATAAAGCCCCCCAGCACCGCGCCATAGACGCTGCCGATGCCCCCGACGATGGTGGCTGCAAAGACAGGCAGCACAAAGTTGTGGCCCATGGCGGGTGACAGATGGTTGGTCAGGGCATAAAACACCCCGGCCGCAGCCGAAAGCGCCCCCCCGATCAGCCAGACACTGGTGACAATCACCGAAAGCCGCACGCCGGAAACCTGCGCCAGCACGGGGTTTTCGGCAACCGCACGCAGCGCGAAACCAAAGGTGGTGCGGGTCAAGACCAGATGCAGCCCCCCCATCAACACCAGCGCCGCGAGCAGCACAAAGACCTGATCAGGCTTGATCAACAAAAGCGGATCACGGCTGACCACAATCGCGAAAGCAATGTCGTTGGAATAAAGCTGCGCCTTTTGGCCAAAGATCAGTGTGATCACATTGCGCAAGATCAGCGCCACCCCGAAGGAGGCAAAGACCATCGACAAAGCATCCGCCTTGGCGCGGATACGCTTGAACACAAGCGCGTCGATCACGACAGCCGAGGCCCCGGCGACCACCATCGCCAAAAGCACAGACAAGGCCAAAGTGCCGGTCAGCGTCAGTGCGCCGATCTTGCCGCTCAGTGCCGGAAACAGCACGGCCAAGAGCTTGTCAAAGACCAACGCGGTGTAGGCCCCGATCCCCAAAAGCTCGGCATAGGAAAAATTGGCAAAGCGCAGCATGTGCATGATCAGCGTAAGCCCGATCGCGCCCAGCGAAATGATGGAGCCTGTCAGCACACCATCGACAAGGTTCTGGATCATGCCGCACCCACCCGCCGGCCGCCCAGATAGATCGCGGCAACCTCTGGATCGCTCAGAATCTGGTCGGCGGGGCCATCCAGTCGGTTGCGACCTTCGGCAAGAATATAGCAGTGATCCGCAACCCGCAGCGCCTGTTTCACATTCTGCTCGACGAGCAGGATAGAAACCCCGGTGGCGGTCAGGCTGCGGGTCAGGTCCAGCACCTCTGCCGCGATCTTGGGGGACAAACCTGCCGAGGGTTCGTCCATCAGCATGACCGTTGGCCGCGTGGCCAAGGCCATGGCGACCGCCAGCATCTGCCGCTGGCCACCAGACAACGCGCCCGCCCGGTCATCAAGCTTTTCCGCCAAGGGGGGAAAGGTATCCAGCAGTTCACGCAGGCGCGCGGCGCGGTCAGGCAGGCGGCGCAGCACAAGGGCAAGGTTCTGGGCAATGGTCAGCGTGCGAAAGATGTTGTCGGTTTGCGGCACATAGGCAAGGCCAAGGGGCGCCATCTCATCCGGGCGAATGCCCGTGATGTCACGGCCATTCAAGACCACCCGCCCCGCGCTGATTGGAACAATGCCCGCAATGGCCTTGATCAGCGTTGATTTGCCGGCCCCATTGGGCCCGATGATGGTGGTCAGGCTGCCTTGCTTCAGTGTCAGGTTCACCTGTCGCAAGATCGGCAGGTCCCGGACATAGCCCGCCTCCAGCCCCTCGATCTGCAAGACGGCGCTCATGCAGAGGCCCCCAGATAGGCGTCCAGCAGTAAGGGATTGACCCGCGCCTCATTGGCGGTGCCTTCAAACACGATGCGGCCTTCGGCAAGGGCGATCACCGGATCGCAATGGCGCATCACAAAATCCATATCATGCTCGACAATGACAAAGGTGGTGCCTTTGCGGTTCAGCTCCTCGATCCGTTCAATCAAGATCCGCGTAAGTGACGGGTTCACCCCCGCCGCTGGTTCATCCAGCAAGATCACCTTTGGATCACCCATCAAGGCGCGGGCCAGCTCCAACAGCTTCATCTGCCCGCCCGAGATTTTGCCAGCCGGCTGATCGGCAAGCCCGGCCAAGGTCATGAACTCAAGAATTGCCATCGCCTTGTCCCGCAGGCGGCTCTCTTCCTCCTGCAAGGCGCGGCGACGAAACAGGGCGCCGATGATCGTCTCACCCACCTGTGCGGGCGGGGCAAGCATCACATTTTCCAGCACGGTCATGCGCCGGAACGGGCGCGGGATCTGAAACGTTCGGGCAAGACCCCTTGCAAACAGGGCCTCGGGGGGTAGGCCTGTAATCTCGGCACCTGCCAGAAAGACCTGCCCGGAACTGGGCCGCAACGCGCCCGCGATCATGTTGAACAGCGTGGTCTTGCCTGCTCCGTTGGGTCCGATCAGGCCCGTGATGCTGCCGGGTCGAATATTCAACGAAACCCCATCCACCGCCCGGAACGAGTGAAAATCGCGGGTCAGGCCAGAAGTGGACAGGATCGCGTCTGCGGTCATGCGGATTTGGCCCCATGCACAGCGTCGTTGGGGTTGGTGTTAAGGTTGTATTTCATGATCCGGCCATGACGTCCCGCGCGGTCCCCCTCCAGCCCAAAGACGGGGCCGTTTGGCCCTGCCGATTGGTCAAGTATGGCGGCAATCGCCGCGCGGTCGGTATCGGTCAGCGCGAATTGGAAGATTTCCAGCGTCTTGGGCATATGGCGCGCATAGCGTGCGCCCACGATGGCCCCCGCGACCTGCGGCTGATCCAGAACCCAGCGGGTGGCAACGGCCGCCAAGGATACGCCATGCGCATCGCCAATGGATTTCAACGTGCGCAACAGGGCCTGAAACAGATCCCAAGCCCCGAATTCATCGATGATCAGGCGGTATTTGATCAACGATCGGTTCTCAAAGGCAAATCCGGGGTCTGGCTTGCCCAGCCAGCCATCGGTCAAGAACCCGCCTGCAAGCGTGCCATAGCACAGGATCTGCACATCCCGCGCATGACCCCATGCCGAAAATGCCCCCGCCGGGCGACGATCCAGCAGCGAATACTGGACCTGCGCAGACACCACATCATAGCCCGCGTCGATAAAGCGATCCATCACCGGGCTATCCCAGTTGGTTGTGCCCAGATTGGCGATCTTGCCTTTTTTCTGGCACTCCTTCAGCACTTCCAGCGCCGCAACCGGATCGCCAAGGGCCATATCCCACCAGAAAAACTGCACCAGCGGCAAACACTCAACCTGCAAGCGGGCAAGGGATCGGTCGACGATGGCCTCGACCTCTTCAGGGCGCAAATCTGCAAGCCGCGTCAGATCAGGAACAAGCTTGGTATGCACGACCACGCGATCTGCAACCTCGGCGCCGCGCCGGTTGCGCACATCCGCGATAAAGGTGCCGATCATCTCTTCGACGCCCTTGTAGATATCGGCGCAATCAAAGGTGGTGATGCCAGCGTCCAGAAACGCCTCCATATCGGCAATCGCATCTTCACGCCGAACCTCACCGTGATCACCCGCAAGCTGCCATCCGCCCTTGAGCACGCGTGACATCCGGTGGCCGGGGCGCAGTTCGATGGTTTCCACGGTCATTTGCTTTCCTTTTGCCAATAGGGCGTGGCGCGATCATCCGGCAGGCCTGTTGTCTCGGCATGGGTGAACCAGCGCTTTTGGGTGCGAAGGATGCGAAACCGACCGCCGCAATGGGGATCGGGGCAGGCGATTTCCGCATCGGTCGACATCCAGTCATGCGGGTTTGTTTCGCGCTGCTTTGCGGGAAGCAAAGGCAAAACGGCGGCCAGCGCATACATCGAAACCTTTTGGCCCCTGTCAAAGATCAGGCTTTCGCCGACCACCTGAAAGCTTTCACCCTCGATATGGCGACAGACCGGGGTGCGGCCATCCAGCACGGTTTCAACGCGCAGATCGTAAAGCCAAAATCCATTCTCATCGCTGTTGGTCACGGGGGTGTCTTTCCGGACTTGACCGAATCTGCTGTGATCTGTGATATTTTATCAAAGACGAATACCCATTCTGTCAATCCCAGACCTGTGACCTGTATGACCGCACCCGTCATTGCCCGCCTTGATCCGGTAAAGCTGCGCGAAAATTCATACTTCGCGCTGCGCGATGCCTTTACCCGTGGGGCATTCGCGCCGGGCGACACGGTCAGCTTGCGGTCGCTTGCCGAACAACTGGGCGTCTCGATGACCCCGGTGCGCGAAGCGGTGCGTCGCCTGGTGGCCGAAGGGGCGTTGGTCGATACCCGATCGCGCACCTTGGTCGTGCCGCCCTTTGATGCCAAACGGGCGGCAGATCTGAAATCGGCGCGGCTGTCACTGGAGGCGCTGGTTCTGGATCAGGCGATGGATCAGATCACGCCCACGGATATCGATACGCTGGAGGCGATCTTGCTGCGCCCGAATGCCGGGCCGCCGGGGTTGCCGGATCTGCAGGCCAATTACGACTTCCACTTCTCGCTGTATCGCCACAGCGGGTCGCAGGTTCTGCTGCCGTTGATCGAGGCGCTGTGGCTGCAATATGGGGCCTATCTGAACCTGATCATCAAACAGCCCGAGGCGGCGATGATCGCCGAACATTCCTTGCATTTTGCCATCACAGAGGCCCTGCGCCGGGGTGACCGCGCGGCGGCACAGGCGGCGCTTGAGGCCGATATCTCCCGTTCCT
The DNA here is from genome assembly GCA_021741245.1 of Paracoccaceae bacterium. GTDB lineage: Bacteria > Pseudomonadota > Alphaproteobacteria > Rhodobacterales > Rhodobacteraceae > Pseudotabrizicola. The sequence goes on from JAIOYF010000002.1 coordinate 141,145, forward strand.
TCCGTTTTCTTATTCCCGAAAGTTGACCCATGCCCCAGACCCCTGATCGCCTGACCCTGACGGATGGGCTGACAATCTCACGCGCGCTGACTGGCTTGTGGCAAGTGGCCGATATCGAAAAGGATGGGGCGACCATCCCGCCCGAAACCGGGGCCGACTGGCTGGAGGCCTATGCCCGCGCGGGGTTTGATACCTTTGACATGGCCGACCATTATGGCAGCGCCGAGATCATTGCCGGTCGCCTTTTGGCGCGGGGGCTTTCGCCACGTCCGCTGGTCTTTACCAAATGGTGCCCCACACCCGGCCCGATGACGCCCGAAATCGTGCGCGCCGGGGTGCAAGACCGGCTGACGCGTTTGGGGGTAGAGCGGGTTGATCTGCTGCAATTCCATTGGTGGACGTTTGAGCATCCTGCCTGGCTGGATGCCTTGCATGAACTGTCACGTCTGCGCGACGAAGGGCTGATTGGCGAGTTGGGCGTGACGAATTTTGACGCGAGCCACTTCAACCTCGCCTTGTCGGATGGCGTTCCCTTGCGCACAAATCAGGTCAGCTTCTCCTTGATGGATCGCCGTGCGACGGGGGAAATGGCACAGGTTTGCGCGCGGCATGGGGCGTGGATCCTTGGCTATGGCACGCTGTGCGGCGGGTTCTTGTCAGACCGTTGGCTGGGCAAGCCCAATCAGACACAGATCGAGGATTGGTCCAAAATGAAATACCGTCGCTTTATCGACGCGGCGGGTGGATGGGATAGCTATCAAAGCGTTCTTGCCGCTGCAGCGCAGGTTGCGACAAAGCATGGCGTTTCGATCTCAAACGTGGCGACACGCTGGGTGTTGGAGCAGTCGCGGGTGGCCGGGGTAATCATTGGCGCGCGGCTTGGGGAAAGGATGCATGCGGCTGACAACCTTCGGCTTTTCTCGTTTGAGCTTGATGCCGAAGATCACGCCGCTCTGACGGCAGCTTTTACACAGACCACACCCATCTTTGGCGATTGCGGGGATGAGTATCGCAAGCCCCCGTTCCTGACCGCCTCGGGGGATTTGTCGCATCATCTGGCAACCGTGCCAAAGGCTTTTGTGCCCGAACCGATTCCCGAACGCGCCGGTGCTACACGGGTTCTGACGGGATCAAAGTGGGAGGATGTGGCAGGGTACTGCCGCGCACAACGGATTGGCGAGCGCATCTTGGTTTCGGGCACCACCGCCGTTGCCGGAGTGTCGCGCCCCGTGGCCCCCCAAGACGCGGGTGCGCAAACGGCCTATATTCTGGATCGGATCATTGCCGCCGTCACCTCGCTGGGCGGGCAGGCAGAAGACATCGTGCGCACGCGGATTTACATCACCGATGAGGCGGATGTCTTGGCCATCTCGGCCGCCCATGGCCGCGTCTTTGGGGCCACCAAACCGGCCAATACGCTGGTGCGGGTGGCGGGATTGATTGGGGACCATAGGGTGGAGATTGAAGCCGAGGCGATTGTGGCAGGTTAAGACCCTTGGCCCAACGATCGCATCGGCAGTTTGTGGTGCCCGCTTAACCTTGTCAGCATCGTTGTGCGGGACATCACGCGCATTGGGCGCATTAACATCGCATCAGCCCTTGGCGTGGAAAAAGTCGTGGATGGTCTGGGCCATGGCCTCGGAAATGCCGTCCACGGCCTTCAAATCCTCAACCCCCGCGCGGCTGACCGCCTTGGCCGATCCGAAATGTGCCAGAAGCGCGCGTTTTCGACCGGCCCCAACACCCGGCACATCATCCAAGGGCGTCGCCCCAACGGCCTTGGCGCGCTTTGCCCGATGCACCCCAATGGCCCAGCGGTGCGCCTCATCCCGCAGGCGCTGCACAAAGTAGAGAACCGGATCGTTGCGCTGCAGGGCGAAAACGGGTTCCCCGACGCGGTAGAATTCTTCCTTGCCCTGATCGCGGTCAATGCCCTTGGCCACGCCGATAAAGGGCACATCATCCACCCCCAACTCGGCCATGATCTCGGCCACCGCAGACACCTGCCCTGCCCCGCCGTCAATCAGCAAAAGGTCGGGCCAGATGTCGGTCTTACGCTCCGGGTCCTCTTTCAGCAGGCGTTCAAAGCGGCGGGTCAGCACCTCTTTCATCATGCCAAAGTCGTCGGAATTGGCCCCGGCAGCCGATTTGATGTTGAATTTGCGATACTGGCTTTTCAAGAACCCTTCGGGGCCGGCCACGATCATGCCGCCTACCGCATTGGTGCCTTGAATATGGCTGTTGTCATAGACCTCGATGCGGCTTGGCGGGGCCTCAAGATCAAAGGCCTCGGCCAGACCGGCCAGCAATTTGTTCTGGGTCGAGCTTTCGGCCATTTTGCGGGCAAGGCTTTCGCGGGCATTGCGCACGGCGTTTTCCACCAATTCGGCCTTTTCGCCCCGCTGCGGCACGGCCAGTTCCACCTTGCGCCCGGCGCGTTCGGCAAGGGCCAGTGCCACCAGATCCTCGTTATCCACCATATGCGACAGCAAGATCAGGCGCGGTGGTTCCTTGTCATCATAGAACTGGGTCAAGAACGCCTCAAGGATTTCGGGTGCCTCAGCCCCCGATCCCGTGCGCGGATAGAAATCCCGGTTCCCCCAAGATTGGTTGGCGCGGATAAAGAACACCTGCACACAGGCCTGACCGCCTTCCAGATGCAGGGCGATCACATCCGCCTCTGGCACCCCCGCCGGGTTGATCCCTTGGGCCTGCTGCACATTGGTCAGCGCCCGGATACGATCCCGCAGGGCGGCGGCGCGTTCAAACTCCATCTCTTCGGAAGCCTTGGCCATCTCAACCGCCAAATCGGCCTGCACATTGGTGGATTTGCCCTGCAAGAACCGCTCGGCATCCGCCACAAGGGCACCATACCCTTCACCACTGACCTTGCCCACACAAGGCGCGGCGCAACGCTTGATCTGGTATTGCAGACAGGGCCGTGTGCGGCTTTGGAACATCGCATCCGAACAGTTGCGCAACAAAAACACCCGCTGCAACTGGTTCAGCGTGCGGTTCACCGCCCCCGCACTGGCAAAGGGGCCAAAGTAGCTGCCCTTTTCGGATTTGCGGCCCCGGTGTTTCTTGATCTGCGGAAAGGGATGATCCTTGCTGATCAGAATGTTGGGAAAGGATTTGTCATCCCGCATCAGCACATTGTAGCGCGGCTTCAGCTGCTTGATCAGGTTTTGCTCCAGCAGCAGCGCCTCAACCTCGGTCCGGGTGCTGAGGAACATCATGCTGGCGGTTTCAGAGATCATGCGCGCAATGCGGCCAGAATGCCCCGACGGCCGGGCATAGTTTGACACACGGTTGCGCAGGTTGCGGGCCTTGCCGACATACAGCACCTCGCCCACGCCATTAAGCATCCGATACACCCCGGGAGAGCCATCGAGCGACTTCAGATAGTCTTGAATGACCGCGTGACCGGTCAAGACCTTGGGTGTTTCAGGTTCGATTTCGGTCACTGCAAGCCTCTGCAAAATTCCTGCCGCCAAGTTGACGATTCTGTGCCCCTCGCTGCAATGATATCGCGGTTTGGGCAAGAGGGAAGAAGTCCACCGTTTCTGGGGATAAGTCTGAGGAGAAAGTTTTGACTTCGCCAATTTTCCCTTGTTTTCGGCCTGTTTCGTTAACTTGCCTGTTTTTTAGGCAAAAAATTAAGTCATTGATTTCAAAAGAAAGAAACTTTCCCACATGCCAAACGCTTGACGGCAAAGGAGTTTTTGTAACGCATGTGTGAATGCGCGATGAAAAGTGGACAAGTATAGCGTGCACGGCGCCGTATCTATTCCACACCCAGAACATCCGGGGTCTGCCAAGCCAGATGCTGGCCGCCATCGACGGCGATCATTTGCCCCGTAACACCGGGGGAATCGAGGAAAAACCCAAGCGCCGCCGTGATATCCGACGGGTTCGCACCGCGCCCCAAAACGGTCGCGGCACGCTGTTTGTCAAAGTGGTCTTGCGACTGCCGCCCCCCACGCAATGTGGGGCCGGGACCGATGCCATTCACCCGGATATGCGGGGCAAGGCCCTGTGCCGCCGTTTGCGTCAGGGCCCATAGACCCATTTTGGCGATGGTATAACTGCTGAACTCGGGTGTCAGTTTGTGAATGCGTTGATCCAGCATGTTGACGATCAGGCCTTGGGCGAGCGGTTCTCCGTTCGCATCGGTCAGGGCCGGCGGGCATTGCTTGGCAAAACCTTGGCTCAGCACATAGGGCGCGCGCAGGTTTGACTCGATATGCCTGTCCCAGCTTTTGCGCGTGGCGGTGTCGATCCTGTCATATTCAAAGATCGAGGCGTTGTTGATCAGCACCGTCAGCGCACCAAGCGCCTGCGTCGCATGCGGGATCAGGGTGATCACCTGCGCCTCATCCAGCAGATCGGCCTGAAGCGTGACGGCACGTCGCCCCATCGCCCGGATCTCGGCGGCGGTCGCCTCGGCCTCATCCGCGGAACTGGCGTAATGCACGGCGACATCGTGGCCGCGTCCGGCCAAGTACAGCGCCATGGCGCGGCCAAGGCGTTTTCCAGCGCCGGTCACCAATGCGGTCATGTGTTTATCCCTTTTTGCACGCGCAGGTTTTGCCGATGACATAGCGCCCGCATCGCCCGCAAACAGGGGGCTTTAGCACCTTTCGGCGCATGGCCCCCGTCAGTGCGCCGGGAAACAGCGCTTTACCGACCATGCCGATCAAGACCATGCCCAGCAAGAACACCAAGATGGTCTTGAACAGCATCCTACAGCCCGTAACGCGCCCAAAGGGCCCGTTCCTCGACCGAGGCCATAACCGTATCGCTAAGCCCCGCGCCAATGTTCAGGCCAAGCCGTTGCGCAATGCTGCGGCGCTGACCCAGCGGCACAAGGCGCACTTTGTCGCCATAGACTTCTTTGAGGCGGGGCACGACATGGCCGATCCCATCTGTCAGTCCCAGATTGACACTGGCCTGACCCACCCAGATATCGGCGTTGAACAGATCCGCCCCGTCTGACAGGCGCACGCCACGCCGCGCTTTGACATGGGCGATGAAATTGTCATGCAGTGGCGACAGCAAGGCACGGATGCGCGCCACATCTTGTTCGGTTTCCGGCTTGAACGGATCGCCAAAGGATTTGGAGGTGCCTGCCGTATGCACGCGGCGCTCTACCCCCTGCTTTTGCATCAGCTCCTGAAAGCCGAAACTGGAGTAGATCACCCCGATCGAACCCACGACAGACGACAGATCCACATGAATGTCATCGGCGGCACAGGCCAGCCAATAGCCCCCAGAGGCCGCGACATCCTCGACAAAGGCATGGACGGGGATTTTCTTTTCATCCGCAAGGCGGCGGATACGTGACGCGATCAACGATGATTGCACCGCAGACCCGCCGGGCGAGTTGATGACCAAGGCCACGGCGGCGGGCTTTCCCCGGCCAAAGGCACGCTCAATCAGCGGGGCCAGGGCCTGATCAGACAGACCCCGTGCCCCGGCGCCGATCGCCCCTTGCAGGCGGATCACCGGAACAAAGGGTGGCTTTGGAAAAAAGGGGATAAGATGTTTCATGCGACAAGAGTTAAGCCCGCAGACCATGCACGACAAGGGGCAATGCTGCCGCAGTTGATCACCCGCGCGCGCCGGTCACAGACTGGCGAGGGTAAGGATATGCCCCGCCGCCATGATGATCCGCCCTTCGATCCGGTGGCCCACGCCAAAGGGGGGGATCGGATCGCGAAATCTTGCAGTAAAACGGTCACCGTTCAGATCAATCGTCATCACCTCGAACCCGAACAGGGTGTGGCTTGTCCGATACTGCGCCTTATAGGCTGCCTCTTTCGCACTGAATGCGGTTTTGGCCAAAAGCCCCCGCTCGGCCACGGGCGCGCGGTTCAGCGCAATCTGTTCCTCAGGCAACAAGATACTGTCCCAAAGATCACGCGCCAGCGGCGTGGCGGGTTCAAGGTCGATCCCGATGCCACGCAATTGTCCAACAGGGGCAACCACGGCAAGGCAGTGGCTTGCTGAATGCGTGATCGACCCGATCACACCATCGGTCCAGATCGGGGCCCTGTCAGACCCGTGCAGAACGGCCATTTCGGGCAGACCAGCGGCCCGCATGGCCACGCGGGCAGCGTGACGCCCGGCAGCAAATTCGCGTAGGCGGGCGGGAACGGCCCTTGGCAGATCCTCGCCCGCAAGGCGCGGATGATCGGCCAAGGGATCCGCCCAGCCGGCCCCCACCCCATCTGGCACGATCCGGCGCAACGCAGCCAGAAGGTCAGCCGGGGCGTCAGGCATCCGTGCCCATCCGGCCCGACCGCATCGCCCGGCGACGTGCCATCGCGTCGGCCCGCGCATCGGCCCGCTGGCCGCCGGGCGTGTCAGACGGCGCAACCACGGGCGCACGGTCTGCTGCCGTATTCGGGCGCAGGGGTTGCGGGGCGCCCACACGCTGGATCGCAGGCACCTTGGCCCCATCTGAAAGGTGATCGGCAAGCGCTGCAAGCGTGGGAAAGCGGAAGATATCGGTGATCGACAGCCGTGGCACACCCAGTTTTTCGCGCAACTCCCGGTGGACCTGAACCGCAAGCAAGCTATGCCCGCCAAGCGCAAAGAAATTGTCCTTTGACCCAACCTTTGGCACGCCCAGAACACGCGCCCAGATCGCGGCGACCTCGGCCTCGATATCTGATCTGGGGGCCTCAAAGACCTGTGCCTCTGATGGCTTGACAGCAGGCGCAGGCAGGGCCTTGCGGTCCACCTTGCGGTTTGGGGTCAGCGGAAAGGCGGGCAATGTCACGAAATGCGCGGGCATCATATGGTCTGGCAAAACGGCGGCAAGGGCCGGGCGCAGCGCCTCTTCTTGGGCTGTGCCAGTGACATAGGCCACAAGGCGCAGATCGCCCGGCGCATCTTCACGCGGCATGACAACCGCTTGGGTCACGCCGGGTTGCGCCTCCAACACGGCTTCAATCTCACCCAACTCGATCCGATAGCCGCGCAGTTTGACTTGATGGTCAGTGCGGCCAAGGAAGTCGATCTTGCCATCGGCCCTAAGGCGCACCAGATCGCCCGTGCGATACATCCGTGCACCCCATGGGCAGGACCGGTCGGGCGTGACAAAGGGATCGGGTTTGAAGCGATCCTCGGTCAGATCAGGGCGCTGCCAATAGCCCCGCGTGACGCCATCGCCACCAATCCACAATTCTCCCTCAGTTCCGATGGGAACGGGCGATTGCGTTTCATCCAGCACATACATCTGCTGATTGGCCAGCGGCGTGCCGATGTTGGTCGTGGCCTCAACCACACCCACCTCTTCCACGCTGGACCAGATCGTGGTCTCAGTCGGGCCATACATGTTCAGGATGCGCGCGCCGCATGCCTTGCGCAGATCGCTGACTTGCGCACCCGGCAAAGCCTCGCCTCCGACCATGATCGTTTTGACCCCGGCAAGAGCACGGCGCGAGTCGTCATTCAGCGCGATCATCCGCGCCATCGAGGGCGTGCATTGCAAATGCGTGACCTTGTGCCGGACCAGTTGCGCGGCGATGGACCAGTCATCCTCGGCCAAGCCACCGGAATTGGCGCGGCGCAGAACCTCGGCCAAGGGGCGCAGAGCCGCAAGCACGGTCTGGGTCTCAATCCCATAGTCGATCAGGCAAGCCACCTCACCCACGCCAATCGCCTTCAAATCCTCAACCCGCGCCACGGCATCCTCTACGGTGCCAAACAGGCCGGACTCGTCGAAATAGCGCAGGAATGCGAAATCGAGGATGGCGTCCAGTTCCTCGGGCGACAGGCTTTGGATGTCGATATCCATCGGCTTTGCTACGCCTTGCGGCTTTTTGAACGCCGGAAAGGCCCAAGCATATTGCTTGATCAGGGCGGCGGCAGAGCGCAGGTAATCCTTCATCGGGCCCCGCGCCACCTCGCGCGCCTCGTCCCGCGTGGGGGCGATATAGGTGTGCAGCATCAAGGTCACGGTGCGGCTGGCCGGATCATAGCCCGCCTCACGCAGGGCCTGATGATAAAGCGATATCTTGCCCGCGACCTCATCAATCGTCTGCCCCAAAAGATGGGTGAGCACATTGGCCCCGATCTGGCCCGCCTCGCGCCATGTGTCCGGGTTGCCTGCGGTCGTGACCCATAGCGGCAGTTCCGCCGACACAGGGCGTGGTTGGGTTTTCACGGTAAAGGTCCCGCCCGAGGCTGTTGGAAAATCCACCCCCTCACCGCGCCACAGGGCCTGCACCTGACGGGCGGCGGCAAACATTGCGGCCTTGTTGTTGGGTGGCGTGTTTTCCGGGCGCAGCACAAAGTCATCGGGGTGCCAGCCGCTGGCAATTGCCATGCCTGCGCGCCCGCCCGTCAGATTGTCGATCACCGCCCAATCCTCGGCGATCCGGATCGGATGATGCAGGGGCACGACACAAGACCCCGCCCGCACCCCGATATTGCGCGTGACCGCCGCCACGGCGGCACCGGTGACCGCCGGGTTCGGATAGGGCCCGCCAAAGGCGTGAAAGTGCCGCTCGGGCGTCCAGACGGCAACGAAACCGTTGTCATCGGCAAATTTAGCACCCTCCAGCAGCAACTCGTACTTCTGCGGGCCGGGGCCACCATCATTGCCCCAGTAATAGATCGAGAAATCCATTTTTTGCGCCGAAGTGATCTGCCCCCCCGACACCAGCGCGCGGTTTTCATCCGAGGAAATCACCACCTTGAACCCACGCGCCAGCGTCCAGAACAGTTCCAGCACCGATATGTCGAAAGACATCGAGGTGACGGCCAGCCAGACCCCGGCCTTATCGCCGATGCGCTGATCCATCCCGGTGAAAAAGTTGGTGACATTGCGATGTTCGACCATCACCCCCTTGGGACGCCCAGTGGAGCCCGAGGTATAGATCATATAGGCCATATCCGCCGGGGTAACGCCGCTGTGCGGATTGGCCTCCTGCGCCACGGCCAGGCGCGGGTCACTGTCCAAGGACAGGGTCTGCACATGGCTCGGCAGGCGCGGCGCAAGGTTGCTTTGCGTCACGATCACAGGGCAGGCGCTGTCCTCGATATAAAGGGCGGTGCGGTCGGCGGGATAGGCCGGGTCCATCGGCACATAGGCCCCGCCTGCCTTTTGGATCGCAAGCGCGCCGACCAACATCTCGATGCCGCGGCGGCAATGAAGGCCCACAAGCGTGCCCACACCCACGCCCATTGCCTGCAACACATGCGCCGCACGATTGGCCCGCGCACTAAGCTCGCGGTAGCTCAGCGTGATATCCTCAAAACTGACGGCAGGGGCATCGGGGGTGCGGTCAACCTGCGCCTCGAATGCGCTATGCACGCAAAGCGCAAGGTCACGCGGCGCAAGGGTCTGATTGCCCGCGTGCAGTGCCGCATCCATTTCGGCTGGCAAAAGCGCGGGCACTTGGGCCAGTGGCGTCGCATCGGGCATCCCGGCCATCGTGGTGGCAATGAATCCAATCCGGGTGGCAAGTGCCTGTGCCTGTTCCAAAGGCAACCGGGACAGATCAGCATAAAGCGCCTGCTTGGTCAGCGTCACCGCCGTGCCGGGCACGGGGCCATCCACCACTGACAGGCCAAGCGGCGGGGTTTGCAACCCTGCAAGCGCACTGTCGCGGGTCATGAGGTCCAGCGGAAAGCCGGGCACCGCTTGCGCCATGTCCATGGCCCCGATCAGCGCCGAACGGGCCGCACCAAGGCTGGCGGCCACCTCAATCCGCAGGGGGACCCAGTCGCTGACATATCCCGCCATGCCCGCCCCGGACGTGGCACAGGCGACATCCCCCAGCGCCTGACCGGACCCACGAAGGGCCGCAAGCGCGATCAGTGGCAGGCTTTGCGCGCCAAGGTCAAGCGGCAGCGCAATCTTTTGCCAATCTGGCACCCCCGCACCCGTTGCCAAGGCGAGTGGCAGGGGGCGCAGTGTGGACAGCGCATGGCGCAATCGGTTTTCCTGCGGTGCAACGCGGGACAGAGTTTCGGTCAGGACCGCTGCCTCCTCTCCCGTCAGAAGGGAAAGGTTGCGATCGGTGATAGCAGTTGCGGCAAGGGGCAGGCCATTGGCCTGACAGGTCAGGCGACCAAAGCGCACGGCCCCCACCCCGCAGGCGACAACCAAGCCATCCTCTGCCACCGACAAGACCGCACCGGGTGCGCCTTGCCCCGCCGCCGTCTCGGCATGGCCCACGTTCACAACGCCGCCAGACGTGGCAATCTTGGCCGTGGTCAACGGGTTCCAATATCGGCCATGATCCAGCGCCCGCACAAGGCGCACCACATGCGTTGCGCTTTGGGTGAAATCGATCCGCCCCATGGCCGCCGGGCGGTCGGCACGCAGATACATCGTGCGGCGCGACAGATCCTGCGGCAGACGGCGCAAACCGCTTTCCAACTGCCCCATCAACGCGGGGAAGCTTTCAAGGGCGGCCTCATAACACCGGGTGTTCAGGGTGAGTGCCGTTTCATCAGGGGCAATGTCGAACAGGCGCTGTTCCAGAATATCGCCTTCATCCACGCCGCTTTCCATCAGGTGCCATGTGATGCCATGGCCCCCTTCACCGTTCAAAAGCGCCCAAACCGGTGCGTTCAGCCCAGCATAGGCGGGCAAGGAGCCATCGTGAAAATTCACCGCCCCTTGGACCGCCCGTGACAGGACGGCTTGCGGGATCACGCTCAGATAGGCGATGGACAGAACCCAATCGACTGAGACATCCGCCAACCGTGCAGCCAGCCCAACATCGGGGCGTTCCACGCGTATACCTTGCGCCACGGCCCAGTCGCGCAGATCATCCCGCCGGGTGACAAGGGCGGCAATGCCATGCCCCCGTGACAGCCAGCCTTCCGCACACTGACGGGTCAAGGATTCATTGCCAAAGAACAAGGCGGTCAGATTGCGCATATCAACTTCCTCTGCCGCCGTTACTGGGCGGGCTTCGGTTCCACAGCAGGCTTTTTGTCGGGTAAAAGGGATCGACCTGCTGTGCCAAGGGCATGGGTGGTCATGTCGATCAGGAAATACGGTGGGTCGATAAAACTGCGTCGCTGGATCACGGCACGGGTGCGCCAGATCAGCCCCCCGGCCACATGGGCAAGGGTGGCAAGGGCGGCATAGGCGGTGCCCTTGGTTTTGGTGTAGTAATAGAGCCGCGAGTCCAACCAAAAGCGCGGAATCCGCGCCCAAGTTTTCATGCCCGTCGAGGCAGAACCAATATGGGCCACGCGGCTTTCGGTGACATAATCGGTGGGCCAACCCGCCCGCGCCGCCCGCAGGCAAAGCTCGGTTTCTTCAAAATACAAAAAGAACCTCTCATCAAACAGGCCGATCTGATCCAGCACCGATTGCCGCATCATAAGACTGGCACCTGCCAACCAATCCACGGCTTGGGTTTGGTGGGGCAAGGGCGGTGCCACGACGGCGTGGCGCAACAAGCGGCTGATCGGGCCAAGCCGTGCGGCCTGCTCAAATTCCCCCGCAATGGACGGAAAGCGAAAGGCGGTATGATGCGGATCGCCGTCGGGGCCATGAATATGGCTGCCAGCAAAGCCTGTCGTGGGGTTTGCCTCCAGATGCGCAAGCAGGGCCTTGATCGCCTCGGGCGCGGGAAAAGCATCTGAGTTGAGGATATAGGCATAATCCGGCGGCCCGCCATCTGGCAGTCCCGCCCGGATGCCAACGTTATTGCCAGCGCCAAAGCCACCATTGCGGCCTGACTGAATAACCCGCACATGTTGCGGCCCCTTGTCCCATCCACGTGTTGCAACATCATGGCAAAGCCGCTCGAACGAGCCGTCTTGCGAGTCATTGTCGACGATCACCAAACCGCCCGAGACACCTTCCAGCGCCACAAGTGCGGCTTCGGTGGCGCGCAGGGTCATCTCGGCGGTGCGCCAGTTCAGGATTACGGTCAGGACAGTTGCCATCCCCGTTACTCCGCCGCTGTCGCAAGGTCGGGGCGGTCGATCCGCGCGCCTTGCACCGCAGGACTTTCGGCGTTTTGGATGATGCCCTTCAGATGGCTGGCCAGAACCCGCACATTGGGCTCCAAGACCATGGAGTCGTGATCCCCCGGCACCTCAATCACCTGCAAGGCAGGGGCAAAGCGAGTCAGATCATTGTCGGCGTAAACATATTCGCGCGCGGACGATACCCACGCCCCACCCGACACCTGCCAACGGCGATCAAGCGGCGGGCGGAACAAGACGGTCTGGCCCGCACGGGCCGACATCTCATAAACGGGCAACGCCGACCGAAAGGCCGCCTCAATCGCGGCATTGTTGAACTGGGCCGGGTCTGTGGCGGTATCGGCCCGTGCGGCAAGTCCCCGCTTATAGGCCTGTTTCTCGCGCCACCAGCGGGCAAAGAACGACGGCCCTTCAGCCATAACCTCGGCCAGTCGGATGCGCAGTTTGTCGCCGCGTGACAGGGCGGGTCGCATCGGGATGGGCGTGTCCAGCAACACCAAAAGCGGCACGTCCTCGCCCGCCGCCTGAAGCTGCCGGGCGATTTCCCACGCGATCAGCCCGCCGCCCGAAAAGCCGCCAAGCAGATAAGGGCCATGAGGCTGCACCTGCCGCATCTCGGCAATATAATCGCGCGCGGCATCCACAAAGGTCATATGCGGCTCGGCATCACCATAAAGCCCCCGCGCCTGAAGGCCGTAGAACGGCCTGTCCCCACCCAAAAGCTGGGCCAGATGGCGCAGGTTCAAGACGTTGCCAAACATCCCCGCCACAAGGAAAAACGGCGTCTTTGCCCCGCCTTCGCCCCGGTGCATCGGCACGATATGGGTAAAACGACGTTGCGGCGCGCGCGAGGGGGCCTCAGTCGCCGATGTCTCGTCAGGCGTGCCGATTTGATCCATGATCAGTTGGGCACAGGCCTTGATGCTTGGCGCCTCAAACAGGATCGAGATCGGGAAATCCACCCGATAGGCTTTTTTCACCATGGCAAACAATCGCACCGCAATCAGGCTATGGCCGCCAAGGTCAAAAAAGCTGTCCTCCACCCCCACTTTCGCGACGCCCAGCAAATCTTGCCAGAAGCCGACAAGGGTGCGCTCGATATCATTGCGCGGCTCGACATAATCGGTGTCCAGATCCGGGCGCTCAAAACTGGCACCACTGGTCTTTGCAGCCTCGGCCAAGGCGGTCTGGCGGATCAGCGCGGGCAGGTTCAGCGACGAGACGATGATCTGGCTTTGCCCCATGGCGACGGCACGGGAAAAGGCGGCGGCCCCTTCGTCGGGGCGTATTCCTTGGGAAAAGGCGTGGAGCAGACGCTCTTCTGCGGGCGACATCGGTTTGGCTTGCAGATCGTCAAACTCCAACATGCGCGGATCAGGCGGTGCAAAGCTGAGCGCACCATCAAGGCGGCGAATGGTAAAGCCCGAAACCTCGATACAAACTTCGCCCTCGGGTGTGCACAGCGTCACGTCAAACACGGCAGTCGGGCGGCTGGCGGCATTGGGGGCCGCGTTGCGCACAAAGCTGACGATCTGCGCGGGCAAGGGGCAATGCACCCGGATGCAGGCATATGACACGGGCACCCAAAGGTGGCCGGGATCATAGCCCGCGATCAGGCCCATGGCCCAGCCTGTCGCAAGGTCCATCAATGCGGGGTGGATAAGCCAGCCCTGATCCACATCAGACACAAAAGCCGGGGGCAAGGACAGATGGGCCAGACCGATCGCCCCTTCCCCATCGCCGGAAATGGCGCGGCTTCTAAGCACCCGCCACCGCGACCCAAACCTCAGATGCGCCTCTTGCTGGCTGCGCAGGCCATTGCCGGTTTCGGGCGGGCGTAAGCGGTCGGCAATCGCGGTCACATCAATGCGGGGGCCTGATGAGTGAAGTGGCAAAATCCGCGCCGTGGCATGTTGCACCCACCCCGTGCGCCCCTTGTGGATCAGGGCCGAGTGCAGATCAAAGACATAGCCCTCATCGCTGCGGGTCAGGCGGGCGCGGACGGGGCGCGCCTCATCCGCCGCCAAATCAAGCGCGCGGAAAAACGTCAGATCGCGGATTTCAAAGGCCGTGCCCTCGGCTTGGGCCTGCATCGCCTCGGCCATGATTTCCAGATAGCCGGTGCCGGGGATCAGGGCCGTGCCATCCTTTGTGCGGTGCCCATCCAAAACCCAGCGGTCGTGGGCATAGTTTGCGGTGAATATGCGGTTGCCGTTGCGGTCAAACCCGGCCTCATCCAGCATCGGTGCCGCGATGGGAAGGCGCGGTGCCTCCGGGCGGCCCGTACGGTCGGCCAATGCCTCGGCGGCCATACCAACCCCGGTCCATATCCCCCAGTTCAGCGCGACCACGCGGGTCTTGCCGCCAGCCCGATGCTTGGCAAAGGCGTTCAGATATTCATTGGCCGCAACATAATCAATTTGCCCGGCTGGCCCGGTGACCGTGGAGGTTGAGGAAAACAGCACCAGCAAGGCAAGACTGCCATCGGGGAACAAGCTGTTCAGAACCTGCGTGCCATGCAGTTTCGGTGCAAACACCTCTTCCACCTCGGCCGGAGTTTTCAACAAAAGCGGACCGTCATCCACCACACCTGCGGCGTGGATCACGCAATGAACGGGGCCAAAGCGCGCCTCGCCCGCCGCCTTGGCGGCCTGCATCTCCACCACATTGGCCACGTCGGCTTGGGCGACAAAGACCTTTGCGCCCAAGGCCTCCAGCCGTTGAACGGCCAGAATGCGGCGGACAATCGGATCAGACGGATCAGACACCGCCAAAAGCGCGGGCCAGTGCGGCGGGTCGGGCAATTTGCGCCGCGCGATCAAAGTAATGCTGACGCCGTGGCGGCGCACCAGATCCTCGGCCACGGTCAGGCCTATGCCGCCAAAGCCCCCCGTGATCAGCACATGGGCCCCTTGCGGAAGGTCAAGCGGATCCTCGGGCAGGCGCGCTGGCTTCAGCACTTGTTCAAAGCGGCGATCCCCGCGCAGGGCGGCCATAGCAGGGCTGTCAGACAGCGCCTCTTCCAGCACCGCGTCCACCAGTGCTGCAAGCTGCGCATGTGTCGCCTGCGCCTGCGGCAGGACCAGATCAAGGGTCGAGAAGGTCAACCCCGGCACCTCACGCGGGATCACACGGGCCGGGCCAAGGATCATGGCCTTTTCCGGATAGGCCAAGCCTTCGCCCCGCACCTGCGCGGCCCCGGTTGTGACGGTCGTCAGATGGATGGGGCGGGGCAGATTTTCCTCGGCCATGGCCTGCGCCAGAAACATCAGCGAATAAAAGCCTTGCTCGATATTGCGGTGCAAAAAGCTGGAGCCGGGGCGGAAGCTTTCGCGCGCCGTCGCCAGCCACAGATGCACGATGCGGCCCGGCGACAGGCCCCGCGCGACAAGGTCACGGATCAAGGCATCATAGCCATCGCGCCCGCGTTCGGGCGATAGGATATAGCCACCCTCGCCATCGCGGGCAAAGGCATCGCCAGTTCGCACGGTGATGACGCCATGGCCCAAGGCGCGCAGGCGTTTGGTCAGGGCCGCGCCCAAACCCGCCTCATCGACAAAAATCAGCCAGCTTTGCGCCGGGGCATCGGGCACATCGTCCCGTTCATACCCGGCCACGGCAGGCTTCCAATGGGTGCGCCAGCCCCAATCCGAAAGATCATCCACCCGCTCTGGCAGGGCCTCGACCTCAACCGTCGCGGTCTGTCCGGGGGCGATAAAATAGGGCTTTTTCTGAAAGGCATAGGTTGGCAAGGGCACACGGTTGCGCCGCCCCTCACCCCAGATCGGTTCCCAATCAACGGGCACGCCACAGGCCCAAAGACGGGCAATCGTGGCAACGTGCCATGCGTCATCCGCCATCTTTTGATCCGGATGGCGCAGGGCGGGGATCACCTGCCCGCCCGCCACACCATTGGCCTGCGCCAGCGACGACAGCGCCCGTCCCGGACCCATCTCTAGATACACCCGACCCGGCGTTTCGGTCAGGGTTTGCAGGCAGGCGCGGAAATTGACCGTGTGGCGCAGGTGCTGCACCCAATAGTCCGGGCTGGTCGCCTGTTCTGACGTCAGCGCCACGCCAGTTTGGTTGGAGATGATCGGCAAGGTCGGGGCATGCAGCGGGATCGACGCCAAGAACGCACCAAAACGGTCAAGGATCGGCTCCAGCATCCGGCTGTGCGCGGCGATGTTGATCGGCACGCGCTGCGTCTCGACCCCTGCTGCGGCCAATGTCCGGGTCAGCGCATCAAGGGCATCATCGGGGCCGGAAACCACACAAAGCCCCGGCGCATTGACCGAAGCCATGTCCAAATCCCCGGTCAGATAGGGGCGCAGATCCGCGTCCGACAGGGGAACCGAAACCATGCCCCCCGGCGCGATGGTGTCGAACAACTGCCCGCGCAGATGCACAAGGCCGATGCAATCCTCAAAGCTCATCACGCCTGCCAAGGCGGCGGCAGTATTTTCGCCCATCGAATGGCCGACAAGGGCGGCAGGCTGCACGCCCCAGCTGATAAACAACTGCGCCAAGGCATATTCGGTGATCATGATCAGCGGCAGTTGGACCGAGGGTTTCTTTAACCGCTCATTCGCCGCCGTCTCTGCTCCCGCTATAGGCAGCCACAATGCGCGGATGTCGTAATCCAGCATCGGCTCCAGCACCGACAGGCCTTGATCCATCCAATCGGCAAAGACGGGTTCGGTTTCATAGAGATCCCGCGCCATGCCCGCATATTGCGCGCCACCGCCGGGGAACATGAACACAACCTCGGGGTCATCGCCCAGCCAGTCGTGATTGAACACACGGCGGGTATCGGCCCCCTCCAGCAGATCGGCGGCCTCGGAATGGCTGCCCGCCACCAGAACCCGCCGCTTGTCAAAGGCGCGGCGGCCCTGTTTCAGGGTAAAGGCCACATCGGCCAAGGGCTGTTCAGGATGCGCCCGCAGATGCGCGGCCAATCGCGCCGCCTGCCCATCCAGCGCCGCCTTGGACTTGGCCGAAATCACGATGGGCTGAAATGGCCAATCAGAGGCGTCAGAGGCGGCCCGCGCGGGCGCTTCTTGCAAAACGGCATGGGCATTGGTGCCGCCGACGCCAAGGCTGTTGACCCCGGCGCGCAAAGGGGCTGGCCCCTGCCAATCGGTCAGCCGGTCATTCACGCGGAAGGGCGAGGTTTCAAAGTCAATCGCGGGATTCGGGGCCTCATACCCCAGGGAGGGGGGCAATTGACGGTGATGCAGGCTGAGCGCCACCTTGATCAGGCTGGCCACCCCTGCGGCGGTATCCAGATGGCCGATATTGGTTTTGACGCTGCCAAGACGGCAATGGCCCAGGCCTTCCCCGCTTTGGCCAAAGGCCGCCGTCAGGGCCGCCACTTCGATCGGGTCGCCCAGATAAGTGCCGGTGCCGTGGCATTCGACATAAGATACCGTGTCTGAACTGATGCCCGCCAGCGCCTGCGCCTCGGCCACACAGGCGGCCTGACCATCCACCGACGGGGCCAGATACCCCGCCTTGGCCGCGCCATCATTGTTGACGGCGCTTGCCTTCAGGATTGCCCAGATATGATCGCCATCGCGGATCGCATCCTTGGCCCGGCGCAACACCACACATCCGGCACCCGAGCCAAAGACCGTGCCTTGGGCGCGATGGTCAAAGGCATGGCAATGGCCATCGGGCGACAGGATCTCGCCCTCGGTGTAAAGATAGCCATGGGCATGGGGCAATTCGATGGTGACCCCCCCCGCAAGGGCCATGTCGCATTCGCCATTCAACAGGGCCTGTGTGGCGTAATGCACGGCGACAAGGCTGGTCGAACACGCGGTCTGCACATTGATGCTGGGGCCCTTGAGGTCAAAGATATGGCTGACGCGGGTGGCCAGAAAATCCTTGTCATTGCCCGTATGGCGCAGCAGGAACATGCCCGTCTGATCAACCAGATCGCGGTTGGAGCACAGGTTGAAGTAAAAATAGCTGCCCATCCCACAACCGGCCCAAACCCCAATCGGGCCGGGGAAGGTTTCGGGCGGGTGACCTGCGTTTTCCAAAGCCTCCCACGCCACCTCAAGGAAATGGCGGTGCTGCGGGTCAAGGATCGCGGCCTCTTTTGGCGAAAAGCCAAAGAAATCGGCATCAAAATTCTGAAACCCATCCAGAACCGCGGCAGAGGGCACATAGTTGGGCTTGGTCAACCGCGCACGGGTTTCGCCAACGGCCAGCAGGTCCTCTTCGGAAAGAACCCGGATCGACTCCACCCCGTTGCGCAGGTTTTCCCAATACTGTGCAATGTCCGCCGCCCCCGGAAGGTGCGCAGCCATGCCGACAATTGCAATATCGGTATCAGAAATCTGATCTGAGCCACGGGTAATGGGCATGGAACCTGTCACTGGCAAACGGAACATCCTTTTGGCTAAATACCAAACTTGACGAAATTAAGGAATGCGGCGTGTGATCCCTTTGGGCGGATCACGATATTCCAAAGAAATCCGGCTTTGATGCCGCCCGATGTGTCACCCAATCATAAACCCCAACCACCTGTTCAGCCTTGCGCTGCCATGTAAAAAAACCCTCCACACGGGCGCGGGCGGCCTCGGCCTTTTGGGCAACCTCAGCCGGATGATCCGCAAGGTGGATCAGTTGGGCAGCAAGCCCCGCAATGACTGCATCACGCGGGCCAATCGGCACTTTGAACCCGGTGGTTTCGGTGACCAGTTCGGCGGGCCCCGCGTAATCAATAACCACGGGGCACAGGCCCAGTGCCATCGCCTCCAACACCACGCCGCCGCCAAATTCCCGGATCGAGGGAAAGGTCAGCACGGTACAAGATGACGCGATATCTTGCACCTGTTCATGCTTTTTCCAGCCGTGAAAGCGCACGGCTTCGCCAAGTTCCGCCGCTTGGCTTTGCAAAGGACCAGCCATCGGTCCATCCCCGATGATATCCAGCGTCATCCGCCCCGAGGCCAACAGGGGGGCCGCAGCGGAAAGCAGCATATCCACCCCTTTGAGCGGCACCAACCGCCCGATGAAACAGGCCCGCAACGGCCCCCCAGCCAAGGTTGCAGCATGATCCGCCCGCCGCCAAAACCGGGCCGGATCAATCGCATTCTCGGGCAGATAGATGCAACGCCCGTGGTGTTTTGGCGGGATATCCCGCAGCGTCTGGCGGGAGCCTGCAAGGATCGCATCAGCCCGCAAGGTGCCTTGCCGACCCGGCAAGGCGCGATACAGGCCGCGCAGCTTTGACAGCCATTCGTTCTCTTTCGCCATCTCGGCCTCAAACCCCTTGGGCCAAGGCACGCCGCCATTGATGAGCCCCAGCACGAATGGCACGCCCGCGCGGCGGCATTTGGCGGCGATGGGGCTTTGCTGCACGGGCGATAGCGGGGTGATGCGGTGAACGATATCGAACGCGCCCGCCGCAATGCGCGGGCCGAACTGCCTCCAGACCAGATGCTCGAAGAATGGATAGCTGATGGTGTTGATGGCCTGCTGGATCGTCCATCCCCGCCCTGCCCCCCCCGACAACTTCTCGCCCAGTTTCCATAAGGGACGGGCAAGGGCTTCGGAATCAATCGCCGTAAAATCCTGCCCTTCAACAAGCCCCGCCCTTAAGAAGGCATCGCGGTTGCGTATTTGGGTCACGATATGCACATCGGCCACCTCGGCCAAAGCCCGCGCCATGGACCAGCCCACAAGCGGAACCGAAACCCATTCGGGATTTGCCGCCTCGGCCACGACAAGCACGCGGTACGGGCGGGCAGGTGGGGAAGGCGCTTGGGTCAAAGGATCGTCCTGTTTGGGTTGAAGGCAATGTCAAAATCACGACGCGTCTTTTCTTGGCGCGCAGCGGCAAGCGCCTCGGCATAGCCGGTCAGTGCCCCGGCCAGCAGCCATGTAAAGGGGATAAGGGTGTCATTTGGCAGCATGTCGAACAGGTTGGCGGCAAGGATCAGCGCCAATGTGCTGGCATAGGGGGACACCTCCGCCCCCTTAACATGGCGTGCCTCGCGCCAGATCAGAAAGACCGGAAGGGCCAGCAAACCAAATTCAGCGATATAGCCCAACCAGCCATAAACGCCCAAGGTGATCACCCAACCACCATCCGCGATGACACTGATCTGGCCCGAGATTGGATCATGCAAAAGGCTGCGCCCATAGCCCCCCCACCCAAACCAAGGGCGCTCGGCCGCATGGGCCAACAACAAGTCCTCATTCGTGATGCGAAAGGCCAAGGATAGGCCCCGCTCTTCATTCATCTTCGTTGCAAAGGCCAAGATATCATCAACCGGCACCAGATGCAGACCCCGGAGCAACGGATAGGTGATCACGACCGCCGCCATCACCGCCGCGATGGTCAATTGCAATCGTCTTGGTGCAATTAAAATCAGCGGACCAATCAGCAGCGCATAGACCCAGACACCCGCACTTCGGCAGATCAGCACGACAAAGATCAGGTAAAGCATCACAAGAAACTGTTTGTGCCGAACAGCGGCGGGACCAATGCGGAACAGCGTGATGGAGGCCAAAAGGCACATCAGCGCAAAGAAGGCGACCCAAAGCGCATGGGGCATGAACACAAAGGGGCGATACCCGCCAAAGCGAACGGCCTGCGAAAAATCATGCTGAAAAAATCCATAAATCATCAGGTTGATCTGTGGCGACATCCGCGC
Organism: Paracoccaceae bacterium; assembly: GCA_021741245.1. Lineage (GTDB taxonomy): Bacteria > Pseudomonadota > Alphaproteobacteria > Rhodobacterales > Rhodobacteraceae > Pseudotabrizicola. The sequence goes on from JAIOYF010000002.1 coordinate 161,787, forward strand.
CTCCCACGCCATCGGCAGGGAATAGATCACCCCCGCCGTGACAAGACCGACCAGAACAGCCCGCTGCGCCTTTGGCGTTGCCAGATACTTGCGCGCCATGAAAAAGGGCAAAAGCACGATGAATTGCCCGGCGACGGCAGCAAGCGAGTCATAGATGCGCATGGCCGGCAAACTGGCATGCTCAAAAAACATCCGGTCCCCGTTACTCAACACAGTGGCAAAGGGGCTCAGGACGTAAAGCATGATCAACATCCGCGCCAAAAGCGAGGACGGCCACAGGCTGAACCGCTCTTTGAGCAAAAAGACGACGGCGGCAGCGGCGGCTAGGTTGGGGATCGAGTATTTGTCAAAGTCGGGAACCATCGGCAAATCGATGGCTGTCAGCGGGGGCAAAACCATGTAGCCGCCAAGAATTGTCCAGACCAAGGCACGTGCCGGGTCGAGGCGCGTGTAAAGCGCCCATGCGACCACCGGCCACAGGTACAACATCATATAGGCAATCTGGTTACCGGGCATCAGGTCTCAACGGCGAACGGGAAATCTGTCTTCGTGTCTTTGGCTTAATATGTCTGTGTGGCGATGTCGTGGCAGGATGAAAATCAAGCAGGCCCTGATAGTAAGGATTCAGCGTATCAGAGTCCCTTGGACAAACAGTTTTTCACACCGGACTGGAAAAATCCATGTTAAGGGGAGGAATCCCTTACCCGAGCGTACCAGTGCAGTTCCGCTTTAACGATCATAATATTGTAGTGAACATAAGCGACCGCGAAGCGCTATTGACTGATATTCGCAAGAGATTTCGGGGCAGGCAGGGTTTCGCCTTGGCCACAATCAATCTCGACCACCTGGTTAAACTGCACCGGTCATCCACCTATCGCGCAGCCTATGCCAAGCAAGACCTTGTGGTGGCGGATGGAAATCCGATTGTCTGGCTTTCGCGACTCGCCGGACACAGGGTTGATTTGATCCCCGGGTCAGATCTGCTGCTCCCCATGCTGGAACTCGCTGCGATCGAAGGCGTTCCTGTTGGCTTTTTCGGATCGACGCGGCAGGCGCTTGCCGATGCAGCAGACGTTCTGCGCAAGACTATAAAGGGTCTCAATATTGCATGGACTGGTTCGCCAGAGATGGGCTTCGATCCAGAGGGGGATGAGGCGAAAACCGCCCTTGAGCAAATGCAGGCCGCTGGCGTCGTCTTATGCATCTTGGCGCTGACAGCCCCCAGACAAGAGGGATTTGCCGCCTTTGGGCGTTCCATAGCCCCCGGAATTGGGTTTTGCAGCTTTGGGGCCGGGCTTGATTTTGTTACCGGCCGCCAAATCCGCGCACCGCGTTGGGTTCAGGCCCTTGCGATGGAATGGCTTTGGCGCGCCTTGTCATCGCCCAGACGGATGATCCCGCGTTATGCAGCCTGCGCCGCCATCTTGCCGCGCGAAGCCATTTCTGCCCTGCGCCAACGTGGCAAATAGCGGCCCTTGATCCAACAGCGCACCTATTTGTATTCGATCAGCCCGCGCTTTCGCCCCTTGAGCCGGTCGAAATAATAGCCCAGCGCTCCCCGCGCCTCGGCAAAACGGCCGACAACCGTAAACAGGCCCACAAGCCACCCCAATCTTGAAAATTGCGCACGTTGGGCAAGCCGGACCACCTGCAGTGGATAGATGAGCGCCATCATCGCACCAATGGGGTGAAGCAGCGCGGCAATCACAACCACCATCGGGATGACCGCCCCCCAAATGATGGCACGATTGGTCTCTTTCACCCAATGACGCTCAGCAGCCGCGCCATGCAATGCTGCCCCTTCGGCAAAGGCATGCCCTGATCGCACCATTCGGCGCCACCATTGTCCGAAACGGGTCAGTGCGGCATCGTGAAGCGTCATCTCGGCATCAATGCGCCAGATCTCTCCACCTGTGCGTTGCAGACGAAGACAAAGCTCAGGCTCTTCCCCGGCAATCAGATCGTCACGAAAGCCACCAACATTGAGCAAGGGAACATAGCGGAACAATGCATCCCCGCCGCAGGCACGCGTCTTGCCCACCGGGGTGTTCCACTCATGATCTGTCAAAGTGTTGTAGATCGACGCCTCGGGGTGGCGTTCGCGGCGGCGACCACAAATGACGACAGCCCCCGGCGTCCTTTTGAAAGCATCCTTTGCGGCAGGCAGCCAGTCTGCATCAAGCGTGCAATCCCCATCAATCAGTTGGACGAAATCAGGCGCGTCCTCAGCCAAAGCAAAGATGCCAGCGTTGCGTGCCCGGGCCGCCGTAAAGGGCTTTGTCATATCCAGCGGCACAACGATGGCCCCTGCTTCGCGCGCAGATATGACGGAGCGATCTTTTGACCCGCTGTCCACGTAAACAATGCGTCGAACCCGACCTTTGAGCGAGTTCAGACAGGCCAAAAGACGCGCGCCTTCGTTCCGCCCGATAACCACGGCATCGATGGTTTCAGACCGCGTGGCCGATTGATCCGCGGAACGAACGGGCGTGGTCGGGGGCGTCGGGATCATCGTCTTTGCTTTTCACCAAAATACACCTCGAACCATAGGGAATTCTGCCTTGAATGGAAAGCGCAGTGCATCCTTCCGTCAGGGCAAACGCTTCCATTTCGGGGTGTTATCTGGTAGACGAAAAGATAACTGGGCGGGGGCCTGGCGATTCTGACGGTGATAGGAGCATGTTGTTTCTGGCCATCACATTTGGATGAACCTGGTCGCGGCCTGCTGCAAGGCGGGTGTAATTTAACTTGTACCGACCAATGGGTCGCGGCTTGCAGGAGTGTGCCATTCAAATGGCAAAAGACAACAAGTTGGCATTGCTGACAGACTATACGCAGTATTTGGGATTAATGCCGATGGCTGAGGATGACGTGGAAGCCTCTCGCCGGGATAGGTCCGCAACGGTTTCTTTGTTCCGCAAGGGTCAGAATGCAGAGCGCCCACTTCCTGCTGATGGTCCGCATTTGGAGCGGGACGTCTTTACCGAGGCCTATCCCCTTACCTTGTTCAACCCTGCCCGCGTTTGGGAATCACTGAACGCAGTGACGCTGAACGGAGATACTCTTGCCGGAAACGGTCTGTTTACGAATCCGGATGAAAACGCGGCGGGGCCGGCCTTTGACATTTTGCGCACCCGAATTTCGCAAGCAATGGCAGAGCGCGGCTGGCGCCGGATTGGGATCACATCGCCAACGCATGGCTGCGGCAAGTCCTTTACGGCGGCAAATCTTGCCCTCAGCCTTGCACGGCGTCCGGGCAGCCGGACCGTTCTGATCGATCTTGATCTGCGACGCCCCAATCTGCACACTCTGTTGGGCCTGACACCCGCGGGCGCGCTGCGCGATTTTCTGGATGGTTCTCAACCCTTGGAATCGATGTTCGTCCGCGTGGGCAGAACCCTTGCCATTGGTCTGAACGGCGAGGCCGCAAGCGATGCCGGTGATATTTTGCATGCGCCCGAATCCAAGCGGGCGTTTGAGGCGATGGATGTGCAACTTGACCCCGAAATTGTGGTGATCGATCTGCCGCCTGCACTGGTCTCTGACGATGTCATTGCCATGGGTGACAAGATTGACGCCGTTGTGATCGTTGTGGATGGAACACGCAGCACCGCACGCGACATCCGCGCCTGTGAGGCGCTGTTTGAGGGGCGCATCCCTGTCATGGGTATTGTGTTGAACCGGGCGCAGGACCGGGGGCTTGGCCGCTTGCGCTATGGAAAGGGTTGACCCATGGGACCGATCCAATCCTTTGATGATCTGGTAAGCCTATTGCAACGGCGCTTTTGGGTGATCCTTCTGGTGGGCATTCTTGGCTCGGTCATCGGCGTCATCAGCGCAATCAATCGGCCAGACGTGTTTGAATCGGCGGCCGTCATTCAGGTTGAACTGCCGACCGTCACCGAGGCGGGGCAAGCCGTCGCGACGCCCGTCAACGCGCTGCAACTTTTGCAGGTGATCGAACAGCGCCTGACGACGCGCGATAACATTCTGGCGCTGATTGATCGCCACGGATTGTTTGACGACGCGCCCGCTACATCGCTGGAAGACCGCGTTGCCGCCATGCGCGGGGCCATCCGGTTTCAAAGCGTCTCAACCGCAACAGGCGGGGGGCTTTCGGCCATCATCATCGTGGCGCAGGCGGGCAAGGCGGATGACGCCGCAGCCGTGGCCAACGACCTTGCGCAATCGGTTCTGGATATGGGGGCGGCAGACAAGCGCGCCACCGCTGACGCCACGTTCAGCTTTTTCAAAGAGGAGGAAGCCCGGATTTGGTCAGAGCTCACCAGCCTTGAACAGCAGATCGCCCAATATCGCGAAGCCAACCAAGACAGCTTGCCCGCAGCACGCGAAAATCGCCGGGATGAGGCCATTCAACTTGAAGCCGCCCTGCGAGAAATCGATCAAGAACTGGCTGGACTGCAAGACGAAGACAGCCGGATCCGCAGCGGAGGAACGCTGCGCGCCACAGACCGCCGCAGACTAGATGAGATTGCGCAGCGCAAGAGTGTGCTGACAGCCCAGCGTGCGCCCCTGATGACCAGAAAGACAGAGTTGCTGGCCAATCTTGGGAACGCGGCCGAGGTTGATCGCGCCTTGTCGACCTTTGACCGCCAATTGCGACAGTTGCAGGAGCAGTATTCGGTTGTGGCGACCCGCATGGCCGAGGCCGAGACAACCCAGCGCCTTGCCGAACGTCGCCAAAACGAGCGCTTTGCCCTTTTGGAACGGGCGATTACGCCCGAATATCCCATCGGATCAGGCAATAGAAAGCGGGCCATTGCGGCAGCCATCGCAAGTTTCGGGGCGGGCTTTGTGCTGGCGTTCATGCTTGACGTTTTCAAACCCATCATTCGCAGTTCGGCCCAGCTTGAACGAGAGTTAAACCTGCGCCCCATCGTGGCAATCCCGGACCTGCCAACCAAGGCGCGACGACCAAGAAAGCGCGATGAGGTCAAAAGCCTGATCGAAAACGGCTTGTCGCGCCTGCCCAATGCGGAGCTGTCAAGCACGGCCCTGATGATTGGCGGTGGGGCAGCGATCTTGCTGATGGTGGCCTTTGCCGCTGTGACCTGAGGCACACGGAAATCGGAATGAAAAGGCCCGCCGCTGATCATCAGAGGCGGGCCTTTCTTATCAGGGCGCAGGCTCTTGATCCGTTCAGCAGCCCGTGCCCTTTACAACAACACTAACCGTCCGCAACAAAATGCGCAGGTCGGTCGTCAGGGCAAGGCCCTCTTCATAGACAGTGTCATAATCTGCCCGCGCCTCAAACGTCGTCTGATTTCGCCCGGATGTCTGCCAATAGCCTGTGATGCCCGGCCGCAAGATGTAATAGGCAGAGCCGGGATACAGCGATTGTTGGTTCACCATCATGGGGCGCGGACCAACAAGGCTCATATCCCCAGTGAGCACGTTCCAAAGCTGCGGCAACTCATCTAAGGATGACCGGCGCAAAAACCGACCAAACCGCGTGATCCGTGGATCATTCCGCAGTTTCTGCGACCGATCCCATTCTTCTTTGGCGGCCGGGTCGCGCGCAAGCAGGTCTTGCATCTGGCGATCCGCATCCCGCACCATCGAGCGCAGCTTCCACATGCGGAAAATACGACCGTCCTTGCCCACGCGGGACTGTGTATAGAACGGGCTGCCACCATCACGTGCCACGCCAACGGCCAACGCCGCGATGACCGGCACCACGACAGGGGCGGCAATCAGGATTGCGCTCAGATCAAGCGCCCGCTTGAAAATACTTCTATAAAATCCGAATTTTGGACGTCTGGACACAAAGGAGATTGCGCTCAGGTCTTTGGAAACGGAAACACGCGTCGCTTTGCGTGACGGAATGTCATTGAAGCTGATCGTCATGCGCCTGACCCACACAGTCCAAGTATCGCTATCGGCGACAATTGCTGGCTTGGCGCAACACGACCGCATACGGCAGAGCCGAACGCACAGCATATATTCATAGTCAATTTGCAGATCATATTTAGCACTCGGATCAAGCGCCCCCGGTAACCACTTTACCTGTTATTCGGTATGTTTGGCGACCTCCATAAGTATAGGTTACATCTTTTTTTCACCTTATTGACCACTCTTTTTTGTTAAATTTGTGCCGCAAGATTGCCTAACTGTCCCGTAATACTACCAATGGTTGCAAATCGTTAACATCGCTTTCTTGGTTATGCCGAACGATTCGGACCCCTCGGTGCAAACAATTCCCATCGTGGCCTGTCGCGGGCGCTGTTCATTAATCATGATCGTCCGAAAAACGCGCGCCAAACTGTGGATTTGGCACAGAATTCTGGAAACAATCCGCTTCGTCAGATCGAAGTCATATCTCCCGTTTTGCGCAGATCAGGGCCTCGACCCCTTTCACCCTGCCCCCGCCGGAAACGGATGCCCTCCTCCCCCAAAAGCCGCCTTTTGGGCCAAGAAACAGCCTTTGCCTGCGGGTTTCTGGCAACGCATTTGACCTTACCTTTGCCTTACAATGGCCTGAGGTCTTGCATCGCGCGGTGGCAAGATTGATCGTGTTTGCTGCGGGCCTGCTTGCTGCGGCCCTGCCACTGATCGGAGCCCCCTTTTTGAAAATCGCTTATCTGGTCAATACATATCCGCGCGGATCGCTGACCTTTATCCGTCGCGAAATCCTGGCCATGGAAAGGCTGGGTTGGCAGGTCAGTCGGTTTGCCATGCGCTCTGAAAAGGAGACTTTGGTCGATCCGGCCGATATCGCCGAAGATGCCCGGACAGAATATGTTCTTGGCCTGCGCAAGCGACACCTTCTTGCCTCGGCGATCGGCTGGATGGCCCGACGGCCCCTCGCCAGTCTTCGGGCGCTGCAACTGGCAATGGCCTGTGGCCGACGCAGTCGCAGTGGATACCCCGGCATGGGCGGGCGGATCAGGCATTTGATCTATCTGATCGAGGCGGCGCATATCGCCCGCCGTTGCACAGACTTGCGCATCCCGCATCTGCACGCGCATTTCGGAACGAACTCGGCCACCGTTGCCATGCTCGCGGCGGAAATGGGCGGGCCGGGCTATTCCTTTACCGTCCATGGACCAGAGGAATTCGATGCCCCCCATGCCCTGTCCTTGGGCGAAAAAGCCGCCCGCGCGCGTTTTACGGTGGCGATTTCCAGCTTTGGGCGCAGCCAACTCTGCCGGTGGACCCAGATGGAAACCTGGCCGCATCTGCATGTGGTGCATTGCGGGATTGAACCTTGGCGCTTTGCCGACCCGGCCCCAATGCCGACCGGTGGGCCGCATCTGGTGGCCATTGGACGGTTCTCTGAGCAAAAGGGGTTTGGTCTGTTAGTCGAGGCGCTGGCACTGGCGGTGCCAACAATACCAGACTTGCACCTGACGTTGGTCGGAGACGGCGATTTGTGCGGGGTTCTGGAGGACGAAATTGCCCGACGTGGATTGGCCCAGCACGTCACACTGACCGGTTGGCTGGACGAGGCCCGCGTGCGGGACGCCCTGTCTGCCGCCCAAGCCTTGGTCTTGCCATCCTTTGCCGAAGGTCTGCCGATGGTGATCATGGAGGCCATGGCCGCAGGGCGCCCGGTGATTGCCACGGCCATCGCAGGCATCCCGGAACTTGTAACGCCCGAAACCGGATGGCTTGTTCCTGCCGGTGACGCGGTGGGTCTGGCAACCGCCATCACCGCCTTTGCATCCGTGTCGCCAGAGCGGTTGACAGCCATGGGTGATGCCGCCCGTTTGCGCGTCTTTGATCGTCACGATATCGACAAAGAGGCTGAAAAACTGACCGTTTTAATCGCCAGCAAGGGCAATCCGTGATGCAGGTCTATCACCCTTCCGATCTCGTGATTGCCTGCGCCAGCAATTCAGATGCCATTCTTCAGGCCAATCTGATGGCCTCGCCTGCATTGGCGGCGGGCATTGACGTGCATGTGCAACGCAACGCCCCCACGGCGACAATCGCTTATAACCGCGCCCTTGATGCAACACAGGCCGAGATCGTGGTCTTTGCCCATCACGATGTTTACTTGCCGCAGGGATGGGATCGCTTGCTGCTGACGCGGCTGAACGATCTGTCCAGCCGTCACCCGGATTGGGCGCTGGCGGGGGCCTATGGCGTGGCCCCTGATTCCCGTCAGTTCGGCCCGGTCTGGACATCGTCGCTGGGGCAGATCATCGGGCGTGTGCCGTTGCAGCCAGAACCGGTGCAGTCGTTTGACGAAATGCTGATCGTTCTGCGGCGCTCAGCCGGGTTGCGGTTTGACCCGGATCAACCCGATTGGCATATGTATGGCACCGATATCGTGCAGCAGGCCCGCGCGGCAGGGCGCGGGGCCTATGCCATTGGGCTGAACTGCATCCATAACGACCGATTTCACGATCATGTGGGCGGCGCATTCACGACCTGCTATCGCTATATGCAACAGAAATGGCCGCAATTTCTGCCCATTCAGACACCCGTGACCAAGATCAGCAAATCGGGCCTGCACCTGATGCGCGAGCGGTGGAATATGCGCAATTCGCTGAAATACCGGGTGGCAGATGCCATCGACACTGGCGCGCCACCCGCCCTTTTGGCGGCGCGGTGCGGATGGACGGATCTTTCCGCCAGCACCACGCCATAGGTGGCTAGAGCCGCCCAATCGCCTCGGCGACCGCAAGGCCCAGATCATGATGCGCGGCGGCATCAAAATGAATGCCGTCTTGCGGGCTGACGCGGATAACCTCGCCCGCATCCAGAAAGCCGATCCCGCGCACTGCCGCCAGATCACGATAAAGCGGTGCCAAGGCCCGCGACCGCGCGGCAGCCGCATAGAATTCGGCCGCAATCGGACCGACCTCTTCCACCGGCGGCGGGCAAATGAGGAGTATCTTGAACCCACCGTGACGGGCTTGCATCTCCAGCGACAGGGCCACATCCAACAGGCCTGCAATCCCCGACAAGACCATCTCCGGCGTCGCGGCAAAGCGGGTCTTTACATCATTCGTGCCCAACATCAGGGTCATCACGTCAACAGGACCATGGCTGTGCAGCGCGATCTTCAGACCATCCCGGCCATTCATATGCGCGCCCATCACCGGGTCGTCATATTGCGCCGTGCGCCCGGGCAGACCCTCTTCCGCCAGATCCCATGCCGAGCCAAGGGCGCGCAGGCAGACCTGAGGCCACCGGATCTGTGCCCCGTGGCGATGATACTCGCCCCGCACGATGATCGGCGGCGTTCCGTGGGTGTTGCTGTCACCAAAGGTCAAAAGACAGGGCATCGCATCCTCCTGCGTGGTTCAGGGCAAACTAGGGCCTTGCGGCATCGGGGTAAATGGGCATCCCCCCCTTGGCCTTTTGCTGCTCAAAGCGCATATAAGGGAAAAGCTCCAACCTATGAGGGGAACAGATGTTCAGTCTGGGTGAAAAGACCGCCGCCGCCGCACCGAAAGCCAACCTGATCAAGGACGGCACTGAGGCGACATTCATGCAAGATGTGATCGAGGCCAGCCATGATGTGCCGGTGATCGTCGATTTCTGGGCGCCTTGGTGCGGGCCGTGCAAAACACTTGGGCCTGCCCTTGAGGCCGCCGTTGCCGCGGCCGGCGGCAAGGTTCGCATGGTCAAGATCAATGTGGACGAAAACCAGATGATCGCGGGCCAGTTGCGGATCCAATCCATCCCGACCGTCTATGCCTTTTGGCAAGGAAAACCCGCTGACGGGTTTCAAGGCGCGCTGCCGGGATCAGAGATCAAACAGTTCATCGAGCGCGTGATTGCCTTGGGCGGCGATGGTGGTTTGGCCGAAGCAATCGAGGCCGCTGAGGGGATGCTGGCCGAGGGGGCAGCCGTTGACGCCGCTGAAACCTTTGCCGCGATTTTGGGGGAAGAACCGGAAAACCCGCTTGCATATGCTGGCCTTGCGCGGGCCCATATCGCCCTGAACAATCTGGAACAGGCCGAGGTGCTGTTGGCAAATGCGCCGGCCTCTATCGCCAAGGCCAAAGAGTTGGACGCGGTGCGCGCCCAGGTCGAACTTGCCAAACAGGCGGCCAATGCCGGCCCCGAGCAAGACTTGCGTGTGGCGGTTGAGGCTGATCCGGCGAACCATCAGGCCCGGTTTGATCTGGCAGCAGCCCTGCTGGCTGCGGGCAAGACGGAAGAGGCCGTTGATCAACTGCTGGAATTGTTCCGGCGTGATCGCGAGTGGAATGACGGGGCCGCACGGACCCAGCTTTTCACGATTTTTGAGGCGTTGAATGCCAAAGATCCCATTGTTTTGAAGGGCCGTCGCAAACTGTCCTCCATGATATTTGCCTGATCGGGAGAGTGGCCTAGGTCATACACATGATCATCGCATCCGACTTACCCGAAACGATCCCTGTGTTCCCCTTGCCCGGCGCGCTTATGCTGCCACGGGCGAGGCTTCCATTGCATATCTTTGAACCTCGCTATCTGGCGATGATTGAGGATTGCATGAAGTCCAAGACCCGTCTGATCGGCATGATCCAGACACGTGACACCCCTTCGGGCGAACGTCGTTTGCAGGCGATTGGGTGTGCGGGGCGCCTGACCGGGTTTTCGGAAACCGAGGACGGTCGCTATATGATTACGCTGAGCGGGATGTCCCGGTTCCGCGTCAAGGAAGAGGTGCAGGGCTTTACCCCCTATCGGCGCTGCATGGTGGATTGGTCGCCGTTTGTGCTTGATCTGCGCCGTGAAGAAGAAACGGATTCAGGTTTCGACCGGAAGGGGTTCCTGGATCTGTTGGGCCGATATCTGAGTGCGATGGACCTGTCGACGGATTGGGACAGCCTCAAAGAGGCCGAAACCGAACTTTTGATCAACTCTCTGTCGATGCTGTGCCCGTTTGAACCCGAGGATAAGCAAGCGCTGCTTGAAGCCCCGTCTTTGTCCACAAGGCGGGAAACCTTGGTCACGCTGATCGAATTTGCCTTGCGTGGCGGTTCCGGGGATGAGGTGATGCAATGACCGAGGATGATCGCAAATCTTCCGGGCAGCCGTTCGATAGCCGCATGTTGGAAAGCCTTGTCTGCCCGTCCAGCCACGCGGTGCTAAGTTATGATGCGGCGGCACAAGAGTTGATTTCAAAGACCGCGCGCCTTGCCTTTCCGATCCGGGATGGAATTCCCGTGATGCTGATATCCGAGGCGCGGGCGATCGACTGATCCTCCCGTTGTCAGGGCTTAGGCAAACAGGCCTTGGCAAAACCAGCCCCCCGACATTTCGCCGCCATGGGCATAGAACAGCCAAAGCCGCTCGCCCCCCGCGACCTCAACCCGCCAGTAGTCGCGCGGGCCTGATCGCCATTCGGGATCATCCAGCCACCATTCCGGCAGCAACCGTTCGGGCCCCACGGCAAAGCGCAGATCAAAGCTCCGCCTGCGCCAACGAAACTGCGCGGGTGGCGTCCGCTCGGGCGGGGCGTTGACGGGTTCGGGGCGGAAAATCACAATCGGACGCGGCGCACGTGGTTCGGGCCAAGGCTCGACGGTGGGCAACGACCACGCCGCCGCAAGGGTCATTGCGGATTTTTCGGGGATGTTGCTGTCTGCAGGGTGCAGGCGCACAACCGCCTCTTGTCCCAGCTTGGTGCCCAGTTTCCCAATCAGATCCTCAAGTGCCGTGTCGGCCCCCTGACGCGCGGCGACATCCGCCGCCGCCTCCAGATGACCACGATGCTGGAGGGCGTGCATCGGCTCCGTCTCGACCGCCTCAAGCCGCAGGCGATCAATCCCGAACCCGGCATCGATCTGGTCCAGCTTCAGCACCAGCAGGGGGCGGATGCGATCCACCTCTTGGCTGGCACGGGCAAGGCCCACCTCAACCACCTCCACCCGCCCATCGCTGCGCTGTGCCTCCAGCCGCACACGCCGCGCGCCGCGCCCCTTGGCCACCAGCTTGGCACAAAGTGGCGGCAGCAACCGATCCATCCCGGCAGTCACATCGTCGATCAGGCCGATAGGCTCGGGAAAGCTCATACGCATGGCAAAATGCAAGGGGGCCGCTGCCGGGTTGACCGGCTCTGGGTCCACCCCAAGCGCCTGATCCAAGCGCCGCAAAACCTCGGCCCCAAAACGGCGGGCAAGCGCGGCACGCGGCATCCCCATGATATCTTCCACCCGCCGCAGCCCAAGCCGACCCAAGGCCTCGACCGCCGCAGGTGCGATGCGCAGCGCGGGCAATGGCAGGGCGGCAAGGGCCTGCCGTGTCTGGCCGGGGGCTGCGATCATGCCAGCGGGGCCCGATTGCTGGGCCGTTAGATTCGGCTGCCGCGAAAACCGCCGGGCCGCACGGGATCGGGTGGCATGGGCCTCTTGCCGGATCGCATCGCCACTGCGCGTCTGGGCAGACCCCGCGCCTGCATACCGCGCAAGCGCCCATGCCGCCCCCCGCGTATCGGCAATGCTGGCGCGCAGGCTAAGGCCAAGGTCGGCGCAATCTTCCTCGACCTGCGCCATCAACCCGTCTTCACCGCCAAAAAGATGCGCGCATCCTGTCAGATCAATCACCAAGGCATCGGGGGCCTCTTCCGCGACCCAAGGGCTGAACTTTCCCGCCCACCGGCGCAGCGCGCGCAAAAAGGCAGCATCTTCGGCGGGGTTTTCCGGGGCGGTGATCAGCGTGGGGCACATCGCGGTTGCATCGCGCAAGGGCTGACCCTGCCGCAGGCCCGCAGCCTCGGCCTCGGGGTTCATCGATACCAGCAGATGCGCATTGGCCCGCAGCCCCACCACGGCAAAAGGCTGCAAAAGCGCATCGCGGCGCAGGCGGAGCAAACGTTCAGCCGAAAGGCGCGGGAACCAAAGCGAAAGAATACGGCGGTTGGACATGACGACTCATATTTGTTCACTTTACGTTCTAATTAAACTAATCCTGATAACCGCGCGAGTCCTTGATTGCGTAGAAAAGCTAAGCACATAGCAATAACATTCGCGTGAGAATGAATGCCCCAACGATAACGTCACTTCCGCGACGCAATGTCGCGCCTATAGTGGACAGATATTTTCCAGCGGGGAGCCAATGAAAATGAAGTTGATGACGAAAACGATTATTGCGGGCCTGATCATGGCTGCAGGCGTCGCCTATGCCGAAGTTGAACCAACCGATCCTGTTGTTATTGCACGCCAAGACCTGATGAAGACCATCGGCAAGAACGTTAAAACGCTGGGCGACATGGCTGGTGGCAAAGCCGACTTCGACGCCACAGGCGCCGAGGCTGCAAAGGCCGCGATCATTGCCGCATCTGCCGACATCGGGGCAAAATTCGAACCCCAGTCGACCGATCCGGGCACAGAAGCCAAGCCAGAAGTCTGGACCAACTGGGAAGATTTCCTGAAGAAAGCCGGCGTGTTGAACGCTGCAGCAACCTCACTCGACGCAACCTCGCTTGACGGCATCAAAGCTGGCATGGGCGGTGTTGGTGGCGCTTGCAAAGACTGCCACACCACCTATCGGATGTAAGCGGCCTCACATCCTGCACGACCCAAGAACCCCCGGTCAGACCGGGGGTTTTTGCTTGGCCCAGACCGCTCAGCCACAGAACAGGCGCAGCATTCTGCCGTCATTATCAACCTGAACATTCAACCGCCGATTAGTGACATCACTGGTCAAGTCTTGGCCCGGGCGCAAAACCCTCAACTGCCCCGAAAGCGCAATGTCAGCCAAAACGGTGAAGTGTTGCCCGCGAAAGCCCTGCATCGCCGTCGCATTGCACCCGGAAATCTCTTGCCGGACCAGCCAGTCCACTGACATCGTCGACACATTGCTCCGGGTCGCGGCACAGCCCAAAAGCACCATACAACACGAAAAAATCATGCAAATGCGCGCATATGCCAAGACAGGCTTTTTAACGAACACGCTCGCATCCAAATAAACAAACACTGTATCCTTGCTTCTAAACTGCTCCGCCCCCCCAAGTGCAAGCATTTTATTGTTAATTTTCAGACAAGGTGGCCCTTGTTTTGGGCAGCAGTTTGCCGCAGCCTGCGCCCGAACAAAATGGGAGGGATACCATGCGCACCCGTGCCGCCGTTGCCGTAGCACCCGGCAAACCGCTTGAAATCATGGAAGTGAACCTTGAGGGTCCAAAAGCCGGCGAAGTTCTTGTGGAAATCAAGGCAACAGGCATCTGCCACACCGACGAATTCACGCTTTCCGGGGCCGATCCCGAGGGCCTGTTCCCGGCGATCCTTGGCCATGAAGGCGCGGGCGTGGTGATCGAGGTGGGTCCCGGTGTCACCAGCCTGAAACCCGGCGATCACGTCATCCCACTTTATACCCCCGAATGCCGCCAGTGCCCAAGCTGCCTGAGCCAGAAGACCAACCTGTGCACCGCGATCCGATCCACCCAAGGGCAGGGCCTGATGCCCGATGGGACCACCCGGTTTTCCATGCTCGATGGCACGCCGATCCATCACTACATGGGCTGCTCGACCTTTGCCAACCACACGGTCATGCCCGAAATCGCGCTGGCCAAGGTGCGGGAGGACGCCCCCTTTGACAAGATCTGCTACATCGGTTGCGGCGTCACGACCGGCATCGGTGCCGTGATCAACACAGCCAAGGTCGAAATCGGCGCCAAGGCCGTGGTCTTTGGCCTTGGCGGCATCGGCCTGAATGTCATTCAGGGCCTGAAACTGGCCGGGGCCGACATGATCATTGGCGTCGATCTGAACAACAGCAAAAAGGAATGGGGCGAGAAGTTCGGCATGACCCATTTCGTCAACCCGACCGAGATCGAGGGCGATATCGTCGCCCATCTGGTCAATATGACGAAAACGCCCTTTGATCAGATCGGCGGTGCGGATTACTCGTTTGATTGCACCGGCAACGTCAAGGTGATGCGGGCAGCGCTTGAATGCACCCACCGGGGCTGGGGTCAAAGCATCATCATCGGTGTCGCCCCCGCCGGGGCCACGATTGAGACCCGCCCTTTCCAACTGGTGACGGGCCGAATCTGGAAAGGCACAGCCTTTGGCGGCGCTCGCGGGCGGACCGATGTTCCCGGCATTGTTGACTGGTATATGGATGGCAAGATCGAGATCGACAGCATGATCACCCATACGATGCCGCTGGAAGATATCAACAAGGCCTTCGACCTGATGCATGCCGGAGAATCGATCCGATCTGTCGTGATCTACTGACCCAAATTTTGCGAGGCGCCGGGCAAGACTGGCGCCTTTCCCACCCTTTTTTACAGGTTTTTTTGCAGTTTTTGATAATTTCAGCGATGCGGCGGCCGAATTCGTGAAATCCAAGTGACGAACGACTTGGCGTTTGCCAATAAGATTGAATGTGTGTGGGTGTTTTTGACGAAGAAGTGCTGATCGAGTTTGCGATCGAGGCCTTGCTTAAGGATGAGCAAGACCCCAGAGCCATTGTGCTAGCCATGGTACAAACTTGGCCCGAGGCCCCATCACTGTCACTGCTATATGCCCTTTCGATGGCGGCCAGTGGCGTAGAGCGTATGATCTCGGCCAAATCCACAACCTGCAAAGCCCAAGACCTATGGCGCATGATCGGGTTGATTGGTGTCGACCTGTACATGATGCAATGCCTGAACCTGACACATCAGACAGCCGCCGACCTTCACGGCTTTTGGCGCATGCATGATCCATTTTTCCTCAATTAAGGGCGTTTGCGGGCCTAAGCCGCCCCACGGGCCAGCGGTTCCTTTGCCCGGCGGGGCCTTGTCCAGCGCCTGTAAGGCCGCTCAAGGAAAACTGTGGCCGCCACCGCCAGCAAAAGCGCAAGGAGCATCAGTCCGGCCAGCGCAATCGGGTGTGCATAGGCGTTCATCCCGGCCATTCGCAGTACTGTGCCGGTGATTGAGAAGACCAGAAGATGCGACAGGTACAGCATATAGGAGGCCTCACCCCAAATCAGCGTCCACCCCGGCATACGCCAGCCCCCACCCGCCAAGCCATAGACCAAAAGCGCCGAGGGCACGCCTGCAACCCATTCACGGCCAAACGCCAAGGGGATCAGGCCAGTCACAACAGCGGCCAGTCCGAAGGCTCCCAAAAACACCGCCAGACCTGCGGCGGGCAGGCTTGGTGTCTTGGCAATCTGCCGGGCAATCAGCCCGCCCATCAAGAACTCGACCACACCGGAGTAAAGCGGCAACGCCAAGATCATTGGCACGCCACCGGGCCAGACCTTTGCCCCTTGGGCAACACTGGCCCAGATGGCCAAGGCCAACAGCGCACCTCCCGCCCCAAAGCGAAAGAAGGTCGCGGCAAAAAGCAGGTAGAACAGCGCCTCTACCGTCAACGTCCACGCGACGGCCATCACCTGATCGGGCCACGGCAACAGCAGAACCGAGGGAAGAAGCCGCTCCGGTCCGGGCAACGCGGCCCAATCCCCGCGCATCCCCGCAAGGGCAAGCAACGCTAGAACCGTCAGCGTCAACATGCACCAGTAGGGCGGCACGATGCGCCAGAACCGCTGCACCACAAACCGCCCCGCCGTCAGACCCCTTGCTTGGCTGGCCGCATGAAAGATCACAAAGCCGCTAAGCACAAAGAACACGTCAACCCCGGCCTCGCCCTGACGAAACAGCGCAAACAGCCCCGCATCAAAGCCTTCGTTCAGGGCGGCGGCCTGCAGATGAAAGCCTACGACCAAGGTCGCCGCCACGCCGCGCAACATTTGCAGGCCGCCAATCATCCCTTGCCCCGCTGTGTTGCATGCCGCATCCTTGCACGAACTCTGGGGCATGCCAGCCAAAACTGTCAACAATCGTCCTTTTCGCTTTCCCAAGTCAGATCATTCCGACACAAGGACGCAACCACCCGAAAGGACGACCATGGCCGATAACCGCACCCCCCGTCTCTGCGTCTTGATTGATGCAGACAATGTGCCTGCCTCCTACGCAGATGCGATCTTTGAAGAGATCGCGGCACTGGGCGAGGCATCGGTGCGCCGGATCTATGGCGACTGGTCGGCCCTGCGCCTGAACGCATGGGCGAAAAAGGTGGCCGCCCTCGGTCTTGTGGCAGATCAGCAGTTTTCCAACACCAAAGGCAAGAATGCCAGTGACATCGGTCTTGTGATTGCAGCGATGGATTTCTTGCATTCAGGTCTGTTTGATGGGTTTGTTCTGGTCAGTTCAGACAGCGACTTCACCCGTCTGGCGGCGCGCGTGCGCGAACAGGGTCTGGATGTCTATGGCATCGGCGAAAAAAAGACGCCCGAGGCGTTTCGGATGGCCTGCAAGCGGTTTATCTATGTCGAGAACCTTGGCTCGCCCGAGGAGTTGCCTCGCCTGAAGCCCGAAGCAGCCGAGGCCCCGCGCCCCAATGCAAAGGATGCGCCTTCAAATGCCATTCCGCTGATCGTTGCGGCCATGCGCGCCATCGATCCGGATGGGGAGTGGTTTACCCTGGGCCCCTTGGGGCAGTTCATCACACAGGCCAACCCGGATTTCGACACCCGCACCTATGGGTCATCCAAACTCTCGGATCTGGTGCGCAAACTGCCACGGTTCGAAGTCAGGCATGGTCCGGGCGGCCAGTTGGAGCTTCGCGACATTTCCTGAAGCCCGGTTTTTTGGGCCCTTGGCATAAGATCAGCGGCGTTTGGGACGTTTTCTTTCCTGTCATTATCGGAGGGAAAATGCCCCAGACTGCAAACCTGCTTCGCCTTGTCTATGCAAGCCGCGCCACACAAGAGATGTCTTTTACCCGCGTGCTGACCATCATCGCGAAATCGCGCAGCGCCAATAAGGTGCGCGATGTCACCGGGATGCTGCTGTATGATGGCGGTATCTTTCTTCAGGTCCTCGAAGGTGCGCCAGAAAGCGTGCGCGGGCTTTACGCGGCCATTGAGCGCGATCCGCGGCACCACAGTCTGAAAGTTCTTTTTGAAGAACCGACCAAAACCAGACTGTTTTCGGGCTGGTCGATGGGACATTCCGGGGCAACGGCCAAAGATATCGCAGGATTGCCGGGGATGAGCGACGCCTTCCTTGACGGCCATGATCTGGACCGGTTGGGGGAAACGCAGGTCCGAACGCTTCTTGAAGCGTTTCGGAAGGGAGCCCTGGACCTTCAGTCTGCCTGATCCGGCACGTGGTGAACAGCCGCTGTGCATCAATGTGGCTTTCCCCATTGGCATTCACCCCCTATTTTGGGGGCTGAATTCAGGAGACGGTCAATGACACAGGTTGAATTGGGCCTAGATACCTTTGGGGATGTTTCGGTTGGCAGCGATGGCCAGCCCAAAGCCATGGATCAGGTGTTGCGCGATGTGGTGGCCGAGGCGGTTCTGGCCGATCAGGTCGGGATCGACTTCATCGGTCTGGGTGAGCATCACCGCAGTGACTTTGCGATATCAGCCCCCGAGATTGTCTTGGCTGCCATTGCCGGACAAACCAGCCGCATCCGGCTGGGAACGGCGGTTACGGTCTTGTCCTCGGATGATCCGGTGCGGGTGTTTCAGCGGTTTTCCACCCTCAACGCTGTCTCAAAGGGTCGGGCCGAGGTGATCCTTGGCCGGGGTTCGTTCAGCGAAAGCTATGCGCTGTTTGGCTATGACATGGCCAATTACGATCAGCTGTTTGAAGAAAAGCTGGATCTCTTCGCCCACCTTCTGCGCGCGCCCGAGGTAACATGGCAGGGCGAGACGCGGGCCCCTTTGGTGGGCCAAAAGGTCTATCCGCCCCTTGGTCCCCAAGGATTGACCACTTGGGTGGGTGTTGGCGGCAGCCCGGAATCGGTCGTTCGTGTTGTCCGGCAAGACCTGCGCCTGATGCTGGCCATCATCGGCGGCGATCCACGGCGCTTTGTGCCCTATGTCGATCTTTATCACCGCGCGGTGGCGCAGCTGGGCCGTGCGGCGCGCCCCATCGGCGTGCATTCCCCCGGCTTTGTCGCCAAGACGGATGAGGCGGCGCGCGAAGGGCTTTGGCCCCATTACCGCGAGATGTTCGGCCGGATCGGGCGCGAACGCGGCTGGCCCCCTGTGACCAAGGATCGCTTTTTGGCCGAGGTGGAGCAGGGTTCGCTTTATGTTGGCAGCGCCGAGACTGTGGCGCGCAAGATCGCGGCAACTGTGCGGACGCTGAAGATTGATCGCTTTGACATGAAATACGCCACCGGCCCGCAACCGCACGAGGCCTTGCTGGACGGTATCGCGCTTTATGGGGAAACCGTGATCCCGATGGTGCGCGACATGCTGGCCACCGACCGGGCGGTTGCCTGACAGCGCTTGCACCGAAGGTGGGGGATGTTATGCCCCCACCGGGCCGCTTGTCCGCGGCAGCGCCGTTGAGCGGTGGCTCGATGCCACCCGAAACGGCACCCCCTCAACTGGGGTCAGAAACGGGCGTAACAGCGCCATCGGATGCGCCCGCAGCGTCAGCCGCATCGAGACATAATCCTCCACCACCTCTTCGCCCATGGTCAGGGCGGCGAAATGCACGGCAGGTTCCACAATCCCTTCACCATCCATATCGCGGGCAAACAGCGGCAAGGGTTCCCCCCCCTTGATCGCCCGCGCCTCCCACAAGGCAGAACGGCGATCCACGCCAAGGCTGGCCAAGGCATCGGCCTCGGCCAGACGGAGCATCGTGGCGGGGCTGACCCCGGCCCGGCGCCAGACATCTTGCACCTCGTGATAGCCATTGCCCCGCGCGCCCGCGATCCACAGCCCTTCGCCCTCGGGCAAGCCCTTGATCTGGCGAAAGCCCAAGCGCAGGGCCAATCCGCCCTCCACCTCTTCCATCACATTGTCCCACTGGCTGTGATTGACACAAGGCGGCAGCACGGCGACGCCATGCTCGCGGGCATCGCGCACGATCTGGGCGGGCGCGTAAAAGCCCATGGGCTGCGCATTCAACAGCGCACAGGCAAAGATGCCGGGGTGATGGCGTTTCAACCATGCGCTGGCATAGACCAGATGGGCAAAGCTGGCGGCGTGGCTTTCGGGAAAGCCATAGCTGCCAAAGCCTTCGATCTGGGCAAAGCAGCGCTGCGCAAAATCGGCCTCATAGCCGTTTTTCGCCATGCCCTCCAGAAACCGCTCTTTCAGCGCGGTGACATTGCCATGTTTTTTGAACGTGGCCAGCGCCCGGCGCAGACGATCCGCCTCTTCGGGGGAAAAGCCCGCGCCGACAATCGCGATCTGCATGGCCTGTTCCTGAAACAAGGGCACGCCCAGCGTCTTGCCCAAGACCGCCCCCAGCGCATCCGACGGAAAGCTGACGCTTTCCTGCCCATTGCGGCGACGCAGATAGGGGTGGACCATATCGCCCTGAATCGGGCCGGGGCGGATGATGGCCACCTGAATGACCAGATCGTAAAACTTGCGCGGGCGCATCCGGGGCAGGAAATTCATCTGGGCGCGGCTTTCCACCTGAAACACCCCCAGACTGTCGGCCCGGCACAGCATGTCATAGGTGGCCGGGTCCTCGGGCGGCAGGCTGGCCAGATCAAAGCGCCGGTCATGGTGCTTTTCCACCAGATCAAAGGCCTTGCGGATGCACGACAGCATCCCCAGCGCCAGAATATCAACCTTGAGGATGCCCAGCGTATCAATGTCATCCTTGTCCCAGCAGATGACGGTGCGATCCTCCATCGTGGCGTTCTCAATGGGCACAAGTTCGTCCAGCCGCCCTTCGGTGATGATAAAGCCGCCGACATGCTGGGACAGATGGCGGGGAAAGCCCTGAATCTCGGCGATCAACCGCAGGGTCTGGGCAAGGCGGCGGTCGGCAGGGTCCAGCCCGATTTCGCGGATGCGCTGATCGGTGATGTCCTTTGACCCGCCAAAACCCCAGATCTGGCTGGACAGGGCTGAAAGCGTATCCTCGGTCAGCCCCATCGCCGCCCCCACCTCGCGCACCGCGCGTTTGCCGCGATAGTGGATGACGGTGGCACACAGCCCCGCGCGGTGACGGCCATAGCGGGCATAGATGTGCTGGATCACCTCTTCACGGCGTTCATGTTCAAAATCGACATCGATGTCGGGGGGCTCGTTCCGGGCCTCGGACACGAAACGTTCAAACACCATGGTGCCGATTTCGGGCGAAACGCTTGTCACGCCCAGCGCATAGCACACGACCGAATTGGCCGCCGACCCACGGCCCTGACACAAGATGCCCTGATCGCGGGCAAAGGCCACAATGTCATGCACGGTCAGGAAATAGGGCTCATACTTCAGCTTGGAAATCAGCGCGAGTTCATGGGCCACCTGCGCCTGCACGCGGGCGGGGGCCCCGCGCGGATAGCGCCAGCGCAGGCCCTGTTCGGTCAGACGCGCCAAACGCTGGGGGGCGGTCTCGGTCCCCGTCACCTCGGAGGGGTATTCATAGCGCAGCTCATCCAGCGAAAAGGTCACGCGCGCAGCGACCCTTGCCACATGATCAATGGCCTGCGGGTGGGCCGCGAACAGGCGGCGCATCTCGGTGGCGCTGCGCAGGCGCTGCTCGCCATGGGGCAAGGCATGGCGGCCCAGATCCTCGATCTTTTGACCCATGCGGATGGCGGTCAAGACATCGGCCAATCGGCGGCGCGAGGGGTGATGCAGAAAGGGCAGCGCCGAGGCAAGGGTGGGCAGGCCAAGCCGCGCGGCAAGGGCGGCATGCCGGGTCATGCGGGCCGCGTCCTGCCCGTCATACTGGGGGGCCAGCACCACCGCGCATTGCCCTTCAAAGCGGCGCACCAATCGTTGCGCCTGTGTCCCCCAAGCCCCCGTGCCACTGCCCGGCCTGACGGCTTTTGACGCCGGGGTCAGGCGCTGACCCGGCGGGTGGAGCAGAAGTTCCAACCCCTGCCCCCAGTCCAGAAGATCCTCCAGCCCAAGGTCACAAGACCCCTTGGCCGCCCGCCGCTGGCCAAGCGTCAGCAGGCGGCACAACCGCCCCCATGCCGCCCGATCCCGAGGCAGGGCCGTCACCGCAAAACCATCGCGCAAGATCAGCCGCACCCCCGGCACCAGCCGGATCTGCGGCCCGCCATCGCGGGCAATCTCACGCGCCTTTTGATGCGCCCGCACGATGCCCGCGACCGAATTTACATCCGTGATGGCAAGGGCGGGCAAACCAGCCTCGGCCGCCGCCACCATCATCTCCTCGGGGTGCGACGCCCCGGTGAGGAAGGTAAAGTTGGACAGGGCACAGAGTTCGCTAAAGGACATGCCATCGCCGATGTGAACAAAACATGAACACATCTAGCGCAGGCAAAGAGATTCGGCCAGTGGCACCGTATTGGTCTGTGTCGCGCCCAGACCAATGCGATTGTGCGCAGCACGCCATAGCATGCAGGTCGGGACCGGGTACGGCGAGACGACAGGACGCCTGCTACAGCGGGCTGATCATATCCCGATGCGGAATGCCCGCATCATCATAGACCGGACCAATGGCCACAAAGCCAAGCCGTTCATAAAAACCCAAGGCATAGGTCTGCGCGCCCAGTTTGGCCTGTGTCAGGCCGGGATGGCGGTGCAGCTCTGCCAAGGCGGCCCGGATCAGGGCCGCGCCAAGGCCGGTTCCCCGCGCCTCGGCCAGCACACAGACGCGGCCAATCACGCCCATCTCACCGCGGATCAGCAGCCGTGCCGAACCTACCGGACGGCCATCGAGATGGGCGAGAAGATGGATCGCCTCATCATCCAGATCATCAAGCTCATCCGCCTCGCTGATGCCCTGCTCATCGATGAAGACCCGGCGGCGCAGCAGCAGGCAGGTGGCAATGTCGCGGCTGGGGGCAATCTGGATCACGCGAAGTAGTCCGACAAGATACGGGCGTAGATCGACTTGAGCTGCCGGATCTGTTCCACCGGAACATTCTCATCAACCTGATGCATCGTCTTGCCAACCAGACCAAACTCCACCACCGGGCAGTGGTTCTTGACAAAGCGCGCATCCGAGGTGCCGCCCGAAGTGGAATACTCGGGCGTCCGCCCCGTCTCGGCCTGCACGGCGCGCGCCACCATGGCCGAAAAATCGCCCGGCGGGGTCAGGAAACTTTCGCCCGAAATCTGAATACGACAGGCAATCTCGACCCCGGTTTCTTGCATGACGGCGGTGGCATGGCCGCGAAGCCATTCACTCAGGCTTGCACCGCTGTGCAGGTCGTTGAAGCGAATGTTCACGGTTGCCGTCCCGCGCGCCGGAATGACGTTATTGGCCGGGTTACCGCAATCGATGGTGGTGATGGCAAGGGTCGAGGCATCGAAATGATCCGTGCCCGCATCCAAAGGCGCAGCGTCCAGCCGTGACAAAAGCTTGACCAGGGCCGTCATCGGGTTCTTGGCGCGATGCGGATAGGCCGAATGGCCCTGCTTTCCCGTCGCCGTGAACCAACAGGTCATGGAGCCACGGCGCCCGATCTTCATCATATCGCCCATCTCATTCGGGCAGGTGGGTTCACCCACAAGGCAATGGGTCATCACCTCGCCCTGTTCCGCCATCCAGTCCAGCAGGGCAACGGTGCCATCCACGGCATCGCCCTCTTCATCACCAGTGATCGCCAGAATGACCGCCCCGTCAGGCGGCGTTGCCTGCACGAAATCGATGGCGGCGGCGGCAAAGGCAGCCACGCCCGATTTCATGTCTGTGGCGCCACGGCCATACAAGATGCCATCGACCACCTCTGCCCCAAAGGGATCATGCGTCCAGGCAGATACGTCACCAACGGGCACAACGTCTGTATGACCGTTAAAGCCAAAACTCCGATTGGCCCCCCGCGCACCCCAGCGCGCAAAAAGGTTGGCAATGCCCCCGCGATCCACCCGCGTGCAGACAAAACCCGCCGCTGACAACAACGCCTCCAGCACGGACAAGGCACCCCCCTCGGCCGGCGTCACGGATGGGCATCGGATCAGATCAGCTGTCAGCTGCACTGGGTCTGTTTGGCGGGTCATCACACTCTCCGATCATTGGATGTGACAGCCATATCGGCTCTGCCGACGGGCGGCAACCTTGGGCCGCTGTGGCGCAAGAGCAACGCCGTACCCCGTGCTTGGCCACACCCTTGGCACAAATGTCATAACGGTGGGTGACTTATGTCTAAAGTATGGTAACCATATCCTAAAGTATAAGTCCTGAGGCAGGGCAGAGCAGGGTCAACGAACCCGATATTGCGAAAACGACCATGACCAGCGTCAGCCGGATCATAGTGGTTTGCCCTGTCTTCACAAGGTGGAGGCAGACGTGGCGACAGGTTCGGAACTGACCTACAACACCAGCGCCTCGGCGATGACGATGGCCAATACCATCTTTGGACCGGGCGTGACCGTTGTCGGGGCGAGTTATACCGGGGGATCAACATCCTCGGCGGTCTACTCCAACGGACAGCGGGCAGAGGGCGTCGTTCCAGGCACAAACGGCGTCATCCTATCGACCGGCGATGTCCGCAACTTCACCCAATCCAGCGGCGACCCAAACAGATCTTCAGGCACGTCGACCAATACCTCGGGCGTGGATAACAACAGCCAGTTCAACACGATCGCCGGTGCCCGAACTTATGATGCCGCGTGGCTGGATGTCGATTTCATCCCTACCGAAGGTTTGATGACCATCCAGTTCATCTTCGCATCAGAAGAATACCCAGAATACGTCAACTCAAATTTCAACGACGTGATGGGGGTATGGGTCAACGGCAGCTACGTCCCTATTCAGGTTGGCAATGGACGAACATCTGTTAACAATATCAATGGCCTGACAAATGAAAACCTTGTCGTCTCGAACACCGGCGACAATTACAATACGGAAATGGATGGCTTTACCGTCACCCTGTCGCTGACGATGGTCGTGATCCCCGGTGTCGTAAACTCCATTCGGATCGGCATCGCGGATACCTCTGATACCAACTACGACTCCGCGATCCTGATCGCCGCAGACTCCGCCCATACCAACCTTGTCGCGGTTGCCGATTCCGTCAACCTGAACCCATATGGGTCAAAGACAGTCGATGTTTTGGCAAACGACGTCTCTCCGGGCGGGTCGTCTTTGGTCATCACCCATATCAACGGACAGCCCGTCTTGGCGGGCCAGACGATCACCTTGCCATCCGGGCAGCTGGTGACGCTCAATATGGACGGAACCTTCACCATCGTCGGGGATGGCGATACAGAAACCGTGAACTTTACCTATACTGCGGCCATTGGTGGGGGGGCGGGCCTGAACTCTGTCGGCATCGTCACCATCAATTCCATTCCCTGCTTTGTGGCCGGGACCATGATCCTGACACCCGACGGCGAACGCCCGGTCGAGACACTGAAAGCCGGTGATCTGGTGGTGACCAAGGATGACGGCCCGCAACCCGTGCGCTGGATCGGCCAAAGACAGGTCGAGGCCCGCGGCACCTTGGCCCCCATTGAAATCCGCGAAGGCACCTTTGGCCCCCATCGTCAGCTTTTGGTTTCCCCCCAGCACAGGGTTCTGGTGCGCGACAGCCTTGCGGAACTTTTGTTTGGCGAGGCCGAGGTTCTGATCGCCGCAAAAGATCTGGTCAACGACAAATCGGTTCGCATCCGCGAGGGTGGAACCGTCGAATATGTCCATATCCTTTTTGACAAGCATCAACTTGTCTCCTCTGCCGGGCTGACAACGGAAAGCTTCCTGCCGGGTCCTCAGGCCACTCAAATGTTCGAGCAAGCCATCCTTGAGGAAATCAGCGCCATTTTTCCCGAGATCGATCCGCGCACTGGCGAAGGCTACAGCACAGCGGTCCGCCGCACGCTCAAAAGCTTTGAGGCACAGTTGCTTTTGTCATCACAGGCCGCCTGATCTGCATGAAAAACGATTGGCTCGCCCTCTCTGACCTTCCCATGACCGATCTGCCGGATCGGATGATTGATGACGGGCTGTTCATCTGCGAAGTTGCCTTGCCACTTGCCTCGACAACTGTGCTGCTGGATTGGCAAACGACCGAACCCGAGGCCAGAACCTTTTCGATTTTTCTGGATCAAGACCGGGGTGTGGTCGTCTTGCATCGACAGGGCGACACAATCCGCCGCCACATGCTGCCCGGCCCCTTGCCATTTGGCAGCGGCAGCGCCCGGATCACCTATGGCTGGGGTCGGCGCAGCGGGAAGTGGTCCCTGACCTTTGGACGCATCGGGATGGGCGAGGAATGCCGCGCCGTGGGCATCAACCCGATTTGTCTGTCCACCTCTACCTTGGCCGCCCTTTGCCGGTCAGACGGGGCGGGATCGCGACATCCGTCCTTGCTTTGGTTTGGGGTCACCCAAGGGGCCAGCCCACCCGAGCGCGCGCCTTGGATCGGTCTGCGCACCCCGATAGAGACGGTCCGTGGCCCGGTCCCCGCTGGTAGGCTTACCGTGGGTGACTTGATTTGCACCGCCGACAACGGCCTTCAGCCCGTACTTGGATTGCAGCGCCTGCGGCTGCCCAGCCGAGGAAGTTTTGCCCCCGTGATCATGCGCGCGCCGTTCCTTGGGCAAGGCACCGATGTTCTGATGTCGGCAGACCAGCAGTTGGTGATTTCCGGCACCGAGGTGGAATATATGTTCGGGGTTGAAGAAGTGCTGGTCAGCGCCGGTGCCTTGGCCAATGGCTCCATCGCGATAACCGACAGTCTGCATGCCTCAACGGATTGCATCGCCATTGATCTTGGGTTGCCCGAACTGATGCTGGTTGACGGCCTAAAGATCCTGAGCCACGGCGCTGTCCTCAGCCCGCCATCGCGCAAGGTTCTGCTTTCCTATGAGGCGCAGCAGTTGGTCAGCCTGACCGCCCGCCGCACGCTGCAAGGCGCAGCTTGACCCCCCGTGACGCCCCACCGCACCCTGTGGCGCGCCTGTGGCCCTTAGTCGAAAAACGGAGTCAACTGGGCGACGATAACCGAATTTTCATCCAAAGCGCGTTTCATAAGCGCTTCTTCCTCGGCATCAAATTCAGCACCCGCTTCCCTTTGCTCATCGATGGTTCCATGCCCCTCGACCTCCAGAACAGCCAGATCCGCCTGTTTCAGAATCGCAACCGTTTCGCGGACTGCCTCGGCCTCATCTACGCCGCTGGCATAGCAGACCAAGGCACCACCGGTGGCTTTGGGGGGCAAGCCATCGCCGGGCTTGCGGCCAATTTCGACCAAAAGTGTATACACCTGCTGACGACTGGTCTTTTCTGGCTTTTGATCTGACATGAACACGGCCTTTCATCGCTCGTCCCCCTCCGGTCGCCCGAACGCGGGCGCTTGTCAAGGAACACGCTTCATTCACGTTGCTGCACTGAGGTCAGATCGGACCGCAAACCCAAGCAAGCAGCCATGCCCGCCTGAATTCAGAAAATCCAAAGTCGCCTGAGGTGCTGAACATCCGAGCAAGTCATCGATCATGCCAAATGAACTCTCAATCAACACCGACGCGTCGGCATTGGACATGGCCAACACCATTTTTGGTGAGGGTGTCACAGTCGTTTCTGCAAACTTTTCAGGCGCGGCGATGCAATCGGGAATTTATTCAGGCGGAGAGACATCTTCACCCGGTGTGGTGCCATCTGACAGCGGTGTTATCCTCTCAACTGGCCAAGTGACGGATTTCACCACGGCTGGACCAGACGCAAACATCTCGTCCGGCACGACGACGGATTATTCCCTTGGCGGGTCCGTCGCGAATGGCGATGCGCAATTGACGGCGCTGGCAGGCAACCAAACCTTTGACGCCGCTCTTTTGACTGCGACCTTCATTCCCACCGGGAATGAACTGACCATGCAGATTGTCTTTGCGTCCGAAGAGTATCTGGAATGGGTAAACGACGGTTTCAACGACATCGTTGCGATCTGGGTGAATGGAGAGCAGGCCACGCTGACCATTGGGTCTGGCGATATATCGATCGACAACATCAACAACACAACCAACTCCAACCTCTATGTTGACAACCCCGATACGGCGACGGGCAATCTCTACAACACAGAAATGGATGGGTTTACCGCCACGCTGACCCTGAAGGTGACCGTGAACCCCAATGTCGAGAATACGATCATTTTTGCAATCGCAGATACTGGCGATGGGGCGTTCGATTCGAACCTTTTGATCGCCGCCGATTCTGTGCAGGTGTCTTTGATCGCGGCGGATGACGCAATTTCACTTGGCAAAGGGGATAGCGGGACTTTTGACCTGCTTGCCAATGATCAAAGTACTTTGAACGCCACTTTGACCCTTTCGCAAATCAACGGGATAGACGTGTTTGCGGGTGACACGATTGTTTTGCCAACGGGTGAAAGCATCACCCTTAACCCCGATGGAACAATTTCGGCCAGCGCGACAAATGCGATGGGAACGACGACATTCAGCTACACAATCACCGACGGCTCCAGCAGCACCGACGTCGCCTTCGTGACGCTTAGCACCGTCGCCTGTTTCACCGCCGGGACAATGATCGCGGTGCCCGGCGGGCAGCGCCGGATTGAATCACTTGAACCCGGCGATTTGGTCACAACCTTGGATCACGGCCCCCAACAAGTGCGTTGGGTTGGGCGCAGCCTTCGCCGTGCCACGGGCGCAGATGCCCCGATCCTCATCCGCAATTGCGATCTTCTGGGCGAAGGCGAGCTTCGCATTTCCTCAAACCATGCGGTTTTGGTGCGCGAACCCCATGCCGAACTGAATTTTGGGACGTCAGAGGTGCTGGTCAGGGCAAAGGACCTGATCGGCATGGCTAATGTATCCCGCGAGGAAACGGGCCGCCCGGTGCTCTATCTGCACCTCTTGCTGGACCGGCATGAGATCGTCATTGCCAATGGCATTCCGGCGGAAACCTATCTGCCGGGTGGGCATACTGACTATAATTATAATCAAGATACGCAAGATGCCTTGGCGCGGGTTGCCTCAGACAGAAAACGCCACGCTGCAAGGCCCATCTTGAAACGTCACGAGATGTGCCTTTTGTTCCCGCCCAACCAAGCGCCAAGCGGGAACACCCAAGCTCACATCAGTCGCGCAGCAGGTCGTTGATGCTTGTCTTGCTGCGGGTTTGAGCATCGACTTTCTTGACGATGACCGCGCAGTACAGATTGATCCCGTTTTTCGATGGCATCGACCCTGCAACCACGACGGACCCTGCGGGCACTTCGCCGTACATCACCGCCCCGGTCTCACGGTCAACGATCTTGGTCGACTGGCCAATGAACACGCCCATCCCCAGAACCGAACCTTCGCGGATGATACAGCCCTCAACCACCTCGGACCGCGCGCCGATAAAGCAATTGTCTTCGATGATCGTGGGGCCAGCCTGCATCGGCTCCAGCACGCCACCAATCCCGACACCCCCCGACAGGTGCACGTTCTTGCCGATCTGGGCGCAGGAGCCGACCGTTGCCCAGCCATCAACCATCGAGCCTTCGTCAACAAAGGCCCCAAGGTTCACAAAAGACGGCATCAGAACCACGCCCTTGCCAATAAAGGCAGACCGACGCACGATGCTGCCCGGAACGGCGCGAAAGCCCGCCTTGCGCCAATCCGCCTCGATCCAGCCCTGAAACTTGGACGGAACCTTGTCCCACCAGTTGGACCCGCCGTTTGACCCCGAAATTTCATACATATCCGACAGGCGGAAGGACAAAAGCACTGCCTTTTTCGCCCATTGGTTCACATGCCATTTGCCATCGGCCTGCCGCTCGGCCACGCGCAACGCCCCGGAATCGAGCGCGGTAAGTGTCGCCTCAATCGCGTCACGGATCTCACCCTTGGTGGCGGGGGTGATGCCATCCCGCGCATCCCATGCGGCTTCGATGGCGGCTTCAAGTGCGGCATTGGACATGGTCGGGGCCCTTTTCTAACTGAAACTTTGCGCCTGAGTAGCGATCCCAGACCATCAGTGCAATCACCTACTGCGCTTGATCGCTTGGCAAACACCCCAAAAGGTCAGGCATTCCGTTTTGCAATCAGCAGCAAGTTTCGGCCGCCTGTCCTGAATTGGCCCTTCGATTCCGTTGCGACCGCCATTTTCACAAACAAAGCGGATTACAAGGATTGTTCCTGTGGGCCTTGGCCCTGTCATGGCAAAGTTCTGAAGCCTTTGCCGATGCACCGCCAAGGCCGTCTGCCCCGGCACCTTCGTAGACAACGGGGGGCAGGCCTGCCACAAAAGGGGAAATGCCGCAAAGGATTTGCCGATGAAAGACGAACCCCGCAGCCACCCTTTCCGTGATTCCGTGCAAGACATGGAGGCGGCAAAGCATACGCCCGACACCGCACAAACCCGCGCGCCTGCGTACCGCCTGGCCTTTACCGACCGCGACTTCATGGCACGCGAAGACTTGCGCCCGGTGCGTCTGCAACTGGAATTGCTGAAGCCACAACTGGTGATGGATGAACGCGGCATTGAATCGACCATCGTCTTGTTTGGCGGCGCCCGCATTCCACGCCCCGAGGATAGGGGCAGCGCCCGCAGCAAGACCTTGGCCGATCTGTCAGCCTATTACGATGAGGCGCGCAAGTTTGCCTACCGCATGACCGAGCGCAGCATGTCAAGCTATGGCCGAGAGAATGTGATTGTCACCGGTGGCGGCCCCGGCGTGATGGAGGCCGGGAACCGCGGCGCGCATGAGGCGGGCGGTCAAAGCATTGGCCTGAACATCGTGCTGCCGCATGAGCAAGCCCCAAACGAATATGTCACGCCCGATTTATGCTTTAACTTTCACTACTTCGCCATTCGCAAGATGCATTTTCTGATGCGGGCAAAGGCGGTTTGTGTGTTCCCCGGCGGCTTTGGCACGCTGGATGAGATGTTTGAATCCCTGACCCTGATCCAGACCAAACGCATGAAGCCGATCCCATTCTTGCTGTTTGGCAGGGCCTTTTGGGAAGGGGTCATCAACTGGCAGGCTTTGGCGGACGCGGGCACGATCAGCCCTGAGGATTTGTCGCTGTTCCAATTCGTCGAAACTGCCGATGAGGCGATTGCCGCAATTGATGCTTGGCCCGTCGAATGCTGACGGGTCCTTAGTAGTCTTTTTCAAAGAACAGCCCGATCCCCGTATTGCCATCGGCACCGACCGCCCCCTTCAGCGTCAGGGTATCGGACAGATCGAGGTTCAGGTTGATCTGACTCTTGCCTGTCTGATCGACGACAACTTCTGAATAGACGTTCTCGGACAGATATTTTCCGGCGGTCAGTTGGGTCTGACCATCGGCCGATGTTTGCACATCCAGATCGTCCAGACCAAAGCCTGTGCGCAGGCGGCTGATGATGCCATCGCCACCGCGCCCGGCAAGCGTTGCCACGGCGCTCGCCAATTGCAGGGCCTGAAAGGCAGACAGGCTGTCCAATCTGCGGCCAAACAAAAGCTGGGCCAGAACCTCTTCTTCCGGCAATTCGGGGGAGGATGTAAAGCTGACCTGCGGGTCTGTGGCCGACCCGTCGATCCTGACCGAACTGGTGATCCCGTCGCTGACAGTCGATGCCGCAACAGCCAAAAGCGGATCGAAGTCACCTTGCAACTGCAACTGCGCCTCTGACAACACAAGCCGTCGGCCCAGAATATCCAATCGCCCCCGGATCAGGTTAAAGGCCCCAGTCGGGATGACATTGTCACTGGTGCCCGTCAGCCGCAACTCGCCGCCAAGTTCGGCATCCAAGCCCCGCCCCCGTATGAAAAACCGATTGGGGGCAGAGATCACGATATCAAGGCCAAAGGGCCGCCCCTGCCCGCCTCCTGTGCCAGATGTCGTCCCCAACAACCCCGCCCGTCGCCGTGTTTCGCGCACAGCAACAGGTTCATTGACATGGCGCAGGCCTGCCAGATCGCCCGTGGTGCCCAGCCCCGTCGCCGCAATACGCAGTTCGGTTTCCGGCAAGGCCACCCGGCCCGAGATCACCGCCCCCCCCGCAAGTGGGCCGTTGATGGACAGGGTTCCGTTGGCGCGCGTCTGATAAAGCTGCGGATCGCGCAAGACCACGCTGACCAACCCAACTTGCAAATCGCTGTTATAGGGCGGGGTCAAGCCGATCACCCCATCCACGTTCAGATTTCCGCCCGTAGATACGCTTGCCGTGCTGTTGATCCGCGCCTGTCCGCCGGACAGATCCACTGCCGCCGAGATGCCCTGAACGGTAAACGGCAGGTTTGGGTCCGCCAGCCGCCCCTCGGTCAAAGCCACCCTGCCTGACACAGAGGAAAGCGCGGGCGGGCCATTCACCCGGAGTGCCAATGAGATCGGCCCAGACACCACCCGTGGGCCGATAAAGGGATTGGCCAGCCCTGCCTGCGCGGTGCCTGCAATGTTCAGATCAACGTTGCGAAAATTTGGGCCAACGCGCCCGGTGATACGACCGTTGATCTGACCCGGTCCCGTGCCGGACAGGTTAAGGACATAGCCCGCCGCATCCTCGGCGGCGGTGCCTTGCACAGTGACTGGCCCCGGAAAATCGGGCAGCAAAAGGCCAAGATTTGCCAAGCGTGCCGTCATATCAATCTCGCGCTGCGCACCAGTGACGCGCCCCGTGGCGGAAACATCTACTTGCGCATTCTTTAGGGCCAGATCGTCAAGGCGAAGCTGACCCTGATCCAAACGCACCGTTGCGTTCAAGACAGACGCCCCTGCCAAAACACGGTCCACCTCGGCCTGTCCTATGCGCAGGCTGCCAGCCTCGGCTGATGCTGTGACCACCGCCGCCTCGGGGGTGCCCTTGACCGTCAGATCGGCCCCGATCCGTCCGCCATAGCCGGGCACGATCCGCCCCAGATCGGCAAGATCCAACCGCACGGCAAGATCGCTGCCGCTTATCGCCAACTTCCCTTGCACCTGCGCGGTGGCACCCGACGCAGATAACTCCAGCGCTTCGATCTGCAGCACATCGCCGTCGAGATCCGCCAGCACAGACAATGTGGTTTCCCCTTGCAACAGCCGGTCAAGCTCGGCCTGACCTAGTGCTAGATTTTGGCCTGTGATATTCGCCTCGACCCGTGCCTGTTGTTGCGTCAAGGCGCCGTTAAGGCGGGCCGTCCCGGACGCCCCCCCGCCATAGGTTGGACCAAGAACCGAAAGATCTGGCATGGAAAAGTCCAGTGTCAAATCCGTCGTTGTGCTGCTGATCTGCCCTTTGCCTTGCGCCTCAAGCGACGATGCCGATATCGTCAGCGCGCGGATAAGCGTGCCCGTCTCATCCCGTCGCGCATCCAGCGACAGGCGCGAAGCGCCGCTCAAAAGGCCATCCAGCTCCGCTTGGGACAGCGTCAGATCCTGCCCCTCGACCTGCACCTTGGCGTCAAAAGTTCCGCCCAGCACGCTGCCCTGCCCGGCAAGATTGACCGACGCACCTCCCGACAAGGGCCTGCCCACAAGACCGGAAAAGCGGGCCATATCCTTGGCGATCACCGTGGCCGAACCCTCCACCACGATCCCTGCGGTTGGGTTTGAAATGGCCCCACTGCCCGTCAGGCTGACATCGCCAGCCGCCAGTGACAGACCGCCAAAGCGCAACTCACCTGCGCCTGAGGTCCACCAAAAGCGCGTATCCAATTGCACATCAGACCCAAGCGCCGTGGCGAGGGCTGCATCTTTGGCCTGCACCCCTTGCAGGCGCGACGAGATGGTTCCGCCAATCAGTCGATCGCTGCCGACCCGGCCAATCCTGCCCGATCCCGTCAGGGAAAATCCGTCCACATCCGCCGTTGCGGTGCCCAACCCGCGCCCCGTGACAGCGGCCCGCCACGTTTCGCCCTGCGTTTTGTCATAGCCCAGATCCAACGTGGCAGATTGCAGGCTGACTTCCCCCCCCGCTCCGGGAAGCAAGACCGTGGCCCCACTGGGATCACCCAAATCCCCCACCAGCGAAAACTGCTCTGGCAGACCATCCGCAGCAAGGGTGACCTGCCCCGCCAGCCGCACCGAGCGGGCCGCAAGATCGAACGCCGACAGCGCAACCCGACCCGACGCCTCGCGCTGCCCTTGGGCAGAGAGGGTCATTTCCCGACCAAAGAAATCGGCATATTGCGGCAAGAACAGGGGGGCCACGTCGCCCCCAAAATCAACAGAAAACCGCTGCGCGCCGCCGTCCCCGCCCATCAGGGTCACAGACCCGGCAAGGCGTTCTTGACCATTGGTGTTCAAGACTAGATCGGCCTTGAAATCGTCAAGCGGCCCTTGGCCCGCTACAGTCAATTCGACCGAAGGGGCACCCGGCAGGTTCAAAACCGTGGCGGCAAGGCCGCCCGCCTCTTCCACCGCCGACAGATCAAGCGTGAGGGTGCGATCCAGATTGGTATAGCGCGCATTCAGCGAGATATCCGCCGCAGGCCCCGCATCCAGTCGCTGAATGGATAGCGTGGCTTGCCCTTCACCACCTGCAAGCTGCAAGGACGCTGCAATCGTTCCTTCAAAGGCCTGACCCAGTACGGGCTGTTCCAGAACAACACGCTCTGCCGCGATCTGACCTATATCGACCGAGACGGGGAGGTCGGGCAGCGCAAAGCCACTTGCCTCTGGCGCGGGCAGGGTGGTTTGGCTGCTGCCCGGCGCACGGGCCACGATGATCTCTTTTGCGGTCAGTTCGTTGACCGATACCCGCCCTGCCAAAATAGCGGCCCGGTTCCAATCCAACACGATGTCATTCAAGGTCAGCCAAACGCCATCATCATCGGCGATGGTCATCTGTGTGGCCGTTGCCCGCGACGACAGCGCCCCTTGGAACCCCCGGATCACCACTTGCCGCCCAGCGCCCGAAAGGTTGTCTTCCAAAAAGGCGGTGATTGTTCCACGATCCTCACGCTCGGCCGCGGTTTCTTGTGCCCAACTGCCATGCGGCATCAGCACGGCGGCAACAAGAGCGAGGGACATAAACCAGCGCATCAAAACGACTGCCCCAGACCGACATAGATCTGAACGCCCTTGCCCGTCTTGCCGCCCACGGGGGCAGCCACGTCCAGCCGGACTGGGCCAAAGCCGGTGCTATAGCGCAGCCCAAGCCCCGCGCCTGCGTGCCAATCGCCTGCAGCGCTGAAAAACCCGTCTACATCCACCCGCCCGGCATCGACAAAGCCGACGATCCCGATCGTCTCGGTCACTTTGGTCCGCAGCTCAACGCTGCCCGCCATAAAATAGGTTCCGCCAACCTGATAGTTCACTGCACCGCGCAGCAGGTTTATGCCCAGCGACTGATAGGGTTGCCCCCGTACCGTGCCACCGCCACCCGACAGGAAAAGGTCGTCGCGCGGGGTATTGGTAAGCTTGGTCCCCAAGATCGCACCCGCCTGAAGCCGGCCCGCCAGAACGAATTTGTCACTTTCAGAAAAGCTGCGATAGGCCCGCAGATCGGTTGTCATCCGCGCCCCGGTGCCCGTTGACCCAAAGCCCAGAAATGGCTTGATCTCGGCATCCACGTAAAAGCCCTTGGTCGCGTCCGTCTTGCTGTCGCGGCGATCCCACGTCAATCCAATTGGCAGGGCGATGCTGCGCGAGAGGTAAGCCTCGGTCGTTACCCCATCTTCGGCAATAGCCACGCCGTCGGTATAGGCGTAGGCAAGGTCGACACGGCCCGTCAGCGTATCGCTGAACACATGACTGAACCCAAGCCGAAGGTCATACTGGTCTGCCCGATAATCGGGTTCGTCCAACCGCTCAAAGCTGGTGGAAAACCGCAGCGTCGTATCGGGCGTGATCGTCGCCGGTCGCTCGATCGAGAGTGACAGTCCATAGTCAACGCCACTGTCGGGCGCGCCCAAGTTGCTGATGTTGCCTTCAACCTTGAACCGCTCGGCCCCGCCAAACAGATTGCGGTGCATCCATGACCCCGTGATCGCGGCGCCTTCAAGGCTTGACACCTCGGCACCAAAACTCAGGCGACGCGGCTTTTCTTCGACGACGACAATCGTTGTTTCCAACAGATCTGGAGCGGTGACCTGCGCCGCTTCGTCAATCGTGGCCGATGCAAAGGTGCCTGTCCGGCGCAACCGGGCCTCGGCCCGCGTGATCTCTTTGGGATCGTAAACCCTGCCCTGCGGCAGGCCAGCGATCGCCCGCACGCGGTTCTCGCGGGTGCGTTCGTTCCCTTGAACTGCAACCGCCCCGAACCGCAGCTTTGGCCCCGGCGCAAGCGCCACATCCGCCGACAAACGCTGGGCCCGGTGATCGGCGATGACATCTTGGGCCACGATCTTTGCCTTGGCGTATCCAATGGCACGCCATCCGTCCACAGCGCCGACAACAGCCTCACGGATCACGCCACTTTTGGCGACCTGACCCGGCGCAACAGTTGCAGGCAAGGTATATCCCCCCGCCAAGGGGCGCACGTCGACCTTGCCAAACAAAAACTTCGGTCCGGGATCAACCCGCACATCGACCCGTGAAATACGCCCCGGCGCATCCAGCGGCGCGATGCCAGAGGCTTCTTCCCCGTCCAGCCGGATCGAGACAACCGGTGAATAATGGCCCTGCCCATAAAGCGCACCGACCATCCGCCCATAATCCGCCAAAGCTGCTGACAGCACTTCATCCGCAGCGCTGGTCTTGTCGATGCCATGCAAAAGGGACGCGCCTTGAACGATTTCGGAAAGCGCGCCGTCCTCGCCGGAAACCGAGAACTCCAAAGCGTCAAAGGCAAAAGAGGCAGACCCATCCCCGATTGATACCGCAAAAAGCAGGGCAACCGGCAAACCGAGGCTGCGGGATTTCCATTGAACCAAGGGGGAACTCCGTTTCATCCCTTATACTATCGCAACTGATCGACAGAATCACAACGCAAGTTGGCGTTATCAGGCAGCTTTCGCCCTTTTCAAGGCACGAGGAGCGTGGTTTTGTCCAGCTAAGGCGTTAGACCCCGTTACGCTTGAGGAGACTGGAAATGCGCATCGCTTTTGTCTTTTTGCTGGCCACATCCGCCATGACCATGGCGCATGCAGGCGTGCCAGACCCGGTGACAGATGCGGATTTTCGTCCCGTTGACATGGCCAAGGCAGAATTGGGTCAGCTTTTGTTTTGGGACAAGCTTCTTTCGGGCAACAAGACCATTGCTTGCGCCACCTGCCACCATCCGCGCTTTGGCACATCTGACGGGCAATCACTTGGCCTTGGCGAAGGGGGCATTGGCCTTGGACCAGAGCGCCGCGCCGATCCTGCCAATCTGCCCGAACAACGCATCCCAAGAAATTCCCCCGCACTGTGGAATCTGGGCGCGACCGAATTCACCCGAATGTTCCATGATGGCCGCATCGAGGAAGACAAATCCCGGCCAAGCGGTCTGCGCACGCCCCTCGAAGATGAAATGGTGGTGGGCTTTGCCACGCTTTTGTCTGCACAAAACATGTTCCCCGTCCTGTCACCCGATGAGATGGCCGGTCATTACGAGGAAAACGAAATCTCAACGGCGGTGCGGCAAGGCGTGCTTACGGCCGCAGGTGGTGCATGGGACCGGATCGCCGCACGGGTAGAGACTGTGCCGAAGTATCGCGCCCTGTTTGATACAGCCGCCCCCGAAACGCGCGGCCGTCCGCTTGTATTTTCTGATGTCTCAAATGCGATTGCTGAGTTCGTGGCCTTTGAGTTTCGCTCGGACGACACCCCCTTTGACGCCTATCTGCGCGGGACGGGCACCTTGCCGGAAGGCGCAATGGCCGGGATGGACCTGTTTTATGGCAAGGCAGGCTGCTCTGATTGCCATTCCGGCAAGTTTCAGTCGGATCACGACTTTCACGCCATGGGCAGCCCGCAACTCGGCCCCGGCAAGGGTGAGCGGTTTGAACGCCATCAGCGCGACGTGGGCCGCATGCGTGTAACAAATAACAAGGCAGACCTTTACGCCTTTCGTACACCCAGCCTGCGCAACATTACCCTGACCGGCCCCTATGGTCATGCGGGTGGGCATGTCGACCTTGAAAACTTTGTCCGCTTTCACCTCGATCCTGTAAGAGGATTGGCCATTTACCAGCCACAAGCGGTCTTGACACCGTTCGAGGCGGCCAAACCCGATTGGGCAATGCTGGAAAAGGGCGAGGAGTTCCCCGCCATTGCCGCAGCCGTCACCCGCCCCCCGGTCACGCTCAGCGATACGGAGATCGCAGACATCCTTGCCTTTCTGGCCAGCTTTGAAAGCCCGACGGCAAAGTCAGGCCGCCTTGGTATCCCAGACACCGTCCCAAGTGGGCTGGAGGTCGAAAAGTAGGCGCACCGCTGATGTTCGCCAGCGGTCAAACGATGCCCGGCTGGCCGTGCTGCCCCTTGATTGCTCGAACAAAAGTTTGGGGGGCGGCTATGTGGGACATCGTGACCACTTCCACAAAAGTGCTTTGAATGTCTGCATTCAAAGATTGCAATTCTACGAGAAAAAGGGGCATCAGCGTAAACCAACGCCCCTTGAAAAGCATCTCACGCTTGGAGCAAGCAGATCCGGCTGGTTCGTCTGCTTTGAGTTAAGCAGCTTTTTTCTTCTTGCGGCCGAAGACTGCAAGGCCACCGAGGCCAGACAGAATCAATAGGCCACCCGCTGGAAGCGGCACTGCCGACACCGAAGCAGGTTCAAAGGAGAAACCGGCATATCCAAAGCCTGCGCCAGTTGAGGAATCATCAAAGAACAATCTGCTGATGCTGCCGAATGCACTGAAATCAACAAATGTGTCGCTGAATACGTCAATAGTGCCAAGCAGAATTTCCGCAGCGTCAAATGCGCTGACCGCTACGAAATCGCCCGGATTAAAACCCCCTGTCGAAAACGAAAGGTTATCGACAGCGTAATTGAAGGCAATTTCCATATCCGCTTCGCAACTAGAACCGCTGATGGCACAAAAAGAATCTGGACGGCTATCGGCCCCCCCAAAGTATAGGCTCGTCCCAAATGAAGTAATCGTCGCCTCCGCGCCGACAAAGACAGTACCACCGAAGTAGCCTGAGCCTGGGAGATCAGTAAAAGTCGCCGCATGTGCGGCACCAGCAAGAAGCGTTGTGGACAAAGCAAGTGCGAGCGTGGTTTTCATCATCAATATCCCTTATTCGATTAATTAATCACAGGGCTGAACAGCCAAAACTTTACCAAAACAGGCTGCTGAACCCTCTATTTTATGTCAAGTTTTTTTTGATTTTGAGCGATCTGGGCGCCGGGCCCTCACGATTTCTAGCGACAATATGTAGAATTTCTTGGCATTCTATTCACTTCTGCACCAAATAGAAGCATTCGCCAAAGTGGTCCTAGCCTAAACGCTTCGACCACACATTCGTCGG
This sequence comes from Paracoccaceae bacterium, assembly GCA_021741245.1. GTDB lineage: Bacteria > Pseudomonadota > Alphaproteobacteria > Rhodobacterales > Rhodobacteraceae > Pseudotabrizicola. The sequence continues at coordinate 200,904 of JAIOYF010000002.1, forward strand.
ACCCTTTCGGCTGAAGCGGAAACTCACACAAAGCGTAGCGACTCGCTACTCTGGTCTCCTCGCAGACGTCGGCTAGTTCGCTCAGGGATACCGGCAACCTGTCCGATACCCTGCTTGTGACGGAATGCTGGTACCAGCTGGAAAACTAGCCACCGATCCGAAAGGTGGCACCATCCCGCTGCAAGATGCTGACCTGTCCCAGCGGCACCTCTTGCCACTCAGAGGCCGTGCCGTCTGGCCAGATGATGCGAACTTCGGCGCTTTCGGCAGCCCCCAGACCAAAGTGCAAGGCGCCTGCGTGGCCCGAGACGTGGCCCCCGCCAATGGTCAGTTCCTGCGACTGCACAGCAGCCCCCACCCGCACCTCGACCCAAGACCCGATGGCGCGCGTGTTGGTCCCCTTTTGCCGGGGCTCCACCTCCAGCCAAGTGCCTGTCATGGGTGTGGCGTTTTGCCAAATCTCCATCGGGGCGCGTCGGTTCATAACCACGATGTCCAGCAACCCATCCGCGTTCAGATCGGCCAGACCCGCCCCGCGTGAGCGTTCCGTGGTATCAATCCCCGCCTCATGCCCGCGTTCCACAAACCGGCCATCGGGCTGTTGCATCAACAGGTTGTTGGGATCATGGATCGCATTTGAGGGCATCTGATCGACATTGCCCTTGGCGATGAACAGATCCGCCAGCCCATCGTTGTCTATATCGCCAAACTCCGCGTGCCAGCCGGTCGAAGGGCGGCCATCATCGCCGATATAGGGCGTGGTCGCGGTGGACCCTATGTCATAGGTCGCATCCGCCATGACCCCATTGCCGCGATTGAACTGCAAAAGTTGATCGCCCATCGAGGTGAGCATCACCTCGGGCAAACCGTCGCCCGTGATGTCGCGGCTGCCAATGCCCATGCCCCACAGGCGCAGGGTGGGCCAGCCATCGGCCTCGGTATATTCTTGCAACGGGTCCAGTCGCCACATCTGTTCGCGCCCCGCCCGCACGTAATACTGACGGTCGTTTGAAATCCGCAACTCGCGCGCGCCTGTGCGCTTCCAATCCGAGATCAGCATCGACAGCGCACAAAATCCGGGGCTGATCGCGATGGGGGCGTCAAACCGCCCCTTTGTGCCCCGGTAAAGTGCATTGTCATCGCAGGCCTCGAACGGGCCATTCGGGTTTGATCGGTCAACATAGTTGCCAACCACCAAAGTGGGCCAGTTGCGTGACCCTTCCCATGTGGCAGTAAAAGAGGTGCTCCAGCGGTCCTCGGACGGAAGACCCACCTCCTCCGTTGCATCGTGAAAACGGCACGCCCCCTCGCCGCGCAACAAGACATTGGGGCCAGCGCGCAAAACCATCAGATCAAGAATTCCGTCACTGTCCACGTCGAGCGGATAGGCTCCGGTAACGTTTAGCAAAGGCGCAGCGCCGCCATCGGCAAAGGTGATCGGAGCGCCCGGCGCGGTTGTCACATTCACAAACAAGCGCGCTGGATTTGCCCCGCCTGCCGCGAAGAGATCCGGCAAGCCATCGTCATTGCAATCAAGGATCGCAACGCCACCACCCACGAAATGCTCCCACGCCCCATCATAAACCTGCGCAACTGGCAGGCCTGTGGCCCGATCCACAAACAGCGGTTCCGCCAAGGCTGCGCCAGCAAAACCCAAAAGGGCCGCGCCATGGCAAAGGAATGTGACCTTCATTGCGCAGCAATCTCCCGGTTGGCCGCCAACAGCATCTCGCTCACCGATGACAGCGCCAAAGCGGCGGCGCCATGGGCCCAAAGCAAATCACCCCATGCATGAATTTCGATGGGGGGACGCGGTCGGCCAGTGTTGATGGCCAGATTGTCCATCTCGGCCAAAGTCTCGGAGGCATAAAGATAGTCATAGCGCATCCGCTCACCCGACAAGATGATCAGCGCCGGATCAAACAGGTTGATCACATTCGACAGCCCCACCGCCAGATAGCGCCCGGCCCTACGAAAGATCGACCGCGCCGTCGCATTGCCCGCCTTGGCATGATCATACAGGCTTTCCAGCAACACCCCTATCGGCGGGGCATCCTTGTGCCCCCAGTTCAGGGCCGTCGTCGCCTCGCGCGCAAGGGCATAGTCAGCGACATAGGCCTCAAGACAGCCCCGTTGGCCGCAGCGGCACAGCGCGCCATCCAACTGCACCTTGATATGGCCCAATTCCATCCCCAGCCGCTGCGACCCGCGGTAAAGGCGGTGGTTCAGCACGAACCCCATTCCGACGCCATGTTCAATCGTCACAACCGCGAAATCCGAAAGGGTGCGCCCTGCGCCAAACCACAACTCGGCCAGCGCCACCAGATTGGCATCGTTGTCGATCCAAACCGGCAATCCCAACCGACGTGCCGCTACGGATGCCAGCGGCACATTGCGGTCATTCAGGATGGAAGACCAAAGCACGATGCCGTCCAGGCTGTCGACAAACCCCGGAACGCCAACGCCGATGGCCGATAGATCCGCACGCGACAACGCAGCCTTGGCGCAAACGCGGTCCAGCAGCGTTTCCATGGCAAGCAAAAGGTCGTTCAATGTCATGGGGCCGGGGCGGCGCGGGATGGCATCATCGGCAATCAGATTGCCCGCAAAATCCACGATCACCGCCGTATGCTCTCGATCCGAGATTTTCATGCCCGCCACGCGATGTGCATCGCGGCGCACCCCCAGTGCCACGGCCGGACGCCCGCGCCCGCTATCGCTGTCCCGTGCGGTCATCACCTCTTCGATCAGGCCCGAGTCGATCAGCTCTGACGTGATCGTGGTGACCGAGGCCGGGCTGACACCCAGTTCCTTTGCGACTTGCACACGCGGAATCATCCCCGCAGCACGCACGCGTTCAAAAATCTGCTGCCGCAAGGGTCGCTGCAAATCGGAGAGCGGTGCAATCAACGGGCCCACTCCCTTGCGGGCACCCTTTTGCCCCACACCAGCATCTAGCGTCTGCATTTCTTTTCTTTCCGAAGTAAAGAACTGATGTCCCAACCCCAAATCGCCCAAAAAATGCTGCAGAGCAGCAAAATTCGGATGATATTTCAGCCCTACTTACATTTGTACATTATTTTTATTTTGACAACTGAAATTAATAGCGGCATTTTCCGGTCGTGTCGGCGAATCTGCCGGGCCGGTCATACGCTGACCGCATCCATAGGGAGGATACTCATGCGTAATGCACTCATCATCGCCGTCATCGCGGCGGCAGGATTCTCTTCGGCAGCTTTGGCCGAAGGTAAGAAAATCGGCGTGTCTTGGGCAAGCTTCCAAGAAGAGCGCTGGAAGATCGACGAAGCAGCAATGGTTGCGGCTATCGAGGCTGCTGGCAACACCTATGTGAACGCTGACGCACAGTCGTCGTCCACCAAGCAGCTGGCTGACATCGAGGCGCTGATCACCCAAGGCGTTGACGCCTTGATCATCAACGCGTGGGACAAAGACGCAATCGGGCCTGCCATCGAACTGGCAGCCGCTCAGGGCATCCCAGTCGTTGGCTATGACCGTCTGATCGAAGATGCTCGCACCTTCTATCTGACCTTCGACAACGTTGGCGTTGGCCGGATCATCGCTGAAGAAGTCTCGAAAGTGGCCCCAAAGGGCAACTACGCGATCATCAAAGGCGACCCAGGTGACCCGAACGCTGGCTTCTTGCTGCAGGGCATGATGTCGGTCATTCAAGGTGCTGTGGACTCGGGCGACATCAAGATCGTCGGCGAGGCCTTCTCGGATGGCTGGAAGCCAGAGAGCGCCCAGACCAACATGGAACAGATCCTGACCGCCAACAACAACGCGATTGACGCCGTTCTGAGCCAGAACGACGGCATGGCCGGTGGTGTGGTTGCGGCACTTGGTGCACAGGGTCTTGTGATTCCAGTCGGTGGCCAAGACGGTGACCTTGCTGCAATCAACCGTGTTGCCCGCGGCTCGCAGACCGTTTCGGTCTGGAAAGACGCGCGTCAGCTTGGCAAAGCCGCTGGTGAAATCGCTTCGGCTTTGGCCAATGGCGACGCACTGGACAGCATCGCCGGGGCTTCCAAGTTCTCGGGCGGTGAGAAGGGCGTTGAAATGAACGCTATTCTGCTGGCACCAACCCCGCTGACCAAAGACAACCTGAACGTCGCCATTGACGCAGGTCACATCACCAAAGCGCAAGCCTGCGAAGGCGCAATGGCCGGCGTCGTCGGCTGCGAATAACCTCTGATCAGGGTGCCAGTGCCAAACTGGCACCCTTTTTTCTTTCATAAGTCCCAACGGCCCTGCGCCGTTCAAGGGCGCGACACTGACCTTTCGTTGCAAAGGGCACCTGTGCCCGATGCTTGGGTCCTTTGTCAGTGCGTCCCCCCCTCAGACCGCCGGACGAGGACATGACCGATACATCCACAAAAACATCCCAAGACCTGCAAGTGGGCACAGTGACCCGCTTCTTGCGTGCAACCGAAATTGACACCCGCCTTCTGGGCATGTTCGGCGCGCTGTTGCTGATCTGGCTTGGGTTCCATCTTTACCCCGGTTTGCGCGATTTCGCGCAAGCCCTTTGGGGCGCCATTTCACGTGGCGATGGAGGTGTTGGCGAGGCCTTTGGCTTGCTCAACCCCGCAACGGTCTGGTCAAAGGGTTCATTCCTGACGCCCCAGAACCTGTGGTTCCTCAGCGTGCAAAGCGCCTCCATCGGGATCATGGCCACCGGCATGGTGTTGGTGATCATTACCCGCAACATCGACCTGTCTGTCGGGGCCATTCTGGGCGTGACCGGCATGGTTATGGGCCTGTTTCAAGTTGAATTCCTGCCGCAATACCTTGGCCTTGGCCATCCGATGATCTGGGTTTTGACTGTGATCCTTGGCATTTGTGTTGGTGGCAGCATCGGTGCGTTTCAGGGCTCGCTGATCGCCTATCGCGGCATTCCATCGTTTATCGTGACGCTGGGCGGCTTGCTGATCTGGCGGGGCTTTGCATTCCTGTCGGCGAATGGCCGCACGATCTCACCCGTCGACAGCACCTTTCAGCTGCTTGGGGGCGGACCCTATGGGGCGGTCGGCGAAACCGGCAGCTATATCGTAGGTGCCATTGCCATCTCGGCGATCCTGTTTCTGATCTGGTCAGGCCGCCAGTCGCGCAAGCGGCACGACTTTCCCCTGCGCCCGATGTGGGCCGAAGTGACGATGGCCGTCCTTGGCTGCGGGCTTGTGACCGGGGCAGTGCTGGTCGTGAACGCCTATCCTTGGCCCCGTGGTATTTTGCGCCAGCAAAACCTGGCCGAAGATGTGGTCGTCAGTCACGGCTTTGCCATCCCGGTGCTGATCATGGTCGCCGTGGCAATTGCCATGACAATCTTGATGAACCGCACGCGGTTTGGCCGCTATGTCTTTGCCATCGGGGGCAATCCAGAGGCTGCGGCCCTGTCGGGCATCAACGTGAAATGGATGACACTGAAGATCTTTGCCCTGATGGGGGCGCTGGCTGGCCTTTCAGCCGTGATCGCAAGTGCGCGCCTGAACTCGGCCACCAACGCGCTTGGTCTGCTGGACGAGCTTTACGTCATCGCCGCAGCCGTGATCGGCGGCACGTCGCTGGCCGGGGGGGTTGGAACCATCTACGGTGCCATTCTTGGGGCCTACGTCATGCAATCGCTGAAATCGGGCATGGTGCTGATCGGGTTTGATACCGCGGTTCAGCAGATCGTGGTGGGCACCGTGTTGGTGCTGGCCGTCTATCTTGACAACGTTTATCGCCGCCGCGCCAAGTGAGGAGGGACTGACATGACCACCAATAAAGGCACACCTCTGGTCGAGTTGCGCGATATCTCGATCTCTTTCGGCGGGATCAAGGCCGTCGATCATGTGACCGTAGACCTTTATCCCGGTGAGGTTGTGGGCCTGTTGGGCCACAATGGCGCGGGAAAGTCGACGCTGATCAAATGCCTGTCAGGGGCCTATCAGGCCGACAGCGGGCAAATCCTGATCAACGGCACCCCGGTGGAGATACAGAACCCCCGCGATGCCCGCTCGCAGAACATCGAGACGATCTACCAGACCCTTGCGCTGGCAGATAACCTTGATGCGGCGTCGAATCTGTTCTTGGGGCGTGAGTTGGTAAGTTCCACCGGATTTGTCGATGACAGCCGGATGGAGGCGGAAACGCGCAAGATCATGGCGCGGCTGAACCCGAACTTCCGCAAGTTCAACGTGCCGGTCAGCGCCCTGTCGGGCGGCCAGCGCCAGTCGGTCGCCATTGCCCGCGCGGTCTATTTCAATGCCAAGATCCTGATCATGGATGAGCCGACCGCCGCCCTTGGCCCGCATGAAACCCAGATGGTTGCCGAACTGATCCAAGAGTTGAAAAAGCAGGGGCTTGGCATTTTCCTGATCGAGCATGACATTCACAACGTGATGAAGCTGTGTGATCGCGCATCGGTGATGAAAAACGGCCAATTGGTCGGCACGGTGAATGTGAACGAAGTAACTGATGAAGACATCCTTGGCATGATCATCCTTGGCAAAACCCCCGAAAAGGTTGCCTAAGATGTACATCGGGCTTGATCTTGGGACCTCTGGCCTCAAGGGTATCTTGATGGATGAGGATCAGGTGGTCATCGCAGAGGCGACCGCCCCCTTGTCCGTCACGCGCCCCCATCCTGGGTGGAGCGAACAGGCCCCCAGCGATTGGATCACGGCCGCTGAAACCGTGTTGGATCAATTGTCCTTGCATGGCTTGGGCGGGGTGCGTGGTATCGGGCTTTCGGGCCAGATGCACGGGGCGACGCTGCTGGACAAATCGGATCAGGTGCTGCGCCCTTGCATCTTGTGGAATGACACCCGCAGCCACGAAGAGGCGGCAGAGCTTGACGGTGATCCGATGTTCCGGCGGTTGACCGGCAATATCGTCTTTCCCGGCTTTACGGCCCCCAAGGTCATGTGGATCGCCAAGCATGAGCCACAGATCCGCGACGCGTTGGCCCATGTGCTGTTGCCAAAAGACTACCTGCGGCTTTGGCTGACGGGCGAACATGTGGCCGAGATGTCGGATGCCTCGGGAACAAGCTGGCTTGATACAGGCGCGCGCGACTGGTCGGATGATTTGCTGACGGCCACCGGGCTGGACCGCAGCCACATGCCACGTCTGGTCGAAGGGTCTGCCGTTTCGGGCACGATGCGGACCGCCCTTGCCGCGCGTTGGGGCATTCCGGCGGGAACGATCGTGGCAGGCGGGGGCGGTGATAACGCGGCCTCGGGCGTGGGGGTTGGCGTGGTGCGGGCGGGCGATGCCTTTGTCAGCCTCGGCACCTCGGGCGTTCTTTTCGCCGCAAATGATGGCTATCAACCCGATGCCGACACGGCTGTTCACACCTTTTGCCATGCACTGCCAAAGACATGGCACCAGATGGGTGTGATCCTGTCGTGCACCGATGCGCTGAATTGGTATGCGGGCCTTGTCGGTCAGGATGCGGCCACCCTGACCGGTGAGTTGGGCGCGCTGCAGGCACCCGGTGCCACGCGGTTCCTGCCCTATCTGGGGGGTGAACGCACGCCTTTGAACTCCGCTTCGGTGCGCGGGGCCTTTCTTGGGTTGGAACATGCCACCGACCGGCAAGCGGCCACCCGCGCGGTGCTGGAAGGCGTGACCTTTGCCTTCCGTGATTGCCGCGACGCCCTTGCTGCAACGGGCACAAAGGTCGAGCGTCTTTTGGCAGTGGGCGGCGGCTCACGCTCTGACTACTGGCTGCGCGCGATAGCCACCGCGCTTAACTGCACGGTTCAGGTGCCTGTCGCAGGCGATTTTGGCGGGGCCTTCGGCGCCGCGCGCCTTGCCTTGATGGCCGCCAGCGGTGCCGGGGCAGAGATTGCCACGCTTCCAAAGATCGCGCGGGTCATCGAACCAGACGCAGCCCTCAAAGACGCTTTTGACGAAGGCCACGCCGGTTTTTGTGCTGCCCGCTCCGCCATTATGGCATTGAACACCGCCTCGAATAGGACCTCTTCATGACCGATTTCTTCAAAGATATCCCCGCCATCACCTATCAAGGCCCCTCTGCCACCAGCGAGTTTGCCTTCCGCCACTACAACCCGGATGAAATGCTGCTGGGCAAGCGGATGGAGGATCACTTGCGCTTTGCCGTTGCCTATTGGCACAGCTTTGCATGGCCCGGTGGCGACCCCTTTGGGGCCCAGACCTTTCAGCGCCCATGGTTTGGCGACAGTATGGATCTTGCGCGTCTAAAGGCCGACGTGGCCTTTGAGATGTTCGATATCCTTGGCCAGCCCTTCTATTGTTTTCACGATGCCGACATGCGCCCCGAGGGTGCCACCTTTGCCGAAAGCAAACGCAATCTGGACGAGATGGTCGATTACATCGCCGCCAAGCAAGAAGCGCATAAGGCCAAGTTGCTCTGGGGCACGTCGAACCTGTTCAGCCACCGCCGCTGGATGAGCGGGGCTGCCACCAACCCCGATCCCGATGTCTATGCCTATGCTGCGGCAACCGTGAAGGCCAACCTTGACGCCACGATGAAACTGGGCGGCCAGAACTATGTGCTGTGGGGCGGGCGTGAGGGCTACGAAACCCTGCTGAACACCGACCTGAAGGCCGAGCGCGAACACGCTGGCCGCTTCTTGCAGCAGGTGGTGGAGTATAAATACAAGATCGGCTTCAAGGGCGCGATCCTGATCGAGCCAAAGCCGCAAGAACCCAGCAAGCACCAGTATGACTATGACGTGGCCACGGTCTATGGCTTCCTCAAGGATTTCGGCCTTGAAAAGGAAGTGCAGACCAATATCGAACAGGGCCACGCCATCCTTGCAGGCCATTCGTTCGAGCATGAGATCGCCCTTGCCGCCAGCCTTGGCATCTTTGGGTCCATCGACATGAACCGCAACGATTACCAATCCGGCTGGGATACCGATCAGTTCCCCAACAACCACGCCGAAAAGGCCGTGGCGTTTTACGAGATCCTCAAGGCCGGGGGCTTTACCACCGGGGGCGTCAACTTTGACGCCAAGGTCCGCCGCCAAAGCCTTGACCCAGAGGATCTGATCCTTGCCCATGTCGGCGGGATGGATACCTGCGCCCGCGCCCTGAAAGCCGCCGCTGCCTTGCTGGAGTCGGGTGAGATGGAGGCCGCAAAGGCCGACCGCTATGCCGGATGGAAAACCCCCGCCGCGCAGGCGATGCTGAAAGGCAGCCTGGAAGAGGCCGCCACCCGTGTAACCGCCGAGGGGCTAGAACCGCAGCCACGCTCGGGCCGTCAGGAGCGGCTGGAGAACCTTTGGAATAAATACATCTGATACCCATGGCGGGCCGGATCAAACCGGCCCGCCATGACTATGCCCCGTTTCTGCGCCCAATGATCAGATTGGGCACTGCTTCGATGGTGGGCGTTCCGGTCACGCGACGGATTGGCGCTTGATCCATTCGTAAACCACATCCCCCATGGTCTTTGGGGTGCCATCCTTGATCCAAAGCATGAAAGGCCGGTCAAACCTGAAACCGGCACCACATGCGGCCATCATGAAACGTCGGACGTTCTGTGTTGACCTATAGGTCTCATCAACAGGGGTTTCCCGACCAATAGTGTCAGAATGCCAGTCAAATTTTGCCATTTTCCACTCCACCGACCAAATTGATTCACACTTCGTAGTCTGGGAGTCACGCTGACGTCTGCCGCTGCCCTCAGCCCCTCCCCCGTGCCGTCAGTTCGGCATTGATGGCACCGCCCAACAAGACCGACCAGACCGAAAGATACAGCCACATCATCAGCGCAACCACCGCGCCAATGGACCCATAGATGCGGTTGTAGCTGTCAAAATTCGCAAGATACGCGGAAAACGCAAAACTGACGCCAGACCAAGTCAAGGCCGCGACAACAACGCCCACACTGACCCAAGGCGCCCCTGCTCCATCGGGCAGATTGGGGCCAAAGCGGTACATGATCGACAGGCAGGTCAGCACGAGCAGAAACATCGCGCCCCAAGGCAAAACAGTCAGCAACCAAGCCTCTGCCGGGCCGAAGGGGACGTAGCCCAACAACAATGGCACCGCGATCACGGTCACAAGCCCTACAAACAGCGCAAGGATCAAAGCAAAGGTCAAAAGGAAATCCACCGCCCACCCCCAAAGCCAGCCTCGCGGCGTTGTCCCGTGCACAACGTCCAAGCTTTGGATCAAGGCAGACACGCCGGCCCTTGCCGAATAAAGCGCAATTGCGATGGAAACAAAGGTGGTCCACCCAAGGGTGGCGCGCGGCGTATTCAACAAGGCTTCGACCTGTGCATGGACGAGTGCCGCCGCATCGCGGGGTAAAAACCGTTCGGCGACCACAAGATAGTTACCCAAAACGGCGGGGTCTGACACAAGGCTCCAGATTGCGACACTGGCTGCAATGGCAGGGAACACCGCAAACATGGCGTAAAAGGCAACCCCTGCCGCGATCAGTCCGAAATGCCCGGTCCCGACCCGATCCCAGACGGCCAAGACAAAGTGATAGATTTTGGTTGTGATATTATTCATTCCACAACTGTGCCCCGCTCTGACGCCCGGCGCAACTTGCAGCCCAAGCAAAGCCATGGAAAGGTAGTGGCAACAGGAGGACTAAATGCCATATACCCCGCATCCAGACCGCTATTCCCGCATGACCTATCGCCGTTGCGGTGGCTCTGGCCTGAAACTGCCCGCGATTTCCCTTGGCCTGTGGCATAACTTTGGCCATGACACACCGCACCAGACGAAACGCGATATCTGCCAGACCGCCTTTGACCATGGGATCACCCATTTCGACCTTGCCAACAACTATGGTCCCCCTCCCGGCAGTGCCGAAGAGGCCTTTGGCGATATCCTGAAAACCGATTTCGCAAGCCATCGGGATGAGCTGATCATCAGCTCAAAGGCCGGCTATCTGATGTGGGGTGGCCCTTACGGGGAATGGGGCAGCCGGAAATATGTGATCGCATCGTGCGACCAAAGCCTAAAGCGTATGGGTCTCGACTATGTCGATATCTTCTATTCGCACCGCTTTGATCCCGACACGCCACTAGAGGAAACGATGATGGCACTGGACCACATCGTCCGGTCAGGCCGTGCGCTTTATGTTGGTATCTCCAGCTATAGCAGCGCCAAAACGCGTGAGGCGGCCGCCATCCTCAAAAGCCTCGGCACGCCGTGCCTGATCCATCAGCCCAGCTATAACATCCTCAACCGCTGGGTCGAAAAGGATGGCTTGCGCGAAACGCTGGCAGAGCTTGGGATCGGCTCCATCGCCTTTACGCCCTTGGCCCAAGGTATCCTGACTGGAAAATATCTGGGCGGCATTCCCGAAGGCAGCCGCGCCTCACAAGGCAAAAGCCTCAACCCCGCCACGATCACGCCACGGGCGATTGAAAGCGTGCGGGCCCTCAATGCGATTGCACAGGCGCGGGGCCAGACCTTGGCGCAGATGGCGCTGGCTTGGGTCTTGCGGGATGGCAAGATCACAACCGCGCTGATCGGGGCCTCGCGGCCGGAACAGGTGGTGGATTGCGCAGGTGCCATTGGCAATCTTGACTTCACCGCCGCAGAACTGGCCGAGATTGACCGTGTTTCGGCGGAAGAGGATATAAACCTGTGGGCCAGATCCTCGGCTGAATAGCCAATTGCCTCAAATCCAAAGTGTTAAGCACCCGTTTACAGAGATCTTGTAAATCTGGGAACGGGTGTGAAACATGGGTGTGTGATGGCCGGGCAAGTAAATGCCGCGCCAGTCATCATCAAGCGTAAGAAAAACGTTATTAGCGGTGGTCACCACGGTGGGGCGTGGAAAGTGGCCTATGCTGATTTCGTGACGGCCATGATGGCCTTCTTCATGCTGATGTGGCTGTTGAACGCGACGACGGAAAAACAACGCAAGGGGATTGCGGATTTCTTTAATCCGACGATTCCGGTGAACCGAATTTCTGGGGGGGGTGACGGCGCTTTTGGCGGTGACTCGGTGCTTTCCGAGGATGCGCTGGCCCAAAATGGCACCGGGGCGACATCCGCCAGCCCCACCGAGCAAAAACAAGCGCGGGGCGATGACAGCGGCAAAACCAGCAGCGAAAGCGCCGAAGAGGCCAAACTGGCCGATGTGGAAAAGGCCCTTCTTGCCCGAAGTGGGGAGAGCATGACGATGGAACGCTTGTTGCGCCATGTCGTGACCCGCGTGACGGACGAAGGCTTGGTGATCGAACTTTTCGATCTGGAAAACGCGCGTCTGTTCAAAGGGGAAACCGCGGATCCTTCGGACCCGCTGCGCGAACTGGCGCAGGTTTTGTCCAGCGTGTTGGACGCCACGACGAATGAGATCGCAGTCAATGGATATGTCCGCAGCTATCCGACCGTCTTGCTGGAGAATCCGGTCTGGCCCCTTTCAAGCGACCGGTCGCAAGCCATGCGTGACCTGCTGATTGCCCAAGGCCTGTCAGACGAGCGATTTCAGCGAGTTTCCGGCTTTGCCGACAGAAAGCCTTTGACTCCAGACCCTTCGGTGATCCGCAACAACCGTTTGGAAGTGATCTTGCTGCGCCGCGACCGCTAGGGAAATCGATCAAATTGAAAGCATTAGCTGGGCGTTAATCGCCTTGATGCAGGGTGAGGCCACATAGCGGCATCTACCTGTAGAAAGGCGGTATCGATGACGATTTCTTCCTCGCTGAACGCGGGCGTGGCGGGTCTGTTTGCGAATGCAACCCGATTGGCCACCATCTCGGACAACATCGCGAATTCTTCGACCTTTGGGTACAAAAGGGCTGCTGCCGAATTTGAAAGCATGGTCATTTCCAATTCGCGGGGGGCAGGATCTTATTCTGCGGGGGGCGTGCGCGCCTCATCCTTGCGACTGATAGATGAACGCGGCTCCATCGTTGGCACGTCGAATGCGCTGGATCTTGCGGTATCGGGGCGCGGGATGCTGCCCGTGATGCCGGCGGTCTCCATTGGGGGGGGCGTCGGTGAGCAACCCTTGATGATGACCACCACAGGGTCATTCCGAACCGATCCCGATGGGGTCTTGCGCACCGAATCCGGTCTGGTGCTTTTGGGCTGGCCTGCAAATGCAGATGGGTCGATCTCTACTTTCCCGCGCGATACCGTGACGGGCCTGCAACCGGTTGTGATCAACGCCAACCAGACTGCGGGGGACCCGACGACTGTGATGGCCTTGGGCGTCAACCTTCCCGCGACCGAAACAGAGGCCGGGGCCTCGGGTGAGGTTTTGCCGGTTTCGGTGGAATATTTCGGCAACCTTGGCACCTCGGAATCCCTCGACATCACCTTTACCCCGGTCGTTCCCGCGACGGGGTCCTCCAACAGTTGGACGATGGTGATCCGCGACAGCGCCTCGGCGGGCGCGATCATCGGGGAATACGACCTGACCTTTGACGATACCCGTGGCGCAGGCGGCACACTGGCTTCGGTCACCGCGATTTCCGGGGGCGCGTATAGTGCCGTCGACGGCACCCTTGATCTGACGGTCGCCGGTGGCCCGATCACGATGACAATCGGCAAGCTGGCGGACCCCAATGGGCTGACCCAGCTTTCCGACAGTTTCGCCCCGACTGCGATCACCAAAGATGGCTCTCCGGTTGGCAATCTGATGGGGGTCGAGGTCGATGAAAACGGCTATATCATGGCCAGCTATGATACCGGATTCATCCGCCGCATCTATCAGATCCCTCTGGTCGATGTGCCCAATGTCAACGGCCTGACCGCATTGAACAACCAGACCTATCAGGTCTCGACCGACTCGGGTTCGTTTTTCCTGTGGGATGCGGGTGATGGCCCCACGGGCAGCATCATCGGCTATGCCCGCGAAGGATCAACCACCGATGTCGCGGCAGAGCTGACGGCACTGATTCAGACGCAGCGGGCCTATTCCTCGAATGCCAAGGTCATCCAAACCGTGGATGAGATGCTTCAGGAAACCACGAACATCAAACGTTAACCGGGGGGTTGAGGCATGAGCATCTCATCCGCGCTTTCTTCGGCCCTCTCTGGCCTGACGGCGAATTCACGCATGGCCGAGGTCGCCGCTTCGAATGTTTCAAACGCGTTGACAGAGGGTTACGCGCGGCGAGAGGTCAACCTTTCCTCTCGGTTCATCGGCATGACAGGCGTGGGCGTGACCATCAACGGCGTCACGCGTCATGTGAACCGGGGCTTGCTGCAGGATTTGCGCCTGTCAAACGCCAGTCTGGGCTCTCGGGATACCACCAAGGACTTCCTGCTCCAGTTTGAGAAAGCGCTGGGAACCCCGGATCAGGCAAGCTCTCTTTCCGGGCGGATTGCGGCGTTGGAAAAATCCCTGATCGAAGCCGCCGCCCGCCCGGAATCAGAGGCGCGGCTGGCCGCCGTCGTTGATGCGGCGCGCTGGTTGACGCAAGGAATGACCGATACCTCAGACCAGATTCAACAGGCCCGCCAATCCGCCGATGCCAGCATCGCCCTACAGGTTGAACAGGTAAACAGCGCCCTTCGGGGTGTCACCGACATCAATAAGAAGATCCGCGTTTCAACGGTGGCAGGTCAGGACACAACAGCCTTGATGGATCAAAGGCAACAGCTGATCGACCGAATTTCCGGCATTGTCCCCTTGCGTGAGGTGGCCCGCGACAACGGTCAGGTCGCGCTCTACACCACCGGGGGAAGCATCTTGCTGGATGGCAGGCCTTCAATACTTGGCTTTACTGCAACAGGTTTCATCACCCCGGACATGACGCTTGCCTCGGCTGCGTTGTCAGGGCTGACGGTGAACGGACAAGCGGTCAGCACATCCCCCGCGGGCGGCAGATTGGGCGAGGGCAGCCTCTCTGCCCTGTTTGACCTGCGCGACCGCATCGCGCCGGAAAGCCAGATCCAGATCGACGCCATTGCCCGCGACCTGATCGAACGATTTGAGACACCCGGCCTTGATCCAACCGCAATTCCCGGTGCTGCTGGCCTCTTTACCGACGACGGCGCGCCCTTTGACACCCTGTCCGAAACTGGCCTTGCCGGGCGCTTGCGACTGACGGATCTGGTGCAACCCGAAAGCGGTGGCGCCCTGTGGCGGCTGCGCGATGGGTTGGGTGCTGCAAGCGCTGGTGCCCCCGGATATTCGGGCCAAATCACCGCTTGGTCTGGGGCGCTGACGGCAGCGCGTGCGCCTGCGTCGGGGGGATTTACAGCCGGGGCCCGCAAATTCGCCGATCTTGCATCGGAACTGGTCTCTTCTGTCACGGTTCGGCGCCTGTCGTCTGAGACCGAGGCCAGCTTTGCGACCGCACGGGCCGATGGGTTGCGCACCGAATTGCTGCGCGACGGCGTTGATACAGATGATGAAATACAGCGCCTGCTGCAGATTGAGCAGGCCTATGCCGCCAATGCCCGCGTCATCCAGACTGTGGATGACATGATTCAGACCATTTTGGGGATTTGAGCATGACAATGGTATCCTTTGGTGACTTGGCGCAGAATTTCATGCTGCGCGCCCAGACCTCGCGCCTGAAAACTGACTCTGTCAGGATTGCGCAGGAATTGACCTCGGGCCGGTTGAGCGATGTCGGCGCGGCGCTGTCGGGCGACATGGGGCGGCTGTCGTCCCTCTCGCGCGTGCACCAGCTTTTGAATGGGTTTCAATCGGTTGCCAAGGATGCCGCCTTTCAATCCGCAACAATTCAGGGCGTCATTGGCTTTGTGTCCGAAAACACCCAAGCCATGGTCGGCAGCCTGATCGGGGCCCCGCTAAACGGCAATGGTGATGTGCCCGCCCTGATCGGGGGCGAGGCCCGCTCTCGCCTGTCCGGTGTGCTTGAGGCGATGAATACCTCCTCCTCTGGCCGCACCTTGCTTGCAGGGACTGCCGTTGATGGACGTGCGGTCTCTGGCATGGATACCTTGCTCGGGGCGTTGCGAACGGAACTGGCCGGGGTCACGACCGCGGATGAGGCGATGACCCGCATTTCTGCTTGGTTCGATGCCCCGGCTGGCTATAGCAGCACCGTCTATCAAGGCGGCCCCGCGCTGGAGGACCTGCCTGTTTCGCAAAATGATGCGGTCTGGCTTGGGGTTACGGCGGATGATCCGGCCTTTCGCAGCGCCCTGATGGGCCTTGCGACAGCCGCTTTGGTCGATGATTCAGCGCTTGGATTTTCGGATCGGGAGCGCAAGGCCCTTGCCAATCGCGCGGGGGAGGCGATTTTGGGCGGGCAAGACAGTTTGGTCAGTCTCGCCGCCCGCCTTGGTGTCAGCGAAGGGCGGCTTGAAACCGTGCAGTCGCGCAATCAGGCGGAATTGCTCAGCCTTGAAATGGCACAGGCCGACCTTGTTGGATCTGATCCCTATACACTTGCCACAGAACTGGAGGCGGTCCAGACCAACCTTGAGATGGTGTATTCGATCACCGCTCGCATGTCGCGGCTGAACCTGACGGATTTCATCCGATGACCACAGTCCTTTCGTGCACTGTCCTGCGCCCGTTGCGCCATCTTTTGCCCTTGGTCGCGTCGTTCTTTCTGGTCTTTGCCGGGATGTCCGGGGCGGAGGAAATCCGGCTGAAGGATCTGGTCGAATTCGACGGGGTCCGCGGCAACGATCTGGTGGGCTACGGCCTTGTGGTCGGGTTGAATGGCACAGGCGACGGGATCCGCAATGCCCCATTCACCGAAGAGATCATGTCAAACCTGCTGGAGCGTCTGGGTGTCAATGTCGCGGGAGAGGCCTATCGCCCCAAGAACGTGGCCGCCGTATTCGTCACAGCGGAACTTCCGGCCTTTGCCCGCGCGGGGGGCCGCATTGATGTGACCGTGTCGGCCATTGGGGATGCCAAAAGCCTGCTGGGCGGAACCTTGGTGATGACCCCGATGAACGGGGCCGATGGGCAAATCTATGCCGTCGCACAGGGCACCATCATCGCGGGTGGCGTCGTGGCCGAGGGCGATGCCGCGCGCGTCGTCCAAGGGGTGCCAACGGCAGGGGTGATCCCTGCTGGGGCACGGGTGGAGCGTGAGGTTGACTTTGATTTCACCACCCTCAATTCCTTGCGTCTAGCCTTGCGCAGCCCCGATTTCACCACCGCAGGCCGGATTGAGGCCAGTTTGAACCGCGAGTTTGGGCGCAGGGTTGCCACAATGCTTGATTCCGGCACGGTTGAGTTGGATGTGAATGCAGCCAACATGCGCTCACCGGCCCATGTGGTGGGGCGCATTGAAAATCTGGCCATTTCACCGCAAATGCGGGCGCGTGTGGTGGTGGATCAGCGGTCAGGCACCATTGTCATCGGCGAAGATGTCCGGATCAGCCGTGTCGCCGTGGCACAAGGCAACCTCACCCTCAGGATCGAAGAGGCCCCCACGGTCGTTCAGCCGAACCCCTTTGCCGAGGGCGAGACCGTGGTGGTGCCGCGCACCAATGCAAACATCAACCAAGAACCCGGAACGGGCCTTGCCGAGGTTACGGGTGGCACATCGCTGTCAGAACTGGTTGCGGGCCTGAACGCCCTCGGCGTCGCCCCGCATGACATGATCGACATCCTCAAAAGCATAAAGGCCGCAGGGGCCCTGCACGCCGAGTTTATCGTGAACTGAGCCCGGTGCAGCCCGCCAGTCTAACCCCAGGTTGGATGGAACTTGCCCGCCGGCGAGAGGGTAAAAATCTCGCAGCCCGTTGCTGTAACGCCAACCGAGTGTTCGAATTGGGCGGAAAGGGATTTGTCACGGGTGACGGCTGTCCAATCATCGGCCAGCACTTTCGTTTCTGGACGCCCAAGATTAACCATAGGCTCGATGGTGAAAAACATCCCCTCTTCCAAGACAGCGCCACTGCCCGGACGGCCATAGTGCAAGACATTGGGTGGCGAATGAAAGACGCGTCCCAAACCATGGCCACAAAAATCACGCACCACACTCATCCGATTGGCCTCGACATAGGCCTGAATGGCAAAGCCGATGTCGCCAAAGGTATTTCCCGGCTTAACCGCCGCAATCCCGCGCATCAGCGCCTCATGCGTGACTTCGATCAATCGCTCGGCCTTGCGGCCCAGATTGCCCGCGGCATACATGCGGCTCGTATCGCCAAACCACCCATCGACGATCACAGTCACGTCAACGTTCAGAATATCGCCATCGGCCAGAACCTTTGCCCCGGGGATCCCGTGACAAACCACGTGATTGACCGAAATACATGAGGCGTGCTGATACCCCTTGTAGCCGATGGTGGCCGAGACCACCCCGCGCCGTTCAATCTCTTCCCGAATAAAATCGTCAATGACAGAGGTCGTCACCCCCGGCTTAACCAAGGGCGCCACCATATCAAGGATCTCGGCCGCAATTTTTCCGGCCCGTTGCATGCCCACGAAATCGGAGTCTTCATAGATCCGAATGCCTTCGCGCGTGATGCGTCCGCGTGTGTCTTCCACCTGCCGCTCCTTCTGTCTTGACCCTAAATAGGCAAAACGCTTTGGATTGACCAGAGGCCGCCAGCATAACAAGGCACGCTGGGGGCTTTGAAAGCCTTGATCCGCGCCTTATACCCAGATTGGGAACCACGCAAAGGATGATGGGAATGGCAAATCCAACCGCAGCGATGCTTGTGATCGGGGATGAGATCCTGTCCGGGCGGACCCGCGATTCCAATACGAACTTTCTGGCAGGCGAATTGACCCGCCACGGCATCCGCCTGATGGAGGCGCGCGTCGTCTCGGATGAGATGGAGGCGATCATTGCCGCAGTGCGCGCCCTGAGCACGCGCTTTGACCATGTTTTCACCAGTGGCGGCATCGGGCCAACCCATGATGACATCACCGCTGACGCGATTGCGGCGGCGTTTGAAACACCGATCACCCATCGCGCCGATGCCATGGCACTCTTGCAAGCGCATTATGATCGCAGCGGGATGGAGTTCAACGCCGCCCGCCAGCGTATGGCGCGCATCCCGGATGGGGCCATTTTGATCGACAATCCGATCAGCACGGCACCCGGCTTTTGCATCGGGAATGTGCATGTGATGGCGGGCGTTCCACGGGTGTTTGAGGCGATGGTCGCCTCGGTCTTGCCCACCCTTACCGGGGGAGATCCGCTGTTGAGCCAATCGTTGCGTGTCGACCGAGGTGAAGGGGATGTGGCCACGCCTTTTGCTGCCTTGGCGGCAGAGTTTCCCGATCTGACCATGGGCTCTTATCCCTTCAACCAAAATGGCGCGTTTGGCACCAATCTTGTCGTGCGTGGCACCGATCCGGCCCGGATTGACGCGGCCATGGTGCGTTTGGCTGGGCTGTTTGCATGATTTCCCCGGCGCTTCTGGCTGACGTCATGGCCGCGACTTGGCCTGCCGCCAGCGAGAGTCGGCTTGGCCCTTGGACCATTCGCGATGGTCAAGGTGGCGGTCAGCGCGTGTCTGCCGCAACGGCCGAGGGCGCGTGGTCGGATGAGGATATCCCCATGGCCGAAGAGGCCATGGCGCAGATTGGTCAGGGTCATCTTTTCTTGATACGTGCCCAAGATGCGCTTCTGGATCAGGCGCTTCAGGCGCGGGGCTATCGGATAAAGGACCCTGTCCTTGCCTATGCCGCACCAACGGGCCAGTTGGCTGACCCGGCCCCTGCGGGTATGGCGGCCTTTGCCCATTGGCCGCCCTTGGCCATCTGCCGGCAAATCTGGGATGAGGCAGGGATCGGGCCTGCACGGCTGGCTGTGATGGACCGTGCAGCGGGGCCGAAATGTGCCATCCTTGCGCGCAGCAATGACCGGCCAACCGGGGTAGCCTTTGTCGCCCTGCACGGCACGACGGCCATGTTGCACGCCCTTGAGGTGGCCCCCACCGCCCGTCGGCAAGGTTCCGCGCACAATATGATGCGGGCAGCGGCTGTCTGGGCGCAACAAAACGGGGCAGACACGCTGTCTGTGGTGGTGACGGTCGCAAACACGCCGGCACGGGCGCTCTATGCTTCCCTGAAGATGGAAGTTGTGGGAGACTATCACTATCGGCAGAAATAAGCCCGAATTGGGCCAAAAAGGGCACGGCAACACGTGGCAGGATATCGCAAATCGCTGGGCATGGCACTGGCTGCCTGGCTTGCCACATCGGTCGGCCATGCGCAGGCCCTGACACTGCGTTTGCCCGAAACCGCCACACATGCCGCCGATCGCAGCGAAACCCTGACCTCATATGCCCTGCCGACCGGCCCGTTTTCTGACGGTCAAATCCCGAACCAGCGGATTGAGGGGCCCATGACCCAGACCGCGTGGCGTATTGATACGCCGGGCCTGAGCACCCTTGAAATCCTTGCCCCCTTGCGCAGCCAATTGCTGGACGAAGGGTTTGCCACGCTTTTCGAATGTGGAACTGTGGACTGCGGCGGCTTTGATTTTCGCTACAACACCAGCATCCTGCCCGAACCTGAAATGCATGTGGACCTTGGCGATTTTCGCTTTCTTTCGGCCCGCAGGGGGGATGAGGCCGTCAGTCTGGTCGTCAGCCGCAGTTCTTCGGCGGGCTTTGTGCAGATGATACACATCGGCGGCACCGTGGGTGCACCCCCTGTGCTGACAGCATCGACCAAGGCCGGTGGTGGGGCGCAACCCGTGGCATTGGCCCGCCCGATTGTGGACACGGCTGAAACTGAGGGTGCGGCCGGACAGATCGGTGTGCGTCTGGTGGCGGGCGACTCGGTTGCTTTGGACGATCTGATCTTTGCCTCTGGCACCTCAAGCCTGAGCGAGGGGGCCTATGAGTCTTTGGCGGAACTCGCGGCATGGCTGACAGAAAACCCGGACCTGCGCGTGGCCATCGTGGGCCATACAGACGCCTCGGGCGGGTTGGAGGGAAATATCGCCCTCTCTCGCAAGCGCGCGCAATCCGTGCGCCAGCGGTTGATCGCCAATTACGCCATCCCTGCGGCCCAGATGGAGGCAGAGGGCGTTGGCTATCTGTCGCCCCGCGCCTCGAACGTGACAGAAGATGGGCGCCAGAAAAACAGACGGGTCGAAGTCATCATGACCTCGACCCAAGTTTCGCCCTAAGGGAACGCTCAGGCGGATATCACCACAGATCGGGGCCCTTGTCGGAATACCGGCGGGCCAGAAAATCAATGAAAGCGCGAACCTTTGGCTGCGTGAAGCGGCCGGGTGGGTAAACGGCATAAATGCCAAGCACCTCTGTGGGCAGGCCGGGAAGAGCCTCTTCCACCAAGCCATCCTTGAGGGCGTCATAGTACAAAAAGCTGGGAAGATAGGCGATCCCCAGACCCGAGACCGCCGCATTCAACAAGGATTGACCATCATTCACCGTCAACCAGCCCGCCGTTCTGACCTGACGCTTTTCACCTGATGGTGCCGTGATTTTCCAAACATTGCCGTTTGCCTGATTGGAATAATGCAAAAGCTTGTGGTCATTCAGATCGTCGATTTTCAGGGGGCGCCCGTAGCGCTGAAAATAGCTGGGCGAGGCAATCATACGCTTTGACGTATCGGTCAGTTTGCGGGCACGCAGGGACGAGTCTTCCAAGTCTCCGACACGGATCGCCAGATCGAACCCTTCGGAGATCAACTCGACATAACGGTTGTTCAAAACCATGTTGACGGTGATATCGGGGTATTCCAGCAAGAAATCCCCCAGAATGGGCGACAACAGGTTCACACCAAAATCCGTGGCCACGCTGATCCGCAAAAGGCCGGACGGCGCACTTTGCATGGATGTGACCAAGGCATCTGCCTCTCCCGCATCATTCAGCACCCGCCGGGCGCGGTCATAATAGGCAAGACCAATCTCCGTCGGGCTGACGCGACGGGTGGTCCTGTTCAGCAGCCGCGCCCCAAGGCGCGCCTCAAGGGCCGAGACGTGCTTCGAAACGGCAGATTTCGAAATGCCCATCTTTTTGGCCGCATCAGTGAAGCCGCCTTGGTCTACGACCGTGGCAAAGGCCTCCATTTCAGTCAGACGATCCATTTTTCCCCCAGGACGCGCTAATCGGGTTTATGCGTCCTTATTGACGTCGAAATCAGGCAGGATAAGGGCGCAGACTTGTCCTATCCGGGGAATTGTGGGGAATCGTCGCGGGGCGAGAAACGAAATTCCCCCGGCGCAAACCCGCGCTTTGTGCGAAGTCTGATCCGCAGGAAAAGGCCGATATCTGCGGACAGGCAAGAATATGTTCCCGATTTTTGCAGAAATGGCGGGGGAAATCCGCCTGAGGCGACAGTAATTTGCCACCTATGGAATGCTGTTCCTGATCCGCCTAGCTCTGCGGTTGACGGGGGTACTGATGCCCTCGTCTGATGAAAAAGGAAGAGATCATGAAAAAAATCTTCATGCCCCTGATTGTCGGCCTTGGACTTTTTGCAGGTCTTGCATCGGCACAAGCCACCTTGCCAGACATCGCTGATTCCGATGGTTCCGGCGCGTGGTCCTTGATGGAACTGCAAACCGTATGGCCCGATATGAGTGAGGAGGTCTTTGCCACACTGGACCTTGATGCAAACGGATCAGTGGACCCATCCGAGCTTAGTGCCGCGATTGAGGCCGGAACGCTGAACGTGCCCGCGTAGTCATCGGACGGCCGAACCAAAGCGAGGGGGCCATGGCTGGCCCCCTTATTCCCACCCCATACGTGCAAGGTAGCCTTCGATCAGGGGCACATCGTTTGGGTTGTTCAATTCCCAGAAAACCGCACCGGGAGCAGACACTTCGACCATCCGAATGGGGTGGCCGTTTTCAAGGAAACGCAACTGCTCCAGCCCCTCCAGCGCCTCCAGCGGACCCGGTTCCCACGTCTGATAGGATGCCAGAGATGCCGGGCGATAGGCATAGACGCCCACATGGTGAAACACCGGCACCACGCCGTTGATCACGCCCTTGCCATTGGTAAAGGGAATGACTTCTTTTGAAAAATACAGCGCATTGCTGGCACGGTCCGCCACCACCGTCGTGGCCCCCACCCGCCCATTGGCCCGGTCGGCCAGAAGGTTGGTCACCGTTTCCGGATCACAGCGCAGACAAGGCGTCGCCATGCCAATGCCGGGGTCTGCCCGCATCGCTGCAATCAATGCGGTGACAAAATGCGCAGGCGTCAGGGGGGCATCACCTTGCAGGTTCACGATGATATCGGCGCTGATCCCGGCCCGCGCCATGGCATCGGCCACCCGCTCGGTGCCATTGCGGCAACTTTCCGAGGTCATGATCACATCCGCCCCGATCCGCCGGGCCTCCTCCGCGATGCGGTCGTCATCGGTTGCCACGTAAATCGGTATCAGGCCGTCCGAGGCCCCCCGCGCCGCCATCACCGACCGTTCGATCAAGGTCCGCGAGACGCCCGAGGCACCTTTCAGCGTGGCCAAGGGTTTGCCCGGATAACGGACGCTGGCATAGCGCGCGGGGATGATGATGCAGACGTCCATTCACAACCCCTTTGCAAGGGCATCAAACGCCCGAAGATTGGCAATCAGTGCCGCCATTTCCGTCAGTGGTATCATATTGGGCCCGTCACTGGGTGCACGATCGGGGTCTTCGTGTGTCTCGATGAACAGGGCCGATACGCCAACCGCGCAGGCGGCGCGCGCCAGCACGGGCGCAAACTGCCGCTGCCCGCCGCTGGACCCGCCAAGCCCACCGGGCTGCTGCACCGAATGGGTCGCATCAAACACCACGGGCCAGCCGGTTTCGGCCATCGTGGGCAGACCGCGAAAATCGGTGACGAGGGTGTTATAGCCAAAGCTGGTGCCGCGTTCGCACAGCATGATCCGGCGGTTGCCGGTGCTTTCGACCTTGGCCGCCACGTTCTTCATATCCCAAGGCGCCAGAAACTGGCCCTTTTTGACGTTGATCGCCAATCCGGTTTCGCCTGCGGCCAGCAACAGATCGGTCTGGCGGCACAGAAAGGCGGGGATTTGCAACACATCCACCGCCTGCGCCGCGATGGCACAATGGCCCGGTTCATGCACATCGGTCAGCACGGGCACGCCATATTCGGCGCGGATCGCGGCCAGAATCTCCAGCCCCTTTTCCATACCCAACCCACGTTCGGTTCCAATCGAAGAGCGGTTGGCCTTGTCATAGCTGGCCTTGAAGATGAACTTGGTGCCTGTCGGCGCACAGGCCGCAAGGATGCCTTCGCACATCATGCGGGCATGGGCGTGGCTTTCCAACTGGCAGGGGCCAAGGATCAGCGCAATCGGGTTCGCCCCCCCGATCACCACTTCGCCCACGGTTACAACGGTCTGGTCCATCAAATCCTCACATTACGCCAATGCGCAAAAGGTCATGCAGGTGCAAGATCCCCACGGGACGCCCCTCATCCACCACAAACAGCGCGCCGATCTTGGCACGGTTCATCAGGGCAAGCGCCTCTGCCGCCAAAGTTTGCGGCCCCGCGGTGACGGGCAATCTGTTGGCCACATCCCCCGCCACACGATCCATCAACCCGGCCATATTGCGGCGCAAATCCCCGTCCGAGACAACGCCGACCAAGATGCCCGCATCATCCACGACCCCGGCCACGCCAAAGCCAAAGGCCGTCATCTGTAAGATCACCTCTTGCATGGCGGTATCGACACGCACCAAGGGCACCTTTTCCGCGCCATACATGATTTGCCGCACGGGCGTAAGCTGTGCGCCCAGTTTGCCGCCCGGATGATAGTTGCGGAAGGCTTCCACTTCAAACCGCCGCGCCTCCATCAGGGCAACGGCCAGCGCATCACCCAAGCCCATCATCAAAGTGGTCGATGTGGTCGGTGCCATGCCGATCGAACAGGCCTCTGGCAGATCAGGGATTGTCAGCCGGAAATCTGCAGCAGTCATCAAGGCGCTGTCTTCGGCTTTTGACATGCCGATCAAGGGGATATCAAACCTTGCGCAATGGGCGATCAGATCGCGCAATTCCGACGTCTCGCCGCTGTTGGACAAAAGGATGCAGATGTCTGACGGTGTGACCATGCCCAGATCGCCATGGCTCGCCTCGGCCGGATGGACGAACATTGCTGGCGTCCCAGTCGAGGAAAGCGTAGCCGCAATCTTGCGCGCCACATGCCCGGATTTTCCGATTCCTGACAACACCACACGGCCCTTGGCTTCCAAAATCGCCTCGACAGCGTTTGAAAAATCGGCGGGCACAGCCTCGGCCATCTGAAGCAGGGCCTCTGCCTCGGTGCGGAGCACACGGGCGGCAATCCGCGTCTTGTCTGCGCGTGTCAGGGGCTCAACTCGTTTCTGGGGCATCATTTCGGCCATTTGGCATCCCCTTATGGATCGCGCTTGTTTGCCATGCGACGCAGTCCCTGTCCAGAACCGGGCCGCCGCTAAATCGGCCAACGACCAAGCCGTTATCAGTCAAGAAGTTACAGGAGTGACCCATGCCACAGGCCGAACCGGCACCAACGTTCGTCACGGCGCAAGAGTTGTTGGACCTTGCAGACCATCTTCCCGATATGGCGCGCAGTTTGCTGGAGCCTTTGGCCGCGCGGCAAGCTGCGGCCACTGCGGCAGCCCCGGTGCAGGCGGCAAGGAAATTGCTTGGCTTGGTCGAGTCTTTGGGGGACTACGATGATCAGGCGGCCTCTCATCTGCTGATCGGGCTGCTGCGCATCGCCTCTGACGCCCGCCCCCTGTCAGTGGAGCGAACGGCGTTACGGATCGCGGGCTTGGCAACCGTCGCAGAGGATCAGTTTTTTCTGACACCCGAAGGACGCAGTCTGGTGCAGTCGCTTTCCCTTGGCCTTGCGGCCTTTGCCGAACCCGATACGCAGACACAATCGTGGCCATCGGACCCACCCAGCACAAGTTCGCTGGAGGCAGTCCCCTTTGCCCAAATCCGCTGTGGGGAAAAGCTGTTCGAGATTGCCGATGGACCAATCAAAGACTCCCTCGCGTTTCGGCTGCACACAGACAAGGATTGGGTTCTGCTTGATCTGGACCGAAGCGCTGGCTGGGCCGATATCGGGGCGGAGATTCTGACCCGCAGTTCCGACGTGGTGGGCGACTACATATCGATGCACACCGTTCGCCTGCTTGATCCCAGTGGGGGCCCCGATCTGCATCGGTTTGATCTGGGCAGTTTTCACTGGTGGGTGCGCGTGCAAGATGGAAAGCCCCAGCTGCGCCTTTCCAATAGCGAAGAGTGGCTTGATCTTCCTGACGACCCCAAGGCCGAGCCAATCCGCAGCATTGGCATTCGTGCGGCCCAAGCGCATATCCCGGACTTTGCCACCACAATCAGGGCACAGGCGGCCATTTGGGTCCGCCGGATGGCGCATGCGGCCTCTGTCACACCAATCTTGTCGGGCGCGGCTTAGGCCGCGTCTTCCCCCTGCCGCGCAGCGATCCCGATCCGCAGCCGATCTACAGCCGCTTTCTTGATTTGCGACACACGCCCTGTCGTCACCCCAAGGATATCCGCGATCTCGTAGATGTTCAGTTCTTCGACGTAGTAAAGCTGCAAGACCAAAGCCTCGCGCTCGGGAAGTTCGCTCAGGGCATCTTGCAGCATCTTCTTCAGCTCGTCTTGCTGAACCCGATCCTCGGCTGAAACGGCATTGTCGGTAAACAGGATCGAGTGATCCGTATAAACCTCGTCCAGCGAGCTGATCTGACGCGTGGCAAACTGGGTCTGCCATTGCTCATACTCGGGGATCGACATCTCCAGATTTTCAGCAAGTTCCGGCACGCTGGGTGCCCGCATCAACTCATGCTCCATCCGCGTTGTCGCGGCTTTCACCTTTTGGTGCATGGCGATTGTGGCGCGACACATGGTCGAGTTGGACCGCAGATAATCGACAATAGACCCCCTGATGCGGATCTTTGCATAGGCGGCAAAACTGACACCGTCTTTTTGCACGTAGCGCAGGCTTGCATCGACAAGGCCGATATAGCCGATTTGCAGCAGATCATCGATCTCGATCATCCGCCCGACGCGGCCGTGCATGTGCCATGCAATCTTGCGAACAAGGTTCATGTGGCTGACGACCAGCCGCTCGGGACTTTGCGCCTGTTCCGGATATCCTTTCGACAGAAAGGTCATGGGAGGGACTCCGTTTTTTCGTGTTCGTCTTCGTTGGCTTCCTCTTGCACCCAGCGTGCCAAGTCAGCACGCAGTGGCACCAAAAGAGTATCAATCACTCCGGTTCCGCCCGCGGCACGCGACAAACGCACGCCAGCCTCGACCAGCGCGGTCATCTGGGTGCGGTCGGGGCCCGATGAATCGCAAAACGTCAGACAAATGCGCGGCGACAGCGCTGACCAGCGCGAGACCTCGCGCAGCGTCCGGCGGGGCGACAGACCGACCGGCAGGGCAAGGACGACTTCACTTTTCATCGTTCGGATCAGCGCTGCAACAAGGTCCGGCGCGGCCTGAGAAACGTCAGAAAGGTCAAAAATCTGGGGTCGTAGCGGTTCCGGGACGGACCCTTCGTCCGCTTGCAACAAATCGCCAACCAGCGGGCGCTCTGGCGTCAGGCCAATCAGCCGCGACCATCCCCGCAGCCGATCATCCGACAAAAGATTGGCAATCCGAGGGGCAATCAATCGAGGTTGGAGAGACCGATTTGCCAGCAAGGCCGCTGCGGCCAGTCGCACGGCCAAAAGTGACTTTCCCCCGCCGGGCGGGCCCACAATGATGGTTCGCGGCAAAAGCTGCCCGATCGGCAGCGGATCGGGGGACAGCAACTGTGCCTCCAGCCGATCAACAAGTGCCGCATGACGGGACATGGGCGAAACCTGCGACCAAGGTGTGCGCCGGGGTGGGACCACAGGGCGCAGGACAACGGGTTCTGCCCAGTCTGACCGGGCCTCCAACAGATCCGAGAACCGTTGCGCCCGTTCGGTCATCGACTCGCCCGAACGGGTTTCGATTTTTACCGACGCCTCGCGGGGCGCACTCTTTGACCCGGACGTCTCTTCCAGTTCTGACGCGGCCTTGATCTCGACCATTCCGTTGCGGACAGTCGTTGACAGAATGTAGGCGTTGACACCAAGCCTGCGGATGACCTCGTCCATCGCCTCGGAACTGTCATTCCCACGTGCCGTGATCACTGTCATCGCTTGTTACTCCTACATACACTGTGGGTCATCATCGCGCCCCCGGAAGGCCCGGCTGACCGCCGACGGTCGCCACCACCTCGATCCGTCGAGTTTCTGGCAACTCGTTGATTCCCATTACAATCGCATCTGGCAGATGCGCCCTTAACCAAACAGCCAATGGGCGGCGCAGCCCCCCTGCCACGATCACAACCGCCGTGCGGCCCTGATCCGACACCTTGTCCAGCGCAGAACTGAGCGAGGTCAGGATCTTTTGGCCAAGGCCCTGATCAATCATCAGACCGTCTTCCCCACCCGCCCCGCCATTCCCGGAATTGCGACGCGCCCGCAGCAAAAGCTGTTCCAACTCTGGCTCCAGCGTGATCAGGGGAAGCGGCTGCGACAGGGGGGCAATCTGCTGCAAAAGCAAGGGTGCCAGCGCCGGGCGCAGGGCCTCGGCCATATCGGGGGGCGTCAGGTTGCGCGAGGATAGATCTGCAAGCCCCTCCAGAATGCGCCGCATATCCGCAATCGGCATCCGCTCGGCCAAAAGGGTGCGCAGGACGGTGGTGAACTGATGCAAGGGAACCAGTTTTGGCACCACGCCATTGACCAGCGTCGGCGCAACCTTTGACAGCGTATCAAGGAGCGATTGCACCTCATCTGGGCCAATCAGAAGCGCCGCGTGTTTGGTGATGATCTGACTTAGATGCGTGGCGATCACCGAATCCGGCTCCACCACCACGTGATCATCGGCCTCGGCCTCGGGCAGTTGATGTGGCAAGATCCAGACAGCGTCCAACCCAAAAGACGGATCTTTGACCTCGATCCCCTTGAGTTTGCGGGTGGACCCGTTTCCGGGAATGGCCAGTTTGCGATCCGGATAGACCTGATCTTCGGCCATGATCGCCTGACCCACGCGGATGCGATACTGATTGGGGGCGAGGGTGAGGTCATCGCGGATACGCACCCCCGGCACCACAAAACCAAGGGCACGGCTGGCATCCCGGCGGATCGCGGTGATCCGGCTGACCAATTGGCCATTTCCGGCCCCATCACCATCCCCGGTCAAGGGGATCAGCCCATAGCCAATCTGCAAGGAAATCGGGGCGTGATCTGCCACATCATCGGCGGTGATCGCCTCTGGCTGGCCGGAGCCTGCCGTCGCGCCATCCATACCCGGCAGAGCGGGCAGTCCATTGGCGACAGCGTCAGCCAAAGCCGCAGCCTTTTCCCGTTTATGCCCAAACCATGCGGCCGCCGCCGCCGCACCCCCGCCCAAAAGGAACATGAAATTCGGCATCCCCGGCACAAGACCAAGGAGCGTCATGACCCCTGCGACGGGCAACCATGCGCGGCTGAGGTTCACCTGTTTGGCAATCAACTCGCCCATATCCGTGGCGGATGAGACGCGCGTGACGATCAGGGCTGTTGCGATGGACAAAAGCAGCGCCGGGATTTGCGCGACAAGTCCGTCCCCAATCGACAAAAGCACATAGGTCTGCGCGGCCACGCCAAGGCTCATGTCGTGCTGGGCGGTGCCGATCAAAATGCCGCCAATGACGTTGATCGCCAGAATAAGGATGCCCGCCACCGCGTCACCTTTGACGAATTTCGACGCACCATCCATTGCGCCGTAAAAATCCGCCTCTGCAGACACATCCGCCCGGCGCACTTTGGCTTCGGCAGGTGTCAAAAGTCCGGCGTTCAGGTCGGCATCAATGGCCATCTGCTTGCCGGGCATGGCATCCAGCGTAAAGCGCGCCGAAACCTCGGACACGCGCCCCGCACCTTTGGTGATCACCACAAGGTTGATGATGACCAGAATGGTAAAGACCAAAAGCCCCACCACATAGTTGCCAGCAATCACGAATTCGCCAAAGGCTTGGATGACCTTTCCCGCCGCCGCCTCACCCGTGTGCCCCTCGCTCAGCACAATCCGGGTCGAGGCCACGTTCAACGCCAACCGCAGAATGGTGGCGATCAGCAACATGCTGGGAAAGCTGGAGAAATCCAGCGGACGAAAGGTGTGCAAGGCCACCATCAGGATCAAAAGCGACAGCAGGATATTGCCAACGAAAAACACGTCCAGCAAAGCCACCGGCAAGGGCAGCACCATCATCGCAATCACAACCATGATCCCCGTTGGCAGGGCAAGGCCGCCCAGCTGCCGGGTCATGTTTGGAATGATGCTCACCTCACTCATGGGCACACCTTTGGGGTGGTCCCTGATGTGGATGAGGCGCGGTTGGGCATATGTTTGGCCTTTGACAGGTGCTGATCTGTGTTGGCGCGTGCAAATCCCATGCCAATGGGGGGGACACGGCTTTGCATCACAGCGCTTTGGCGCAAAAAAACACGGCCCTGCCATGGGTTGGCCGGAAAGGTTGGCATGAGCCTTGCATCCCCTGCCGCGTAGTGACCGTAGCGGAGCCCTTGATGACCCTGTTTCCAGTGATAGCCACCTTTGCCGCGATGGCTCTTGTTTTGTCAGGCTGCACGCCGGGCCAGCACGGTGCCAGGCAAGCCCTGCCTTTGGGCGCAGATGCCGCGACCACCCAGCTTGCCGAAGTCAAAGATGCCCTCGACACCCTGTCGCCCAGCGAAAATATGCGGTCGCAGATGGCACCTTCGGTCATGCCGCTTGCCAGTCGAGAAGCCCCGATGCTGACTGGCCTTGGCTTTGCCCAGATCTCGGGCCAGCCGGGCAAGACGCCGAACGAAAAGCGCCTTATGGCCATACGGGCGGCCCGGATGGAGGCGCTGAGGGATCTGACCGAACACGTCCATGGCATCCGCATTGATGCCGAAACCACGCTCCAAGATGCAATTGTGCGCAATGACCGGCTTTCGGGTGTGGTCGAGGGCACCATTCGGGGCGCGCGAACCCTGCGGATCACGCCTCGCGATTCAGACAGCTATGAAGTCTTGATGGCGCTTGACCGCGATACGGTCGGCTACATCTTGCGCGCGGTGGCCGGAACTCCGAACGGCGGCATGTGATGGATCGCGGTTACATGGGCCAAAAGGTCACTGCCAAGCCACCTATGGCCGCGCAAGGCCAGACCACATCCGTTGCACCAAGGCTTTGAGATGAGTTTCCAACGTGTGTTCAACCCCCGTCTGATTGTCCTTCTGGCGATAATTGCCGCTGCCTTTATCGGAAAGGGGAATGCGGCGACATCCGCATGGGTGGAGGTGACGGGCCATGCCGCCATCGCGGGCGAGGCGGATCGTGACAGCGCCCGGCGGCGGGCGCTTGCGGATGCGCTGTTCAATGCCGCTTTGGCCGGGGGGGCGGATGTCAGGGGCCATACCGCGATTTCGTCGGCTGTTGTCACATCAGATCTGACCATCGTCCGCGCGATGGGCCGGGTTCTGGAGCACACGATCGTGGCGCAAACGGAAACCGGGGGTCTCTGGGCGGTCAGCATTCGGGCGCGTGTGGGGCTTGGTAGGGACCCCTTTTGTACCTCGCCACATCGGCTGGTCGTGTCCGCCTTTGCGCCCCGGATTGAGGTCGCGCCGCGGGCCCCGGCCTGGACCGCGGCCTTGGCCCAATCCATTGCAACGGAACTGACCGAACACCTGGCGCGCCACCCCGCCACAGAGATCGTCCGCATCACCGACCAGCAGATCCCAAAAGGGCAGCTTGGGTCAGAGGCAATGGACTATAGCGCGCTTACCAAAGGTTCCATCCGGCTGCAGCCGGGTGAACTTGGCTTTACCGTCCATCTGCGCCTTGCGCCAATCAGGGATGCGCGCGGGCCGGGCGTCGCATTGGATGCTGACATGCAGTTGCACAGCGCAAATGGCGAGGTCAGTCGGCAAACCTTTCAGCGTGAGGCGACGCTTTCAAAACCAGCGATTCTGGGGCGGCTGGCTGAACTGACGCAGCGCGACCGGATCACCATGACCAAGGCCCTGACAAAGGGGCTAAAGGACAGCTTTACGCGGTTGCTTGACGCCAAGGCGTGCGATCCGATCACCGCCAGACTGGCCGCAGCCGAAAAGGGATCCCTGAGCGTGCCAATCGGTCGACGCCATGGTCTGAGCCGGGCCACGATTGCCTTCACGGCCGACAGGGATTCCACGACCACATTGCTGGAAATCGTGGAGCTTTCGGCAGATCGCGCCATTTTGCGCCCGCTTGATCCCGGCCTGTCAACGGCGGCCCTTGCTGGTCGCCCCGTTCGCTTTGTCGAGGCGGCATGGTAAGGCGTTTTCTTCTGGTCGCCCTTTTGCTGCCAACCCCACAGGTCATGTGGGCAGAGGCACCGACAGCTTCCATGATCCCGGCAGAGCAGGCGGTTGCCATTGCGACAAAGGCCTTGCGTGAGGCGGGCATCACTGGTGCAACCCCGATTGCCCCCAGCCACCCCTTGCCCGCCTGCAACGGGCCAATCCTCGCCTCCCCGCGCCAAGGGACATGGGCGACCATCGTGCTGAACTGCGACGGCCCGCAATGGACCCGCTCATTGCGGACGCGGGCCGGTTCACAGGCCCCCCTCACCGCGTCTGCCGATAGGGTCCCTGCCAAACCAAACGACACAGCCCGTCAGGCCATTGCGCTGATCCGCACACTGGGAAAGGGCGAGGTGATCGGACCAAAAGACATTGCGTTGATACCGGTATCAGACCAGACACCGGAACAGGTTTTCTCCGCGCCCGATGACCTGATCGGCCGACGCCTGAAACAGGCCATGGCCCCCGGAAAAGTCATTTCGCCACGGCATCTTGAGCCAGATTGGATGGTCGAGAAAGACGGGCCTGTTCTTATCGTGTCGCAGGCTGGCGGCATCAGCTTAAGCGTCAAGGGACGTGCCTTGGAAAGTGCGGCCTTTGGGGAGCTGGTTTCCGTTGCCAGCCTTTCGTCAGGCAGAACGCTAAACGCTCGCGTGATCGGTCAGGATATTGTCAGTGTCGCGCTAAAACCTTTGCAAATAGCGCCGTAAGTGGACTCAGCTAGGAGGTCCTATGGTAGAACCTGTTTCATATTCCGCTGGAAAAGCCCGCATGCAACGCGCAGGTGGGGAGAACACGAATCCAATCGGCAGCGCGGCAAATGGTGCATCAGCCCCATCGCGCCTATCAAATGCTGCCGCCGCCGGGGCGTCTGCAGAGATGCTGTCTATCAGCGCTGCGGCAAAGGGTCTGCCATCAGAGTTGAAGGCCGGCCCCCCGATAGATATCGAATCGGTCAACCGCATCCGCGTCGCGATCAGCGAAAACCGCTATCCGATTGACCTGAAAGCCATCACGGAAAGCTTGTTCCAAAGCTTTCTTGAAATTTCCCGCTGAATACGAGCGAGTGCTGAAATGAGCTTTGGCCTGATTGAAACTGTCTCCATCGCTGCCCTTTTGTCGGGGGTTGTGATCTTGGGTGTCGGGCTATGGCAGTGGCAGCATGCCAGACAGTCTGCGTCCAGTAAGCCTGATGCTGCGAAGGATTTGGCAAGACTGATCCGCGAAAGTGAAGACAGGATTGCAGCACTTGCGCATATGCTTGATGCCTCGCAACGCGAGCGGATTGAAGGGATGCGGCTCGAATTTACGTCGGTCAAATCGGACATTGAATGGTTGACCGGCGAGCGCATGATCGAGCAGGCGGTTTCAATGGCACGCGATGGCATGTCAGCCGAAGATATCAGCGCCGATCTTGGATTGTCCCTTGAAGCTGCCCAGACAATCAGCGTAATCCGCAGGCATTGATTTAGCCTTTGCTGAATGCGGACTGCGTGTAATGCCCGGACCGTGCTGCCCGGCACTGGCTTTGAAAGGCCCTCGCTGCAATGGCGGGGGTCTTTCTCTTTTCAGGACTCCGTCATTGGTTCAGGGCAGGTCACGGATGCCTTATGTCACCCATTCCCGGCCAATGTCTGGGCGACGTCTGCCGTCATGACGGCACAGGCCTCTGGGGCATCAGTGCGTTGCGTGACACACCATTTGGCGAAATCAGACATGGCACGTGCTTGTGCCCCCTTTGCCTGTTTCGGGCTTAGCCCACTGAAGGCCACGTCGCGCAAAGCTGCGGTTCCCGGATGACCAAGCGCTGCGGCCAGCGAATACCATACGTAGATTTGCAGAATATCCGGTTTGGCGGCGAGACCCTCTTCAATCAGGGCCAGCCGCACAAAATTCGTTGCAGCCTCTGCCGGGCCGTTCGTCTGCGCCGCCTCAGCCTCGGCCATCAACGTTTCATGTACCATCTGGCGCCGTTCTTTTGCAGCATCCGGCATCAGAAGAGCCACCAACGCCACGGCCTTTGGCACGGCGGCCAGACGGGCGCGCCACGCCCAATACAGGGCCATGTCGCCATTTTGCGGCAAACCCACGCCCTGATGATACAGCAGCGCCAGATTATACATCGCATCGCCGTCGCCGCCCTTGGCGAGCGTATCAAAAAGCGCCGCCCCGGTGCCAATATCCCCTGCCCTAAGGGCGGCAATTGCCTGCGCAAAGGAATCGGCAAGGGCAGGTCCATTCGTGGCCAAGATCGCGGCCAATGCCACCCAAAGCCGCATCCTCAGGTCCCCGCCATCATGACAAGGTGAAGGTACAAAAGCCGCCGCCTCGGCCCGGCCAAGCGCCGCTCATAGACCACGATCCGGGGGCGAGAGACGCCGTCGGCGACAAATTCCACGTCAATCGACTCGGGCAAGAAGACGTTGTATTCTGCCATCGTCCCGATCGGGTCTTCGGCAAAACGCTCGCGAAAGCTGCGGTCGATCCAGATGCGCGCCAAGGCCCGCCCCAGAATATCGGGCAAAAATTGCTTGACCTGATCGGTATCGCGCAAATGCGTTTCTTGCCGCACAAGCCCAAAGCCCGCCCCTTCGGGCGGGGCATTGGACCAGCCAGACCGTCCGGCCTCGGGCAAGGGGGGCAGAACTTCAACTTCACGCGAAGGACGGCGGGGCAACAAGGAAAGAAAGGGCACAAGTGCCCGCGACATCGAAAATTTCATAGCCCTTCCATCCGTTCGGAACAGGTCTTCCACGTGTAAAAACGGCAGCGTGCCAAAAACTCTTAGCCCATCCTTTTGCAGCACAAACCCACCCTTGCGCATGCTGGCCACATGGCCAAGCGTCGGGCTAAATCGACCCGTCACAAAGGAAAGGAACCAGCCGCGTGCCGATCTTGACCAACCCACGTTTGATGCTGCTTTCGGCCACTGTGCCGACAGTGGCCTTTGCCGTGGCACTCAGTCAGACCCTGCACCCGGCACTGCCCGACTGGGCCATTCCTAGGGTGGACGAGGTGATGTCTGCGCCCGTTATCGCGCCCTTTTACCTTGAACTCGAAACGCCGCTGCAACTGGGGCTCATGGGTGGCCGGGTGCAACTGTCGGTCAATCTGGCATTCTCGGCCCGGCTTGGATCAATGGATCTTCTGGATCTTTCAACCCGCGTGAAAGACCGCGAACAGCGGGTTCTGGCGGCGCTTTCAAATGATCTTTTGGCCGCCACCAACGCGGATCAAGATGTGAACCGTCTGCGACAAGTGCTGCCTGCGATCTTTCGGGACACGGTCAATCAGATTCTGGCCACCGAAGCAGTTTCTACGCCCGTGGATGAGGTGCTGATCATGGAAATCTCGCTCACCGCAGGCTGACACCTATGCGGAACGGCGCAACCAACGCACGCCCAACTGGGCGAGGGTGACTGCAAGAATGATCCGCGCGACGTGATGGACGGTGACATAGATCACGCTCATCTTCAGGCTTAGCGCAATCAGGCTCATCTCGGCCAAACCACCGGGGGCAAAGGCCAGAAACACCGCCGCCACCGGCTCCCCCACAAGGGCATGCAGGGTCAGCGCAAAGGCAAAGGCAATGGCCAGCGCAACGACGCCGTTGACCAATGCCAACACCCCGGCGCGCCGCATGAGCGACAGGTCAAGCCCCGCAAACCGGGCGCCAAGCCCTGTGCCCAGCACCACCTGCGTCATGCTGATCAACCACTGCGGCGGCACCCCTTCGACGAGTCCAGAGACATGCACCAAAGCTGACAGGGCCAGCGGCCCGGTAATGATCCCGGCCGGAATCCGCAGGGATTTGGCGATCAGCGCGCCGATGACGCCACAGGCAAGCAAGATGACCACGTCTTGAACCGACAGCGCCGCATCCGCCCCCGCCATCTTGACGCCCGAGGCGCTGCCCACGGCCTGCCCGGTCAGCGCCCAGAAGATTATCGGCACCGCAATGATCGTCAGGATCAGGCGCAAGAACTGCAAAAGCGTCAACAGACCAACATTCGCCCCCGCCTCTTCGCCCAGTTGCACAGACTCGATCAAGCCACCGGGAACGGCCCCGAAAAAGGCCGTCTCCCGCGACAAGCCACCGCGCAGATAGATAAAATACCCCACTGCATGCGCCACGGGGATAAACACCACCAGCGCAAGCAGGCTTGGCCCCCATTCCAAGGCCTCACGCGCGACAGCGGGGGTAAAGGCCCCGCCGATTGACACGCCGATCACGGGCACAAAAGACATGCGCAACCGCATCGGCATGTTGATCCCTTGGCCAAGCACGCGCCACCCCATCACCGCAGGCACCCCCACGGCGACCAGCGACCCCAGCAGATAGCCAAGCGGCAGATGCGCCAGATGCGCAAGCATGCCGCCAAGTCCCCCCAGACAAAGGGTCATGGCAATCGCGAGTCCGTCCTTGGGCATCCTCAAATCCATCACCAATGCGGCGGCGGCACATTTGCCGAAGGGGCCTCACCCGCGGTTGCCTCACGCTCGGCTTCGCGCTCGACCAGCAGACCAACCAGACGCGACAGGCGCGCGATCTCTTTTTGTTGGGCTGCCACGATGTCAGACACCTCATCCACCGTGCGGATCAGATGCGCCATGCGTTCTTCCATCACCTCAAACTTGTCCATTCGACGGCCTTTCATGGCGGCGCGGGGGCGCGATGCTTGTGCCATGAAAGGAAGACGGGAAAACGACGCGCAGATCACTGCCGTTTTCCAGCCCGCCAGACGGACCGCCCGCTTGCTGATACCTCCCCCATCCGTTACAGCAAGCACGCAACAGATCGAAGGGCTTCTTGCCATGTCCGATGGAAAAAAATCTGACGGAAAGATCCGCCGCCCAAGGGCCGAGACGCCAAAGGGCTTTCGCGACTATTTCGGGGCCGAGGTCACCGAACGCCGCGCCATGCTGGAGGCGATCACCGCAGTCTATCATCGCTATGGCTTTGATCCGCTTGAAACCTCGGCGGTTGAGACGGTTGAGGCTTTGGGCAAGTTCTTGCCCGATGTCGACCGCCCGAATGAGGGTGTCTTTGGGTGGCAAGATGGCGAGGATGCCGATTGGCTGGCCCTGCGCTATGACCTGACCGCCCCTTTGGCCCGCGTCGCCGCGCAATTCCGCAACGACCTGCCCAGCCCCTATCGCCGCTATGCCTTTGGCCCGGTCTGGCGCAACGAAAAGCCGGGTCCGGGGCGGTTCCGTCAGTTTTATCAATGCGATGCGGATACGGTTGGCACGGCCTCGGTCGCGGCGGATGCCGAGATTTGCGCGATGCTGTCGGATGCGCTGGAAGTCGTGGGGATTCCCCGTGGCGACTATGTGGTCAAGGTCAACAACCGCAAGGTTCTGAATGGCGTGATGGAGGTGGCAGGCGTTCTTGATCCCACCGACCCGGAGCGTTTTGCCAATGAGCGCGGCATCGTCTTGCGCGCCATCGACAAGATCGACCGCCTCGGCCCCGAAGGCGTCCGCGCCCTGTTGGGCGAGGGCCGGAAGGACGAGTCCGGCGATTTCACAAAGGGTGCGGGATTGTCGGCAGAGCAGGCCGAGGTTGTGATGGGGTTCACGACCGCAAAGCGCGAGTCAGGGACCGCAACGATTGCCCGCCTGCGCGAGTTGGTCGGAACCTCGGTCATCGGGGCCGAAGGCGTGGAAGAGCTTGAAACCATCGCGGCGCTTTTGGATGCCCAAGGCTATGGCCCAGACCGTATCCTCATTGATCCGGGTGTCGTGCGCGGCCTTGGCTACTATACCGGCCCGGTCTATGAGGCGGAACTCACCTTTGAAATTCTTGATGAAAAGGGACGCAAGCGGCAGTTTGGCTCGGTCGCGGGGGGTGGGCGCTATGATGACCTCGTCAAGCGCTTTACGGGCCAGTCGGTGCCAGCCACTGGCGTTTCCATTGGCGTTGACCGCCTGCTTGCCGCGCTGCACGCCAAGGGCCGGATCTCTGGCGATACCACTGGCCCAGTCGTCGTGACGGTGATGGACCGCGACCGGATGGCCGATTACATGGGCATGGTCGCCGATCTGCGTAACGCGGGCATCCGTGCCGAGGTTTACTTGGGCAACCCCAAGAACTTTGGCAACCAGTTGAAATATGCCGACAAACGCCAATCCCCCATCGCCGTGATCCAAGGCGGGAACGAGGCCGAAAAGGGCACCGTGATCCTGAAAGACCTGATCCTTGGCGCGCAGATCGCGCAAAACGCCACGCTGGAGGAATGGAAGGATCGCCCCGCTCAGGTGGAAATTCCGCGCGCAGATCTGGTGGCGGAAGTGCAAAAGATGCTGGCTCAGGACTCATTGGCCCGATGACCCCCAAAACTGCGATCCGGGCCGAGGCTGATGCGCTTTATGCCGCCATCGCGGCGACGGGGGCGGTCCCGGTTGAGGCCGACCTCCTCTTGCCAGCCGAAACCCTGCTGGACCTTTATGGCGAGGATATTCGCGCCCGCGCCTATGTGACCCATGACCCGGTGCGCGGCGAAATGATGCTGCGCCCCGATTTCACGGTTCCCGTGGTGCAGGCCCATATGGCCCATGGCGCGGAACCTGCCCGCTATTGCTATATGGGTGAGGTGTTTCGCCAGCAATATCACGCGGGCCCGCGTCAAAGCGAATATGTGCAGGTGGGGTATGAGGTGTTTGACGGCAGCGATCCGTTGGCCGCCGATGCCGAGGTGTTTGCGCTGTTCTCAAAGATTCTGCAGCCGCTTGGCCTGCGGGCGGCCACCGGGGATACCGGCATCTTGCGCGCGGCGGTGATGGGCCTTGGCACGACCGAACGGCGCAAGGCGGCGCTGATGCGGCATTTGTGGCGACCAAGGCGCTTTCGTGCGCTGCTCGACCGTTTTGGCGGCCGCACCGCAATCAGCGAGGCCCGCCACAGCCTGTTGCAGATGCTGGACCGGGGCCAAGACCCTTGGGCAGGCGTTGCCCAAACCGGATTGCGGAGCCAGCAAGAGGTCAGGGAACGGATCGCCGCCCTGCAAGAAGATGCCGCCACCCCGCCGATCAGCGCAGACGAAGTGCAGCTTGTGGAAGCCGTTCTTGCCGTGGCCGACAAATGCCCGGCCGCCCTTGAAACGCTTGCGGCAATGGCGGGGCAAATGCCCGCCCTTTTGCCCGCCGTGGATCGCCTGAAGGCCCGGTTGAATGCCCTTGAAGCAAAGGGCATTGACGTGCAGGCGCTGGACTTTGAGGTCAGCTATGGGCGCACGACGATGGAATATTACGATGGGTTTGTCTTTGGCTTTTATGCCGATGCAGCCGCCGATTTGCCCGCCGTGGCCAGTGGCGGGCGCTATGATGCGCTGACGGCCGTTTTGGGCCAAGGCCGCTCGATCCCCGCCGTGGGCGGGGTGATCCGCCCCGCATTGGTTGCCCGGCTGAAGGGGGGCTTGTGATGCTGAAGATCGGGGTGCCGTCCAAAGGGCGGCTGATGGAGAAGACCTTTGAATGGTTCGGCGCGCGCGGGATCACCATGCGCCAATCCGGGGCCGAGCGTGAGTATGCGGGCACCGTCGAAGGCATTGACGGCATTGAACTGGTGATGCTGTCCGCAGGTGAAATCCCGCGCGAGTTGTCGGCGGGCCGGATTCACCTTGGCGTGACGGGCAGCGATTTGGTGCGCGAAAAGCTGGCTGATTGGGATCGGCACGTGCTGGAACTCTCGCCCCTTGGCTTTGGCCATGCCGATCTGATCATCGCGGTGCCAACCGGTTGGGTGGATGTGGATACGCTGGAGGATCTGGACGCGGTCGCGGCACAGTTTCGCCGCACGCATGGCCACCGATTGCGGATCGCCACCAAATATCACCGTCTGGTGCGCGAGTTTCTGACCGCGCAGGGCGTCGCCGACTATCAACTGGTCGACAGTCAGGGTGCCACCGAAGGCACGGTGAAGAACATGACCGCCGAGGCCATTGCAGACATCACCTCATCTGGGGAAACGCTGCGCGCCAACCACTTGAAGGTGCTTGCGGATTCGCTCATCCATCCATCACAGGCCGTGCTGTTCCTGTCCCGTCAGGCAGATTGGGCCACAGCGGCGCAGGCCACGTGTCAGCAGCTTTGCAGCCGCCTTGGCATCGTGTCACCACATCTCGACGATATTGAATTCCCTACGTCAGCTGGCCTTTGAATCGCGCAGTGGATGCTGTACCTTGGCCTTGGTACAGGAGCCTGAGATGATCGCGCGGTCGGCAGTGAAGTTGATTTTGGGCGTTGGCATGGTTTTGCTTTGGGCGGGTTTCTCGGCATCGGCGCAGCAATTGGCGTCTGCCGATATCATTCGGGGTGCCGTTTCGGGAAACACAGTTCAGGGGTCGATGCAGGCCTCGGGCGGTTTTGAAGAGTTTTATGCCCCTGACGGGACCATTCGCGGTGCGGACTATTCCGGCGAATGGAGTGTGCAAGGCGACCGCATGTGCTTTGCCTATGATGGAAATCCTGCAAGTTGCTGGAGGGTGCGCGTCAATGGCCGCGACCTCGTCTGGGTCGGCTCAAACGGGGATGAGGGCACGGGGACGATTTTGCCCGGAAATCCCAACGGATACTAAAATTTCAGGGGGTCCTGCCGTCTGGCATGGGCCTTGCACCTCTGGTTCACGCCCTGAAAGGGCAGTTGTTTATGTGAACCGGAAAAGAATATGAAACACTGGACCAAACAAACCGATGTGACTGGGGTTACGACCTCGTATCTGGCCGTGGAATGCATTTCATTCGACAATGACGATCAACCGCAAACGCAGACCAGAACACCCTTGCTTGAGCTTTTGAAAAGCCTTGCCGTCACCTTGCCGATTGCCCGCAGCTTTACGGTCGACCGGCCCGGTGCCATCTGACCAATCTGATCACAAAGGCCGGAATGGCCACCATCGGCACCAACACTCCAAAAACCTCGGGGGGGGGCAGACGCGCCCCCAGACCAGAGGCGAGAGATGGGAAAAACGCCATAAGGGCGACCAAGGGCAGTGCCACCATAAGATACAGCCGAACAGTCAGACACCGTCGGCAAGGTGGTGACTGACGTCTTTTGCGTGGCGCTTGCATCTGGGTCAAAGCGGAAGCCTTTCAACCGTGCGATAGGTTGCACGCGCATCAGTGGCGGCACCCGCACCCCGCGACACAGAGGCCGCGTCCAAGCGCATCAAGGCTTGCCCGATCATGTCCAGAGCCTGCTGTGCAAGACGATCTGTGCCCGCAAGTTTCATGCGGTCAGCCTCGGCGAAGAGGTCGTGTAGGTCTTTCGTAGCCGTCAGGATCTTGCCTGCATCATCCGCATCCAGACTTGTCTGAACACGGGCGATCGCCCCCAGCAAAGAAATCTCAAGCCCGCTGTCCACGATCACGGTGCTATCCCACCTCAAACTTTCGTCGGCATGCTCTGCCAAGCTGACAGGATCTCGCCAATGTAGGTATGCGACGCACCAAGCTGTGCGCCCTTGTCACGTTGGAAGGCCGCGATCAGTTGAAGGCGCACAAACTCATACACCCGGAAAAGGTTATCTGCGATTTCGCCGCCCTTTTCAAAATCAAGGCTCGATTGCAGCACATAGACCGCGGTCAGCCCTTTGGTCACATGCGCCGCAGCATACCGCTTTCCCTCGGTCTGGGCTGCCACCAAGACGGCCAGCGATTTGTGCAATTCACGAAGGGTGACCGACACAATCTGATGCGGATCGGTTAGTTCGGGCACTGTGCCCTCTTCGGCGCGACGGTATTGTGATCTGGCGTTAAGAAAGCTCATCTTTTGGTTCCCTAAACCGAAATTGACGCGGTTTCACACATGATTTCAATATGATACCGCCCACTATGTATCACGCAGCCATCTGTCATCGCGTAGGTTCAGATACGACCATCTTTCCAAGATGTTTACCGGACGAACCACTTGTGACGCAAAATTCGTGCCAATCTCACGCATCTTCAAAGGCCATGCTGGACAGATCATTGTCGTGGCAGATCGCCAACGGTGACAACACAAGCGCGATCTGCCCCCCGGCCAGAACGGCAAAGCCTGCAAGGTTGTCCAACTGCTCCATCACGCCTTGCAATGGCCGCAAGCGGACGACCTGTTGGCCCAAAAGCTCGTCCACCAACAGGGCCTTGCGACGGCCAGCCGCCTGCACGATGACAAAGATGCCGCCCTGATCGGCATTGCCGGTATTCAAGGTCACGATGGGCAAGACTTCGCCACTGTCGAGCCGAAGGAAGCGTGAGGTGCCAGCGGCCGCCCGGCGCACAATGCAGCCTGCATCCGCCTTGAGAACCATAACCACCGTATCGACCGGCATGACATAATGCGCCTCGCCAGCCTGGACGACCATGCCCTCCATCGCGAGGGTTCGCCGTGGCAGGCTGATCACGAAGCCATGCTTGGCATCGCCAACCTCTTGCGCCCAGATGCGCCCGCCCGACCCAGCAGCCATTTGCTTTAGATTTGAGAGAACTGTTGAGGCAACCGGCAGTGGCAAATCATCCGTCACGGACAAAATCGCACGGTCATCCCGTTGCCTGAGCGAAATTGCGACCTTTGCCACATCTTTCCCCACGCCCTCCAAGCGCCCAAGGACATAGGTCTCACAAATCTTGTCAAGCAAATGCAAGGTCTGACGGTCCAAGGGAATGTCATCCACAGTGAAGAAAAGTTTGACCATGGGGGCTTTTGCGCGCAGCGCTTTTCGCAGGTCCTCAACCATAGGCGCAAGTGCCGCTTCGGCGGGCCTCAGGCGACTTGCCATGGCATCTTCTTGCAGAGTGCTGACTTGCCGTGCCAGAGTTTCCAAGGCCTGAACCGACTCTTCCATGCCGCCGCTCAGACCCGCGCATCGCGCGATAATCTGGTGAACCGCGCCAAGTGCCTCTGCCGTATCTGGTTGCCGCACATGCGGATCCGGCAAGGAAAGGTCACCGGACTTCTCATCAGCCCGCAGCAAGTCGCCAAGGTGCATCGCAACGCGCGACAAACCGGCCGACACTTCGCCCAGCATTTCCATCATTTCGACGGAAACACCGGCACTCATATCCGACCCGTTGTCACGCAGGGCCTTGGGGGGGGCACCAACATCCTTGACCCTTTCGACGCGGATCAGTTGCCCGCTTGGGTCTATCTCGGCGATGCGGGCGGAAAATGCGTCACTGCCAAGGCTGGTGGCCAAAAGAAAGTCAAATTGCACCGTTGCGGCAGACAAGATCGACACGCTGGTGATCTGCTGAATCGCCCCATCTTGCAGGATCGAAAAGAACTTTTCCGCCGCATCGGTCACATTTTCAAAGTCGGTCCGTGCGACCCAAAAATCTCGGCCCTCTTGCACTGCGCACTGGGCCACGTTGACGCTGCGTGGCGACATGACCCTTAGAAATTCGACGGGCAGATGTAATTGTTCCAAGGCGTCAAGCGCCGTCAAGGTACCGCTGCGATCATAGACATATCGGCCGCTGCGCTCTGATAGCGTTTCAAGGGCATGCAGATTGGGCTCTTCGCCTTCGCTGACGGAGTCGATTGCAAGCTCGACAGCACCCAAATAGCTGCGCAGCATCTGGAAAATCGGTTGGTCCAGCCAGCCCTCTGTGCTGGCATCTTGCGACGGGATGCGCACCAACACGTCCAGAAGCGTCATCGACAATTCGGCAGCTTGCCGTAAACCGTGGTAGGTGCAGGCCTGTGAAACCCGGCGCAATAGCGATTCAATCACCTTAAGGCGCTCTTCCAGATCAATGCCTTGGGCCAGAAGATCGACCTCGCTGCGCGCAGCGTCGATCATGGCGAAGGCATTCTCTGCACACCACCCCTGAAACAGATCTTGGGGTCGGGGGCGGGGAAGGACCCCTTTGGGGAGGGCCAGTTCAATGGTATTGAGTTCTTCGTAAAGGCGCACATCACCGGACGTATCGCCTTGATCAGGGGATGACGCCAAAGAAAGGGCGATATCCGCAAGTCGCTCAAAACCCAGTGCTTCTGCGTGACCGGCAATGTTGCGCAAGATCTGCGCCCGCTCTGGCGCAGTCTCCAGCTGGGCCCGCAGGCCGGCCAGATGCCTGAGTGGACCGATGACCTCTGCCATCAGGGAGGTCGCCTGATCTTCCCGCGCCAAAGGGGCGGGACGCATGTCTGGTGCCGAAGGAGGTGGTGCCTCGGCGATCGGGTG
This sequence comes from Paracoccaceae bacterium, assembly GCA_021741245.1. Classification (GTDB taxonomy): domain Bacteria; phylum Pseudomonadota; class Alphaproteobacteria; order Rhodobacterales; family Rhodobacteraceae; genus Pseudotabrizicola. The sequence continues at coordinate 245,306 of JAIOYF010000002.1, forward strand.
CTTCTGTTCCTCTTGCCCCGCCGCAGCTGGTTGTGCCGCAGGGACGTCTTGTGCCGTCTGCTGCCCACCTCGTGTCACTTTCGCGATCTTTTCGGAAAGGGCCTGCATCACGTCTGCACCAAAGTCCGCATTGATGTCCGCACGCTGGGCGGCGGTCTGTTCAAGGATCACGCGCAGACGATCAATGGCAAGCTGAAGAATGCTTGCCATCTCATCATCCCAAGGGGCGCCCTGATCGCGGATCAGGCCGATCAGATCTTCGGTGACATGCGCCCTGCTTTCGGCGACCCGAAGCCCAAGGACACGGGCATTGCCCTTGAAGGTGTGGACGGCACGAAACAGCGACGACACGCCTTCCGCCACAGCCTCTGGGATGCCGCTGCAAATATCGCGCAGCGCCTGTTCGGCAGTATCAAGGGACTGGGCGCCATCATCGGCATACAGAACCCAGATCTCTTCCATGTCGTCGATCATTGGACACCCAGCCCCAGAGGTTTACGGGATCAAGCCGCCACAAGTTGCCGCATCGTTGTTGCCAATTCGCTGCCAGTCGTTTCCTCAAGATCATGGGAAACGGCACCCGAAGGCTTTGCCACGACGCCATCAGCCCCAAGTTCGCGCGCCTTTGCAGCCACGGGCGAGCCGGACACGGCAACCGACGACAGCATGCAGATCTTTGCCCGTGTCAAAGGTCTGGCTTGGCGCAGAAATTCCAGCCCATCCATCACCGGCATCTCGATATCCAGCAAGATAAGGTCAATGTTCTGGGTCGATTCCAGCTTTTCCAAAGCCTCTTTCCCGTTGGCTGCCTGCGCTACCACCTTGAAGTCAGGCATCCCGCGCAAGAAGCTGGCGATATAAAGCCGCATCATTGCGGCATCGTCTACGATCATCACTGAATATGGCATAGTGTTCTCCGTTCGATGGATATGTGTTTCGACTGATGGCCTAGAACCCGGTAAAGCCACGCTCGTCGCGGTCTGGATTTCTGCCCCGGGGGCCGCGCCCATCCAAAAGAGACATGCGCGCCGTGATCAGGGCCTGAATCTGGGCCTGTAATTCGGGCGGAAGCGATTGAAGATCCGCCATTGCGTGCCCTTCGTCCACGGCCTTGGTCCGCAGTTGAAAGCGCGTCATTTCCTCTCGCATCCGCTCGGTCGCGCGCTCGATATCAGCAACGTTTTCGGCAACTTCTTCGGCCTGCTGGCTGGTGGCAAGGGCGGTCTTTGCAACCTCGCCCATTGCCGTATTGATCTGCGCCACACCGCGTGCCTGTTCATTCGAGGCGACCGCGATTTCGTGCATAAAGTTGCGGACCTTGCCAATATCTTCGGCGATCGAGGTAAAGGCCCTGCTCGTTTCATCCGCGATCTTGACGCCCGCCAGAACCCGCGTGCCTGCGCTTTCGATCAGATCCGAGGTTTCGCGCGCAGCCTTTGCAGAACGGGCCGCCAGATTGCGCACCTCTTGGGCGACGACGGCAAAACCGCGCCCATGTTGCCCCGCACGTGCGGCCTCGACCGCCGCATTCAGGGCCAGAAGGTTGGTCTGGAACGCAATCTCGTCGATCACCTTGATGATCTTGGCGATGTCTTGGCTGCTGACGCGAATGCCTTCCATCGCAGCGACCATCTGGCTGATCTTTTCCTTGCCTTCGTCGGCCACCAAGGCAGCCCCTGTAACCAAGGAATTTGCCTGCGCAGCCGAGGCGGCATTGGCTTTGACCTGCGTATCCGTTTCCTCGGCCGAGGCAGACACCTCATCAACAGAGGCAGATTGGATCTGTGAGTTGGAGGCGAGTTCCTTTGCCGCTTCTGACATCTGGCTTACGGCGGCCGAGGCCTGTGATACCTCTACAGTAATCGTGCCGAAAACGGCGTTGAGACTGTCAAGAATGGCGGCGAACTGATCGACGATGCTGCGATAGTCACCGGTGAACTTTGTAGTGTCGACAACAACATCAAGATGTCCCTCGCCGATCGCCCCGGAAATCCTCGCAATTTCGGCCATGACAGACTTGAAGTTCGACCGCATCGCCTCGATGCCATGGGTGACAAAAGCGCGTTGCCCGGGAAGAACGGGGAATGGGGCATCGAAATCGCCTTTGCTGAATTTTTCCAGCATGCCAAGGATCGTTTGCTTCAACTGGATATGCCCGGAAACCATCTCATTCACGTTTTCCGCAACGACGGCGAGGCTTCCCTTGAACCCCCCAGCGTCAATATAGACATCGATGCGCCCATCATTGTGGGCCTCGGCCATGTTGGCGATTTCTTCAAGCAATCGCTCAATGCTCTGGGAGGCTTCTGTCGCTTTGGCTTGCGTCTGAATGGCACTCAGACGGGCCCCTTCAATGGCCTTGGTGATGATGGCCATTTCGCCGGGAAACTCGGGGGCTTTGGTATCCAGATCGCCCGCGACAAAGGTCTTGAGCCAACCCAGAGCCTGCAGGTTTACGGCGTTGCGCATGGTGATCATGCTATTGACCTTGGTGGCCAGATCACTGAACGATCCAGTCAAATCGCCTCCATCCAAGATGGAGGATGCATTGCCGGCCAACTGGCTTTCGGCCATGTCGTTAAGCTTTGTCATCAGCTTTGACATTTGTTCCTTGGAGTCGGTTTCATAGGAGATGTCCCGACACTCGACCATATAACCTGTAACGGTTTCCCCATCCGGCATGATGCGCGTGACACGAAAGCCAATCGAGGCATCGCCCGTCTTGAAGCTGGCATCGTGGAAACTGGTCATCCGACGCATGATGGCGCGTTGATACTCGGGGTTTCGATGGAAGATATCGATGTTCTGGCCGACCATGGTGCCAACCGAAAAATGGGGCAGTTCCTTTTGCACTTCTTGCTCGGCCGCCCCGAAGATCGCGATGGCTGCAGGGTTGGCATAGCGGATGACCCTATCCGTGTCTGTCACAAGAATGGCCGTCATCAAAAGATCATAGGCATCTGTCGCCACCAGATTTTCCAACGGCTTTGGCGCAGATGACGATGTGTCATCAACCCACTCAAGCGGGTCTTTTTTCAAACGCGATTTGGCGCGAACGGTGGTGTCTTGCTGGGTCATGTGCGGGGCCTTCCCTGGGAACGGGCCAGCGAACGCTGGGAGATGAGGGTTCGCGCCAACTGTGCATAGTCGCTGGCGCCGGTGCTTTTGGGGGCGTATTCGAAGATGGTCTGACCAAGGCCGGGGGCTTCGGCCAAGCGAACAGACGAACGAATGACAACGGGCAGAACGGTGTCTGACCCGAACCTGTCGATCAGCTTGCCGCGCACCTCGCGGTGGACAGCGAGGCGGTTCGAATAGCGGGCAATCAAGACCCGCAAACGATCACGGTCAAAGCCAACCTCGGACATGCGCCGCAACAACTGGTTCAAGCCGTTCAGGCCCAGGAAATCCGGCTCCAGCGGGCAGATGACCAGATCGCTCAGGCTCGCAATCTGGCCCAAGGCCTCTGACCAGCCGGGCGGGGCATCGACAATCGTCCACCCCCCGTTGGGATGTTGAAACTGTGCCTCGCCAACCTTGCCAGCAAGTGCATCTGCACTTCCCGGAACCAAGGAAAGACCGGGGCTTCCCGTTACCTTTCGCGGCTGAACGGGCTTGCCTGAGATCCAATCAGCAGCAGTCCCGGTCCCAGCCTGATCTGAGCCGCCAATTGCCGCCGTCAGGTGCATCTGGGGATCCAGATCAACGACGGTCGTTTCATGCCCTTCGACAGCAAGGGCCGCAGAGAGGTTGATTGCCGTGGTGGTTTTGCCAACACCACCTTTTTGGTTATAGATCAACACGCGCATTATGCTGGCACCTCTGACGCGGTTGCCACATCTGCCATGACGATCTCGCAATCGGAGGTCAGGACGGATGCATCAAGAATGACAATGATCCGCTCACCGATCCGCCCAAGCCCGAAAATTGCGCTTTTGGCACCGCGTTGTGACAAGCCTTTGCTGCGGCCCATTTGCGCTGCGGGAATTTCGCCCACCTCGGTCACGCCATCGACGATCAGACCGATCGGTGCACCATCAACATCCATGACGATCACCACGGTCCGTTCATCATAGGCGCGCTCAGCCATGCGAAACCGCAGTCGCACATCCAGCAAAGGGATCACCTTGCCGCGCAGGTTGATCACGCCGCGGATATAGTCGGGCAGATCGGGAACGGCCATGATGCGGGGCAGTCCCACGATCTCAGCGACCTGCCGGATGCCAACGGCATATTCCTCGTCTCCCAAGGAAAAACACAGGTACATGTCATCCAGATTCTCCGTGGCAAGCAGGTCGCCGACGGAATCGTTGGGGCCAAAGGTTGGTTCGGATAGTGATTGCATCGGTTTCTCCATGTCAGCCCCGGTCGAACTGCCGCGCGGCGATCGCCACAAGATTTCGGTCTAGGGAGTCGTCGGTTTGGCGCGCCATGTGTGGCGAAGTTTCATCCGTCGTCGGGTTGAGCAAACGTGCCGGGATATCATCCAAGGTCACACTGTCCCATGCGGCACCGGCCTGCACGGCAGCGGCGGGCATTCCATAAACCACGGAACTTTGCGCATCTTGTGCGACGGTAAAGCCGCCAGCCTTTCGGATCGCAAGCAAACCCGCAGCGCCATCGCGGCCCATCCCGGTCAAGAGTGCAGCCGACGCGTTGGCACCCACCGTATCCGCAACGGTATGAAACAAGACGTCCACCGAGGGGCGTGAAAAGCAAACCGGATCGCCCGCCGTCAAAGCAATTCGGTACAAAAAGCCAGAGCGGCGCAACTGCATGTGACGCTGTCCGCCGGGGGCCAGCAAAACCAGCCCGTCCTGGACCAGATCACCATCACAGGCTTCACGCACCTCCATGGTGCAAAGAGTGTTAAGGCGCTTTGCAAAGGCGCTGGTGAAGCCATCAGGCATATGTTGCACAACCAAGACACCGGGAGAGTCGGCCGGGAACAATGGCAAAATCCGGGCCAAAGCCTGCACCCCACCGGTCGACGCACCGATGGCCATGATCTTTTGACCCGGTCTTTTTGGCCAGGCCGGGCGCACCATGGCCGGGCGCCGCCGTATTGACGGCAAAAGCGCAGGGATTCGTCTGGCAAGGCGCGCTTGCGACGCGGCCGCAACCCGCGTGCGGATCCCTTCCATGATCGGATTTAGGCCCCGATCAACCCCGGCAGTGGGCTTGGCGATCACATCCACCGCGCCCAATTCCATGGCCCGCATCGTGACTTCGGTCCCTTCCAGTGCAAGGGATGAAATGATGACGATTGGCATCGGGCTGCGCGCCATGACCTCGGCCAAAAAGGTCAGGCCGTCAACATGCGGCATCTCAATATCCAGCGTCATGACATCGGGGCGCAGCTCTTCGATCAGCTTGCGGGCCTGATCCGCACTATGGGCTGTTCCGGCAACCTTGAATCGGGGATCGTTTTCGAAACCCATCGAAAGCACTTTTCGGATCATGGCGGAATCGTCCACGATCAGGACGGAGATGACCTTATCCTCGCTCATGGGTTGGCCTTTTGGTGCACGCCATTGACAACAAACTGCCATGGCGACGGCAGGTCACGGATGCTTTCCGTGACACTGGTGATCAACCATCCACCGGGTTCTGTGACACCATGGAGGGCAGAGAGGGTTGCAATTTGATCTGCGGGTTCAAAGTAATACAGAACGTTGCGGCAAAAGACGATTTGAAAGGTGTTCTTGAACGGGTAGGGCACCGTCTTTAGGTTCATCCGACGAAAGGTGCAGCATTTGCGGATCGTGTCGGACAGCGCATATTGACCAAGGCCCACAGGCGACAGATAGCGTCGCCGCAGGTCTTGGGGAACCTGAGCGATCTGTCGCTCCAGAAAAATTCCGGCCTCGGCACGCTCGATGACAGGGGCACTGATATCCGTGCCCAAAATGGTCGTCCGCTTCAGCGCACTTTCACCCAAAGCCTCGGAAATCAACATGGCGATGGTAAAGACCTCATCGCCCGTGGAGCAAGCTGCACTCCAGATCCGAATTTCATCGCGCTGGGCAAGACCGGGCAGGATGTGATCCCGAAAGCGGGTAAGGATATCCGTTTCACGGAAAAAATAGGTGTGGTTGGTCGATGAGGCCGAGATGACGGCAATCTCGACCTCGCTGACCGGATCGACGATCAGGTGATGCGCCAGTTGTTCAAGCCCCGCATAGGCGAAGCTGCGCTGGACGCGGCGAAGGCGCTGCACCAATAGTTCACGCTTATGATCGGCATAGTGGATTCCGCAACGCGCGCTTAGCCAATCGCGGATGCGCTCAACGGCGCGAAGGTCCTGCACGGTCATGCGGCCCCCTTTCCGGCAAGCCGCTCGCTGTTGAGGACCGTCGCCACCTCACCCGAGTTCAAAAGCGCCAGTCCCCAGCTGGAGGTCAGCGCCTCCAGACGCCCCTGAAGCGGTTTCATCACCACTTGCTGGCGATCCATCACCTCGTCCACCAAGATGGCCAAAGGTCCGGCGCTTGTCGTGACAATCACCAAGATAAAGGTCGCCGGTTCCGTCACGGTTTCGGGGCGGGGCAACCTGATGATCGGGATGGTTCTGCCACCCTGCCGCAAGACCTCGGATTTGCCTGTCGCACTGATGCGAACGATCTGATCCAAGTTCGGTCGAAGTATTTCTTCGATGGTGTCGATGGGCAGGGCAAACAAGCGCGGCCCGTGACGCAAGATGATGCAATCCAAGAACGCAAGTGTCAGCGGAATGTGCAGGGCGACGCGACTGCCCTTTCCTGCCAAGCTGCTGATCGTGATCCGGCCCCGCAGCGCTGTCAGCGTGGTGTTCAACACATCCATGCCAACGCCACGCCCTGAAAGGTTCGTCACAGCCTCGGCCGTTGAAAAGCCGGGTTGGAAGATGACGGGCCAAAGCTTGTCAGGTTCGGGCTGTTCAATCGGCCCGAAAAGTCCACGTTCCTTGGCTTTGGCAAGAATTTTTGCGTAGTTCAGTCCCCGGCTATCATCCGAAACGGTGATCAAGACCTCATTGCCGCGCTGCGCTGCGGACAGGGTTATGACCCCTGTCGCGGATTTTCCTGCCGCCTCTCGCTGGGCCGTCGTTTCGAGCCCATGGTCGGCTGCATTCCGCAGCACATGCAAAAGCGGTTCATACAACCGATCCGCTACCAATTTGTCCACGCGCGTATCCGCGCCGTGTGTGATCAGTTCGATGGTCTTTCCCGTCTCGCGTTCCATCTCGCGGACCATGCGGCGCAGGCGTTTGAACACCTCTTCCACATCCACAAGGCGAAGTTCGGAAGCCGCGTCTTGCACATCGCGCATGATGGTCGACAGATGATGCGAGGCCGCTTCGAAATCGGGCAGATCCAGCCCGGCAAGGTCTGACGAGTGAACAGCCGCTGAAACGCTCAGCGACAGCTCTCCGATAAGATCCATCAACCGCCCAATCTTGTCGGCTGGAATCCGAAGCAGCCCCCCCTCGATCCCCTTTTCAGTGGCTGGAAGCACCTATTGCTTCCTTTTTCCTGGAAAGCCGCAAGGCAGGATCATTCGATACACCCTCATGTCCGCATCTGTTTCATCAACATTTTCACGCAAGAACCGCACTGCCAGCCCTTAGGCCGCATCGTTCTCATCGCCGTCAAAATTGAAGATGCAGACCCCGTCAAAGCCAGTTGATCTGAACAGGAAGGTCTTTTTCATGGTGTCCAAAAAGCCGCCATGCTTCTTCTCGAACGTCTTCAGGTCGCTGATCGAACTGAAGAACACATTGATCGAAATATCGCCCTCTTTGCTGATGAGGACGTTCAGACCCGAAATGCGGCAAGACGGGATCGCATTGCCCAATGCCTCCACAACAAAGGGTGCAGCTATCTGGGCAGCATCCAGGTTCGGAAACTTTAGATGATATGTTTTAGACAGCATGAAATGAAGCGACTCCGTAACTACACATATCCACTAACGGCTTGGGGAAGGATTATGTGACATCACCTTTGGGGTAGTGCTGGCATATCCTTTTGTCATACAGACATACCAATTCCACTTTAATACCGAATGGACCAATTCCTTTGGGTGTATAAACCTACAAAATCTGAAAGTCATAATCCAAGCGGGGTGTCCGATTTTTGACTGAAATCAGAAAGTTATGCAGGCTTGCGCCAGTTTTTCCGACACCTTGAGGCGCGATATCTGTAATATCGGCTTATTTTACGCTTATTTTAGTAAAAATAGAAATTTTCTTCGTTCTCTAAAATGAATGGCACGACTCCTGCTCTTATCAATTTGAAATCAAGATGCAGGAGGCCACATGGCACAAGTTCTTATCCTTGAGACAACATTGAGCCTCGCACCAGCGCTTCACCAACTCTTGGCTCGTCGTCGGGTGGCAGTAGAACGGAGCGCAGTTTTGTCTGGTGAGTGCCGCACGCTTGTCGTCTCGTCGCAAGATGAAGGACAGGCAGGCGGCATGCGGGGTTTGGCCGAAAAGGCACGGACACTTGGCGCCAAATCCTTGGTTGTGGTTACAGAGAATGCCGAACACTTCGCCATCACCGAAGATATGGGCGGGCGCGTGCTGCGGATTTCGGTACCCCCTTTGGCAGGATCGGGCCCAGCGCTGCGCGACTCTGCGTTGCTGTATCTGTGCGATACCATCGCATCCGCACTTCAGCCGATGGTGGCGGCAGATCCAGCTACGGGGCAGTTGATTGACTTGGCCGCCCGTGTGGCACGCACCGATGTGACCGTGTTCATCAATGGGCCCACCGGCAGCGGCAAAGAGGTCTTGGCGCGCAAGGTGCACGCCGCCTCGCGCCGGGCTGACGCGCCCTTTATCGCCATCAACTGTGCCGCCATTCCCGAGAACATGCTGGAGGCCATTTTGTTTGGCCACGAAAAGGGCGCGTTCACCGGGGCGCAGGTCGCCAACAAGGGCATCATTCGCGCCGCCGAGGGTGGAACGCTGTTGCTGGACGAGGTGTCGGAAATGCCGATGGGTCTGCAGGCAAAACTGCTGCGGGTTCTGCAAGAACGCACGGTGACGCCCATCGGATCGCAGACCGAAGTTGCTGTGGATATCCGCATCATTGCAACATCGAACCGCGACATGGCGCAAGAGGTTGCCGCCCGTCGATTCCGCGAGGACCTGTACTATCGTCTGAACGTTTTCCCCTTGGCGACCCGCACCTTGACCGCCCGCCCGGATGACATCCCGGTTCTGGCCGCAAGCCTTGTGCGCCGGCACAATCTGGCAGGGCAGACTTTGCCCGTGATCTCGGCCGAGGCGATCAGCATGCTTTGTGCACATTCCTGGCCAGGCAATGTGCGCGAGTTGGAGAATGTGATGCAACGGGCGCTCGTGCTGCATGCAGATGGCGTGATCACTGCGGACGATATTGTCATCGATGCGGGATCTTGCCTGCCCATGATGCCGATGGCCGAGGCCGTGTGATCGTATCCCCATGAGTATCACTGGAATATCGGGCACCCTTCCGCCCTTTGTCACGACCCAAGCCCCGTCGGCCCAACGGATTGATACGGCACAAAAAGCCGAAGGCACTGGATTTGCAGACCGTATCAATGGGGCGGTCAAGGATCTTGCCGATGCCCAGAACGAGGCGTCGCAGTCAGCCAAAGCCTACGAAATGGGGGCCGAGACAGACTTGGCCTCGGTGATGGTGGATCAACAGGTCGCATCCTTGGGCTTTCAGATGGCCCTCAACGTACGCAACAAGGCCCTCGGCGCCTATCGGGACATAATGAATATGCCGGTCTGAAACCGGCAACCAACAGCAAGGTTGAGTAGAGTAAATGGTAATGACTCCGAACACACCGGTAGGCACCCGGTCTGGAACTGCGCTTGTCAGCCGTGCACAGGGCGTTTTGGCGCAGTTGGGTGGCGTGACACATCAGCCATCCGTCCGCCGCGCAATGCCCGCAATCGTGATCGTGGCAGTCACGGGATTGGCCTTGGCACTGTGGCTTTTGGCGTCAGAGGCCCCAAAACGCCCTCTCTTCCCCGGACTGGCAGAATCCGAGAAATCTCGGGTCATTGAGGCCCTGAGCACGGCAGGCATCCCGGCAGAGATTGATACCATCACCGGCGAGGTCGTCGTGGCGCGGGGTGATTACTACCGCTCTCGCATGGCGCTGGCGACGGCTGGCCTGCCGCAAGCCACGCCCGGCGGCGACGCAGTGCTGTCGGACATGCCCATGGGCACCAGCAGATCAGTCGAGGCCGCAAAGTTGCGTCAGGCGATGGAGGTCGATCTTGCCCGATCCATCATGGAAATTGCCGACGTCACCGGCGCGCGCATCCATCTGGCGCTGCCAGAAAAGTCAGCTTTCCTTCGCGAAACGGCCCCTCCCCGCGCGTCGGTCTTTTTGCAAGTTGCCCGTGGCCGGGTCATTGCCCCCGGTCAGGTTGAAGCCATCGTGAACCTTGTGGCCTCGGCCATCCCTGGCATGGCACGTCAAGACGTGACGGTGATTGATCAGACCGGCAGACTTTTGTCTCGTGGCGGGGATGATCCGGGATCGCTGATCAATGACCGACAGATGCAACAGCGGATCGAGGTTGAGAACCTGTATCGTCAAAGGATCGAGTCGCTGCTGACCCCTATTGCCGGGCCGGGAAACCTTTCGGTGCAGGTGACGGTCGACATGGATTTCACCCGATCCGAAATAAAGGCAGAGCGGGTAGACCCCAACGGCACCGCCCTGCGCAGCGAGCAAGAACAGTCGCAAGAAACCTCGGAAGGGATTGCGCGGGGCATTCCCGGGGCCGTCAGCAACACGCCACCCGCAGAAAGCGCGTTGACCGATCAGGGCCCTGCCGCAGCAGCAGATCGCGGATCGCGAAATCGTTCGTCGGGGTCGACAAAGAACTATGAGATCAGCCGCACGGTCGAGACGACCGTTCCGGGTTCGGCCAAGGTCATGCGGATCAACGCCGCCGTTGTGCTGCGCGACACGATGATCCCACCCGTTGAAGAGGGCGGTGCCCCCACCACGTCGATTGCGCCCGAACTGCTGGCCGATATGGAGCGCCTTGCCCAGACGGCGATCGGATTTGACGCAGCACGGGGTGACAGTGTCACGGTTCTGGCCCGCCCATTTCTTGACGATCTTGGCCTGCCCGAGGAAAGCATCTTCGCCGCCCCGTGGTTGCCCGATGCCATGCGCCAGCTTGGCATGATCGTGGCCTTGGGCATCATCGCCTTTGGCATCGTGCGACCCATTTTGCTGAAGGTGCTGTTCCCGGGCGAAGGCCGGATCGGTGTCGGGGGCGAGATTGAAGACGAGGTCGAGGTTCAAGACGGTGAATCGCTGGATCAGGTCCGCGCGCGTTTGAAGGAACGTCAGGGCGCGTTGCAAAAGAACATGCTTGATGCCGCAAAATCGCATGAAGAACAGATCTTGGTGATCCGAAAGCTTGTCGATGAGGACTCTGGCCGTATTGCCACGACCTTCCGCCAGATGATCGCGGCAGAACTCGACACCATTAGCTGAGGTCACGCAATGGCACCCAAAGGGAATACCCAGTTCAAATCGCTGTCGGGCACGCAAAAGGCCGCGATCCTGATGATGCTGTTTGGTGAAGAAACGGCGGCAAAGATCATGCGCAACCTGACCCCGCGCGAGGTGCAGCATATGGGCGCTGCGATGTATTCGGTGCGCGGCGTCGATCAAGATACCGTGGCACTGGTGCTGGAAGACTTTTTTGAGACCCTGCGGCTTCAGACCGGGCTTGGGTTCGGGGCGGCCGGATATGTCCGTTCGGTGCTGTCCTTTGCCTTTGGGGACGACAAGGCCCAAACGGTGCTTTCGCGGATCGGGCAGGCCAACACCGAGCGACCGCTTGAAATCCTTGACTGGATGGATGCGCCATCCATCGCCGAGCTTTTGGCAGACGAACACCCACAGATCATGGCCCTGACGATTGCCTGTCTGGATTATGCCTTGGCCGCTCAGGTCTTGCAGCTTTTGCCAGACACCGCCCAGGCCGAGGTTGTTCGCCGCATCGCCACCCTGAACACCGTGCAGCCCGAAGCCCTGCGCGATCTGGAAATGGTGATGCAGCGCAAGTTCAAGGACAGCACCACCTCACGCGCAAGTCAGATCGGCGGTGTGAAAGCCTCGGCGCGGATCATGAACTTTGCCAAACAGGATATGGAACAGCGCGTGCTCAAGGACATCCGCAAGGATGACAAGGATCTGATGCAGGCCATTCAGGACAACATGTTTGTCTTTGACAACCTGATCAAATCCGACGACCGCTCGATCCAGACGCTTTTGCGCAGCGTGGAGCCCGAGGTTCTTGTCATTGCCCTCAAGGGTGCAGATGAGATGCTGCGTGAAAAGCTGCTGCGCTGCATGTCCACGCGCGCGGCGGCCAATACCCGCGACGAGATGGAGGCCCTTGGCCCCGTGCGCCTGACCGATGTGCAAGAGGCGCAGAAAGCCATCATCGCGATTGCCCGCCGCCTTTCAGAAGAGGGCACGATTGTGCTGGCGGGTCGTGGTGGCGAGCAAATGGTGTAACCCATGGCCCAGGAAAACGCCCCCGTCATCAACCCCGCCGATCTGGCGGCGATCATCGCAAAATCCCAAACTTCCGGCTTTTCGCCAACGGGTCCCCTGCGTGGGCCGACCGGAATTGTTCCGGGCGCCAACTTTATGCCTGCCAATTTTGAGAGCCTCGCCCGGCAGGCCGAACCATCATCGACCGAAGCCCCCCCGCAAGCCCCCGATCCTGCCACAAAGGTCAAGGCACCGGCCTTTGCCGATATTGCCCCCCCGCCCCCAAAACCAGCACGCGACTTTGAGGCCGAACTTGCATCGGCCTTTGAAAAGGGGCGGGTGAGCGGTCTGAACGAGGGGAAAGAGATTGGAAGGGCAGAGGCGCAGGCGCAGGCGCAACACCAAAGCGGGTCTGAACTTTCTTTGGCCCGTGATGCTTTCCTTGCAGCCGCCGCTGCGTTCAGCGCGCCACAAGACGTGCTAGCGGCAAGCCTTGGCACTGGGATAGAGGCGGCGATCCTGCGGTTGGCCTCTGAACGGGCCGGGATGGCGATCAAGGAAAACCCGGCCGCATTCCAAAGACGGATCGAAGCTTTGGCCGACCGCGTGGCACAGGGCGTGCGGGCGGTAACGGTGTCGCTTCACCCCGATGACTTGGCGCATATCCAATCACATCTGGATGGGCACAAGATCGACTCGATCGAGTTTTTGCCCAAGGCTGGCATGGGGCACGGCGATGTCCTCATCAATGCGCGGGGGATTTGCTTGTCGGATCTTTTGCATGATCCACAGGATGCGATTGCATGAGCATCCTTGCCCAAGCCATTCAGCGCAGGATTGGCGCGATCCTTGCGACAAAGCCGCAGATCAGTGGCCGCATCTTGCGGTTTGACGGGCTGTTGCTGGAAAGCACCGGCTTTCCTGCCAGCCCCGGCACCCTGACCCTTGTGACCAGCCAGACAGGTCATGCAGTCAAGGCCGAGGTGATCGGTTTTGCCAATGGCAATAACCTGCTCTTTTGCAACGAACCCGCCGCTATGATCGAGGCCGGTGCCGTCGTGCGCGTCGTGCCCGGCGGTCAGTTTGTGGAAGTGGGTGAAAACTTGCTTGGCCGGGTGATTGATGCCGAAGGCCTTCCCTTGGATGGGCTTCCCCCGCCCAGAACAACGGATACATGGCCACTTGCCGGGCGATTGATGAACCCGCTGGAACGCGACGGCGTGGACGAACCCTTGGATGTGGGTGTGCGCATCATCAACGCCGCCCTGACCGTGGGCAAGGGCCAGCGCGTCGGGATCATTGCCGGATCAGGCGTTGGCAAATCCGTGCTGATCGAAATGATGGCCCGGTTTACTGCCGCAGATGTGGTCGTGGTGGGCCTGATCGGCGAGCGTGCCCGCGAAGTTGGTGCCTTTTGTCAGCGCGTGATGACGGGTGACGCCGCCGCAAGACTCTGCATGGTTGCTGTGCCCGCTGACAGATCGCCCCTGATGCGTATCCGCGCAGCCAAGCGCGCCACGGCGATATCCGAGTATTTCCGCGATCAGGGCAAGCAGGTTTTGCTGATCATGGATAGCCTGACCCGTGTTGCCCATGCGCAGCGCGAGGTGGGTCTGGCCTTGGGCGAAAAGCCGACAGCCAAGGGTTATCCGCCCTCTGTGGTGTCGATGATCCCATCCTTGATCGAACGCACAGGTCCGGGGTTAAAGGGCAAGGGGGCCATCACCGCCATTTATACCGTCCTTGCTGATGGCGATGACACGACAAATGACCCTGTGGTCGACACAGCCCGCGCGATCCTTGACGGGCACATTGTGTTGTCACGGCGTCAGACCCAGATGGGGATCTATCCCGCCATCGACCTGCCGCAATCCGTCAGTCGGGTGATGAACGACATCGTCTCGGAAGATCACGCCAAAGCGGCGCGAAAGTTGCGGCGCATGGTGTCGCTGTATCTTGAAAACCGCGATCTGATGTTGATGGGCGGCTATACCTCCGGTCAGGACAGCGAACTGGATGAAGCCATCCAATCCTGGCCCGCCATTCAGGACCTGATCCGTCAGGGCGCACATGATCCCGCCAATCTGGACGAAAGCGCCAAGCAGATGATGGCGCTTGATCCGTCCATTGCCAGAGGCACCGCATGACCGACCGCAGCAAACTCTTATCCCTGATGACAAAGCGTCAATCGGTAAGCCTGATGGGCGCTAGGCGTGCGTTGGCGGCCATGATTGCGCAACAAAGATCAGCAGAAACCCTGTCCCAACGACTTGACGCTTTGCTTGAGGCCCGCCGCCAACAGGCCGGGGCCTCGATGAATGTGGCCCAACTGCGAGAGCATCGCCGCCTGAACGACCAATTGGCCGCCGAAGCAGAGCGCAATCGTCTGCATGCCCAAAAATTGGCCGCCGATGTGGCGAAGTCCGTCGACGAATTGGCTAAAGCGGACCACAAAAAGCTAACCCTCGAAGAAGCCACCCTTGCGGCCCGCATCACCGAACAATCCGAACGTGATCGCAAGGCAGAGGCCTGATTACCTTGTCAAAAAAAACGCTCATGGCACCCTTCTTGCACCGGGCACGGGGATGAGGACCCTTCGATGACACCCACGACAGATCACCCAATTTTACGCCTGTTCGCCCCAATGAACGCTGTTGGGCCCGAAGGGCAAAAACGATCCGCGCCGTCGCGAGTGGACGGGGGTCTAAACGTATTTGCCGGACTGATTGCCGCATTTGGCGAGGGCGACATCGACGCTGGTGGAAAGATGACAGGCTTGGGCGACGCGCTTGCGATCGTGCCAGACCGTGCAGACATCGAACCACGATTGAAGGTTCCCTCGACGCTGGACCAGTTGCGTTTGGGCGCGGATGTGGCGCCACAGCCTGCGCCGCGCGGCGTGCCGAAAGATGTGGTGGCGGAAATCACGACGCCCGATCCTTTGTCAGATGAGGAAACCACGTTGGACCAAGCGGGCATGGTGACGCCAAGCCAGATCCAACCCCAGATCACCTTGCCAACTGTCGCATTGTCAGACCTTCACGTTCAGATTGCTTCGCAGACGGCAGCACCACCTGCCGAGCCCGAGACGGGGGTCGCAACCGACACGCCACCCAAACAATCAGCCCCGCCCGCCACAACGGATGTCATCGTTGCAGGTGCGGTGGCCGCGCGCGCGCAAGTCACCTCGACACCCGTCTTGCCGTACACCAGTGATCGCCGGGGCAAAGCCCAAAAGAATGGGGTAGAGCAGGCGGCGGCCGATGCGACCGTCGCCGCTTCCCCCAAAGCCCCCTTGGAAATTCCCGTCCAGATCAGCAGCGTTGCAGATAGCCGCACCTCGCCCACGATCAACATGGCCACGCCCACCGTTGAAATCATCGTCCAAAGCAATCCGCAGCCCACGACCATTGCCGACAACTTGGCCGCGCCGAAGACTCTGGTGGAAAGCGCGGATCCAAACAACCTTGGTCAAGGCTTTGATACGTTTATACAAAATGCATCCAACCCGGTTGCAAACAGCCTTGCCACGACAAGAGATGGCCCGCAACAGCTCGGTGAGCCAGCTGTCATTTCGACCGACACGCCGAATTGGGAAGTCGAATTTGTGGACAGCATCGTAGCGCAGGTGTCTGGCGCGGACGCTGTGATAGAGATTGCGCTATCCCCTGACAACCTTGGCCAAATCGACGTCAGAGTCGAAATGCGAGACGGCCGTGCCGATGTCACCTTTGTGACCGAAACCCGCGACGCCGCCCGGCTGTTTGCCCAAGCCGAAGGGCGATTGTCCGACCTGATGCAACGCCATGGCCTCAATCTTGGCGGTCAGGACAGCTCGCACCGGCAAGGTGACCAAAGACCCTTCGCCAGTGGCCGGGCAAAGGAGCCAAAAGCCCACGAGACGACCATCAACATCAGAACGGCGCCCGAAGGGCGTGTGAACCTTGTCGCATAAGTTTGCTGACCATTTCCTGAGGACACCATGACCGCAGAAGCCACAAATCCCCCAGCCCCAGCCTCGGGCAAAGGTCGTAAGATCCTAAAGGTTCTTGGACTTGTGATGGCAGGCACAGGCTTTGCCGCTGCAGGCTTTGGGGCGGGCTTTTTCTATTTTGCCAACCCGCTCTCACCGAACCAAGACGTCCTTGCGCTGATCCAAAAGCCCACGGAAACCAAGGCTGAGACAGAAGTTGCCCTTGGCGAAGACGGGTTGCCCCGGAAAAAGGTCAAACCTGTGCCGGAAAAGGAACTTTTCGTCACCAGCTACTATACCTTTCCCGAAGCATTGACGACCAATCTGGCGGAATCGCGGCGGTTTTTGCAGCTGTCTGTCGGCCTTTCGACCCAATATGATGAAACTGTCATCAAGAATGTCGAAACGCATAAACTGGCGCTGACGTCGGATATTCTGGCCGTATTGGCAAGCTTTACCGAGGCGCAAGCCAGCACCAAAGAGGGTCGGGATCAACTGGCCCTCGCCCTCAAGGAGGTCATCAACGCCCGCCTTGTGCTGCTGGAAGGCTTTGGCGGCGTCGAGGACGTGTTTTTCCCAAGCTTTGTGTTGCAATAGGATCGTAGTTCCATGGCGTCCCCCAAAAAGCTGTCAGCCACCGAAGTTGCCGCGCTTGTCGGTGACCTCATGGACATGGACCGGGGCGAGATGGTCGATGGCAACATCGAAGTCAGGCCCTTTGTCTTTGGCCAAAGCGATACCACGCTTCTCAGTGACTACTACGCACTTCAGATGGTCAATGAGCGGTTTTGCAGGCTCGCGCGGAATGTGTTTTTGCCAATGTTGCGGATGCAGCCACGCGTGTCATCCTTTCCACCCGAATTGCGCAGCTTTGAGGATTATCGCAGCGGGCAGGACAACTTTGTCTCGATCACCAACAGCCGGATCGAAGAGCTTAGGGGCAACAAATTGGTGGTGTTGCCGCCACCCTTTATCTCATTGCTGACCGATGCCTATTACGGCGGCACCATCAAGAACATGCGCCAGACGCGAACGGAATTCACGGCAAGCGAAGGCCGCGTGATCGAAATCATCTGTACGCGGATCAATGATGCGCTGCAATTGGCGTGGCGGGATCTCGTCGCCTTGTCTTTCACGATCACCTCGCATGAAGAGAACATGCAATTCGCCCAGTTCGTGGATGCCGAAGATATGGTGGTTGTCTGTTCCTTTGTGGTCCAGCTGCCCGGTGCGGACCCCGCCACGTTTGATGTGATCTACCCCCTTCAAACGCTAAAGCCGATTGCCACACAACTTCGGTCGCGCATGCAGTCTGACTTTGTGGATGACGACCATTCGTGGCGTGATCGGCTGGAACGCGCGATTCTGGAGGTGCCTTTGGGCATCACGGCGCGTTTGTGCGAACCCGAAATTCCCTTGCGCCAGTTGATGCAACTGCGTGCCGGTGACGTGGTGCCCGTCACGCTTTCTGAAACGGTCGACGTGCTGGTCGAGGGGCAAAAACTTTATACCGGCCAAGCTGGAAATCTGAACGGGCAGTCTGCCCTGCGGATCCTGACCACCGCCAACAATCCAAGACATGACTGATCCATGGAGCGCACTATGAACGAAACTATACCGGGCGAACGGCCAACATCGGAAAACCTTCGCCTGTTGGAAAACATCGGGGTCCGCCTTTCGGTAGAGGTTGGCCGCACCGAACTGACGATCCGCGATCTGCTGCGGCTTTCCGAAGGGTCGGTCATTGAGCTTGATCGTCTTGCAGGTGATCCGTTGGATGTCTTGGTCAACGGAACCCCGATTGCCAAAGGCGAGGTGGTGATGGTCGGAGAGCGGTTTGGCATTCGCTTTGGCCAGATCATTGATCCCGAAAAACGTGCGGAAAGTATTTGAAAATCAAGCCTGTGCAGGGGGGCTGTGGCACAAGGATTGCACCGGATGACCAAACAAGACGTAAGGAATTCCAAACTTGGCCACTCCAGACCTGTTGAACCCATGGCAAATCCTTACCCTTTTTGCCTTTCTTTTGGGGCTGGGTCTACTTTGGTATTATGTGCAGCGCAATAAATCGGGTCTTGCCCGTCGCATGGGTCAGCATCGGCGGATCAAGGTGACAGAGGTTGCAGCTTTGTCACCCACGGACCGCGCCATGATCCTGACCGTGGACTCGCGTGAGTTCCTTGTTCTGCGCGCAAAGGGATCAGCGCCGGTTGTGACCGAACTCACGCAGGGGGCTGCGTGATGCGGTTTTTCGTTTTGATCTTGTTGGTGCTGCTTGCGGCGACAACTGCCGACGCGCAGGGCTTGCCGGCACTGTCGCTCACCAGTTCCGAGGGTGGCACCACATATTCGCTGACCTTTCAGATCTTGATCCTGATGACGGCGCTGACGGTATTGCCGTCAATCGTTCTGGGCATGACGGCGTTTACCCGCATCATCATTGTGCTGTCGATCTTGCGGCAAGCGCTTGGCACCCAGCAAACTCCGCCAAACCAAGTCCTGATCGCCATGGCGTTGTTCTTGACGTTCTTCGTCATGCAACCGACGCTGACCGAAATCTATGACACAGCCGCAAACCCATATCTTTCGGGCCAGATGACGCCCGAAGTGGCCATTGAAAAGGGAAGCGTCGTGATCAAGCGCTGGCTGGTGGAAAACACACGTCAGAATGATCTGCTGATGTTTTCGGAAATGGCCGCCAGCGGACCCTATGCAGCACCAGAAGAGGTGCCCTTTCCCGTCCTGTTGCCGGCCTTTATGACATCGGAACTCAAGACCGCGTTTCAGATCGGTTTTCTGCTGTTCTTGCCCTTTCTGGTGATCGATATGGTGATCGCCTCCATCTTGATGGCGCTTGGCATGATGATGCTGTCCCCGATGCTTGTGTCGCTTCCCTTCAAGCTTTTGCTGTTCGTGCTGGTTGATGGCTGGGCCCTGACGGTTGGCTCTTTGGCCGCAACCTACGCGGGGGGATAAACGCATGGATTTTGATTCAAACATCGAACATCTGCGGCTGGCGTTTTGGAACATTGTGCTGGTCGCGGGGCCGGTCCTTGGGGTGGCGTTGGTCATCGGTCTGGTGATCGGGGTTTTGCAGGCGGCGACGTCGATCAACGAGGCAACCCTGTCCTTTGTGCCCAAACTTGGGGTGGTCATGCTGACGATGGCCCTGTCTGCTGGCTATATGCTGTCCACCATGTCTGACTATTTCACCTTCGTCTTTCAGACGATTGCAACGCTGAAGTAGCGCCAAATGATCCCCGCCATGGGCTTGACCGAGGTTTTCGATCTTTTGGCGCAATACATGGTGGCCATGCTGCGGCTTGGCGCGTTTCTGATCGCCTCGCCCGTCTTTGGCGGGCGCTTCATTCCGCTGCCCATCCGCATTCTGGCAACCGCCGTGATCGCTTTGCCGGTTGTGATGCAGGCCCCCCTTCCCGATCCTGCAACCATTGCGGATTTGCGCTTTGTGGCCGTGGTGATGTCCGAACTGATCATCGGCATTTCTGCCGGGCTTGTTTTGTCGATCCTGTTTGGCGCAGCCTCGGTCGCGGGGGACAGGATCGCGTCAACGGCAGGTTTGGGATTTGCGGCACAATTTGACCCCGCCGCGGGTGGGCAGACGCCTGTGGTCAGCCAGATCTTTGGCCTGTTCCTTTTGTCGGTTTTCATCGGGATGGAGGGGCACCTGACCGCCATCCGCATGATCCTTGACAGCTATACCTCCTTGCCGATTGGCAGCAGCCTGAACTTGGGCGTTCTGGTCAGTGCGGGTTTGCAAACGGGGGCCGACATGTTCACCATCGCCTCAACCATGATGCTGCCTGTCGTTGCGGTTCTGCTGATCCTGAACATCGTCATCGGTGTGCTGACCCGTTCCGCGCCGCAACTGAACGTCTTTTCATTCGGATTTCCGGTGACGATGACGGCAACCATGCTTTTGATCTATCTTTTCGCGCCGGGGTTGATCGGGTCGTTTGGCGATCTGGTGGATGCGGCCCTGCACACCTTGTCTGACCTGCTGGAGGCGCTGAGCGATGGCTGAGGGCGACGACAGCGAAGAAAAGTCTCAGGAACCAACGGAAAAGCGCAAGGACGATGCGCGCAAGGATGGTCAGGTCCTGACCTCGAAAGAGGCGTTTGTCTTTGCCTCCATGGCCGCCGGAACCGGGCTTTTGGCCCTGTCGGCAGCCTTTGGCCCGCAAGTGCTGGAACGGTGGACGACCTATTTCACGATGGGGTCCCGCGCATCCCTTGATGACCTGATGATCAGCCGCCTTTCTGAGTTCTGGGTGGAGTTTCTGGTGGGTGGGCTGGCCTTTGCAACGCCACTGGCCTTGGTCGCCATTGGGCTGCAAATGGCCATGGGGGGGATCAACTTTGCACCAAAGGCGGCCAGCTTCAACTTTGGGAAACTGAATCCGTTGACCGGGCTGGGCCGCATGGCCTCGGTCCAATCCTTGGTCGAACTTGGGAAAGGTATCTTGAAGGTCGTGGCCCTTGGTGGATTGGCGATCTTTGCCCTGAAGGGCGAGATCGTGGGCTTTGACCGTCTTTCGGGCGTGGATACTGCAATCGGCCTTTCCATTCTGTGGGGGGCCATTCTGACAACATTGGCATGGCTTTGCCTTGGGCTTGCCGGGATTGGAGCCTTGGACTTTGCATGGGCCATGGTGTCGATGCGCAAAAAGCTGATGATGTCCTTTCAGGAGGTCAAACAAGAAAGCAAGGAATCCAACGGATCGCCCGAGTTGAAAGGGCGCATTCGCCGCATGCAGATGGAGGCAAGCCAACGTGGGGCCGAACAGCGTGCCGCCTTGGGAAATGTTGTCAACGCAACCGCCATTGTGACCAACCCGATCCACTTTGCCGTGGCCCTGCGCTACGTTCCGGGTGAGACGGCGGCGCCGATGATCCTTGCCATGGGCAAAGGGCCGATGGCGCAAGAGATCATCGCAAGGGGCAAAGGCGCGGGCGTTCACGTCTTGCAAAGCCCACCCTTGGCCCGTGCGCTTTACTTCACGGGCACGATCGGTACCGAGATCAGCGATCGCCTCTTTGGTGCCGTCGCGGCCATTTTGGCGCATGTCTATCGGCTTGACCGGGGTGAGTATTCAGATCCGCCAGATGTCACCCTGCCCCGCGAACTTTTGTTCACTGAACATGGTCGCCCGATAAACGAGGCCCAGAATGGCGCGTAACACCCCCCCCTCCATGGGTCAGATGATTTCGACCTTTTCGTTCCTTCTCTTTGGCCTGCTTTTGGCGCTTGAATCCCTTGCAGAGGTTGACCCGCTGAAATCCGCGATGATGGGGGGATGTTCCATCCTAAGTTTGGCGGGGGCTGCCCGGTTCAAAATTCAGACCGCAATTCAACGACTTCAAACACGCCGCAAACCGTGATGGCACGCAGCTTGCAACTTGCGACGGGGCGATAGAGGACGGTGAAGATGGCGCAAGAGACAGAGAATTTGGGTGATGATCTGGCGGACAGCGTCAAGCGTGCGCTAGAGGCAGCGTCTGTCGCCAATGACGCCGCGGAAGAGGTCGCTGGTTTGGCTGAGCAAAGCCGCAAGGCCATTCAGGACGCGATGGCATCACAAAAGCGCCTGAGCGCGATTGCCATCGGGGCGTTTGTCGGATGCGTCATTTCGCTGTGCCTGGGCGCGTTGCTGTATCTGCGATCTGTTGCCGACCTCCGAGAGGCTGCCGAACTTCAGGCGCTCGCCAACAAGGCGGCTGTGGAACAAATCCAGTCATTGGCCAGCGCAGTGGACTCAGCACAAGGGACGCTGAGCGACCTTGGCGCCCTGAACGATCAGATCGCCGCCCGGATCGACGGGCTTGGAGATCGGTTCGCGGGCGATCTGCGCAACTTTGCCGCCGAAGCCTCGGCCATACAGCCCCAATTTGCCACGGCCATTCAAAAGCACATCGACGACGGCCTGCTACTGACGCGCGGCGAAATCCTGACCGCGCTTGCCGAGATCGAGGTGCCATCGGGACAAAGTCGCGCTGGCGATCAGGAATTGATGCGTTTGCTGGCAGATGTGCGGGACCGTTTGAAAAGCCCTCCTGCCCCCAAACCGCAAACCAAGCCGACCCCTGCTCAGAAACCCAAGGCAAAGCCAAAGCCGGCTGCGACCCAAGTGCCTGAGACCCCGCCATTCAGCTTTCCCTAAGGCCTTTCATGACAAGCGCAGAGTCCCCTCGACCCACAATGCTGCGACTGACCGCGCCTTCCAGCACGACGTTGGGCCGGGCCTTGCGCCTGCAAGACGGGGATATCTTGCATGCAATCAATGGCGTTGCCTATCACGGCGATGAATTCGAACTGCGCCGCCGGATTTCCGCTAGCAAGAACCCGGTGGCCCTTGGCTTTCTGCGCGGCAAGCAAACCTTTGTCGTCCTATCCACGACGGGACGTCTTGGCACGTGGGAGGCGGTTCCTGCGGTCGACATGATCGAAATGGCACGGATAAATCCCGATTTTCTTGTGAATTGGGAAGTCTTGCGTGGGGCGGACGGAACCTATGATTTGCATTCCTTGTCGGGAACGCTGCTTGCCCTTTTGGCGGCACCGCTATGGCTGTTGCAAATGCGGCTCTGGATTCCTGCGGCGGCGTTTCTGGCCGGTATGATGGTTTCCACCGTTGTTTCGCCGCTGATGGCGGGGTCCGTCTATCTGGCAGCTGGTCTGCATATCTGGAATGGTGGCCACAAGTATTTTCGCAAAGACCGACAAAGCCGGGGTCTGCAACCCTATATCGTCATTGCGGCCCCATCTGAACGGGCTGCGCACGCGATCTATAAGAAGCTGGAGCCGCAATCGCGGTTCTTGTTTGAGAGAAGCGAATCTGACCCCGCGACGGCCGAAAGCTGATCAGATCTGACCATTCACAACAGCCCTGCGGCGACGCTCGGACGAGGAGGGAATGCTCAGCATGTCGCGATATTTTGCAACTGTGCGACGGGCAAGAACCACACCTTCTGTCGAGACGATCTTTGCAATCGCTTCATCCGAAAGCGGATCATCGGCGGCTTCTGCTTGGACCAATTGCTTTATGCGATGGCGCACAGCGGCGGCCGAACCCGGCCCTTCACCGGCTGAACCGCTTAGGGCTGCGCTGAAAAAGCTTTTCAGTGGAAATGTGCCCTGTGGCGTTGCAACCAGCATACCCGAGGTGACGCGGCTGACCGTGCTTTCATGCACGCCGATTGCATCCGCCACTTCGCGCAAGATCATGGGCCGCAGATGCGCAGCCCCACCCTCAAGAAATGCCGTTTGGCGACGGACGACTTCTGCGCCAACTTTCAAGATGGTCTGATTGCGATGCTCAACCGCACGGGCAAGCCAGCGTGCGACAGACAAACGTTCTCCGACATAGGCGGACGTTGTTTCGGCGCAGCGTTCCGCAACGGCTTGCGCCTCAGCCGCACGCACCAAAACGCGTGGCAGGGTGGAACGGTTCAGGTCAACATGCCAGCCATCCTCAGCTTGGTTTACGATCAGGTCTGGTGGACGCTGCGGCATAATATAGGTTTCAAACATCGCGCCCGGCTTTGGGTTCAATGCGCGCAGGGCCCGCAAGTCTGTTTTAAGATCGTCCAGCTTGCAGCCGCAGGCACGCGCCAACCCCTTGAGGTCTGCCTGAGCCAGAAGTTTCAGGTTGTCGAGGATCGCGCCAAACCTTGCCGTCAGGATGCCACGCTCCGCCGCTTGCAGCCGCAAACACTCGGCCAGCGTCCGGGCAAACAGTCCCGCAGGCTCGATGGATTGCAATTTCGATAGCAATACAAGGGCGGCATCCTCGCTCAAACCTGCCCGCAGGGCGATACTTGCAATCGGCTGGCCGAGCCAACCCGATGGCTCCAACGCATCCAAAAAGACTGATGCCGCAGCAAGTTCATCTGCCGAAAGGTCAAGGCGTGAAATCGCAGCCGTCACATGTGCATAGAGGGAGGGTCCGGGATCTTCAGCCAAAGCGCCGATCCGATCCCAATCATCCCCGCCCGAAGCGCGGACGCTGGACGAAGAAGGAACCCGATCCGCCACAGCACGCGGCAATGGCGCCAATTCGACAAAGGGGTTCTCTTCAGACTGCTTTTCGATGAAACTTGTCAGATCCGCATTGCCCAAGGCAAGCAAATGGATCGCCTGCTGAAGCTGGGCATTGACCACCATTGACTGGCGATGACCGAGTGTCTGGGAATTGAATAGCTGCATGGTTGGTCCCCTTTGTGCCAACCTGACTCAGAGAAGCATTTTTCGCAAAATAACCGTTTGACAGGGGTAAAATGACGGAAAACCGACGAAATTACCGCATCAAAACTCGCTTAAGTAATTGAAAATAAAAGCCTCGGCGAAATCTTCGCCGAGGCCAAGTTTTTGGAGTGTCAAACTAACGTCAGCCGCGCAAGAGACTCAGCACCCCTTGTTTGGAGGCATTTGCCTGCGCCAGCATTGCCGTGGCCGCCTGGCTCAGGATTTGCGACTTGGCAAGATCGGTCGAGACGGCGGCAAAGTCAGCATCTTCAACCTTCGACTGTGCGGTCTCGGTGTTCATGATGATGCTGCTCAGGTTGTTGACCGTATGCTCCAGTCGGTTGGATACGGCACCCAAGTTTGAGCGTTCCGTACTGATGTCCTCCAACGCGCGGTCAATCACATCGATTGCCTTGGACGCATCATCCGCCGTCAGCATCGAGATGCCCGACAGGGTCTCTTGCACACCACCATCACCATCATCCAGGAACTTGGTAAAGCCGGTGTTGTTGGTGCCGGTTGCCTCAGCTTTCACCACCCCGGTGCTTTCCGAGTTGAAGTTCGAGATCTTGATTTCCTTGCCATTGGTATGGGTCAGGATCACCTCACCAGCAGCAGCACCGGTGGCGGCAGTCATCACGCCATCAAGGCCAGCCTTTTTCAGGGCCGAATTGATTTCAGCCGCGATGTCATCGGTCGTGGCTGTATTTGTGATATCGGCGGCAAAGTTCCCAACCACCGCTGTCGAAGTGCCGTCCGACACTGTGAAGCTGTAGCGATCATTGTCAGAGAAGGTCAGGGTCATCTCGGTTTCATCCGGGGTACCTGCACCGATGGTTGTCGCGGTGGTGTTGAACGATGTGTCATCAAGCAACACGCCGTCACCATCGGTACCGCCCTGCCCCTGATCGGTGGAAGCCATCACCTTGCCCGAACCCACTGACGCAAAGTCCTTCACATTGAAGGCCTGACCGTTTGCATCCGTGATCTTGATACGGCCATTTTCAGTGGTGACTGACACGTCGTGCTGAGAATCGAAGCTACCGTTGATCTTGGTCCCGATCACCGTTGCGATCGCGGTCAACGAGGCCTCTGTGCCGTCATAGGTTACACTGAAGGTACCGGTTTCGTTCGGCGTGCCTGCACTGTCTTGAAAATTGAAGGTGTAGGTATCAGCCCCCGTGAAGTCCAAGTACATATTGGATTCGGCATCCCCTACGGCTTCGACGCCAACGGTCGTGGTCACGGCGGTCGTGGTCAGTACAGCGGTGTTGACGCTTTCATTCAGAGTGCCAGTATTGCCCGAAGCGGCCGATCCAAGCGCCAGAGAAAAGTCGACGCCGTCCGCCCGCGAGATGGACAGCGTGCCCGCGTTCACCGCCATCGAGAAGCCTTTTTTATCGGCCAAGCTATTGAAAGCGTTCAAAACGGTCGTAAGGCCATCACCTGCGTCCGTGGTCGTTACGGCAGCTGGGGTAACGGTCAGCGTATTTCCAGCGCCATCATCCAGATTCAGTTGGAACACATCGCCTGCGGCCAGCGCCCCACTTTCACTGACATTAACAGTGGCTGGAGTGGCTGCAACATAGGCGTTTGTGTTTTCAAAAGTCACCGCAGAAAAGCTGTTTGCAGTGCCAAGGATCAGGTTGTCACTGCTTGACCCGCCAACCACTGAAGAGAAACCGACGCTCGAACCGGATGCAGAATAGGGGTTGGTTGCGGTTTGCTTGATCGTAATATCACCGCCGAAATCGTTGGTGATCGTCATGACGTTGCCGCTGTAGCTGGCGTTGATCGTGGAGGACCCATCGGCAACATAGCCGGCACCCGTCTTGTCACGGATGGCCGCATTCAGCTTTTGCACGACATCCGATGCCGAGTTGTTGGTGACATCACCTTCGATGACGTAGCTGCCGGTGCCTTCTGCGGTTTCGATCTCGATCGTGAACTTATAGGTGTCGTTGCCGTTGAACGTCAGTTGCGTTTTGGTCGGTGTCGCCTCAACGCCAGAAGCCGAGACCGAGGTCACCCCGGTCGTTGCCGAAGCTCCGGAAATCGACCCCAATGAGGAAGTCGACATGTTATTGATCGCAACGTTCAGAACTTCACCCGAATTCGCACCGATCTGCAGGTTTCCCTTGAACGAACCATCCAACAGCGCCTTGCCGTTGAACTTTGTCGTATCAACAACACGGTCCATCTCGGATTTCAGCTGTTCGACTTCGACATTCAGGTTTGCGCGGTCGGTGTCGGAATAGGTTGCCGTCGAAGACTGCACGGCAAGTTCGCGCATCCGCAACAGCATGTTCTGCATCTCGCCCATGGAACCTTCGGCGGTGTCAACAAGCGTCATGCCTTCGTTGGCATTGCGGACCGCTTGATTCAGACCCACGATTTGGGCCTCCATGCGGGTCACCTGTGAAATGCCCGCAGCGTCGTCCTTTGCCGCATTGATACGTTTACCCGACGATAGCTGAGACATGGCTGTCTCAAGGGCCGCGTTTGACTTCGACAAATTGTACTGTGCCGTGATCGAGGCACTGTTGGTATTGATGACCGTCATCTGATCCTCCTGAGTTTCAGCGCAGTTCAGCGCTCGGCCTTAGCAAACGACAGGTCTGGAGGATGTTTAGAGGCCTCTCCCTTTTTTTCCGATTCTCGAAAAAGAAGGGCAATCAACGAAGGTTTTTCGCCCGAGCCTTTAAAGGCGCGCCAAATTTTGCCGTAAGTTCAATGGCTGGCATGCGTTTGCCGAGCCTTCGAAACATTCTCTGGGGCGCTTCACAAAATGGATATCGCTACGCTCATCGGCCTGCTGGGAACTATGGCAATGATCGTCGGTTCGATGATCTTCGCAGGCGGTGTTGGCCCGTTCATCGACGTCCCGTCGGTCTTGATCGTCTTTGGCGGCACGGCTTTTGCCGTCATGTATACAGCCCCCATGGGCGTCTATGTTGCCAGCTTCAAAGCAATGGGCAAGGTGTTCAAGCCCTTTAACGCCCAGCCTGATGAACTGATCGAAAAGATGGTCGAACTGTCGAACGTGGCGCGCAAGGACGGGATGATGGCCTTGGAGGGCCAGCAGGTTCCGGACAAATTCTTTGAAAAGGGTCTGCAAATGCTGGTCGACGGCGCAGATGAGGCAAAGTTGGTGAAGCAACTGAAGGCGGAAATCAAATCCATGAAAGGCCGTCACGAGGCCATGCAGGGCTGCGTCAAGGCTTGGGTGGATATCGGTCCTGCAATGGGCATGATCGGCACGCTGATCGGTCTTGTGCTTATGTTGGGCAATATGTCTGACCCAAAGGCGATTGGCCCTGCGATGGCCGTGGCCCTTTTGACCACGCTTTACGGTGCCTTGGTGGCCAACGTGCTGTTTGGTCCGATGCTGACCAAGCTGCAGGGCTACACCGGGGCCGAAGTTGAGTATCGCGAACTGGTCATCGAGGGTCTGCGCGCCATCGCAAAGGGCGACAGTGGGCGCAACATTCAAGATCAAATGCTGGCAGCCCTTGATCCAAAGTCACAAGAAAAGCTGAAGGCCGCCGCCTAAGGCAAAGGAAAACAGATGGCCGCAAAACTGAAGGCAGTGTCGAAAACTGCGCTGCCCCCAGACATCGAAGAGGAAGAAGAGCCTGATTGCCCGGCTTGCCCCCCTGTCGGGGCACCGGCATGGATGGCGACATTCGCGGATATGGCCACATTGTTGATGGCCTTTTTCGTGCTCATTCTGGCCTTTGCAAACTTTGACGATGTGTCGTTCAAAAAGCTGGCTGGCACCATGCGGAACGCGTTTGGCACGCAATTCATCGTGCCCATTGAAAACCCACCCGGTGCGACGGTGATTGAAATGGATTTTCGCCCAAGCACAACCCCGCCTCAGGACGAGAACAGCACCGAACCACCAAGCGGCGACCCCAATGACGGCAAAGCCCAATCCAGCATGGAAAGTCCCGTTGATGCGGCGGGAAAAGCTTTGGCGCGCGCAATCCGTCAGGCCCTTGCCGATGGGGAAATGACAGTCGAGAGCGATACGGGGACAGTGACGGTAAAATTGCCCGCCGGCGCAGGACAGGCCGAGGCGGACGCGATCGCCGATGCCATTGCAAAAGCCGCAGGAACGCAGGCCCAATTGGCTGGCGAAAAACCGCAACCCGCCGACGCCGAAGGTGCACCGGGCGGCGAGTCTGCAGGCGGTGGGGCGGATGGGAAATCGCAATCCTATCAGGCCGGCATTGCCGAGGCGCGGCTGCAAGTGGCGCTGCGTCAGGAAATCGCGCAGGGACTGGTGGCTGTCGAACGGCGGGATGACAAGGTTTTCGTCACTGTCGGCGCTGGCGGGGCCTTTCCGTCCGGCTCTTCCGATCTGACATCCAGCGCGCTTGAGATCATGGCCCGACTGGGTGCCGCGGCCGATGGCAAGAATGCCGAAATCACAGTGACGGGTCATACGGATGATATTCCCATCAGCAGTGGCCGGTTCCGCGACAACTGGGATCTTGCCGCCGCCCGTGCCGCAGCTGTGGTGCGCGCGATCTCTGAAACCGGAACCGTCGATCCAACCCGGATGACCGCCATAAGTCGGGGGGAAAGTGCTCCGGTCGCGGCCAATGACACAGCAGAGGGCCGTGAACTCAATCGTCGGATCGAGATCGAAATGACCTTTGGCACCCCGTAAGACAAATCCCCGAGCTCGGCTTTAAGTAGGAAGACAACTTGCCATGGATATCCTCAGCACATTGAACAAGAACGGGTCGGGACTCAACTTGCGGGACCTCACGGCCAGCCTTGTTGCTGCCGAAATCGAACCGATCCGCTCTTCTGTCAATGCAAGGCTTACGGCGACAGAAACCTCGATCTCTGCGCTTGGGCAAGTTCGGGCGGGCCTCGACAGGCTTGGAAGCGCGACCGCAGCGCTTAAAGCAAGTCCGGTCCTTACGGCACAAACCTCGGGGGTCGGCGCTTCGGTTACGTTCACCGAAAAGGCAAAATTGACCGAAGGGACGACCGAACTGAATGTCCTGAGCCTGGCCACACGCCAAGTGCTGGAGTTCAGCGGCTTTGCAGGCAAGGATGCTGTGGTCGGGGGCGGGACTTTCACCGTCGATATCGGCGTCTGGATCGACCCCGCCAACGGCACCTTTTTCGCCGATCCAGACAAAACTGCGCAATCCTTGACGGTTCCGGCGGATGCGACCCTTTCTGAAATTGCTGACGCTTTGAATGCGCTGGATGGTATTTCGGCGCGGGTGCTAAGCAAGGGCGACGGCACCTTTTCCCTTGGTGTTGCAAGTGAAACGGGGGCTGGTAGCGCCGTTCGGTTCAGCGTTTCGCCAGACTCTGCACCCTCGGGCCTCAGTATATTCGATACGACCGCAGGGGTGAGTGGGGTTCAGATTCAGCCCGCCGGGGACGCCCTTTTGGAGGTGGACGGCATTGCCATTTTGCGGTCCAGCAACGCCGTTGATGATATCTTGCCGGGGGCAAGGATCGATCTGACCCGCGTGGGACTAAGCACGATCACCATCGCCCGCGACCGCGAAACCGCCAGCACCAATATGGAATTTCTGGTTGCATCCCTGAACGAAACCCTGACCCTTTTGGGCGGTCTGACATCCCGCGGTGGCAGCAATCGCTCACGGGGGGCTTTGGCGGGTGACATTGCGGCACAAAGCCTGCACGAGGCAATCCGAAGCCTCGTCACCAGCCCCTTGGCAGGCCATGGGGATGCCGCGATCTTTCTGACTGATCTTGGCATTGCCACCCAACGCGATGGCACCTTCCGTTTTGACCGGACTGTTTTTGACCGCACATTCGATGCAAACCCAACCCGCTTTGACGCGGTGTTCGAGGACACCCTGCAAAGCAAAACCGATGGTATCGCCATATCGGGGACACCCGGTGGCGATAAGGACTCGGGCGTGTTTGCCTTTGCCCGGCCAGCAGGGTCGCTGTTTGCCACCGTCGATGGCTCGGCCGCGATTGGCGAAAGCCTTGGCGACGGCACCACCCGCTATGTGCCTTTGCGTGGCGCATTGGCGGGGACTGAGATTATTGCACAAGATGGTCTGACAAATGGCAGCATTCAGTTTGGCAAAAGCTTCCTGACGCTATTGCAAGATCTGTTGGACGAATCCTTGTCAGGGACAGGTCAGATTGCTGCCCGCGAAACAATGCTGAACAACAAGATATCCGAGGACACTGACGCGCTTTCTGCCCTTGAAACCAGAAGCACGGCCTTGGAAGATCGATTCATGAGCCGGTTCACGGTGATGGAAGTCGCGATCTCACAGCTCAAAAGCACGGGGACTTATCTGACAAACCTTGTCGATGCATGGAACAACGCGAACCAATAGCAAGGCGAATCCTTGCCAAGCGGGTGATCAGACCAATGCGCCACGGCGAATGCCGTATTTCTTCATTTTCTCGATCAAGGTGGTCCGGCGCAACCGAAGTGCCTCTGCCGCTTGCGTCACGCAGCCGTCCCGCAGATCAAGCGCGGCTTCGATCAACGCCACTTCGATATCCCGCAGGTAGCCACGCATATCCAGATCGCCAGTTTTGCCAAAGGCGTCGTGAAACTGTGATGCGTCTGGCAGCCCAAGTTCAGCCGGTTTTGGCGCCTCTGGAACATTGGTATCATCATCATCCGGCATGCTCATCGACAGAAGATTGTCGCGAACATGACGGGCGGTGACCATGCGACCGGGGAAGAGAACAAAGGCGCGGGACAACACGTTCCGAAGCTCTCTGACATTTCCGGGCCAGCTGTGCGCCGATAGCGCCCGCAGCGCCGAGGCATCAAAATGTGGCGCATCCAATGCCGGGCTTTGGATCATACGGTCCGTGATCATACGCCCGATGATGGCAGGAATATCCACCGAACGGTCCGCAAGGGACGGAAGAACCAATGGGAACACCGCGATCCGGAAATAGAGGTCGGCACGGAAAGATCCGTCTGCAACGCGCGTCTCAAGGTCACGATGCGTCGCCGTCACAAGGCGAAAGTCGACCTTTTGCGCGATGGAACTGCCAACCCTTTGAACCCTTTGGGTTTCCAGAACCCGAAGCAATTTGCTTTGCAGGGCCAAAGGCATATCCCCGATTTCATCCAAGAACAGCGTGCCCTCACTGGCCTGTTCGATCAGGCCGATGCGTTGCCGATCCGCTCCGGTGAAAGCCCCTTTTTCATGGCCAAAAAGCTCTGATTCCAACAGTTCTGTCGGGATGGCCGCGCAGTTCACGGCAATCAGCGCCCCGTTGCGACCCGACGCACGGTGGACGGCCTCGGCAACCAATTCCTTGCCAGTTCCGGTTTCCCCCAAAACCATCACAGGCGCGTCGCTGACAGCCACTGTCGCAATCAGTCGTTTCACATTTTGCATCGCAGTCGACGAACCGACGATCAGCTGATCAATCATCGCCCTTGAAACAGGCAAAGGTCTGGCCGTGGATTGATGGCTCTGCCAATGTGATGTCATTCTGACCCCCGGATGCTCAGCATCTCAACTTATGAAGGTTTGCCAGAATCTTATGATTAATCCTACTCATCATAGGACGCGCTTTGGGTTCTAAAGGTATCTGCTTTACATCCTTTAGGATGTATGCCCGCCCGATAGAATAATCTTAGGTATAGCCAATGCACAAGCTTCAGAAGGAATCATGGCGATGGATTGAGCAGGGCGCGGGCCTCTAGCACGGCATCCCAACGACGCCGTAACTTGGGCGAGACATCGTCGCGCGCAAGAAGTTCCGCCTCGGGCGCTGCCATCATGGCATCTGCAGCGCCGTTCGCAGCGACCTCCAGCAGCGCAAGGTAATCTGATTCAGGTGCCTGCCCGATGGAGATCAGCGCACGACCAGAGGCCAGCAGCAGGCTGCCCTTCGGGCCACCATTCCCCGGGCGCGGCACCACATCTTCTTCTGCCACCCTTTGTATGGGCGCCTGACCAGAGGCCGACACCACCTTTTCCACATAGCGGGCCCCTCTGTCGGCGTCTGTGGAGTGATAATGTGCCGTTGCCAGTTCCCACGTTCCCAGACGCTTTTGCAACTCCAGCAAGAACAGGGCGGCATAGGTGGTATTGCGAACCGGATCCAACATCTCTTCAAGGGTCTTGAAGCCTTTGGAATGCCAGCGATAGTTCAGCTGCATACAGCCCACGTCTAAGTTTGTGACCCCCCGCGCAATCGCAGCTTCAAGATAGGCCAAGGCCTCGGCGCGTGTTTTGAAGTGCATGCCATTGCCGCCTTCGTTCACGGTCCAAGGCCAAGCCGCGCCACCTGTGCCCGTCTCCACCAGCGAGATGGCCGAAAGCAACCCCTTGGGAATCCCCAGCGGCGCACCCGCAGCCTCGGCCAAGTCAGAACACGATGGTTCATTGGCCACGGCGTGTCCCAACGGAACACAAAGGAACAGCAAAAGGATAACGAGTCGGCCCAGTGTCATGAAACCATTAGTGCAAGACACGCGCCAATCCTCAGCGCAGATAGTCAAACAATCCCTTGCTTTGAATGCGGATGAAGCTTTGTTGCGCGGCTTCTTGCGTCATCAGCAGGGTCTGCAGGCGCGTCACTGTCGCGGCGATATCCAAATCTTCCAGATTGGCGACGGCCATCTCGATCCGTGTTCTGCGCAACGAAAGGGCATCTGCCTGACGATCCGCAAGCGTTGACAAAGAGCCCGCTTCGGCACGCTGTGCCGCGATATTGGCAACCATGCCATCGACTCCCGACAACAGCGCTTGGGGCGACAGGCTGTCCGGGCGCAACGACAGCGCAGCGCCACGCGGGGTGAATGTGGCGCCTAGGGGCTGCAAACTGGCGACAGGCGCATGTGCACCATCGCTTCTGGCCCCTTCGGACAGATCGAACGGACCATCGGAGTTGAGCACGATTGACACACCATCAGGGCCAAAGGCCGCCGTGACGCCGGTCTGTGCAGACTTATCGTTGATTGCGTCAATCATCGGGCCGGGTGTGCCTTGGGTCAGCTTGGCCGCAACAATCGCCTCCCCCCCCGGACCAGCCAGACGAAAGGAAAACTCGGTCGGCGTGCGGCCTGCGGGCAGCGAAAGCATTGCACGACTTTCAGCCTCGATCTTGGGAGACGTCTGCCACATCTCACCGTCTAGCGAAGCCAAGAGATTATCAATCAGATCAAAGGCACTATGGCCGGACTCGCCCGTCGCAAAGACCTCTGCCCCGTTCAAGGAGGTGCGAACGGTCAGACTTTCCGAAACCCGAAGTGAGGTTCGCCCCCCGTCGCCGATGAACTTGATCCCGTCTGGACCATCGGCAAAGGCATCCCCGCCACCATAACCAGCAAACAGAGGCTGGCCGAAACTGTCGCGGCTGTTGGCGGTCTCAAGCATGGATGACCGCAGGCGGGACACTTCGATTCTAAGATCCTCGGCTGTGCCAGATCCCGTGGCACCGTTTGCCGCATGCAAAGCAATCTCGCGCAATTGCTGGGTCATCGTGGCAATATCGGACAGGGCCGTATCTGTCATCGACAACCGATCACTCGCCGCCTGCGCATTGTCTGAAAACCGCTCAAGCCGGGCGCGCTGATCATTGGCAGCCGAGAGCCGCAGCGCCCGCACCGGATCTGATGATGCGGCAGGATCGTTGACACCTGACGAAACACGCTCTTGTAAACCGGTGATCTCGGTCTGAAGGCGGGCAAACCCATCGGTGGCGATGCGCGCAAAAAGGGCGTTTCCTATGGTCATATCAGCCTCACATGGAACTCAGGATGGTGTCAAAAAGCTGGCGTGCGATGCTCAGCACCTGCGCCGAGGCTTGATAGGCCTGCTGCAACTCGATCATGCGGGCCGCTTCGGTATCCAGATTGACCGCGCTTGCTTCGGCCACCTTGCGCGACAGGGCCTCATGCCCGGCCTGCATCGTGGCTTCCTTTTGCTGTGCCGCCCGCACCTGTGACCCGATTGCCCCAGTCATTTCCGACAGGATTTTGGCGAATCCACCCCGGCCCTTTTCCGGATCCGCCTCGGCCAGCCCGATCAGACGATCAAGGCTGCGGGTATCCAAGGCGGGCGAGGTGTTGGACCGAATAGCAAAGCCATCACCCGCCACCGCCCGCCCGGTCAAGGTAATGCGGTAGCCACCAAGAGTGGCTTGCCCGGCAGCATCCAAAAAGCCCGACGCAATAGATTGCCCGGTTGCCCGATCAACCAGATCAATCAGCCCCGTGGCGGGGTCCGTCACCAGAACCTCGCTGTCGCGCGGGGCCGGGGGTTGCACAGGCCCGATACTGCCCGCCAATCGCAGGGGACCAGACCCCGTCATCACCACGATCAACTCTTCGGGGGGCAAATTGGCCAGATGCAACCGTTCGGCCGCGAGTGCCGAAACCGACAGTTTGCTGTCCACTGGATTTCCACCCAAAGAGGTCAGCCTTAGCCCCCCGCCCTGAGCGGAAACCGCTGTGCCATTGGTGGCAAACCCGGCAAGATCAGCCCCCGGCAAGACCCGCATCGGCCCCTGTCCCGCACCAAGATCCAAAGTGATGGAATTGTCGGCCTGCACCAATGCCGAGCCGGGAAAGCCGGGGGGGATATCAATCACGACCGCACCGGTGTCATTGCGCACCGTCAGATCATGGCGTTGTCCCGCAACCTCTATCGAAAGGCTTTGCCCGCCGGGAGGCAGGCTGGCGGGATCGACCGCCGTCCCCGCAATCTGCACCGTCACAGGTTGGGCGGCGGCCAAACCAAAGGCAGCAGCCCCAACCGAGGCCGGGTCAACCGACAGGCTTTGCCCATCTGATACCCCGCCCGGCACGCGCAGTGTCAGGCGATTGTCGGCGCCAAAGCTGGCGGTCAGGCGCCCAAGCTCTGGCCCCTCAACGATCACCGCCCCGGATTGCATCCGCAAACGATAGCTGACGCCATCCAGTTTGATATCAGCGCTGGTCCCCTCAGACGGCAAGGCCCCAAGGGCGGCGCCAGTCAGGCTGGCCACAGGCGAACCTTCACGCAGCGCGGCTGCAAGGCCCAAAGCCACCTCTTGTGGCGTTGTGCTGCCAGTGACCGTTGCCACCCGCCCACCCACGTTCAGCGTATGGGTCAGTGATGCTGCGGTGGCCGATAACCCATCGGCGGCAATGCCCCCTGCATCTGCCAAGGGATCAGTTGCAAACACCAGATCCTGCACCGCACCACCCGCCAGAACGGCGCGCTGTGCCATGCCACCAGCAAAGGCATCCGCCACTGAGGTTGCCGTTGCCCCGGCCACAGTCACCGAAAAGGCGCTGGCCCCGATCAGTCGAACCTGACCTGCTATCGAAAGCGCGGTCTGGCCAGCGCCAAGGGTTTGCTCTGCACCCCGCGCCAATCCTTCGGGATCAACCGCAACCGCCCTAAACGTGCCTCCATCGGAATGCACCACATCGGACAGGCGAATATCCTCGCCATCCATTTGTGTCAGCATCAGCCGCTGGCCATCCGGCGTTGTTGTGGCGGAAATCCCGGTTGCGTCGGACACTGCCGAAATCGCCCGAGCCAAGGCAGCCAGATCACCGCCGGCAACCGTGGCGAACAGGGCAATCGGCTGGGAATTCTTTCCCGCCAAGCGCAGACTGATCTGCCCATCAGACACATCTCTGATGGAAAGCGAGGTCTGGGCCGTCGCCGCCAGACCGGGAACTGCCCCTTGCAGCAGGTCAGCCGCCATCGCCGCAGTTGCGCCCTCTGGCAAGGCAAGGTTGATCGTGCGTTCGCCCGAGCGAAGTGTCAGCGACTGTGCCACCCCTGCGTCGGGCAGCGTAAGCATTGCCGTCTCGGCCCCCGGAACAAGCAGACGGCTGACCGAGGTTTCCAGATAGGCCGTTCCTGTTGCGGCATTCAGCCAATCAGGCTGATAGCTTGCGCCGGGCAGAAAACCGTTTGCTTCGGTCAGCAAACGTGCTGCGTCTGCGGCTGTCATCGGCGTGCCCGCGATCTGGCGACCGCTTCTGGTAAACACCTGAATGGACCCGGCATTGGGCTGCGCTGACGACTGAAGGGGATCATGCGCGGCACCGGCCAAGGTCAGGCTTGCCCCGGCTGCAAAATCACCCTGCGCCAAGGAAAGGGTCACTTGCCCCGGCACCCCGCCCGCCTGCACACCCAATTGTGCAAGGCTGGCCCCGTCAGCTGACAGGATGTCACCAGCATTCAACGCCTCGGCCAATCCCTGTGCCGTCAGGCCCGCAGGAAGGGCAAACCGGTGCGCCTGCCCCGCCGCCGTAAAAGAAAGCTCTCCACCTGCGGCAATCGTGGCATCGGGCATCATCCAATCCAGCGAGGATTGCTGGCCAAGGCTGATCAGGTCAAGCGAAGTGCTGCCCGCAGGCACCATCCCCACAACGCCAGAGCGCATCAAGGATATCGCCCCGGCCGCCGCCGGGGAAAGCATTGACCCCAGATCGCCAAGCCCCGATGCAGGCACCGAGGCAGGCTCAACGGTAATGGATGCGGCCCCTGCATTGCCGGCAAGGGGCGAGACCACCGAACTGCCCGCCGCCGCGATCCCCCTTGGGTCGGCCAAGACAAAGCGCATATCCTGCGCCTGACCAGATCGTGGGGTCAGGGTAAAGCGGTCGCCATCCTTTGCCGCCCCCGTAAAGCGGATCGAAAGGCCAGCCAGATCAATCGTGTCTGCGCCCGCAGCAATCTGGCCTGCTGGCCCGGTTGCGCGCCACAGACCTGCTGCCGCGTCAAAGGTCAATTCCACCGGTTCAGACAGGGCCGTCCCGGTCAATGTCACAGCGGTTGCGCCACGATTCAGCGGGCCCGGACCAACCTCAACCCCCTGCAGCGCAAAAAGACCGCCCCCCGGCTTGCCGATCAGATCAATGCCCTGCGCATGTGCCGCATTCAGATCATCGGCCAAGCGCCCTGCAAGTGCGTTCAGATCAGAGATCGATGCATCTATCGCCGCAAGGGATGCCGATTGCCCGACAAGTCGCCCCCCAGACAGGGGGGCAAGCAGCGTTTTTGCGGCCCCTTGGGTCACATCAAGTGCCAGGGGCACGCCAGTGTTAAGCGTCACTTTCGCAGCACCCTCTGGCCCCAAAAGGGATACGCCTCCCGGACCGGCGCCAAGCCGCACAGCAGCGCGGCCAAGTGAATCCAAAGTGACGTTGACCTCAAGCTCTTGCCCAAGCTGGGTCAAAAATGCGTCGCGCAAGTCAAGAACGGGATTGACCGCGCCCGACGGCAGGGTCATGCCCATCATGCGCGCATTCAGATCGCCCAGATCAGCCAGCAAAGACTGCACCTTTTTGACAGCCAGTCCTGCAAGGCCAACAACATCCTCACGCAGGGCAGAAAGCCCTATCGCGGCATCGGCAATACTGGAGGCGACGCCCGCCCCTTCTTGCATCACAACCCGGCGCAGGCCCAGATCCGAAGGTTGGGTGGACAGCGAACTTAGCGTGCCAAAGAAACTTTCCATCGCGTCCGATATGGACCCGGCAGACGGCAGAAAGGCTTGCTCCAACCCTTCGCTGATCTCCACTTGCGCAGTGGCAGCGGAAAGGGTGCTTTCACTGGACCGCAGGCGATCGCTGGCAATCGCATCAAAGGCCCGGCGCACATCGGTAACCAAAACCCCTTGGCCATTTGTTGATGCACCCGTGGGTGTCATGGATGCGCCGGACTGGGGCTGCAGGATCGCTTCGCGGCGCACATACCCTGCGGTATTGACGTTGGCCACGTTGTCAGCCGTGACCGACAAGGCAGTGCGATAGGCCAAGACCCCACTGCGCGCGATGTCGATCATGCCGGACATTCTGGCTTATTCCTTTGGGGCAACATAGCCGCGGAACTGTCGTTCCACAGCGTCGGCAATTCCCAGCCCTGCACGGCCAGCCGCGAGGCGCGTCACCTCGGTCTCATACATATCGCGGGCGGAATTTACCCCCTGCCCCCCCATGATATCTTCGCCCAACGAGGCCTCTCGGGCGGCCTTGAGGAAGGTGTTCAGAAAGATCGCCTCAAAACCCTCGGCGGCTTTGCGCAGATCGGCGGCGGCGCGGTTTGGATCCGTCACCGGGGTCAGGGGCATAGGGGGTTTGTCGATGCGCATGTCAGATCACCACCAATTCGGCGCGCAAAGCGCCCGCTTCACGAAGAGCCTCAAGAATAGCCACCAGATCCGATGGCGTGGCACCAACCGCGTTGATCGCATCCACCAGCGACGACAGGCTGACGCCGGGATCAAAGACAAACGCCCGCGCCGGGTCTTGGCTGGCCTCAATCTGGGTGTCAGGCGTGACGACCGGCGCGCCCGGCGCAACGACCGTCGCGCCATTGCCGGCGACGACCGTCGCCCCTTGGCTGACATTCTGATCCTCGGTCACCTGCACCGTCAAAGACCCGTGCGTCACGGCCGCGGGTGTCACCCGGACATTGCCACCGATCACGATGGTCCCGGTGCGGGAGTTGATCACCACCTTGGCCGCCGGGGCATCGGGGGTCACATCCACATTTTCCAACAGCCCCATGAAACTGACGCGCTGACCCGGATCAACGGGCGCACGAACGCGGATCGAGGTGGCATCCAAGGGCAGGGCAACGCCCCCGCCAAAGGTTTTGTTGATCTCTTCCGCCACCAGCGACGCGGTGGAAAAGTCACCGCGATGCAGGTTCAGCACCAGAAATTCCGTGTCAAGGAACGGGGTTTCAACCATCCGTTCCACCATCGCACCGCGCGGCACGCGCCCCACTGTGGGAATGTTCACGGTCAGCGATGATCCATCCGCACCTTCCACCCCAAGGCCACCGACAACGAGGTTGCCTTGGGCGATGGCATAAACCTCGCCATCGGCACCCATAAGGGGCGTCATCAACAGCGTTCCGCCTTTCAGCGACTTTGACTGCCCGACGGTGGACACGGTCACATCCAAAGTTTGGCCCGTCTTCAGAAACGGGGTCAACTCTGCCGTGACCATGACCGCCGCCGCATTCTTTGCGTTCAGGTCCGCAGCATCGACCGAGAGGCCAAGGCGCGAGATCATGCTTTCCAGGGATTGCAGCGTCAGCCCGGAATTGCCATCGCCCGTCCCCGACAGCCCCACAACAATGCCGTAACCCACCAATGGGTTCGACCTTACCCCTGCAACGGATGCCAAATCCTTTAGCCGGTCGGCGAGGGCACTTTGCGGCAGCACGGCATTGATCATCAGCAGGCTGCACAAGACGGAAATGCGGATCATCACGCGCCCCTAGAGTGGTGAAATGACAGACATGCCGCGCCGCAACCAGCCCGGCCTCGCCGTGTCATGCGTATCACCTGCGCCCACATACTGGATGTCGGCATGGGCAATCCGGTCAGAGCGCACCACATTGTCGGGGCCGATATCCTCGGGGCGCACCACCCCTGTCAGGCGGATGTATTCGCGCCCGTTGTTCAGCGTCAGCCGCTTTTGCCCCATGATCTCCAGCATCCCGCCGGGCATTTCACGCACCACCGAAACCGACATCCGCCCCGTCAAGGAATTTGACTGCTGGGCGGCCCCCCGGCCGTCAAAGGATTGGTCTGTTCCGCTGGTCAACGCGTCATCATCAAAACCACCCGTCAGAACATTCGGCAGGTCAATCTGATATGAGTTTGTGCGCCCGCCACTGGCCGATTGGGATTTGCTGGCCGCAAACTTCTCACTGAATTCAACGGTCAGAATATCCCCAACGCGGGCGGCACGCCGGTCAGAGGCGAACAGGCCAGCCGAAGACGCGGTGTAAATCCCACCCGTCGGAGTTGTGGCCGTCAAATCAGGTCCCTCGACCGGATAGACCGGGTCATAACCTTCGGAGGCCTTTTCCTCGATCTGGGTGGCGCAGGCCGACAAAACCGTAAAAACTGTCACACACAAAAATGGTCGGAACATGAAACTGGCCTATCAAAGCTTGTTGGAAAGGAAGCGCATCATCTCGTCCGAGGCCGAGATGGATTTGGAGTTCACCTCATAGGCGCGCTGGGTTTCGATCATATCGACCAGTTCTTGCACGACATTGACGTTAGACGCCTCAAGCGCGCCCTGCACCAGACGCCCGGCGCCATCTGCCACGGGCGGGCCAATCACCGGCGGGCCGCTGGCAGGGGTTTCGACAAGGAAGTTTTCACCCACCGGATCAAGACCGCGCGGGTTGACGAAATTGGCCAGCGTGATCTGACCCACCTCTTGCATCTCGATCTGTCCGGGCATCTTTACCGAAACGATACCATCCGCGGACACGCTGATTTCCATGGCTCCCTGCGGAATGGCCATTTCAGGTTGCATGATGTAACCGCTGTCCGTGCTGAGCGTGCCATCTGACGTCAGGGCGAATGATCCGTCACGCGTGTAACCGATCTGCCCGTCGGGCATCAGAACCTGAAAGAACCCTTGCCCGTCGATGGCGACATCAAGGGCGTTGTCGGTGTTGACCATATTGCCTTGGGTAAAGGATTTCTCGGTGCTCAGCACCCGGACCCCGGTGCCAACCGCAAAGGCGGACCCGGATTGCGTGCCATCCGACGTGGGCGAGCCCGCAGCGCGCACTGATTGGTAAAGCAGCGTTTCAAAATTTGCCCGGTCCCGCTTGAACCCCGTCGTGTTCACGTTGGCCAAGTTGTTGGCGATGACCTGCATGCGGGTCTGCTGGGCGTTCAGGCCCGTTTTGGCAACATGCATTGCATTGGTTGACATTTCTGTCGGGCCTCCTTGCCGCGTTCGCTTTGGTTAAGCTCTTGCAAAGGCTGTGCCATTTGGAAGGAAGTCGAAGGGATCAGGCAGAAAAGATGTCAAAAGCTGTGGGCAGATGGATCGCAAGCGATCAGGATTCCGGCATCCGCATCAGGCGGGTTCCGGCCTCATCCACCTCTTGGGCGGTCGTGATCATGCGCAGGTTGATCTCGAAGGTGCGTTGCAAATCGATGGACGCCACCAATTCTTCGGTGACATTCACATTCGCCCCCTCCAACACCCCCTGCAGGACCCGCGCGCCCTGGTTCGGCGCAGGAACCGTCCCATCGGTCACGCGAACTTGCCCGTCCCCGCCTTTTTCAAGGGTCTGATCGTCAACAACGACGGTTGCCAAGGTGGCGACCTGAACCTGTTCGCCGGGCGCGCCACCCAGAGGTTCGATCCAGATCGTGCCCGACTGATCCACCACGATGGCGCGCGAAGGCGGCAAGGTGATGGGTTGCAGTCCGGTATCCAGCATCAGGTCACCCGCCCCGTTCAGCAGCCTTCCATCGGGACCGATGCGCATGTCACCCCGTCTGGACAGCGCCGTATCGCCCCCGGTCTGGGGTTTGATGAACAAGTAGCCCTCATCCGCGATGGCAATATCCATCGGCTCGCCAGTGCGGCTGGCCATCCCCATTTCCGATGAAAAGGTATGCGGGCCTTTTTCAAGTTGCATGGCCCGAGAGGTCAGGCTGTCGGGACTGTCGATGTAAAAGGCGCGCCCTTCATTCGGCAGATCGCGCCGGTAGCCCGGCACGTTCATGTTCGCCAAGTTGTTCGCAGACGCCACGCGCTGATCGGCAAGGTTCTTTATCGAATTCAGTGCCGTGTGAACAAGCCTATCCATTTTAGCCCCCTATCAGCCGCGCATGTTGAGAATCGTCTGCGACAGTGAGGACGAGGTTTCCATCGCCTTGGCTGACGCCTGATAATTCCGCTGGGCGGTGATCAGATTGACCAACTCTTCCGTCAGATCCACGTTTGACCGCTCAAGTGAGCCAGATCGCAAAAGCCCAAAGCCTGATTCACCGGGAACACCAAGCACCGGCACCCCAGAATCCGGCGTTTGTGAAAGGG
Source organism: Paracoccaceae bacterium (assembly GCA_021741245.1). Lineage (GTDB taxonomy): Bacteria > Pseudomonadota > Alphaproteobacteria > Rhodobacterales > Rhodobacteraceae > Pseudotabrizicola. The sequence goes on from JAIOYF010000002.1 coordinate 287,870, forward strand.
CTGTCGCCCCCATTTGGCGCATGCCTTGCGGGTTGGTGAAATTGGCAAGGACGATCTTTCCCATGGCAATCGATTCCCCACTGGAATACCCGGCCCAGAGCGTTCCGTTGGAATCAACCTCAACCGCATAGAGGGTTGATTTGCGCAGACCATTGTGGTCGAGCGTCGCCACCTCAAAATCGCTGTCCATCAAGGTGCTGCCTGACAGATCAACGGACATATCCCGATCACCAAGACCAAAGGTGATCTGGCCTCCAGTGAGGATCTTGCCATTCGCATCAAAGGTTGTGGACTGGGCCGTTGTGGCCGCCTTTTCGGATCCTTCGACGACCAGATAGGTTTCCCAAGTTGTCGAAGGGTCAGCGGCGTCAGATGCATCTGACTTTGCAAGGTAAAGCCAAGCGTTCATGGCGGCGCCATTTTCATCGTTTGCGACAACAGCGGTCTTGAACGCATAGGTCGTTGGATCATCTTGCGAAAACGGCGCTGGGGGAACGGACGCCTGCTGACCGATCTTGGTTTCGTCCGACGGGAAGTGAAGCTCGGCGTTGATCGTGGTTGTCGCCTTTATGTCGCCCCGTGCCGGTGGGATGGTCAGGGGGAGAGTGCCCTCCAAAGTGCCGCTCAGGGGTGTTCCATCCGTTGCGGTCGGCCAGCCCATCAATTGTGCGCCCATCGAATTGACGATGCGCCCTTCATTATCCAAGCTAAATGCCCCCGCGCGGGTATAAAGCGTCTCACTGGTTTGGCCAGACGAGGCACGAACGGGAAAAAATCCCGCGCCTTCGATCGCAATGTCCAGCACGTTCCCAGTCGCGGTGACGTTGCCTTGCGTGAAAATTTGGGTAACTCGCCCCGTCTGAACACCCGAACCTGTGGACGTGCGGCCCACTTCGAGTGGTGACGAGGAAAAGATATCGGCAAATTCGACCCGGCTTCCCTTGAAGCCATAGGTGCCGACGTTGGCGATGTTATGTGAGATTGCACTAATTTCCGCCTGTGAGGCCGAAACACCAGTAAGGGCCGTATACATAGACATTCTTGGTTCTCTCCTGTCGGTAAACTCTTTAACGGAAGGCTTCGACTTCCAACGCATTCAAGGCGCCGTAGTCTTCGATCTGCAGGGTGATATCGTCTGATCCATATCCGGCAGCGCGGGCCGAAACGACGCGGGCATAGACGGAAGGGCCGACCTCTTGCGTGCCATCGGCATCGACGGTCGCCACGCTGACGCGCACGGCGCCATGGCTTTCCCTCAGGCTTTGCGGCAGGTCAGACCAAGTAAACCCGACCAGACCCGCCTGCTGTGCCCCAAGGCTTTCGCTGTGGAAGATTTCGCCTGACAGGGGATCGGAATAGCTGATGATGACATTCTCGGCCGACGTGGCCAGATCGACCACACCGTGGACGGCACCTTCTGCATCTGGGCGGGCAAGATTGCCGGGAACCAGCACCTGATGACCCAACAGGTTTGTCGCGGTTGCCATCCGGGCATCGCGGGTGCTGCTTGCCATGCCCGTTAGGGTATCGTTGACTTTTTCAATGCCCGAAACCGTTGAGAATTGCGCCATCTGCGCCAGAAACTCGCCGTTATCCATTGGCTTCAAAGGATCCTGATTCTTCAACTGCGCTGTCAAAAGCGTCAGGAAATCCTTTTGGTTCAACGCGGCGCTGGTGGCATCGCTGTTGCTGCTGATGGCGCGATCTTGGGTCAATGGCAAGCCGCTGCGACCGATGGTTTCAAGCATGACGAACCCTTTCTCTTATGATCCCATGCTCAACGTGCGCGCCATGAGCGAGCGCAACGTCGACATGACTTCGAGTGTGTTTTGGTATTGCCGGGATGCTTCCATCATCTCGACCATTTCCTCTTCGACGCTGACGGTGGAGCGCCAGACAAAGCCGTCGGAATCTGCCGATGGGTGGTCCGGCTGGTAAACTTTCTCGGCCGCCCGATCCAATTGGACGATTTCACGCACCGTTGCCGTGGCAAGGCTGCTGTTTCCCAACATGTCGCCATATTCGGCCTCAAAAACCGGGCGCAATGGGCGGAACGCTTCTTCCGGGCTGCTGGCAACCGTGCCTGCGTTTGCAAGGTTTGACGCGGTGGTGTTCATCCGCACCATCTGCGCAGACATTGCACGCGCGCCCACGTCGAAAATATTCTCGAGCCCGGCCATCATTCGCCCCGTATCGCGGTCATCAGACCGGAAATGCGGCGATTGAGCAGTTGCAAGCTGGCCTGATACTGCAGCGTATTCTCGGCAAATTCCATTTGCTCAGTCGCCAGTTCAACGGTGTTGCCATCCAGCGAGGATGCAACAGGCACCCGGTACGCAAGACCGCCCGGCGCGGAAGATGCGCCTGTGGCGATATGGTCAGCATGGCTCACGTCAAGCGCGCCACCACCAATTGACGCTGCATACAAAGCCTTGAAATCGATATCGCGCGCTTTGAAATGCGGGGTGCCCGCATTGGCGATGTTCGAAGACAGGATTTCATTGCGCTGGCCACGCAAAAGAAGCGCATTTGAATGCACGCCAAGCTGATCGCGGAACGCGCCCAGTGTCATTTGTCATCCTTTCCCCTGTCCAAGTTTTTTTGCGGGATGCCCCCACTTGGACCGACATTTGCAAGGAGGATGCCAAGTTGGACATTCAGGGAATTTGTTGTGGCGCTTAGATCAAAACCCCAAGGCCAGAATGGCAGCCGCAATCCCGCACTTGCGGGATTTGCGTCACGGTTCATCAAGGCATTCGGGCCAATGCAAGACCCACTGGTGGTCTCCGAAGTTCTGGGCAAGCTTGGGCGGCGTGCCGTTGATCCGGCGGCGCGGCGCAGGGCAATCGCAGCCCGCATCGCGATCCTGTCCCTTGGGGGCCGCGAACCGCTGCGTCAGACCGAAATCATTTCAGAGGCTCCAGAACCAGCCACAGTGCAGCCGCCCGTCACCGCGCCCGTCGCCCCGCCCAAAGATCGCGAGCCTGCTGTCAAAAAGCCTACCAAAACCAAGATCATGAAAACCATTGTCGCTCTTGAAGATACGTCTGTCTTGCTTGAGGCGATCTCTCTTTCGGACAAGGTCAAAAAAGTAACTGACCTGCCCAGCCGGGAAGATTCGGCCACTCATCTTACCGTTGATGATCGCACGAACATCAAAGACGGATTTGCCATGACCGAGTCATCGGCACAACCGACCGGCACAACCGACGCCGTTGAGATGCCCTTTGTCGATCAGCTCTCAGGCGCTCAGTCCCTGAATTCTGACGATATATCGCACGCTACCAAGCAGAACACGAGCAAAGTGCTCAATCTTGCCCCCGAGTCGGCCTTGCCGCCCGGTGTGTCTGCACAGCCATCGGACGGCAATTCATCGCAGACCGATGAGGGTCCAGCAGACGCGAAACTGCCAAAGAAGAAAGTCCGCGGCAAACAAATGATTTCTTTTGATCTTTCTGCGCTTGATGATCTGGGGCAAGACAGCCCGGAAGAAACCCAAGCCCCCCAATCACCTGCAGGTGCGACGGGCGCGGTTGTGTCGGATGGGACTTCGGATCAACCCTATCCGCTGCGCGATATCACGCCAAAACGGATCTAAGCTGTCAAACCCCGGTCGCGCAACAGATCAAATGACTGATGCTTGATCCGTTCGATCATGGCCTTGGTTAGCTCTGCCGACCCGCCATCCCCGGCTTTGGCCTGATTTTCGTAGACCACAAGAAGCCGATGCAAGGCCTTCAGACCGAGCGACGCGGCGGCACCGGCGTTCTTATGGGCCAACTGTGCCGCGCCGGAAAGATCGCCCTCTTGCGCGCTGAGTTGCATCGCCACCAATGTTTCATTTGTTTCCGCGACAAAGCGGTTTGCCATGCGCGACATATAGGCAGGTCCAAGGGCATCTTCGAGATCGGCCAACATATCCACGTCCAAAAGGGCAGGCAAATCCGGCGGCAAATCGATGTGTGGCATCTGCACTTCTTGTGTTGGTCGACGATCAACTTCGGCTTCTCGGTCAATGACCAGACGCAATCTTGCAGGTGCCGTTGCCTTTGGGGCGGTCGCACCAAGATCAGTAATCTTGTCGGTGCTCGATGGCACTATGGTCTGCAAAATCCGATCCAGATCGCCAATGTTGACGGGTTTGCTGAGAACTTCGGTCATGCCGGCTTCCAAGAAGCGTGCCTTCTTCTCGGCATCCGCGTTCGCCGTCACCCCGATGATGGGAACATCCGCCGATGGTCCACCGGCGCGAATGGTTCGTGACGCCTCAAGCCCATCCATCACCGGCATGGAAATATCCATCAAGATGATATCGGGTCGCTCTGCCATGGCCATTTCGACACCGGCAGCCCCATCAGATGCTTCGCTGACGGTGTGGCCTTTCATCTGCAACAACTCGACCAGCAATTCGCGGTTGACCGGGTTATCTTCAACAACCAGCACGTTCAGAGGGTTGATTGGTCGCTTGGTTTGCGTGCTCACACCTTCCACTGGTGGCTGCTCTGTGCCAGTGGGAAGGTTGAGGAAAAGGGCAAAGGTGCTGCCCTGCCCCTCTCGGCTTGTCACAGTGATCCGGCCACCCATCGCCTCTGCGGCCAGTTTCGCAAGACCAAGGCCCAGCCCACTTCCCTCTTTCAGACGCGCATAGGACGAATCGAGTGTTTCAAAGGCACGAAAGATCCTGTCGCGATCCGCAGGGGCAATCCCGACGCCCGTGTCTGTCACGGAAATCCGCAATGCACAGGTATCAGAGGCCCGGCCTGCCTGCGCATCTATGGCGATCGTGATCACGCCACCGTCTGTGAACTTGACCGCGTTGGATACGATGTTGCGCAAGACCCGCGCCATCAAGGGGCGTTGCCCTCGCAGCCATGGGGCCTCGATGCCGGTGGATTTTATGACAAAGCGATTGTTCCGCTTGCGTGCCTCGGCCTCGAATTGGGCAACGGTGTTTTCGACCAGTTCTTTCGTGTCGAAATCCGTTTCCGGATAGCTGTGACCCTCGGTTGATTGAAGCCGCGTCAACTCCAGCACATTGTTGACCTGTTCCAACGTGGTCTGCCCACAGGTCTCGATGATGTTCACAAGCCGGCCTTGCCGAGCATCGAGTTTGGAGTCCGACGTCAGCAGCTCCACAGCCGAAAGAAGACCGTTCAACGGGGTCCGCATCTCATGGCTCATGACCGCGAGGAACCGCGACTTGGCTTCTTCACCTTGAAGAGCCGCGTTTCGGGCCTGACGCAGCGTTTCTTCTTGGGCCACACGCTCCGAGATGTCGCGCAAAAATGCGATTGCAATGGGAAGGCCGACCGCACTGCGGGCCTGCGCCAAGCTCAGTTCCAACGGAAAAGACATGCCGTTTTGATAATAGCCCGTCAGCGTGATGCGTTGTTGATCCTGCCCTTGAACGGTCGCGCAGGCTTCTGCGATTTCCACAAGCCCTGCGGAACCCCGCTTTGCTTCGCGCACAACATCCGAGAAATATCGAACGACCCTGCCGCCCTCTTCCCAACCGAACATTTCGGCACCGGCACGATTGCAGCCGATGACACGACCATCGTGATCAAGGATAACCGCAGCCTCCAGCGACGAGTCGATGGTGGTGCGCAAATTGTAAACTGCCTGCGCCAGTTCCTGACGATTGCGTTCGCGTGTCTTGCCCTGCAGATAGAGCGCGATCATCATCGCCGCCAGCAGACCAAGCAGGCCAAGGGACACCGCTGAAAACACCTGCAGTGAGGACCGCAGTTCGCCGCGCCGATCCTCTAGCCGACGCAAGGAAATCAGCATGGACTGGACGATTGGCTTGCGGATCCCTGCAGCCACGTCCTGCGCCTGATCAAACAAGGCTGGCAAGGCCGGGATCAACGCCTCATCCGGCCCGTCAAAGAAAGGAACGGCGGTTTCGATCAGGCCACTCGGTCCAACAATGGATACCCAATCGGAGGACTCGGTAAAGGGCAGCCCAAGAAGTTTGTTGTGGCTTGCGACAAGATGTGTGCGTGAGTACAAAAGATCAAAGCGCAACCGCAGTTCCGCCAAGGCATCTTTGTCAAGCACATCACGCTCAACGTTCGACAGCGCATTGATATAGCGCAGCAACTCCACCTCGACCTGAGACAGGACCCAAGGCGTGCTATCCGTTTCCGCCGTGTTGCTGCGCATCATCTGTTCATCGATTTGGCGAAACACGATGACATTGGCCACAACAACGATAAGAGCAATTCCGATCATGGCGGCATAGCGAAGACCGCGAATAACACCGTTATTCGCGGTCTGAACCGCTTGATCAGTTAAGCCGTTGTCCATTCTCTATAATCCGATTCAAAAGCGCAGGTTGCTCAGACCAGGCCGCGCTTAGCGTGGTTTCAGTTGACCGTCAGACGCTGAAGCTGCCAAATGCTGAAGGCAAAAGAGATCTCGGATTTGTATTTTTCATCCCTGTCATAGGGATAGACGACCCAAAGTGGGCCCTTGTCACGGCGCGAGAAGGTCTCATCGTTGATGAAATAGGCTATGATCGGGGCCTTATCATCCAAGTCGGCGATCGGAATATCTACGGCGTAGCCGTTGAGCGCCTCGGCCGTCACGGTTGTTCCAACCGCCCCAGCGGCCGTCAGCAGATCGCGCAGGGGGACACCAGTGAATTTCATCGACCCTTCGGTCCAGATCGTTGATGTCGAAAACTCTTCTGGCACAAAGCTCTGCAATCCAACCAAGTCAAGCTCATAGCCACCGGCCGGAGCATCCGCCCCCAAAGCGCCATCTATGATCAAAATCACTTCTCCGGTGGCCTCTGGCATGCTTCCTGCCATGGCAGAAAAGGATCCAAGTGCAAGAACCAGAGCGGCAGTGCCGGCGCGAAGATATGCGGTGAGTGTCAAGGACGATTACTCCAACTAAACAGGGTTACAGATGTCTATTTTAGCAGCCATGACATACTAATCTATGGAACTTACGGATGCCGAGGCATCCAAAAGGATATACTCCCTTCGACGGATGCGTGGATGAATGCTTTGTGGGATCCCTGTATCCTCGGGATGTGGCGTACAGATGTTCATATGACAACTTCTGTACATGGGATGAACATTATAGATTGCCAAATGGCCCAACAATGTGCCCGTCGGCGGATAGGAATGCAAATTATGGGACTGGTAGATACTTTTCGTGACGAGGGGCTAAACGTTCTTATCGTCGACGATCACGAGATGATTCTTGAGATGTTCGCCATGTATCTTGAAGGGTCCGCCGGGATGAGCGTTACGACCGCCAAGAACCTGGATGAAGGTATTGATTGCATCACTGACCACGGCCCCTATGACGTCGTGTTGCTTGACCTTAACATGCCGGGGATGAACGGCGTGTCAGGCCTGCGCCGGGCGATCAAGGCCAATGAGGGGAAGCCCGTGGCCATCATCACCGGCAGCCCATCGCCACGGATGCTGGACGAGATCATGAATACAGGCGCGTCTGGCATTGTGCTGAAGACCACGGCGGTCCGCAGCCTTGCCAATGCCATCCGCTTTATGCACTCGGGCGAGCATTACATGCCGCTTGAATTGGTAAGGGAACGCCAGACCGTCAGCCGGGCCGTTCGCCATGGGCAGTTGTCCGAAAAGGAAATGACCGTTCTGACCTTCCTTGCCGAAGGCAAGCAGAACAAGGAAATCGCAAATGACCTGCAACTGGCCGAACCGACGGTAAAGATGCACGTCACAGCCATTTGCCGCAAACTTGGTGCACAGAACCGCACGCAGGCCGTGGTGATGGCACGCGACCTCGGCTTGGTCTAAGGTCCACAACGTCTTCTTCTGTGAAAACAAAAAACCCGCTGGAAACAGCGGGCTTTTTGTTATCTGCAAACGCAGCCCATCAGATCTGCGATCATAGCAATCGGGAAAGCGCTTTCTCCAAGGTCTTTACGCTGACCGGCTTGGTGAAAACATCATTCGCACCGGACGCGCGGAAGCGATCAACGTCTTGACCAAAATCTGTGGCCGTCATTCCGATAATCGGGGCAGCAAAACCCTTTGCCCGCAGCTTCAAGATCAACTCATCCCCGCTAAGACCCGGCATGAACAGATCGGTCACCACAACATCAGGACTATGCGCCAAAGCCCATGACATACCGGTGCTTCCGTCGCGCATCCATGTCACCTCGCCAAAGACTCGCTGCAGTCGGGCGACCAAAAGTTCGCCCATCGTCTCGCTGTCTTCGACCACAAGCACAGAGCGGTCCGTCAAATCAACGGTCCGTTCCAAATCTGCCCCAGCCGTTGCGCTTGCCTCTCGGTCGCGACCGTCTGGCTGCAGTGTCAACGGAATGGCAATGTGAAACTCAGCCCCGCTTAGCGGGTTTTCCACATAGTCTATCCGGCCCCCCAACAGCTGAATGGCTTCTTTGGCGATATAGAGCCCCAGACCCGAACCATCGGCGCGCGCGCCGCTGTTATCCCCGCGCACAAAGGGGTGAAAGATCGTTTCGCGCCCGACCAAGGGGATGTTGCGACCATTGTCACTGACAGTCCAGTGGCCGACAAGATCCGATGCCTCTTCGTATCGGATCACGATTTCTGTGGCTTGAGAATGGACAATGGCGTTCTTGACCAGATTGGACAGGGTTTGGTTCAACCGGACCCGGTCCGTGCAGCGCAGCGCAGCAGCCCCAGCCCCCATGCGCAATTCAATCGACATTCCACGCGCTTGCGCCATCGAATGGAATGCGGTCCTGACACTTTCAGCCAGATCTTGTGCCCGAAACGCCTCGATCCGAACGGGCAAGTTTTGCTCGGGGCGGACCGTTTGGCGCATGTCCGTCAAGATCGCCAAAAGCTGATCCAGAACGGCCCGCATTTGGGGGCCCTTTTCGGACCAGCTTTTGCCGTCATCCAACTCATCCGCAACCATCGACAGAATCGAGGCGGGCGTGCGCAGTTCATGTGAAATCATCGAGAAGATCTGGGTCTGCTGACCCTGCTTTTCAGAAAGCTCTGCCAGCACCATTCTCATATGTTCTTCCTGGGCGCGCTCACGTGACACATCCACGACGATACCATAGCTTACATGGCTTTTGTGCCTAAGCCTCTCATGACGGGCAAAGCCGGTAAAATGTTGAAAATCACAGCCTTCTGTCCACGCACCATCCAACGCAAACCGGAATGAAAAAGCTTGCCCCTCGATATCCTTGGTTGTTGCCCCCAATGACACAGAATCCCGATCATCCGGATGAACCCGCAATAAGAAATCATCCGAGGCAACAATCGCAGGAATCCCTAGGATCTTTTGGGCCAAGGCATCGAAATAGGCGAAACGTTCGGAAAAATCGAATAGGAAATAGCCAAATCGCGCCAACTCTTGCGCCTTCGTCATCCGCCCCAAAGTTTGCATCTGCGCCCGCTCAACCCGAGAAGAGCGCATACGCTGAATGGCCAGCAGGACCATCAGGCCAAACAAGATATTGGTCAAAATATCATTGTGAACCTCTGTGACCGTCATCACCTTTGGCAGGTCAACAAAACACCCGGAAATGGCGATGAAAAGGCTGAATCCCCCCAGAATTGCGGCAATCGAACTGTGGATCGGGCGCAAGATCAGCAAGGCCAAGGCCAAAATCAGGGGGTCCAACGAAGGCATGAGTGTATAGCCTTGGCGACACAGCAGCCCGACAACACCAAAGACGGCCATGAAGAACAGGATCTCTGGCATTGACTTCAGCTTTGGCAACCGGACGAACAACAAAATGCTTCCGGCGGCAATTATCCCAAGCTGAAGCTCCCGTTGCGCTTGGACAAACAGCACAGTCTCCATCCGAAACGGGATCTCGGTGCGCAGCATATGAAGCTCGATCCACGTCGAAAAGCAACCGATCACGATGCCCGATACGCCAAAGGCAATCCCACCGATCAGCGCGGCCACTTCGGGCGCGCGAACGGTGCGGCCATTGTCACTGGTGCCCAGCGCCCGTCTGGCGGCGCCTCCGCTGATCAGCCCAATGGTCATTGCAACCAAGAGGGCCCGTACCATGCCCAAGGCGCTCCATGCCGTGGACCCATTCCAAAGCACGGTGATAAGCTCGGCAGAAATAAAGCTGGCCGCGAATGTCCCGAATATCAGCCACAAAAACCGGTACGGCAGAATTGCCAGTCCCACGGCAAGGACCGGTGCAGAGATATGGGAATAGTTCGCCACCCGGATCGTGATGAAATCGGTCACTTCGCCGTTGAAGGCCAAGCAAAAGACAAAGAACAGGGACGAAAGGACATAGACTGTCGCAAGGCTGACTGGGTTACTTACGGACTGTCTGCGAAACTGCCCCAAGGGATCGTTGGACCAAATACCAAGCTGGGCTTCGGCGCGGATCTTTGGAGTCTGCTGCAAAGATGACGACGTCCAAATCACGAGCAACCCTCCATCCGCATGCCTATCCGCCCTAAGGCAGTGATGGAACAGTCTGATTTCTCTGCCCTATCCTAATGTACACAGTAATCAAAACAGGCACGGGTGCTAAGATCACTGATCGGATCAAGGATCGCTCTATGGGATAGGATATTTGTTTATTTATCGAAAATTACATACCTTAGGATTGCAAACCCAACCTAGTGCAGGACGCAAATGGGCTGATCAAAGCCGGGAAGCGAGGCGTGCGCCCTGATCAATTGCCCGTTTCGCATCCAGTTCGGATGCCAGATCTGCGCCGCCAATCACATGAACATTTGAGCCGTTTGCCATCACGTCGTCAGCCAGAACCCGCAAAGGTGTTTGGCCCGCACAAAGGATCACGTCGTCAACAGGCAAAAGCTCTTGCACCCCATCGCGTTCGATCAACAGACCTTGCTCAGTGATGGCGGTATAGTTGATACCCCCCAGCATCTTGACACCCTTCATCTGCAAAGCGGCGCGGTGGATCCAACCCGTCGTCTTGCCCAAACGGCGCCCCGGCTTTTCTGCCTTTCGCTGCAAAAGCCAAACCTCCCGTGCGGGGGCTTCGGGCTGTGGTCCCGCTGCGGCCAAACCGCCCGGCACATCCTTAGGATCGCCAACACCCCATTCCAGACGCCAACGGCCAAAGTCCTCGGTAGTGGATTGGCCCGAATGGACAAGGAACTCTGCCACGTCAAAGCCAATGCCACCGGCCCCGATAATGGCCACTCGTCGACCCACAGGCGCACCGTTCAACACATCGATATAGCTCAGCGCCCGATCTTGGCCCGTAATCCCCGGATCCCGTGGCAAAACCCCCGTGGCGATCACCACCTCATCAAAATCCACAAGATCAGTGGGTGTCGCAGGCGCGCCAAGCCGCCGCGTCACACCAGCCTTGCCCAACATCGTGTCAAACCATTGGATCAGGCCAACGAACTCTTCCTTCCCCGGAACGTTTGCCGCCAAATGCAACTGCCCCCCAACGCGTGCGGCCTGATCGAACAGCGTCACGGCATGGCCACGTTCTGCCGCCACAATCGCTGTCATCATCCCAGCAGGCCCCGCGCCGACAACAGCGATCTTCTTGGCGACTTGGGCCGGGGCATAGGTCAATTCGGTTTCATGACAGGCGCGCGGGTTCACAAGGCAACTGGTCAGTTTTCCGCCAAAGGTATGATCCAGACAGGCCTGATTGCACGCGATGCACGGGGCGATTTCTGCCGCACGCCCCTCAGCGGCCTTGGCGACAAAGTCGGCATCCGCCAAAAACGGCCGCGCCATGCTGACCATATCGGCCTGACCAGAGGCAAGAATGCCTTCTGCCACCTCTGGCGTGTTGATGCGGTTTGAGGTGATGACGGGAATCCCGACCTCGGGCCGCAGACGGGCGGTCAGCCAAGTGAACGCCGCGCGTGGCACCGAGGTGGCAATCGTGGGCACACGCGCCTCGTGCCAGCCGATACCTGTGTTCAGAACACTGGCACCCGCTGCCTCGATGGCGCGCGCCAAGGTGACAACCTCATCCCAGCTTGACCCATCCGGCACCAGATCAATCAGACTGATCCGATAGATCAAGATGGCATCCGGCCCCATTGCCGCCCGCACGCGCCGCACCACCTCTACCGGCAGGCGCATCCGGTTTTCATAGCTGCCCCCCCAACCATCCGTCCGCCGGTTGGTATGGCGCACCAGAAACTGGTTCAGAAAATAACCTTCGCTGCCCATGATCTCGACCCCGTCATAGCCAGCCTCACGGGCACGCGCGGCAGCCATGGCGATGTCATTGATCTGTTTTTCGATGCCGTCTTCATCCAGCGCGGTCGGAACAAAGGGCGAGATGGGCGATTTCACCGCACTGGGGGCGACGCATTCCTTGCCATAGGCATAGCGGCCCGCATGCAGCACCTGCATGACAATGCGGCCACCGTTTTCGTGAACCCGGTCCGTGACCTTGCGGTGATTGGCGATGTCTTTGTCAGAAAACAGCCCTGCCGCGCCGGGAAACACCCCGCCTTCGCGGTTGGGGGCCATACCGCCGGTGACAATCAAGCCCACGCCGCCAGCCGCCCGCGCGGCATAAAAGCTGGCAACCCGTTCCCAATCGCCGGTTTCTTCCAAACCGGTGTGCATGGACCCCATGACCACCCGATTGCGCAACGCCACATCCCCCAAGCGGATGGGGGCAAGCAAATGGGGAAAGGGTGTCATGGGAACCTCCGGCGTTTGCCAGCACCATGGGCGCGCGACGGGGGCTTGTCACCCCCGACGCGGCGTCACTCGGCCTATGTCACTGAATACGCGCTACTGAGCAGCGGGATTTGTGAATCCGTTCAACAATTGCGTGGCCTTTCGGATCATGCCATCCAACCAGAGCCGCCCCTGATCAACCGTCTGCACATAACTGGCCATCGCGTCAGAAGCTCCGGGGATCTGCTGAGAGATCTGCGGGGCCATCACGTAAAGCGCCACCAAGACAGCCGCCAGTAACAACATCAGGGCGAACCCCGATTTGAACCCCGATGATTGCGACGTGAGGTCCGGCAAGGCATCGACCGACCCCTGATTTGAACCCTCATTCGGGCGCAGCGAAGAGTTGATCTCTTCGATATCGGGCAAAAGATCGCGCCGTGCCGCTGGTTTTTCCGGCGGCAGTTTTTGCCCCTTCATCGCGGCTATACGTCGGTTGATCTGGGGCTTTTCTTCTTCTGGCTCGTCTTTTGGCGGTTCGGCATAGGAACCGACCGTGGCCCTGACGGGCGGCGGCAGACCCAGATCCCCCTGCACTTCGACCACCGTCTTCTCGGCGCGCCGTGCGGCCACTTCGCGCTCTGCTTCCTCACGCAAGACAGCCAGCACGCTGTCGTCAAGCGTCCGCTTGACTGGTGGTTCGGTCACGTTTGGGGGCAGGGCCTCGTCTTCGTCCTCATCCCTTTGGGCCACGGATTCGGGAACAACGGTGGCTTCAGGCTCTTCGGGCTCCTGATACAACTCTGCAGTCGCATCTTCGGGGCGTCTTTCGCGCTCTTGGAACCAAGCATTCCCGCAATTGGAACATTGCACATCACGACCCGTCTCTGGGATCGCGGCGTCATCGACCTCGTACTGAGCGTCACAATTCGGACATATCAACCGCATTTCACACGTCCCCTCCCCGTTGCAGACGGGGTTTGGTTAACGTTGTAGCAACGAAGAAGGCTCTGGCCAAGACTTTGTCGCCTCTATTGCGACGCAATCAATTGAATCCGGTCCCGAATTCGGCAATTCTGCCAGTGTTCCAAAGGGGGCACCGGGTGATTGCTTTTGAAAACGTGGCCTACAACTATGGCGGGGGGGAACTTCTGTCAGAGGTCAACCTGCGGCTTGCGCCGGGATCGTTCCACTTTTTGACCGGCCCTTCTGGTTCGGGCAAGTCAACTTTCCTCAAACTTTCCTATGCCGAGTTGCAGCCGACTGCGGGCCGGGTCACCATTTTTGACCGCGAAGTGCGCAGCCTGACACGCGATGATGTGGCCATGACCCGTCGCCGGGTCGGTGTGGTGCATCAAGATTGTCAGTTCCTTGACCACCTGCCCTTGGCCGCAAATGTCACCTTGCCGTTGACCGTGGCCGGGCGCAACAGTGACCCGCGTGATCTGAGCGATCTGTTGGGATGGGTTGGGCTTGGCCATCTTGGGGACGCAAAGCCGCCATCCCTGTCAGGGGGCGAGCGTCAGCGGGCTGCCTTGGCACGGGCAATCATCATGGGGCCGGATGTGATCTTGGCGGATGAGCCGACGGGAAACGTGGATTGGGAAATGTCATTGCGGCTGCTGACCCTGTTGGTCGAGTTGAACAAGATGGGCAAAACCATCCTTGTCGCAACGCATGATCTGAACCTGATCCGTCAGGCCAAATCACAGGTGGCCGCACGGGTGTTGCGGATCAAGAACCGCAGGATACAGCTTGCGGGGGCTGATCTGTGATGAATGCCCTCAAGTCCCTGCTGACCCCGGATCGTCAGGCCGCCCGCGTGGTGCCGCCAACCGGCTTTACGGCGCAACTGACATTGTTCACCTCGGCGGCCATGGCTTTTCTTGCCGTTTTTGCCCTTGCGCTGTCACTGGCCTCGGGTCGGTTGGCGGATCGGTGGTCAAGCGCGCTTGCGGGGACGGCCACCATCCGCATCTCGGCCCCGGCGGAGCAGATGGATACCCAAGTGGCAGCCGTTCTTGCCCTTTTGGGCACAACCCCCGGCGTTGCATCCGCACGCGCCCTTGATCAGGCCGAGCAGCGGGCCCTGCTGGAACCGTGGTTCGGCCCCGATCTTCCGGTGGATGCCCTGCCCTTGCCAAGATTGATTGAACTGACCGAAGGCAATCCCGGCTATGATGGCGAAGGACTGCGCCAACGGCTTTTGGCCGAGGCCCCGGGCGCCGTGCTGGATGATCACACACGCTGGCGTCGCCCCTTGGCCGTTGCGGCCAGCCGCCTGCGCCTGCTTGGCCTTGTCTCAATCATCCTGATCGCAGGTGCGACGGGCGCCATGATCACGCTCGCGGCCAACGCGGCCCTTTCGGCCAACTTGCCCGTAATCAAGGTGCTGCGTCTTGTCGGGGCGAAAGACAGCTACATTGTGCGTGCCTTTGTCCGGCGTTTTACCCTGCGCGCGCTTTCCGGCGCGGCCATCGGCACCGTCTTGGCGATGATCGGCGTCGCGATCTTGCCGCGCGCCGATGATGCAGGGGGCTTTCTGACCGGCTTGGGTTTTCAGGGCTTTGGTTGGCTTTTGCCCTTGCTGTTGCCGCCCCTTGCCGGTGTCGTGGCCTTTGCCGCCACCCGCATTGCGGCGTTT
Organism: Paracoccaceae bacterium; assembly: GCA_021741245.1. Lineage (GTDB taxonomy): Bacteria > Pseudomonadota > Alphaproteobacteria > Rhodobacterales > Rhodobacteraceae > Pseudotabrizicola. The sequence goes on from JAIOYF010000002.1 coordinate 303,123, forward strand.
AGAACCTTGAAAGGTCTCACCTGATGCTTGCCGTTCGCTGGATACTGTCGCTGATCTTCATCATCCAGATGTATATCGCCATGGTGGTCGTCGCCGTTGGCTTTGCGCCATGGGCCTTGTTTTCCCGAGACGGGGCCTTTGCGGCCTGCCACGCCTATTGCCGCTGGGTGATCTTTACAGCCCGCGTCTTGTGCAATTTGCGGACCGAGGTGCGGGGCACCCCCCCCACTGGCAACGTCGTCGTGGCCGCCAAGCACCAAAGCTTTTTCGACATCATCGTAATCTTCAACGCCGTGCCACGCGGCAAGTTCATCATGAAGCGAGAGTTGCTCTGGGCCCCCTTTCTTGGCCAGTATGCCATGCGGATCGGCTGTGTTTTCGTTGATCGGGGCAAGCGCGGCGCGGCCATCACCAAGATGAAGGCCGATGTCGCGAAAAGCGCGGCTGATCCGGGGCAGTTGATCATCTATCCTCAGGGCACCCGCGTCGCCCCCGGCGTCTCGCGGCCCTACAAGGTGGGCACGGGGCTGATCTACCAGCAACTTGAACAGGCCTGTGTGCCCGTTGCCACCAACGTTGGGGTGTTCTGGCCAAAGCGCAGCATCTTGCGCAAGCCCGGCCTTGCGGTGGTTGACTTCCTACCGCCGATCCCGCCCGGCCTGCCCGTGCCCGAGTTCATGAAGCGGCTGGAGGCAGATATTGAAACCAAGTCGGACGCTTTGTTGGTCGAGGCAGGATTCAAGCGCCCCTGACACGTTATCTAGCTGTCACAATGACACCGTAGATCTCGACGGAAAGGACAGGCCAGATGACCCCGATCCGCGATCTTGACGCCCTTCACAGCCTGTATGGCACACCGGGCCCGGCCGCGACCTGCAAGGTCACAGCCCATCTTACGCCCGCCTATCGCGCCTATCTGGAACGCGCGCGGTTTTGCATCCTGACGACCGTTGGACCCGAAGGCACGGATGGCAGCCCCCGGGGGGATGAGGGGCCGGTTGTCACCATCCTTGACGACCGCACCCTTGCGATGCCCGATTGGCGCGGCAATGACAGGATCGACAGCCTTCGCAACATCGTGCGCGACGGCAGGGTCAGCCTGATCTTTCTGATTGCAGGCTCCAACACGGCAATCCGGGTCAATGGCACTGCAATCCTGACCGCCGATCAAGCTGCGACGGCCCGCTTTTCGCGCGATGGCAAAGAACCCCGCTCGGTCATCATCATCACCCTTGCTGAGGTTTACAGCCAATGTGCCCGCGCGCTCATCCGGGCCGGTTTTTGGACATCGGGCGATCAATCCGCTGGTCTGCCGAGCGTGGGTGATATGCTGCGCGAGATTACCCAAGGCGGGATAGACGGTGCCGCGTATGATGCCCAATGGCCCGAACGCGCTGCGAAAACAATGTGGTAATGGCCCAAAACGCGCCGCTGTGGTGACACATTGGCCGGGCAAACAGCGCACGACCGCAATGATCTTGGCCACCAGATGCCCGCAACAGCCATCTTTGACCCCGCCTATCGCTTTTGGCACCTACGCAGGTTCTGGCAACTTTGCCTGATCCCGCCCATGCTTGGGATTTTGTTTGCCACGCTCTATCCGGCCAATAGCACTGGCATTGCGACGCCCTTTGGCGCGGGCATTCTCATGGCGATTTGGGCCTGTGGTGCGGCGATTTACCTTGTCTTGTGGCCGCGCCTGCCGCTGGAGGTTCTGGCCCTTGCGCTGACCCTGGGACTTTGTGTGGCCGTGGCACCCGCCATTGCGCTGATCCATCCCAGCCTCTTGGCGCTGATGTTTCTGGCCCTGCCCGCCATCGCTTTTGCCCTCGTCACATGGATCAACAGGATGCTCTGCGGGTTGCTTTTCGTTGGGCCGGGGGTGGGACGGCATTTATCGGCCAGTGGCGTGAGCGACCTTTGCCCCGAACGGGTGATCAGGGAACTTCGCATTGAGGCCAACCTTGATGGCCCTATGCTGCGCACCGGGCCGATGGCCAGTGACGGCACTTTTCGGCTTTGCTTTCCGCTGCCCCCTGAAATTCAGCTGATCCCCCACAGCCCCGATAACCCCTCTGATCCCCAACACGGCGATTGGGAATGTGTGGCGCGGATCGTCGACGAAAGCCCGTATCACCAGTTGCAATCGCTGATCCCCCTGTCAGAACCGCACAAGGAAACCCGTGTCTTGCTGCGGGCAGAACCCAATGGCCAAGGGTCGCTGGTCTGGATGGATGAGTTTGAGACCGGCCTGCCGCTTGGTTGTGCGCTTATGTTTGGCCTGATTGGCCTGCAAGAGGACTATTTGCGCGCAAGGATCGACCACGCACAGGGGCGCCCTTCGCCTGCTATTCGATGGGCCGCGCCGACATCGCCGCTAAAGCTGTTTGCCCGCTGGATGGCACGGGAAAAAGCCGCCACCCGCTAACCCAAAAGACAATCGCTGACCATCACGTCAATGGCCAATCGGGCCTCGGGTCCATAATCACGCCCGGCGACGTTAATGTAGAAGGCCCCGCCATCTTGGCGAATATCCGACTCACTCACAGCCATGGTCGTAAAGGCGTGATCTATGCTGAACCCTTCGATCAAGGCGCATTCCGCGACGAATCGTAGAACATAGCCGTTGAACTTGGCATCCCAAAAGGTGCCACGGCCATCGCCATAGCTGAACTCGATCCGCTGGGGCTTGATCTCAACCTGCACCGGAACCACATCGAACCCCGGCGTGCGAAATTCCGGACCCATGCCGAATTCCACGCCCGACCCGACCTTGACCGTGCGACCAACGCTTTGAAACTTCATGTCATCCGGGGTGTCCCAGGTTTCGACGTTCAGGGTCACGATCCGGCCCTCCAGCGTCCCGCCGCTTCCCGCGAGCACGGGAAGGGCAGACAGCATCAGAATGGCAAATACCCGTCCCACTGTGGCACCCCCGCTGGATCACAAGGGCTTATAGTGCCTTGGTCAAGGCCAATGGCCTAGTGACAAATTCCGTCAGGTCAGCAAGCAGCCGAAAACAGGTCTGGGGCTAGAACAGGTCTGGGGCTAGGCCGCCAAACCCTTGGATCCCATTTCAAGGAACTTCGCCCGACGGTCTTTGACAAGCGCATCGGGTTTCTTGCTTGAAAGCTCCTTCAGCATCGCCTCGATGCCCTTGCCAACGGCTTCGATCGTTTCTTTCGGTGCCCGCTGCGCGCCACCGACGGGTTCTTTGATGATCCGGTCGATCACACCCAGCTTTTGCAGATCCTGCGCCGTCAGACGCAGGGCCTCGGCGGCCTCACGCATCTTTTCGGCATCCTTCCACAAGATGGAGGCACAGCCCTCGGGGCTGATCACCGAATAAACGGAATGTTCCAGCATCGCGACGCGATTTGCCGTGGCAAAGGCCACTGCGCCGCCCGAACCGCCCTCACCAATGATGACCGAAATCAGCGGCACACCAATCTCAAGGCACTTTTGGGTGCTGCGGGCAATCGCCTCGGCCTGACCACGCTCTTCAGCGCCTTTGCCCGGATAGGCGCCGGGCGTATCCACAAGGGTGATCACTGGCAAACGAAACCGATCGGCCATCTCCATCAGGCGGATGGCTTTGCGATAACCTTCGGGCCGGGCCATGCCAAAGTTGCGCTCGATCCGGCTTTTGGTGTCATTGCCCTTTTCATGGCCGATCACCATCACTGGCTGGTCGTTAAAGCGGGCAAGCCCCCCCATGACAGCGTGATCCTCGGCAAAGTTCCGGTCCCCCGCCAGCGGGGTGTACTCCGAAAACAGCGCGTCGATGTAATCCTTGCAATGCGGGCGATCCTGATGGCGCGCCACTTGGCATTTCCGCCAAGGCGTCAAATCCTTGTAAAGATCCTTGAGCATGACATCGGCCTTGCGATCCAAGGCTTCGGCCTCTTTCGCGATGTCCATACCCGGATTGGCACGCGCCATGGCACGCAACTCTTCTGCCTTGCCCTCAATTTCGGCCAAGGGCTTTTCGAATTCCAGGTAGTTCATGGCATACTCCGGTCCTGCGACCTGCCCTATATGGCCTCGCCCGTCGCGCGATGCAACTGAGCAAGACATGCAAAGGCGCGCCATGGCAAAGCTATCGGGCGAAACCAAAGGACCGTTGCCCATGTCGAACCCCTATGAGGCCCGTATTCTGCGCGTTCTGGATTACATCCACGACAACCCGGCGGGTGATCTGTCCCTTGATGCTTTGGCAGATGTCGCGGCGATGAGCAGGTTTCACTGGCATCGCGTCTTTCGGTCCCTGACAGGCGAGACGTTGTCCCAAACGGTGCGCCGCATGCGGATGCACCGCGCAGCCGTCGAACTGTCCGCAGGGGCCACCGACATTGCCGCCCTCGCCCGGAAGATGGGCTATGCGGATGCGGCCAGTTTCACGCGTGCCTTTGGCGAAACCTATGGTCAATCCCCCGGCAGTTTCCGGGCAAGACAAGATTTCCGCCCCTTCCCTCCAACATTTGTGAAAGGACTTCCCCTGATGCATTCCGTTGAAATTATGGACTTTCCGAACCGGGCTCTGTTGGCAATGGCGCATCAGGGACCCTACCCCGAGATCGGTCGCACCTTTGAAAAGCTGTCCGCCATCATGGCCACGCGTGATCTGTTTGGGCAGGTGGTGCAGATGGTGGCGGTCTACTATGATGATCCATCGGTCACAGAACCCCAGTCCCTGCGCAGCCATGCCGCGTTTGAGATGCGCACCCAAGTGACAGCTGCTGCCCCACTCGAATCTTTGTCATTGCCCGCCGGGCGACATGCGGTTTTGCATTTCAAAGGCCCCTACGCCGGTCTGCCCGCAGCCTATGATCAGCTTTATGGGACATGGTTGCCCGCCTCGGGCGAAATACCCGCTGACAGCCCGTCGTTTGAGATCTATCTCAACTCACCGATGGACACGGCACCCGAGGATTTGTTGACCGAACTCTGTGTGCCATTGAAATAGCCTCGCAAATGGCATGGACTGCCGGAATGCGATGCCACTTTCAGGTCGTTCATGCTCCGCTTGGTTCCCCTTGTTGCCTATCTGGCGTTGATCTGTGCGGTCCTGTTTTGGCGGTTCGGCGAGGGGCCAAGCGCGGAACAGCTGGCCGAACGGGCGCGATTGGCCCCCTGCACCTTTTCGCCATTGCTGGAGGTGACGATCGGGCAATTGCACCTTCGCCTGCCGGCTGTGGAGGCGGTTTCGGCAGTCTCCGCAACTGGTCAGACCTATGAGATTGCCTCAAACCCCGCCCCTTCGGCCACGAATTTCGGCTTTTGCCCCAATGCCCCTTCCACGCCCTTTCCGGTGGCAAGTGCTTCGATTGCGTTTCAGGCCAAGCTCGAGCTGCTTACCGGAACGGGCCTGCCCGAGATCATGTGGGGGCAGCTTCTGATCTCTGCCTATGAAGCCCCGTCGCCCGGACCGGTCCAAGATTGGGCGCGGCTTGTCCCGATGCCTGATGGCAAGGGTGGACTGATCACCCAAGGGGAGTCGCCCGACGGGTTGCGCATCGCCGCCCTGTGCAGTGCAACGGACTGTCTGATCACTGCCTTTGACCGAACGTTGGGCCTGCGTGTCAGCCTTGAAGATGTTCCCTTTGGTGCCGCACTTTCGGCGGATGAGACGTTGCCCGACGCCCTGCAAAGTGCCGCCAAGCGTTTGCATGCGGCGATTCTGACGTGGCAGGTCAAAACGTGACCACATCAATCTGACGGGCTGTCGGCCAAAACAGCAGCGCCCCGTGGATAACCACGGGGCGTGCATCCTCCCCTTTATGCCACGCGGGGGCCTCCTCTCCCCTGATGCGTGGCGCGGGTATCTGTTCGTCAAACGCGTAAAAACCAAATTTCTCGGGCGAAACATGCCCGCTATTCAGGCAACCTGTCAACGAGTCTTTGTCATATTCCGTTGATCATTTCGGCCTGACGCACGATGACTTCGGCCTGTTTGATGCTGGCGATATCCACCAACCGGCCCTTGTAGACCGTCGCCCCTTCGCCGCGCGCCTTGGCAGCATCCATCGCACTCAGAATTTCGCGCGCCTCTGAAACGGCGGCTTCTGTCGGAGTGAAGACCTCATTTGCCAGCGCGACCTGTTTAGGATGGATCGCCCATTTGCCGACCATACCCAACGTGGCCGAGCGTAAAGCCTGCGCCCGAAACCCTTCATCATCGCTGAAATCGCCAAAGGGGCCATCAACCGGCAGCACCCCATGCGTGCGGCAGGCGGCAACAATCGCGGCCTGCGCCCAGTGCCACGGATCGGACCAATGTTTTACACCGCCCTGAAGCATGTAGTAATTCTCTTGCGTCCCACCGATTCCGGTCGTCTGCATCCCCATGCTGGCGGCAAAATCCGCGGCACCCAAGCTCATCGCCTGCAAACGCGGGCTGCTGGCGGCAATTTCTTCGACATGGGCAATGCCTGCCGCACTTTCGATGATCACCTCAAAACTGATGGGTTTGCGGCGTCCCTTGGCGCGCTCAATCGCCGTGACCAGCGCATCCACCGCGTAGACATCTGCCGCGCATCCCACCTTGGGGATCATGATCTGGTCAAGCCGGTCGCCGCCCAGTTCCAGCAGATCAACCACGTCGCGATACCAAAAAGGGGTGTCCAATCCGTTGATCCGAACGGACAGGGTCTTTTTGCCCCAATCCACATCACGGATCGCCTCGATCGTGTTGGCCCGCGCGTGATCCTTGTCGGACAGCGCGACCGAGTCTTCCAGATCAATGTTGATCACATCTGCCGCCGAGGCCGCCATCTTTTCAAAAATCGCCGGGCGCGATCCGGGGCCAAACAATTGGCAGCGGTTTGGGCGGGCGGGGGCGGGGGGCTGGCTGCGGAAGCTCATCTGCGACCTTTCGGTAAGTAAATTTCGCTATTCTGGTTTGCAGCGATATATTGTTACGCCGCACCGCGCAAGAACTCCTTCGCAGGTGCAGCAATTTGATTGGTCTGCCAACACCATTGGCCATGCGATAAGAAAACCCGATTCCATTCTTGCACCCATTCCTTGCGCACGCGACAAACGGCTATCTGTTCAAGGTGTGCTTCCATGATCTCTGTTTCCGCCGAAACCTTCCCTCTTGCCCGCACCTTTACCATCAGCCGCGGCTCAAAGACCGAGGCGCGGGTTGTCACGGCACGGATCACCCGCGATGGCCTCACTGGCCGGGGCGAGGCGGTTCCCTATGGCCGGTACGGCGAAACGGTTGAAGGTGTGATGGCCCAGATCGCGGCGCAGGCACCATGGATTACGCGCGACGAATTGGCCCGTGACATGCCCCCCGGTGCCGCCCGCAATGCGCTCGATTGTGCGCTGTGGGATCTGGAGGCCAAAGCCGCCAGCCGCCGGGTCTGGGAGATCGCAGGCCTCTCTGCCCCGCGTCCGGTGCAAACCGCCTTTACCCTTTCTCTCGACACACCAGAGGCCATGCGCCAGCAGGCAGCGCTGAACGCAGATCGCCCGATCCTGAAAATCAAACTCGGCACGCCCGACGATATGCCAAGGCTAGAGGCGGTCCGGGCAGGTGCGCCCAAGGCCCGCCTGATCATTGATGCCAATGAAGGGTGGAGCGCCGAAATCTATGCCGACCTTGCCCCGCGTCTGGTCGCCCTTGGCGTGGCGCTGGTCGAACAGCCGCTGCCCGCCGGGGCCGATGACATGCTGGCCGAAATCGCCCGTCCCTTGCCGGTCTGTGCTGACGAATCCTGTCATGACCGCGCCAGCCTGCCTGCCTTGCGCGGAAAATATGATGTGGTGAATATCAAGCTCGACAAGACCGGCGGGCTGACCGAGGCGCTTGCCCTAAGGGCTGAAGCACAGAAATTTGGCTTTGGCATCATGGTGGGATGCATGGTCGGTACCTCGCTTGCCATGGCCCCGGCCACGCTTTTGGCGCAAGGGGCGCTGCACACAGACCTTGACGGCCCGCTTTTGCTGGCCCAAGACCGCGACAATCCGCTTGTTTATGACAAAGCAGGCATCCACCCGCCGACCTCGGCTCTTTGGGGATAACAGCATGACCCGTACCGTCTATGTGAACGGCCAATACCTGCCAGAACACGAAGCCACCGTTTCGATCTTTGACCGCGGTTTTCTGATGTCAGATGGCGTCTATGAGGTCACCTCTGTGCTGGATGGAAAGCTTATCGATTTTGACGGCCATTGCGTCCGGCTGTCGCGCAGCCTGTCCGAGCTTGAGATGGCCGCGCCGTGCAGCAATGAAACCCTGTTGGAAATTCACCGGGAGTTGGTTCGGCTGAACGACATCACCGATGGCATGATCTATTTGCAGGTCACGCGCGGCAACCCCGGCGATCGTGATTTCGCCTATCCGGCCGAGGATACGCCACCAACGCTGGTGCTGTTTACCCAGTCAAAGCCGGGGCTGGCCGATGCGCCAGTGGCCAAGGTGGGCTGGAAGGTGATCTCGGTGCCCGACGTGCGTTGGGGCCGTCGCGACATCAAGACAACGCAGCTTTTGTACCCGTCGATGGCCAAGATGATGGCCAAAAAGGTTGGGGCTGACGATGCTTGGCTGGTTGAAGATGGCATGGTCACCGAAGGCACCTCGAACAACGCCTATATCGTCAAGGGCAAGCGCATCATCACCCGCGCGCTGTCCACCGACATCTTGCACGGCATCACCCGCGCCGCGGTTCTGCGCTTTGCCGCCGAGGCCCAGTTCGAAGTCGAAGAGCGCAATTTCACCATTGCCGAGGCGCAAGACGCGGATGAGGCGTTCATCACATCGGCCACAGCCTTTGTGATGCCTGTGGTCGAAATTGATGGCACAGCCCTTGGCACCGGAAAACCCGGCAGCGTGACCGCACGGATGCGCGAACTTTACCTTGACGAAATGCGCAAAGCCGCAATCTGACGATCCGTTCCAAACGACTGGCCCTTTGCGCAGCAAAACGCGCCAAGGGCCAGTTGCCGATTTAGAGTGTGACGATACGGATCTCCGAAGCACTGAGTTCGGTCGGCAACACGCCTTGCAGTAAGGCCACATCATCCACTCCGAACCGCAGAATCGTGCCCGCTCCGCCGGGGGCTGCGACCAACTCAACTGTTGTATCGGCAGGGCTGCCTAGAATCCCGATCTCCACTTGATCCAGACCGGGGCGGAAATCGGTGATATCCACACGCGCGTCGGCCCAATCCAGCGTCGCAGAACCCACACTCAGATTGTCGTAATAGCCAAGGCTGAACAGATCAGCCCCTTCGCCACCCGTCAAAACATCGCCATTGTCCCCCGCGATGATGTCATTGCCAACGCCGCCATCCACCCGGTCAGGCCCTTCGCCGGGCAGTCGCGGTCCGGTCAAGCTGAAACGGTCAAGCGACACAAGCTGATCATCGCCAGCGCCGCCAAAGATCTGATCAGACGCGGACCCCGAGGAGATCGAGTCATTCCCCGCCCCGCCATAGATCGTATCATTGCCCGCAAGCCGGCCATCCAGACCCGGATTTGCGCCCGAGCCGATGTAGTGATCATTGCCATTGCCAAGGGTGACCAAAAGGGTTCCACCAATGACATTGCTTGCATCCACACTGTCATTTCCATCGCCCAGATCGACTGTATCGTTGCCAGCCTGCACCCCGGTCGGCGCACCCGGTGCCGGATTGGCCAAGGCCGGGTAGAACAGATAATCATCGCCATCACCGCCAAAGACCGAGTCATCGTCCCGGCCCGGCAAAAGCGTGTCATTGCCAACGCCGCCCTCAAACGTATCGCTGCTCTCATCCCCCGAAAGAAGGTCATCGCCCGCACCACCAAACAGGTGGTCGCGATGGTCACCGCCATAGAGGCTGTCATTTCCTAAGCCGCCACTCAAATCATCCTGCGAAATGCCGCCAAACAGCACATCTTCGCCGTCGCCGCCGACAAGAGAGTCGCGCCCTATGCCGCCATAAAGAGTATCCTCCCCGCCACCGCCATACAGGCTGTCGGCGCCACCGCCGCCGGTCAAAATGTCATTTGCAGGACCGCCCCCCAGAATATCAGCGCCTGCACGACCCTCTAGCTGATCATCACCATTCACGCCCCAAAGCTGGTCATCGCCATTGCCACCAAACAGAACATCATCGCCGTTGCCGCCAAACGCCGTATCATTTCCGATGCCCGCGTTTACCGTATCGTTCCCCCCCAAGGCATCAAACAGGTCACTGGCCGGACCGCCCAAAAGGTCGTCTTCGCCTTCAGTCGCGGTGTCGCTTCCGCCCATAGGGGGTTCTTCTGGTGGCTCGTCAGAACCACCGCCACCCAAAAAAACTCCGCCCAGCAAAAGCAAAGGCAGAAACATCAATATTTCCAACATAAAACCACCCCAAAATGACCAAGTCATTCACACCACCAAGGGTGATTGGGGCAGGCGACGCCGATTCTGTCAAATATTGGGCGACAATCTGACTGCGATTGACAGGTTGTGGATCACACGGCCAAAACCGGGCGGCATTGTTCTAATCTTGTGAACAATTACTGCAAATCACCCCTGATCAGGCCCAACATTCTTGGCAAAGGCTTCGGCAAAGGCGGCCTTCTTGGCCGCGTCAGCCTCGGTCTGGTTTTGCGCAACCCATTGGCCATAGGGCATGCCATAAACAATTTCGCGCGCCTCATCCTTGCCCATTTCGATGCCGCGTGCATTCGCGGCCTCTTGATACCAACGGCTTAGGCAATTTCGACAAAAACCGCCAAGGTTCATCAGATCGATGTTCTGCACATCGGGGCGTTTTTCCATCAGGTGATGGATCAAGGTGCGAAAAGCCGCAGCTTCGAGTTCGATGCGGGTCTGGTCGTCTTGCGTCATGTCGGCCTCCTGTTCAGGGAAACATGGCGTATCGGGCACAGGTACTCAATCCCTCTGCGGCGGTTTGCCCGGGGCAGCGCCCCGACCTTAGGCTTGCTCGAACCGGAGCCAGTTTGCCGGGTTGACCGCCAGATCGGTCGCGACCTGCCCTGTCAGGCGCACCACGATCCGCCCATCGACCAGAATCTGCGTCGCATCCAGCCCGTCGGCACGGATCTCAACCAGCGCGCTATTGGGGTTTTCCAACACAAAAGTCAGCCGCTCGGTCAGATAGTCGAAATCCGTAATGGTGCTGGCGGTGTCGCCCGGCGAGTAGACAATGCCAAACGCGTCAATGCCCGCGCCTCCGGTCAGCGTATCGCCCTCATCACCCAAAAGCAGGTCATTTCCGGTGCCACCGTCCAGCGCATCGGCCCCTCGCTCGGCCACCGAGCCAGAGGTCATCTGTGCAGAGACGCGGTCCAGTTGGCCAGTGGTGACCAGCGGGCCAAAGTATGCCTGCAGGTCCTCTTGCAAGATGGCAGCGGTGTTTTGCAAGTCGGTGGCAATCTCATCATATTCCAAGCCGACAATCGTATCATTGCCATCGCCACCGCGCATCGTGTCGGCGCCGCTAGAGCCGAACAAAAGATCGTCGCCGCCTCCGCCCGTGACCACATCATCGCCCGCTCCACCGATCAAGAGGTCACGGCCCTCTGCGCCATCGACCAGATCATTGCCTCCACCGCCCAGCACAATGTCATTGCCGCCGTCGCCCGTCAGCATGTCATTGCCAAATTCTCCGGCGACCACATCGTCGCCACCAAGGCCCTCAATGGTATCGGGCCCACCAAGGCCCAACAGCAGATCGTCCAGACCCGTGCCTGCCAACTCTTCGGCGCCCGAAGTGCCTGATTCCACCTCTCCGGGCTCAGGTCGCAGGGTGTCTGCCTCACCATCGTCCGAAGTGCCGATCCCGCCAACCAAAAGGCCACCGAACAACAGCATTGGCAGTAGCAGCAATAATTCCACGGTCGCCCCCAAAAAGAAAATCTTGCAATATGACGATGTGGCTGGTGCCTTAGGGGGCTGTCAACCTTGCGCGTGGATTGTTTCCCGCCCGCAGACGAACAGCCGCCCGTGACGCAGATTTACCCAGCCAAACGGAACAGTTATTCCCGTGCCAAACCCGGTGATTGAACCTTCGCCAGCGATGCTGTCAGAATCGGCGCCAGACGTGCCGCCCAAGCCTTCTGATCGTGGGGCGTTGCGATCAGGTCATTGCGCAGTTCAATCAATGTGTTCAATCGCCCATGCTCCAAGGCATGGCGATCAATCGCATCTCCGGGCAAATGGCCGGAATAGGGCTCATTGTCGCCAACACAAATATCAGCTTGCTGCGCCAAAGCGGCGATCAACGGGCGCGACAGCCGCTCATCGACATGGCTGTACAGAACGCCCACATGCCATGGCCGGGGGGACCGCCCCTTGAGGCACGGGGTAAAGGAGTGGATCGCGACGATCACCCGCCCCTCGGCCATCCGCTGATAGGCGGCATGATAGGGGCGATGAAGCCGGTTCAGTCTTTCTTCGACCTCGGTCGGGCCCACATGCCGATTGGCCGGAATGATGGTGCCATCGTAAAGCTTCATCACCAAGGTGGGGTCGTCCTCCCCCCGGTTCGGATCAATGACCAATCGGCTGAAATCCGAGGCAATCACCGGGCTTTCCAGCGCCTCACCCAAGGCCAGCGCCAATCCGCGCGCGCCGACGTCAAAGGCAATATGCCGCCCCATATCCTCGGGACCGATTCCAAGGTCACCACCCAGCCACTCGGGCACTCGATTGGTTGCGTGGTCACAGGTGACCAGCCAAGGGCCGGGCCGGGTTTCGCCCGTGATCTCAACGGCCTCATGCCTGTCCATTGTGCACCTGCCCCGCAACATGCTTTACCAATTTGTCATTTTCCGGGTTTAGGGCATCATGTACAAAAGCGCCAGTTGCCCCGGCACGCTGATTGCTCTATGCCCAACCCCGGCCCACCACGAAACAAGAACCGAAGAAGGAACAAGGCATGAGACGCCTTCGGAACGTAAAGATCGTGGCCACACTGGGCCCGGCTTCAAGCACATATGAAATGATTCGTGCATTGTTTGAGGCAGGGGCAGATGTGTTCCGTCTGAACATGAGCCACGGCACCCATGATGACATTCGGGCCCGTCACGCGATCATCCGGCAGGTCGAATCCGACACTGGCCGCCCAATTGCCATTCTGGCTGACCTTCAGGGGCCGAAATTGCGGGTCGGCACATTTGCCAACCCCGATGGTGAGGAATTGGTCGATGGCGCGGCCTTTCGCATGGACCTTGATCAGACCCCCGGTGACATTAACCGTGTGAACCTGCCGCACCCCGAGATCTTCGCCGCCCTTGAACCGGGCGCGTCGCTGTTGGTGAATGACGGCAAGATCCGCCTGAAAGTCGAAAGCTGCGGGGCCGATTTTGCCAATTGCACCGTGACGGTGGGTGGCACGATCTCCAACCGCAAGGGCGTGAATGTGCCTGACGTCGTGCTGCCTTTGGCCGCGCTGTCGAAAAAGGACCTGTTGGACCTTGAGTTTGCTTGCGACTTGGGTGTCGACTGGCTTGCCCTGTCCTTCGTTCAGCGCCCTGAAGATGTGATTGAGGCGCGCGAACTGGCCAAGGGCCGGGCGCTTATCCTTTCCAAGATCGAAAAGCCCGCGGCGGTAAAGGCCTATGACGCCATTCTTGAGGTGTCGGACGGCATCATGGTGGCCCGTGGTGACTTGGGCGTGGAACTTCCCGTCCATTCCGTCCCCCCGATCCAAAAGCGCCTTGTGCGCGGCGCTCGTGCTGCGGCAAAACCGGTGATCGTTGCCACCCAGATGCTGGAATCGATGATCGAATCGCCGATGCCCACGCGGGCCGAGGTATCGGATGTCGCAACGGCAATCTACGAGGGTGCCGATGCCATCATGTTGTCAGCAGAATCGGCCGCCGGGAAATTCCCGATCGAAGCCGTGACCACGATGAACAACGTGGCGCTGTCGGTTGAAAGCGACCCAACCTATCGGCAGGTGATCGAAGCAAGCCGCAACGTGGTACGGTCTACTGTCGCCGATGGCATTGTGGCCGCTGCACGCGAAATCGCCGAGGCGACGGATATCAAGGCCATAGCGGTGTTTTCGCAATCGGGCACCACGGTCAGCCTCGTTGCCCGTGAACGCCCGCGTGTGCCGATCATCGCACTGACCCCTCTGATGGATACCGCGCGCCGGATGTGCCTGACTTGGGGGGCGCATTGCGTCATCACCGAAGAGCAGGATCGCTTCAAGGGGGCCGTCATCTCGGCCGTGCGCGCCGCACGTCAGCACGGCTTTGCGACAGAAACGGATCAGATCGTTCTGACCGCGGGGGTGCCGTTTAACGTTGTTGGTTCCACCAACATCCTGCGGGTTGCCCCCTGTGATGAGCGGTTGATTTTCCGCGTTGACCCAGAGTAAAGCTGTGCCTGAGTAGTTGGTTTTGGGGGTTTGACGATGGATGCCGAACTCATGTTCGTCATTGGGACGATCCTGTGTGGGTTTTCGATCCCGTCGATCCTGTCTGCCATCTCTGATAGCCGCCCGCCTCGCGCGGCGGCTATTGCTCTTTTGGTGGGTGGTGTTTTGTTGGTTGTGGCCATCGGGCAAAAGCCGGGCGGCTTTGCCATCGGCGATATCCCAAACATTTTTCTGCGCGTGATAGGCCGGTACCTTCATTGACGCTTTTGACTTGCGGAATTCCTGACACCCTCCTATAGACGCGGCTTCTATAAGCCTGCGCGTCCGGCCAACTTAGGCATGCCGAGTCGCGCATTTGACGATTGGAGATCGAAATGCCCAAGATGAAGACCAAATCCGCAGCGAAGAAGCGCTTCAGCTTCACCGCTTCCGGTCGTGCGAAAGCTGGCGTTGCCGGCAAGCGCCACGGCATGATCAAGCGCACGACGAAGTTCATTCGCGATGCTTCTGGCACGATGCTGTTGTCCCCGTCGGACAGCAAAATCGTCAAGAAGTACATGCCCTACGACCGGTAAGGAGAAACACCCATGTCCCGCGTTAAATCCGGTGTTGTGACGCACGCTCGTCACCGCAAGGTCATCAAGAAAGCGAAAGGCTATTACGCCGCCCGCTCCACAAACTTCCGTACAGCCACGCAGGCCGTCGACAAGGCACAGCAATATGCGACGCGTGACCGTATGGTCCGCAAGCGCCAGTTCCGCGCCCTGTGGATCCAGCGCATCAACGCAGCCGTCCGCCTGTTCGACGCCGACTTCACCTATTCGCGTTTCATCAATGGTCTGATGAAAGCCGGGATCGAGGTTGACCGCAAGGTTCTGGCCGATCTCGCTGTGCATGAGCCGGAGGCGTTCAACGCCATCGCCGCACAAGCCAAGTCCGCTTGGGCCGCCTAAGGTTTTCGGACCACAGAATAAGCAAAGGCCCTGCCAGATCGGCGGGGCCTTTTTCTTTGGGCGGGGTCAAAGATTTGCCCCAGTTGGATGCCAAACCTGCCAGCATTGCCACGGTAGGATTTCCACATGACACGGCCCGTGATTGCCCTGATTGATGCCGACAATATCGCAGCCACCCATGCAGCAAAGATTCTTGGAATCGCCACCTCTCTTGGGCGGGTCGATGTTCGGCGCTGTTATCTCAATGCAAAAAAGGCAACTGAATGGCTGTGCCAATCGGACTTCCGCGCCATCCATGCCGGTTGCGGCAAGAACGGAGCGGATATTCTGATGGCGATGGATGCCATGGAATTTGCCATTGGCGGCCAGTCCCTTGCCTTCGTTCTTGCCTCGTCGGATTCCGATTTCAGCCATCTCGCTCATCGTCTGCGCGAACGTGGCCACACCGTGCATGGCGTGGGAGAGGCAAAAACCCTCGCCCCTTTTCGCGCGGCCTGCTCGACCTTTACCCAGATCGGTCCGTCCTCGACTGCCATTCCCGCGCCTAAACCCCCGGCATCTTTCAAGCCCCCGTTGGCGGCTGGCGAACTTGAAAAGACCATACGAAGTGTGATTGCCCAGCATTCAAAGAACGGCAAGGGCATGTTGCTGACAGAGTTTTACCCAAAAATGCACCAACAGCATGGCGTCAGGATCAGCAGCTATCCCGAAAAGACGTGGCGAGCCTTCTTTCTTGCCCGCATGCAGCAGTTCGACATCGACCCGCGGGGCACAGATGCGTATGTCCGCTGTCGACCCGCAGGATTTGTGGCACCAGAGGCCGTGACGGGCCGGGCCTGATCCATCCCCACCCTTGCATCCTTGGCCCCTTCCCGCTAACCCGTGGCCCAAGACGCCGGAGGCAAGCGACATGGATCTGACCGAACTTCGTGGCAAGTATATCGAGGCCGTGGCCCGTGCGGCGGATGAGGCCGCCTTGGAAGAGGTTCGCCTTGCCGCCCTTGGCAAAAAGGGCGAGATCTCGGCCATGATGGCCACCCTTGGCAAGATGGACCCCGACCAGCGCAAGGCTGCCGGGGCCGCGATGAACGTGCTGCGCGATGAGATTGACGCGGCCCTCCGCGCCAAAAAGGCAGGCCTGGCCGATGCCGCCTTGAATGAGCGGCTGAAATCCGAATGGCTGGATGTCACCCTGCCCGGCCGTCCGCGCCCGCGCGGCACCATCCATCCCGTGTCTCAGGTGATGGAAGAACTGACCGCGATCTTTGCCGATATGGGCTTTGCCGTGGCCGAGGGGCCGCAGGTCGAATCCGATTGGTATAACTTTGACGCACTGAACATTCCGCCCGAACATCCTGCGCGGCAAGAACATGACACCTTCTTCATGCACCGCGATGCAGGCGATCCCCGCCCGCCCCATGTGCTGCGCACCCACACCAGCCCCGTGCAGATCCGCGCGATGACCGAACAAGGTGCCCCGATCCGCGTGATCGCGCCGGGCCGCGTTTACCGTATGGATATGGATCAGACCCACACCCCAATGTTCCATCAGGTTGAGGGGCTGTGTATCGACCGCGACATTTCCATGGCCAATCTGAAATGGACGCTGGAAGAATTCTGCCGCGCGTTCTTTGAGGTCGACAAGGTCGAGTTGCGGTTCCGCGCCAGCCACTTCCCCTTTACCGAACCCTCGGCCGAGGTGGATATCCGCTATTCCAACGTCGGCGGTCAGCTTCGCATTGGCGAAGGTGACAAGTGGATGGAAATTTTGGGATCAGGCATGGTGCACCCAAAGGTGCTGGCCGCTGCGGGTGTTGATCCGAACGAATGGCAGGGCTTTGCCTTTGGCATGGGCATCGACCGGATTGCCATGCTGAAATACGGCATCCCCGATCTGCGGGCCTTTTTTGAAGGCGACCTGCGTTGGCTGCGGCACTATGGGTTTGCCGCCCTCGACATGCCCGACCTGCCCGGCGGGCTGAGCCGTTGAACCCGGTTATCTGACCGGACGCGGCACAGGCGCTTTTACTTGGTTGCCGATATGTCGACCGTAATCAGCGAATACCGGCTTGCGGCAATCAAGAAGGTCAGCACCACCAATCCCAGCAATGGGATAACCCACCAAGAGGTGCGGCGCTTTTCGGTCTTTGGCATATGAAGCATTGGGTCCATCATAGGGTGAGGTTTACTACCCTGTCCGCGCCGAATTATGGCAAATCACCCACCATACCGTTGACAACATGTTTCCATGCAGGAAACCCGTGCCTGCCTGCTTCCCCTTGCCGACACTTTGGGGTAATCCCGGCCAGAAGTTTTCCAAGGGACGCCCGCGATGAAATTCACCCTCTCCTGGCTCAAGGACCACCTCGAAACCGAGGCTTCGCTTGATGACATCCTCTATGCCCTGACCGATCTTGGGCTTGAGGTGGAAGAGGTCGTCAACCCGGCGGCAAAGCTGGCCCCCTTTACCATCGCAAAGGTGCTGGAGGCGACGCAGCATCCCGATGCTGATCGGTTGCGGGTGTGCCGCGTGATGACGGATGAGGGCGAAAAGCAGATCGTCTGCGGTGCCCCAAACGCCCGCGCCGGGATCACCGTGGTGTTGTGCAAACCGGGCGACTATGTGCCCGGCATCGACACCACCCTTGGCATCGGCAAGATCAGGGGCGTTGAATCGCATGGCATGATGGCGTCCGAGCGGGAGTTGGAGCTGTCGGACGAGCATAACGGCATCATCGAACTGCCTTCGGGTGAGGTGGGTGATCGCTTCACTGACTGGCTGGCTGCAAACCGTCCCGGCACGGTTGACCCGATGATACACATCAAGATCACCCCGAACCGCCCTGACGCGCTTGGCGTTCACGGTGTTGCGCGTGATCTGGCAGCCCGTGGCCTTGGCACGCTCAAGCCCCTGAGTGTGCCGCAAATCGAAGGCGGCTTTGACAGTCCGATCCGGGTCGAGATTGACCCCGCCCTGAAAACCAAAGGTTGCCCGCATTTCGCAGGCCGCCTGATCCGGGGCGTCAAGAACGGCCCCTCGCCCGAATGGCTGCAACAGCGGCTGAAGGCCATTGGTCTGCGCCCGATCTCGACCCTTGTTGATATCACCAATTACTTCACCTTTGGCCTGAACCGCCCCTTGCACGTCTTTGACGCGGCCAAGGTAAAGGGCGGCGTTCTGCGCATTCATCCGGCCACGGGCGGCGAAGAGTTCCTGGCGCTGGACGGCAAGAACTATACCTTGCAACCCAGCATGATGACGATTTCCGATGATGCAGGCGTTGAATCCCTCGCCGGCATCATGGGCGGTGAGGTTTCTGGTTGTGATGATCAGACCACGGATGTTTTCCTTGAATCCGCGTATTGGGACCCGATCACCGTGGCCTCCACGGGCCGTGCGCTCAAGATCAACTCTGATGCCCGCTATCGGTTTGAACGCGGCGTTGATCCGGCCTTTACCCTGCCCGGTCTTGATATGGCAACGCAGATGATCCTCGATCTGTGCGGCGGCACGGCCAGCCACATTGCCCAAGATGGTGCCGCCATCGATACAACCCGCGCCTACAAGCTGACGCCCGCCCGTGTGATCAGCCTTGTCGGCATGGATATCCCCGAAGCGGAACAGCGCAAAACCCTTTTGGCGCTTGGCTTTACCCTGAACGGCGATATGGCCACGCCGCCCACATGGCGCCCCGATGTGCTGGGCGAGGCTGATCTGGTGGAAGAGGTGGCGCGCGTCGCATCCCTGACCAAACTGGTGGGCAAACCCCTTCCCCGCGCCATTGCGGGTGTGCCCAAACCGATCCTGACAACGCTGCAACAGCGCGAGCGCAACGCGCGCCGGACAATTGCGGCCTTGGGCTACAACGAATGCGTGACCTACAGCTTTATTGACGAGGTTGCCGCGAAACTGTTTGGCGGCGGCATGGATGCGGTGCGCGTCGAAAACCCGATCTCCTCGGAAATGACGCATCTGCGGCCAGACCTTTTGCCCGGCCTGTTGCGGGCCGCCGCGCGCAATCAGGCGCGAGGCTTTATGGACCTGTCGCTGGCCGAAATCGGCCCTGCCTTTACCGGCGGAGAGCCCGGCGATCAGCATCTTCAGGCGACTGGCCTGTTGATCGGCGCATCTGCACCACGTGATCCCTTTGGCAGCCGCCGTCCGGTCGATATCTTTGACGCAAAGGCTGATGCTGAGGCCGTGCTTGCGGCCCTTGGTGCCCCCGCCCGCGTCCAGATCACCCGCAAGGTGGCCGCATGGTGGCACCCCGGTCGGTCGGGCGCAATTGGGCTTGGGCCCAATGTCGTGGCCAGCTTTGGTGAAATTCATCCAAAGATCTTGCGCGAATTTGATATCAAGGGCCCCGCTGTCGCCTTTACGATTCTGGTCGCCAACATCCCCTATCCCAAGGTGAAAACGCCGACGCGCCCTGCCCTGACAATCAGCGATCTGCAAGCCGTTGATCGCGACTTTGCCTTTGTCGTCGACAAAGGGGTTGAGGCGCTGACAGCCGTCAACGCGGCCCAAGGCGCGGACAAGGGTCTGATCGACTCCGTCCGCCTTTTTGACCAGTTCACTGGCGACAAGGCCGAGGCGCAGATGGGCGAGGGCAAAAAATCGATTGCCCTGAGCGTTCGCTTGCAACCCACGGGCAAGACGCTGACCGATGCCGAGATCGAGGCCGTCAGTGCCAAGATCATCGAAAAGGTCACCAAGGCAACGGGCGGCACCCTGCGCAGCTAAAGCGGATGGCGTTCAATCAGATTGAGATTGAACGCCATCCAAGACATGCTTGCCGCTGGCGATACGTTCTAGGCGCTGGGTCTTTCCAGTCACCCCTTGCCTTCAGCGTTTGGGTTTGGCTTTCCACGTGCCAAACCATGCCGCGATCTTGCCAAAAAACCCTTTGGCTTGATCCCTTGCAGCATCGGCGCGATCTTCGACGTCATCCCAAGTCTCTGCAACATCATCCAGCGCCGGATCAATCGTGCGCTCGCGGAACTGCAGCCACATACGCCGGATCATGAAGACGATAAAGGCAAGGAAGGTCAGGATGATGATGTTGACCCAAGGGATGATCGTCACATCCGGCCCTGCCACGGGGGTGACGCCGACAGCATTCGGAAAAATCGAGAAAATCGGCAGACGCCAACCGTAATGTGTGACCGATACCCACTGCGGCCTGTCTTTGTCAGACTTCAGGTTCGTCGCCTCTGCCTGCAGGGATGAGCTGTCATATTTGAAATAGGGCGGCCAAACCCAACCCGTATCTTCATTGCGATAGACCATCACGCTTTGCCCATCAGGAAAGACCGCATCAATAAAACGGATGTCGCGGGTGGTACTGGTCGTCTCGGCACCCGTGCCACTGTCCTCGATCGAATAGAACATCCGGTTCGATCCGATGGGGGTCAACTTGTTGTAGGTGTTGGTGATCCGCACAATATCATGCTGCGGCAAGGTATAGTGCAAAAAGCCTGCGACGATCAGCACCAGAAAAATCCGGATACCCCATTTTATCTTGGTCCACATGATCGATCGTCCCTTTGGATTCAGTTCACAAAATAGATGGTCAGCGCCATGGCCACCATCGGAATGATATAGACCAGCCAGATCAGGCGCTTTCTCAGCCCCTTTTCGTATTTGGTCATGCCTTGTTCAATATAGGCATCGCGGTCGCCTTCCACATCCCCGGCATCAAAGCGTTTTTCCAGCGTCTCGCGGCGGACCGATCTGGAATAGACCGAGACCAGCCAATAGATGACCGTCAACCCGACAAAGCCAAAGACAAAAAGCCTGATCCAGCCAAATATCATGTCCGCCCCCGCTGGAATGCACCCCATGGGCCGACCACAGCGCCAAGATCACGCGCAGGGGCCGGTTCCGGCCTGCGCCTGTCATCCATCCCCGGTTCTGGCCCAAACAGCGCTGCGCGCGCGCCTTGCTTGTCCACAACATACTCGCGCTCAAGAAAATCCGCCACATATTGGCGTTTGCGCTCAGACCAATTTTGATAGCTGGCGTAGAAAAATTCCTTATGCGTGATGAACATCTGGCGCACATCCATTGGCGCAAGCTCTGACAAAAGCATATTCACCAGATCGCGGTCCTTGTGG
The DNA here is from genome assembly GCA_021741245.1 of Paracoccaceae bacterium. GTDB lineage: Bacteria > Pseudomonadota > Alphaproteobacteria > Rhodobacterales > Rhodobacteraceae > Pseudotabrizicola. The sequence continues at coordinate 324,524 of JAIOYF010000002.1, forward strand.
TTGCGCGCCCGCAGAGTGTAGAAATACGCCGGATGCTCACTGTCGATTCGGGGCCAGGTGCCGCCGCCTTCAATCCATCGCAACAGCGCCGCAAGTCCCTGAAACGCGTCGGGCAGGCTGCTGCCCAATCGCTGAGCAATTTTACGCAACTCGGTGCGGCGCGCATCGCCAATTTCAAGGTTCAGGGTATCCGCCGCCTCGACCAGAATGAAATCCATCTTCTGCCGGATCACTGCCGCCGCATCCATGCCCCGCGCATTGACAATGGGTTCGGTCAACTCATTACGCTCCAGCCAATCGGCAATCTGGTTGCGGTTGGTCAGGTCAAAGACGGGTGAGATCGGCACAGACCCAAGGCTCTCACGGCTGAGGCTGCTGATCACCGCCGGGAATTTCACATCGCGAAAAATGTAAAGGCCGCCAAAATGGCTGGTCCAGAAATTGGGCTGCTCAAAGCTCATTTCGGGCAGGGCAATCGGCACCCGCGTCACATCGCCGGTCTTTTTGGCCAGCCCAATCATCTCGGCAATCAGCACATCATCGCGCCAGCCATCCGGTTCCGACCGAAACCGCTCGATCATCCCGGCCAACTTACCCGCGTCCGCCACATGGCCGCCGATCGTATCCGCCTCAACCGTGATGCGGCGGATATCGAACAATTTCGCGGGCGTATTGATGGCAAAGACCGAGTTTTGCAATTCCCCCGCCACCGCATCGCGTGCCGTCAGCGCAAAAAGCTGCGCTTCGTTCTTTTCTATAAACTGCCGGATGATGCCCCGGCTGGTCGAGAATTTGGCATTGAGCAAAGGCGCGTGTTTCTGGGCCGTGGTCAGCAAGATAAACTGACGGTTGGCCCCATTGGGGTTGAGGTAAAGGTCATCCCCCAACTCTGCCCCGATTTCAGGGGAATAGCCGGAAATGTCGATATGGAAATCGGCAAGCAGCGTCTCGCGCCCGCACAGATGCTTCATCGCCCGCCGATAGCGATCCACCAGCGCAGGAGAGGACACCTCGATCAGATTGCCGAACATCAGGCCCTTTTCGATCAGCCGCTTCATCGCTTGTCCTCCATCAAAAGACCCCGGCGTTCCTCGACCCCCTGCGCCCGGATCAGCCAGACCACAGCAAGGATCGGCCCCCAGATCACACCCGCCTGAACAGATTGGCCTAGAAAGAAGCCCACCCGTCCCAAAGGATCAGCCATCAACAACCGCCCCTGCCCCGGCGCCAGCAGGGCGTATTGCGCAAACAGCACGAGCGCCCCGGCGATCAGGCAGATCAGCGCCGTCCAGCCAATCCCCCGCGCCAAGGCCCCCTGCGTCATGGCACGCCGCGCAAATATCAGCGGCAATGCAACCGCCAGCGCCCCAAGCGAAAGGGCGGGAACAGCCATCTCGACCGCAAAGGCCGTGAAGAGCGACGTCACCCCTTCCCCTCCAGATACCGCCGCTTGGCCTCTTCGGTGCGTTGGTAGTCCCGGACCATGCCTGCAATCGCCACCTCGTCCGACTTGTCGGCATAGCGGAACTCTGAATCCGCATATCGGTTGATTTCTTGCAGCACCATGTCGACCGTGATGGGCGTTGTCAGGCCCCGGATCATGCCCAGTTTCTCGTCATAGGGTTTGAACAAGAACAGGTCGGGGTTCTCCATCCAGTCGTCGGGCAGTTCAAAATCCATCGCCCGCACTTTGACCGCATCCGTGATGTTCTTTATGGCGCGGCCGGTAAAGCGGGGGTCGGCTTCCTGAATGGCTTTCAAATAGCGACCAATTTTTGCAATGGTATCCAGCGGGCCAACCTCAGCCGCGACCTGATCCCAGACGCGCAAAAGTCCCTCCTCATGCGGTTTTGAATGGCCCTCGAAACTGGCCGCAACCGCCCGCTTGATCTCTTGGGCGGCGAACAACTCATGGTCCCCCAAGGGGATCGCATGGTTCTTACCCATCAGAAGCGACAAGATATCAATGTAATCCTCGCGCGTTTGCGGGCCATCAACGAGGAACCGCGCCCCCGCCCGCTGGCGTAGGGCATCATCGACGTTTTCGGGATAGTTCGAGAACATGCCAAAGGTGCAATTGCCGCGCACGACCGTATTCGCCCCGGCAAAGGCTCCCATGAACACCGCCGTCACTTCTTGCTGGCCCGCGGATGACTGGCGGTCGCCGCGTTTGCCTGCGACTTGGTCGATATCGTCGATGGTGCCAAAGCCGATCACACCGGGGTCGATCACAGAGTCGATAAAGGCCTTGGCGTTCTGCCCCGACTTGCCCTGATAGCTGTCGATCTGATCGATGGAAAAATTCTGATATCGGAAAGGGTATCCCGCGACCTTGCAGTAGTCGTTCAAAAGCCCCGCCATCATCTGGATCAGCGTGGTTTTCCCGGTGCCCGGCGCGCCATCGCCCATAAAGGTAAAGATGAACCCGCCCAGTTCGGCAAAGGGGTTCAACTTGCGGTCAAAATCATAGGCCATCAGCATCTTGGCCAAGCGCAGGCTTTGGTATTTCGCGATGTGGTTGCCCACCACCTCATGCGGTTTCTTGAATTGCATGGTCAACTGACCACCCTTGGCCGCGCGGGCGGGTTTAAACCCGGACAGCGTCAGCCCATCCGCCTCGACCTTCCACGATCCCGCCGTAAAGCCCCCAAGCCGCGGCGCGGTCTGGGCGCGCAGGGCGACCTTCTCCATCAGCGTCTCGCAAAAGGCGGCAACAGCCGCCGCGAGGCGCCCCTCTTCGCTGGCATGCAGGGCGATGTCATGGTCCAACTCCCACAGGGCGCCTTGCAGGGCGAGGGGGGCATTGTCGGTCAGAACCTCGTCCACCGTGCCCACCTCGACCGTCACCGATCCCAAATGCGGGGCCAGCAAAAAGGCCGTTGCATTTGCAAAGGTATAAAGGACCAACAGCGCCTCGGCGGCCAAAAGCTCGGTAAACTCTGCCCGTCGCAGATCGGGCAAGCGCCCCTCCAGATTGGCCTTTTTCAGCTCAACCAGCCCAGACTGCGCAGTAAAGCCCTCGCCCATGGCCAGCGCAATTGCCACACCCCGGCGCAAGCAGTGCAGGACCGAGGCCTGCATGGGCGAGACCAGACCATCACCCAAACCCGCGACCCGCTCCACCAACCGCACACCGCCTGCACGCGTGGTTGGGCGGGTAACAAGGCCAGGGGTGGTGGACCGGAACCGGGGCCGCGTGCCGATGCCCGGGCTGCGTTCGGCCTGCGGGGCGTCAACCGCACGTGCCAAACGCGGCGCATGGTCGAACCCGGTCAGCAGACCCAATGCCGCCTCATATTGCGCCCGGATCGCCTCTTCTTTCAGTTCCATCGTGTCACGCGTCGTCATGGCAAAATCCTATTTTGTCGCGATAATGCGGCCACCGGTTCCCACAACAAACTTGCGCACATCGCGGAACCCCGGCGGGTTCAATTCGGCAAGCACCTGAAACGGGCGCTCTGGTAAAATGACCATGCGGTCCATCCGCGTCGTGCCCGTCTCGGCCCCCTTGCCGGCAAAGGGATCAAGGGCAAAGATCTGGCGCTCCACCGTCGAGAACCAGCCGTCCTTCACCTGCTCGGCCCGTTCGGCCAAAAGATCCTCGACCGTCCAGACCAGCGCCCAATCCTGCCCTTCGGGGGCCATCGCGGTGGAAAGCACCTGTGAAATCGGGCCCGATTGCAGGGTAAATCCGTTGGAATACATCGGGCCAAGGTGGATGCGCCGCAGCCGTTTGGGGTGGAGCGTATCAAAATCCTTGTCAAAGCCTTGGGCAATTGTCAGCAGTTTCAACCCATCCAGCGACTGCGCCATCAGATGCGCCTGCGTCTGTGGCCAGCGGCGATCATCATTGGGCAAGGGTTTCTGGCCGCTGTCTTCCAGATCCATCAGATAGACCACGGGCAGGTTGACCTGCGTGTCATAGACCGCCCAATGCACCAGAAACTGCCGTCGTCCGCCCACATCCCCGATCCATTGCGCATCAGGATCGTTGCGGGCCCAGAACAACCCGCCCATGCCCAGCGACTCGTAATAAAGCCGCTGCGACAGGGCGAATTGCAGCGCGGTCGGGATCGTCAGATCCCCCACGATCTGGCGCACCATCCTGTCCTTCAACTCGGCGACCGAGGCGATGCCGGACAGGTGCTTGTTGGCCTGTGCGGCATCCAGCGCCATGACCATCAATTCCTGCGCAACCGGAAAGCCGCTTTCATGCCGGTCAAAGGTCAGGCGGGGGGCACCATCGGCGCGCCCCGTCATCAGATACTTGTGGCTTAGCGCGCGAAACGTCGCGCCAAGCGCCGCAAGATAACGCCCCACAACACGGGTTTCGGTGCGCGTCAGAGCACCTTCAGCCTCCATTTCAGCGGCCACCCGGCTTAGATGGCCCGTGATCCGGTCGAACTTGTCGAAATAGCGGCGCGCAACCAATGTGTCATACAATTCGGCATGATCATTGGTCAGCTGGCCCTTGACCCCGCTGCCCTTGTTCACGCTGGTCACTTATTCCCCGTAGGCGTTCTTGTCGTGTTTCTCGACAATGGCAGCAAAGCGGCGGTTAAAGCGTTCGTCGGCCTTGGCCTTTTGCTCCAACACCTTGCGGGCAAAGACCATGTGATCCTCATGCGCCTCCAGCATGTCGGCCATCCGGGCATTGGTGGCAGCGCCAATACCCGCCATTGCAGCCTGCGCCTCTTGGTCGGTCTTGACGCCAATCTCGTTTATCCGGTGCGCCACATCTTGCTGCTGCGCGGTTTTCAGGCTGGCGGTCAGCGCATCATACAAGACAACGCGCTGCTTGGTGTCGGTCTGCAACTTGTTGATCAGCACAAGCTGAGTGGCGGCCTGATTTTGCAAGCTGTCCATCCATGTCTTGCCCTTTTCGATATACCGCTCCAGCGTCTGGGATTTCGCCAGTTTGACCTGCTCATCTTGGACCAACGCGTTATAGCGCCCGTTCAATTCGGCCAATTCGGTTTCCAGCTTGGTCCGGGCGGCGGCATCTTGTTCAACGCTGATCTTGTTTTCCAACTCGATGATGCGTGGGTCCATCGCCGCAATCTCGGCCCGCACAGCCTCCAGCCCGGAAACGGTTTCCTCGCGTTCCGTCAGCGTGCCAGACAGGTTTGTCTCAACACTCGATTTCTGACCGTTCAGCATATCAAGCTGGCCTTGCAACAGCCGCACAATCACATCCGACTTCGAGATCAGATCTTGCAACTTGTCGTCAATGCTCGCGGTGCGCAGCCGTTCTTGACGCATCGATTCCGACTTGGCGCTGCTGAAAATCCCGATGAAACTTTCCATCCCGGATTTCGACCGCATCTCATCAAAATCCCGCGAAAACCCTGCGGTGACATCATCCAGACCCATGATGAGTTCTGCGATATTGGCATTCATCAGATCGGTATGTTTGTGCACGTCGTCCAGCGTGGCATTCTCGATATCAATCGCCGCCTCGCCCGTGGCCAGCTTTTGGCGCGCCACCTCTATGCGGCTGGTGATGGCAGAAATCTTTGCCTGTGCCTCGGCCACCTGCTTTTGGCTTGCTTCAATTTGCGTCTCAAAATCGGCCATTATGCCCTCCGTTGGACTTTGCCTTGATGGTTCTTGGACCCTGATGTTACTTAGGAATGTAAATCCAAATTACATCCCCGCTTTTTGGGAAAACGCATTGCCGAAAATCCTGTAGCGCGTCACGATACCCCACATGTTCAATGGACCCATTCTTGCCGCAGTCGATGCCCGTCGCCAAGACCTTATTGGCCTGACGCAGGACCTTATCCGCATTCCCACCCTGAATCCGCCGGGCCGCATGTACCGCGAGGTTTGTGACTATCTGGCGGCCCGCCTGATGGCACAGGGTTTTGCGGTGGAAATGATCCGGGCCTTTGGTGCGCCGGGCGACAGTGACAGCTATCCGCGCTGGAATATGGTGGCCCGGTTGGAACGAGGGCGCGGGGACTGTGTGCATTTCAACAGCCACCATGATGTGGTGGAGGTCGGCCACGGCTGGACGCGTGACCCCTTTGGCGGCGAATTGGACGGCGACCGCATCTATGGCCGGGGGGCCTGCGATATGAAGGGGGGCCTTGCGGCCAGCGTTATTGCTGCCGAGGCGTTTGTTGCCGCCCGCCCCGACTGGCAGGGCGCAATTGAGATTTCCGCCACGGCGGATGAGGAATCTGGCGGCTATGGCGGCGTCGCCTATCTGGCCGAACGGGGCTATTTCTCGCCCGACCGCGTGCAGCATGTCATCATCCCCGAACCCTTGCACAAGGACCGCATCTGCCTTGGCCATCGCGGTGTGTGGTGGGCCGAGATTGAAACCCATGGCCGGATCGCCCATGGCTCCATGCCCTTTCTGGGCGACAGCGCGATCCGCCATATGGGCGCGGTTCTGGCCGAGATTGAAGAGCGGCTTTACCCTTTGCTCGCCACCAAACACACCGCCATGCCTGTGGTGCCCGAGGGCGCGCGGCAATCCACCCTGAACATCAATTCTATCCATGGAGGTGAGGCCGAGCCCGAGGCAGGCTATACCGGCCTGCCCGCCCCCTGTGTGGCCGATCGCTGCCGCATCATCATCGACCGCCGGTTTTTGATTGAAGAAGATTTGACAACGGTTAAAGCCGAAATGGTGACGGTGCTGGAGCGGGTAAAGGCAGAGCGGCCGGGATTCTCTTATGAAATCCGCGATTTATTCGAGGTGCATCCGGTGATGGCAGACCGCAAGGCACCCGTGGTGCGTTCAACCGCCGAGGCGATTGAGCGGGTCTTGGCGCGGACGGCAGATTACGTCGTCTCCCCCGGCACCTATGATCAAAAGCATATCGACCGGATTGGTCGGCTGAAAAACTGCATCGCTTATGGGCCTGGGCTTTTGCATCTTGCGCATCAGCCGGATGAATGGGTGGGCGTGCAAGACATGATCGACAGCGCCAAGGTCATGGCGCTGGTTCTGGATGATCTGTTGTAAGGGGGCGCTGCCCCCTTTCCGCGGGTCTTGCAGACCCGCTGACCCCCGGGATATTTTTGAACAAATGAAATCAAAGCGTGAGCGCGAGTTTTCGCCCCTCGTGAAAGGCATAAGGGGCCTGCCGGGGGGCAACACAGTCGCCGATGCGGTGAGTGGCTTTTCCGGCAAAGGCTTCAGGCCAAGGGTCAAAGGCCATGTTTGTGGTGGCCATGATCAGGCCCGAGGCGGGCAGCGTCTCCTCAGCCCCAGTCAGCAAGGAGCGCAGCGTGATACCATTGCCATGCCAGCGGGTCAGGCAATGTTCTGTCAGCATTTTCACCCCAAGACGGGCTAGGCGCTGGCGGGCTGGAGCATCGGCAGAGGTGCGGGTGATCTCACGCCCCACATAGGGGTCGGGGGTTACCAGCGTGACGTGATGGCCGCGCTCGGCCAAGGTCCAGGCGGTGCCGACGCCGCGCCAATTGCCGCCCTCATCATAGACAACGACATGATCACCCAAGCGTGCTTCGCGGCGCATTGCGGCCTCGGCAGACCAAACGCCGCCCAGATCGCGGCCCGGCAGGGGGCCAAGGTCGGGTGCCCATCTTTGCCGCGCCTGATCGTCGGGCAAGGACCCTGTGGCAAGGACGATCGTATCGGCAGGGTGGGCGGCGATCTCATCGATGTCGAGGAAGGTGTTGAGGCGCAGAGTGACGGCAAGGTTTGTGAACTGTCGTTCATACCAATCGAGCAAATCGAGGATCTGCGCCCGGCGCGGCTGTTCGCCTGCCAGCCGGAATTGACCGCCGATCTTTGGCAAGGCCTCCACAATTTCCACGCTATGTCCGCGTTCTGCCGCAACGCGGGCGGCCTCCAGTCCCGCCGGGCCTGCACCCACCACCAGAACCGAGCGCGGCGTCAAGGATTTGGTAAAGCGGTCACCACCCCATTCCCATTCCCGCCCGACCGAGGGGTTGATAAGGCACGAAATCCAGTAATCACGCGACCGTCTGCCCCAACACATCTGGTTGCAAGAAATGCAGCCCCGCACATCTTGCGCCCGCCCTTCGGTGGTTTTGCGCGCGAGATGCGGGTCAGCGATCTGGCCGCGCACGATCGAGACCAGATCGGCTTGACCACTCGCGATGATGCTTTCGGCGTTTTCGGGCGTTCGAACATGCGCCTCGGACGTGACCACGGCATGTTTTACGATGCCTTTGAGCACCTCGGTCACGGGCGCGGTCAGCTTTTCACCAAACAGGAACGTGGGCATCAGGCGTTCGAAATCCAGATAGCCGCCATGGCCGCAGGTGATGTAATCAACGTGGCCCGTCGCATCATGCAGCGCCACGATTTCGCTCAACTGTTCCAGCGATAGCAGAACTTTCTGGCTATCGGACCAGCTTATGGCCAGACCAATGATGAAATCCTCGCCGCATGTACGGCGGATGCCTTCGATGATGCGGCGCGAAAAGCGGGTGCGGTTTTCTAGGCTGCCGCCCCACGCATCGTCACGGGTGTTTGACCACGGCGTCCAGAACTGATCGAGCAGCGAGTGATAGGCGGCCCATACCTCAACCCCTTGAAATCCTGACTTTTTGCAGCGGATGGCGGCGACGATATGGGCCTCTATCAGCTCTTCAATCTCGGCCACGGTCATGCGGTGAGAGCCGTCACTGTCGTGATAGCTGACGTGGCCCGATGGGGACCAATGCGGCGCAAAGCTGAGGTCGGAATCGCCATGCGCGCCGATGTGGTAAAGCTGTTGGCATATGACCGCGCCTGCGGCTTTGACCTCATCCGTAATTGTTTGAAATGGCTTGATAATCGCATCACTGGAATGGAGAAGATTGCCGCGGGTCAGAACCCCGGTGCGGTGCACTGGCACAGGCTCCACCACAATCATGGCGGCCCCGCCAAGGGCCCGTTCCAAAAGGTATTTTCCCATGCGCGGGCCGGGGATGCCCTGATCTGCCATATTGTTGGTATGGGCGCCAAAAACGATGCGGTTGCGCAGGGTTTGACCGCGCAAGCTAAGGGGCGACAACAGGTGGTGATGGTGGGTCATGGCGGCCTTTCCCTTTGCCTCAGCATGGGCGCGCTGTGACTGGGGCGTGAGGAGCCGGGGCGACCTTTGATGGCACATTTGCGGCGTGGGGGAAGTGTGCCTTTTGTGTGCACACAAAGGGATCATGTGAAAGATGCACAAAGGCCGCCAAGACGGGCGGCCTTTGTGGAAACGGGCGCGAGAGGATAGATTATTCCGCCGCGTCTTTCAGCGTGAAATCATAGCCCGAGATGGCCTTGGCCTCCAGAAACTCTTCCAGCCCCCAGATCCCGCCCTCACGTGCGCGGCCCGATTGCTTGACGCCGCCAAAGGGCGACCCTGCGCCACGGGGTTTGCCGTTCATCTCGACCATGCCCGAACGAAGCTGCCGCGACAGGCGGTTGGCGCGGGCGGGGTCGCCGGTTTGGACATAGTTGGTCAGGCCGTAAGGCGTGTCATTGGCGATGCGGATCGCCTCTGCCTCATCCTCAAAAGGGATGATCGACAGGACGGGGCCAAAGATCTCTTCTTGTTCGATGGTCATGCCCGGGGTGACATCGGCAAAGATCGTGGGCTTGACGTAAAAGCCCCGGTTGAACCCATCGGGCAGGCCGGGGCCACCACAGGCAAGGCGCGCGCCTTCATCAATCCCTTTTTGGATATAACCCTGAATCTGGTCCCACTGGCGCTTGTTCACCACAGGGCCGATATGCGGGCCGGGCTGATTGGCGGGGCCGACGGTGAGGGAATTGGCCACGGCAACCGCTTTTGTGACCGTTTGGTCATAAACACTACGTTCAACCAACATGCGCGACGGGGCGTTGCAGGATTGGCCTGTATTTTCCATCATCCTGCGGACCGAACGTTCAACGGCCATTTCATCCGCATCGGCAAACACAAGGTTCGCGCCCTTGCCCCCCAGTTCCAGCGCCACACGCTTCAGTGTTTCGGCCGCCGCCTTGGAAATCGCGCGTCCGGCGCGGGTGGAGCCGGTAAACGAGATCATCTCAACATCCGGGTGAGTCGATAGCTGGGTCCCAACACCGGGGCCATCGCCGTTCACAAGGTTGAACACGCCCGCAGGAATGCCCGCGTCATGGCAGAACTCGGCAAAGAGCATGGCGTTCAGCGGGCTTTCCTCGGAGGGTTTGAGAACACAGGTGCAGCCCGCCAGCATGGCCGGAATCGCCTTGAGCGCGATCTGGTTCACGGGCCAGTTCCAAGGGGTGATCAGGCCAACGACGCCGATGGGTTCCATCGCAATCGCGGCCCCCGGTGCATGCGGGCCAAGCGGACGGACCCATTCGATATGCTCGAACGCCTTGAGGAAGTTGTTGGTGTGCCACGGCAGGCACGTGGCCTGATCGGACAGGGCGAAGTCGATGGGCGCGCCCATTTCCATACTGATCGCCTCGGCAAATTCCTGCTCGCGGGCGTTGTATTGATCCAGGATGGCGGCGACCAAACGGGCGCGTTCCGCTGGCGGGGTGGCGGCCCATGCGGGCAGGGCTGCCTTGGCTGCGGCGACGGCGGCGTCGGTATCGGCCTGATCGCCAAGACTGATGACGGCGCAAGGCTCCTCGGTCGAGGGGTCGATGACGTTCAGATCGCGCGCGAGGGCGGGTGCCACCCAAGCGCCGTTGATGTAGAAGTTGCGTTTGGCAAGCATGCGGACCCCCGGTGATAATTTGATCATATTCTGACAGGTTGTAACGCATGCTGCAACCATCGTCGCGCGACTGGCTTCCCAACCACCCAAGCCGCAGGGCGAACGGTCGGCAGTCGCCCGTGGCACGGTGATTTCCTTCCAAAAACGGGGGCACAGGGCGAATCGTTGTTCCAAATTGGGGTCTGTGAGACGAAAGGGGGGATGAAAAACCGGGGCTGAATGGCTATCTGTTGCCTAGAACATGACGAAAGGTTCCCACATGTCGATCCGCATCAATGACATCGCCCCCGACTTCACCGCCGACTCGACGGCGGGTCAAATCAAGTTCCATGACTGGCTGGGCGACGCCTATGCCATCATCTTCAGCCATCCGCGCGACTTTACCCCGGTGTGCACGACCGAATTCGGGGCCGTGGCGCAACTGGCGGCAGAGTGGAAAAAACGCAACACCAAGGTAATTGGCGTTTCTGTCGATTCTGTGGAAGAGCATCAGAAATGGAAGCGCGACATCGAAGCCTTTGGCGGCTCCCCCGCTGATTTCCCGATCATCGACGACACGAGCCTGACAGTGTCCAAGGCGTTCGATATGCTGCCAGCCGAGTTTTACTTGCCCGAGGGGCGCACCCCGGCCAATACCGCAACGGTGCGGTCGGTCTATATCATCGGGCCGGACAAAAAGGTGCGGTTGACCATGACCTATCCGATGTCGGTGGGCCGCAACTTTGCGGAAATTCTGCGGGCGTTGGATGCGGTGCAGGCCACCGATGGCGTGCCGCTGGCGACACCCGCCAACTGGCAGCCCGGTCAGGATGTGATCGTGGCGCTAAGCCTGACAGACGAACAGGCCAAGGAGCGCTTTGGCGATCTGGATATCAAGCTGCCCTATCTGCGCTTTGCCAAGGCGCCGCAGTGATCTGACGCACGGAATGAGGCCCCCGGTTCTTGCGAGCCGGGGGTTTTTCTATGTGCGGGTGCGGTCAGCCAACAGGCCGATCAGCAGCCGCGCCTCGGGCGTGGGTTGCGCCTCAACACGCTGGTAGTCGCGGCAATCGGCGCTGCGGGTGACAAGGCCAAGCTCGACCATGGTGCGGCGCAAAATGGGTGGGTCGCCAAAGCCGTGCCATTGGGTCAGAACCGCGCTGAACTGCCGCTCGGTCAGGGTGATGCGGGGCGGCAACCGCGCCCACAGGGCGCGCACGGCCAGATGTTGCAGCGCGGTGCGCGCAGGCCAAGTGGCAAGCCGCCCCTGCCCGTCGAAATGGCGCAAGGTGGCCTCGATCTTGGCGTGATCTGGGGCGGGTGCGGCGGGGCTGTCCAGCCGCACTTGGGCGGTGGCCGAGGACCGAAGGTGTTGGACGTTGCGAAAGCCTGCTGCGCGGGCGGCCATATTCATCAGTGCAAGATGGCCGGGGATTTCGTGGGCGGCGGTCAACTCCCGGCGCAAGGTTTTTGCAAAGGCCGACAGGTCCGGCACAGGCAGGGAAAGGGCGTCTTTGGTCATCATAACCTCATGGATCAGGCCCGACATGACGTGGTCACCGACTTGCGCTTGGGCCCCATGGGGGATGCAACCGTTTCAATCCCGATGCAGGTTTAGCTGCCCCTTTTGAGGGCCGGTGACGCCTGGGTGAACTGCTGACCCGTGGCCGTTCCTTAGCCCACGCCCAATCAAAGGTCAAAGGTTGCGAAAATCGGCACGTGATCTGACGGCTGCACCCAACCACGCGCATCGCGCAAAATCTTGCTGGAATGGGCCGCCCCGGAAATATCGGGCGTAGCCCAAACATGATCTAAGCGGCGCCCCTTGTCCGCCGTATCCCAATCGGCGGCGCGATAGGACCACCAGCTGTAAAGCAACCCCTCGGGGATATCCTGCCGGGTGATGTCGACCCATTTTCCGGCCTCCATCACAGCGTTGAGGTGATCCACCTCCACCGGGGTATGGCTAACGATCTTCAAAAGCTGCTTGTGATTCCACACATCATCTTCGCGCGGGGCAATGTTCAGATCACCCACCAAAATGGCACGGTCTGGCGTTTCCCATCGGCACCAATCGCGCATCTCGGTCAGGAAATCGAGCTTTTGGCCGAACTTTTCGTTCTGCTCCCGGTCAGGAATATCGCCACCGGCAGGCACATAGCAGTTGTGAATGGTCACCCCATTTTCCAGCCGCGCCGCCACATGGCGAGCATGGCCTAGGCTGGCAAAATCACGCTCGCCCGCATCCATGATCGGCAGTTTGGACAAGATCGCCACGCCGTTGTAGCCCTTTTGCCCGCGCGCCACCATGTAGCGGTAGCCAAGCGCCTGAAACTGCTCAAGCGGAATTTTCTCGACCGGGCTTTTGCATTCTTGCAGGCACAGAATATCGGGCTGCTCTTCGGACATCAGACGGGCCACCAGCCCTTCACGCAGACGCACCGAATTGATGTTCCAAGTGGCGAGGGTAAAGGGCATCTGGCTTCTCCTGTTGGACCGCCAAACCCTATCCGCGGCACAGGCCAGCCTCAAGCGAAGGATGCGGCGGTGGGGTCAGTGAGGGACAAAAAAAGGCCGGGCACAAGGCCCGGCCAGGTCCAACAGGGAGGTGTCGTGCCATAACCCCGACACGACAAGGGGAACTTTCAGTCATCAATCTCTACAACAATAGTATAAGAATGATGAATACGGCAACAATAGGACGCTAGGCCACCAATCGATATCCGCCGCTCTCTGTGACCAAAATGCGTGCATTTGACGGATCGGGTTCAATCTTTTGGCGAAGTCTGTAGATATGCGTTTCTAGCGTATGAGTCGTTACCCCGGCGTTATAGCCCCAAACCTCATGCAACAGCACATCGCGGGCCACAACGCCCGATTGCGCACGATACAGGAACTTCAGGATATTGGTTTCCTTTTCCGTCAGCCGAATTTTCCTTTCCTTCTCATCCAAAAGCAATTTCTGTGCCGGTTTGAACGTATAAGGCCCAAGTTGAAAAATAGCGTCTTCGGATTGTTCGTGCTGGCGCAGCTGCGCCCGGATGCGCGCCAAAAGAACGGGGAATTTGAAGGGCTTGGTCACATAGTCATTGGCACCTGCGTCCAACCCTAAAATTGTATCGGCATCGGTATCATGCCCGGTCAACATCAGGATCGGGCATTTGACTCCTTGTTTGCGCATCCGGCGGCACAACTCGCGGCCGTCGGTATCAGGCAAACCCACATCCAGAATGACCAGATCATAGATCGCGGCCTTGGCCTTCTCCATGCCTTCGGCACCGGTGCTGCCCTCAAAGACATCAAAGTCCTCGGTCATCACCAATTGCTCGCTCAACGCCTCACGCAGATCGTCGTCGTCGTCTATCAGCAGAATTTTGCGAAGTCCGGCCATGGAAGCCTCCGTTGCGTCTGTTGGAAAAGACATGCGCATGGATCGCGCACGCGGCAAGAATTGCAACCATCGTCTCACGCGGTCGTGTCACATGACGGGGATATGTTTCAATTTCCTTGCGTCCCCGCTAGATGATGGATGCAGGAGAGTGACATGACATTGGCCCCAACGATCACCCAACGGCTGAACCGCGCCCGTGGCGACATGCGCATGGGCGTGCCTGTGGTGCTTGCGGATCAGGGAATTGCGGCCCTTGTCGTGGCGGTCGAGGCGGTTGATTCTGCCGGGTTGGCCACTTTGCGCGCGATGGGACAGCCAGAAATCGCCCTGACAGAGCGGCGGGCAACCACCCTTAAGGCGCGCGCCTATGATGGCGATCTGGCGCGACTCTGGGTTCCGCCGGATGTGGATGCGGCGTGGATTCGTGCCCTTGCCGATCCTTCGGGGGATCTACGCCACCCGATGAAGGGGCCGCTGCGCGCGCTCCGCGATGGCGCGCCCGATCTGCACCGCGCCGCCTTGATGCTGGCAAAGTCGGCGCATCTTTTGCCTGCCGCCCTTGTGGTGCCCGTGGCAAACGGCCTTTCCCTTGCCAGCGCGCACAATCTGACCTTCATCGCCTTGGCCGAGGCCGGGCCGGCCCTGCAATTACCGTCACCGCTGCATGAGGTCACATCGGCCCGCCTGCCGATGACGGCCAGTCAGGCCGGGCGGGTGCATATCTTTCGGCCCGAAAACGGCACGGAAGAGCATTATGCGATCGAGATCGGACAGCCCGACCGCAGCGCGCCGGTTCTTGCGCGCCTGCACTCTGCCTGCTTTACCGGGGATGTGCTGGGGTCGCTGAAATGCGACTGCGGCCCCCAACTTCACGCGGCCCTTGGCCTGATGGGGGCCGAGGGGCAAGGCGTGTTGCTTTACCTGAATCAAGAGGGGCGAGGCATCGGGCTGGCCAACAAGATGCGGGCCTATTCGCTGCAAGATCAGGGGTTCGACACGGTCGAGGCGAACCATCGCCTAGGGTTTGAGGATGACGAGCGTGATTTCCGCATCGGGGCGGATATCTTGCGCCGCATGGGCTTTGGCAGCGTCCGCCTGATGACAAACAACCCGCGCAAGATCGCGATGATGGAAAGCTGCGGCTTGCGGGTGGTGGAGCGCGTGCCACTGCATGTCGGCCAAACGGATCAGAACGCGGCCTATCTGGCCACCAAGGCCACCAAGTCGGGGCATCTTTTATGAAACCACTCGATATCGTTGTCACATCCATGGGTGCGCGGTTTCTGGGCCGCCATTTCCCTTGCTCTGTCGGGCGGGGCGGAATCGTTCCGGCAAGGGCCAAACGCGAAGGCGATGGCGCCACACCTGCGGGAACCCATCGGCTGGTGGGGATGCTTTACAACCCCGCCCGCCTGACCGCACCTGCCGATTGGGCGCTTCCTGTCAGCCACGCGGACCGCTGGTCGGATGACCCGCGCGATCCCGACTATAATCTGATGGTGCGACTGCCCCACGCCTTTGGGCACGAACGATTGATGCGCCCCGATCCGCTTTACGACCTTGTCTTGCTGACCGACTGGAACTGGCCCGAGGCCATCCCCGGGCGGGGCTCTGCCATTTTCATCCACACGTGGCGCCGTCCCCGCTTTCCCACAGCGGGTTGCGTTGCATTCGCCCGGCACGACCTGCTGTGGATTGCCGCGCGGATCAAACACCAGACACGGCTGGTCATCCGCGAATAAACGCGGCTTCCCCCTTTCCAAACCGCTTTGGAAACCCTATTCTGCCCTGCAAAACAGGGAGGACGATCATGGCCAAAGCAGCGGCATCTGCGGATGACGAGATTTTCGCGCTGCGTCTTGATCGCTCCGCCAATGATCTGTGGCCAATGCTTGACAAGCTTTACGGCAGCCACCCGGATTACACGACCTTTCGCACCAGTCTGGAAAAAGCCCTGCGCAAAGCATGGGCCGCCCGTCCTGCCGACCTAAAGCGGCTTGATCTGCGGCGTGATCTGGAACCCGATTGGTTTCAGCGCTCTGATATGGCGGGCTATGTGTTCTATATCGACCGCTTTGCAGGCACCCTGAAAGGGGTTTTGGACAAGCTGGATTATCTGGAAGATCTGGGAATCAGCTATGTTCACCTGATGCCCTGCCTGAAACCGCGCCCCGGTGACAGTGATGGCGGCTATTCGGTGATGGATTATCGCCAGATCAACCCCGCCTATGGCACCATGGCCGAGTTTGAAGAGGTGGCCACCGCCCTGCGCGCCCGTGGGATTTCGCTGTGCATCGATCTGGTGCTGAACCACACGGCCAAGGAACACGCTTGGGCCAAAAAGGCGGCCAAGGGCGATGCCCGCTATCAAGACTATTACCTGATGTTTGACTCGCCCGATCAGCCAGACGCCTATGCGCGCAGTCTGGTCGAGGTGTTTCCGGAGCACGCGCCGGGCAATTTCACCCATTACCCCGATTTTGGGAAGTGGGTCTGGACCACGTTCAACGAACATCAGTGGGATCTGAACTGGGCCAACCCAAAGGTCTTTCTCGAGATTGTCGAGGTCATGCTGTTCCTTGCCAATCGCGGCGTGGATGTGCTGCGTCTGGATGCGGTCGCCTTTATGTGGAAACGCCTTGGCACCCGCTGCCAGTCGGAACCAGAAGTGCATATGATCTTGCAGGCCTTGCGCGCCTGTTCGCGCATCGCGGCCCCCGCGGTGATCCATCTGGAAGAGGCGATTGTTGGCCCGGCAGAGATGCTGCCCTATCTGGGGCGGGGCGTGCATGATGGCAAAGAGGGCAACCTTGCCTATCACAACAGCCTGATGGTGCAGTTCTGGTCGTCACTTGCCACCCGCAACACGGGTCTGATGACCCATGTCCTTGGCACCCACTTTCCCGAAACCCTGCGCAACGCGACCTATGCCACCTATATCCGCTGCCATGATGATATCGGCTGGGCCGTGACCGATGAAGATGCGGCCCAGATCGGGCTGTCCGGTCCGGGGCATCGGGCGTTCTTGTCTGATTTCTATGAGGGGATTTTTCCCGGCACCTTTGCACGCGGGGCGCTGTTTCAGTCTAACCCCGCCACGGGCGACAAGCGGATTTCGGGCAGCTTTGCCTCGCTCGCCGGGTTGGAACAGGCGGTGTCCGAGGGGGATGAGGCCGCCGAAGGCCTTGCCGTTCAACGCATCTTGATGGGCCATGCCCTGATCGGGGCCTTTGGGGGCATTCCGCTGATCTATATGGGCGATGAACTGGCCAGCCTGAACGACTATGGCTATCGGGATGTTCCCGACCATGCGCATGACAGCCGCTGGCTGCATCGGCCAAGGATGGATTGGTATCTGGCAGCCGAGCGGCACCACGGCATTGGGCCAGCGGCGCGGGTTTTTGCGGGCACCAAACATATCCTTGCCCGGCGCAAGGCCAACCCCGCGTTGCACGCCCAGAACGGAACCCGAATTCTGGATGTGGGTGACAGCGGCCTGTTTGCCTTTGCCAGACTGGCCCCCACGGGTGCGGTCGTCTGCCTGTTCAACTTTACCGAAAATTGGCGCCCTGTCGCGGCAGACTGGCTGCGGGCCCAAGGGGCTTTGGCCCTGCACGATCTGTTGTCGGATCACCCGGTTGGGGTGACCGATGGTCAGATCTGGCTGCCCCCCTATGCGCGGGCGTGGATTGCCTGATCAGGCATAGGTGCGGGCGCCAAAAATCGCGCTGCCCACGCGAATGTGAGTGGCCCCATGCGCAATCGCCACTTCAAAATCGCTGCTCATCCCCATCGACAGTCCCGCCAATCCGTTGCGCGCCGCCATCTGGGACAACATCGCGAAATGTGGGGCCGGGTCTTCGGCATCGGGCGGGATGCACATCAGGCCAGACAGCGGCAAATCCATCCCCCGGCAGGCTGTGACAAAGGCATCGACCGCGTCAGGCATGATCCCGGCCTTTTGCGGTTCTTCCCCCGTGTTGACCTGAATGAACAGATCCGGGCTTTTGCCCCGCGCCTGTGCCAGTTTGGCCAGCTTTTCGGCAAGGCTGGGGCGGTCGAGGGTATGGATCGCCTCAAACAACTCCACCGCGACTTTGGCCTTGTTGGTTTGCAAGGGGCCGATCATATGCACCGCCACATCCGCAAAACGGGTGCGCAGATCAGGCCACTTGCCTTGCGATTCCTGCACGTAGTTTTCGCCAAACAGGCGGTGGCCCTGATCCAGCACGGCAATCACACGCTCCAGCGGCTGCACCTTTGACACGGCGATCAACTGAACGCTGCCGGGCGCGCGGCCATGGGCAACCTCGGCCTGTGCAATGCGGGTGGAAATGGCGGCAAGTGACATGGGACCCCCTTGTGTTCAAGGCCGAGGTAACGCGAGGGCGGGCAGAAGGAAAGGCTGGGCACAAAAGAAAGGCTGGGCGCAAAAGAAAAGAGCGGGCACAGGGCCCGCTCTTTCCAACTCATGATCCGGGTGGATCAGAAGGACATGCTCACACCGACTTGTGCGCGAGTTGTTCCGTTAACCGAACCTACGCCGCCCTTAACCGAAGCGCCGCCGCCAAGATCATATGCCGCGCCCAAGCCATACGAAGCTTTGGTGTTACCGACCAAATCGTTGTCCGAGTAGGCCAGCGACAGGGTCAAAGCGTCCATCTTGTAGTCAGCGGTCAGGCCCCAAGCGCTCAGGTCGGCAGCAGCGCCAGCGTCAGCGCTGAAGTCCGAGTACATGGCTTTGACAGCCACTGCGCCGAAGCTGCCACCAGCGAACAGCGAGGTGGTGTTGCCGTCACGAGCACCAATGGCGTTAGCAATGTCGGTGGCGTTGTAGCCGAGACCAACATAGTAGTCGCCGAAGGTGTACTTGACGCCAACAGCCATCGAGTCGTTCTTGGCAACAGCGGTGGTGTCACCGATGTTTGCCGAAGCAGAGAACGACAGAGCGCCGGTTGCGTAGGTGTAGTTCACGTTGTGAGCCACGCCGCCGTTCGAGTCGCCCGAAAGAGCTTCCGCAACGTTGTCGGTGCCAATGCCGGTCAGACCGATGTCCGAGAGCGTAGCAACTTCGTCAGCTTCAGAAACGTCACCGTAGGTCAGCGTGCCGAAAGCGCCCGAGATGAACAGCGTGGTGCCGTCGTCAACGTAGGTCGGAGCGTCAGTGGAAAACTGAGCCATGGTAGCCTTCATGCCAAACGACAGGCCGCCATCGGTCTCGCCCGCCCCGGTGAAGGTGATGTAGGTTTCCATCAGCGTGGTGGTTTTATCGGACCCGACAGCTGCGCCATCGTTGTAGTCCAGACCCATCACGCCCGAACCCGAAAGTGTCATTTCAGCAGCGGCGACAGTGGCAGACATTGCCAGAATGGTCGACGCGAGAAGAACTTTTTTCATGTTGTTCCCTTTCTCAACAAGATTTCCGCCGTCTACAGGCGGCGACAAAAATGTGTCTACCCCGGACCATCGGCAAATTACACATCCATTTGCAAAACAATTGGTCAAAGGGATGGCCCTGTAGCCTTCATGCAACAATAGTATTGGCGCAAAATATCCAAAGAATGCAGAAAACCCTGTGAAACAACGAAAAAGGGCGAGCCTGAGGCTCGCCCTTTCGTAGCGAAGGATCTCTCAGATTAGAACGAGAGCGACACACCCACTTGCGCGCGGTTCACGTCGTTGACAGAACCGATGCCGCCCTTGACAACCGCGCCGCCGCCCAGATCGTAAGCTGCACCGATACCATACGAAGCTTTGGTGTTAGCAACGAAGTCATTGTCCGAGTAGGCCAGCGACAGGGTCAAAGCGTCCATCTTGTAGTCAGCGGTCAGGCCCCAAGCGCTCAGGTCGGCAGCAGCGCCAGCGTCAGCGCTGAAGTCCGAGTACATGGCTTTAACAGCCACTGCGCCGAATTTGCCACCAGCGAACAGCGAGGTTGTGTTGCCGTCACGAGCACCAATGGCGTTATCAATGTCGGTGGCGTTGTAGCCGAGGCCAACATAGTAGTCGCCGAAGGTGTACTTGACGCCAACAGCCATCGAGTCGTTCTTGGCAGCAGCGGTGGTGTCACCGATGTTTGCCGAAGCAGAGAACGACAGATCGCCGGCGGCGTAGCTGTAGTTCACGTTGTGCGCAACGCCGCTGTTCGAGTCGCCCGAAAGAGCTTCTGCAACGTTGTCGGTGCCAATGCCGGTCAGACCGATGTCCGAGAGGGTAGCAACTTCGTCAGCTTCAGAAACGTCGCCGTAGGTCAGCTTGCCGAAAGCGCCCGAGATGAACAGCGTGGTGCCGTCGTCAACGTAGGTCGTATCGTCGGTGGAGTACTGGCCGAGGGTAGCTGACATGCCAAACGACAAGCCGCCATCGGTCTCGCCCGAACCGCTGAAGCTGATGTAGGTTTCCATCAGCGTCGTGGTTTTGTCGGATCCGGCAGTTGCGCCGTCGTTGTAGTTCAGACCCATAACGCCGGAACCCGAAAGTGTCATTTCAGCAGCGGCGACAGTGGCAGACATTGCCAGAACAGTTGTGGCAAGAAGGATCTTTTTCATGGTTTTCCTCGTTTATCTCTAAGGTAAGACCAAGCTGCACACATCGTGCTAGGCTGGCTGGGTTCTGTTTGTGCCCCTCCAGAATGATTTTCAAGAAACCTGAGCCTGTGGCGAAACCTTCTTCAAAGCTTGCGGCAGGTTTGCTACATCATATTGATATTTAACGATAATACTTTAGTATGCGCATGACTGACTTACGGAAAACTATTATACATAGGTCTTACTCAAGGGCCTTGGCACGTGGCCCCCTGTGGGCTAGACAAAGCTGGTTAGGGAAAGGGTCCGGTATGAAGATTCAGCGTTTGGTAACAATGGCGATCCTCTGCGCAAGCGTATTGGGCCTTGCCGCCTGTGGTGGGGGCTTTGCAAGCGGGGACAGTGGCCTGTTCCGGCGCTCGGCCTCTCCGGGCATCCCGTCTGAGCAGCAGCTTGACCGCAAGCAGCGCGCCGACGCCCAGCGCGCTGCCATCGCGCGGGCCAATGGCGAAGATAAGCGGCAATCGACGATCTGGGACCTTTTCAAGAACGCAGATGATCCCAACACAACCGTCGAGGTGAACAAATACCTGTGGCAGGCCTCGCTCGATGTGCTGAACTTCTTGCCCATCGAGTCGGTCGATCCGTTCACTGGCGTGATCGTGACGGGCTATGGCGCACCTCCGGGTGGGGGTCGTGCATACCGCGCCACCATCTATGTGCAAGATCCGGCGCTGGATGCGCGATCCTTGCGCGTGGCTTTGCAGGCGCGGGGCGGTGGTGCCGTCTCGGCGGACACGGCCCGCGCGATCGAGGATGCGATCCTGACCCGCGCCCGCCAGTTGCGCATCCAAGACAGCAAGCTGTAAGCGCGGATCAAGCGCGCGGTGCTGTGAAAAAGGCGGGGTTTCCCCCGCCTTTTGTCGTTTTGATCAATGCACCAGCATTGCCGGTGGGGCCTGTGGCCGATCGCGACGGCCTGACACGACCCTGTCCCCGATCAACAGACCATCCGGCCCGGCCGTCACCGTCACCGTCGTGCCATCCAGAACATCCCCCGACAGCAGCATTTCGGCCAAGGGATCTTGCAGATGCCGTTGGATAACCCGCTTGAGCGGACGCGCCCCAAAGACCGGATCATAACCTTCATCCGCAAGCCAAGCCTTGGCTTGGGCCGAAACCTCCAGCGCGATCTTGCGGACGGCAAGCCGTGCCTCCAGCCGACGCAACTGAATCTCGACGATTCCCGCCATGTCGGCGCGGTTCAGGCGGTCAAAGATGATCTGCTCATCCAGACGGTTCAGGAACTCGGGGCGGAAATGGGCGCGCACGGCCTCTTCCACCTCGCGCTTGGCGGCGGCGATGTCGGCGCCTTCGGGCAATTCCGACAGTGCCCGCGCCCCAAGGTTGGAGGTCAGGATGATCAGCGTTTGCTTGAAATCCACCTTGCGGCCCTGACCATCGGTCAGAACGCCATCATCCAGAACCTGCAACAGCACGTTGAACACGTCCGGGTGGGCCTTTTCCACCTCGTCGAACAGCACCACCTGATAGGGGCGGCGGCGCACGGCTTCGGTCAGCACCCCGCCCTCATCATAGCCGACATAGCCGGGGGGCGCGCCGATCAGACGGCTGACCGAGTGTTTCTCCATGAATTCCGACATGTCGATGCGCACCATCGCGTTGTCATCATCAAACAGATACTCGGCCACCGCCTTGGTCAGTTCGGTCTTGCCCACCCCGGTTGGGCCAAGGAACAGGAATGAGCCAAGCGGCCGATTCTCGTCGTTCAGCCCGGCGCGCGCGCGGCGCACGGCATTGGCCACGGCCACAAGGGCCGCTTCCTGGCCAACAACGCGCTTGCCCAGTTCCTCTTCCATGCGCAGCAGTTTGTCGCGCTCGCCCTCCAGCATCTTGGTGGTGGGGATACCAGTCCAGCGTTCGACAACCTCGGCGATCTGCTCGGGGCGGACGGCTTCGGCAACAAGGGCCTCACCTTCACGCGCTTCGGCCTCGGCCAAGGATTTCTCAAGGCTGGGGATCTGGCCGTATTGCAACTCACCCGCGCGGGCAAAGTTGCCCTCACGCTTGGCTTGCTCCAATTCAGCACGGGCGCGGTCAAGCTGTTCCTTGAGGTCGCGCGCCGCCTCCAGACTGTCCCGTTCAGCCTGCCACTTGGCCGTCATCTCGGTGGATTTCTGTTGGAGGTCAGAGAGTTCACGCTCCAGCTTTTCCAGCCGGTCACGGCTGGCCAGATCATCCTCTTTCTTCAACGCCTCGGCCTCGATCTGCAACTGAAGGATCTGGCGATCCAACTGATCCAGTTCTTCTGGCTTGCTGTCGACCTCCATCCGCAGGCGGCTGGCAGCCTCATCCATCAGGTCGATGGCCTTGTCGGGCAAAAAGCGGTCGGTGATATAGCGGTGCGACAGGGTAGCGGCGGCCACAAGGGCCGAGTCTGAAATGCGGACCCCGTGGTGAAGCTCGTATTTCTCTTTGATCCCGCGCAGGATGCTGATCGTATCCTCGACCGTGGGTTCTGACACCATTACCGGCTGGAACCTGCGGGCAAGGGCCGCATCCTTTTCCACATATTTGCGGTATTCATCCAAGGTCGTCGCACCCACACAGTGCAATTCCCCCCGCGCAAGTGCCGGTTTGATCAGATTTGCCGCATCCATCGCACCATCGGATTTGCCAGCGCCGACCAGCGTGTGCATCTCATCGATGAACAAGATGATCTCACCATTGGCCGAGGTGACTTCGGACAGCACCGCCTTCAGGCGCTCTTCAAACTCGCCACGGTATTTGGAACCCGCAATCAGCGCGCCCATATCCAGCGCCAGAAGCTTTTTGTTGCGCAAGCTTTCTGGCACATCGCCTTGGATGATGCGCAGGGCCAGCCCCTCGGCAATCGCGGTCTTGCCCACGCCCGGCTCCCCGATCAGAACGGGGTTGTTCTTGGTCCGGCGTGACAAGACCTGCATGGTGCGCCTGATCTCTTCATCGCGGCCAATGATCGGGTCAATCTTGCCCTCTTCTGCGGCCTCGGTCAGATCACGCGCGTATTTCTTCAGCGCGTCATAGCCCTGTTCGGCACTGGCCGTATCGGCCGTGCGCCCTTTGCGGACATCATTGATCGCAGTGTTCAGGTTTTGCGGCGTGACGGCCCCTGCATCCAGCGCATCCTTGGCCTTGCCCGGCACCATGGCCATGGCCATCAAGATGCGCTCGACTGGAACAAAGCTGTCTCCGGCCTTTTTGGCCAGCTTTTCAGCCTCATCCAGCACCTTTACCAAACTGGTATCGGCATAGGGCTGCGCGTCGCCTGAAACCTTGGGCAATTTCTTGATGGCAAGGTCGGTGGCAACCATCACCGGCGCGGGGTCACCGCCCGCGCGCCGGATCAGATTGGCCGCCATGCCCTGATCATCATCCATGATGGCCTTGAGCAGATGCTCAGCCGTCAGACGCTGGTGGCTTTCGCGGGTTGCAATCGTCTGGGCCGCTTGAAGGAATCCGCGCGACCGCTCCGTGAATTTCTCTAAATTCATCGGTTGTTCTCCTTTATGAGCACCGCATGCCCGCGCCCTGAAAAGGCACGCCGAGCTTCGGCCTTATACCAAACATGGGGTGGCATCGGGCTTGCTGCAAGATTGCCACAGGATCGTTGCATAAATTCTTCTTCACCCATCCGTTCGCACCCATGGTCCATCCGAATGAAGACCCCGCCAAGGGCAATAGACTGGCACAATGGACCAACAGGCAAAACTTAGGGCAAAGAGGAAAATCCCATGCTCATCATTCGATTTCGTCATTTGACGGAACTGCGCTTTGACGCAGCCACTCAAACCTATTCTGGCACCGTTACCATTGGATACAGCTTTCCGGATGATCCGGACCTCACGCATCGCGCCAGCCTGAGTGCAAGTGCAAACAAGGCCCACAAAGCCCGCTATTCGTGGATAGAATCGGCCGTTCTGGATGCCGCATCGCGCCGGTTGATGGACCGGTTTGCCGAGATCGACTCAGGCCCCGACAATATCTTTGCGGTTGAGTCAAAGACTATCGCGCGGGCCGCCTAGCCAATTGACGGTGATCCGCCGACCCGGACGCAGCCGGTCGGCGGGATCGCACGCCCGCCGCAAATCGTGACGAAAAGGCCCTTGCCCCCATCGTGCCGGCATGAACAGGCTTGGAAAAAGATGGCGGGCATTGGTCCGAGCAGTGCACCGCCAAAGCCACGAAAAGGCAGTCTGATGTATGATCTGTTGCAACCGCTGATTCACAAGGCGGCGGTCCATGAAATCTGTGTGAATGTGGCCAAAAGCCGCCTCTCGATCGGCGATTCCGCGCATCTGGTGCAATTGGCCGATGGCCGAATCGGCGTGGCCGCTGAATTGGCAGGAACGTGGCTTGGCCTGATCCCACGCAAGGTGACGCGCCTGATCGGTGTCTTGGGTCCGCATGCGACCGAGTTGATCGCCCCCGCCGTTTCTCGGGGGGAATTGTTGCGTGTCCGCATTGTTGGCCTAACGCCGGAATATCTGGCCCTGACACCCGGCGCCTCCGAGGTGCATGTGTCAGTCTGGGGCGACCCTCGGCATATCTCGTCTTGGGCGGCAGATGGCACCAAGACCACGCCAAAGCCCCTGAAGTCAGAGGCCCCCCTCAAACCTGCGCGGTCGTTTTGATCGCAGATGACGTGTCGCTGTCCACTGGGGCATAGCGCACATAGGCAAAGGCATGGCCGTCGGGTGCCCAGTTTGGCACATTCATCGTGCCTTGGCCGCCATTGAACCCAATCAGTCGCTGACGGTTGCCGCCATCCGGGTCCATCCGCCACAGGGAAATCGGCAAATCGCGCGGATGCCCCTGCGTGCCGGGCGGATAGGCCAGATAGATCACATGCCGCCCGCAAGGCGAGGGATGCGGAAACCAGTTCACATGGTCATCCGCGAAAAGCTTGCGCTGCCCGCTGCCGTCACTGGCCATCACCCAAATCTGGGCGTGACCATCCCGGTCGCAGTTGTAAAAGATCTGGCGGCCATCGGCGCTGAAATCCGGGCCATCGCAATGCCCCTCACCCCATGTCAGGCGGCGTTCCTCGCCGCCTTCGACGGGCAAGGTGTAGACATCAATGACCCGACTGCCTCCACGCGCCGCCACATAGGCCAGCGTCTGACCATCAGGGGACCAGCCATGCCACCAGCTTGGCGCATGCGGCGAGACAAGGCGCGGCACCCCGCCTTGCGCATCGCACAGGTAAATCTCGGACCCCTGCCCGCCATGGTGGGCGGAAATCACGATGGTCTTGCCATCGGGTGAAATCCCATGGTCATTGTTCAGCTTGCCCACCCCGCCCAAATCAACCGGCACCAAGGCCGGGACGGACAGCGGCACGCGGAACAACCCGCCATCCCCATTCACCAGCAGATAACTGCCACAGGGCGACCAGTTCGGGGCCTCTATCAAGACATCTGTCTGCAAGATCACACGGGCCTCACCCCGCGCCATATCCCAGACCTCAAGCGAGGCCCTCATTCCCGAACTTTGGGCTTCAGCAGGCGCTTTGGCCTGATCTCTTCCGCTGCCTTGAACAGGCTGAAGGTCTGGTTGACATAGTTCACCACCCCCGAAATATGCTCCAGATACTCCATCAACTCTGGCGTTTTCTCGGCCTCGACCACTTGCACCGGGCGGGCAGGATCTGTGCTTTCAAACTGCAAATAGAACAACGGCTCCCCACGCCGCAACACGATGTCCTTTTCCGGCTCATGCCATTCAAACGCCCACATCAGGGGGCGCGGCCAGACATTGACCGGAAAGCGCCCGCCAAAGATCGTGCCCGGCAGCGGGTCCTTGCGGTAATGGGCAAAGGTGCCAAGCTGCGTCACATAGCACAGCTCATCACAGATAAAGGTATAGGGCAGCGAAAGCTGCACCGTGGGCCGGTCGGGATAGCGCCACTCGGCCTCATTGACCAAGGTCAGCAGATCGCCCAACTTATTGCCGCGCACCGGGCTTGCCGTGCCAAGACGGTTCACCAGCGTGGGCTTGCCCTGTTCATCCCTGCGAAACCCGATCTGCATGTCAAACGGGCTTTTCACGACGAAATACCGGCTTTCCAACTGGATCACCGCCGGGCAGCGGCTGGCGCTCTTGGCATGGGTCTTGTTGGTCTGGCGAAACATGAGCCGCTCTGGCGGATCATACAGGACGGCACCCTTGTCCTTTGTCAAAAACCAGCCAACCGTCAACGGCCCGGATTTTGGCCCTTCTTCGGGCCGATCAAAGGTAACTGTAAAATCCATCACTGCCCCATGCACTTGTTCGCCGTGTTCTTGGCCCGAATCGTCCGCCTTTCCGGCCGTTTGGTCAAGGTCATGCGCGGCATCCTAGCGCGCGCCCGATCCATTTTCCCGATCAGGGCCAAGCGCGTTGCGCAGGGCCCGCACTTGTGCCGCATCAGTGCGTCGCCCCAACCGGGGGGCAAAGCCAAAATCTGCGGCCTTGTCATGCGTAAGCACCGCCACGGAACACGACGAGTGCACCTCCGCCAGATCCAGATGCCGCAATCCCCCGACCGTGTCAGGGGTCAGGCCACCCCCCGGCATGATCACGATGCGCCCCTTGGCCTGTTCCATCAATGCAAGCAGCCGATCCACCCCCTGCGGCGCAGAAAGCGCCCCGCCCGAGGTCAGGATCCGCGCCACACCAAGGTCCACGGCTTGCTCAAGCGCCACCGATTGATCAGGCACAAGGTCAAAGCAGCGATGAAGGGTCAGCCCCATTCCCCCTGCCCGCTTGATCAGCAATCCCAGCATATCGGTGTCAAGCCGCCCATCGGGCAGGCTTGCCCCCAGCACCACGCCTTGCAGGCCAGCCTCATGGGCGGCGGCGATATCGGCCTCCATCATCGCGATCTCATCGGGTGACCAGATGAAATTGCCTGCCCTTGGCCGGATCATCGCATAGATCGGCACGCCTGATCCCGCCGCACGACGCATCATCCCAACCGAGGGCGTCAGACCGCCAAGGTCAAGCGCCGAACACAGTTCAATCCGGCCCGCGCCACCGCGCACCGCCTCGGCCAGCCCTTCGGCCGTATCGACGCAGACTTCTACCAGAACACTCATGCCGCAAACCTCGCTTGGGCGGCAACAGCGGCCCCAATCAACCCCGGTTCCGGCGTGCACTGGGCCGGCACCAGAATGGCCGCGTCCCGCCGATGCAACATGCCTTGCCGCACGCTCTTGTCCAAAAGGTCTATCAGCGCAGGCTCGTTGGACAGCCCGCCGCCGACAGGCACAATACTGGCCCCGATCACGTTCAGCAGCATCGCCAATGGCCCGCTTAGAATATCGCACCACAGGGCCACCACCTGCGTGGCAACCGTTTCGCCTGCCCTCCAATCGGCAAGAATCTGGGTCGATGGCCTCTCGGCCCCGCCAAGATGCAGGTAAAGCCGTTCCATCCCACGCGCACCGCCCACGGCATCCAGACAGCCTGTCATCCCGCAACCACAGGCAAAGGGCGGCAAACCAAAAGCGCCCGGCGCAAGAACCGGCCCATGGCCCCATTCCCCGGCAAAGCCACCCGCGCCTTGCACAAGCTGCCCGCCAATCACCAGACCTCCCCCAACGCCGGTGCCAAGGATGATCCCAAACACCGAGTCATGCCCGCGCCCGGCCCCAAACCGCGCCTCGGCCAGAACAAAGCAATCCGCATCGTTGAGGATGATCACAGGCAGCCCCATGGCCGCAGCAATCTCATCGGCCAAGATCCTGCCATCCGCACTGGGGATATTGGCGACATGGATCACCCCGCTGCGCGGGTCCACCACCCCCGCAATGGAAATGGCCACCCCACGCAAGGATTGGCCCTGCGCAAATCCGGCCAAAACCGCCAGAAAGGCAGCAAAGTCCCCCCCCGGCGTTGGCGCATCGCCCAAGGGCTGCACCGCCCCAAACTCATCGCCAAAGCGGGCAAGGCCCGCCTTTATCCGCGATCCGCCAATATCAAAGCACAAAATCATACGGTCCCCCATGCGCCACCTTACCCGCTGGCGAGCCGCTTGACAGCACCACTTGCACAGCCCATCAGGCGCAGAACCGAAAAACGAAAGGGAAAGCCAATGTCTGATGACCGCCTGATCGTCGCACTTGATGTGCCAAACATTGTCCAGGGCCTTGATCTTGCCCAGCGGATCGGGGATGCGGCCAGCTTTTACAAGATTGGCCTTGGCATGCTGACGGGTGGCGGGCTGGCCCTTGCCAATGAGCTCAAGCAAGAACACGGCAAGCGCATCTTTCTGGACATGAAGCTTTTCGACATCGGCGCCACGGTCGAGGCAGCGGTGCGCGGGCTTGTGCAATATGACATCGACTTTCTGACCGTGCACGGCGACCCGCAGGTGGTGCGCGCCGCCGCCGAAGGGCGCGCCGGCACGGCCACCAAAATTCTGGCGGTGACGATCCTCACCTCCAACGACCGCGCCGATCTGGACGCCAACCTGATCAAGCCGGGCGATATCCATGAGATCACCCTTGAACGCGCCGCCCGCGCCCTTGCGGCCGGGGCCGATGGCGTGATCGCCAGCCCGCAAGAGGCCGCGATGATCCGCGCCCTGCCCGAGGCCATGGGCAAGCTGATCGTCACCCCCGGCGTGCGTCCCAGCGGTGCGGCGGCAGGTGACCAAAAGCGCATTGCCACCCCACATCAGGCCTTGACCGACGGGGCCGATCACATCGTGGTGGGCCGCCCGATCTGGCAGGCCAAAGACCCTGCCGCCGCCGCCCGCGCGGTGATTGCAGAGCTTCCGGCCCGCTGACTACAACAGCGCGGTGCGGGCCAGACCAACCCGCCCGTGCATTTCGCGAATGGATTTGGGGTGGGCAAGATAGGCCTCGACCTCCATCAAGGCCCAGCCCTGCCCCTCATCCCCGAACCGAATGGCGGCAATCTCGGCCTCGGTGATGCGCCCCGCAAAGAACCACGCCACCCGCGCAGGGTTGCTGATCGAGGGCAGCGCCCAACGGGCCAACAAGCGTTCGGGGGGCAGGCGCAGACCAAATTCCTCAAACAGTTCGCGCAACAGGCAGTCCTCCGGGCCCTCGTCCCCTTCGCGCCCGCCACCCGGCACATCCCACTGCCCGGCCCATGGCAACCCCGGCAGATCATCACGCTGCAAAGTCAAAAGCCGCGTCCCATGAAAGAACGCGGCTTTGGCACCGATAAAGTTGCCCTTCGGCTCAGTCATTGATGTCGCGATCCCACAGCTTTACCTGCCCCTGTCGCACACCCATCGTCCGGCGCAGCGCAAACCACGCCGCCAAGGACGCCATGGCAAAGGCCAAAAGCAAGATCGGCAGGCTACTGCCCAGCAGGCCAACCCCGACCGCGATGCCCACCAGAACCGCCCCGATGGCAAAGCCAAGGAAGATATAGCCCGGCGCAATCACCTCCAGCACGCCCAGCGCAAAGCCTGCCACGATCCAGACCCACCACGTCGCCCACATCTTACATGCGCCCCTTCAACATCTTGAACGCATCGCCAAAGGCATCCAGCGCCTGCGCCGGAACAATGATCGTTTGTTTGCCTGCCCCTTGGCCCACGGCTGTCAGCGCCTCAACCTGCTTGAGCGCCACCTGATATTGCGCCGCCTCGATCCCGCTTTCCTTGATCGCAACCGCAATCACACTTGTCGCATAGGCTTCGGCATCGGCCAGAACGCGGCGCGCCTTTGCCTCTTGCTCGGCGGCATAAAGTTCGGCGTCCGCGTTCAACTCGACCGCCCGCTTTTTGCCCTCGGCTTCCGTCACCTGCGCGCGGCGGGCGCGTTCGGCATTCAACTGCTGCAGCATCGCAGCCCGTGTCGCCTCATCAAGGTTCACGTCCAGAATCTCGGCCCGCGTCACCTCGATGCCCCAATCATCCACCATGGCGCGCACTTGCTCGCGGATGTTCAGCGTCAATTCGTTGCGGTTCGACTGAACCTGATCCAACTCCATCTTGCCAATCTCGGATCGCACGATGCCCGCAACCGTTGTGGCAATCGCGGCATCAACATCCCTGATCCGATAGACGGTCTTTTCCGGCTCGGTGATCCGGTAGAACACCGATGTTTCCACCTTGACCAAAACGTTGTCGGTCGTGATCGCATCTTGCTGCGCGGTGGGCAACTGACGCTCCAGAATAGAGATTTTATGCGCCACCCGGTCAAGGAACGGCACCACAAAGTTGATGCCCGGCCCCAGAACCGACCGCAAACGGCCAAAGCGTTCCACGACGTGCTTTTCCGATTGCGGAACGATCCGCACACCCAAAAAGATGCAAAGGATGATGAACAGGGCGATGGAAAGGAAAACCGCATTCCCGCCGATAAGTTCCTGAAGTGTCATGCGCACAATTCCCACGATTTAAGCTGACCCATACATGGCCTCTGCACGGCAGAGACGCAAGCAGTGGGATGATCTTGCCCGAATCTACCGGAACCTAAACAGATTCGCCCGTCACCTGCCCATGGGGTCGAATAATCTTTCACCATTTTGGAACTTTGCCAACAATGCTTGCAAAGAAGACTGTGACTCAGGCGATCTTTGCCAAGATCTCCCCCACGACGGCGGATAATCTTGCGTCAACACGTCATCCTTGGTGCAAAGGGCCCGCTCACATGAAGATCATCATCCTCGGCTCTGGCGTCATAGGCACAACCTCTGCATGGTATCTGGCCAAACAAGGGCATGAGGTCACCGTGATCGACCGCCAGCCCGCCGCCGCAATGGAAACCAGCTTTGCCAATGCAGGCGAGATCAGCCCCGGCTACTCCGCGCCATGGGCCGCACCGGGCATCCCGATGAAGGCGTTGAAATGGATGTTCATGGAACATGCGCCCCTGATCATCCAACCCCGCCCGGACCCCGAGAAAATCCGCTGGGTTCTGCAAATGCTGGGCAATTGCACCACCAAAGCCTATCATACCAACAAGGCCCGCATGGTGCGCCTTGCCGAATATTCCCGCGATTGCCTGACCGACCTGCGCAGCGAAACCGGCCTGACGTTTGATGAACGTCAGCAAGGCACGCTGCAACTTTTCCGCACGCAAAAACAGCTCGACGGGGCGGCCAAGGATATCGAGGTGCTGCGCGAAGGCGGCGTTCCGTTCGAGGTGCTGGATGTTCAGGGCTGCATCGCCGTGGAACCCGGCCTTGCCAATGCGCGCGACAAAATCGTGGGCGGCCTGCGCCTGCCCCGCGATGAAACCGGCGATTGCTTCAAGTTCACCCAAGGCCTTGCCGCCCGTGCCGCAGCCCTTGGCGTGACCTTCCGCCATGGCGTCAGCATCACCCGCCTGAACAAGGAGGCGGGCCGCATCATCAGCGTCACCACATCCGAGGGCACGCTGACCGCCGATGCCTTTGTGCTGGCCTTGGGCAGCTATTCCCCGGCCCTTGCCGCCCCGCTTGGCATTCGCCTGCCGGTCTATCCGGTCAAGGGCTATTCGATCACCGTGCCGATCAAGGATGCAGGCCGTGCGCCTGTCTCTACCATCATGGATGAAACCCACAAGATCGCGATCACCCGGCTTGGTGACCGTATCCGCGTGGGCGGGATGGCCGAACTTGCGGGCCATGACCTGTCCTTGAACGACAAGCGCAAACGGACGCTGACCCATTCGGTCGAGGATCTGTTTGGCGGCGCGGGCGATCAATCCCAAGCCACATTCTGGACCGGCCTGCGCCCGATGACGCCCGATGGCACGCCCATCATCGGCCACTCGCCCATCGCGAACCTGTTCCTCAACACCGGCCACGGCACCTTGGGCTGGACCATGGCCGCAGGCTCTGCCCGCGTTCTGGCCGATACTATCTCGGGCCACGCGACCCAGATTGATGCCCGCGACCTTGGCTTTGCGCGCTACCAAAGCGCCAAAAAGCGCCCGCAGCCAAAGGCAACCCCGGCGCCAGCCGCAGCCTGACGCACAGGTTCAGTCAGGGTCCGCCCCCCCGCCGGACGCCCCCAAAACAAACAGGGGGGCGCCCGTGACGGCCCTAGGCGCAGACAGGGCACCGCTCTATACTACGCCATCATGCCAGCCCTGTGCCGCGATTGCCTGACCCAATTTGACACGGCCCCGTCCCAGGGCCGCTGTCTGGCATGCCGCTCTCCCCGCCTGCTGGTGCACCCGGAATTGTTCGAGCTGTCCATCGCCCATATGGATTGCGATGCCTTCTACGCCAGCGTTGAAAAGCGCGATGATCCCAGCCTCGCCAACAAGGCGGTGATCGTGGGCGGCGGGCAGCGCGGCGTCGTCTCCACCTGCTGCTACATCGCGCGTATTCAGGGTGTGCGGTCGGCCATGCCGATGTTTCAGGCCCTGAAACTCTGCCCCGATGCCGTTGTCGTCAAACCCCGCATGTCTGCCTATGTCGAGGTTTCGCGCCAGATCCGCGCCATGATGGAGGAGTTGACCCCCGCCATTGAACCCCTCAGCCTTGATGAGGCGTTTCTGGATCTGACAGGCACCACCCGCCTGCACGGCGCGCCCCCGGCGGTGATGCTGGCACGGCTGACGAGGCGGATGGAGGAAGAGCTTGGCATTACCGGTTCCATCGGCCTGTCGCACAACAAGTTTCTGGCCAAGATCGCGTCAGACCTCGACAAACCCCGTGGCTTTTCCACCATTGGCCGCGCCGAGACCGAGGCCTTTCTGCGCCCCAAATCGGTGCGCATCATCTGGGGTGTGGGCACCGCCACCCAAACCGCGCTGGAGGCGGCGGGCATCCGCACGATTGCCGATCTGTGGCGCTGGGATCGCGCTGATCTGACCGCCCGCTTTGGCCATATGGGGGACCGCTTGTGGCACCTTGCCCGTGGCCTTGATACCCGGCGCGTCAACCGGGATGAGCGGGTGAAAAGCATCTCCAAGGAAACCACCTTTTTTGAAGACACCTCGGATCCAAATCTGCTGGACGGCCATCTGTGGCGGCTGGCCGAACAGGTCGCGGACCGCGCCAAGGCCAAACACCTTGCAGGCCGGACGGTGACGCTCAAGCTCAAGAAAGGCGATTTCCAGACCATCACCCGCCGTCATGCGCTGTCAGACCCGACGCAGATTGCCGACCGCATCTATCGCGCCGCGCGGGATCTGTTTGATCATGCGGGCAGCACAGGGCCGTTTCGCCTGATTGGCGTCGGGATCAGTGACCTTGCCCCCGAGGCGGACGCCGACCGTTCTGGCGATCTGCTGGACCCCAACGCCGCCAAGCGGGCCGCCGCAGAGCGTGCAACCGATGCCATCCGCGCCAAATTCGGCCATGAGGCCATCGTCAAGGGCCGTGCCCTGCGCTAGGGTCTGGCCGTTATTCCGCCGCCAGTGGCAGCGCCACCCGGCCAATATCCGCAATTTCGGCAATCACGCCTTTCATCAACTGGCGGAAATCCTCAAAGCCCGACAAGGGCAGGATGCGCGCCTCATCCATGTAAAGCGCGCGGTCTATTTCGATCTGCACGACATGATAGCCATGCGAGGGCCGGCCATAGGCCTGCGTGATATATGCCCCGGCAAAGGGCGCATTGCGGCTGACCCGCAGACCCGCCCGCGCGAACGCCGCCTCAATCTGGTCCATCACATCGCGCCCCGCAGCCGCGCCAAACCGGTCGCCCAAGACAACCTCTGGCCGTGGCAGACCGGGCCGGGCATGCGAATCGATGGCCTCATGCGGCATGGAATGGCAATCAACCAGCACCGCCTGACCAAACTCGGCATGGCTTTCGTGCATCATCCGCTTCAACGCCGCGTGATAGGGCACCCAATGCCGCGCGATCCGATCCTCGGCCTCGGCCAGCGACAGCTTGCCGCGATAAATCGCGCGCCCGCCCGACACCACCCTTGGGATAACCCCAAGGCCCGAGGCCACGCGCGGGTTATGCGCAAGCCGTTGTGCGCCCTCAACCACAGCGGGGTCCAACTCGTCACAGGCGCGGTTAAGGTCCAGAAAAGCACGCGGCGCACGGGCTGCAATCAAAGGTGCGCCGAAATCCGGCGCTGCCCGGAAAAGATCATCCACAAACGCATCCTCGGACGAGCGGATCACGTGATCATCCAAGACACTGGCCTGCAAGAATGCCGACGGATACTCGCGACCACTATGGGGCGAGGAAAACACGACCGGCGTCTGCCGCTGGTTCGGTTCGTACAAGGTAAAAGCTTTGTTCGGCATGCAAACTCCCGTCTGGGAAAGATATAGCTGGGTTTTGTCAGAACCCAAAAGCCATATTTCATTCTCAAACCAATACAGGTTGCGCGTCAAACCCTGCCAAACCCCCTTGCGGCCCCGCAAGAGTCTGGCTATAGACCCCCGCACACCGACGCGGTTCCGCCCGCGTCCTTTTATTTGGGACGCAAGCGGATCGTGATGGGCAGCGTGGGCGGTTAGCTCAGCGGTAGAGCACTACGTTGACATCGTAGTGGCCACTGGTTCGATCCCAGTACCGCCCACCATTCGCCGTTCCCTTCGGGGGGCAAAGGTTTTCAACTGGCGCGAAGACGCGCCGCGACAAGGGAGACAGCCATGAAGGTTGC
The DNA here is from genome assembly GCA_021741245.1 of Paracoccaceae bacterium. GTDB lineage: Bacteria > Pseudomonadota > Alphaproteobacteria > Rhodobacterales > Rhodobacteraceae > Pseudotabrizicola. Next base: position 359,680 of record JAIOYF010000002.1, read on the forward strand.
AAACTCACTCCGTTCGCTGAAGACGCGTCATCGCGATTGCCAAGTCGTGCGCCGTAAGGGCCGCGTCTATGTGATCAACAAGACGCAAAAACGCTACAAGGCCCGTCAGGGTTGAGGGCGCTGTTCAGTGCAGATTAGGGCCGCCACGGGAAACCTGGGCGGCCTTTTTCTTTGGTGAACACCCTTATTGCAACCGTCCCAGACTGGATACGGGCACCCAGCCAAGGGCAGTGCCCTCTTTTGCCACACGGGCAAAGCCATCCTTTTGCTCGATCAAGAACACGCCAAAAAACACGCCGCCCTCGATCCTTTGCAATTCGGCCCCACCGGGGCCATCAAGCACAGATGTTCCCCCCGCCACCACATGCGTCAGCGTGGCCGGGAATCGTTCCGGCGCATCACCCAAGACCGTCACCTGTGCGCTCAGCGCGAAATCCGATCCGCGAATCGACATTTGCGGAACCTGACGGAAATTAAAGGCGGCCTGCGAAATCTCGGGCACCATCCGGTCCAGAAAGCCCGCCAGTTCCGTCACCTCAATCGTCGCATTGCCATTGGCATCACCCTCGCCCAGCGCTTGCAACAGCGCATAGGTCATCACACCGTGGCCCCGATACCCCTCCAGCGCCGGGGCATCATCGGTCGAGGCGGACAGTATCGTGCGCCCCATCGCGCGGGTCAGCCGCGAAACCGCCGCCGATTGTGCCAGCGCCGAATCAACGCTGCGGGTGCCTGTCAGCGACCCGCTTTCGCAGGTGTCATAGATCATGATCGACTTGCGCGCCTTTATGGCGGCCATCCACGCCTGCCACTGATCTTGCCGCACGCCTTTCTCGCGGATCGGGTCATCGCCCGCAAAGGTGAAATCGGCGGGGATAAAGTGATACTCGCCCTCTACCGTCTTGCCATGACCGGCCAGGAAAAAGATGAACACATCTTGGGATTTCACCTGCCCTGCCATCTGGGCAAAGGCTGCATCCAGCCCTGTTTTCGTGACCTCGCCGTCCAGCAGCGTCACCACATTCACATCCCTGAACACACCCGCCCCCGCCTTGCCAATCGCGGCAGCAAAGGCGCGGGCATCGGCGGCGGCATATTTCAACGCCAGCCGCCCATCAGCATAGTCGTTCACACCGACGCTCAGCACATGCAAGGCAGGCGGCACACTGCTCGCCACCCCATCCCAGCGCAGGGTCAGGCTGCGCGGGGCCGAGGCCAGCAATCCCGCCGCGTTATAGGCGATCACCTCGATCAGATTGTCACCGGGTTCCAGCGCAACGCGCGCCTTGGCCACATCGGCCACCTGTTCCTCCAACGCCGCCAAGCCACGGGCGCCGGCATCTTGCACCTCAACCGTCAATCCATTGACTCGCCATTCGATGCGCCCGACGCCGCCGCCTTCATCCGCGACCTCGACCCCGACCTCAATCACCTCATCCGCGGCCAAGCTCCCTTCGGGCGGAAAGCTGAACCTTGTGCGCGGCGCGGGGCCAGAGCCAAGGATGACCGAAAGATCCAGCTGCGCCGCCGCCGCTGCAACCTTGCCCTCTGGATCACCGGCCAGCTTGGCCGCAACCAGATCAGGGCGGAACAGGGCCTGAAACACCTGATCCACGGCAAAGGACCGCAGACCATTCGAAACGCTGACCAGTTGCGCCCCCTTTGCACTGGCGGCAAAAAAGCCCTCAGGCGTCAGAACCACCCATTCGCCATTGCGATCCGCCAGACTCGTGACCAGCAAGGCCCCGCTGCGCAGATCGTAAATCCGCGTTGTTCCCGCAGAATCGCCAAGCCCCGCCAAGCGCCCCTGATCAAAGACCAGCATGGGCATATAGGGCGGCTGCCCCAGCCGGATCAGCAGCGCCTCCACCTCGGGCGATGGTTTGGGTGCGGTGCCGCCCGAATCGATCAGCATGCCGTCAAAGCCTGTAATCGTCGCCCCCGGTGCGATGGGAACCGGGGCCAATGTCCGGGCATCCCATTGGGCAAACACGCTGTCGTCAAAGCCATCCGCGATAAAGATGCTTTGCCCGTCGGTGCCGATGAATTCTTCCACCCCACCGGCCACGGGGCTGTCAATCCGCGCCTCCAGCCGCCCTTGATCCATATCCCAGATCAAAAGATGCCCGTCACCATCACTGGAAAACAGCCGCTTTCCATCCGGCAGCACCACCGCCCGCGCCTGCGCCAAGGGTTTGCCAATCACGGCCCGCACCCGGTTGCTCTGCGTGTCCAGTTGCAAGATATCGCCGCCCTCGCCCCCGACCACGATCAAATCCGGCCCGCCGGGCACAAAGGCCAACCGATCCACCCACAAAAGGCCCGTCTCCACCCCCTCGGGCGACAGGTCCTCGATACTCAGCTGCCGGGACATCACATTGCGCTGTGTCGCCAGATCCATCACCGCCAATTCGGTCGTCCACTCATCGCGTTGACTGCCCGCATAGGCGATGCGGGTGCCATCCTCGTTGATGTCCATGGTCAGCACATCGCGCAGGCTTTCCGGCAGGTTGACCCGCCGCAGACCGCCAAGATCGGTCAATTCGACATAGGCCAGAAAGACAAAGGTTTCATCGGCCAGTTGCTTTGACTCGGTCCGCAGATTGGCCATCACCCCGGTTGCCGACAGCGCGATATCGGGGCGTGATTTGTCATTGGTCCAGCCACGCCCCTCTTCGGCCAGCGGATCGCCCGGCCCATCGGGCACATCGCCCAAGATCCCGCCATCCATCCCCAGATGCACAAGGCCCCCGCGCTGATTGCCCAGCCACAGACTGCCCGAATCGGTCGCAAAACGCGCCACATGGCCCAGGCGCGCATGGGAAAACAGCATCTTGCCCGTCACCAGATCCCAAACACGAAGCCCGGTTTCCGCGACCGAGGCCAACTTTGTCCCATCGGGCGACAGCACCATGCTTAGAACCGCACGATCATGTGCCAAAAAGCGGTGCATGACCAGCCCCGTCACAGCATCCAAAAGCGCGATTTCCCCCCGGTCTGTGCCCGCCGCCACAATCTCGACCCCCGGCAGCACGACTGCTTGGGTCACCCCCTCCAACTCCATCTTGCGGATCAGCTTTTTGGAGCGGAAGTCCCACAGCGCCAATTCCCGCTTTTCATATCCGCTCAAGACTGTGACCATCACCGATTGATCCGGCGTCAGGCTGATCGAATGCAGGCTGACAGTATCTTGCGCCGAATAAGAATGTGGAGAGGAGGCGACAATTTCAAACCCTCCTCCCCGCGCAGCCAGACCCGCGCCCAACCGTTCCAGCGGCAGGTCAAAGCGCGTGGCCGGATCGGTGGCCTTGGGGGCAATCACGCTCCAGCCTTCGCCCTCACGCACGGCAACCACGCCACCGTCATGCCGCCAGAAATCATCAAACTGCGGTTCAATGGCAAAGCGACCGTCGTAGGTGATAAAGCCACGCTTGCCGCCGACCACAACACCCGCCAAGCCATCGGAAAAACCAAAGGCTGCCTCAAACTGCGGTGCGATCACCATCACACCGCGCCTGTTGATATAACCCCAAAGACCGTTGTCCATTTGCACCGGGGCCAGACCTTCGGTGAAGTCCCGTGCCGCGCGGTAAAGCGGCGGCAATTCCGACGACATGCTCGCCGCCGCCTGATAGCTCCATAGGTCCCCTGTGCGCACCGCCGCCAACCCTTCGGACATGGCCCGCGCCTCATCCCAGCTTGGCTCCATCCCGCCGGGCTGGCCGAAGGCGCAGCCAAGATGCACCTTCGCGCCATTCAGCGTCGCCACGACATAGCCCTCCGCAGGCGCGCGCACCTCTGTCACGCCATTTGGCCGCAACACCTTTGCCTGCGGGCCGCGGGTTTCGATCACCGGGGCCCCTTCTGCCGTGCCTGTGAAGCAATCGCCATCATTGCCGACCAGCCGGTCCATCGCCAAGGGCTGGTCCTGCCATTGCCCGTCGGCCTGCAACACCCACCAAGCGCCCTGCCATTGCGCCGGGGTCAGGGCGCTTGGCGTGCCGATCCCGTCAAACTCATAGTTCAGGATCAGCCGCCCGGTCAGATCGACCATGCCCCATTTGTCACCCTGCTTGACCGCAAAAAGGCCATCGCCCGCCGCACCCACCGCATCCAGCGACGGCGAAACGACCCATTGCCCCGTGACATTCATCAAGCCCCATTGCGCGCCTTGCTGAACCGCAACCACACCCCGATGCGCGGCCCCGGCGGCCGTGAACCCTTGGCCCAAACGGGTAAAGCTCTCTTGCGCCACAGCCACCGGGGCCAGCAGCACGGATCCAATGATCCAGACAAAGACAGATGAAATCGAACGCATAAGGGAAATCCTGAAAATCGTGTAACTTTGGCAGGCAAATTTGGGCATGCACGCCTGTCACAATCCTTGCGCAACTCTGGCATCTGCGGCAACTGACAAACATCGTCAGCGGCTCGAAGGACAACAGATGCACCCAAATCCCGCCTTTCGCCAAACCCCTGCTGCCCGCAACATCGCCTTTGCCCGCGAGGTTGGCTTTGGCATGCTATGCGTGAATGGGCCCGAGGGGCCAATCGCCGCCCATGTGCCGTTTCATCTGTCGCCCGATGCAACGTTGGCCGACCTGCACCTTGCGCGCTCCAACCCCATTGCGCGGGCGGGGCTGCCCTTGCCTGCGCTGATCGCGATCCAAGGGCCCGATGCCTATATCTCGCCCGATTGGTATGGCCCACATGAACAGGTGCCCGATCAGGTGCCAACGTGGAACTACATCGCCGTTCACCTGCGCGGCATCCTGCACCCCCTGCCCGCGCAGGCGTTGGAACCCCATGTCGATGCACTCACGGCGGAACATGAGGCGCGGCTTTTGCCAAAGACGCCTTGGACCTCGGCCAAGATGACAGAGGGGGCCATGCCCCGCATGATGCGGATGATCCTGCCCTTCCGTCTGGAAATCCACGCGATCGAGGGCACGTGGAAACTGAACCAGAACAAGCCCGCCGATGTACGCACCCGCGCCGCCACTGCCCTTTCGTCGCGCAGTGCCCTGTCTGGACCCGCACGAATCGCGGCGGAAATCAGGGCCGATCTGGCGGCAAACCAGCAAGACTGACCCCCAAATACAGCGATTCGCCTTTGCCATCCCCCGCGCCAAACCCACCATTTCCGCGAATCCCCTTTGGATAGGTTTTCAGCGTGCCAAAGGTGGGATGGACAGCCGCGCCCCACATCCCTACGATCCGCGCGTCAGAAACGGAGGTTCCCATGCCCCTTCCTCTCGCACCCCTTGTTCCTCTTGCTCTGCGTATTGGGGCCGTTACAGCCGTCGGATTCGCCCTGCGCCGCATCATCGCCGCCCGGAGCTTCCCGGGGCGGACCGACCAGCGGGCCGAGGATGCGCTGGATGATCTGGGCGATGGTCTTGCCATGCACAGGCCAAAGGATGTCGAAGGGCAAAAGAACGCAGCCCTGCGGGTACGGCGCAAAATCCGTTTTCGTGGAAAGACTTATGAACTTGATGCCGGGGCCATCGGCCGATTGCGTCTAAAGGAAATCGAATGAAACTCTACCACTCCATCACGTCGCCCTATGTCCGCAAGATCGACGTGCAGATTGCCGAATGTGGCATCACGGGCATTGAGCGCGTGTCCGCCTCTGGCACCCCCGTTGCCCCCGATGATGCCGTTATCGCCCGCAACCCCTTGGGCAAGATCCCGGCGCTGGAGCGTGAGGATGGCCCAACCCTTTACGACAGCCGCGTGATCACGCAATTTCTGGATGAGATGTCGGGTGCGGGTCTCTATCCACAAGGCCCTCGCCGCTGGGACACGATGGTGGTCGAGGCGACCGCCGATGGCATTCTTGATGCAGCCATTCTGATCGTCTACGAAACCCGCGTCCGCCCCGAAGACAAGCGATTCCCCGCTTGGGTTGAGGGTCAATGGGCCAAGATCGACCGCGCGGTCGAGGTGCTGGAAACCCGCTGGATCGACCATCTGAACGGCCCGTTTGACATGGGCCAGATCGCCGTGGGCTGCGCTTTGGGCTATCTCGATTTCCGCCACGGATCGCGCAACTGGCGCAAAGGTCGCCCAAAACTCACCGCATGGGAAGCCGCCTTTGCAAAGCGCCCTTCCATGGTCGCCACTGTCCCGACGGCCTAAGCGTCGCTGGCTAAAATCGGAAACTGACGCCCAGATTAAGGGCGTTGGTGACGATGTTGCTGCGGATCTCACCGCCCGAGTCCAACTTGGCGCGGTGCCGGGAATAGGTGCCCTTATATTCACCAAACAATGACCATTTGTCGGTCATACGCCACGAGGCCCCCGCCACCACTTGCGCGGCGGGGCCGGTCACCTGATAGCCAAAGGTATGCGCCTGCCCTATGGGCTGAATGTCCACATGCGGCACCGCCACCCCCAGCCCCGCACCCAGATAGGGGGTCCAACGGCTTGAATTTGGAAAGCGTCGCCAGACACTTGCCGTCAAAAGGTTCATGCCGTCCGTAAACTCCAACCGGTCATAGCCATAGGCGGCAGGCTGATCGGCATAGACCTTGGCATGGTTCACCTCGACCCCAAAGCCCAAGGTGGCCGACCGCCACCACACCGCGCGAAAGCCGTAATAAGGGGGTGCTTCAAAGGATTTCCCTTTCCACCCAACCCGTTGCGACCCAAGCAAGGAATGCGTCAAGACGCTGTGCGGCGCGGTTTGAACCCCGGTATAGACCGAAAGCTCCGTTTCGGCCTGCGCCGCAAAGGGCAGCAAAAGCGCCATGATCATCAGGGCCGAGGCGACCGGCCCCAGATGAAAACGCCCCAATGCCTTCATCCATAAACGCCTCATCCAAGCCCCCCCTCTTCGCCGGACTGCGAAAAGCGCGCCCAAAACCCACCTGCGCTGTGGGCTGTCGCGCCGCAAGCTGCGCTCACACAGCCAGCCCAGCAGGGCACCGGCAAACACCTGCCAGATGTCATGCGCGCCCACCGCAATCCGCGAGGCCCCAACATAGGCGGCCCCCATGATCACAAGGGCCTGCGCGACCGGATTGCCCCTGACGCAATCATGCACCAAAGCACTCGCCCCAACAACCGCTGCGGTTGTATGGGCCGAGGGAAAGCCACTGAACCCCCCATAGGGCCGCGCATTGATCGGACTCTCGCCCAAACTGCGTTTGATCGTATGGGCGGCGATCCATGACAGCCCAAAGCGCAGGGCAAGCTCTGCCCCTTGGCGGCTGGTCAGCGCGCATCCATAGGCCACCAAGGGCAGTGCAATCTGCAACCTGTCGCCATAGGACCGCACGTCCTTTGGGCAAAAGACGATGGCCACCAGCAGGGCTGCCATCACCAAATGGACCAAACCGGCCCATCGCAAAAGCTTGGTCATTCGCCCCTCGCACCTTTTTCAGATGCGTCAGCGATAGGGCGATAAGGTAACAAATTTTCTGAAGAACGGTGAAATCCGCATGATGGCGACGATTTGCCCCGGTGCTTGACCGTTTTTGGGCTATACATCCGCCCCCGAACGGATCTTTCTGCTGCCAATCTGTGACACTGCCCCGTTTTTGCGTTCATGACCCAGAAAGCGGCATCAAGTATTGGTCCCTGCGCCCGTTTGTCCGCTGGACGCGGGGCGCGTGCTTGTCTAAAAGACCGCCCGGCAGGGTAATGGGAAACCATTGCCCAACAATGATATGGGTCGCAGGCCCTGCGGCCCCGTAAGGGAGAATGTCTCGTGTCCCACGCTGAAGAAAACGCAGGTACCCGCAGGGATTTCCTGTACTACGCCACTGCAGGGGCTGGGGCCGTCGCCACCGGTGCCGCTGTATGGCCTCTTGTCAACCAAATGAACCCCTCTGCGGATGTTCAGGCGCTTTCGTCGATTTTTGTCGATGTCTCTGCCGTTGACGTGGGCACGCAGCTCACGGTCAAATGGCGCGGCAAGCCGGTCTTCATTCGCCGCCGTTCGGAAGAGGAAATTGCCTCTGCCCGCGAAACCGCCCTTGGCGATCTGCCAGACCAAAACGCAGAAAACGCCAACAAGCCCAACGCCGATGCCGCCGACGAAAACCGCACGCTTGATGAAGCTGGCGAATGGTTGGTGATGATGGGTGTCTGCACCCACCTTGGCTGTGTGCCCTTGGGCGATGGCGCGGGTGAGTTTGGTGGCTGGTTCTGCCCCTGCCACGGCTCGCACTACGACGCCGCTGGCCGCATTCGCAAGGGACCTGCCCCGCGCAACCTTCCGGTTCCGGTCGCAGCGTTCGAAGACGAAACCACAATCAAGCTCGGGTAAGGAAACATTATGGCCGGAATTCCGCACGACCATTACGAGCCCAAATCGGGCGCTGAAAAATGGCTTGCAAAGCGTTTGCCGATCGTCGGCATGCTTTACGACACCATCATGATCCCCACGCCAAAGAACCTGAACTGGATGTGGATCTGGGGCATCATCCTGACATTCTGCCTTGCCTTGCAGATCATCACAGGCATCGTGCTGGTGATGCATTACACGCCGCATGTTGATCTGGCCTTTTCGTCGGTCGAACATATCATGCGCGACGTGAATGGCGGCTACATGCTGCGCTACTTGCACGCAAACGGCGCCTCGCTGTTCTTCATCGCGGTCTATCTGCACATTTTCCGCGGCCTCTACTACGGCAGCTACAAAGCCCCGCGTGAGGTCACGTGGATCATCGGCATGGTGATCTATCTGATGATGATGGGCACGGCGTTCATGGGCTATGTTTTGCCATGGGGTCAGATGTCCTTCTGGGGCGCGACCGTGATCACCGGCCTGTTCGGCGCGATCCCGGGCATCGGCGAATCGATCCAGACATGGCTTCTGGGCGGACCTGCCGTTGACAACGCCACGCTGAACCGCTTCTTCTCGCTGCACTACCTGCTGCCCTTCGTGATTGCCGCCCTTGTGGCCGTTCACATCTGGGCCTTCCACACCACGGGCAACAACAACCCGACCGGTGTCGAAGTGCGCCGCACGTCCAAGGAAGAAGCTGCAAAAGACACCCTGCCGTTCTGGCCCTATTTCGTGATCAAGGACCTGTTTGCCCTTGCCGTGATCTTGGTGGTGTTCTTTGCCGTTGTCGGTTTCATGCCGAATTACCTTGGCCACCCCGACAACTATCTTGAGGCGAATCCGCTTTCCACGCCTGCCCACATCGTTCCGGAATGGTACTTCTTGCCCTTCTACGCCATCCTGCGCGCCTTTGATGGCGACGTCTGGCTGGTGATCGCGGTGAACTGGCTGACTTTTGGCATCGTCGACGCCAAGTTCTTCGGCGTGCTTGCGATGTTTGGCGCCATTGCCGTCATGGCGCTGGCCCCTTGGCTGGATACCTCTTCGGTCCGCTCGGGCCGCTACCGCCCGATGTTCAAATGGTGGTTCGCGCTGCTGTGCCTCGACTTCGTGGTGCTGACTTGGGTCGGGGCTATGCCAACCGAAGGCATCTACCCCTATATCTCGCTCTTGGCGGCAACATACTGGTTCGCGTATTTCCTCGTGATCCTGCCGCTGCTGGGCGTCATCGAAAAGCCGCTCGCACAGCCTGCAACCATCGAAGAAGACTTCAATGCCCACTACGCCAAGCCTGCAGCCTCGGCTGTGGCGCATCCGGCCGAGTGAGAAAAGGACTGACGTGAAATGATCAGGAAAATCGCACTCACCGCTTCTGCACTGGCCCTGTGTGCCGGTGCAGCCTTCGCCGCCACGGCACATTCCGAGCTTGAGGATATCGCCTTCGCCCACGAAGGCCCCTTCGGCAAGTTTGACCAGATGCAGCTTCAGCGCGGCCTTCAGGTCTTTACCGAAGTCTGCTCTGCCTGCCACGGGCTCAAGTTCGTTCCCATCCGCACCTTGTCGGATGAGGGCGGGCCTGCAATGCCCGAGGATCAGGTTCGCGCCTATGCCGCTGGCCTGTCGGAAATCACCGACAAGGAAACCGGCGAGGATCGCCCGCGTCTTGTGACCGACAACTTCCCCATGTCGGGACTTGAAGGCGCACCAGACCTGTCGCTGATGACCAAGGCCCGCGCCGGTTTCCACGGCCCCTATGGCTCTGGCATCAGCCAGTTGCTCAACGGGATCGGCGGCCCGGAATATCTCTACTCCGTCTTGACGCATTACGAAGAAAACCCGGAATGCGCCCCCGATGGGATCGACGGCTACTACTACAACACTGCCTTCCCCAATGGCGGCGTGCCAGATAGCTGCAAGGATGAGCATGGCATTTCGACCGTGCCGGGCAGCTGGATCGCCATGCCACCACCGCTGTCGGACGATGTTGTCACCTATGCCGATGGTCACGTCGCAGACGTGCATCACATGGCCGAGGATGTCACCGCCTTCCTGACATGGACGGCAGAGCCAAAGATGATGGCGCGCAAGGAAACCGGCTTCAAGGCTGTTATCTTTCTGATCCTGCTGTCGACCCTGCTGTATCTGACCAACAAGCGGATCTGGGCTTCGGCCAAGGGCAAAAAGATCGCCTGATCTTGGCTGCCTGACCTGACTTTGAACCCCCGCCGCACCCCGGCGGGGGTTTTTCTTTGCCCCGCGCCTTACACAGCCCCGCGCCTAACCTAGATAATCGCGCAGCGCGGCAGGCGGGTCGGCAAACATCGCAGCAGTCGGCACCGGGGCCTGTGCCACCCCGTCCGCCACCAACACCGTCAGATCGGCAAAGGCCTGTGCATCGCGCGGGTCATGCGTGACCATCAACACGCTGGCCCCACTCTCGCGCGCCACTTGCGCCACCAATTCCAGCATCTCGGCCTTCAGCGCGGGGCCAAGGGCAGCAAAGGGTTCGTCCAGCAGCAGCATGGGCCGTGCCCGCAGCAAGGCCCGCGCCAGCGCAGCGCGCCCCATCTGCCCCCCCGAAAGCTGGGCGGGCTTGCGCGCGCCCATGCCGGCAAGACCGACCCGCTCCATCGCCTGCGCCACCTTTTGCTTCTCTGCCGCAGACAGACGCAGATCGGGCCGCAGCCCCAGCGACAGGTTTTGCTCCACCGTCAGATGCGGAAACAGGTTCTGGTCCTGAAACAAGACACTCAGGGGCCGCGCGCCGGGGGCCACCCCCGCCAGATCGCGGCCCTGCCACGTGACGTGCCCGGCGACAGGCTCCAAAAACCCGGCAATCACCGACAATAGGGTGGATTTCCCCGCACCCGATGGCCCGATCACCGCCACCTTGGCCCCCGCAGGCACCGCCCAATCGGCGGTCAGCCGGAACCCGTCTTGTTCGATCACCACCTGATCAAGTCGAAGCATAGCGTCGCCCCCAAGCATCAAAGGCCCAGAACAGGGCAAAACTGGCCGCAACCAACAGCAGCGCTGCCCCCATCGCCTGTTCCATTCGATAGGCCCCCATCAACCGTTGCACCACCAAGGGCAGCGTCGCCCCCCGATCGCCCGCAAACAGCGCGATCACGCCCAGATCCCCCATCGACAAGGCCGCCGACAGGCCCGCGCCAAATCCCAAAGGCCGCGCCAGACGCGGCAGGATCAAAAACCGCCACAGCGCCCACCCCCGCAGCCCAAGCGACTGCGCCAGCCGCCCATAGTCGGCCAGCACCGCCTGCGCCTCGGGCAACAGCAACCGATAGACAAAGGGCAGCGACATCGCCGCATTCACCGCAATCGTCACCGCCAAGGCCATTCGCGCGGGCGCGACAAAGGGTTGCACGATAACAAACAACCCGACCCCCAGCACCAAACCCGATGTGGCCAGCGGCAGCAGCGCCACCGCATCCAACGCGCCCGCCCAGCGCACGCCCCGCGCCACCGCAACAGACAGCGCCAAGGCGGCCAGAACCGCGCAACCCATCGACAGCAGCGCAATGCCCAGCGACCGGCCAAGGGCTGCCCAAACACTCCCCGGCAGTTCGGCTAACCCCGGCACCCCGCGCAGCCCCACTGCCGCCAAAGGCACCAGCAAGAACAGCGCGGCCCCGCCAATCGCCAGACCATCCCCCCACAGACGCCACCCACCGGGGGCGTTCATCGCCATCGCGCGGTCCACCCCTGCGCCAAAGGGCGTCGGGCGCACCAGCGCCCACGCCACCCCGGCCGCACTCAGGCACAGGCAAAACTGCACCGCAGCCAAAAGCCCGGCCCGCCCCAGATCGAAATCAAACCGCACCGCCTGATAGATCGCCAATTCCACCGTCGTGGCCTTTGGACCACCACCCAAGGTCAGGGCCACGGCAAAACTCGTCAGGCAGATCACAAAGATCACCACAAACGCCCCCGGCAAAACCGCCCGCAGCATCGGACCTTCCAGATGCAAAAACACCTGCCGCGGGCCAAATCCCAAGGATTCGCCCAAGCGCAGCCGCTCCGCCGGGATCGACTGCCAGCCCAGCAGCACCATCCGCACCGCCAAGGGCAGGTTCAGGAACACATGCGCCAGCACAACCCCCTGCGCGCCATAGATTGACCACGGCGCCCAGCCACCAAGGGCCAGCGCATCATTGACCACGCCCGCCCGGCCAAAGACCGCCACCAATCCCAGCACCGCCACAATGACGGGCAAGACAAAGGGCGCGCCCATCAGCACAATCAGCGCCCGCCGCCCCCAGAACCGCCGCCGCGCCAGCGCCCGCGCCACCGGAACCGCCAAACCACAAGAGATTATGGCCGACAGCAGCGCCTGTTGCAGCGTGAACACCACCGCCTGCCAATCCCCCGGCCCAAAGGCAGGCCACCCCCCGGCGCGGAGGAACACCGCACCAAGGGGCAGCAGGGTCAGCGCCACGACCAAAGCCGCGACGCCAAAACCGGTTATTGAGACAGCGCTGCGCGCCATTCCTCGATCACCTCCGCCCGCATCGCTTCGGCCTCGGTCTCGCTCAGGAACAACACCCTTTCCGGCAAGGGCAGGGTCGCCCATCCCTCGGGCCATTGATCTTGGCTCAGCGCCGATGGCAAGGACCAATTCGCCGCCGGAATCACGCTTTGAAACGCAGGCGTCAGAACCCATGCCATGAACTGATCGGCCAAGGCGGGCTGATCCGTCGCCGCGATCTTGCCCACCGTTTCGGCCATGAAATAATGCCCCTCGGGGAAGAGCGCCGCCTTCTTGGTCAGGTCATTTTCCGCAAACATGTGGTAGGCGGGCGACGTGGTATAAGACAGCACCATATCCGCCTCACCACTGGTGAACAGGCCATAGCTTTCCGACCAATCCTTTGTCACCGTCAGGATATGCGGCGCCAGATCGGACCAGAAGGCCCCGGCCTGATCGCCAAACACCGCCTTGACCCACAACACCAAAGCCAGCCCCGAGATCGAGGTGCGCGGATCTTGAATCACCACCTTCACCGCTTCGGGCAGGCGGCGCATGTCGTCAAATGTTGCGGGCGGAACCGCCATCCGCGTCTCATCGTAGATGAACGCCGTATGGCCCCAGTTGAACGGGATATAGATGTCATCCGGCCATGCCACCGGCAGGGTCAGCGCCGACAGGTCCTGCCCATGCGGGGCAAACATCCCCGTTTCGCGCGCCCGCGCCAGCACATCGGTGGTCAGGCCAATCACCACATCCGCTTCGGTATTCGTGCCCTCCAGCATAAGGCGGGGCAAGAGATCGCCGACCGAGAATTGCAGATCGCAGGCGCAGATCGCCTCGAACTCTTTCTCGATCACCGGGCCGGGGCCCCATTCACTTGTGAAATAATCGCCCGCGTAAACGGTCAGGACAGGTGTCTGTGCGGCTGCCATCGTGGCAGTCATCAAGGCACCCGCCGCAAGGATCGAAGTTTTCATGTCTTCCTCCAATTGCGACGGAACAGGTCGGGCATTGGAGGTCATCCACAGCACCTTCCCTCCGCCGGTATGATCCGGTTCAGGTTCAACGGGTCCGCTTTCGCATCTCAGCCTGCAAGACAGGCACCCCGAGGTAGGGCGGAAGATACCTGCCCATCCGCCATGCGCAAGGGGCAAATTTCAGGGCCCGCTCCAGACTGAACCCGACAGGCGCGCCTGTGTTCCTTGCCTTGCACCTGCAGTCTGGCCGACAAAACCGCCCATGCCGGTCATTGTTGTCTGGTTTGCGAAAGGTGGGTGGGGTAGGTCTAGGATACACAAATGCGCGCGCCAGCCGATCGGGGTCCTGTCATCGGAGGAGTAACGTGTCCAGACTAACTTGGATCTTGTCGCGGATACGGCGGCGGCTGTGGATACGGGTGTCGCTTTATGCCCTGTTGGGCGTCGTTGCAGCCTTGCTTGCCTCCCTCAGCGGTCGCTTTTTTTCGGGTCAGATGCCACTTGATGTCACCTCCGAGGCGATCGACAGCTTGCTGACCATCATCGCCTCCAGCATGCTGGCCGTGACCACCTTTTCCGTCGGTGCCCTGACCTCGGCCTATGCCGGGGCCACATCCAACGCCACCCCGCGCGCAACCCCGCTGTTGACCGAGGATGAGGTCGTTCAACGCTCGCTTTCAACCTTCGTCGGCTCGTTCTTGTTCAGCATCGTCGGGTTGATCGCGCTAAAGGTCAGCGCCTATGGCCCCGAGGGGCGCGCCGTCCTGTTTATCTTTACCCTGATCGTCATCGTGTTGATCGTTGTGGCCCTGCTGCGCTGGATCAATCAGTTGACCAAACTTGGCCGGGTGGTCGACACCGTATCGCGGCTAGAGACGGTCACATGCGAGGCCATGAAAACCCGCATCGCCCTTCCCTTTCTGGGCGGGCAAGTCCTCACCTCGCCCGAACAGGGGGCGCAGGTTCACTCCGATTGCGTGGGCTATGTGCAGTTCGTCGATACGGCCGCCCTGTCCGAGATCAGCGAAAAGCTTCAAGTCAACGTCGAGGTTCATGTGCTGCCGGGCAGCTTTGTCTATCACGGTTCGGTGCTGGCCTGTCTGTCCACGCTGGACGGGCCCCTGACGGATGAGGTGGACTGCAAAATCCGCGAGACCTTCACCATCGGCACGGTCCGCACCTTTGATCAAGACCCGCGCTTTGGCTTGGTGGTGCTCAGCGAGGTTGCCTTGCGGGCGCTTTCCCCGGCAGTCAATGACCCCGGTACAGCCATTGACGTGATCGGCCGGCAGACGCGATTGCTGAGTTATTGGGGCGACGCATGGAAGAACGCCGAAAAGACACCCGCGAAATATCCGCGCGTTCGGGTCTCGGCCCTTGCCTATGATGATCTGTTCGAGGATGCCTTCAACCTGATCGGGCGTGATGGGGCCGGGCAAATTGATGTCATGCTGCGGCTGATCAAGGCGCTGCAGGCGTTGTCGCAAACCGGCCCCGCTGCCTCCCGCGTGGCCGCACATCGCCAGCTTCAGATCGCCCTGTCGCGTGCGGCAGATGGATTGCGCAATGACGATGACCAGCGGCGTTTGCAGGCAGCGGTGGATGCGGCCACGGTCAAAGCCACGGGTTAGCCGTTCAACAGCGCCTCCAACCCCTCGCGATAGGTCGGATAGCGCAGGCGCACGCCCAAGTCATCCTTGATCCGGTCATTCCGCACCCGCTTGCTTTCGGAATAGAAACTGCGCGCCATGGGCGACATCTCGGCCTCGTCAAAGGCGACGGCGGGCGGCTCTGGCAGGCCAAGCAGATGTGCGGCATAGGATAGCACATCTTCCGGCGGGGCCGGATCATCATCGCAGACGTTATAGGCAGCGCCGGGATTGGGCCGCGCGATGCTGGCCATCACCACCTGCGCAATATCCTCCACATGGGTGCGGCTGAACACCTGACCTTGCTTGATGATCCGCCGCGCGCTGCCGTCTCGGACCTTTTCGAACGGCCCGCGACCGGGGCCATAAATCCCCGCCAGCCTGAAGATGTGCACCGGCAAGCCCGTCGCCTGCCATTGCCCCTCGGCCAGAACCCGGTGCACCCCACGCGGGCTGCTTGGGGTCAGCGGTGTTGTCTCATCCACCCAAGCGCCCTGATGATCGCCATAAACCCCGGTGGTCGAAAGATACCCCACCCATTCGGGCGCTCTGGCCGCGATCTGCGCCCCTGCGACCGCCAAAAACGGGTCCCCCGCCGCATCTGGCGCGGCCGAGGCAAGGATATGCGTCGCCCGCGCCAAGGCGGGGCCCAGATCGCCGGGCCAAAGCACAGGCTCCACCCCGCCTGCGCGCAACAGATCAGCCTTGGCCGGGTTGCGCGTTGTTCCGATCACCTGCCAGCCCAGCGGGATCAACCGATCCGCCAAAGCCTGCGCCGAATAGCCATGTCCAAGCGATAAAAGCGTTTTCATGGCCAAAGTATCCGCTGCCAGACCCCTGCACGCAAGCCACTTGATCGCGCCCTGATCCCGCCCCATCATCGCACCATGACCGATCTGCAAAACGCCTATGCCCTGAACGGCCCTGACGATTGCGCCCGGCTTTATGCCGATTGGGCCGCCAGTTATGACGCGGGCTTTGCCGCTGATATGGATTACCGCCTGCCCGCCCATGTGGCGGCGGCCTTTCTGTCACATGGCGGCACGGGGCCGATCTTGGATGTGGGGGCGGGCACCGGGCTTTTGGCGCAAAACCTGCGCGCCTTTGGCTACACCGCACAGATTGATGCGCTTGACCTGTCGCCCCAGATGTTGGACCGCGCCCGCGAAAAACGGCTCTATTCCGGCCTTTTTGCCGCCGACGTGACCCAAGCCTTGGGTCTGCCCCGCCGCTATAATGGCATCACCTCTTCAGGCACCTTCACCCATGGCCATGTCGGCCCTCAGGCGCTGGACCACCTTGAGGCGATCGCCCTGCCGGGCGCGCTGTTTGCGTTGTCGATCAATGCGGGCGTCTTTGCCGCCAATGGTTTTGACGCAGCTCTCGCCCGCCGACCCAACGTGACGCTGCTGGAAACGCCGATCTATGGCAGCGCCAGCAAAGACCCCGCCCATGCCGCCGACCGCGCGATCATCGCCCTGTGGCGGCATCCGGGCTAGGCCCGCCAGACACCTTGCGCCACGTCATGCAGGCTTCACTTGCGAAGCCCCCCCCATATCGCGTTATATGCCGGATCATTTGACGAGAAAGAACATGCAAGACGCAATGACGCCCTATATTACCCCAGACCTGCCGCCCGCCGAGGCATTCACCGACCCTGCCGCCGCAGTCGACCGTCTGGAACTGCTTTACGCCCGCTCAACCGCCTTTCTGGCGGAACATTTCAGCGCCTCTGTCACCGCGAAAAAACCCGAAAGCCGCATCCGCGCCTTTTACCCCGAAATCCGCATCACCGTGGTCAGCCATATCAAGACCGACTCGCGCCTGTCCTTTGGCCATGTCGCAAGCCCCGGCACCTATACCACCACCGTCACCCGCCCCGACCTGTTCCGCCAGTATCTGATCCAGCAACTTGGCCTGTTGATCCAGAACCACAATGTGCCCGTGGTCATCGGCCCGTCGGAAACGCCGATCCCGGTGCACTTTGCCGTGGCCGGAAACCCCGATGTCTCGGTCCCGCAAGAGGGGGTTCTGGAATTTTCGCTGCGCGATGTGTTTGACGTGCCCGATCTGGCCACCACCAATGATGATATCGTCAACGGCGCGCGCACGGTCTATGCCGATGGCACCATGCCGCTGGCCCCCTTTACTGCGCAGCGGGTGGACTACTCGCTGTCGCGCCTGACACATTACACCGCGACCGATCCGCAGCACTTTCAAAACCATGTGCTGTTCACAAACTATCAGTTTTATGTCGAAGAGTTCGAATCCTATGCCCGCCAGATGCTGGCCGATCCTGCCAGCGGCTATACGGGCTTTGTCGCCACCGGAAATCAGGTCATCACCACGGCAGATGCCCCCTTGGCCACCGTGACCAAGCTGCCGCAGATGCCGACCTATCACCTTAAACGTGCCGATGGGCAGGGGATCACGCTCGTCAATATCGGCGTCGGCCCGTCAAACGCCAAGACCGCCACCGACCATATCGCCGTCTTGCGCCCGCATGCCTGGCTGATGGTGGGGCACTGCGCGGGGCTGCGCAATTCGCAAAGCCTTGGCGATTTCGTCCTGGCCCATGCCTATCTGCGCGAAGATCACGTGCTGGATGACGATCTGCCCGTCTGGGTGCCGATCCCGGCACTGGCCGAAATCCAGATCGCCCTGCAAGAGGCCGTGGCGGATGTCACCATGCTGGAGGGGTATGAGCTAAAGGCCATCATGCGCACCGGCACCGTAGCCACCATCGACAACCGCAATTGGGAACTGCGCGATCAGTCCGGCCCGGTCAAGCGCCTGTCGCAATCGCGCGCCATTGCCCTTGATATGGAAAGCGCCACCATCGCCGCCAACGGCTTTCGCTTCCGGGTGCCCTATGGCACTTTGCTTTGCGTGTCAGACAAACCCCTGCATGGGGAGTTGAAACTGCCCGGAATGGCCTCGGATTTCTATAAAACACAGGTCGCACGGCACCTTAAGATCGGCATTCGCGCGATGGAACGCCTGCGCTCCATGCCTATTGAGCGTATCCACAGCCGCAAGTTGCGCAGTTTTGAGGAAACAGCTTTCCTCTGATCACCGATTTTCGATCTCTGACGCACGGTTTGGGCTTGATTTGAAGCGAAAAACCTTGTGTAGCGAAGGCCGTCGCCAATGATCGGCCGCAAAATGCCTCACGTCGTTTGCGTTAACGGCGTACAAAAACGAAGGAAAACAAACATGACGAAACCGATGACCAAGACCCAACTCGTCGCTGCCATCGCCGACGCCATGGGCGCAGACAAGAAAACCGCTGGTGCCGCACTTGACGCCATCGCTGATGTCGTAACCCGTGAGGTGGCCGCTGGTGGTTCCGTGACGCTGCCGGGCCTGGGCAAAGTTGCCTGCAAGGCCCGCCCAGAGCGTCAGGTCCGCAACCCTGCTACGGGTGAGACGATGACCAAGGCTGCGGACAAGCAAGTGAAGTTTGCGATTGCCAAGACCCTCAAGGACAGCGTCAACGCCTGATTGCGCTGACCGCTTCCGCCCGAACCGGGCCGCCCTGTCTTGGGCGGCCTTTTTCTTTGCGACCGACACTTTGGCCCGCTGACATTCCCGCAGGCCCGCCCTATGAGGGATGCGCACCAAAGGGGGCTGAAATGGACGTCAAAGTCATTCTGGGCGGATTGGCCTTTGCGCTCATGTGGTCCTCGGCCTTTGCCACGGCGCGGATCATCGTGGCCTCGGCCCCACCGCTTCTGTCGCTGTCCTTGCGGTTCTTCCTGTCCGGGGCGGTCGCCATCGTGATTGCGCGCGCCATGGGGCAAAGCTGGCGGCTGTCTGGCGGGTTGCGTGGCCCACAAGCCCGCGCCGTGCTGATCTTTGGCCTGTGCCAGAACTCGCTTTACCTCGGCCTGAATTTTGTCGCCATGCAATGGATCGAGGCCAGCCTTGCCGCCATCATCGCCTCATCCATGCCGCTGATCGTCGCCGCCCTTGGCTGGGCATGGCGGGGCGAGCGGACCTCCCCCCTTGGGGTGATCGGCCTGATCGTCGGCATGGCAGGCGTGGCGCTGATCATGGGCACGCGTGTCTCGGGCGGGGCAGACCCCTTGGGGATCGCGCTGTGCCTGATCGGGGCCACGGCCCTTGCCATCGCCACCCTGTCGGTGCGCGGGGCCACCGGATCGGGCAATCTTTTGATGGTTGTGGGGCTGCAAATGCTTGTGGGGGCCGTCACCTTGGGCGCCATCTCGCTGTTGTTCGAGGATGCGACTGTCGTCCCCTCACTGCGTCTTGCGCTGGCCTTCTTGTATCAAAGCTTTGTGCCCGGCCTTGCCGCCACCCTGATCTGGTTCTGGCTGGTGGGCCGGATCGGTGCCGTGCGCGCCGCCACCTTCCACTTCCTCAACCCCTTCTTCGGCGTCGCCATCGCCGCCGTGCTTTTGGGCGAACATATCGACCGGCTTGATCTGGTCGGAGTCGCAATTGTCATGGTGGGCATTCTGGCCGTGCAAATCTCAAAGGCACGGGTGTAACAAACCTCACCAAAGCTTGCCTCGACCGTGATCGCATTGCGCGCCATCTTTGCTGCATCAGCAAAAGGAATGCACAGATGACCGTGATAGAGTTTTTCCGTATCTTCCAACCCGTCACCCTGCCCCTGCCCATCGGGGCCACCAAAGGCGTCACCCCACCAACCGTTGCGGCACGGGCGGGCTGATCCGGCTAGCCGATGGTGCCGCGCTGGCCACCGGTTTGCCCGCGATCCATCAACAGATGGTCCAGCAAGATGCAGGCCATCATCGCCTCGCCCACGGGCACGGCACGGATCCCAACGCAGGGGTCATGGCGCCCCTTGGTTATCAGATCCACCTCTTCGCCCGCCGTGTTTATGGTGCGGCGTGGGGTCAGGATGCTGCTGGTCGGCTTGACCGCAAAGCGGCAGACTACTGGCTGACCCGTCGAAATGCCGCCAAGGATGCCGCCCGCGTGGTTTGACAAGAACTCTGGCCCATCCGGCCCCATGCGGATCTCATCGGCATTATCCACGCCCGTCAGCGCCGCCGCCGCCATGCCGTCGCCAATCTCAACCGCCTTGACCGCGTTGATCGACATCATGCCCGCCGCCAGATCGGAATCCAGCTTGGCATAAAGCGGTGCACCAAGGCCCGCCGGAACCCCGCTGGCCACCACCTCGATCACCGCGCCGACCGAACTGCCGGATTTGCGCAGCCCGTCCAGATAATCCGCCCAATGCGCCGCCACTTCCGCACTTGGCACCCAGAACGGGTTGTTCTCGATCTCGGCCATATCCATCTTGTCACGGTCAATGGCATGCGGGCCCATCTGCACCATATAGCCCGTGATCCGCAGCCCCGGCAGCAACTGCGCCAGCACCGCCCGCGCCACCCCCCCTGCGGCAACGCGGCTGGCGGTTTCGCGGGCACTGGACCGCCCGCCGCCCCGATAATCCCGCACCCCGTATTTCTGGTGATAGGTGATATCGGCATGACCGGGACGAAACGCTTGCGCGATATCGCCATAATCCTTTGACCGCTGATCGGTGTTTTCGATCATCAGCTGAATCGGGGTGCCAGTCGTGCGCCCCTCAAACACGCCCGACAAGATGCGCACCTCATCGGCCTCTTTGCGCTGGGTGGTGAACTTGCTGGTGCCGGGCTTGCGCTTTTCCATCCATGGCTGGATGTCAGCCTCGGTCAAGGCGATACCGGGCGGGCAGCCATCCACGGTGCAGCCAATGGCAGGCCCATGGCTTTCGCCCCAAGTGGTCACGCGGAACATATGGCCAAAGGTGTTAAAGCTCATGTCACTCTCCCTGCTTCCCGCCCCTTTAGGCGAAAAGCGGGCGGGAATGAAGGTGTTTCCTGTTCCCCGCCGCTGCTTTACTCTGCCCGCCCATGACCGACACCCTCAAATCCCGCCTGCACGCCCAAGCCCTTGCCGAGGGGTTTTCCGCCATGCGCATCACCACCCCCGATGCGATCCCGCAAGCGGCGGAGCGGTTGGCGGATTTCGTGGCCCAAGGGCGGCATGGGCAGATGGCTTGGATGGCCGAGCGGATGGGGTGGCGCGGCAATCCCTCGGCACTTTGGCCGCAGGCGCGGTCGGTCATCATGCTGGCCGAAAGCTATGCGCCCGATGAAAATCCCCTGCCCCTGTTGCAACAGTGCGACCGGGGCGTGATCTCGGTCTATGCCCAAGGCCGCGATTACCATGATCTGGTCAAGCGGCGGCTGAAACGGCTGGGCCGCTGGCTGATCGACCAGACCCCAAAGACCGATCCGGCCGAGATCAAGGTTTTCGTCGACACCGCCCCGGTGATGGAAAAACCCCTCGCACAGGCGGCGGGTCTGGGCTGGCAGGGCAAGCATACCAATCTGCTCAGCCGCGACTTGGGCAACTGGTTCTTTCTGGGCGCGATCTTTACCACGCTGGATCTGCCCCCCGACGCGCCCGAGGTCAGCCATTGCGGCAGCTGCACCGCCTGTCTGGATATCTGCCCGACGGCCGCCTTTCCCGCGCCTTATCAACTGGATGCGCGGCGCTGTATCTCATACCTCACGATTGAACATCACGGCCCGGTGGACCCCGAACTGCGGCCCCTGATGGGCAACCGGATCTATGGCTGCGACGATTGCCTTGCGATCTGCCCATGGAACAAATTCGCACAGGCCGCCCGCGACATCGGCTATGCGCCCAAACACGGCGCGCCGCCCTTGGCGGAACTGGCGGCCCTTGACGACACCGCCTTTCGCACCCGCTTTGCCGGCAGCCCGATCAAGCGGATCGGGCGCAACCGCTTTGTGCGCAATGTGCTTTACGCCATCGGCAATTCCGGCGATCCGGGCCTTGCCCCCCACGCCGCCGCCCTGCTGACCGACCCGGATGACACCGTGGCCGAAGCCGCCGCTTGGGCGCTTGGTCGTTTGCAGCCAGCCCCTTGAGGCGTGACCCAAAAGCGCGGGCGCGCTGGTGCCAGACGCCCGCGCGAATGATCAGTCTTTGGTCGATCGACGCTCCACCGCCAGACCAATCCCCGCCTCTTTCAACTGGGCATTCAGGTCCTTGATGTCCATCGCCTCATCGGCCATGGCGGCGAAAATGGCACTCGCCGTCGTCGCGTCGACCACCTCTTGCGACTGGCGTCCGACGCTTTCGGTCGCAAGCACGGTCGAAGGCACAAACACAAACCGCCCGCTTTCCGGCGCCACCGTGTTGAGCGCCATGCCCGAGGCCAAGGGCAGACTGGCCTGAGTCTGATCCGAGATGGTGTTTGCTGCCGTGAAATAGGTTGCCCTGTTCTGCGGCGTCAAAAGCACCCGGACCGGATCTTCCGATTGCGGAACAAAACGGCCAAAGAAAGATCCCGGAATCGGACGGAACAAAGCAGGCAGACGCAGGCGGACATAGCCCCGCACCTCGAATGTCGGGCCCGCCAGCGGCGTCATATCGGCAGGATTTGGCCCAAAGGCCGATGGCAAGACCGCAATCAGCGCTGTGCTCCTTGCCGGGATACGTATCCCGCCGGTTGAGGGGCGAAAGACTGTCGCGTTGATCGACCCGGATAAAAAGCCCGCCGTATTGTCAGCGGCAGGCGTGTCGACAAACACCAAGGTATTGCCCGAAAGGCTGCGGTTCGTGTCGGTGACAGCGGCTGCAACAAATTCAACCGTATAAACATATTCGCTGTCTTCAAGATTGGTAATCTCAAGGAAATAACCTTGAATCACCGAATCCACATTGGCCACTCCGGCCGGGGCCGCAGGGGATTGTGGTTTCCAAATCAGTTCAAAATGCGAGACATCCAACATGGGTTTTCTCCGCTAAGGTGATAAAATGTTTGTGAAATAGCGATGTTCGGCGACATGCACCGTGATACAACCATAGCACGAACCGTGATTTCCCTTACGTAAGGTATACCTGACGTGCCCCGGTTTGGAGATTTGGCCGTTTCGCGCTATAGTTCGCGATCGGAAACCAAAGGAGGATCCCCATGCAACGCCATGCCGCCATGACTTTCCAGCCACAAGGCCGCCATCTGGCC
This sequence comes from Paracoccaceae bacterium, assembly GCA_021741245.1. GTDB lineage: Bacteria > Pseudomonadota > Alphaproteobacteria > Rhodobacterales > Rhodobacteraceae > Pseudotabrizicola. The sequence continues at coordinate 383,135 of JAIOYF010000002.1, forward strand.
GACAAGCGCAGCCCCAGCACAGGCACCCGCACCGCGGAATTCTTGCGCCTGTCCCGCACCCCGCGTGAGGGGTTCCACACCACGCAAAAACCCGCAGGCCCCAGCCGCCTGAAACACTTCTTGCGGATTGAGCGCGGGCAAAACGCCTAAGCCACCGGCGCTGTTGACACCTTTGACGGCCATATCTATCACAGCGGCAGGGGCCGGGCCCCCGCCGCCTGCAGGCCCTTGGCCGTGGTGAAGCCCCGATTTACATCTGGCTGTTCCTTTTTCTGTCGGGGATCGTCATGGCAATGCAGGCACCGTGAGACATGACCCCGACGGTTCTGAAAGGACCATCCGATGACTGGGGTACTTCCATCCATAGACGCCGCCAAAGCGCAGGCCAAAGCCCTGCGCGCCAGCCTGATCGCCTCGGGGCAAGAGGCCAGCCATTCGCAATCTCTGGAACTTATCGCCAAAAGCCTTGGGTTCCGGGATTGGAACACCCTGCACGCCAAAATCGGGAACGCCCCGCGTCCGCCGGTGGCGATGGGGCAGATCGTCGAAGGGCGCTATCTGAAGCAACCCTTTGTGGCCGAGGTTTTGGGCCTCACGCAGCTGTCTGACGGGCGCTATTCCGTGGTGCTGCATCTGGCAGAGGCCGTGGATGTGGTCAGCTTTGACAGCTTTTCCAACTTTCGCAGGCGCATCACCAAGGTGATCGGGCCAGACGGGCGATCCTTTGATCGTACATCGGACGGGGTGGCGCATTTGGAAATCAGGCTCTGATACTGCAAAACCCCGCGTCGCTTGACCGCGGGGTTTCGCTATTCTTTCAGTCTCAGGCCCGGACCAGCTTTTCGTAATCCGTTGAAACCCGCTTGCACAGATCGCCGACCTCAAAGTTATAGTCGCCGATCTGGCCGACCGGGGTGACCTCAGCCGCCGTGCCGGTCAGGAAGCATTGCTGGAACCCTTCCAACTCTGCCGCCTCAATCCGACGCTCGATCACATTGACGCCCATGCCCTTCAGCATGCCAATCACGGTCTGACGGGTGATGCCGTTCAGGATCGCATCCGGGATCGGGGTGTGAACCTCGCCATCCTTGACGAAAAAGATATTGGCCCCGGTCGCCTCGGCCACATAGCCGCGATAGTCAAACATCATCGCATCCGAGCACCCCTTGGCCTCGGCGGCATGTTTGGACATGGTGCAGATCATATACAGACCCGCCGCCTTGGCCGCGTGCGGGATGGTATCGGGGCTGGGGCGCTTCCACTTGGCAATGTCCAGCTTGGCGCCTTTGAACTTGGCATCGCCATAGTAATTGCCCCATGACCACACCGCCACCGCCATGCGGATCGGATTGCGCTTGGCCGCCACGCCCATATCCTCACCCGCGCCGCGCCATGCCAGCGCACGCACATAGGCGTCGGTCAGGTTATTGGCCTTCAGCACCGCCTCTTTCGCGGCCTCGATCTCTTCGACCGAATAGGGCAGCGGCATATCCAACAGCTCACCCGATTTGCGCAGGCGGTGCGAATGTTCCACCGATTTGAAGATCTTGCCGTTATAGCAGCGCTCGCCCTCGAACACGGAACTGGCGTAATGCATGGCATGGGTCAGGACATGGACCTTCGCATCCCGCCAATCCACCAGCTTGCCATCCATCCAGATGAACCCGTCCTTATCGTCATACCCAGCCATGAGACCCCTCCGCGTTTCGCTTTGTTGCGCCAAATAGGCCCACTTCGGACATAATATTGCGCAAAACCGGATGTGGGCTAACAGTTGGCTCTTGGAAAGTCAACAACGCTGACATACCTTTGCCGCAAAGAGGGAGCAAGGCATGGCAGACCCAACCGCCAGTGGCGAAAGCCTTCTGTTTTTGACAGATGAGCAGCTGCGCAAAGGGATAGAGGCGATGTTTTTCGCCTATCGCGGCTTTACCGCCGACCCGGACCGCATCTTGGAAGGGATGGATTATGGCCGCGCCCATCACCGCGCCATCCACTTCATCCACCGCAGCCCCGGCACCACCGTGTCCAACCTGCTGACGATTCTGGGGGTCACCAAGCAATCGTTGAACCGCGTGCTGCGCAGCCTGATTGAGGATGGTCTGGTCGAGGCCCGCATCGGTCGCCGCGACAAGCGCGAGCGTCACCTGCACCTGACCCAAAAGGGCGAGGCGCTGGAGCGTGAACTGTCAGACGCCCAGCGCGCCCGGATGCGCGCCGCCTATCGCGCCGCGGGGCCTCAGGCCGTGGCAGGCTTTCGTCAGGTGCTGGAGGCGATGATGGACCCAGAGTTGCGCAAACAGTATCAGGGCCTGAAGGAGAGCGGCGCATGACCCAGATCGACGCGCATTTGCTGGTGGTCGACGATGACGAACGCATTCGCGGCCTCTTGCAAAAATTCCTGATCCGCAACGGCTTTCTCGTCTCGGTCGCCCGCGATGGCGCACAGGCGCGCAGGCTGTTGGGCGGGCTGGAATTTGACATGATCATTCTGGACGTGATGATGCCGGGCGAGGATGGCATCAGCCTCACCCGCGAATTGCGCCAAAAGATGCAGACGCCGATCCTGCTGCTCACGGCCAAGGGCGAAACCTCCAGCCGGATTGAGGGGTTTGAGGCAGGGGCCGATGATTACCTTGGCAAGCCCTTTGAACCCAAAGAGCTTTTGCTGCGCATCAACGCCATTCTGCGCCGGGTGCCACAGGTCAAGACCGAGGCCCCGCCCCGCGTGCTGCATCTTGGCGCCGTGCGCTATGACATGGATCGCGGCGAAATGTGGCGCGGCCCCGATCACATCCGCCTCACCGCGACCGAGGCGGCGCTGATGCGGCTGTTCTCCTCCAACCCCGGCCATGCCATCAGCCGCGAACGGCTTGTCGCCGATCTGGGCCGCGATGACGCCGCACAGGAACGCGCCGTCGATGTGCAGATCACCCGCCTGCGCCGCAAGATCGAGGATGACCCCAAACAGCCCCGATACCTTCAGACCGTGCGAGGCGAGGGTTACTTGCTGCAACCGGACTAGTGGGGAATGATGCGGATCTATACCCATCCCGACTGCCTTGATCACGTAACCCCACCGGGCCACCCCGAGCAGGTCGCACGCCTGCGCGCGGTTGAACATGGGCTGTCGGGCCTGCCCTATCCCCGCCTCGACTGCCCGCTGGGGGCAGAGGCCGATCTGCTGCGCGGCCACCCGCAATCCCATATCGACCGTATCCGCCAAGCGATCCCCGATCAGGGCTGGGCGCAGGTGGATGGGGATACCTTCCTGTCGCCCGGATCATGGAACGCCGCCCTGCGCGCCGTGGGCGGGGCCTGTGCGGCGGTGGACGCAGTCGTGGCCGACGGGGGCCGCGCCTTTGTCGCCTGCCGCCCGCCGGGCCACCATGCCGAACGCGAAACCGCCATGGGCTTTTGCCTCTTTGGCACCGTGGCGATTGCCGCCTGCCGCGCGGTGCAGGTGCATGGCCTTTCGCGCGTGGCGGTTCTGGATTTTGACGTGCACCACGGCAATGGCACCCAAGACCTGTTGTGGGATCAGCCCAACATCCGCTTTGTCTCGTCGCATCAGATGCCGCTCTATCCCGGCTCCGGTGCTGCCACGGAACGCGGCGCACATGGCCAGATCACCAACCTGCCCCTGCACTCTGGCAGCGACGGGCGCGCGATGTGGGCGGCGTGGGAGCCGGTTCTAGTGGAACTCCAAGCATGGCGGCCAGAGTTGATCCTGATCAGCGCCGGGTTTGACGCCCATCGTGATGATCCCTTGGCCGGGCTGAACTGGGTGGAGGCCGACTTTGCCTGCCTGACCCGCGCGATCTGCGATGTGGCCGACGCGACCTGCGCAGGCCGGGTGGTATCCTGCCTTGAGGGGGGCTATGATCTTCCCGCTTTGGCCGCTAGCGTGGCCGCACATGTGCACGAATTGGGAAGGCCGACGGATGACAGATAAACCCATCCCCGAGATGAGCTTTGAAGAGGCGATGGCGGCGCTGGAGCAGGTTGTCACCCAACTTGAACGCGGCGACGTCGCGCTGGAGGATTCGATAAAGCTGTATGAGCGCGGCGCCGCACTCAAGGCGCACTGCGCCGAAAAGCTCAAGGCCGCCGAGGAAAAGGTGGAACTCATCCGCGCGCAAGAGGGCCGTGCCATTGGCACCACCCCGGTGGAGGGGATGTGACCCTGTCTGCCGCCCCGACATTTCCCACGGCCCTGTCACTGGCCGCTGTCCGCGTTCAAACCCGCCTGAATACCGCCTTGGCCGACCGTGCCGACGAACCCGTGATCCACGCCATGCGCTATGCCATGTCGGGCGGCAAACGCCTGCGCGGCTTTCTGGTGCTGGAAAGTGCCGCGATGTTCGGGATCGCCCCCGAAACCGCCCTCAGCGCGGCAGCGGCGGTCGAGGCGCTGCACGCCTATTCCCTTGTCCATGATGACATGCCTTGCATGGATGACGACGATCTGCGCCGGGGCCAGCCCACCGTCCATGTCAAATGGGATGAGGCCACCGCCGTTCTGGCCGGTGACGCGTTGCAAACCCTTGCGTTTGAACTCTTGACCGACCCTGCCTTGGGCAGCGCCGAGACCCGGATCGCCCTTGTGCGCGGCCTCGCCCTCGCCTCGGGGGCGCAAGGCATGGTGCTGGGTCAGGCCCTCGACATCGCCGCCGAAACCGCCGCCAGCCCCCTCAGCCTTGACCAGATCACCCGGCTGCAGGCGGGCAAGACCGGCGCGCTGATCCGCTGGTCAGCCGAGGCGGGGGCCATCATCGCCGGGGCCGATCCGGCACCGCTTCGCGCCTATGCCACCGCCCTTGGCCTTGCCTTCCAGATCGCCGACGACATTCTGGATGTGACCGGCGATGCCGCTGTTGCCGGCAAACGCCTGCAAAAGGACGCAACCGCCGGCAAAGCGACCTTTGTCTCCCTCCTCGGGCTTGAAGGTGCGCAGGCCCGCGCCAGATCGCTGGTGGATGAGGCAGAACACCACCTTGCCTCTTACGGGCACAAAGCCCACACCTTGATCGACGCCGCCCGCTTCGTTATCGCGCGCGACAGCTGACGCGCCCGGAAAGGCCCGCAATGACCGACCTCCCCAAAACCCCGCTCCTTGATCGCGTCCGTGTGCCCGCCGACATGAAGGGCCTCAGCGACCGTGAGCTGCGCCAACTCGCCGATGATCTGCGGGCCGAGACGATTTCCGCCGTCTCCGTCACCGGCGGCCACCTTGGTGCGGGTCTGGGCGTGGTGGAACTGACCGTGGCGCTGCATGCGGTCTTTGACACGCCCCGCGACAAGATCATCTGGGATGTCGGCCACCAGTGCTATCCGCACAAGATCCTGACCGGGCGGCGCGACCGCATCCGCACCCTGCGCACCGAGGGCGGCCTGTCAGGCTTTACCAAACGGTCCGAGTCGCCCTATGACCCCTTTGGTGCCGCGCATTCCTCCACCTCCATTTCGGCGGCGCTGGGCTTTGCCATGGCGGCCGATCTGGGCGGCGATCCGGGCGATGCAGTGGCGGTGATCGGTGACGGCTCCATGTCCGCCGGCATGGCGTTCGAGGCGATGAACAACGCAGGCCACCTGAAAAAGCGCCTCTTCGTCATCCTCAACGACAATGAAATGTCCATCGCCCCGCCCGTCGGCGCGCTCTCCAGCTATCTCTCGCGCCTTTATGCCGAGGCCCCGTTGCACGATCTCAAGGCCGCCGCCAAGGGTGCCCTTGGCCTGCTGCCCCCCCCGTTTCAAGAAGGCGCGCGCCGGGCCAAGGAAATGCTCAAAGGCATGGCCGTCGGCGGCACCTTGTTTGAGGAGTTGGGCTTCAGCTACATCGGCCCTATCGACGGCCATGACCTTGACCAACTCCTGCCCGTCCTGCGCACCGCCCGCGCGCGCGCCACGGGACCGATCCTGATCCATGTGCTGACCAAAAAGGGCAAAGGCTACGCCCCGGCCGAGGCGGCCCGTGACCGCGGCCATGCCACGGGCAAATTCGATGTGCTGACCGGGGTGCAGGCCAAGGCCGTCTCCAACGCCCCCGCCTATACCAAGGTCTTCGCCCAATCCCTGATTGCCCAAGCTGAACGCGATGAGAAAATCGTCGCCGTCACCGCCGCCATGCCCGATGGCACCGGCCTCAACCTGTTTCAAGACCGCTTCCCCAAACGCTGCTTTGATGTGGGCATTGCCGAACAACACGCCGTCACCTTTTCGGCGGGCCTTGCGGCAGGCGGGATGAAGCCCTTCTGCGCGATCTATTCCACGTTCTTGCAGCGCGGTTATGATCAGGTGGTGCATGACGTCGCCATCCAGCGCCTGCCCGTGCGCTTTGCCATTGACCGCGCAGGCCTCGTCGGGGCCGATGGGGCCACCCATGCGGGCAGCTTTGACGTGGCCTTCCTTGCCAACCTGCCCGGCATGGTGGTGATGGCCGCCGCGGATGAGGCAGAGCTCGTCCATATGGTCGCCACCGCCGCCGCCCATGACGACGGCCCCATCGCCTTCCGCTTTCCACGCGGCGAGGGCGTCGGGATTGAGATGCCAAAGAATGGCACCCCGCTCGAAATCGGCAAAGGCCGCCTGATCCAATCAGGCAACCGTGTCGCCCTGATCTCCTTCGGCACCCGCTTGGCCGAGGTGCTGAAAGCAGCTGAAAGCCTCGCGCAAAAGGGCCTTACGCCCACCGTGGTCGATGCCCGCTTTGCCAAACCGCTGGATCATGACCTGATCCTCAACCTCGCCCGCAACCATGAGGCGGTGATCACCATTGAAGAGGGCGCCATAGGCGGCTTTGGCAGCCATGTGGCGCAGCTTCTGGCCGAAGAAGGGCTGTTCGACACCGGGCTGAAATACCGCTCCATGGTGCTGCCCGACACATTCATCGACCAAGCCTCGCCCGAGGCGATGTATCGCGTGGCCGGGATGGACGCCGCCCAGATCGAGGCAAAGGTGCTGCACACGCTTGGCATCGCGCAACTCACGAAACGCGCCTGATCTTCATCTGTTCAAAAATATCCTCGGGGGGTCAGCGTTTTGCCCCCCGGCAAAACGCGATAAGGGGGGCAGACAGCCCCCCTGCGCCGGTCGGGATCAGAAATCCAGATCGGCGTAATGCGCAGGCGGCGGAAACCCCGGCACCTGATCGGCCAGCAGCGTGCGGAAACTCGGGCGCGACTTGATCTTGGCATACCAGTCCTTGACCGTGGCCGACCGGTTCCAATCCACATCCGAGATATAATCAAGGCACGACAGATGCGCGGCAGCGGTGAAATCGGCCAGCGTCATCACATCGCCCGCCAGCCAGCGCCGCTGATCCAGAATCCATGCCATATAGTCGATATGGAACTTGATCCGCCCCGCGCCGAACTTCACATTCTTGCTGTCGGGATAGCCCAGCTTCATGACCTTCTTGTTCACCCGCTCATAGAGCAGCTTTGAGGTCACTTCTTCATGGAACTTATCGTCAAACCACGCGCAAATCCGCCGCACCTCATAGCGCACCTCGGGGTCGCGCGGCATCAGGGCCGGGGTTGGAAAGGTCTCGTCCAGATATTCGCAGATCGCCTGACTTTCGCTCAGCGTCTTGCTCTCCAACTTCAGGATCGGCACCTTTCCGGCAGGATTGCGCCGCAAGAAATCCGGGCTCGGCTCCCAATAGCGTTCTTCAACCAACTCAACCTCAAGCTTCTTCTCAGCGAGGGTCAGGCGAACCTTGCGGCAAAAGGGAGAGAGGGAAAAGTGATACAGGCGGATCATGAAAAACTCTGGGTGCTTTGACCCCTCTGATAGCCCCCCACGCGGCTGGGATCAATGCGCATCGGCCCGATTGCGCCCTATCATGCGGATGTTTGGCGGCACGACCGGGCGCGTGACGCAAGGCGTCAGCGGTCAGTCCTCAAAACAGGCCGCGCGCCCGTCTGCGGCAATTGTCTCGGCCCCCGACATGATCGCCCGCGTCCGCTGCCGCACGAAACTGGAGGGTTTCGAGGCGCTGCGCCCCTTTGGGTCCGGCAAGACCGCCGCCAGCCGCGCGGCCTGCAACGCGCTCAGATCCCGCGCCTCCACCCCGAAATAATGCCGCGCCGCAGCCTGCACGCCAAAGACGCCCTCATCAAATTCGGCGACGTTCAGATAGACCTCCAGCACGCGCTGCTTTGACCAGATCAACTCCACCGCCGGGGTCAGAACCGCCTCCATCGCCTTGCGCAGATAGGTCCGGCCATGCCACAAAAACACGTTCTTGACGACCTGCTGACTGATGGTAGAGGCCCCGCGATTGCCGCCCTGCGCCACCGCCGCCCGGATCGCGGCCATGTCAAAGCCCCAGTGCAGGCAGAAATTCGCATCCTCCGCCGCCACGGCAGACCGGCCCATGACTGGGGCAATCTCGTCCCATGCCGCCCATTCGCGCTCCACCCCGCCAAGGCGCGCGGATTCTTGCAGCTGATAGACATTCACCGGCGGGTTCAGAAAGGAAAACACCACGACCAAAAGGGCAAAAAAGCCTGCCACCCCCAAAAGTCCCCGCAGCGCCCAGCGCAAGACAGACCTGCGCCGCCGGCGGGGCGTCGTGGCCGCCTCTGGCTCTTTCGCTTTGCGTGATGTCTTCGGGGTCGCTGCCATATCTGTTCATAGGCCCCAAGCGCGCTGCGTGGTCAAGTCCGGCAAAGCACAAAGGCCCCCAGATGGGGGGCCTTTGCCAAGACTGCAGAGATGTGGGCCGCCGTTCTTATTCGGCGGGCACCTTTTGCGCCTCATCCGACAAAGGATGCGCAAGATGCGGCAGCATTTCCTTGGGGCAAACCTGCACGAAGTTCATCCGCTCGGCCTCCCAGTTGGCCAGGATCCTGGCGGCCTTGCGGCTGCCCGTCTCATGGGCATGGGCCTCGATCAGGCTCTTCAACTGGCCTTCCCAATGCGGATGGCTGACAGCACAGGTCACCAGCGATTCAAGGTTCATGAACTCTTCAACCGTGCCTTCCGGGTCATAGAGATAGGCCATGCCCCCGGTCATCCCGGCCCCAAAGTTGGTGCCGATCCGGCCAAGGATCACCGCGACGCCCCCGGTCATGTATTCACACCCGTTGGAGCCACAGCCCTCGACCACCACCTTTGCGCCAGAGTTGCGCACGGCAAACCGCTCACCCGCCCGGCCCGCTGCAAACAGATATCCATCCGTCGCACCATACAGCACCGTATTGCCGATGATGGTGTTTTCCGAGGCTTCCAGCGGCGATGACATCATCGGGCGCACCACGATAAAGCCACCAGACAGACCCTTGCCAACATAGTCATTGGCATCGCCCATGACCTCCAGCTTCAGGCCCTTCACCGCAAAGGCCCCCAGCGATTGCCCGGCATTGCCCATCAGCTTGACGGTCAGATGGTCGGGTTGCAGGTTGTTGCGCATGCCGAACTTCTTGACGATATGGCTGCTGGCCCGCGTTCCAATCGTGCGGTGCGTGTTGCGCACAGCATAGGAAAGCTGCATCTTTTCGCCTTCCTCAAAGAAGCGCGCACCATCCTTGACGATATCGGCATCCAGCGTATCGGGCACCGCATTGCGCGGGCGCGACCGGTCATAGGTGATCTTGCTGGCGCCATCTACCGTGATCAACAGCGGATTGAGGTCAAGATCATCAAGGTTCGCCGCCCCACGGCTGACCTGCGTCAGCAAATCGGCCCGGCCAATGATCTCATCCATCGACCGCGCGCCGATGCTGGCCAGCAATTCCCGCACCTCTTGCGCATAGAAGGTGATCAGGTTCACCACCTTGTCCGCATTGCCCGTGAACTTCTGCCGCAGGGCTTCGTTCTGGGTGCAGACCCCCACCGGGCAGGTGTTCGACTGGCACTGGCGCACCATGATACAGCCCATGGCGATCAGGGCGGCGGTGCCGATCCCATATTCCTCGGCCCCCATCATCGCCGCCATGATGATATCGCGGCCCGTGCGCAATCCGCCATCCGTGCGCAGCGTCACCCGGTCGCGCAGGTTGTTCATCGACAACACCTGATGCGCCTCGGTCAGGCCCATTTCCCACGGCAGACCCGCATATTTGATCGAGGTCGCAGGCGAGGCCCCGGTGCCACCATTGTGCCCCGAGATCAGGATCACATCGGCCTTGGCCTTGGCCACACCCGCCGCAATCGTGCCGACGCCGGACGAGGATACCAACTTGACCGTCACCTTGGCGCGTGGGTTGATCTGTTTCAGGTCATAGATCAGCTGTGCAAGGTCTTCGATCGAATAGATATCGTGATGCGGCGGGGGCGAAATCAGCGTCACCCCCTTGGTGCTGTGGCGCAGCCGCGCGATCAGGTCCGTCACTTTCATGCCGGGCAGCTGACCACCCTCGCCGGGTTTCGCACCCTGCGCGACCTTGATCTCCAACTCTTCGCAGGCGTTCAGATATTCCGCCGTCACGCCAAAGCGCCCCGACGCCACCTGCTTGATCTTGGCCGATGGGTTGTCGCCATTGGCTTCGGGCAAGAAATGCGCCGGATCTTCGCCACCCTCACCAGAGTCGGACTTGGCCCCGATGCGGTTCATCGCCACGTTCAGCGTCTTGTGCGCCTCGGGCGACAGCGCGCCCAAGGACATGCCGGGGGTCACGAACCGCTTGCGGATCGAGGTGATGCTTTCCACCTCTTCAATCGGCACGGGCTTGCCCAAGCTCTTGATGTCCAGCAGATCACGGATGTGGATCGGCGGATTGGCCCGCATCGCGGCAGAATACTGCTTCCAGATGTCATAGCTGGCACGGTCACAGGCCGATTGCAGCATATGCATCGTCTGCGCTTCCCAAGCATGCTTTTCGCCCGACCGCCGCGCCTTGTAAAAGCCACCGATGGGCAACACATCCGCGCCGCCCAGCCAGCCCTTGGCGTGAACCTCTTCCAGCTTTTGCTCGACCCCGGACACACCGATGCCGCTGATCCGGCTGTGCATGCCGGGGAAATACTCATTCACCATCGCACGGCTCAGGCCCACGGCCTCAAAGTTCAGACCACCGCGATAGCTGGAGATGACGGAAATCCCCATCTTCGACATGATCTTGAGCAAGCCCGCATCAATCGCGTCGCGATAGCGGCGCATCGCATCCGTCAGGCTGCCATCAATCAGGCCCCGATTGATCCGGTCGGCAATGCTGTCTTGCGCCAGATAAGCGTTGACCGTGGTGGCCCCACAGCCGATCAGGACCGCAAAGTAATGCGGATCAATGCATTCCGCCGACCGCACGTTGATCGAACAGAAGGTCCGCAGCCCCTTGCGTGTCAGGCCGCTGTGCACGGCGCTGGTGGCAAGGATCATCGGCATCGCCACAGCGTCCGGGCCTTGGTGTTCATCGGTCAGCACCAGATGGCTTGCCCCCGAGCGCACGGCATCTTCGGCCTCGGCGCGAATACGCTCCAGCCCTTGCCGCAGATCGTCAAGACCGGTCGAGACGGGGAAGGTGCAGTCGATAAAGGCAACCGAATCCCCAAACTGCTTTACCATCACGTCAAATTCGGCGTTGGCAATGAACGGGCTTTCCAGCACCAGAATCTCGGTCTGGCTGCTGTTTTCATCCAGCACGTTCTTCAGGTTCCCGAACCGCGTCTTCAGGCTCATCACCCGGCTTTCGCGCAAGGAATCGATGGGCGGGTTGGTGACCTGACTAAAGTTCTGGCGGAAGAAATGGCTCAGCGGGCGATAGACCGATGACAGCACGGCCGATGGCGTATCATCCCCCATCGAGGCGATCATCTCTTTGCCATCCTCGGCCATCGGGGCCAGAACCTGCTCCAACTCCTCAACCGTAAAGCCTGCCGCGATCTGGCGCTTGCGCAGGTCAGCCCCTTCAAACAGCGCCTTTTCCGGCACGTCTTTAAGCAGGCTGTTCAGGTCAACAACCCGCTCGATCCACTCACCATAGGGGTTCGCGGCGGCCAGTTTGTCCTTCATCGCGGCGTCGTGGTACAGCTTGCCCTCGGCCATATCGACCGCGATCATCTGCCCCGGCCCAAGCGCGCCTTTTTCGCGGACCGTGGTTTCATCCACAGGCACCATTCCCGCCTCGGACCCGGCGATCAACAGGCCATCGCCCGTCACCACATAGCGCATGGGCCGCAGGCCATTGCGGTCAAGCCCGCCGCAGACCCAGCGCCCATCCGTCATTGCCAAAGCGGCAGGCCCATCCCATGGCTCCATCACCGCATTGCAATAGGCATACATATCCGCCCAGGCCTGCGGCATGTCGGTCGTCGACTTGCTCCACGCTTCGGGCACCAGCATGGTTTTCGCCATCGGGGCCGAGCGGCCGGACCGCACCAGAACCTCAAACACCGCATCCAACGCACCACTATCCGACGCACCCGAGGGGATGATCGGCTTGATATCTTCGGCCGCATCGCCAAAGTTGTTGGATGCCATGCGGATCTCATGGCTCTTCATCCAGTTGACGTTGCCCTTCAGCGTGTTGATCTCGCCGTTATGGGCCAACATGCGGAACGGCTGCGCCAACCACCACTGCGGGAAGGTGTTGGTCGAATAGCGCTGGTGATAGATCGCGAAAGAGGATTCGAACCGCTCATCCATCAGATCAGGATAGAAGGTCGCCACCTGCTCGGCCAACATCATGCCTTTATAGATGATGCTGCGGCACGACAGGCTGCACAGATACAGGCCCTGAATCTGGCTCGCCACCGCTGCCTTCTCGATCCGGCGGCGGATGATGTAAAGCTCACGCTCGAACGCTTCGGCATCAATGTCCTTGTCACAGCGGATCAGGATCTGCTCGATCTCGGGCCGAGTCGCATTGGCCTTGTCGCCCAGAACGCTCACATCCACCGGCACATGCCGCCAGCCATAGATGTAATGGCCCATCCGCAGCACTTCGGTTTCCACGATCGTCCGGCAACGTTCCTGCGCGCCAAAATCCGTGCGCGGCAAGAACACCTGCCCCACAGCGATCAGCTTGTTCACATCCGGCTCATGCCCGGTGCGGCGCACTTGGTCGTAAAAGAACTTGACCGGGATCTGCACGTGAATCCCCGCGCCATCGCCCGTCTTGCCATCGGCATCCACAGCGCCCCGGTGCCACACGGCCTTCAGCGCATTGATCCCGTTTTCCACCACCTTGCGGCTTGGCTTTCCGCTGATGGCAACCACCAGACCCACCCCGCAAGAGGCATGTTCGTCATCGGCCTTGTACAGCCCGTTGGCGTCCAGCCACGCGCGCTTGGCCTCTTCGGCCTTTACCCAAGCGTCATCATAGATCGTCATGGCAGTCCCCTTTCACGCGGTTCCAAGCAGGCTGAATTTCTCGATACAGTCCTGTCGGGTCATCTGTTTGCGCCCCTCACCCGCATAGGCAAAGCTGTCGGGCTTGTGGTCGATATAAATCTCGTTGGTCATGGTCAGGCCGCTGGCATCATCCAAGATCCCAATGGGCAACTCGATATCCCCGGCATAGGCGCTGTCCGCCGTCACCCGGAAATAAAGGTTCGTCCCACAGTCCCGGCACCATGCTCGCATCGCCCAAGGGCTGGTCTGACGGGTGGCGATATGATCCTCACCGCTCCAGCACACATTGGCCAAAGGAAAGGTCATGCCCAGCAAGGCCGACCCCGTCCAGCGGCGGCACATCGCACAGTGACAGGCGCCAAAGTTGCGCGACACAAGGTCGGCCTCAAACCGTACCGCGCCGCACAGACAGCCGCCTGCCCGCGTTTCAAGAACCGCCGCCGCACTCATTTCAACGCCACCGGCACAATGCCGCGGTCAGGTGTGGCTTGGGTCAGCAAGGGATCACAGTCAAACAAAGGCTCGGTCGCGGCAAAGCCCGGCTCACCGGGAAAGATAAACTCCACCGGACTGCCATCGCTGGGCAGAAACTCCCCGTCCCCACCATTCCACTGCGACGGTCCGGAAAAGAACATCCGCATGTCTTCGCTGATATACTCATTGCCACGGGACTGGCGCAGGATCGTCCCGCCCATATCCGTCTCGGTGAAATCGAACTCGGTCTCACGCAAAGGAATGCCGTCGATGGTAAAGCTGCGCCCCGTCAGCCGGTCAAAGCCGCGCACAAGCGATTGCTCGCCACTGTCGCGGGTCAGCCCAAAGTCAAAGCTGTCCAGACCCGAGGCCAAGAGATCGCTGAACGACGCCGGATCAGCCGCCCCCGGCAACAATTCCTGCCGCACGATCACCTCGCCAAGGTCGAAACTCTCGACCCATTCCGCCTCAGAGTTGATCCGGCTCAGAAAGAATGGCCCCTGCTGATCGAAATCCGCGCGCCACTGATCCCCTGCCGGATCAGCCGCACATTTATAGTGATTCGAAACCCGGCATTGGCGTGATTGCACGGTCATGAAAGTCGTGCATCCCTCAGGCGGGGTGAATGAACCTGCCGTTGCCGGAAGGGGCAGCATCAAGGCGGCGGTCAAGACTACACTGCGCATCACGTCCCTCCTCTTGGTTTGGTCAACTATATTGACGTTTCTCGCTCCAGCCCGCTGTTTTCCCTCCATTCACCCCGGCGCATATCGTCAGCACCGGGGGTGTACGGGGGGTGTACAGCAGGTGACTTACTCTGCTGCAACCACCTCGGCCTGTTTCAGATAGGCCATGATGGCATCTGCCGCCTCACGCCCGTCGCGAATTGCCCAAACCACCAACGAGGCCCCGCGCACGATATCCCCCGCCGCATAGACGCCCGGCAGGTTGGTCGCATGGGTGCGGAAATCGGCCTTGATGGTGCCCCAACGGGTCACGGCAAGCTCTTCCACACCCCAAAGGGTCTTGATCTCTTCCGGCTCAAACCCAAGCGCCTGAACGACCAGATCGGCAGGCTCGATATAATCCGCGCCCTCGATCAGTTCGGGCATCTGACGGCCCGTGGCATCGGGCGCACCGAGGCGCATCTTTTGCACCATCACGCCGTCGACGTCCGTCCCGCCGGTAAAGCCCTTTGGCGCGGAAAGCCAAACGAATTCAACGCCTTCTTCTTCGGCATTTTGCACTTCGCGCTGGCTTCCGGGCATATTCGCACGGTCGCGGCGATACAGGCATTTCACCGACAGCGCGCCTTGACGAATGGCCGTGCGCACACAATCCATCGCCGTGTCGCCGCCACCGATCACCACAACCCGCTTTCCAGCGGCATTCAACGCGCCCGAGTCATAGTCCGGCACATCATCGCCAAAGCTTTTGCGGTTGCTGGCCGTCAGGTAATCCAGCGCCTTGACCACGCCCCGCGCGCCCACACCCGGCGCCTCGATATCGCGCGACTTGTAAACGCCTGTCGCGATCAGCACGGCATCATGCTGGCCACGAATGGCATCAAACGACAGATCAACGCCGATATTGCAGTTCAGCACAAAGGCAACGCCCGCCAGCTCCAACTGCTCAACCCGTTGCATCACAACGGGTTTTTCCAGCTTGAAACCGGGAATGCCATAGGTCATCAACCCGCCCGCGCGGTCGTAACGGTCATAAACCGTCACCTGATATCCCTTGCGCCGCAGCACATCGGCCGCAGCAAGACCACCGGGGCCCGCGCCAATGATCGCCACGCTTTCGGCCCGCTCAACTGCGGGTTTGATCGGCTTGACCCAGCCATTTTCCCACGCGGTGTCGGTAATGTATTTCTCAACAGCGCCGATGGTGACCGTGCCATGGCCGGAATTCTCGATCACACAATTGCCTTCGCACAGGCGATCTTGCGGGCAAATACGGCCACAGATCTCGGGGAAGGTATTGGTGGCTTGGCTGATCTCATAGGCTTCTTGCAAACGCCCCTCAGCCGTCAGGCGCAGCCAGTCGGGGATGTTGTTGTGCAAGGGGCAATGCGACTGGCAATAGGGCACGCCACACTGGCTGCACCGCCCAGCCTGCTCCGCCGCCTTTTCGGCAGCGTACTCCCGATAGATTTCATGGAAATCCTGCGAACGTAGAGTCGGCGGACGCTTCTCCGGGGTTTCTTTGCCCAGGGTCACGAATTTCAACATTTTTTGCGTGGCCATAGCATCGCCTCCCTGCAAGGTCATTCGGGTGCGTCTTCTTACTCCCGGCCAAACAGGAATAAAAGTAAGTCATGCTGACCTATTTAAAGGTTTTTTCGGGTGAAGGTCAGCAGAGTTTACGTTTTTTCGGAAATTTAGGTCACACTTTGTGACCTATCCCTCTAAAAGCCTGCCAAAAGCGCCGCCGCAGCCGCCAGACCAATGATGATTCGCCACCATCCAAAGATCGCGTAACCATGCTTGCCGACATACCCAAGGACCGCGCGAACAACGAACAGCGCCGTCATAAAGGCAACCGCAAAGCCAATCGCAATCTCGGAAATCGCCCCAAAATCCAGATCGTTACGGGCCTTCAGCAGATCATACCCCACCGCCGCCGCCATGGTGGGAAGGGACAAAAGAAACGAAAACTCCGCCGCTGCCCGCTTTTCAACGCCCAGCATCAGGGCACCCACAATCGTTGCCCCCGACCGCGAGACCCCCGGAATCATTGCAACACATTGGCAAACCCCAATCCAGAACGCCTTGCGCAATGGCAATTCGGTTGCGTCAAAATACACAGGCTTTGGCGCGATCCGGTCGATGACCAAAAGGATCACCCCCCCCAGAACAAGGTTGACCGCAATCAACATCGGGCTTTCAAAGAGCACCCGCTTGATAAAGTCATGCGCCAAAAGACCGACAACAACCGCAGGCAAAAACGCAAGCAGCAACCCAATCAGGGCCCGCCGGGCCCCTGCATCACTGCGGGCATTCAGCGCAAGCCCCGTCAGCTTTGCCGCATAAATAGAGATCAGCGCCAGAACCGCACCAAGCTGGATCACCACCTCGAACGTCTTGCCCGCGCTTTCAAATCCAAGGAAATGCGAGGCCAAAAGCAAATGCCCGGTAGAGGACACAGGGATAAACTCCGTCAGCCCTTCAAGCAGACCAAGCAGGGCGGAAAGGACGAAATTATCCAAGATATCAAGCCTTCTTCAGGTTCTTTGCCGATTCCTTGATGGCCGTGTATTGCCCCGATGGACGATAGCGCCACAGATATTCCGGCAGCACCGATTCCATAGACGTCGGCACAATCCCCAGATCTGCAAAGCTTTTTGCGTCGTCACCAACCACATTGTCGCGCGCCAGATTGCGCACCTGATCCAATGTGACGACCCCGTTGTTGAACAGGCCAAGCGTGACCGCCTGCAACAGATCAAAGGCTCCGCCCATAATACGGGCTGCAAAGAAAGGAATATTCAGCACCAACCGACGACGCCGGATGATCCCAAGCATCATGGCCATCAGATCCCGAAAGCTGGCCACATCCGGGCCGCCCAGTTCGTAAATCCCAGCCGCCGCTTTGCCGTCAGCCGCCAAAACCGCTGCCTGCGCCACATCATCAACAAACACCGGCTGGAACCGCGTGTTCGCACCCACTACCGGCAGGATCGGGGCCATCCGGCTCATCGCCGCAAATCGGTTGAAAAAGCCGTCTTCAGACCCAAAGATCACCGACGGGCGCAAGATCACGGCCGTTGGGAATGCAGCCAAGACCGCCGCCTCACCCTTTGCCTTGGTGCGGGAATACTCGCTATTGCTGTTCGCGTCCGCACCAATGGCCGAGATCTGCACCAAATGGCCCACGCCTTGTTCGGCGGCAATCCGCGCCACACGTTCGGCACCCTTGGCCTGCACGGCATCAAAGCTGTTCTTGCCCGACCCGTTTAAAATGCCGACGCAGTTGATCACCGCATCCGCGCCCATCATGACACTGCGCACAGACGCATCATCGCGGATGTTGC
The DNA here is from genome assembly GCA_021741245.1 of Paracoccaceae bacterium. Lineage (GTDB taxonomy): Bacteria > Pseudomonadota > Alphaproteobacteria > Rhodobacterales > Rhodobacteraceae > Pseudotabrizicola. The sequence continues at coordinate 400,942 of JAIOYF010000002.1, forward strand.
ACGGAACAGGCTCCACCTGACCCGGCACGCCATAAGGGCGCACGAACATCGCGTCATTCGGCCGCCGCACGGCCACACGCACACGCCAGCCGTCCTTGGCCATGCGTCGTGCAATATAGCGCCCAACGAATCCGGAACCGCCATAAATGGTGACAAGCTTACTCATGCTGCGCCCTGCAATTGCCTTCGAGATCTGACCGCCTGAATACCCCCCTCAACCGGATGGGACAAGGCGCAATTGGCCGCAATTCAAGGCTTGGGGGCCTTGAAGGGGGCTTCTTCCCATAGGAACCGGCAAAGCGCAGCCATGCAGGGCACCTGCACTGCGAAATTCTTAGCTCAGAAGACGCTCAAAACCACGCGACAGCCCGTTGACACCGCTTTTGCGCCGCGCTAAACGCCCCATCACGATAGATGCCCAGATGGCGGAATTGGTAGACGCGCTGGTTTCAGGTACCAGTACTGCAAGGTGTGGAGGTTCGAGTCCTCTTCTGGGCACCACTTCGAAAAGAAGCCCCGCAACATGAAAATGTTGCGGGGCTTCTTTCATTTCGATCGCGCCTCAGAACAAAACGCGCGAAACGGCACGGGGCAGCGGCCAGGTTTGGCCTTGGGCTCGGGGGACGTTTGCTTTTTTGAACAAGCGTCGATATATTCCGACGCCGCGACACTGCCCCGCCGATCATGCCGCTCTTCGGCAGCTTTTGTGGGGCCGTGTTCTTCACGATCACTTCCAAAGGCGATTTCTTTCTGCGCCCGTCGTTCCTTTCCCGCTTAGGGAAATCACGGAGTGCGACCTCGTCTTATGGGCAATATTTGCCAAGGCGCTCTCCACAAAGGGGTCCGCTATGGCGCTTTATGGGATGCACTATGGCCATTCACCTGCATAAAAACGATCTTCCAGATGGGCTAAAGCTCGGGCCCGTCGTTGCGATTGACACAGAAACCATGGGCCTTGATCCGCGCCGGGATCGGCTTTGTGTCGTGCAACTGTCAGACGGGAAAGGGGATGCCCATCTGGTGCAAATTGCTTTGGGCCAAAAAAGCGCCCCAAACCTTGAACGCCTGCTGACCGACCCCGAGACGCTAAAGCTGTTCCACTACGGCCGTTTTGACATTGCGGCGCTGAAAAACGCCTTCGGTGTGACGACCACGCCCGTTTGGTGCACAAAAATTGCGTCGCGCCTGATCCGCACCTTTACCGACCGTCATGGCCTTAAATATCTGCTGATGGAGATGGTCGGCGTTGATGTCTCCAAGCAACAGCAGACCAGCGATTGGGGTGCAGCAACCCTGACCGATGCGCAAAAGGACTACGCGGCGTCTGATGTGCTTTACCTGCATGCGCTGAAGGCCGAGTTGGAAAAGCGTCTGATCCGCGAGGGGCGGATGGATCTGGCCAACCGTTTGTTTGCCTTCTTGCCCACGCGGGCAGAGTTGGATCTGCTGGGGTGGGTCGACCTTAGTGATATCTACAATCATTAGACCGGCATTAGGCGGGGTGCCGCCGACCCGTGCGCGGCAATGGTTGGCGTATAAGGTCCTTAGCTGTAGCCTTGGGAAAAAGCAGAGCAGCGCATACCCCCAATGACCGCCCAAGATACCCATACCCGGCTGATCGCCTGGCTTAAGATCGTCTTTCCGCTCATGGCGTTGGCGATCTTGTCGACGTTGTTTCTGGTCGCGCGCGGGGTAGATCCGGAAGATGCGATTCCCTATGCCGAGGTGGACGTCGAAGACCGCCTGCGTGAACCCCGCATGGTGGAGCCGACCTATTCCGGGGTGACGGCAGACGGGGCCGCCCTGACGCTTTCGGCGCAAGAGGCCCGCCCCGATAAGGGCGCAGACTCGCCCGGAAATGCCAAAGCCCTGACCGGGACCTTGGAAACCCCAGATGGGGCCCGGACGGAACTGGTCGCAGCGAAAGCCTCTATTGACGGATCAGGGCGCAAAATCACCCTTTCGGGCGGTGTAGAGATTGCCACGTCATCAGGTTGGACCCTGCAAAGCGAAAGCCTGACCGCGGCAATGGACAAGACTGATATCGAGGCAACCACGCCTGTCACGGCCACCGGACCGGCGGGCACGGTTTCGGCAAACACGATGCGTCTGTCGCAAAATCCTTCACAGCCCGATCGCTATGTTCTAGTTTTCAATGGCGCAGTGAAACTGATATATGTTCCAGTAAATTAGTAATCTGCCCTTTTACATAGGCATCTCATGTCAAACGCCCTGCGCGCCTTTCTCATTGCTGCACTTTTGGCCAGCCCCGCAGCCGCCCAACAGGCGGGTGTGCGTTTTGGTGGATTGCAACAAGACACCTCTCTTCCAGTTGAGGTGACCTCTGACAATCTGTCTGTCGATCAGGCCAGCGGCGGGGCGCTCTTTACCGGAAACGTCCTTGTCATACAGGGCGAGATGCGGATGACCGCAGGGGCAATCCGCGTGGAATATGCCGAAGGCGGTCAGGGCATCCAAAGCCTGCACGCAACGGGGGGCGTCACCCTTGTAAGCCCGACGGACGCCGCCGAGGCAAGCGAGGCGGTCTATACCATCGACAGTGGCAATGTCGTGATGACCGGGAATGTCCTTTTGACCCAAGGTGCGGCGACGATTACGGGGCAAACGCTGTCGGTCAACCTAAAGGATGGCACCGGTGCAATGTCAGGGGGCGTGAAGACAATCTTTGCCCCCGGCGCAAGACCATGACGCCACAGGGCGGCGCAGCGATGCCGCGACTTTCCGTGACAGAAGGGTCGGCGGGTCTTGTGATCCGTTCGCTGCGAAAAAGTTATAAGCGCCGCCCCGTCATTCGCGATGTCTCGATGCGGCTGGAACGGGGCGAGGTTGTTGCCCTGTTGGGCCCCAACGGGTCGGGCAAGACCACGTGTTTTTACTCCATAGCCGGCCTTGTGACGCCCGAGGGTGGTCAGGTCATCATTGATGGCAAGGATGTAACGGCCTTGCCGATGTATCGCCGCGCGCGTCTTGGGATTGGTTATCTGCCACAGGAAGTCTCGATCTTTCGGGGTCTTTCGGTAGAAGATAACATCTTGGCCGTGCTGGAAATTGCAGAGCCTGATCGGCACAAACGGCGAGAGCGGCTTGAAGAGTTGCTGTCAGAGTTTTCGATCACCCACCTGCGTCGCGCGCCTGCTCTTGCCCTTTCGGGGGGTGAACGGCGCCGCGTGGAAATCGCGCGCTGCCTTGCCGCAAACCCAAAGTACCTCTTGCTTGACGAACCTTTTGCCGGGGTTGATCCGATTGCCGTCGGGGAAATCCGCCATCTTGTGCAAGACCTCAAGGCGCGTGGCATTGGGGTGCTGATCACAGATCACAACGTTCGCGAAACACTCGAGATCGTCGATCGCGCCTATATCCTGCACGACGGGATGGTTCTGAAAAGTGGCACAACGGATGAAATCGTGCGCGATGAAACCGTGCGTAAAGTCTATCTGGGCCAGAACTTCCGAATGAGCTGACGAAAGTCTGTAACAGTCTCGTCACGATTCGGTTGACAAGCCCCCCTCGCTGTCGCCTGATGGGGTCAATGTGTGCGAAACCCGCCCTGCCCTGCTCCTGCCTTGCGGCCGTACAACGGCCCCGCGACCTTGCAGGACTGCCTCATACTACCTACCTAAATTTCAAGAACCGCTGGTGTCGGCCGTAGGCCGTCAGCAGAGGTAACAAGCCGCGCGGAGGAGACAACATGCGCTATCAGATCAGCGGAAGACAGATCGACATTGGCGAAGCCCTGCAAACGCACGTAAAGGCCGAACTAGGGGAAGTTATTGACAAATATGCCCAACGGCCAACCGAAGCGATTGTGGTTTTCTCACGCGTTGCGCATGAGCATGTCTGCGAAACCGTGATACACCTGTCCACCGGGCTGACCGCACAGGCAAAGGGTCATGCCACCGAGATCTATGCTGCTTTTGAGTCTTGCCGCGAGAAGATGGACAAGCAACTGCGACGCTACAAACGCAGGATCCGCAACCACCATTCTTCCCGTACGTCACCAGTTGAATTTGATGGCGCGTCCTCGTATATCCTCGCCTCAACTGAGCACGCCGAAGATGCGGAGCCCGACACGCTGCAACCAATCGTGATCGCCGAGATGGAAACGAAGATCCCTTCCATCACCGTTGGCGAAGCTGTGATGCAGTTGGAACTGGCCGGGCAACGGATGATTGTGTTTCGGAACGAAGGGCATGGCGGGGTGAATGTGGTCTATCGCCGGGAAGACGGCAACATAGGCTGGATCGACCCGCGAAACAGCAATTAAAGTGCGACCAAGGTCTGCACGGGAACACGACCACCTATGGAACTTTCCAAGCTACTTTCGCCCGGTGGCGTTCGCGTCGTCGGGCAACTGACAAGCAAGAAGCGCCTCTTTCAGGAACTGGGAGAGTTGGTAAGCAGTTGCTGCGGATTGTCTTCCTCCGTGGCTGTAGATGGTCTTCAGGAACGCGAAAGCCTTGGCCCCACGGGTGTGGGCCATGGCATCGCCTTGCCCCATGCACGGCTAGAGGATCTTGACCGGATCGTTGGCGTTTTCATTCGTCTGGAGAAACCGCTCGATTATGACAGTGTCGATCGCCAGCCTGTTGACCTGATCTTTGGTCTTTTCGCGCCAAAGGACTCTGGCGTGGATCACCTTAAGGCATTGGCGCTGGTCAGCCGCACCATGCGGGATCAATCGGTTTTGGCGAAATTACGGGCCAATACAGACCCGTCCAAACTACATGCAATCCTGACCGAAGCGCGGGCGCCACAGGCGGCCTGATCGCGGCTGTGCGGCGATTTTCAAGCGTCTTCGTTGACCCTTAAACGCAGGGGCAGTCAGGCCTTGCGCCAGTCCTGAAAGCCAAAGGCGATGTAGTCGCGGGCATAGGTGTCACGCGCCGCATCTTCCAGATCTGCGTCATAGATAGACACCAAGACGTCATCAAAGACAGGCCTTGGGGCAGCGCCTTCGGGCGCGGGCTTGCAAACCTCGGCGGCAAGAAACGCCAACCCCTCGGCCAAGCGATCTTCGCGCAAGACCAGATCTGGGCTTTGAAACTGCGCAAAGCCTTGCAAAATAGCGGCCTGCGTGGCCCAATGCGCATCCACCCGCATGCCCGTCTGGCCAGACAGGTTCAATTTGATCCACTTCAAAAATGCCAAAAACCCGTCTTTATGCGCCTTGGTATCTGGATAGGGTTGCCCCAATTCGGGCAGGGGCAGCTTGTAGACATTTGCCAGTTGGTTTCTGATTTCCTTGAACTGCCCGCTCAGGATTTGCGTAACAAATGCCTCATGCGCGCGCGCCAGCGGATGACGCAGGACGGTAAAGGATCGATGCAAGGGGCGCGCCCGTTTCCATTGGCGCAGGGATTTTTGGGTAAAATCGCCATCAAGCCCACCAAACCGCTCCAGCCAGCCTGTCACCTCGGCGACGGGGCCGGATTTCATGGGCATGTAGAGCAATGGCGCATTCCGCGACGCGACAAATCCCGGCACCATTGGCGCGCGGCGCGGTTCAAAATTCGGGGTCCGGGCCAGATTGAACCGATCAAGACGGCTCAACACACGCTCCATCTCGTCTACGTTCAGAACCTTTTGGCTGATCTCTTCGGGATTTTGCTTTTTAAGGCTGTTGTCGAGGCTTTCCAGACCCGAAACCCCCAGAAAAGCGGCAAGACCGTTCAGCACATCCAGATCGTTGATGTCATCATAATCAATATAAAAGGCCGCCTGCCCGGTGACCTGCAAGCCATGCATGATCTTCATCTGAAAATCTTGCAGGTCTGTCAGATGGGCCTCAAACTCGGCACGGTCAAAGTGGGCCTGCGCCGTTTTGATCTTATTGACATTGGTCAGCTTCCACTGCCCGGTCTGCTGCGCGATCTTCAGGCTGACATAGCTTTCGATCGGATTGCGGGTCAGGACGATCTTGGCGCAAAGCGGGTCTTCCAGAACGGCGTCAAACACCCGCGGATCGTGGTCATGGAAATAGCGAAAGCCCGACAGCCCCTGCGTGCCCGCCCGCATGGTGCGGATGAATGCCATCGGATCTGCGGCGCGGTCGGCAAGCGACAGGCCCATGAACTCTACCTGATTGCTTTTTCCGATGAACGTCGGATTGAACACCTCGCCGTGGCACGTCACGCCCTGCATTGCATTCAAATTGGCTTCGAGAAAGTTTGACCCGGTTCGCATGGCTGCGAACATCACGAAACTATCGAATTTTTGCGCCACTCATTTCACCAGATAGGGGCGCCCGCGGCGCGTGGATTTGGGCTTGGGATCATCACCCACGGGAAAATCGCCCATCAAGACCGGCTGCATGCCTTGATTGCGCAAGTTTTGCAGGAACTGCCCAAACCCGACCAGATCAGCCATACGCGGCGCCTCTGTCAGGCGGCGGCCCTGTCTTGGCCCGATTTCGTCAATGATGGTCTGCAAAGGCTCCATCGGGTTTTCAACGAATTCCGCCAAAGACCAGATCCGCACCCGAGACTTCGCAAAGGCCGAGCGGATGATGTTCAGGTACTCTTGTTCGATCTTTTGCAGGCGCGCGGCTTCCATCCTGATCTCACCGAAGTTTCGGTTGGAATGGAAAAGCGGCACGGCCCATGCCCCGGAAATCACCGAAATCTGCGCATTGGAATCCATCGCCATGAACCAGTTGAGTGTCTGGTTGTCATGCGGCCCGAACTGAAAACACTGCCGCTCTCCGCGTGTGTTCCAGATCAGGCTGGTCAGGAAATTCTTTGGGTTATAGTCACGCAGGGCCGCACTATCGGACATTGCCCCGTTATACACAGCCTCGCCCCCGGCGTAGTGAACGCGGTCAGGCGAAAACAAATGGCCATGCACCCGCGTACCGCTTGCCTTGCTTAACCAAATCTCAAAATTCTCGAATACATCCGAGAACCCTGAAAAAACCGAATAGGGGCCAGCCGTCCGCCCGTTTTCCCAATTCTCGTTGGGCAGGCGGCTTTGCATGTAAAGACCGGGACGGCCTTTTGTTCGGCGCTCCACCGCTTTGGCAAACAGCCGATCAATCTTGCCCGGATTTGGTTCGGCCGCCGCTTGCCTTGTGCGGTCATTCGACAGGAACGCGGCATAAAGCTTACCTGCTTCGGGCCAGATCTTGCGGGCGACGAAACAATCTGATCGGCGCAAAAGCTGAAGGTGATCGTCGTAGAAAATGTGGGGTTTGCCCTGAAAATCGAATTTTGACAGGGTTAGTGATCGGCTTTCCACCGAGCTTGACACCTGACGCACGAGCGTTTGGAAATAGCTTTCGTCCGGGATCCAGACCTTTTGGAAATACCCATCGATCGCGCCGCGTTCGGGATGCTCCAGAATGGCCGACAAGGTGCGGCGTGTCAGGCACCACCACTGGCTGCCCAAATGCGGAACCACATCCGCGGGGATCCGGCGCCGAAAACGGACCTGCCGTTGCAGCCAGACATAGATATCGAACAACAGGCGCTGTTTTCGCCAGCTAAATGGAAACCGCAGCGTAAAGCGTTCAAAGTCAAGACCACCCACCGTCCAACCCACGTCTTCGGTTGTCACGCTTTCGATGAAATCGGTCTTTGGCCGCTCATCCAGATAGGCCACAAGTTCTTCAACCGGGCGCAAGGGCAGGCAAGATCCCGATGCCAGGTAAACATGGCGCACCTCGGGAAATTCCCGCAGCATGACCGTCGCACCCTCTTGGCTGGCTGCCACAATGCCCCAGGTGCCCCACTCACAGGCATGGCGACCGCAAAAGCGGATGTTCTTCAAATGCGCCAGATCGGCCTGAAGCTTTGCAAACGGGCCATGCGGCACGCGGCGATCCACATGAACGACGACCGGGCAGCCACGCTCGGCCCAATGCTGCGCCACTTGCGCTGCACGGTCCAATGCCGTGTGGCACAGCATGACAAAGCCGACGGTCAAGCCCAATTCCCCTTGGACATCAGACCCAGAATCTCCAGTTGTCGCCAGTTGATATACCGCTCACTCCACTTGCACCAAAGATCAGGCTGCGCTTGCAGCCCTGCTTTATAAGCCTTGTATTCGGCACTTGCTGCGTAGTGCTGGCCACGCCGCATCTCTTCCTCGGCCTTTGCGGCAAATGTGTCGAGGAATTTGGCATGCAACAAGATGCCTGAGGCCTTTTCGCCCCCCCATTCGTCATAAACCTGATTAAGACCGCGCGGCAGCAGCATGTGGGTTGAACTGACATAAGCATAGTCCCGATGCCATTTGACCAAGGGAATCTTGTTCAAAGCGGGGGCATTTTCCGGCGCGTCGGCAAAGAAGGTCCGCGCCCGCGGCCCCCCTTGGATCCACAGATTGCCAAAGCGTGAATTGCGCTGAAAAATATAGTTGCCGCTGTCGAAATACTGCGCAATCTCAAACGGGTCCTGACCTTCGCGATAGGGCTGCGCGTCCAAGGGACCCTTGGGATACATATCAAGCAACATCGCCGGGAAAGACTTGATGCTGGACGCATCCAGCCAGTCTGTCAGCGCGCGGATCGGTCGCGTATCGCAAAAGGGATAGACGAAAAATTCGTCCGGATCGACCACAAGACACCAATGTTGATGCCCATAGCGCAATTGCAGCCAATTCAGCCAATCAGCCCCAAAGCGCGATTTCTTATAGCTGTGGGTTGAGGTCCACAGGCTGACGTCAGGTTGATCTGCCAGATACTCGCGGCTGCCATCGTCACTGCCATTGTCCACGATCAGGAAATGGTTGACCCCCAGATCACGGTAGTATTTCAGAAAGAATGGCAGGCGAACGCGCTCATTGCGCAGGGTTGAGAAGACCAAAATATCGTCTGGCTTGATCCTTTTCGTGCGACTGGCGGCGGAGCGAAGTTCCAGACGTTTTCGATACGCCCGAAACAACCAGCGCTTGCGCGCCAATCGCAACCGATATCTCGACACTACGCCCAAGCCCCGTCCCCTGCCACGCGCCTTACACCGTCGACCCTTTCACAAGCCGCTTAATACAGTGTTGAAGTGTCCCTCCCAACTTGGAACTTCGACCCTGCTACTACCCCGACCTAACGTGCCCTTCCCGGATGCATGAAGAAGGATTGTTTCCATCCAAGAATAGCTGTCCGTTGGACCAAGGTAAACGGGATAGTCCGAAAGACTGTCTCGAATTACCAAAAGATCGGAAGAAATCACTGCAAGTCCCATCGCCGCTGCTTCGAACGGGGGCAATCCAAAGCCTTCGGCAAGACTTGGGAACAGCAGTGCCCGCGCATTTTGCATCAGGGCGGCAATCGCCCCGTCTGACAGACCGGACAAAACCTGCACACCAGGAACCCCCTTGTCCAACCTGTCAAGCAAGGTTGGGTCCGCCCAACCACGGTTGCCCAAGATAAACAGGCTCGGAACCTCCGCTTTTCCCTGCGCCATGGTTTCCCAAATATCGAGGAGCATCTTATGATTCTTGCGCGGCTCAATCGTGCCAACCGTTATGAAATAGGGGTGGCTCAGGTTCAGGCCCTTGGGCAATTGTCCGGGGTCGGGCTCAGTCAGGTCAACACCCAAGGGCGAGATGAGCGCTGAGGGCACACGACCCAAGGCCGCCAGATGCCCCTCGGTTAGGCGCTGCGTTGACGGCGCGGTATGGATCACCACATCGGCATGGTCAGCGACAACCTTTAGCTTCCGCGCGAACGCGTCGCCCTGCCCTGCGCGTGTATAGTTGGGATGGTCCAGTGGGATTGTGTCATGCACCAAAACCGCGATCCGAAGCTCCGGCACGTAACGAAGGGCGCGCATCATCCGATGTGTCAGGTTGGAATGGCCCACATTCAGATAGACGGTCGGCGCCTTGCAGATCCGCGCCAAAACACGACCGGCCAAAATCATGGGACAGCGGGCAAGCGCATGGGCGCGCAGGGCGGTCTCAATGCGCCCCTGAAAGGCAGATCCTCGTCGGGAAAGTCGCGCCAGAACATCGCGCCGCTGGGGGATCTCGGTCCCGGCAGCCCACTGGGCGATCACGCTAAACGCCTCTTGCCGCAGGACAACAATGCCCGCCGATGTGCGCAGCAGGCCAAAACATTGGACACCAGTTTCCGGCAGATGGCGCAAATAGGCCAGTTCGACCCGATCAATACCCGTAAGCGCCCCCCGTCCAAGACGAGAGGCAAGCCGGGTCACATCCAACAGGAAGGTTTCAGCCCGCAAAGGACCTACTGAGCCGCTTTCTGCATGGCCATCATGTCGTTCAGATAGGCGCTGAATTCATCGTGCAGCTCTTCGCGCGCAAGGCCAAAGGCAACCGTTGCCTGCAAAAAGCCGGCCTTGGAGCCGCAGTCATAGCGCTGTCCGCGAAAGCGATAGCCGTAGACCTTGCTGCGGCCAATTTCCTCGGCGATGGCGTCGGTCAACTGGATCTCGCCACCTGCGCCTTGCTTGATCTTGTTAAGGTTGGTCATCACGGCAGGCGACAAAATATAGCGACCGATCACAGCAAGGTTGGACGGGGCAGTTCCGGCCGGCGGCTTTTCAACCATCCCCTTTGCCTCAACCACGCTGCCCATGTCATTGCCGATATCCAGAACACCATAGCTGGAGGCTTTTTCCGGCGGCACTTCCATAGCGGCGACCATATTGCCACCCGTTTCGGCATAGGCCTCAATCATCTGTTGAAGGCAGGGCTTTTCCGACGCGATCACGTCATCTGGCAAGAGCACGGCGAAGGGCTCGTTCCCGATCAAACGACGCGCACACCAGACTGCGTGACCCAGACCCATCGGGCGGTTCTGCCGAATATAGGCGATCGCACCGCTGTCCATATTGGTGTCTTTCAACACCTCCAGCAACTGATCCTTGCCAGCCTTGCGAAGGGCAGATTCGAGTTCGGGAGCCACATCAAAGTAGTCTTCGAGAGCCGATTTCCCGCGTGAGGTCACAAAAATGAACTCTTTGATTCCCGCCGCTCGCGCTTCGTCAATCGCATACTGGATCAATGGTCGGTCGACCAAGGTCATGATTTCTTTGGGGATTGACTTCGTTGCTGGCAGAAAACGTGTTCCAAGTCCTGCGACAGGAAAAACTGCCTTCGTGACTTTCTTTTGCTTCATTACGCTCACTCTAAAGTTCTTATTATGTACCACCGAATGGTGATTTTCCTGACAGTTACCATACAAAGGCATCAAAAGATATTCATCAAACTATGACATATTTTGGGCGGTTGTGCATAGATACGCAATTCCAGACCACACATCGCGAATTTACAACTCTGTGGGGCGAGTCGCACGCAGCCTTTCAATCTCTGCAAGCACACGCGCCCGGAGTGAGGCGATTGGCAAGCGCCGCGCCGTTCGATCAGATTTCCCCCAAAGCCCACCTGTCTGCAGCCAGAAACCGACAGGATGAAATTGGTGCCAATGCCGACGAAAACCGGGTTCTAACAGGAAAACTGTCACGATCTGTCCCATTGCAACCGCAGTTCTTGCCTCAGACATCAGGCGCTTGCGCTGCCAACTGCGGCCCGCGATGACGCGCCCCGGGCGGGGACCCGTCTGTGGCAAGGCATGGAACGGACTTCCATCCCAAACGAGGGGCTGTGCCCGACCAAGCTCACGCGCCATCCCCTCTTGCCATCCTGCCTCAAGGCTCGACATCAGCTGTCCCACATCTCGCGGTTCGATCCGGCCAGCCACCATGTAGCAAAGGGCGCGCTGCCGCTGTTGCATGAGCAAGAGCGCCTTGGTTTTTGTGATCTGAGCGGGAGAATGCCTGCGCAAGAAGGCCGCGCTGGAGGCACCGATATCATGCAGGGTTACAGGAACGCGATCTGGCCTGCGACGGGCCGAGGCGGCAAAACCATGATAGACCTGCGCCAAGGGGACCACGGCGGTCAGCCCTCGATCTGCGATGCGCAGATTTACATCCGCCTCATCAAGATAAAACCGAAAGGCCGGGTCGAACCCGCCAATCGCCCGCAGATCAGCGGTGCGAAACGCGCAATTGGTGCCTTGTGTCTTGACCGCGCGCTGTGACGTTCCCTTGTGCAGGCTGAGGGTGCTTTCATCAACGTCCAATGGATGATCTTGTGCCAAGGCATCAACTTCGGACGCCTTCCATTGAAATGAAATCCCGTTGCGGCCCCGGACGAACCCTGTTGCAGCCACCACAGCACCATCCGCAAAGGGCGCACTCAGACGGCTGGCCCAAGTCGGTTCTGGCACCGCATCGTCATCGATAAAGGCCGTTACGGTTCCCGCCGCAACGGCCAAGCCTGCATTGCGCGCCGCGCTGATATTGGCTTTGTCAAAAGGGACTGTCTTGACCGTCAACCCTTGGGCCATGACGGCGGCCAACCCTTGCGGGTCCGCCACCACGATCACTTCCATCTTTGGATGGTCTTGCTGCGACAGCCCCAAGAGACAACGCGTCAACGCCTCCGCCCGATGGCGGCTGACCACAACCACCGAAAGGGGTTCGGCTGTCATCCCGCCTTCAGGTCAACGCCGGGCGCATAGGCAATGAAGAACGGATTGTCCCACCCCGACTTGCCATAGCCGAGCGGTTCATGCGTATCAAACCGCACAACATGCCCACCGGCCCCGCGCAAAACCGCATCACCCGCCGCCGTGTCCCATTCCATTGTTCGGCCAAGCCGGGGATAAAGGTCAGCCTCGCCCGTCGCCACAAGGCAGAATTTCAGGCTGCTTCCGGCAGAGGTCATGTCCTTTACCGAATAGTTCGCAATATAGGCATCCGTTGCCGCATCCCGATGGGACTTTGACGCCACGACCATCAGCGCTGCATTGTTGGGCGTGCTGACGGCAATAGGTTTTTGCTCGCCCACCCGATCCTTGGCAAATGCCCCCACCTCTTCAACTGCAACACCGTTGGCCAGCGTGTAGAACAACCGCCCCTTGGCCGGGGCATAGACGATGCCCCGCGACGGCACCCCGTCTTCCACATAGGCAATGTTCACTGTGAAATCGCCACGCCTTTGCACAAATTCCTTTGTGCCATCCAAGGGGTCAACAATCAGGAACGTGCTTGCTGTTTGGGCATGACTCGCCGCTTGTTCCTCGGTGATCAGCACAACATCGGGGAATGCCGCGCGCAATCCGTCCGAGATGATTGCATCTGCCGCCTCGTCCGCTTCGGTCACCGGACTCGAATCACTCTTGAGCTTCACGCCAAAGTCGGGGCCGTCGTAAACCTCCATAATCCGGTCACCAGCCTGCAACGCCAATTGGCGCATTACAGTAATCAAACGGTCAAAATCCATTATCCCTCCGAATAGGTCTGCAAAACTGGGCCTTCCTAGGCACGACAGTTGCCTAACACTCTTTGCCGCCTTATCATCGACGCAAAGGAAACGGCAAGATTTCCTGCGGTAAGTTGAGGGGTTCCTGCGGCTTCCCTATTGAGGATGAGGCAAAGATGTTTCGTACCGAGGTCAGAAAGACACCGGCCCGCAGCGCGTTAGCGATGCTGGAACTTATCTTTCACGCGTCCGTCCGCTCTGTCCGCAAAAGCCATGGCAACGCCATTATCGGGCTGTTGATGAACCTCGTGCAGATGGTGCTGATGATCGTCATCTTTTATGTGATGTTTGATTTGTTGGGTATGCGGGGCAACGCCATTCGTGGCGATTATCTGCTCTACATCATGTCCGGCATCTTCATGTTCATGACCCATACAAAGGCGCTTGGCGCTGTGGTTGCGTCGGATGGTCCAACCTCGGCGATGATGAAACACTCGCCGATGAACCCCATTATCTCGATCGCGGCGGCAGCGTTAAGTACATTGTACCTTCAGGTGCTGTCAGCATCGGCGCTTTTGTTTTTCTACCATGCCGTGATCAACCCGATCACGATCTTTGATCCGGTTGGCACCTTTGGCATGTTCTTGCTGTCTTGGGCTTCGGGCGTGGCGATTGGCATGGTGTTCAAGGCGGCAACCCCTTGGCAGCCAGATTTATTCGGCATCCTTGCCCAAGTTTACCAACGCGCCAACATGATCGCGAGCGGCAAGATGTTCGTGGCCAATGCGACCCCAACCTATATTTTGGCCTATTTCGACTGGAACCCCCTGTTTCACACCATCGACCAAGGGCGGGGCTTCATCTTTCTGAACTATAACCCGCATTACAGTTCGATCAGCTATCCCTTGATGGTGACCATGGTTTGTATCCTGATTGGTCTGATGGGAGAATTCTTTACCCGCAAACACGCTTCGGCAAGCTGGAGTGCAAAACGGTGAGAGATCGCGGCTTGCTGACAATCGTTGGCGTGATCGCGATCTTGGCCCTGTCGTTGATGATCATGCCGCAGGTCATCCGGGCCGAAACCTTTCCAGCCGCTTATCAGGTCACGGGCGTGACAAAGAATGATTTGCTGAACATTCGCGCAGAACCTGACGTCGGTTCCGAAATCCTTGCGCATATAGAGCCGTTTGCAACAGCCATTGAAGTGTTGGACATCTCGTCAGACGGCAAATGGGGGCGTGTTGGTCTGCCCGAGGGAAATGGTTGGATCGCCCTGCGCTATCTGGAACCGACGCCCCCAACAGACCCCTTTGAGGTTCCGCGACCGTTTTCATGCCTTGGAACAGAGCCGTTCTGGTCGGTCAGCCTGTACCCCAGCGGGGCAGAATTCAATTCACCCCAAACAGGCGCAGTTCCGATGGAGGTGATCACCGAGTACGTATCGCCCCAAGGCTATCTGATTCGCCTACAAGAGGGCCCGGCCCTGCAACGGACTTTGATTGTCAGCCGTGGTTTGTGCAACGACGGCATGTCTGATCGCGACTTTGGGTTTTCTACCCATATGTTTCTGGAATCACCCGATGGGAATGCCACCTTTAAAGGGTGCTGCACCTTGGATCACCACTAACAATAACAAAAGAGACCGGCGGCGTTGACGCCTATGTTGCTTGTTGCTCAACCACACGGAGCGTGAGGTTGATGCGCCCGCCCTTCGGCAAAAGGGGTGACGTGCCATGGCGCACCCGGTCGACTCCATGCCACGCCAGACGCGCCGCACCACCCATCACCATGACATCGCCGGACCGCAGCCAGATACTTTGTGTCCGTCCGCCGCGTTCAGTGCCACCCATACGAAACAATGCCTCATCCCCAAGAGAGATTGAGACAACGGGAAAACTGAAATCCCCTTCGTCACGATCCTGATGTAGCCCCATCTTGGCGCCCTCACCATAAAAGTTGATCAAACAGCAATCCGGCTCACGCGGACATGCTGCGACAGCCCGCCAGATTGCAAGAATGCTGTCAGGAATCTGAGGCCATGGCTGTCCATCCGGGTGGTTGGGTTCATAGCGATAACCGCGCCGATCCGTTATCCACCCAAGGCGTCCGGCAGAGGTCATGCGAACACTCATCGGTTTTCCGCCGGGCGTAAGGGGGGCAAACAGCGGGGCCTGTGCCACGACACCCCTGAGCGTTTCAACCAGATTGACCTGATCTTGTGTGGTCAAGAGCCCCTCATAAAGTTCAAACCCCGCAATGATAAGCGGGACCGGGGCTTTTCCATCTGGCGGGTTTGGCGGCTGCACAGTTCTAAAGACATTCCCTAGGCACAGCCGCCAAATTAGCCCGTTTTACGGACCCAGCAACCCAGACCGCATGAATCGCTATCGCGAGACAGATGTTTTGGTCCGCGAGGATTGCCTGGCAAAGGGATCAGCCTTTGATCTGGGCATCAGCACCATGGCCAATGACAAGACCAAGGCAAACAAAACGGTCGTCGCCAAAATTGGCAGGACAGCACCGAGAAGCATTGGCAGCGAAACGGTCATATCGGACCTCCTTGGGTATGAAATGGGTATAGTCGAGAGAGCTTTCTAAAAAATTCACGACAGATCATTGGGCGTCGCGGTTGCAGCCAAAATGTGGGCCTCCTATATACAGCACGCATAGGGGCGTTCTGGGCAGTCTGGAATTCCTCACACTCCATGGGCAAGGGTGCCGTTTTCGGGCCTGCGCCACGACCATCGCCTGTAGAAAGGGATCAAAACATGGCCAAGATCATCGGTATCGACCTTGGAACGACCAACTCCTGCGTTGCCATCATGGATGGCTCGCAACCCCGCATCATCGAAAACTCCGAAGGCGCACGCACGACCCCGTCGATCGTTGCCTTCACCGAGACGGAGCGTCTTGTCGGGCAGGCCGCCAAGCGGCAGGCCGTCACCAATGCCTCCAACACCGTTTTTGCGGTGAAGCGCCTGATTGGCCGCCGTCACGATGACGCCGCAATCCAAAAAGACCTCAAGAACATGCCTTACCGCGTTGTCGATGGTGGCAATGGGGACGCATGGGTTGAGGTGCGCGGCGAAAAGTATTCGCCCAGCCAGGTGTCGGCCGTCATCTTGCAAAAGATGAAGGAAACCGCCGAAAGCTACCTTGGCGAAACCGTGACTCAGGCCGTGATCACTGTTCCGGCCTATTTCAACGATGCACAGCGTCAGGCAACCAAGGATGCGGGCAAAATTGCCGGCCTTGAGGTTCTGCGAATCATCAACGAACCGACTGCGGCCGCATTGGCCTATGGTCTGGACAAGAAAGAAACCAAAACCATCGCGGTTTATGACCTTGGTGGCGGTACGTTTGACATTACCATTCTGGAAATCGACGACGGCCTGTTCGAAGTCAAATCCACCAACGGGGATACCTTCCTTGGCGGTGAAGACTTTGACATGCGCATCGTGTCCTATCTGGCCGATGAGTTCAAAAAAGAGTTCGGCGTTGACCTGACGCTGGACAAGATGGCCCTGCAGCGCCTGAAAGAGGCGGCTGAAAAGGCCAAGATCGAACTTTCGTCCGCCAGCCAGACCGAGATCAACCAGCCGTTCATCTCGATGGACAAGAACACGGGCCAGCCGTTGCACCTTGTGGTCAAGCTGACCCGCGCCAAGCTGGAAAGCCTTGTTGACGACCTGATCAAACGCTCGATGAAACCCTGTGGCGCCGCGCTCAAAGATGCTGGTCTGACTGTGGGCGACATCGACGAAGTGGTTCTGGTCGGCGGTATGACCCGCATGCCAAAGGTCGTGGCCGAAGTGACCAAGTTCTTTGGCAAAGAGCCGAACAAGGGCGTGAACCCTGATGAAGTCGTCGCCGCCGGTGCCGCCATTCAGGCAGGTGTCTTGCAGGGCGACGTCAAAGACGTGGTTCTGCTGGACGTGACGCCATTGTCGTTGGGCATTGAGACGTTGGGTGGCGTGTTCACCCGCCTGATCGACCGCAACACCACGATCCCGACAAAGAAGAGCCAGATCTTCTCGACCGCCGAAGACAACCAGAATGCCGTGACGATCCGGTGTTTCCAGGGCGAGCGCGAAATGGCGGCTGACAACAAGATGCTGGGCCAGTTCAACCTTGAAAGCATCCCACCGGCCCCACGCGGCATGCCACAGATCGAGGTCACCTTTGACATCGACGCCAACGGCATCGTGTCGGTGAAGGCCAAGGACAAGGGCACCAACAAGGAACAGGCCATCACCATCCAAGCCTCGGGTGGTCTGTCGGACGAAGACATCGAAAAGATGATCCGTGACGCCGAAGCCAATGCCGAAGCTGACAAAGAGCGCAAGGAACTGGTGGAAACCAGAAACCAAGGCGAAAGCCTGCTGCACTCGACCAAAAAGTCGCTGTCCGAGCATTCCGACAAGGTCGATCCGACCACGGTCGAGGCTATCGAACTTGCCATGCAACCGCTGGAAGAGGCTCTTAAAGGCGAAGACGCCGGAAAGATCCGTTCTGGCATCCAGAACCTGACCGAAGCCGCGATGAAACTGGGCGAAGCCATCTACAAGTCCAGCCAGACGGACTCCGAGGCAGACCCCGATGCTCCGCGTGAAGTTGACGAAGATATCGTCGATGCAGACTTCGAGGATCTGGGTGGAAACAAGCGGAAGTAAAACCGCGCATATCGGAACAGGGGGCGGGCCGGCAACGGGCCGCCCTCGTGCGGTTCCGGAAAGGGGTGCATACCCATGGCAAAACGCGACTATTACGAGGTTCTGGGCACCACCAAAGGCGCCTCTGCGGACGAGTTGAAAAAGGCTTACCGTCAGAAGGCCAAGGAATTCCACCCAGACCGCAATTCCGACAACCCCAACGCCGAGGCGCAGTTCAAAGAGGTGAACGAGGCCTATGACGTGCTCAAAGATGCCGACCGCAAGGCCGCATATGATCGCTATGGTCATGCAGCCTTCGAAGGTGGCATGGGCGGCGGTTCAAGGGGTGGTCCTGGCGGAGCCGGCAATGCCGATTTCGCAAGCGCCTTCTCGGACGTGTTCGAAGACCTGTTTGGCGATTTCATGGGCGGACGCGGCGGCGGCCAGTCCCGCTCACGCGCGCAGCGTGGTTCCGACCTGCGGTATAACCTGCGCGTCTCGTTGGAAGAGGCGTTTCAAGGCGTTCAGAAGACCATCAATGTCCCAAGCTCCACCAGCTGCGATACGTGCCGTGGCACTGGGGCAGAGGGTGGTGCCGAACCGACGACCTGCCCAACCTGCTCAGGGATGGGTAAAGTACGGGCGCAGCAGGGCTTTTTCACCGTTGAACGCACCTGCCCGACCTGTTCGGGGCTGGGTCAGATCATCAAGAATCCCTGCCGCTCTTGTGGTGGTCAGGGTCGGGTCGAAAAAGAGCGGGCGCTTTCGGTGAATATCCCCGGAGGCGTGGAAACCGGCACACGCATTCGCCTTTCCGGTGAAGGTGAGGCTGGTCTGCGGGGTGGACCATCGGGCGATCTGTATATCTTTATCGAGGTCAAGGAGCACCCGATCTTCCAACGCGATGGCGTCCACTTGTTCTGCCGTGTGCCTGTCAGCATGATCAACGCCGCCTTGGGTGGTGAGGTCGAGGTCCCGACGATTGATGGCGGTCGTTCCCGCGTAAAGGTGCCCTCGGGTGCGCAATCGGGCAAACAAATGCGCCTGCGCGCCAAGGGGATGCCCATGCTGCGCGGTGGCGGGGTGGGCGATATGTTGATCGAATTGGCGGTGGAAACCCCGGTCAACCTGACGTCACGGCAAAAAGAACTTCTGCGTGAGTTTGAAAAGCTGAGCGAAGAAAACAATCCCGAAGGCTCATCCTTCTTTTCCAAGGTCAAGGGATTTTGGGATAGCATGAAAAGCTAACACCAAACCCCGATAGGGAATTGATGAGGATTTCGACCCGCCGGGAAACCGGCGGGTTTTTCTTTCGCGTCAGGCGATACCAAAACCTACTGCCGATTTGCCCACATATGTCTCCCGCAACAGATTAACCTTTCCTTCACCAAAAAGGGGCACCCTGCCTTGATGACAAAACAGGGATTTCAGGACGGTATGCTGCCCCTTTTTTCCCCCTTGGGGGATGAGGATGAGGCGCCTGCTGCGCCCCTGTCACACCGCCTGCCCTCCTATATCGCTGATCACCGCAAACGCCTGCGCAGCCGCTTTATGGAAGGCGGCGCCACCGCGATGCCGGATTACGAATTGCTGGAACTTTTGCTGTTTCGCACGATCCCAAGACAAGATGTCAAACCCTTGGTCCGCCTTTTGCTTGAGACATTCGGCGACCTGAACCGCGTGGTCACGGCATCGCCCGCGCGGCTTTTGCAGGTCAAAGGTGTGGGAGAGGCCGTAGTTCAGGATCTTAAGATCCTTGAGGCCGTGGCCCAGCGGATGATGCGCGCCCGCGTGATGCACAAGCCAGTCTTGTCGTCATGGGACGCGCTTTTGGACTATTGCCACACCACAATGGCCCATCGAGAGACCGAGCAATTTCGCATCCTGTTTCTGGATCGCAAGAACACCTTGATCGCAGATGAGGAACAGGCCCAAGGCACCGTCGATCATGTCCCTGTTTACCCGCGAGAGGTGGTCAAACGGGCGCTTGAACTCAATGCCTCTGCACTGATTTTGGTGCACAATCATCCCTCTGGGGACCCAACCCCGTCGCAGGCCGATATCTCGATGACCATTCAGATTCAGGATGCCTGTCAGGTGCTGAACCTAACGTTGCATGATCACCTGATCATCGGAAAAGAGCGTGAGCTTAGTTTTCGAGCGCAGGGCTACCTTTGAAGGATGGCCGCAGCCAAACCTCGACCCGCCGGTTCAGGCGGCGACCCGCGCTTGTTTCATCGCAGGCCATGGGCATCGCTTCGCCAAACGCCTCCACCGCCGGGAAGGCTGCGTCTGGCACCCCAGCAACGGCAGATCGAAGGGCAGCAAGAACCCCCTCGGCGCGAGACCGGCTGAGCGCTAGATTGGCTGCTGCGGCACCTGATCCATCTGAAAACCCTGCCAGAATCACGTCCGTATTCCGAAAGAACCCGATTTCGATCAACCGCGCCAGATCGGCAAGGTTATCGCGGGAATGGGCATCCAGGTCGCTGGACCCGTCTTGGAAGCGAAAGGTCAGTGATAGCCTGTCTGCCCCGTCCATCACCCCCACCAAACGTTTCAAATCCTCGAGCGAGGTTTCTTCCCCCGCACCTTGAATCGCATTGATCAAGCGCAGGCCATCCGCGGTCATCGGTTGCCGCTCTGGCTGACGGTCGATCCATCCGGCAGCAGCAACCGCCGCCTGCGCCTGTGGCGTTGCAAGAAATTCCATGAACTCGCGCAAGAAAAGCGGCAAGCGACGGCGTGGAGTCAACAGATAGATCGGAAGGGCAAGCGGGTAATCCTCTGCCTTGACGGCAAGGGCCGACGGCAGCAGGGGAAAGCCACAGCTATCCGTCAGCGGCAGGGCACGCGCTGTCATCACCCCTGCACGCACCGTCATCGCCACGGCCCAAGGATCAGCCGCCACGGCCGCACCCAAGGCCGCGATGTCGGGATGGATGACCTTTGCCGCAACGTCCTTTCCCAGCCGGACCGAAAGCGCGCGCTGAAGCGCCGTGTCGGATGCAAGACCATGCAGGACAAGTGGCATATCCGGGCCGCCCACCTCGGCCCAATTTGCGACCTCTCCGGCCAGAATTCGCGCCAGATCACGGGTTGAAATCTCGGGCAGCGGATTGTCTGGCGCGACGATTGGCACCAACGCATCCATGGCGATCACCCGCGTGCCCAACCCCGGCTCTGTCGCGGCTGACAAGATCAGTTCGGCGCGCCCCGCAAGCAGGTCTTGGCGCGACACCTCAGGCGAAGCTGCGGTAAAGCTGACCTCAGCCAATGCCTTCCCACCATCAGGATCCCGAAGTTGAGCGCGGTATCCATCGCCCTCAAGGTCCACATAATCAAGGCCACGCACGGCGGCGAAACTTTGGAACAGGCCGGGCAGCAAAGACTCACCCACCCCAGCCAAGCCGACAATCCGGATTGTTGCCTTTGGGGCAGTCAGATCAGGACAGGCGGGCCCCTCACACAGCACACCGGCGGCATCTACCGTCAACAGGCCATAGGCGCTGTCGATCCGATAGAATTCACCATCATATCCCTGCAGACTGCCGGAAATGGAAAGGCCACCCTCTCGGGCGCTTAGGGTAATATCCTGAGCCCCAGCGATTGAGGGGGCAAAGACCGCGGCGAACAGGGCCGCGCGCCAAAAGATTACCCCCATAAACCCTTTACCGCCCCTTAGTTTGCGGCTGCGAGTTTCATGTCCTGCACAAGGTTTTTCAATACAAGAATGTCGCCGATGGCCGTGCAATCAGGCATTGCAAGCGAAAGATCCGTTATTTCTACGGACCCCTGACCTGCCATGATTGTTTCGCCAAGGATTTCGCGACCGCAGGTCGCTTCGGTCACCGCTGATTCAAGGACAATCTGGGCATCCTTGTCTGCGCCAAAGGTGAATACCTCGGCCAAAAGCGGAAGATCGGTTGTGGAATCGCCCAAGAGCGTCAGGAATGCGCCTTCGCCCGGCGACCCCGCGTAGGAGGCAGAGACATGACCCGGCTGGCCATAGCTTGCGCCATTTTCAAAACCGTGCAACTGGAACGCATCTTCAGCCTGCCATTGGACGACAAAGCGTTGCATGTCCGCGATTGCGGGCACGTCGATGGTTGCCTTTGCCGTATCGCCAGAGGGGAACAGAACCTCGACCTCCGCCACCGCCGCAAGTGCAGGCAGAACTGCGAAAAGCGCCCCGCTGGCGGATGTCTTGCCGGTGACAGCAAGGCCCGCATGGCGCAAGACGACCCGCTGATCAGAACTGCAGGGTGCAAGAAGGGTCAGGCCAATCATCGCGCCGGGCTGTGCCAGAAGGTCGAGTTGCATCGCGCAATCATTGATGGCCACGGCGGTTGCGTGTGCGGCAATGGCAGCCTCGTCGGGTTCAGTGGCATCCTCCGTCATTGCCAATTTGGCTGAAGGTGGACTTTCCACCATCTCGGCTTCTGCCGTGGCTTCTGTTGGCGTTTCATCCATCAGGGGCGGCAAGAATGTGGGGGTCTGGCTTGCAATAGCCTCTGGCCCGGCGGCCACGGGCGTTACCGATGAGATAACGACCCCGGCTGGCGGATTGCCCTCGGCCATGCGGCTGTTTGCTTGTTTTTGTACGAAATGGCCGGCACCAAGCGCCACAGCCCCGGTCGCCACCATCAGCGTCAGTTTGCGTTGCAGGTTCATCATGGCCTCCACCAGACTTTGTCAGGGTGGAAGATCGCTGCGAAAGCAGGCCAATCAGTGGCACATTCGGGGAATGTTTCCGGCCAAGCGGGGCAGAATTGGGGCAGCCATCACGCTGCCCCGAATATCAGACCAATCTGCCGTGGCAGTGCTTGAACTTTTCGCCCGACCCACAGGGGCAGGCGTCGTTGCGTGCCGGATTGCCCCAAGTGGAGGGATCCGCCTCATCAAACCCGGCCAGCCGCTGTGGCGCGGGTTCTTGCGCCTCTTGGGGTGCGCTCTGGGCAATGCCCACATCGGCACCGGCAGCCGCTTGCTGCTGGGCCAGAACCTGCTGCATCATCTGCTGCTGCTCGGCCTCGGTCAGGGGGCGGATCGCCCCAAGCTTTTGGCTCACGTCTTGGCGCAGAGAATTCAGCATCGATTCAAACAGGGCAAAGCTTTCCGTTTTGTATTCGTTCAACGGATCGCGCTGCGCATAGCCACGGAACCCCACGACAGAACGCAGGTGTTCAAGCGTCAACAAATGCTCGCGCCATTTGGCATCGATGGTCTGCAACAAGATCTGCTTTTCAATCGACCGCATCGTTTCAGCGCCAAAGGCCTCGGTCTTTGCAGCCATCGACTCGGCGGCAAAGGCCTCCAGCCGTTCTTTCATCGCGTCTTGATCAACGCCCTCTTCCGCAGCCCATTGCGCGATGGGGGCATCAAGGTTCAGCTTTTCGCGGCAGGCCGCCAAAAGACCTTCGGTATTCCAAGCGTCGGGATAGGCTTTGGGTGGCAGGTATTGATCGACCAGATCGTCAATCACCTGAACGCGCATATCCTCGGCAATCTCGGCAACCTCTTCCGATTCCATGATTTCCAGACGCTGGCCAAAGATGGCTTTGCGCTGATCGTTCATCACGTCATCGAATTTCAACAGCTGCTTGCGCATGTCGAAGTTGCGGCCTTCGACCTTTGCCTGTGCGCGCTCCAGCGACTTGTTGACCCACGGGTGAACAATCGCTTCACCCTCTTTCATGCCCAGTTTGGACAAAACGGCATCCAGACGTTCGGACCCAAAAATCCGCATCAGATCGTCTTCCAATGACAAGAAGAACGATGAACGGCCCGGATCGCCCTGACGGCCCGAGCGGCCGCGCAACTGGTTGTCGATGCGGCGCGATTCGTGGCGCTCGGTGCCAAGGACGAAAAGGCCGCCCGCGGCCAGAACCTTCGCCTTTTCTTCGGCGTGCTCGCCTTCGATCTTGGCGCGCACCTCGTCGGGGTGCAGATGAGGATCGGCGGCGATGGCATCCATTACCTTCATCTCGACGTTGCCGCCAAGCTGAATGTCAGTGCCGCGTCCGGCCATGTTGGTTGCAATCGTGACAGCCCCAAAGCGCCCGGCATCGGCAACGATCTGCGCCTCTTGCTCATGCTGGCGGGCGTTCAGAACGTTATGCGGGATACCAGCGGCCTTGAGCAGCCCCGACAGGAATTCCGACTTTTCAATCGACGTCGTGCCGACAAGGATCGGCTGACCCTTTTCATTGGCCTCACGGATCGAGGCAACGACGCCCTCATATTTCTCACGCGCGGTCCGATAAACCTGATCGTGTTCATCTTTGCGCGCAATTGGACGGTTGGTCGGAACCTCAACCACGCCCAGTTTGTAAATCTCCATGAACTCGTCAGCTTCGGTCGCGGCAGTGCCCGTCATACCGGCAAGCTTTTCATAAAGGCGGAAGTAATTCTGGAAGGTCACGCTGGCCAAGGTGACGTTTTCGGGCTGGATCGCCACGCCTTCCTTTGCCTCAATCGCCTGATGCAGACCATCCGACAAACGCCGCCCCCGCATCATACGGCCGGTGAATTCGTCGATCAGCATCACCTCGCCATCGCGCACGATGTATTGCTGATCCTTGGTGAACAGCTTGTGGGCGCGCAGCGCCTGCGTCACATGGTGCACAAGGGTGGTGGATTCAGGATCATACAGGTTTTGCCCATCGGGCAGCATGCCCGCTTCGCGCAAAAGCCGCTCGATGACCTCGTTGCCCTCGTCGGTATAGGTGACGTTGCGGGTCTTTTCATCCAGCTTGAAATGCTCTTCGGTCAGCTTTTCAATAAAGCCGTCAACACCTTTGTACAGATCAGACCGGTCCTGTGAGGGGCCGGAAATGATCAGGGGTGTCCGCGCCTCATCCACAAGGATCGAGTCGACCTCGTCCACGATTGCAAAGAAATGGCCGCGCTGCGACATTTCCTCGATCGACCCCTTCATGTTGTCACGAAGGTAATCAAATCCAAGCTCGTTGTTGGTCGCATAGGTGATGTCGGCACGATAGGCCGCGCGCTTTTCCACGTCAGGCTGATAGGGATAGACCACACCCGTCGTCAGACCCAAGGCTGCATAAACCTTGCCCATCCATTCCGCGTCGCGCTTTGCAAGATAGTCGTTGACCGTAACGACATGCACACCCTTGCCGGCAAGCGCATTCAGATAGGCCGGGAAAGTCGCCATCAGCGTCTTGCCCTCACCCGTCTTCATTTCCGCGATATTGCCCTGATGCAGGAATATGCCACCCTTTAGCTGCACATCAAAGGCGCGCAGACCAAGGGCCCGCCTTGCCCCTTCGCGGCAATTGGCAAAGGCTTCTGGCAGCAGGTCATCCAGACTTTCGCCTGACTGGGCGCGCCTTGCCATGGCCTCCGTCCGTTTTTTCAGGTCATCGTCGCTAAGTGCCGCGAACTCCGGCTCCAACGCATTGATCTTTGCGACCAAGGGACGAACCGATTTAACCTTACGATCATTGGGGGTACCAAAGACTTTTCGCGCAAGCGTACCAAGACCCAGCATGTGTTCTCCGTGGGTATTCCTGACAGGATCGTGTGTACCAAGGGCCTTGCCCGCCCCCAACGCCTTCCATAGAAAGCCCAAGAAGGCCGGCTGGCCCCGTCGCACGCGACCCCCGCGATTTAAGGGAGAGGCCGACCATAGTCAACGTTTGGTGGGGTCGCAGCCCGATCAGGAGGGTGTGAATATGACGAAACAATCCCGGTTTTGGATGGGAATCGCCTTGGCGGGTGCTTTTGCAGCCCCATTTGCGCTTCCGGCCACGGCACAAGACGCGTCGGCAGATACTGTCGTGGCAACCGTCAACGGCACCAATATTACCTTGGGCCATATGATTGTGCTGCGCGAAACTTTGCCCCAGCAGTATCAGGCTTTGCCTGACGACGTGCTGTTCAAGGGTATCTTGGACCAGTTGATCCAGCAAACGGCGCTGGAACAGTCGGTCAAAGAACTGGCAAAGCGCGATCAGCTTGCACTGGAAAACAATCGCCGGGGATATGTATCGGGTGTGGCGTTGCAAAACGTCGTGGAGAGCGCTGTGTCGGATGCGGCGCTGCAGGCGGCCTATGATGCAAAGTTCAACGGCGTCACCCCGGCCAAGGAATACAACGCGGCCCATATTCTGGTCGCAACCGAAGAAATGGCCAATAGCCTTAAGGCAGAGTTGGACGGGGGCGCCGATTTCAGCGAACTGGCGAAGGCCAATTCCACCGACAAAGGGTCGGGCGCGAACGGTGGTGATCTTGGCTGGTTTGGGCTTGGCATGATGGTCAAACCCTTTGAGGATGCCGTCGTTAGTGCCGAAGTTGGCAAGGTCGCGGGTCCGGTGCAATCAGATTTCGGATGGCACCTGATCTTGGTCAAAGAAAGCCGCGTCGCCGCAGCCCCCACCTTGGACGAGACGCGTGATGAATTGGCCGCTGAGATCGAGCGCGCCGCCGTTGAGAGCCATTTGAAAGACCTGACTGAGGCAGCAGACATTGCGCGCCCCGGAGAAGGACTTGACCCAGCCCTACTGCGTGATGCAACGCTTCTCGACAAGTAAAAGGGGATGACCATGGGTAAGACCGATTGGAAGGCCGAAGCAAAGACCTTGAAGAAAAAGGTCCGCAAGCTGAAGGAAAAGACGGCTGAGAGTGTTGGTTCGGCAGTTGCTGCCCTGCCTGCCCCCAAGGCCAAATCCAAAGTGGTCTCACCCTTGGCCCCCAAGGGTGGCTTTCCATCGCTGCCGCGGATTCCGGGTGTGGAATTCGCGGCAGTGGAAGCCGGTGTGAAATACGCCAACCGCAAAGATGTGATGCTGATCCGCCTTGCGCCCGGAACGGCTATGGCGGGCGTTTTTACAACATCTTCGACCCGCTCTGGCTGCGTTCGGGATTGTCAGGACAAGCTTGCGATGCGCGTTCCCGCCGATGCGGGGGCCGCGATCATTGTGAATTCGGGCAACTCGAATGCCTTTACCGGCAAAGTCGGGGACGAGGCTGTTGCTGCTGTGACCGCAGGGGTGGCCGATGCTTTGGGAATGCCCGCATCGCGCGTTTTCTCATCCTCGACCGGTGTGATCGGCGAGCCGTTGCCCCATGAGCGGATCACGGCCAAGATACCCGACCTTGTCGCCGATCTGCGCGAAGATGCGATTGAGATGGCAGCCCTTGCGATGATGACAACCGACACCTTCCCAAAGGGTGCCTCGGCCATTGTGCAGGGCGACGGCGGGCCGATCCATATCGCAGGCATCGCCAAAGGCTCGGGCATGATCGCGCCCGATATGGCGACGATGCTGGTCTATCTGTTTACCGACGCCAAAATCAGCCCCGCGATGCTGCAACGAATGCTGTCGCGGAACGTTGGCGCGACGTTCAACTCCATCACAGTGGATAGCGATACCTCCACCTCGGACACGTTGCTGCTGGCGGCCACCGGTCAATCAGCGGCGAGTGAGGTAAAGGGACCCGTCGCCAAGGCGTTTGAAAAAGCCCTCCACGGCGTGATGCGTGACCTTGCCCTGCAAGTGATCAGAGATGGCGAGGGCGCCACGAAGCTGGTCGAAATTCGGGTTACTGGCGCGGCAAGCGACGAAGATGCGGCCAAGACCGCCTTCTCAATTGCAAACTCGCCTTTGGTCAAAACGGCGCTTGCGGGGCAAGATCCGAACTGGGGGCGCATCGTTGCGGCCATCGGTAAATCAGGGGCCGTGGCAGAGCGTGACAATCTAACGATTCACTTTGGCAATATTCTTGTCGCCAAAGACGGCTGGCGCAGCCCGACGTACAAAGAAGAGGATGGTGCCGCGCATTTTGTGCAAGATGAAATCCTGATCCGGGTCGACATGGGTCTGGGCAAAGGCCGCAGAACCGTTTGGACCTGTGATCTGACGAATCGGTATATCGAAATCAACGCGGATTACCGTTCGTGAAAGTGGTCCTTGTATCGGCCGTTGCCCTGATTGATCGGGATGGGCGGGTTTTGCTTGCTCAGCGACCTACAGGAAAACCCATGGCTGGCCTGTGGGAGTTTCCGGGTGGCAAGGTCGAACAGGGAGAGACGCCCGAGGCCGCCCTTATCCGCGAACTTAAGGAAGAGTTAGGCATCGACACATGGTCGAGCTGCTTGGCCCCACTCACATTCGCGAGCCATGCCTATGATGCCTTTCACCTTTTGATGCCGCTTTTCGCGTGTCGAAAGTGGGAAGGCATCGTTCAAGGACGCGAGGGACAGGCCCTAGCATGGGTCAAAGCCAAAGACTTGCAGAAGTATCCTATGCCGGCGGCTGATATCCCACTGATTCCTATCCTTAGGGATTGGCTGTAGTCACAAAAATTCCTCATAACTGTCAGAAAAGTGTGCCCGCTGCCCATTTTTTCAATGGTTTTAAAACTTTTTGTGCTTAATTGTGGTGACATTGCTAATGGGGGATTGGCCAATGCTGCGTACCATCACTGTTGGAAGTTGCGTATCTATCCAGGGTTTGGTCGTCAGAACGCTCGCTGATGGTAAGATGGTTGTGAAAGTGGACGAGAAACTGTTCGTCGGCTATCCGGTTTCAAAAGTTCGAGCGGCGTGACGTTCCATCGATTTCTGCCACACGAATGAAAAAAGCCGGGGATATGATCCCCGGCTTTCGCATTTCTACGCCCCTGATCATGCCAGGCTGCGCTGAACCTCTTCACGCTCAAAAATCTCGATGACGTCATTTGGACGGACATCGCTGTAGTTTTCGAACGCCATGCCACATTCCTGACCTGACTGCACTTCTTTGACTTCGTCCTTGAAGCGCTTGAGTGTTTTCAATGTGCCCTCGTGGATGACCACGTTGTCACGCAACAAACGCACCCCGGCAGAGCGGCGGGCCACCCCTTCGGTGATCAAGCAACCAGCAACCTTGCCAATGTTCGAGACGTTGAACACTTCCAAAATCTTGGCATAGCCGATGAAGGTCTCGCGCACTTCGGCTTTCAGAAGGCCGGATGCCGCTGCCTTGATGTCATCCACCAGATCATAGATGATCGAGTAGTAGCGGATCTCGACACCCTTTTGATGCGCCGATTGCCGGGCCGATGCGTTTGCACGCACGTTAAAGCCGATAATCGGGGCACCAGTTGCCTCGGCCAGACCAACATCGGTATCAGTGATGGCACCCACACCGTAGTGCAAGATGCGAACCCGAACCTCGTCATTGCCGACCTTTTCAAGCGCCTGCACAATCGCCTCGGACGAGCCCTGAACGTCTGCCTTGACGATCACGGGAAGTTCGGAGACGTCGGCATCGGCCTTGGCCTTGGCCATCAGTTGTTCCAGCGTTGTCGCAGCGCCAGCAGCAGCACGTTTGTCTTTGGCCGCTTTCTCGCGATATGTCGCGATCTCGCGGGCCTGTGCCTCTGTCTCGACCACGTTCAGAACGTCGCCAGCTTCGGGAGTGCCGTTGAGGCCCAAGACCTCGACAGGAACCGAAGGACCCGCCTCTTCGACACGTTCGCCCTTGTCGTTCAGAAGTGCGCGAACTTTGCCCCACTGTTCGCCAACAACAAAGATATCGCCGCGACGCAGGGTCCCGTTCTGGACCAGAACCGTCGCAACAGGGCCACGACCCACGTCAAGCTTGGCTTCGATCACCGCACCAGATGCGGCGCGATTTGGATTCGCCTTTAGTTCAAGAAGTTCAGCCTGAAGCGCGATTGCCTCCAGCAGATTGTCGAGGCCCTTGCCCGTTTTGGCAGAAACTTCGACGTCCTGCACATCGCCAGACATGGCTTCCACGACAACTTCGTGCTGCAAAAGATCTGTACGGACCTTCTGCGGGTTCGCATCATGCTTGTCGATCTTGTTGATCGCCACGATCATTGGCACTTTTGCTGCCCTTGCGTGGTGGATCGCCTCAATCGTCTGTGGCATCACGGCGTCATCTGCCGCAACCACGAGAATGACGATATCGGTGACATTGGCACCACGTGCCCGCATCGACGTAAAGGCCGCGTGTCCCGGTGTGTCAAGGAAGCTGATCAGCGACCCGTTTTCCGTCATGACCTGATAGGCCCCGATATGCTGGGTGATGCCACCGGCCTCACCCGACACGACGTTTGCCTTACGAATGGCATCCAAAAGCGAGGTCTTGCCGTGGTCGACGTGACCCATGATGGTCACAATCGGTGGGCGCGGCAGCAGATCGCCCGACTTGTCCTGAACCGAATCGATCACTTGCTCGACGTCGGCATCCGAAACACGGACAGCCTTGTGGCCAAATTCTTCGATCACAAGTTCGGCCGTATCGGCGTCGATCGCTTGGTTCATCGTCACCATCATGCCCATTTTCATGAGCGCTTTGACAACATCAGCCGCACGTTCCGCCATACGGTTCGCCAGTTCCGAAACCACGATGGTCTCGGGCAGCTGCACGTCACGGACCTGCTTCTCTGGCTTTTGGCCAAAGCCCATTGCCTTCTGGCGGGCTTTTTCTTGCTTGCGCTTCATCGCAGCAAGGCTGCGTGTCCTGCCACCTTCGCCATCAAGGGCGGCTGACAAGGTAAGCTTGCCTGCGCGCCGGGCGTCGTCGGTGCCCTTGGCCTTATTGCCACGATCGCGTTCTTCGCGTTCACGATCTGTTTTGCGCTGACCCAGAGGCGGCTTGTTTGCGCCAAGGTTCTGGGTGCGAGGTGCAGCCTCTTCGCCCGGTGCACTGCGTGGCGCAGTAGTGGCGGGGGTCGCCGAAGCGACTGTCTCGGCAGCCTTTGGTTCGGGCTGAGCGGCCTGACGTGGCCGCGTGCCAAGAACATCCGCCTTACGTTGCACCGCAGCCGCAATCTTTGCTTCTGCAGCGGCACGTGCGGCGCGCTCTTCTTCTTGGGCCTTGGCGAGCTTTGCAGCTTCGCGCTCACGCTCTTCGCGCTCTTTGGCCTCAATCTCGCTCCGACGTCGCTGGCGATCTTCCTCGCGCTGACGCTCGTCACTCGCGCGACGCTCAGCGTCATCTGCCTCACGTGCTTTTGCTGCACGCAGAGCTGACAGACGCCGTTCCATTTCTGCGTCGGAAATTCCAGCGGGGCGCTTGGACGGATCGCCCAAATTGGTCGAACCCCCAGTCGAACCCGGAACTGCACCTGGTTTTGTTGGCACGACCACGCGCTTACGCTTCGTCTCGACCACGACACTCTTTGTCCGGCCATGGCTGAAGCTTTGCTTCACCTGTCCGGAACGCGGGGTGCCACCCAAACCGAGGGGTTTCTTGCCGTCTGTATCGCTCATGCGTCCTTCGTATCCTTCCCGGCGATAATTTCGCCGACCTGCTTGTCCTCTGCCCCACGCAGCCCGACAAGCCTTGCCGCTTCCTCTACAACACGGTTGCTGAGTCCACCAGCCGCAAGCGCGGCGTGTATCGCACGTTCCCGTCCGAAAGCCAAACCCAATTCCCCAGCCGAGAGGCAGGAAATGAGGGATTCCGCACCATTCGGAGGGCGCAACTTCTCTTTACCGCGTTCGGACCCGTCGTTGGCCTGAATCAGGACACGTGCCTGACCCTTGATCAACCAGTCCTTCGACTTTTCGAACCCGCAAACAGCCTTTCCAGCTTTGCGGGCCAATGAAAGCAAATCGATCACTCTGCGCGCGATCAAGCTTTCAACCAGCTCGGTCAAATGTTCGGGCACCGTCACAGGCTGCCGTGCAGCGCGCGAGAAGAGACCCTTCTTCGCGGCTTTGTCAAGGGCAGCGCGATCGGCTGTCACATAGATGCCACGTCCCGGCAAGCGGAACAGGATATCCGGCACAATCACATTGTCCGGGCCCACGACAAAGCGGATCAAGCCACCTTTCGGCTGGCTCTCCCCCGAAACGATGCATTTGCGTTCCGGATCATCGTTTTCTTTGTCTCGTCCGCCGCGCGTCATGCGCTAGGTACCCGAGGTCTGAGATCAGACCTCGGCCTCCTCTTCTTCGGCACCATCTTCGGCGGATTCCATCTCGGTCGGGTCAACCCAACCCAGCATGACGCGCGCTGTCATGATCAGGTGCTGTGCTTCTTCAAGGCTCATATCAAAGACCTCAAGGATGCCTTCATCTTTCTTGCGTTGTCCATTTTCTGTGGTCCAGCCGCCAGCCAATTCCCAATCGGCGCAGGTGGCGAAATCTTCGACAGTTTTGACGCCATCTTTGGCAAGTGCCTCGAGCATCTGGGGCGTCAGACCTTCAAAGTTGATCAGGCTGTCTTCGACACCCATTGACCGGGCGTTTTCAAGCGCTTTGCGGGACTGTTCTTCCAGATAATCGCGCGCACGTGCCTGCAGTTCTGCGGCAGTGCCTTCATCAAACCCGTCGATCGACAAAAGCTCGTCAACCTCGACATATGCCACTTCTTCAAGGTTCGTGAACCCTTCAGACACCAGCAATTGTGCCATCATCTCGTCGATATCGAGTGTGTCGATAAACAGCTTGGTCCGTTCAGCAAACTCGGCCTGACGACGCTGGCTTTCTTCAGACTCGGTCATGATGTCGATGTCAAGACCCGTAAGCTGACTTGCCAAGCGCACGTTCTGGCCGCGACGGCCAATGGCCAGCGACAGTTGCTCGTCTGGAACGACGACTTCGATCTTGCCGGCCTCTTCGTCGATCACAACCTTGGAAACCTCGGCTGGCTGAAGGGCGTTCACAAGGAACGTTGCCTGATCTTGGTTCCACGGAATGATGTCGATCTTTTCGCCCTGCAACTCGTTCACAACAGCCTGAACACGGCTACCGCGCATACCGACACATGCGCCAACCGGGTCAATCGAGTTGTCATAGGAAATCACTGCAATCTTGGCACGGCTACCGGGATCACGCGCCACGGCCTTGATCTCGATGATGCCGTCATAGATTTCGGGCACTTCCATCTTGAACAGTTCGGCCATGAACATCGGATCGGTGCGCGACAAGAACACCTGCGGACCACGTGCTTCGCGGCGGACATCCTTGATAAAGCACCGCACACGGTCACCGATGCGATAGCTTTCGCGACCGATCTTTTCGTTGCGGCGCAAGATACCTTCGCCACGCCCAATATCGACGATGACATTGCCATATTCTTCGCGCTTGACCACACCGTTGATGATGCTGCCCTTGCGGTCCTTGAATTCTTCGAACTGGCGGTCACGCTCAGCCTCACGCACGCGCTGCAGCAAGACCTGCTTGCCAGATTGCGCGGCAATACGGCCAAGGTCTACGGGCGGCACTTCGTCGATGACTTCATCGCCAACCTGCGGGTCGGGCAAATAGTTCTTGGCCTGTTTCACCGTCAGTTGGGCGTGATGGTTTTCCATCTCTTCGTCGCCCACGACGGTGCGGATGCGAGCAAAGGTGGCGCGGCCCGTCTTGCGGTCGATCTTCACCCGAATGTCCAACTCTGATCCGTAACGCGACTTTGCGGCACGGGCGAGCGTCTCTTCCATCGCCTGAATCACAAGATCCGGGTCGATCATCTTTTCCCGCGCTACCGCCTCGGCGGTCTGGAGAAGTTCAAGCTGGTTGGCAGAGGTAATCGCCATCGGTCAACTCCCAGGCTTTCAGTGTTTGGTTTCTTCGGTGACGTCGTCGTCACCTTCGGTTTCTTCAATCTCGTCAAACTGCGTCTCATCGAACACGCCGCTTGCCTTTTTCTGGCGCAGCATCTCGGCGATCAGTCCATCAGTCAGAATCAGTTTTGCATCCGAAAGCCAGTCAAAGCGCAGGCCAATGATGACCTCTTGACCGGCTTCTTCGATCTCAATCAAGATTTCCTCACCCTCAACCCCGGCCAGCCCGCCCTTGAAGCGGCGGCGTCCATCGATCAGTTCGGTCGTCTCGATCCGGGCTTCCCAGCCCTTCCACATCTCAAAATCTTTCAGACGCGTCAGGGGCCGATCAATCCCGGGGGAGGACACTTCAAGGACGTAGTTATCCTCAATCGGGTCCTCGACGTCCAAGACCGCAGATATGGCCGTTGAAATCGCTGCACATTCGTCGACTTCGATCCCGCCGTCGGGACGGTCTGCCATGATCTGCAAGATTCGTGTCTTGCCGCCCATCAGACGCACACGCACAAGCTCAAAGCCCATCCCCTCGATAACGGGGCCGATGATGCCAGCGAGGCGTCTGTCGATGGCGGTTTTGGCGATCAGTTCGGTCATGGGGTTCCAAGAAACAAAAAACGGGCCGACGGCCCGTTGGTAAGATCGGATGTTCCGGGGGTGGAGGCCGGGACTGCTGCGATCCCTATACAGCGCAAACTTTGTCTTTGCAAGGTCGCTCAGTCCTAAAAGGCTGGGCCCTAAATACAAACAGGTGGGACTTTTCGGCCCACCTGTTCAAGACAAATTTTGCCCAACTTAGAACGTTGTCGTGGTCACAGTACCGTCATTTGCAATGACCGTCACCAGAATACCCGTGGCAACTGCAACAAGTGTCACGCTGGCCACCGCGCCAGCACCGCCAGCATTCGCGATCAGTGCCTGCACTTGTGGCGGAAGCGACGTCGGGGCTGTTGCTGGAACGACCTGAGCAGACGCAACAGACGCCATACCCACCATCAGAGCAACTGACGAAAGAACTGTGCTGATTTTTTTCATGTCCGTTTTCCCTAATTAATTTAACTGCGAAGATAGCTCGATTCTGAAGATGTGGCAACCGCCACGCCTGTTCAACTTATCTCTGTAGCAAAAATATCTAGTCAATCAATCTTTCCATAAACAACGTGCCATAATCTTCACCAATCCACTGCCGCGATGCCCGCAAAACACTCTTTGCGTCAATCCAGTAATCATTGGCAAAGGACTGTTCGGCATTGCTGCAAGCCTCTTCATAGTGGCGTGCAGAAAAGATCGTCCCCAAAACGGTCACGGAGTCTGGACCGCGATCCGTGAGCGTGCAGTCGAACACATGGACATTTTGCGCATTCGCGCCGTCCAGCCGGCGAATGATCCGGCGCGTCGGCCCCGTGCCACCCCGGCGTTCCAAAAGTGCCGAAACCGCAGGTGCATCTGTCGCATAGATGTCGTCACCCAAGCCTTTGGTTTGCACGATCAGACCCGCGCGCAGCGTAAAGCTGACCCGATCAGGCGCAAACCAGACCTGCGTATTTCCATTGCGCTGCGCGATATACAGCAGCGAAATCTGACCCGTCTTTTCCGTTTTAGTGCGGATCAGCGGCTCGGTTATGCCATTCAACTGCGCTCTGGTCATTTGGACGGCCACATTGGGGGCAGGCGCAGCCTGGCGCGCCGCGACGGAAGATTTCACCGCCGAGACCACCCCTGCGCCAAAGTCATTGGACTTGTCATTTCCCAACGAACAGGCAGCAAGCAGCAGACAGGGAAGAAACATCAAGCAATATCTGATCACCGCCAGAACCTCCCCCACTGCCGATCATAGCTGGGGGAATCATCCTCCTGAAGCTTTTCAAAAAGGCGATCGCGCACGTTCAAGCGGGCACCCCCATCGCGTGAAACGGGCCGGAGCGTCGAGTTGTAAACTTTCTGGCTTGGCTTTCCGGTAATCCACGTCAATGGAATTGTCACCTTTATTCCCTTATCAAAGGACCCTTCGCCGAACTGCGCAGCCGTAACATTCGTCTTGGTTGCAAAGGCGCCAATCTTCCAGCCATTGTCAAAGGACCGATCAATGCTCAGCGTCGCACCGACATCGCCCGCAAGATACCGCCCCACATCAAGCTGTGCGGAATATCCTCGGTTCAGATCAGCATAGAAAGAAAGGTGTCCCGTCAGCACCTTGTAGTTTTGCAGACCAAAGCGCATGTCCGTATCACGTTGCGCCACATAGTTCAGCTCCGCCCCAAGCGCATAGCGGGATGCCGCTGGCTTCCACAAAACTTCGCCCGAGACGCCTGCAAACATCGGCTCCAGATAGCCAGCTGAAACACGGCCGTAGAGGTCTTTGCCCGGCCGGAAGTATTTGGCGACGGTCAGATACTCCAGCCCGGGCTTGGCATCCCTGTCATAAAGCGCGGCGTCCGTCCGCACATGCGGCAGAACTGAACTTGAGGCAGGCCGAGGATCATCCAATGAGCTGATCACAGGCATCCGCAGAGACCCGGCAAACTCAAGACCCGGGAAAGGACTGTAATCAGCCTTGGCCCGCACACCAGTCTCTAGTCGAATTGGGCGCCTGGGGTCAAAATAACTCGTGCGGACGTACGGCCCGATGGACCAGTTGAACTTTGGATAGAGTTCTGCCGCCGGACTGCCCGCACCGAATTTCGCGGCGTCCTCAACTTGCGTCCGAGCCCACAGATCTGTGGCCGGGTTAGCACTGTTTTCCAGCGCCTCCAGATCCGAGCGGCGCACGGTCACGGCAACGGTCGGCTGACCCTTGACGACCGGGATAATCCGAAATGTCTCGATCGAAGCGGGCAACATATAGGCCATCGCCCGCGCCGCCCGACCGATGGCATTGGCGCGAGAATCAAAGGTTTTGTCGTCGATCCACAGGGTGGCGCTTTGCGCATTCACGGAAAGGGAATGAACGGCAATCGAATCGACCGCTAGCTGACGGCCAATATTGCCTGTCAAAATCTCTTCGGCATCTGCCTGCGTCACCCAGTCGGCAGACCATTCGTCTGGCGCCTTGGCGCGGTCCGGTCGCGGTTTGATCGGCGTGGGTGCAGTCAGGCGTAGTGGGATCATCGGCTTTTTGGGTTGCGCAATGAAGCTAAGGCTTACGCCAATTTCAGACCCATGCATCGCATAGGCGCCCAACCTAATCCGTTCATTTGCCTGATACTCGATCCCAAAGTTGAACGGGCTTTTCCGCTCAAACGTTCTACGGGCGCCGGACTCGATAGCATAGGCATCTGACGAATATTCTGCCTTGAAGGCCCATTTGTCATTGATCTGCCATTCAAGCCCGCCAAAGGGCGCGGCGGGGCCACGGAACCATTGATCAACGTTGAAATTTCCTCCAGCACCTATTACCAGCGGCGGACGCGTGCCAAAGGGCGCGCCGATGGCACCATAGCTGCCAAGCCGCCCCCAACCAAGGCCTGCGGTCACTTTCAGATCCGGCGTCACGTGCTTTGTCGCAACGACATATTCGCCCGCAACAATCCCTGTTCCCACGAAGTCCTGCAAGCCGACGGTCACGGCCGGAAGATAGCGCCCCTCGCGCATGACCTGATAGCGCAGATCAAAGGAGCGATCGTAATAGGTTTTGAAACTGTCAACGCCCGTACAGGCCGGAAGGCATCCAATATTCTTGTTCCAATCACGAACCCCAAGATAGCGGAAGCTGCCCGAAAGGCGTGGCGTTATCTGAAACGTCAGTGTCGTGCGACTGATCGGGCCAAAGTGGCTGGACGTTATCGTCAACATGCCATCGGGCTGCATTTCGCCCGATGGCATGTCGATCAGGCCGGTGGCACCATACATATTGAGCGACGGCCGCGTTTCTGCTGCGGGCGAACTGGCGATCACACAGGTCGCCAAAAGATAAAGTGGCAGACGTCGGGCGCTGGACAATTTGATGCTCATTTTGCCTCTCATATCGACCAAAGAATACGCGCTGATATCAAATGAACAATGGCCCAGACAAAGATCGCAACACTCCGATGCAAAATAACACGCAGCCTCCCGCCTAGCCCCGGCGCACAACTGCCGACGACACGCCACCAAAGCCTTCGACATAGGTTTCAACCACCGCCCGCGCGGCGACCGCATCTCCAACGGCAGCGGCAGCCCGCAGTTCTTGCAGCGCCGATGCCATCTCTACCGCCGTCAGACCACGTTCTTGTGCCCTCAGAATCTTGTCATGCGGGGTTGTAAGCATTCCCGGTGCAATAAGAAGCTCTTCATGCAGCTTTTCACCCGGCCGAAGACCTGTCACGACGATCTCAATGTCACCTTTGGGCATTTCTGCGCTCTTGACGGTGTAGCCCGCCGCAAAGATCATCCGCTCTGCCAGATCGCGAATGCGAATGGGTTTCCCCATGTCCAAGACAAACAGATCACCCTCATGCGGGCCACGCGAGGTTGACAAACCACCCGCAATCAAGACCAGACTTGCCGCCTCGGATATCGTCATGAAGTATCTGGTCACGTCCTCATGCGTCAGGGTCACGGGACCGCCCTTTGCAATCTGATCCTTGAACAGAGGCACAACAGACCCGGAACTGCCCAAGACATTGCCAAAACGGACGATGGAAAAATCCGTCATCTCTGCCCGTCGCGCCATATCCTGCACAACAAATTCTGCCATGCGTTTTGACGCGCCCATTACATTCGTTGGACGCACGGCCTTGTCGGTCGAAATCAGGATAAAGCGCTTTACACCCTCTTCCATCGCGGCTTCGGCCAGGGTTCTGGTGCCCAAGACATTGTTC
This sequence comes from Paracoccaceae bacterium, assembly GCA_021741245.1. Classification (GTDB taxonomy): domain Bacteria; phylum Pseudomonadota; class Alphaproteobacteria; order Rhodobacterales; family Rhodobacteraceae; genus Pseudotabrizicola. The sequence goes on from JAIOYF010000002.1 coordinate 439,190, forward strand.
ACCAGCCCTGAAATCGGATTGGATTCGACAAGCGGCACATGTTTATAGGCCGCCGAATGCAAGATCACATCGACCCGATGCTCTGACATCACTGCACGCACCAGCCGAGATTCTGTGACCGACCCCAGAACTGGGATAATCTCGATCCCTGATGTATCGGGTCGCGCGCTCAGTTCCCGATCAATGGTGTATAAGCCGATTTCACTGATCTCAAAAAGCACGATCCTTTTTGGCCTATAGCGAATGAGTTGGCGACAGAGCTCTGATCCAACGGACCCACCAGCCCCCGTGACCATGACGCTTTTCTCGCGGTATGCTGTCTGTGCATCGGGCTGAAGCCCCGAAACCGGCGCCCTGCCCAGAAAGGAACCGGGCGCGACAGGTTCAAGCGAATCGACAAGAATTTCGGTGCCAACCAACTGCGCAAAAGACGGCAAGCTGTGCACATCCAGACCCTTGGAAACAAGGTCACGCACAATCGCTGACTGCCGCACCACCGGCGCCGACGGCATGGCAAGCAACACGCGATCAACGTCATATTTCCGCACGAGTCTTTCAAGATGCGACGGCTCATAGACCATCAGACCCAAAACGGTCATGCCCTGAACCTTCGCGCTGTCATCGACAAATCCAACCACGCGAATGCTGTCATGCGCCCGTAGCGCCGAGGCAAGCTGCGTTCCTGTGCTGCCAGCCCCGTAGATCACGACATTCTTGCGAATTTTCCCGGCACGCAGGACGGCCAGCAGCATCCTGAGCATCAAGAACCGCGTCGAAATCATCATCAGGACAAAGATCAGAACAAAGAGAAAAATACCCGAAAGTGGCAGTCCCGTTCCCAGACCTTCGCGCACGATTTCAAGACCAAAGGCCGCAATCGTTGCCATGACCAATGTCTTAAGGGCGCCCAGCGTCTCGTAAGCCTTTAGCTTTATCTTGGGAATGCCCAACAAGATCGACAGGAATCCCGTGATGACTGAAACGGTAAGAAAGCCCGCCAGACCGGCTTTCAGCATACCCAATGTTATCGTTGTCGGGAAAAGAAAGAGATACACCAAAAGCAGCGAAATCGGTGCCAAGGTCACATCGACCAAAAACAGAATCGCTTGCTTTTGAACTCTGGAAAGAGCGCCTACGAAACGGAGCGATAGGCTGGAAATTCCATTTGCCAAAACTATGAGCCTTCGCGAAGTTAGGGTTCAATGAATAATTTCATACACCCTGCCTCTTTAATAACCTTTTCCATAACTCTGTGTCAGTATCGTTTCAACCATTTCCTCCAGAGTTGCTTTTTCTTCGGCCAGATTCACCCACACGTTGCACGGTTTTGAGCATAAGTATGACATCTAGGCAAAGATTGCGCCTGTGTTGATAGATCAGATCAAGCTGCGCCTTCCGGGGGACGCAGCGGCGCGAATAGACAAGGTCCGTCTCTTGTGGCGTCTTGCAGCCTTTCAAAAGCTGCTCTTCCCGCCGATGAAAATGGATCGTTGCCAGCCCCGTGATGCCGGGGCGACTGCGCAAGACCTGTTTGTACAGGGCGGGGAACCGCTCGACATAGCTGCGCAGGGGGGGACGGGGGCCGACGAAGCTCATATCACCCTTCAACACATTCCAAAGCTGGGGAATTTCATCCAGACGATACTTGCGCAACCACAGACCAAGGGGCGTGATCCGGTCCGACTTATCCCCCCCTGAAACGCCAGTATCGTTGCTGGTTGGGCGCATGGTTCGCAATTTCCACAGCATAAAGGCCCTGTCCGGGCCACGCATGCGTTCCGAAACGTAAAAAACCGGGCGTCCCTCACGCACAAGCAGATAGGCAAGTAAAATGCCAAAGGGCATGGCAAGGATAAGGCACAGACCAAAGGCCACCACAAAATCAAAAACCCGCTTCGCAGGTGTCATGGCCAGCCCCCAAGACGGCACAAATCCTCGACAAGGCTGGGTGCAGTTGCAGGTGGCACGGGCATCAAGGCTTGTAGCCGACCAAGCGAAAGGGCCACCTGATCGATCACCCCCTCTCGCGGGGCACGAAAAGACCAGTCATATCCGGCCGCGTCCAGCAAATCAGCCATCGCCACGGGATCGGGTTGTGCCACGTTCAGTGTGTGACCAATGCCCTTGGCCGCAATCGCTTTGCTGCAAATCAGCGACAGCACATCCGCCAGAACATGTGGCCCGATATAAGATCGCACGGGCCCCCGATTTCCATAGGTGCTTTGATCCAACGCCACCAATTTTCCCTGCCGGTTTCCCGCCAACAGGGCATCTGCGCCGGCGATATTGCCCAACCGCAAAATTGTCGGGTTCGACGCCACCGCGCGCACCGTTACCTCGGCGGCGACTTTGGAGCGGCCATAGGCGGACACCGGGGCCAGGGCCTGATCCTCGTCCATATCCATCGCGCCCCCCGGATAGACGGAGGCTGAGGAGACATAGATCAGCTTGCAGCCCAGTTGTTGGGAAAGATCCGCGACTTTTGAGGCCAAAAACGGGTTTCGTTCAAAGTCACCGCGTGTCACGCCCGCCAGATCCAAAAGCACCCCGCCGGTGGGGAGATCAGGTGGCGCTTCTACGCCGATATTCCACTCTGTGCGGGTCAACCAGATGGGGAAAAGGCCCTTGGGCGGCTTATGCGCCCATAGTTTGCGCAGCAGTCGGCCAATCCTGCCATTCGCACCCGTTACGACAAGCCGGGCATCAACTGTCATCTTCCAGCCGCGTCCGTAATTCCCGCAATACCGGGACAAGGGCCTTGACCCGATCTGTTCCCAACGCCCCAACCACCTCGGCGATCAGGGGTGCCACAGATTGCACGGCAGCATCCCTTGCGGCACGACCGGCGGGGCTGATGGCGACAAACTTGCGCCGCGCATCATCCCAGTCGGGACGAATATGCACATGGCCCGCCCATTCCAGCTTTGCCAGCGTGTTTGTCATGGCCCCGCGGGTGACGTGAAAAGACCGCGCCAATTGCGCAGGCGTGCGTTCATCATTCAAACGCGCAAGATGGTTCAGCACCCCGAAATGCGAGATTTCCATACCCTTGGGCAGCACCTTGGAAATGCGGTTCCGGGCAAGCTGATCGGCCATGAACAGCTCGCCAAACAGAGAGATTGCAATTTCCTCGTTGCGCTCTTTCTCGTTCATGGGCCAGAAAAACCCCGATCATGGGTCAAGGAGGGGATTTTGCCACGGGCGGCGGTCACCTGTGCCAGATCGATGTCGGCAAAGACGACCCCCGGCTCGGTTCCGCCATCGGCCAAAACCTCGCCCCAAGGCGCAACAACAAGCGAATGCCCATGGGTGCGGCGGCCTTTGCCGTGCGATTCCGGATGAAAGCCCGTCTGGGCGGGCGCAATGACATAGCATCCCGTCTCAATCGCGCGGGCGCGCAACAGCACTTCCCAATGGGCTTGGCCGGTGATGTGGTTAAAGGCGGCAGGCACGGTCAGAACATCAGCCCCAGCCTGTGCAAGTGCGCGATAAAGATAGGGAAACCGCAAGTCGTAACACACGGTCATACCGATCTTGCCAACCGGGGTCTGCGCCAGAACGGCCTTCTGACCCGGGCGATAGCCTGCGGATTCCCGATAAATCTCGGTTTCCGAAACATTGACATCAAACATATGGATCTTGTCATAGCGGGCCTGAATGGACCCGTCTGGCCCGATCAGAAATGACCGGTTGGCAAATCGGCCATCTGCATCTTCGGTCAGCAACCCAAGCGACCCGATCAAAAGCCAGATACCCAAACGCGATGCTTCTTTGCGCAGGGCGGCAAGGGTCGGGTCGTCGGCCTCGTCGTGCAGCACGCGGCGCTGATGATCGCGATTGGATGAAAGGACATTCGTGCATTCAGGCGTCAGGACAAACTCTGCCCCCCCGGCCGCAGCGGCACGGATAAACGAGAGCGTCACCGGCAGATTTACCGCCGGATCATCACAAACCTGTAACTGAACCAGCCCGACCCGCATCAGCCCGCCAACAGCGCGTCAAGCTGCCGCCGATCATCCAGATCATGCAGGTCGTCGCTGCCCCCGACATGTGTGCCGCCAATGAAAATCTGCGGGACCGTCCGCCGCCCACCGGCGCGATTGGTCATCGCCTCGCGCAATCCGCTGTCGCGACTGACATCAATTTCCTGAAAGCTTACCCCCTTTTTCGCAAGCAAACGCTTGGCTGCAACGCAATAAGGGCAATAGGGTGTTGTGTAGATTTCAACAGTTCGCATGGTCCTGTCCATCCTGCAATGTTTAGCCGGACTATAAGGATTTAGCTTTCCTTCGCAACGCGCGTCAGAACAAGAACGGAAATCTCTGCCGCGCCCCCGGCAAGACAAGCTTCTGCACAGGCAGCCAGCGTGGCGCCCGACGTCATCACATCATCAACCAGCAAAACATGCCTGCCTTGGGCGTGCTTTCCGCGACGGGGATGCAGGGAAACCGCGTCCTGAACATTGGCGAATCGGCCATCACGGTTGCGCCCATCTTGGCTATCGGTAAAGCGTTTACGTTGCAGCAAATCAGGGCAGTGTTCCAACCTGGCAAGGCGGGCCACCTCGGCCGACAGGATGGCGGATTGGTTGTAACGGCGCTTGAACAACCTGCGCCAATGCAAGGGCACGGGCGCGATCAGCATGCCCGGTCGCAAGATCGGTTCCGCCGCCCGCATGAGCCATGCCCCCGCCGGACGGACCAAATCAAGCCGATCCCCATGCTTTAGCCCAAGCACAAGATCGCGCGCCTTGTCTTGATACAACATCGCCGCACGCCCCCGCGTCCATGGTCGCGCGATCATCAGGCAATCATCGCAATGGACGGGACCGCCCCCCGCTTCACCCGGCAGGGGGGTCCCGCAACTCTCGCACACCAGACCGGTGATAAAGGGGGTTTCGCGCCAGCAGGTGCCACACAGGCCGAAATCCGTCGTCACCAAAGCATCGCAAGCGATGCACTGGGGCGGGTAAATCATATGGAGGACGGCTTGCAATCCTTTCATCTCAGCCTCATCTTCCGCGCCATGCAAACACCGCCCATCCTGACAGATCGCACCGCCCTGACGCGCAACCGTCGCCGCGCCACCGAATTCTTCTTGCACGAAGAGGTGGTCACCGAGGTTAAGGAAAGACTGACCGAAGTTAACAGAACCTTTACGTCCCCCAAGATCGTCTCGCCTTTCGCAGATTTATGGGCTTGGGCGGGGCCTGTGATCGCCGACGATGATGTGCTGGCCCTGACGCAGGCGCAAAATGATCTGGTGATCCATGCGCTCTGTCTGCATTGGGCGAATGATCCGGTAGGGCAGTTGGTTCAGTGCCGTCAGTCCCTGCGGGCCGATGGACTGTTCCTTGGGTTTCTCTTTGGCGGGCAAACGCTGCACGAATTGCGCGCCTGTCTGGCCGAGGCCGAGGCCGAAGTGACGGGCGGCCTGTCGCCACGGGTTTTGCCAATGGCGGAAATCAGGGATCTGGGCGCATTGCTTCAGCGCGCGGGATTTGCGCTGCCAGTTGCGGATAGCTTCACAAAAACCGTGCATTACCGGAATGCGATGCATCTTATGGGCGATCTGCGAAAGATGGGCGAAGGCAATGCCCTTGCCGCGCGCCTGCGCCGCCCAACGGCACGCCGCGTCATGGTGCGCGCGGCCGAGATTTATCAACACCAGTTTGCTGGTGAAGATGGCGATATTCGTGCGACCTTTGAGATTATTTGCCTGACCGGCTGGGTGCCCCATGAAAGCCAACAAAAGCCCCTCCGGCCGGGATCGGCTGCACAAAGACTGGCAGATGCCCTGAATACGGCTGAATTGCCACTGTCCCAACCCGACAGGGACGGTTGACCCCGGCGCATATGCATATATGTCCCCTGTATTCGTTACATGACCAAGGACACCAGTGATGCCAGATGCCAAACAAGGCCTCGCGACAGCGACGGCTTCGGTCCAGCCCGGGCAAGGCCGCCTAAGCCACGCCCCCGCTAACCATCCGATGGTTCGGCAGGCAAAGATCGGTGTCTTGTTGGCCAATCTGGGCACCCCAGACAACTACGACTATTGGTCAATGCGCCGCTACTTGAACGAATTCCTGTCCGACAAGCGCGTGGTCGACTATTCCAGCTGGCTTTGGCAACCGTTGCTACAACTGATCATTTTGACCAAGCGGCCCTTTAGCTCGGGTGCGAACTACAAACTGATCTGGAACCATGAGCTGAATGAAAGCCCCTTGCTCACAATCACAAAGGCACAGACCCAAAAGGTCGCCGATGGGTTAAAAGCGCGCCATGGTGATGACATCATGGTCGATTTTTGCATGCGCTATGGCAATCCTTCGACCGAGTCCAAGGTGCGGGCGATGGTAGAGGCAGGCTGTGAGAAGATATTGTTCTTCCCGCTTTACCCGCATTACGCGGGCGCGACCTCGGCCACGGCGAATGATCAATTCTTTCGGGCCCTTATGAAAGAAAAGCGGCAACCTGCCGCACGGACTGTGGCGGAATACTTCGACCACCCGCTTTATATTGAGGCGCTGGCCCAATCCGTTGAGCAGGCCTATGCCGGCCTTGAGGCAAAGCCCGATATGTTGGTTGCAAGCTATCATGGCATGCCGCAGCGCTATCTGATGGAGGGCGACCCCTATCACTGCCAATGCGCAAAAACGTCGCGCCTGCTGCGTGAAAGGCTCGGTTGGGACAAGGGCTCGATCGACACAACTTTTCAATCCGTGTTTGGCCCCGAGGAATGGCTAAAACCCTATACGGTTGAACATGTAGCGGAGCTTGCAAAGCAGGGAAAAAAGAACATCGCCATCATGGCGCCTGCGTTTTCCGCCGATTGCATCGAAACGCTGGAAGAGATCAATGGCGAAATCCGTGAGGCCTTTGAACACGCGGGCGGCGAGACATTCACCTACATCCCCTGCCTAAACGATCAAGATGCGCATATTAGCGCTTTGATGGCAGTGATTGATGAAAATCTGTCTGGGTGGCTACGCTAATACAGCGATCAGCCAAGGGTCGCAGGCAAGACAAAATGCAAAATAGAAAAAGGCGACAGAAACTCTGTCGCCCTTTCCTTTTTGCTTTTAGCAAGATCAGTTCGAAGCCGCAGCCACGATGACGAGCAGAAGCAGAAGCGGAACAATAATGCCACCTGCCGACGACGAAGTCGCAGCAGCAACAATTTCTGGTTCCATAACGGGTTCAGCCATGCCGCCAGCAAAGGAAGCAGAAGCGACGACCGTCAAAGCGGCAGCGAGCGCAAGTTTCTTCATAGTAACCTCCAGTTATCGCATACCGCCGAATGTTGCAGAGGCGACGGCATGCACCCAAGACTATACCTCGTAGCTCTTCATAATCAGCTTAGCGCCACTTTGGCAATCTGGCTAATGAAAATCCAAGGTCCTTCGAACACTTGTCGTCAAATAAGCAACACCTGAGTTCCAACTTTCGAGAACGCGAAGAGTTCCTGAATATGTTCATTGTAGAGGCCAACGCAGCCATTGGATGAACGCCGACCAATCTTGCGGGTGTCGTGCGTTCCGTGGATGCGATAATAGGTCCATCCCAGATATAGGGCATGCGTTCCAAGTGGATTATCCGGCGCACCGCCTTCAACCACTTCTGGCCATTCCGGATTGCGCTCAAGCATCGACGGTGTCGGGCGCCAGGTGGGGGCGACCACTTTTTGAACGACCGTTGTGTGACCGCGACGGGTCAAATCCTCGGATAATGGCACCGAGGTTGGGTACAAACGGTACGTCGCCTGATCTTCGGACCAGTAGTGAAGCGCACGCGAGGTGATATCAACCAAAATGGCGCCATTCTGGGTGTTGCTGAAATAGTCTTGCCAATTCAGCATCCTAAAGCTCGAGACGTTGTTACGAACCGAGCCCCCCGTGGTGAATTCCGTCGTGCCGTCATCCTGTGCGTGGGCCGGGACCAAGGCCGCGCCAGCGCCAGCCAATGCCGTGCCCAAGAATATTCTGCGATTGAAACGGTTTTGATCTTTGACACTCATACCGGCGTCTCCTGAATTGCTCGTTTGAGCCGTGTCTACTCCCATGAGCAAACTCCCGCAAATCAATCTGCTGTTAGTCGGCAATGTCACGCATTGTTGGGTTTGAATTGGTCGGCCCCATTCGTTACACAGCCATGAAGCATCAAGATGCCCTTGGGCAGAATTCGAACGGAAAGTTCAATGAACAGACGCATCGTCCTTACCTTGGGGGCAGGCTTGCTTTTGGCCGCCTGCACACCGACCGCGGCAATCCAAGTCGGAAGCGACGGACAGCCGTTGCCGCAGGTTTATCGAATCAAACCCGGCTCCGAGGGCGAGATTTCGTTCCGTTTGTTGGATTCGGTGAATTCCCTTCGCCGTGCGCAGGGCCAGCAGCCCTTGGTGTTCAACGCAGCGCTGAATGCTGCCGCAGCCACCCATTCGCGCGACATGTCGGTACAAAACCGCCCTTGGCATTTCGGATCAGACGGGTCTTCCCCCCTGACCCGCGTTCAAAGGGTTGGCTATCAGGGCCGCCTCTTGGGCGAGTTGATCTCGGAGACGTTCGAGACAGAGTTGGTCACACTTGCCGCATGGATGAAGCAGCCCGATACGCGGGGCGTGATCCTTGACCCCGCCGCACGTGAATTAGGTTTCGCTTGGTTTCAGGAAGAAGGTGGCAAGATCTGGTGGACGCTGGTCACAGGGGCCTGATCACCTCAAAGGCCTGACCCACGTGGCGTCGGCTATGGCAAGACGTTGACCACAGTGCCATCCTTGACCATGGCATAGATGGTCTCGATCTCACGATCCTTGACGGCAATACAACCTGCGGTCCAATCCCATTGCTTGATTGGTCTGCGGGACCATCCGTGGATAAAAATGTCGCCGCCCGGTGGCTTGCCATTGGCCGCTGCAAAGGCGCGGTCATCCGCATTGGGATAGGATATCCCAAGCGACAGATGAAATTCAGAGTTCGGATTGCGCCGATTGATGCGATAGGTGCCTTCTGGGGTGCGACCATCGCCTTCAAAATTCTTGTGGCCGATGGGCGTGAACCCAAGGGCAACCTTATAGGTTTTCAACACCTTATCATTGTGCAGCAGATACATCTTCCGCTCACCCTTGTGCACCTGCACCGAGGTCACTTCCGGTCCGTTATAGGTCTTGAATTTCGTTCCACAGGCCGACAAGCCAAAGGCCAGCGCAATCAACGCCAAAACTCTTAAGAACCACATGCCGGTGCACCCTGTTTTTCCATGTTCCGCCCGCATCTCCGATAACGATAAATGCCTGCGCTGCCTAGCGGCTCAAACGGATCGGCGGCTCACGGATGTGTCATCACTGGCCGAGGGCAAGCGCGCCTCAATCGCGGCCAATCGGGCAAGAACCTCATCGCGATAGGCGTCGGTTTTCTGGTTGTCTTCTTGGGAATGGGCCTCTTGCATCGAGTTGACGATCAGACCAACCAACAGGTTCACCACGGCAAAGGTCGTCACCATGATGAACGGCACAAAGAACGCCCATGCGTGGGGATAGGCATCCATCACGGGGCGGACGATGCCCATCGACCAGCTTTCCAACGTCATGATTTGAAAGAGCGTATAGGCAGAGTTGCCCAAATCACCAAACCACTCGGGGAAAAGCCCACCGAACAATTTTGTGGCCATGACCGAGCCGATGTAAAAGATGATGGCCATCAGCAAGAACACCGATCCCATCCCCGGCAGCGCGCTGACAAACCCCTCAACCACACGCCGAAGACTTGGCGCGACGGAGATCACGCGCAGCACCCGCAAAATCCGCAAGGCGCGCAGCACAGACAACCCCTGACCGGCGGGAACCAATGCGATTGCGATGATCACGAAATCAAAAAGGTTCCAGCCAGACCGGAAAAAGCGAAGGCCGCGCGCATAAAGTTTCAGTGCCAGTTCGGCCACAAAGATCGCTAGGCACAGCGTGTCCAGAAACAGGATCGCTGCCCCAAACCGATCCATTATCGGGCCTGATGTCTCAAGCCCAAGGATCACGGCATTGAACAAAATGACGCCGATGATGAAATTGCCGACCAACCGAGAATCAAGCCAATTTCCGATGCGTTCGCGCGTCATTTATTCCCCCGGAAGCCACATCTGAGAAAGCCAAGCGGTCGCGCTAGGCCATGTTTCGGCCGATATAGGGTTGAACAAAACGGGCGACAAGTTCCACATGGGCCGACCACCGAAATTGGTCAACAACCTGCACCCAGTCCAGAACATAGCCCGCTGCGACAAGCGCCTTGGCGTCACGGGCAAAAGTGATCGGGTTGCATGAGACCATGGCAATCACCGGCACTTTTGCCATGATCAGGCACTTCACCTGCGACTCTGCCCCCGCACGCGGCGGGTCGATCACGACGCCGGTGACACCCTTGAACTCATCAGGTTCCAGCGGGCGACGATACAGATCCCGCGCCTCGACCGTCACGCGCTTTAGGCCCGCAACCTGACGCGCGGCTTTTTCCAGCGCGGTCATCATGGCCGCATCGCCTTCGACCGCATGCACTTCGGCAATTTCCGCCAAGGGAAGGGCGAATGTCCCGCAGCCTGCAAACAGATCAACAATCCGTTTCTGTGGCCCCAAAGCGGTCTTCACCGCCTCTAGCAAGGCCGCCTCGCCATGTTCGGTTGCCTGAAGAAAGGCCCCCGGCGGCGGGACGACCGATGCCCGTCCCATCCGCTGCACGGGTTGCGACCGCAGGGCAACCGTCTCGCCGTTCCATGTCAGGCGGGCAAAACCATGCGCCTCAACCGCGCGGGCAAGGGCAAGCTGCAATGTGCTGTCCAAGGGTTTACCACCCGAGACATCGACATCGACACCGCCCATCGACCGCGTCACCGTCAGCGCAATTTCCTGACTGCGAGAGCCGCCAAGTTTGACCAGATCCTCCAGACCGGGCAAGGCGGCGATCAAATCAGGGTGCAACAGCTGGCAATTGGGAATTTCGACCAAGGTGTCAGAGGCGCGGGCGTGAAATCCAAGAAGCGCGCCCCCCTTTGTGCGCCGCGCCGCAAGCGTGGCGCGCCGTCGCGATTGGGGCGGCGAAATGCTGATGGGCAAGAAATCGGCCTCCAGCCCTTGCCCCGCAAGCGCACCCTTTACGCTGTCGATCTTCCACTGACCGACAAAGGCATCCGAGGCGTGCTGCATCAGACACCCGCCGCAGCTGCGCGCATGCGAGCAGGGCGGTTTAATTCGCATCGGGCTTGGTTCGAGGATCTTGGGGGCAAGCAGTCGGTCCCCCGACACTTCGCCTTCCACAACCTCACCGGGAAGCATCCCAGACACAAAAATGGGTCCAGCATCCCCTTGCGCGATCCCATCGCCAAGGTGCCCCAGTCTTTCGACCGTCAATTTCACTCTGCAGCTTCCTTTTCATCTGCTCCGATGAAGCCACCTGACTGGCGGTTCCAATAGCGGGCATAAAGACCGTTCATTTCCAAAAGGGCCTCATGTGTCCCTTCTTCGACGATGCGGCCCTCGTCAAGCACAACGATGCGATCCATCGAGGCAATGGTCGAAAGTCGGTGGGCGATGGCCAAGACTGTCTTGCCTTGCATCACGCGGGTCAGGGCCTCTTGGATGCTGGCCTCAACCTCGGAATCAAGGGCCGAGGTCGCCTCGTCCAACACAAGGATCGGGGCATCCTTCAAGAACGCGCGGGCAAGGGCGATCCGTTGGCGCTGCCCGCCCGACAGTTTCACCCCACGCTCGCCCAAAAAGGCGTCATATCCGGTGCGCCCTTTGTGATCTGCCATATTCTTGATGAAGACATCGGCCTCGGCGGCACTGGCTGCGGCAAAAATTTCGGCATCGCTGGCATCAGGGCGGCCATAGGCAATGTTGTCTCGGGCACTGCGGTTGAACATCGCCGTTTCTTGCGTGACCATGCCAATCTGCCGACGCAGGCTTTCTTGGGTAACCCCGCGAATATCTTTGCCGTCGATTCGAACCACACCAGACTCGGGGTCATAAAGCCGCAAAAGCAGCGAGACGAGGGTCGATTTCCCTGCACCAGAGGCCCCGACGATGCCCAGCTTTTCGCCCGCGCGGATGGTCAGGTTCAGGTCACTCACCCCCGCACGCTTGCGCCCATAGGCAAAGCTTGCGTCATCAAACACGATCTCTCCGCGCACCTTTGGCAAGTCTTCTGCGGTGTCACTATCGGCAAGCTTGTGTGGAACCGACAGGGTTTTCATTCCGTCTTCAACCTCGCCAACCGATGTGTAGATCGCCATCAGGGTAAAACTGACCCAGCCCGACATCTGCGCAATCCGCATCGCGATGGCACCTGAGGCCGCGATGGCCCCCGCAGTAGCAAGGCCTTGCTGCCACAACATCACCGCGCCACCGATCAACAAAACAGGCAGAACCCCGGCCAGCGTCATCAGACTGAACCGAAACAGGGTGGAGATGATGCCAAACTCCAGCGAGGTTTCGCGAAACACCTCCATCGCCTTCAGGGCCACGCGATCTTCGAACGCGGCATGGGCGAAAAGTTTGACGGTCTTGATATTGGTGATCGTGTCGACCACCTGCCCTGACACCATGGCGCGCGAGCTTGCCCGCGCAGCAGAATTCACCCGTACCCGTGGCATGAAGAACCGGATCAGCGCAATATAGGCCACCAGCCACACGGCAAGGGCAAGGGCGATGCGATAGTCAATCGCGATCAAGAACACGACAGAGCCGATGACCGAGGCCAAGGCAAAGCAAACCGTATTGATCACCTCGGTCGCCACATCCGTCACGGCACGGGCGGCCTGCATCTGCTTTTGTGCAATCCGGCCCGCAAAGTCATTGTCAAAAAAGGTGACCGCCTGCCCAAGCGTCCAGCGATGCAGACGGCTCAGGACCAAGGGCATGACATTCGGCCCGATGATGATCGAGTTTGAGGCAGATGAGACACCAAAGGTCAGGGGACGAAGGACCATATAAAACAGAACAAAGACAACGATCAGGGTCCAGTGATCCGCAAAGAATGCCTCTGGTCCTGAGGTCACTGCCGCATCGATCACCCAACCCAGAATAAGGGCGCTGACAACCTCGGTCACCCCGGCGAGGGACGACAAGATGCCAGCCACCCAAAGCATGGGCCATGACCCCTTGAGGCACCATTGCATGAATGCGCCCAAGACCTGTGGCGGTGGGCCATCAGCCGGACGGAACGCATCAATGGCATCGCCAAGTCGGCTGAGTGCCTTCATTCTGCTGCATCCTCCAACCCGATGAACCCGCCGGATTGACGCGCCCAGAACCGGGCATAAAGCCCATTATTGGCAAGCAATTCATTGTGCCTGCCTTGTTCGGCGATTTTTCCGCCCTCCAGAACCACGATCCGGTCCATGGCGGCGATCGTCGACAGGCGGTGCGCAATTGCGATCACCGTCTTACCCCGCATGACCCCGTTAAGGGCCGTTTGAATGTCGGCCTCCACCTCACTGTCGAGCGCACTTGTCGCCTCATCCAGAACCAGAACCGGCGCATCCTTTAGAATGGCCCGGGCTAGGGCGATGCGTTGACACTGACCGCCAGACAATTTCACGCCCCGTTCGCCAAGGCGGGCATCATAGCCTTTGCGCCCCCGGTGATCTTCCAGATTAAGGATGAACTCATGGGCCGAGGCGCGGCGGGCTGCCTCTTCAACCTCGGCATCCGTTGCGTCAGATCGCCCATAGCGGATATTGTCGCGGGCTGAACGGTTGAACATCGCCGCATCCTGGCGCACGACCGCGATCTGCCGCCGCAAGCCAATTTGCTGAATGTCGCGAATATCAACGCCGTCCAGTAAGATGCGACCACCTTCAACATCATAAAGCCGCAGCAAAAGCGCCACGAAGGTTGACTTTCCGGCCCCCGAAGCCCCCACAAGGGCGATCTTTTCCCCGGCGACAATGTCCAGCGTCATCCCGTTCAGCGCGGGCACATCCGTGCCATATCCGAACTCCACCCCTTCAAACCGGATCGCCCCCGGCCCCTCAACACTGGCCAGTGCATTGGCGCGGTCTGTCACCTCATGCGTGCGGGCAAGGGTCGCGACACCATCGCTGATTTCCCCGATATTGGCCGAAATCGACACAGCCGCCCGCCCCAGACGATTGGTGATCTGCGACAGGCGCGTCGACACCATCGCCGCCATCGCAATATCGCCCGGCGTTGCCTGACCACGTGACCACAACCACAAACTGCCGATGATCGACAAGAGCGGAAGGATGCCGCCCAGCAGCGTCAGCACAAAGCGAAAATTCGCAGAGACCTTGCCAAAATCCAGCGCCTTCAGGCGAAAACGCTCCATCGCCTCCAGTGCCGCGCGGTCTTCGTTTTCGTCATGGGCAAACAGTTTGACCGTGGCGATATTTGACAAGGTATCCACGATCTGCCCGGTGACCATGGTGCGCGCGCCCGCACGATCCGCCGATTTCGTCTGCACACGCGGGATAAACCACCAAAGGGCAATGGCATAAAGCACACCCCAAATCACGAAAACGAGCAAAAGACTGGTGTTGACGCCCGCCATCAAAAGAAGTGAGGCGACAAACATCGACAGGCCATAAACAACCACATCCGAACATTCGATCACCACATCCGTCACGGCACGGGCGGTCTGCATCGCCTTTTGGCTGATGCGACCGGCAAAATCATTCTCAAAGAACCGCATCGACTGGCCCAGCGTATGACGGTTCAGCCTGCTCAGGATCAGCGGAAACAGATGTGGCCCCAGCAAAATTGACGTGACACCCGCATCAGCGGCAAACAAGAGGGGCCGGATCAACAGGAAGATGAGCCCCCCCACAAGGATCAGCGGCCAATAGGTGGCCCAGAACATTGCCGGATCACCCACGGCCGCATCCAGAACCCGGCCCGTGAACCATGCGCCCGACATTTCCGCAAAGCCGGTGGCGATCTGCACAATCAAGGTGATTGCAATGCCCTTTTCTGCCCCGAAAAGGGCCCATCGAAGAAAGGCGTAGAGCGTGTTTGGCGGCGGTCCCTTGGCAGGTTGAAACGCATCGATAAGCCCGGTGAACCTGTCCATCAATGCAGTCACGCCACCTGCTCCTCAAGCCCGATGAACCCACCGGATTGGCGTGCCCAGAAACGGGCATAAAGCCCGTTGAGCGCCAGCAACTCTTGATGACTGCCCTGTTCGGCGACGTGCCCGCCCTCCAGCACAACGATCCGGTCCATGGCTGCAATCGTTGACAGGCGGTGTGCAATGGCAATCACGGTCTTGCCCTGCATCACCCCATACAGGGCATTTTGAATCGCGGCCTCTGCTTCGCTGTCCAAGGCGCTTGTTGCCTCATCCAGAATCAGGATCGGCGCATCCTTCAAGATCACCCGTGCGAGGGCCACGCGTTGCCGCTGCCCCCCTGACAGTTTCACCCCGCGCTCACCCACATGGGCGTCATAGCCTTTGCGCCCCTCGGGGTCTTCCAACGTCAGGATGAAATCATGCGCCTCGGCCTGCTTGGCGGCGGCGATCATCTGGTCTTCGGTTGCATCGGGGCGACCGTAAAGCAGATTGTCGCGCACCGACCGATGCATCAGGGAACTGTCTTGCTGAACCATCCCGATTTTGCTGCGCAGACTGGATTGCGTCACATCCGCGATATTCTGACCATCAATCAAGATACGCCCTGCCTCGGTGTCGTAGAACCGCAGCATCAGCTTTACGAGTGTCGATTTCCCGGCCCCAGACCGCCCCACAACACCGATCTTTTCACCCGGACTTACTGTCAAACTCAGCGCTTCCAACCCGCCAGAGCCACGGCCGTAGTGATGACTGATGTTCTCAATTTCGATCAGCCCTTTGCGGAACGACAGCGCCTTCGCCCCGGCCCGGTCTACCAGACCGATCGGATGGGTGATCGTCTCCATCCCTTCTTGCACCACGCCAAGGGCCTGCACCAATGAGGTAAAGGCCCACATGATCCAATAGGTCATATTGTTCAGACGCAACACCAAAGCCGTTGCAGCCGCCACCGTGCCAACGGTGGCCTGCCCATTGTACCAAAGCAACAGGGCCCATCCCGTCACACCGACAATCAACCCGCCATTGAGCGCGGTCAGGGCCAGATCCATCTTGGTCACGATGCGCATTTCGCGGGCAAAGGTAGAGCGTGCAGTCTCGATCGCCTCTTTGGCGTAAAGCAATTCGGTATCGTTGTGGGCGAACAGCTTTACCGAGTGGATGTTGGTATAGGCATCGACCACCCGACCCGTCACTGCGGAACGCGCCTCTGAGCTTGCCTTGGATGCAGGCCCCGCCCGCCGCACCGTCCACCGCACCAGGGCGGCATAGGCGACAAACCAGATCACCAAAGGCACCAGCAGACGAATATCTGCCCCAGCCAACATGATGCCCGCCCCCACCACGGTGACGCTAGCAAAGGCCACGGCATCAAAAGTCTGGAACACGGCATCGCCTGCCGCCGTTGGCGTTTGCATGATGCGATTGGCAATCCGCCCGGCAAAGTCTGATTCGAACCACCCGACAGGCTGGCGGATCACATGCGAATGCGCACGCCAGCGGATCATCGCGCCAAAGTTCGGCAAGATGGTGTTGTGTAGCAAGGCCACATGCACAACGAGCAAAAGCGGGCGCAAAATAAGGATCGCAAGGCCAACGGCCACGATCTCCGTCCCATGTGACGCCCATGCCTCTGTCGGGCCCGATGTCGCCAAAAGGTCGACCAAGCGGCCAACATACCAGATCAGGGTGACATCCGCGAAGGCGGTGACAACAGACAAGATTGCCGTCACCGCAAATACCTTGCGGAACGGAAGCATGAACTGCTTCAGGAACGGCCACAATTGCCGCGGTGGGGTATCTGTCTGCTCGTAAGGACCATAGGGGTCGACGAGGCTTTCGAAAAAGGAAAACACGGGAAGAAGCCTCTTGCGCGTTATACCGGGCATATATCCCGGATCGCCACAAAGGAAAACCGCTTAACCCAGAAGTTGATCTTTTGTCAGCCTCAGATCGCTCATGAACCACCGCTCCTGAAGTTGGCGCAGCCGTTCGCCAAGGGCAGGTCCGCTGAATTGCGGCATCAGATCCTGCGACGATACGGGAAACACAGCGGCCAATCCCCGGTCAATATCCCCCTGCCAATCCTGCGGCGGTTGGGTTCCAAATAGGGCGGCGCGGCACAAAATGACATCCGCCGCAATGTCACGCCCAAAACGCCACGCGAGAACAGCGGCGGTGGACTGGCTTCCCATTTCGTCTCTGATCCGGCCCAAATCAGCCGTTTCGTTGCGTGACAGGCGCAATCCGGGGGCTGCATCCTCGCCGCCAAGGATTGCCAACCTGCGCAACCATCTGGGGTTTCGATCACCTTCCAGATGCACCAGAGGTGCCAGTGATTGAGGATCAGATCCCGGAAGAATCCGCCCCAACACACCTGCCGTTGCCATTGAACAGACCGCAGGAGCCGGATCGCGGGCGGACAGAAGTTTGCGCATCTCTGCACCCACCCGTTCCCGTGACAAACCATCCAACCCCTCTACATGCGCCGCACAGGCCGCAAGGCCCTCGGCGTCCAAACCCATGAGGGGGTCGCCATAATGGGCATGGAATCGAAAGAAGCGCAGAATCCGCAAATAATCCTCTTGAATGCGCGCATCGGCATCCCCGACAAAGCGCACGATCCGTGCCATCAGATCGGGCAGACCATCAAGCGGATCGACGACCTCTCCGTGGCGGTCGGCATAAAGCGCGTTCATGGTGAAATCACGGCGCGAGGCATCGGCGATGATATCATGTGAAAACGCAACGACGGCCCGCCTGCCATCGGTTGAAACATCGCGCCGAAACGTCGTCACCTCATGCGCCAATCCCTGCACGACAACGGTGACCGTACCATGATCGATCCCCGTCGGGATCACCCGAAATCCGGCATTCTGTGCAATGTCAGACACTGTTTGGGGTTCTGCATCGGTTGCTATGTCAATGTCGGAAACCGGTACCCCCAAAAGCGCATTGCGCACGCAGCCACCGACAAACAAGGCGCGCTTTCCCGCCTGTTCCATGGCCAGACAAAGCGCCTGCGTGCCCGAGTGACCCAACCAGTCACCCTGAATTTTCATGAGCGCGCCCGTTCGGCAATGCCGCGCAAGATGCGCGCCGTTGCACCCCAAATGTAATAGGGGCCAAAAGGCACCGCGTAGTATTTGCGCCATTGCCCTAGCCACCGGCGCCGTTCAACCGCATAGCGGTTCGGGTCAAGGACATGGGCCAAAGGAACGGTAAAGACCTCTTCCACCTCTCCCGGTTCGGGGATCGGGGTGAAATCATCCCGGATCAGACCGATATAGGGGGTTATGGTAAAGCTGGTGACTGTTTCATGCAGCGGCAGGCTGCCCAGTATCTCGACCTTGGCCGGGTCCAAACCGATTTCCTCGCGCGCTTCCCGAAGGGCGGCGGCCTCGCTTGAGGCATCGGTCGGGTCAACCTTGCCACCGGGAAAGGCAATCTGCCCCGGATGATGCTTGAGATGCGAGGATCGTTTTGTCAGGATCAGCCTTGGCCCCTCCGGCCGCAGCCAGACAGGCACCAAAACAGCCGCCGGGCGAAGCGGCCGCCCGGCAGGTAGGATAATTCCCGGGTTCAGGTCATAGTCCGACGAATCGCCCGAGTGGCGCAATAAGGCGCGACGCAGGCGATCCAGATCATCCATTCGTACCCTCAAACCCCAGCGTTTTGGGATCCATTTCATAATGTGCGCCACAGAACTGGCAATCGGCCGTCACCAATCCTTCGGGCGTGGTCATCTTGGCAATGTCTTTCTGACTATAGATCGACATCGTATTGCGCACTTTATCTTCGCTGCACGAGCAGCCAAACCGCACCGTCTGCGCCTCAAAAACCCGGGGCTCTTCTTCGTGAAACAGACGCACAAGCAGTTCCGACGGGGTGACAGAGGGTCCCACCAGTTCCAACTCTTCCACGGTGTCGAGCAAAAGATTGGCACGGTTCCAGTCTTCGCCCTCTTCGCCAGCCAGAATATCGCTATGCGCCAGCAGCCCACCTTCGCCAGAGCCGCCTTCGGCTGCGACACTCATTCCCGCCTTTGGCATATGTTGCAACATCACGCCGCCCCCACGCCAATGCAGATCGCGCCCCGGCAGAGAGCTACGCCCAAAAGACAGCGAAAACCGGGTTGGCAATTGCTCTGACTGGGCAAAATACGTCTCTGCACAGGCACAAAGTGATCCACCCGTCAACGGCGTGAACCCCTGATAGGGCAGCATGTCCTGACCCTGATCCAGCATCACGGCGAAGTAACCCTGCCCAATCTGCGAGAACGGATCGGCTTCGGGGTCCAGTGCCTCGGGATCAAAACTTGCATAGGCACGGATACGCGCGGGCTCTCCCGGTTCCTGCGGGCCGTAGTAGTCGGTCGCAATTAGACGGGCTGGCCCCTTTCCCCTGATCTGCAGGCTCAGCTTCCAGCGCAGCTTTACAGACTGGCCGATGAGCGCGGTCAGGAGGGTGGCCTCGGCCACCAAGGCCTCGATCTGAGGCGGGTAATTGTGCTGAAGCAGCACATTTTCCAACACGCCATCCAACCGGGCCACGCGGCCCCGGATCGAAGAACGGTCAAGTTGAAACGGTAGGACTGTATCGTCCCAGGCAATTTGCGAACCAATGGTCATGGGGTTTCCTTGCGGCGATAGCCTTGGCATACCGTGCCTATATAGTAAGGGCAACCTGTCGACCAAGGGGCACAGCACATGCGACGCTATGGAGAGGCTGTCAAGCCTGCGATCCAATACAAGGCACGGCCGGGGGTTTACGCGGTTCTGTTGCGTGGGCCGGAGCTTTTGTTGACCCACCAAGACGCACCAATACCAGAGTTTCAGTTGCCCGGCGGGGGGATTGATCGGGGTGAACACCCGGTGGCCGCCCTCCACCGTGAGGTTTTTGAAGAGACGGGCTGGAAAATTGCCGTTCAAAGACGGCTGGGGGCCTATCGGCGCTTTACCTACATGCCAGAGTATGACCGCTGGGCCGAAAAGATTTGCGCCATCTATCTGGCCTTTCCCGTGCGTCGCCTTGGCCCGCCAAGCGAAAAGGGTCATCAGGCGGTTTGGGTGGACGCACATGGCGGCGAAGGTCTTTTGGCAAATATTGGCGACCGGGCCTTTCTGACACGGGTCTTGTCAAAACATGGCCGTCGGAGTGATCGGGACCTAGGCTGACACAGCGCCTTTGTATTCGAACAGCAGGCCAGAGACATCATCGGGAAAATCTTCTGACCCCATAAAGCTTGCCAGATCCCAGATCATCGCATCCAGCAAAGCGCCGCTTTCAAGGGCGCGGTTGCGAAACAGAAGGTCCATGATGCCTGCCTCGCCCAGTTCGATCCCCTCGGGCGACGGGCATTCCGTGACGCCATCAGACAAAAGAAACAGCCGATCGCCCGGAGCAAGCCGGTCCTGCACGCGTTCATGCGTTGACTCAGGGATCAGCCCAATTGGAAGACCGCCATTGCCCAAGCGGTCGATCCGCCCATCTTGGCGCAAGATCAAAGGATGAGGGTGGCCCGCCTGCACCAATGACAGGTGCCCACTCAGCAGATCAACCTCGGCATAGGCCATCGTGAAATACTGATCGACCTGAATATCCTCCAGCATGGCGCGATTGAACCGCACCGCCACCTCTTCCGGGGGCCAGCTGTCACGTTGCCCCTCGGGCCCGATGCGCAGGGCAATGTTCTGCTCGGGTGACGCGCCCGACAGATAGCCCGCAAGCCGGGCCGTCATCATGGCAGAGGCAACCCCGTGGCCCGACACATCGACCGAAAACAGCGCAATGCGATTTGCGTCAATCTCAAAAAACCCAGCCAGATCGCCCCCAACATGGCCCGACGGCCGCAAGAACAACGTGGCCGCGCCATAGCCCCAGTCGCGAAACCTGTCGCGCACAAGGGTCTGCTGCAGCTTTCGCGCCTCGATCAGGTCACGATCAATCGATTCATGTGCACGCTGCAATTCCGAAAGCGTGGCCCCCAACAGCCGGTTCTTCTGCAACAGTTCCTGGTGCATGCCGATGATCCGCTCTCCGGCCCGCAATCTTGCCCGCAACTCACCCGAGGCAACGGGCTTGGTCAGAAAATCATCGGCCCCTGCCTCCAGACCATCGGCAATTTCGGTCTTTTCGGATTTGGAGGTAAGCAAGATGAAATAGGCATAATGCTCCATCTCAAGGGCGCGGAAGGCTTGGCACAGATCAAGGCCGGACATCCCATCCATCATCCAATCAGACAGAACAATATCAAAGTCTTCGGTTTGGCACGCAAGGATCGCCTCTTCGCCCGAGGCGGCTTCTGATACGTCATAGCCCCAGCGATTCAACTGCATCGACAGGATCTTGCGCTGCGTTCTGCTGTCATCCACGACAAGCACCTTCGCCTGTTGCTGAACCGTTTGGCCAAGCGTTGCGTGAACTTTCTTTGTGCCGTGTCGCGTCATTGCGCCCCAACCTCAGGTTTCCCAACCAGTTGGGCCAAGGTGTCTTAAGCTTGCATGAAACCTAAAAATGGACCTTCTTGCCCATATCTGGCCACCTGTCGCTTACACCGCATTAATCGGTCAGATGAACACTTGTGCATAGTTCTGAGTTGAGAGGGGCCCACATGCCGTTTATGCGATGATCGACTGGGTAAGAGTAATGGACCTGCGGGACGAGATTGGCGGCGAAGATTTCGCTGAAATCGTGGCGATGTTTTTGGAAGAAACGGGCGAGGTCATTGCCCGTCTAAGTCCGAAAAGTGATGCGAAAACAATGGAAAACGATCTTCATTTCCTGAAAGGAAGCGCCCTTAACCTTGGCTTTGAAGAGCTTGCGCGCATCTGTCAGGCGGGTGAACGCCTGGCCGCAAATGGCCAGGTTGATGTGCCTCTTGATGCTGTGCGAACGTCATACGAGCAATCGCGCGCAGCCTTTCTGGCGCAGATCGAACAGATGGCTGCCTAGATCAGGAACTCGGACAGAATGCCATCATTGGTGATATCGCGGTAGGGAAAGGCAGCTGCATCAAGTTTGCCAAAAAGTATCGTGAAATTCTCGGGCCGCTTGGTCTCGATCCCGATCATGACAGATCCGAAGTTCCGGGCGGATTTCTTAAGATACTCAAACCGGGCGATATCATCCTCGGGGCCAAGCATGTCGAGAAAATCGCGCAAGGCCCCCGGTCGTTGCGGCATCCGCAAGACGAAATACTTCTTCAGGCCCGC
Organism: Paracoccaceae bacterium; assembly: GCA_021741245.1. Lineage (GTDB taxonomy): Bacteria > Pseudomonadota > Alphaproteobacteria > Rhodobacterales > Rhodobacteraceae > Pseudotabrizicola. The sequence goes on from JAIOYF010000002.1 coordinate 461,474, forward strand.
AAATCGCTGCGCCCGTTCCTTCACCTCTGGAAGCCGCTCAAAATCAAAGTTCCCGCCCGAGGTGACGCAGACCACCGTCTTGCCCTTGATGTCATCTGCCAGTTCGGGCAGCACATCCACAGACATCGCCCCCGCCGGTTCCAGCACGATCCCCTCAACGTTCAGCATCTCAAGCATGGTGATGCAGATGCGATCTTCGGGTGCCAAAAGGACGTGGCTTGGGTCCACCCATTTCAACAGGTCAAAATTGGCGTCGCCCAACCGTGCCACAGCCGCCCCATCGACAAAGCTGTTCACCTGCGCCAGCGTTACAGGGTGGCCCGCCCTGAGCGCGGCGCGCAACGACGCACCGCCCAAGGGTTCAACAAAGCGGAACTGAATTCTTGGGTCCATCGCGCGCAGGTACGCCGTCACGCCCGAAGACAAACCGCCGCCCCCAACCGGCAAGATCACCATGTCAGGTGCCCGGCCAAGTTGATCAAGGATTTCAACCGCCACAGAGGATTGACCAAGGATCACATCCTGATCGTCAAAGGGCGAAAGGAAATGCGCACCCTGTTCCATGCAATAGGCTTTTGCAGCCGCCAGCGTTTGGTCGAAATAGTCACCGGTCAAAACGATCTCAACCATATCCGCGCCAAAAATACGGGTCTTGTCGATCTTTTGCTGCGGGGTCGTCACGGGCATGAAAATCGTACCTTGCACCCCGAAATGGCGGCAGGCAAAGGCCACGCCCTGCGCATGGTTTCCGGCACTGGCACAGACAAACTTGCCTTGGTCCGGGGTCTGTGTGCGAACCTTTCGCATGGCGGTAAAGGCACCACGCAGTTTATAGGATCGAACGGGGGAAAGATCCTCACGCTTTAGCCAAATTTCGGCGCCATAGCGTTGCGACAGATGATCGTTGCGCTGCAAAGGCGTTGGTTCAAACAGATCGCGCAGGGCGGCTGTTGCTTGGCGGGCATTTTGCGCGAAGTTTTCCATCCAAACGAAATGGCGCAAGATGCTGGTTTTGGCAAGCGGGCCACAGTGAGGCCTTGGGGGAATTGTATCCGTTACGCCGAGTTTCTTGCCCTTTGCCTCATTTGGCTTTAAGCCCGCGCGAAATCCCAAAGGGAGCTTCGCGATGAACAAACCAAAGAAAGTCGTCCTTGCCTATTCGGGCGGCCTTGACACGTCGATCATCCTCAAATGGCTGCAAACGGAATACGGCTGCGAGGTCGTGACCTTTACCGCCGATCTTGGGCAGGGCGAAGAGCTTGAACCCGCCCGCGAAAAGGCCATTCTTCTGGGCATAAAGCCCGAGAATATCCACATCATTGACGTCCGCGAAGAATTCGTGCGCGACTTTGTCTTCCCGATGTTCCGCGCCAATGCGCTGTATGAGGGCATGTATCTGCTGGGCACCTCGATCGCGCGGCCGCTGATCTCCAAATACCTTGTCGATATCGCCCACAAACACGGTGCAGATGCCGTGGCGCATGGTGCGACCGGAAAAGGCAACGATCAGGTTCGGTTCGAATTGTCGGCCTATGCGCTTGATCCATCAATCCGCGTCATCGCGCCATGGCGGGAATGGGATCTGACCAGCCGGACCAAGCTGATCGAATTTGCCGAAGCCAATCAGATTCCGATCGCCAAGGACAAACGCGGCGAAGCCCCGTTCAGCGTGGATGCCAACCTGCTGCACACCAGCAGCGAGGGGAAGGCACTGGAAAACCCCGCCGACGAAGCGCCAGACTACGTCTATCAGCGGACCGTCTCGCCGGAAGAGGCCCCGAATACCCCCGAATACATCGAAGTGACGTTCGAGCGTGGCGACGCAATCGCCATCAATGGTGAGGCCCTGTCGCCCGCGACCATCCTGACCCGGTTGAATGAACTGGGCGGCAAGCATGGGATCGGGCGGTTGGACTTTGTTGAAAACCGCTTTGTCGGGATGAAGTCACGTGGCATCTACGAAACCCCCGGCGGCACCTTGCTGCTGGAGGCGCATCGTGGGATCGAACAGATCACGCTGGATGCGGGCGCGGGCCACCTGAAAGACTCGATCATGCCCCGCTATGCCGAACTGATCTACAACGGCTTTTGGTTCAGCCCAGAGCGTGAGATGTTGCAGGCCCTGATCGACAAGAGCCAGGACCATGTGTCGGGCACGGTGCGGATCAAGCTTTACAAAGGCTCGGCCTCTTGCGTTGGCCGCTGGTCGGATCACTCGCTCTATTCCGAAAAGCACGTGACCTTTGAAGAAGACGCTGGCGCCTATGATCAAAAGGACGCAGCAGGCTTCATCCGCCTGAACGCCCTTCGCCTGAAGCTGATCGCCACGCGCAATGCACGGGTTGCGAAAAAGGGCTGATCCCTCAATCTGACGACATCAAACGGGCCGCGCAGGGAACACTTGCGTGGCCCTTTGCTTGTGACGCGGCGAAACAATTGCAAGCATAACCGTTTCAGGGCCTATTGATTGCAGAATCAAGGGGGTCCAATGCTGGAACAGATCGCGGCGAGTATCGAAAAGGTTCTTGAAACCAAAAGCTTTTCTGGCAGTCTTAAATTTGACTGTGGAGAGGATGGCGTGATTGTTCTGGCAAATGGAACAGCCACGACGACAGATCAAGAAACGGATTGCACGCTGCGCCTTTCGACTGACAACTTGGTCAGTCTTTTGAAGGGAAAACTGAACCCGATGATGGCTTTGGCCATGGGTAAGATAAAGCTTTCGGGCAACCCGGCGGTTGCTATGGGGTTGGCCAAGCTTTTGGGCTGAGGGTTAGGCTGCAAGCAAGGCCTCTTCTGCACGCAAGATCTCGGTCACCATTTCAATCGGGTGGGCAAACTCGGCTGCGGCTGTGCGCATGTCAGACATCACGGTTGTATCATCAGAAAACAGCCCACCGATCTTGAACAGGTCGCGGCTGTGGCGGAGGCTGACGTAGTAAAATCCTCCGGTCGAGACGAGCGAGTAGAGCGTTGATTGACCCAGAACCTTGGGTCCCAAGGCAATGATCTGGTCCATAAAGGCGCGCAAACCTGCCATGTTTCTTGCGTCAGAGGAATGCGACCACAGGCCATAGCTCTGTCCATCGCGTCCCGCTGCCTGATGCAGCAATGGGATTTCATCCACCTGCACCCGCCCCTTGAAGAACATGAAGCCCTTTGTCTCTTTCTCCGAGGCGATGGTAAAGCTGGGCAAGGTTCCCTTGCTTTCCACCACCAAAACCACCCCTTTGAACAAGGGTCTGGAGTTTTTGCCCCCCGTCTCGGTCTTGCATTCGGCAAAGCGGAATCTGCGATCTGCCACAGTGCCTGCCATCAGATCATCCACAGACCGCCGCCCCCCCAAGGGAATGAAATTCTGTGGCAAGTCCTGATAGAATTGCGAGGGTGCCTTTTGATAACTAAGCCCAAAGGCCGCCGCGATTGTGGGCATCACGCTGCGCTCATGTTGATTGCGAACCCATGCGACAATACCCAAAACGACGATCCCACCCAGCACAAGCGCCATGAAACTCCAGACCAAGGGATCTTCGTCGATCCCCAACGCCATGAGTGCCAGCATGACCGAAATGACCGCCGTAAATGCCACCAAGACCCAGCCGTTCGTCCGTGCCTTGCGCATTTCAACAAGGACGGAGTCCATCGCAGCAGAAGACGGGTCAGGCGCCCCCGCCGATGCAGAAGGTGTGGTATCCATAAATCTGATCCTCGAAAAAAGTCACGTCAGCAAAATTCTCGTAGCCGATCATAATATGGAATCGCCTGTTCTACCAAGGTCCGGAATTCCTCTGGCACATCTGGCAAAGGCCCCTCGGGTGCATCAAAGCCTGTGCTGGCGTGGACGGCGTTGTACCAATGCGGCGCCCAGACGCCGTCATAAGGTTTGGGTCCCGCCGGCCAATGCAGCATGTTTTCGGTAAAGGCTATGCCCAGCGCCGTGCAAAGATTGGTCAGGGCCGTGTAGGGATTGGCACGGATATCGGCGCTGTCGACCACCAGAGGGGCGTGGCCCAGCCAATCGGCAACCTGATCAAAGAGCTCAGCCTGCTGCACAAAGCCAATGTCGGCCAACGTGGGCTTTTCGCGCTTTTTGGAATAGCTCGCCACAACACGGGCCGGATGCCGGATCAAAAAGACATTGGTCAGCCCTTGCATGAAGCCGCGATCAAATTCGGGGATCATATGCAGCGTCATGTGCTTTTGATAAAAAAGGCTCTGTGACTGCGGAATTGGGCCCAAACAGGCCTTGGCAACCATCCCTGCATCGGCATTCGCTCCGGCAATGACCTCATCGCGCATCGGATGATCTATCCCCGTTTCGCGCAGATAGGCCCCATAGAACGGTTCATCCCAAACCGCACAATCGCCCCGTGCGGCAAAGGAATACATCATCGCGGTCGACAGATTCCGCGGGCCAGACCACATGGCAATACGCGTGGGATCGGGGGTCATGCGCCTACCAAATCTTTATACAGGCCACGCAATCTTTCGGTCATTGGTCCCATCTGGCCCGAGCCGATTTGGCGCCCGTCGATGCTGCCCACCGGGGTTTGCGCGCCGAAGGTCCCGGTCAGGAACGCCTCATCCGCCGAATAGGTATCAACGAGGCTGAAGTTCCGCTCAAACACCGGGATGTCATTGGCGCGGCACAGGTCGATGACTTTTTGCCGGGTGATCCCGTTCATGCAATAGTCGCCTGTGCTGGTCCAGACCTGCCCCTTCTTCACGATAAAGAAATTGCAGGCGTTGGTTGTGTTCACGAACCCATGCACGTCCAGCATCAACGCCTCATCCGCGCCGGCCTTTTCGGCGGCAATGCAGGCAAGGATGCAGTTCAGCTTGGAATGCGAGTTCAGCTTTGGGTCCTGCGTCATCGGCAGGCCGCGCAGGTGCGGCACGGTTGCAAGGCGGATCGGGCGGGGGATGCTGGGGCGGCTATGCTCCATCAAGATCACTACGGTCGGGCCTTGCTGCGAAAGCTTTGGGTGCTGAAACGGCCGGGTCTTGAAGCCCCGCGTCACCATCAGGCGGCAATGCGCGTCCGTGATCATGGCATTGGCCTTTTGGGTCTCTATCACAGCCGAAATCACCTGATCACGGGTCATGCCGATATCAAGATCTATGGCCTTTGCCGCCTCAAACAATCGGTCCATATGTTCATCGATGAAGGACCATCGGGTGTTGTAAAGGCGCAACCCCTCCCACACCCCATCGCCAAGCATAAAGCCAGAGTCATAGACGCTGACCAAGGCCTCAGCCTTGGGTTTCAAGATGCCGTTGACCCAGATCAGAATGGCGTCATTGCGGGCGTCTTCTTCGGCGGTGTGGGTGGAAACGTGGTTAGACATGCACAGCCCTTTTCGAATTTTTGTAACGCTATGCTGCCCGGAAACGAAGGGAAAGGGGAAGCATCACCTATGCGTGAGGTCACGGCAGGGTGAGTGGACGGATTGCGCGGCGATGTGGTCCATGAAGGCAACAAAAAGGAGGATGCGATGTTCAGAACGCTGACAATTGGCGCAGGCGTTATGGTTTTGGTCTTGATCGCGGCGCTTGGAAACGCGGCACATGCGGCGACGGAAAAGGCGATCGTTGCGGGTGGTTGCTTTTGGTGCGTGGAATCAGACTTTGAAAAGGTGGCCGGGGTCAAATCTGTCGTCTCTGGCTATACCGGGGGTTCAAAGGCCAACCCGACCTATCAGGACCATGAGGGCCATTACGAGGCGGTTGAGATCACTTTTGACAACGCCAAGATCAGCTATGCCGATCTGATCGCAAAGTTCCTTCGGTCCGTTGATGTCACCGATGCAGGTGGGCAGTTCTGTGACAGGGGGCCGGCATACCGGACCGCCATTTTCACATCGAACGCCGCCCAAAAAGCCGCCGCCACAGCTGCCGTGGCCGAGGCCGAGGCTGTTCTTGGCCAAAAGATCGTGACGCCCATTGTTGGCGCAAAGACCTTTTGGAAGGCCGAAGAGTATCACCAAAATTATTACAAAAGCAGCGATATCGTCCTGACGCGGGCTGGCCCAAAGCAAAAGAAGAATGCCTATAAGTTCTATCGCAGCGCCTGTGGCCGGGATGCGCGAATCAAACAGCTTTGGGGCAAAGAGGCACTGACCCACTAGGGTATTAGTCTGCGCCTAATCTTGGCGCAGTGACAAATGATGGGGGTCCGGCCCAATCCTTCTGTTTTGCTGCGATCCATTTGCTATGTATGGATCGAGACGCAAACCAAGGGACAATCATGGCCGACCCCCACACACGCTATCGCAAGTTCAATACCCGCGAGACCTATCCCGAACAAAAGCTGGACAACGACCTGTGTCAGGTGGTGGCCACGCATGGTGGCACGACCCTTTGGATGCGCGGCCAGTGCCCACAGGATCTGGACAGCGCCAAGAACATCGAAAGCCATGACCCGGTCGAACAGACCCACAAGGTGATGCAAAACATTCGCCAATTGGTGGAAGAGGCCGGGGGCCGGATGGAGCATGTGGTCAAGCTGGTTGTCTACCTGACCGACGTGCGCCACCGTGAGGCGGTTTATAGAACGATGGGCGAATACATTCGTGGCGTCCACCCCGTGTGCACCGGACTGACCGTGGTTGCCTTGGCACGGCCCGATTGGTTGGTGGAGATTGACGCCACCGCTGTCATCCCGGATCAGGAATAGGGCGCAGCTATGACATTTTCCTTGGTGGCAAGATGCGCCTTAACAGGCCAGTTCGGGATGGTCATTTCATCCTCGTCGCCCGCCGTCGCGGCACGCTGCGCGCATGTGCGGGCGGGTGTGGGGGTGGTTGCCAGCCAGAATGTCACCGACCCCGCCTTGGGGCCATTGTTGCTGGAGGCGATGGCGGCGGGCGCAACGGCAGCCGAGGCGATGGCACAGATCACGACCGGGCGGGCGCATATCGACTATCGGCAATTGCTGGCCGTCGATGCCAAGGGTAACGTTGCGATCCATTCTGGCGCGCAAGTTCTGGGCCTTTGGGGAGAGGCTGCGGGCCGCGACTGCGCTGCGGGGGGCAATCTTTTGGCTGATGAGGCGGTTCCTCGGGCCATGGTTCAGGGCTTTGAACTGGCGACGGGGCATTTGGGTGACCGCCTGATGGCCGCGCTTCAGGCCGGGCTTGCGGCAGGTGGCGAGGCTGGGCCAGTCCACTCGGCCGGGCTAAAAATCGCGGATCGTCTAAGCTGGCCCTTGGTCGATCTGCGGATCGACTGGAGCGAGAACGGCCCGATTGAAGCCTTGGCACAGGCATGGGACGTGTATCGCCCGCAGATGATGGCCTATGTCCAGCGGGCTGAGGACCCGACACAAGCCCCAAGCTATGGCGTTCCCGGCGACGAATAAGGAAAGCCTTGCACGGCAGGTAACTCCGGTTAGGGTCTACCTAAGGGGCGCTTGACCGCCCCACTGGAAACGGGTGGCAAAATGACCCTTCGCTTTACCCTTCGGCAGTTGGAGTATCTGGTGGCCGTGGCGGAAACCGGGTCGATTGCCGCTGCGGCAGATCGGGTCAATGTGTCGTCTCCGTCTATCTCGGTCGCGATAAGCCAGATTGAGGCACAGCTTGGGTTGGTGCTGTTTTTGCGGCGTCAGGCGCATGGGCTTGCCCTTACCCAAGCTGGGCGTCAGGTGGTTGAACAGGCGCGACTGGTGCTTGAACAGGCAGAGCGCTTGAACGGCATGGCCGCACAAATCAGCGGGCAGGTGCGGGGCCCGTTGCATGTGGGCTGTATGCTGACCTTTGCGCAAGTGGTTTTGCCACAACTACGGCGTGGCTTTATCGACGCCCATCCAGAGGTCGAGTTTCAGCAGTCAGAGGAGCACCAGACCCATCTTATCGAGGGTTTGCGCCGGGGCAGGCTGGATGTGGCCCTGACCTACGATCTGGAAGTTCCAAGCGACTTGCGGTTTGAGCCGCTTGCCACCCTGCCGCCCCATGCTGTGATGTCGCCCGATCATCCCTTGGCACACCGTGCCTCTGTTTCCGCCGAGGAACTGGCGCCCTATCCCATGGTGCTTCTCGATCTGCCGCTCAGTTCGGATTACCTTTTGTCGGGTTTTGGCAGCAGCAAATTGCGACCAAAAATCGTAGAGCGCAGCAAAGATATGGGTGTGGTCCGATCCCTTGTGGCGAATGGCTTTGGCTATTCCATCGCCAATATGCGCCCGGAAACCGACCATGCCCCGGATGGGAAACCATTGTGTTTTGTGCCGCTGGACGGAGCAATGCGCCCAACGGAGGTGGGGCTTTTGCTGGCCGAAGGTGCCGAAGCGGTCCTGACCATCCGCGCCTTTGTCGACCATTGCCGCATGGCTGTAACAGCGGGCGGTATTCCGGGCCTGCGCAACGCTCAGCCCGTGCCACGCAAAAGCGGAAGCATAAGGGCGAAAAGCTCTGCCTGAGAAGAGATCCCGCAGCGTTGATATAGCTGTTTGCGGAAAACCTTGACCGTTTGCGGTGAAAGACCAAGGCGCAGTCCGACGGAGGCTGACGAATGCCCCCGCAGGATCAACAGCGCCACCTCTGCCTGACGGGGGGAAAGGTGAATGCCATGATGCGACCGTGCCGCTTTTGCCAAGAGCACGGCAATATCATCGGCGGGGCCAACAGGGCTGCTCAGGTTTGCCCAATGCTTTTCGGCCATTGCCGAGATGATGGGTGCAAGCCGCTGGCAGGCCTCAACCTCGCGCGGGGTGAACATGGTGCCAGAAGATGTGTCGCGCCCGACGGACAGGTTCAGCGAAACAGCAACCGCCGGATAGCAGATAAAGGTCACCTCATCGATCAGCGTCGTCTCTTCATAATATTCGATGTAGTAGCGCGAGCGTTGAAACGCATCCGGAGCGACATCCCGCAAACGATATGCCCCCGTCGGTGCGCGGCTAAGGTGAAGATCGAAAAACGGATCAAGGCGATAGGCCCCCGCAAGATAGGTTTGATCAAAGGCCGCAAACACCTTGGCGTTGTCGGTCTGACGGTACAACGACTGGGGGGGGCCAGAGTCGCGATAGGCCAGCACCACCAGATTGTCGGCCCCTGTGGTGGCCCGCAAAAGCTGCCAGAGTGCCGCCTCAAATCCTGGTTGGCCGATCCGGCGGATCGCCTCGGCCAGATTGGCTTCTGACAGATTGGGCAATGGGTTCATGGCGCACCTTATACCTCTATGGGGGTATATACCCCCTGATCCGTCATGTTTAGCATTTTGTAACGTGTTCCGGGGGTATGACTGTCAGATGGATCAGGCAATCGACATTGAGGGCGCGGTCAAGCGCTATGGCACGGTCACGGCGCTGCACGGTGTTTCCCTGTCAATTGCGGACAATGAATTTTTCACCCTCCTGGGCCCATCGGGTTGCGGGAAAACGACCCTGCTTCGCATGATTGCGGGGTTTGAGGATATCACCGCAGGCGAGATCCGCCTTTTCGGCCAGAATATCGCGCGACTGGAGCCGAACCAGCGCCCCGTGAACACCGTCTTTCAACAATACGCCCTGTTCCCGCATATGACGGTGATCGAGAATGTGGGCTTTGGCCTAAAGATGAAAGGGTTCGATGCCACGCAGCGCAAGGCAAGGGCGGGGCAGATGCTGGAGATGGTGCATCTGTCCGACTATGCCGACCGCCGGCCATCACAGCTTTCCGGTGGGCAGCAGCAGCGTGTCGCCTTGGCGCGCGCGCTTGCCCCCGAACCCAAGGTTCTTTTGCTGGACGAACCGCTGTCCGCGCTTGATCTAAAGCTGCGGCAGGCGATGCGGGTTGAACTCAAGCAATTGCAAGAAGACACGGGCATTACCTTTATCTTCGTGACCCACGATCAAGAAGAGGCCCTGACCATGTCAGACCGCATCGCAGTGATGAGTTCCGGTCGCGTCCAACAGATCGGAACCGCGCGCGATATCTATGAGACCCCGGTCAACCGGTTTGTCGCTGACTTCATTGGCGAGACCAATTTGCTGGAGGTGACTGTATCAAAGGCCGATGGCGATACTGCCGAAGTCATCCTTCCGGGCGGACACCACCTTATCTGCCCGGCGGCAGGTGCACGTCTTGGCCAGCAGCATCTGTCGATCCGGCCAGAACGTCTGCGCCTTGCACATGGGGCGGGGCAACTTTCGGCAACCGTGCAGCGCGTTGTCTATCTTGGCACCGACCTGCATGTGATGCTTGTGCTGGAGGGCGGGACGCAATTGGTCGCGCGCCTGCAAAACTCCAGGCAGCTTTCCGCCCCAGAGGCGGGCGCCCACGTTTTCCTTGATCTGGACGACGGCGCCGCACGTCTGTTGGCCGACTGATGGCAGGCATGGCACCCCAAGGCAAAGGCAATGCAAGCGGATGGCGCGGCATGGCTTTTCCACTCCTTCTGCCGACATGGGCAATGATTGGGATCTTCCTGCTCTTGCCCGTGATCTTGATGGCCATCTATTCCTTCCTCACCAAGGAATTCCGTGGCGGCGTGGTATGGGAGTTCTCTCTCGCCGCCTATGACCAGTTCTTTGTGAATCGCGGCCTGTTCGGGGATGAACCTGCAACACTGGAATGGACCTATATCGGGATCTTTTGGCGCAGCATCTGGCAGGCCATCGTGGCCACCACGATTTGCCTGCTCATCGGCTTTCCAACCGCTTGGTTCATTGCCACCCGCGCGCCAACGACGCGGGGTGTGTGGCTTTTCCTGATCACCATCCCCTATTGGGTAAACCTGCTGATCCGCACCGTCAGCCTGAAATTCCTGATCCGCGACAACGGACCGTTGAATGAATTCCTCATGGGCCTTGGCGTGATCGACAGCCCTTTGCCCTTGGTGAATACCAATCTGGCTGTCCAGCTTGGTCTGTTTTACAGCTATTTGCCCTTCATGGTCTTGCCAATCTATGCAGCGGTCGAACGCTATGACTTTGCCTATTCCGAGGCAGCGGCAGATCTTTACGCCAGCCGCTGGGTGATCATGCGCGAGATCATCATGCCCATCGTAAAGCCGGGCATCATTGCCGGATGCATTCTGGTCTTCGTCCCGTCCTTGGGGGCATTCTTGGCCCCGGATCTTTTGGGGGGGGCCAAGACCTTCATGATTGGCAGTCTGATCGAAGAACAGTTCAGGGGGTCGTTGGGCAACTGGCCCTTTGGGGCAGCCGTGTCGATGATCTTGATGAGTCTGGTGTTGATGGCCCTGCTGTTTTACGCCCGCTCCATGGCCCGCGAGGGCACAAGATGAAAGGAGTGCGCCATTATCCCGGATTTCTGTCGATAACCCTTCTGTGCCTTGTGGTGCTCTATGGTCCGTTGCTGGTGGTGACCGCCTATTCCTTCAATGGCTCCACCAGCATCACGCAATGGGGCGGCTTCTCGCTGCGCTGGTACATCGATGTCTTCACCGGGCCCGAGGCCCCAAGGTTCCGGTCTGCGGCATGGAACTCTTTGACCATCGCCATCATGGCGGCCATATCTGCCACGATGATTGCCACAGCCGCCGCTTTGGCTATGATGCGGGCCGGGCGGTTTCGTGGAAAATCCCTGACCTTTGCCCTGATCAACCTGCCGCTGATGGTGCCCGAAATCGTCACCGCCGTGGCCACTTTGATCTTCTTCTCGATGATCGGCCTGACGACGGGTTATCTGACGATTCTGCTGGCCCATATCACCTTTTGCATTCCTTTCGCCTATCTGCCGATCGCGGCCCGACTGCAGGGCATCGACGACAGCTACGAACAAGCGGCGCGCGATCTTTATGCCAGCCGGACGCAGTCCTTCTTCCTGATCTTGCTGCCGCTGATGGCCCCGGGGGTGATCTCTGGCTTTCTTCTGGCCTTCATCATCAGCCTTGATGACTTCATCATCACGAACTTCGTCAAGGGCGCGGGCATGGAAACCCTTCCTACGGCGATATTCGGCTCTGTCAAACTGGGCATAAAGCCCAATATCATGGCGATATCTACATTGATGCTGGGGGTGTCAGTCCTGTTCGTCACCCTGTCCTACCTGATCAACCGTAAGGGCCGTCAGAGCCCGTAACCAACAAGGAGACGACAATGAAACGCCTTGCCTTTGCCACTGCCCTGCTGGCGACGCCCGCCTTTGCGGACGGAGAGTTGAAGATCTACCACTGGTTCGACTACATCCCGCAAGAGTTGGTGGATAAGTTCACGGCCGAAACCGGGATTGCGGTGACCATCGACACCTATGACAGCAATGAGGCCATGCTTGCCAGCCTGAAGGCGGGTAAAATGGGCCAATACGATGTGGCCGTGCCCGGTGACTACATGGTGCAGATCATGGGCAATGAGGGGCTTTTGGATAGCTTCGCCCCGACCGACCTGTCGAACTTCGGCAATATTGACCCAAAATGGGTCGATGTGCCCTTCGATCCGGGCCGCAAATCATCCATCCCCTACCAATGGGGCTCAACAGCCTTTTCGGTGAACAGGGATGTCTACAAAGGCGACATTGATACCCTTGCCATTGTATTTGACCCACCCGCAGAACTGTCGGGCAAGATCAATGCGCTGGACAGTCAGGGTGAGGTGCTTGCCTTGGGTTCAATGTATCTGGGCATGCCACAGTGCAACAGCGATCGCACCCAACTCAAGGCGCTTTCTGACATGTTGCTCAATGCCAAAACACATTGGGCTAGCTTCGGCTCTGATACGGCAAAAGATGTGCTTGTCTCGGGCGATGCGGCGGCGGGTATGATCTACAATGGCTTTTCGGCACGCGCCCGGGCCGAAGGCGCAAATGTGGAATACGCTTATCCTAAGGAAGGCTTCGTGGTCTGGATGGACAACGTTGTTCTCTTGAAAGATGCGCCAAACCGCGACAATGCGCTCAAGTTCATGAACTTCCTGCTCGTCCCCGAAAACGCCGCGGCCGTGACCAATCACGCGGCATATACGTCTGGTGTCATGGGGGTAGAGCCTTTCTTGGACGATGCCATCAAGAACAGCCCGGAAAACAACCCCCCCGCCTCGGCCCCGGCCGGAGAATTCATCGCCGTCTGTGATGAGCCAACGCAAAAGCTCTATGACGCGATTTGGACCAATCTGAAGAAATAAGACCCAAAGGGGGGCTTGGACGACCCGGCCCCCTTTCATCTGTTCATAAATATCCCGGGGGTCCGGGGGCAGAGCCCCCGGGTGCATCATCATGCGATTGGCCGTCTGGCAGGGCGCTTCGCCCGCCTGTGATCTTGATCTGGCCTTGGGCCAAACCGAACGGGCGCTTCAGGCGGCGGCGGCATTGGGGGCTGACGCCTTGGTCATGCCCGAGATTTGGTGGCCGGGCTATAACCAGCCCGACATTGCCAAACATGCCCAAGCGCAGGGTGGCGCACTGCATCAGGCCCTGTCTGATCTGTGCACAAAGGCAGGCTGCGCCGTTGTTTTTGGCTATGCCGAAGACGTCGCGGGGCAAACCTGCAATTCCGCCTTCGTGATCGGCGCACAGGGGCAGGATCTGGCGCATTACCGCAAGATTCAACTCTTTGGTCCGCGCGAAGCCGCGCTCTACGCCCCGGGGGATGCCTATGCGACCTTCGATCTCGCGGGCGCAAAGGTGGCAGTCCTGATCTGCTATGATGTCGAATTCGCACCCCATGTCGCAGCGCTGTCCGCTGCTGGGGTGACGGTGATCTTGGCCCCCACGGCAAACATGGTCCCGTTTGACCACGTCACCCGCTATACGGTTCCCGCAATGGCCGCGAACCATGGGGTCACCATCGCCTATGCCAATTACTGCGGCACAGAGGGGGATCTGACCTATGCGGGCGGCAGCTTGATCGTCGGTCCCCATGGTGAGGTTCTGGCGCAGGCAGGCCTGCACCCTGCACTGTTGATCGCAGACATTCCGGCCCGCGAGGCTGCCCGACTGTCGACGCAAACCCGCGACCTGCGAAGGATCTGATCGATGCCCAAAGACAGCCTGAATGGTCGCTATGATATCTTGTTCGAACCGATGAAAATCGGCCCTAAACTGGCGAAAAACCGGTTCTATCAGGTTCCCCATTGCAACGGGGGCGGCTACCGCGATCCCTCTGCCGTTGCCGAAATGCGCCGAACAAAGGCCGAGGGCGGCTGGGGCGTCATCTTTACAGAACAAACGGAAATCCACCCAAGTTCAGAAATCACGCCTTTTATTGAACAGCACCTGTGGGAAGACAAAGATATTCCTGCCCTTGCCGCGATGGCCGAGGCGATGAAATCGCACGGGGCGCTTGCTGGCATTCAACTGGCCTACAGCGGCATTAACGGGCCGAACCTTTACTCGCGCGAGGTGCCCTTGGCCGTTAGTGGCGGGCCCATCCTGACCTTTACCTCTGATCCGGTTCAGGCCCGCACAATGGACCGCGAAGATATTCGCGACCTGCGTCGTTGGTTCCGCCATGCCTTTCGCCGCTCGCAATCGGCTGGCTTTGATCTGATTTGCCTCTATGGCGCGCATGGTTTCGGCATTTTGCAGCATTTCCTCAGCCGCGCCACGAACCATCGGACCGATGAATACGGCGGCAGCCTTGAAAATCGCAGCCGGTTTCTGCGCGAGATCATCGAAGACGCCCGCGAAGAGACAAAGGGTGAGATGGCCATATCCTTGCGCCTGTCGCTGCACGAAGGCGGCGCTTTTGGCTTTTCCAATGCCGAGGTGCGCGACTTTATCCAGATGCATGGCGATCTGCCCGATATCTGGGATCTGGCGCATGGAACATGGGAGGAATGCTCGGGCACCAGCCGGTTCAAGGGCGAGGGCGCGCAAGAAGATTTGGTGCGCGGGATCAGGGCGCTAACCTCGAAACCCGTGGTCGGCGTTGGACGCTTTACCAGTGCGGATGCAATGATGCGTCAGATCACCTCTGGTGTGCTCGATTTCATCGGCGCGGCCCGCCCTTCAATCGCGGATCCGTTCTTGCCCAACAAGATCAAGGAAGGGCGGTTCGACGATATCCGCGAGTGCATCGGCTGCAATATCTGCGTCAGCGGCGATATGACGGGTGGCATCTCTCGCTGCACCCAGAACACCGCGTTTATGGAAGAATGGCGCAAGGGGTGGCACCCGGAACGCAGCCGCCCAAAGGGCGTGTCAGACAGCGTGTTGATCGTCGGTGCCGGGCCAACCGGGTTGGAAGCCGCACTGCAAGCGGCAAAGCGCGGCTATCAGGTCACCCTGGCCGAGGCGACAAAGATCCTGGGCGGACGTGTGGCGCAGGAACGCAACCTGCCCGGGCTTTCGGCATGGGGCAGGGTCGCGGACTATCGCATTGGCCAACTCGCGCCGCTGCAAAATGCCGAGATATACCGAGACAGTCACCTTACGGCAGAGGATATCTTGGCCTTGGGCGCACAGCACGTGGCGATTGCCACCGGGGCCTCATGGCGGCGGGATGTTGTTGCCAGATTCCATTTGCATCCGATTGAAACAGACCCTGACATGCCGATATTCACACCAAATGACCTGATGTCAGGTGGTGGCCCAACCGGCGGCAAGGTGGTTCTGTATGACGACGACCACTTCTATATGGGGTCGGTTCTGGCGGAGCTTTTGGTCCAACAGGGCTGCGACGTTGATTTCGTGACACCAGCGGTCAAGGTTGCCGAATGGACAGAAAACACTTTGGAACAGAGTGCGATCATGCGGCGGCTTTTGGAAAAGGGTGTTGCCGTCCACAACAGCAAAGCGCTGATGTCAATCGCGACGACTGAGGTTACGATTGGCTGCACATGGACCGGGCGGCAGACCGGTCTTGGGACAGATGCCGTGGTCATGGTTACATCGCGCAGACCAAATGACGCCCTGTATCATGCCCTGAAATCGCGCTCCAATGACCTTAAGCGCGCTGGGATAGAGACTGTTCGCCTGATCGGTGACGCCGCAGCACCCGGCCCCATCGCTTGGGCAACCTATGCCGGACGCCGTTTTGCCGAGGAGTTGGACACCGACGATGATCATGGTGACACCCCCCGTTTCCGCCGCGAGATTGCTGCCCTTGCGCCGGGGCCCTCTCGCCTGCCCTAGGGGCGCATTAGTTGGGTGTCGCTTGCCACAAAGCGGTCACCCAGATCGTGGATCGCTGCGATACATTCTGCGGCCAAACGGTCTGGCACATCAACGCTTGGCCAGTGTGAGGCGCCAGTCAGTCGCCGCATGTCAACGGCATGCGCGTGAAGCCACGCAAGTGTACTTTCCGGGCAATTGGGCACATCATAAAGATAACAGACCTTACCAGCCGCCACCAGAACTTCGCCCGGATGCCGCGTGTCGGAAAAGCGCCGCGCATCGCGACCAAGTTGCCAAAGCGCCTGCGGGTCTGCCTTGGCCACATTGTCATGGTAGCGCGCAAAGATCGCCGATGTCTGTGCCTTCAGCGCCAGCCGTTCAAGAAATGCCGCCCGAAACGCAGCCGGGTCGTCGTATTCTGCCGCCGTCCCGGAAAAATAGGCATCATCGGCGGTGATGTTGCCTTCGACCGACAAGATCATTCTAAGCGTGTGTTCCTTGGCCAGCGCGACGGATGCGATGATGGATGCAACGGAATGGGCAAGAATGATCTCTGCCCCGGTGCGCCGCGCCTCATCTGCAACCGCTTGCGCGAGGGCATCAATCGTCGTGTCGCCCGCAAGCGGTGGGGCACCAAAGCCCGGCATGTCAAAGGGGAAAAGGTCAAACTCGGCAGCAAGCGCCGTTTCAGCAAGCCCGTCGAACATGCTCGCGTTGTCCCCAAATCCAGCGATCATCAAGATCCCCCGGCGGGGTGCAGCATCCATTCCCATCGTTTTCCACTCCCGTTGATCGGCACAACAAATGTGAAAACGGACCCTAGGTCCAGTGGGAAACGGCAGTCCCGGGCATGACGATTTCAAGCCGGTGATGGGCCGCTTTGAACCCGGTTTGTCACAAAAACATCAATTTCCATTCATGGCCCTTTCGTTCGGGCGATATGTTTTTGATGCAAGCCGATGTCACGCTGAGCGCAAATTGGCAGGCCTGTGCAGCTTAACTGCACGCGGGGTTTGCCTGTGGATTTCATCAGGGAGCCGACCATATGTCCAAGAAATTTCTTCTCGCAACCGTTGTTGCATTCGTGCCCTCTTTGGCATCGGCCTTCGATCCAGTTGGGGGTGGCGCGTACAATGTCGCCTCAACCGTGGATCTTACAGCCCTTACCCCAGAGACATTTGAATCGTCCCTCCTGCCGGTCGCCCTTACACAGGGGACCATCGTATTTTATGATTTCACTGAATCCTTCAAGCCGCTGTTTGCAGACAACCTTATCCCTGCGTTCGAGGCGAAGTATCCCGGTATCAAGGTTGGATATTATCCGGTCAACGGTGAAACGGCCGTGCAGCAACTGATCGCAGCGAAAGAGGCAGGCCAGCCCTCGCCGGTGGATGTGTTCTTTATGCCCAACGGACAGGTCCGGGTGTCGAATGAGGCGGGCGTCATTGCCAACCTGCCGCTGAACGCCATGCTGCCTGCCGCGCCAGATCTTGCCAAACAGGCGGCAACCGTTTCACGCGGCTATGTGCATGGCGGCGTGGTGGTTCCCTATCACCGCAATCAAACGGCTATCGGCTATGATACCCGCGCAATTGCCGCCACGGATGTTCCACTGACCTTCGCCGATCTGCTTGTTTGGGCAAAGGCCAATCCGGGCAAGTTTGCCATGACCTCGCCCGCCAAAGGCGGTTCTGGGGGTGGCTTTCTGGAAAGCGCGATCCTCGCTTTGGCAAGTGACGATTGCGTGGCGCAGGCCAAAGACTTTTCTCTAACCCCAGATCAAGCCAAGGCCTGGGCTGCCGGTCCCTGCCTTGAGCCTGTCATGACTTACTTCAACGATCTCAAAGGCAGTGTCGAAATCACCAATGGCAATACCGATACATTGACGCTGATTGCCAATGGCGTGGCGACAGTTGGCACGGTTTGGGAAGATCAGACCTTTGACTACATCGGTCGGGGGCTTTTGCCACCTTCGGTTCGGGTGACGTTGCTGGAAAGCGGTCAGGTGGGCGACGGTGACGGCATCATGATCCCGTCAGGCACCGAGCGGGTCGAAGCGGCGCTTATCTTTGTAAACTGGCTGATGTCAGATGAGGCACAGGTTGCCAAAACATCGCTGAACGGGTCGCGCACGGCGCGCACCGGGCTTGATCTGGCAGGCGCA
The DNA here is from genome assembly GCA_021741245.1 of Paracoccaceae bacterium. Taxonomy (GTDB): domain Bacteria; phylum Pseudomonadota; class Alphaproteobacteria; order Rhodobacterales; family Rhodobacteraceae; genus Pseudotabrizicola. The sequence continues at coordinate 479,633 of JAIOYF010000002.1, forward strand.
GTCAGCGCCGAGATGGCAGATCGGTTGATCCCGACGGCTGTCTTTCAAGAGCGGTCCCGTGCCCGGATTGCTGGGGTTGTCTCTTCGGCTGCGACCGATCGGTTCGTGGCTGATGTGCTGCAACAATAACCTGCAAAAGGAGCAACCGGCACCTTTGTGATGGGTGCCGGTTCAGCATATGGCAGAGCTTTCCCTTACCTCAATTCGCAAGACCTTTGGCGATGCAACGGCGGTTGAAACGCTGGATCTGAGCATTGCAAATGGCGAGTTCCTGACGCTGCTGGGCCCGTCTGGCTGTGGCAAAACCACGATCTTGCGCATGATCGCGGGGATTGCGATGCCGGATGCGGGCGAAATCCGCATTGGTGGGCGCAGGGTAGATGGCTTGCCGCCCGAAGGCCGAAATGTGGGTCTGGTGTTCCAGTCCTATGCCCTGTTTCCGCATATGACGGTGGCGGCCAATGTCGGGTTCGGGCTCAAGATGCGCAAGGTGCCGCGACGCGAGGCCGAAGACCGGATCGCCGCCGCCCTTGACCTTGTCGACCTTGGCAGATTTGCCGCGCGCTATCCACGTGAACTCTCGGGTGGGCAGCAACAGCGGGTGGCGCTTGCACGGGCGCTGGTGACAGAGCCAGATCTTTTGCTGCTGGACGAGCCGCTGTCGAACCTTGACGCCAAGCTGCGCGATCAGCTGCGTGAGGATTTGCGGCGGTTGCAAGAACGGCTGCGCGTTACCACGCTGTATGTCACCCATGATCAATCCGAAGCGATGGCGCTCTCTGACCGCATCTTGGTGATGCGCGCGGGACGGATCGTTGAGGAAGGCGCGCCAGAGGCGCTGTATCGCAGGCCCCGCACCCGTTTCGCCGCCGAGTTTCTGGGCCAAACCAATGTGGTGCGCCTGATCCGGCGTGATGGAATGGCCATGCTGCCTTGGGGCGAGGCAATGCCAGACGCGCAAAGCGACAGCGCCTATGTCTCGATACGCCCCGAAGACATCGCCCTTCGGCCTGATCCGCATGGGCCGGGCCGGATCACGGCCTGCACGTTCTTGGGGCCAACGGTAGAGTATCGCGTTGAACTGGCTGAGCGCAGCCTGCGGGTGCGCCAAACAGGGTCGGGAACCGTTCTTTTGACCGAAGGCACGGGTGTTGCGCTGTCATTGCTGGTCACGCCGCATCCCTTGGCCGAGGGGATGGCATGACGCGGTTATCAGTGCCCATGACTGCCGCCATCTTGCTTTTGCCCGGTGCGGGGTATCTGGCGTTGCTGTTTGGTCTGCCGCTTGTCCTTGCGGTTCTGGCCAGCTTTGGGGTGCTGACGCGTGGCTATGACGGCGGGCCAACGCTGGCCTTTTACGCCGAATTGTTCGGCACGCGCGCCTATGTCGATGGTCTGGTGTTTTCGACCTATCTGGCGCTGGTGCCAACGGCAGTTAGCCTGATGATCTCGGTTCCTCTGGCGGTTCTGCTGGCGCAAAGCTTTCCGGGGCGGCGGCTGTTCACCGCGCTGAACAAGGTTCCACTGGTCGTGCCGGGCATCGTTGCTGCCTTTATCGTCATGACCCTGTTCGACCGTGGCGGCACCGCCGCGCGGGTGCTGGCACCCCTTGGGCTTGACCTGCCAAAGCTGGTGCGCGACGACTGGGCGATTGGCGCCGTGATGGCAACGGTGTGGAAGACCGTGCCCTTCATGACATTGATCGTGGGCGGCGCGATGGCGTCGATCAACCGCGATGTGGTTCTTGCGGCCCGCACATTGGGGGCTGGACCTGTCGCGACGTTTTGGCAAATCCAGATCCCGCTGGCGCTGCCGGGTATCACGGCCGCCACTTTGCTGAGCTTTATTGGCGGGATGGGGGCATTTGCGGTGCCCAATCTTCTTGGCCCTGTCTACCCCCTGCCGCTGTCGGTGCACATGTATGTCAACGCGTTTGAGCGTGCCAATTGGGGCCTCGTTGCCGCCATGGGCACCACCCTCAGTGCCATATCCTGCGTGGTTTTGCTGGCCTATTACCGGGTGACGCGCGGGCTGCGTGCCGCTGGTGGTGCCAGATGAGCCAGAGCGCAGAGGGGGTTCAGATCGCCAAAGCGGGCCCGCGCCATGGGTTGGTTGCCGCTGACGGGCGCTGGATAACCATGGGGCTCGGCGTGGCGACCCTGCTGACGCTTGGCTTGCCGTTGATCGTGACAGCGCTGTGGTCGCTTATGAACCCGGCCAGTGGATGGTTTGCCCCCGATATTCTGCCGCCGTCGCTCGCGCGTGCGCACTGGCGCGAGGCGCTGTCGGATCGCACGATCCCCGGCGCGTTCCTGACATCCCTACTGATCGGGGTTTGCGTCACCGTGTTGACAGCAGTGCTGGCATTGCCACCGGCCTATGCCCTCGCCAAGCTGCCATTCCGGGCCAAGCGGGCGGTGGAGTTGTTCGTGTTGGCCCCGCTGATCGTGCCGGGGATCATCGTGGCTGTCGGCATTGGCAGCCTGTTTTTCCGGCTGGGGCTGGTCTACACAATTCCGGGTGTCATTCTGGTGCAAACCATTGGCACTCTCCCCTTCATGATCCGTATTCTGGCCGCGACCATTGAGGGCGTGCCGGATGACATCTTGCACGCCGCGCGCAGCCTTGGGGCGGGGCCTTTGCAGGTGGCACGCCATATTCTGGTGCCGGTCGCGGGACCGGGGTTTCTGGCGGGCGGTCTTTTGACCTTTATCTCGTCGTTCGAGGAATTCGAGAAAACCTTCATCATCGGCGCGCCCTTTGTGCAGACGCTGCCAGTGATCTTGTGGACCTATCTGGGCGGGCGCGTGATCGTGTTCCCCACGGCGGCGGTGGTGACCTTCCTGCTGCTGGCCCCGATGCTGCTTATCTTCTTTCTTGCCGAACGAGTCTTGCGCGATGACGTGCTGGCCGCGGGAATGGGCAAGGTTTGACCGAAAGGATGCCTGATGCAGTGGCTATTTTCTGAAACCGGCTTTGTCCATGTTTGTGGGCATCGTGGACATTCCATCGCAGCCCCCGAAAACACGGTAGCGGCGCTTCGGGCCAATCGGGCAGCGGGCGGCACCACGGCCGAGATTGATACCGTGCTGACCCGCGACGGCGAGATTGTGGTGATCCATGACCTGACCGTTGACCGCACCACAAATGCGACGGGCGTGGTGGCGGACATGACCTTGGCCGAGGTGCAGGCGCTGGATGCCGGACGCTGGTTTGGCAGCGCCTTTGCGGGTGAACGGATCCCCACCTTGGCGCAGGCGATTGCCCTAGCGCGTGAAATTGGGCTGGGGCTTGAGGTCGAGGTCAAGGAAAAGCGCGACCTGCCGCGCTATGATGCGGCGCTGGCGCGGGTTTTGTCAGACCCTGCCGACCGGGATGCCGTTATGATGATCTCATTCGACCATGTGCATTTGCGGGCGTTAAAGGCGCAGATACCGGGGCTAAAGACCGGTGGCATTTGCCACGCGCGCTATGGCGATCCGGTGGCCTTGGCGCGCTCTGCCGATCTGGATGAGTTGTGCATCGACCTGTCGGCCTTTCACCCCGATGACGCACGGGCGCTGCACAGGGCGGGCATCGCGATCCGCTGTCATGCCTACCGCCCGCAAACCATCGCGGCTGTGGAACGTGCCGGACTGCCTGCCCGCGATGATCTGCGGCGCTGGTTGGCCGAGGGCCTGATCGATACGCTGTCAGGCGATGATGTGGACTGGTGCGCCACATTGGTGGCCGAGGTTCGGTCATGAGCGAGGATTGGACGCTTTCCCCCACGGGCACGCCTGTCGCGGCCCTGACCGAGGTTCCGCTGGCACGCCGCAACGCCTTGCGCGATGGTCCGGGCGATCACGCCACGTTTCGCGCGGCCCATGACTCGATCCCCGCGCTGCGCGAAATTGAGGTTGGTGGCCCGCCCCCACAAGCCCTTGGTGCCACGGATTGGCTGCGCCTTGTGGTCTGGAACGTCGAACGCCTGCGCCATCTGGACGCTTTGGCCGAACGGATCACGGCGGCCCAGCCCGATATCTGCCTTTTGACCGAAATCGACAAAGGCATGGCGCGCACTGGGAATGGCCATCGCGTGGCCGAGTTGTCAGAGCGCCTTGGCCTTGGCTATGCCTATGGGGTGGAATTCATCGAGCTGGATCGCGGGGACGAGGCCGAGCGTGCAGCGGCAGGCGATACTGACAATACCTTGGGTTTTCATGGCAATGCCGTGCTGTCGCGGCTGACCCTGTCCCGCCCCGCCCTGTTCCGGCTGGAGGCAGAAGGCACGTGGTTCGACGGCCAAAGGTCCGCACAGCCGCGCGTGGGGGGGCGAATGGCAATGGGGGGGCAGGTCTTGCTGGACGGGCGCGCAATCACAGTGGTGGGCGTGCATCTGGAAAGCCATTCCGACCCCGACCATCGCGCGGGGCAGGTGCAGCGCTTGCTGGATCTGGTGGACCGCTATGATGCACAGGCGCCAGTGCTGATTGCCGGGGATTTCAACACCTCGACCTATGCTTGGCCGCGGACGGGCCGCCCTGTTGAAGACCGGGCCAATCCACAACGGCGGGTGGATGTCGTGCCGCATGAACCCTTGTTTGCGTTGATGGCCGAGCGTGGCTTTGACTGGACCATGTGCAATGTTCCCTTGGCCCCCACCCAGCGGTTGTGGGCGCCCGACCCTGACCGGATTCTGGGCAAGATCGACTGGGTGTTCACCCGTGGCCTGCGCGCCCGCGCCCCTGCCGTGCTGCCCGCAACCTATGCCAATGGGGAAACCGCGTCGGACCACGAAGGGCTTTATATCGAAGTCGCCCATATCGCGTAAGAACGTGGCGCCAGATTCGCCTTGCCGAATGTGATCCAGAACCACGCCTGATCTTAGTGCGGAACGGGATTCGAGGGCGGAATGTCGACTGCGCGGGCGGCGTTGCGGGTGATGGTATAGGTCGCAGAGCCGATCACAAGCACACCACCAATCACGGTGGCCAACGTCGGAACCTCATTGTAGATGAACCAGCCCGTTCCGGCCATCAACACCAGCCGAAGATAGCCAAGTGGCGCTATCGCCGATGCCCGTCCAAGCCGGATTGCGGCGGTAAAAAGCCAGCTGCCCACAGTGAAGATCAGCCCCATCAGGACAAGAACCATCGCCTCATGTGGTGTTGGGGTCACCCAGTTCAGGATGGCAATCGGGGCAGACAGGATGGTGATCACCATTCCTTGCCAGAAAAGAACGGTAACCGTCGTGTCATGCCCAGATCCCATCCGAAGCGCGATCATGCTGGCCGCCCCGCACATCGACCCGGCCAGCGCCACAAGTGCATAGGCATCAAATCCGGTGCCAAAGGGGCGGATCATGACCACGACCCCGAGAAATCCGACCGCCGTCGCCGTCCAGCGTCGCCATCCGACAGGCTCGCGCAGAATGACGGCGGCGAACACGGTGGCGATCACAACCTCGGCCATGCTGATCGCCGTCGCATCGGCCAAAGGAATGTGCACAACCGCTGTCAACCCGCACATCATAGCGCCCACGGCAAGAAATCCACGCGCAAGATGCAGCGTCAGCCCCGTTGGATGCATGATCACTTGGCGGCTTGACCAGAACCACGGCGCCATCAGGACAAAGGCCATGATTTGCCGCATCAAGATGACTTGCGGCACCGCAATCCGGTCGCTGATCATCCGCATGAAGACCGCCATCGCGCTGAAGATACAAAACGCTGTAATCATCAGGATGGAGGCCCTCAGATCGGCGCTCATCGCGCCAATCCATTGCCGCAGCGGTCGGACTGGTGACGGCGTCACCTGCCTGCCTCGGGCCGCATGGGTTGGGCGCTCGACGATTTCATAATATCCATGCGGCTTGGTGGTGCACCAGCTTGCCCTGAATGGGAAAATATCCCAGTGCATCGCACCCTGTTCAATCCAAAAACACCTAGCATCAAAACACTTAGGCAGAAACCCCATGGAGGGGGTGGGGCCATAATTTCATCTGCATGTCATAGACGGTGTGTTCAAAGCCAAATGAGCCCCCGACCACTGATCGTTCTGAGAGTGAAGATGTGAAAAGGACCGCGGCTGGCCAAAACTTTCGGACCACTCCCGAAAGCGGGTGCTGTGCCCGTTGATGATAGAATTGCGGGGCTGAAAGGGCGATGCCCGGGCCCAATCACAAGGCGCATAACGTCAGGCACAGAAGCTTTTGAAAGGCACACTCGCTGCGTCAAGACCTCGCAAAGAGGCTGGCATTGGGAGCCAATGGCAAAAACCAGATGCTTCGCAACTCCGCCATTCCCAAGCCAATGCTGACAGGACAACAGGTGTTCAAAGACCTCTGACCGATTAACATTTTCCGGGCTGAATAAAATTCAATCACAGCAAATGTTTACAGTGTCAGATATGGTGCCGCTGAAGAGACCGCTTCGGACTTTCAGTCCTCGAACGCATTTTCCTCGTTGCCTCGGAACCGCTTGATATCTCAAGCTAATGCGTCAACGCTCGACCCCACCCATACCATTACAAAACACGTGCTGTGTAACAGAACCATACATTGTGTGACCCGATGTGTGAACAGCAATTTTAATTCCTACGACAGCAAACTTGTACATGAGGCCTGCTTGTACATAGCCACGCCAGAAAATTGTAAACCATCCCTTAGGGTACAGCCTGCATCAACGAGCGCCCTACAGGATCAAAAGCTATGGGGGTGGGCATGGGCCACTGGGGGCCTAGAGGGTCATTAAACTCACAGTCTGCCAGAATTCTTCGCTAAAGGGATGTAAACCACCTTTTAGATAATTTATGCCGCCTATCCTATGTATATATCGACATTAATGAATCTTGCGTAGCGAAAGAAATGCCACGTGTTCTTATGAGTTGTTGAAAATGTTGCTTGATCCGAGAACTTAGAATATTAGTCACTTGGAAAAGATTGGTAGATTACGATGCTGGTAACAAAAAAGTTAGGAAAATGCGTCTGCAGCATTCTTGCCTGCAGTTTAATATTAGTTTTGTCCGGTTGCATGGGGCAAGGCGCTTGGACAGGTCTTGCGAGTGGGATGGGAGGAGGAAATTATAGGCCGGCTCCTACAATTGAGGTGCCAGAAATAGATATTATGGGTCCCTATTATGAGAGGCAAGCTAGAGACGCGGATCGGGAAATTCTCCGTCAGAGCAGCACGCTTTGTCGAATGAACCCGGATTTAATTACATGTTAATTGTGCTCAAAATTCACGGCCGGACTTGGTTCAGGGTATAGTCTAGTTCTTAAAGTACAGGAGGCGCCCGATATACAACAGTCTTTGAAATTGCAACTGTCGACTGTTGCACAGAGTTTAACGCACCCAGTGAAACATACAACGTAAGCATTGCTGACTAACTGAGCATCATGGGCTGGACGCCTTGCAATGCAATCCAAACCAGTCAGCGGAGGAAAGGCAGTAAGTTGACTCATCCTCAAATCTGCCCGAAGATGCTAAAGCAAATCTGTGAGTATACCGCTGATCAACCTCATTTGCAGTTCTGAAATAGTACTCATACCCTTACATTTATTTGGTGCCTCTTATGTTTTGGCAAAAATTAGTACCACTAATGGCAAGCCCATCAGCAGACACAACGACCTCTAGGACAACGAATTAACACCATGTTTACGCCCACCAAGAGAACCGTAACGGCACTAATCATAACCGCATACTTCCTCACACCTATTTCAGCAAATGCCGCTCTGTTAGACCAACAGGCAGGTACTGCAGCTTTGAGCAAGGGTAGAATACTAAGCGTAAGCGAAGACGGCGATACGTTTTGGATTGAGTACAAGGGACAGATTATCTTATGTATGGCCAATGGCCCCAACTCTGGGGAGAAGGTCTTTGTCACATGCTGGGACCAACTTTAGATGAGCACACTATGGCAACAGCAACTTTCTACAAGCTGAAGACCAAGAAGGATGTCTCCGCCGCATTTCATGGTCCTAGGGGATCATATTCCGTCAGCACTCCTGACCTTGTCATGAAAGTTTCACGCTGGTCGTCCCACAGTGCGATCTCGTAACAACCAAACGCACCATAGCCACTGCCTTGATTTGCCGTTACACAGTAACCTCCGTGAAGGGGGAACAGAACAGCTTTGCGAACTTTGGAACTGTAAGGGTTTGTTATCTCGAAAGAGTATGGTGGAAAGCTGACTCTCCAGACGAACGTTTTGCCATTGACGACAACATAACTGTCGCATCCGCCCGACCCACACCACATAGGGCTGAGATCACCACAACTGAAGTCGGTAATGAGTACAGTGGCTGTGGTCCCTTTATCGTCAATCACCATCTCATAAGTGGATTCGTCATCCACCATCAAGTCACCCGGATTGTCACCCAAAGCACTCTTACATTGAGCACGGTGGTCTTCGATGATCTCTTTCACCGCTTGTTTGTTCACATCTGGTATGTCCAGTGCAACCACAGGGTTTCCTAAAAGTGATGCTGCGGCTAACCAACCACCAACCACCATATGTCTATGACTGGATGAGGTTTTCATGTTGCTCCGCTCTTACTTTGCATTTCGGCAGTTAAGAGAGTTGTCTAGCTTCGTATTCCAGAGCACTCAACAGAAAAAGTTATCAGGCAATTCCCGCCTACATTGAAAGTGCGCAATGGCTATATCTTAAACAGGCCTGTTATTTGTTCATGCTCATACAAGATCTTGAGGAGGTTGGCTATGTGGGCGTCCTAGAAGCTGGACTGAGTAGTCTGATTCCCTCTCGGAACTGGACAGTCGCAGTCAATCGATCTTCTCAAACATCACCTTCTTTGTGCGCAGTTGATCAATCTGCGCCAAGGTCATCAAACAAGACACGTAGTAAGTGCCTCCCGTAATCCTCGTCCCAAGTTCTGACTTCGTGATGTCACGGATGCTCGGCGATGGGCCGGTAACCCGGTTGCTATCCAAGACACTTTTTACCACGTTCGCCTTGATCCCGAAGTTTGTGTTCTCTGGGATGGTGCCGAAGTTGTCGTACATGTACTTCGCATCCAGCTTGGACACCGCCACACCGACCACATTTCCCCTCTCATCAAGGATTGGCCCACCACTGTTCCCAACTTGGAGCGCCGCATCGATCTGGATGTTTGAGAAGTTATTGCCCATCCCGGTCAAGGAGCTGACTATGCCCTTGGTTACTTTGATGGAAGAGCTGATCTCATTTCCAAAGGGATATCCAGCAACGTAGACGTCTTGGAGAAGCTCTGGCTTATCACTACTCAAAGCGAATACCGTTTGCGGAGTGAAATCACCCTTCAGAAGGGCAAGGTCATTTTGCAGGTCGTAGGTAACAACAGTTACGGGAACTACGTTACCATTGTAGTGAATGGCTACTTCTTGGCATCCCTCGATGACGTGGTTGTTGGTGATGACATACCCATCGGATGACACGGCAAAGCCACTTCCAGAGGCAGCCTCAAGGACTTCATCATTTTGAGGCTTGGCATCAGAGACTGGCGGTGGCTTGGCTTCCTTGGGGTATCTTAGTTGACCGTTTTCCCAAATACCTTCAGCTACGGTTCCATCAGCGTAAGTGAGCGTACCTTGGCCGTTGAGCATATCATCCTTGAACTCACCAACGTATTTTGCGCCACTTCGAAAAGTCAACGTACCTTGGCCGTTGAGCCTGAAACCCTTGAACTCACCAACGTATTTCTCGCGATTTGCGCGCTCACCTTAAGTAAGCGTACCATGGATGAGTGAACCGCGCCGGGTTTGCCGGAGGCTGATTGACGTTAGTTACGCTGCCATGGCTTGAGTTTCCAGAGCTGCGTAGTATTTTGCTTCGGCTTCTGCGGGCGGGATGTTCCCGATTGGCTCGAGCAGGCGGCGGTTATGG
>JAIOYF010000014.1 GCA_021741245.1 Paracoccaceae bacterium
ATCCATGCTGCCCCTCATTGTCGAGGACCAGACGCACGGCGCGTTCGCGCACTTCAGGGGAAAACTTGTTCGTTGTCTTGCTCATAATGCTCCATCCTACTCACGAGTTGGAGCCTCCGGCAAACCCGGCGCGGTTCAGGGTGATCCTGATCAGTTCTTGTTCGAGATCGATATCTTGAAGCCTGAGACCGACCACCTCCCCCAACCTGCAACCAGTTTCAGCGAGGACGGGAAACAACAGGGCCAATCGGGAACTTCCTGCTAACGCCAAGGAAGACCCCTGCCTCAACTCCTCTACAGTGAACGTCAAACGCTTCTGGCGGTCCTTGCCCTCTCCCTGAATATGGAGCCGTGAGAAAGGGTTTTGCTGCATGACGTCCAGTTCACGTTGAGCATAGCTTATGACAGCGGCAATTGAGTTGATCCTGCGTCTGACAGTGCCTGTCGAGTTCCCCTTGGTCCTCAAGTAGGCGACAAACGCCCGTGCATCCTCACGTGTGAAGGCCAAAGCTTCCTTGTTACCTACTATGGACACAAGCGTATCAACGGCAACTCTTGGGGGTGTGGGGTCAATCCCCTTCATCTCAATGTATTCACTCAACCAGTCACTCAGGAGAACGGGACGGGGGCGAACGGCTTCCAGAAGAGCCTTAACATCTACAAGGCGGTTCAGAGACCCTGAAGACCATACCTGATCCAGCTTCGCGCTGAGAGCCTTTGCAAGCTCTGACGCTTCCACCCTATCTTGAGACAGCTTGATTCGAACTGTTGCCCCATAAGCATCGACTGCATGCTTGGGTACGCGTCTGTTGTAGTAGAAAGTCCCAGTGCGTTCCAACAAATGTGGAACCATTGTGTGACCCGATGTGTGCATAGCATTTTGCTCCGACTGAAAATAATTCAATCACAGCAAATGTTTACAGTGTCAGATATGGTGCCGCTGAAGAGACTCGAACTCCCGACCCCATCATTACGAATGACGTGCTCTACCAGCTGAGCTACAGCGGCACTTTCTGGTGTCGCCCTACTATGACCCTGTTAAACCCAAGTCAAGCCCCGCATATGCTGTAGATGTTCAGCGGTTCTATCTCGGCTGAAAGGGTCCGATATGGGCGGGGCGATTTTGGGTTGCTTTGCCTGCAGAGCTGCAAGTGTGGCCGGGACAAATTCAGCGTTCCAGCAAGCGGGCCCAAGTTTCATTATGCGCCTTCATAGCGCAAAGCAGCGCCTCAAGCGTCATGTCTTCGACACGGACGAACTGGGTAAACATCGCGTTCAGGTCGTTGAAGATGATCGCGCCGACGGTGCTGGAATCGTATTCAGCCTGCACCAGCGAAAGGGATTGAAGCCGCTGCACCAAGGCACAGACCTGATCGCAGAGCAGTGCATCCAGCTCGGTGTATCGCCGGGCAAATGGGCTATCAGGGGCATCGATGGACAGGGCCATCGCGGTTCGCCACATTTCCTTGGTCAGATAGACCAGCGAATGCTCATAGTAGCCTCGGATCAAGCTGCCAAGTGCTTCGGCGATGTCGTTTGTGGGATTGGCAACAACCTGATGGCCTTGCGACAAGACATCCTCAACCTCCATCGACACTGTGGCCAAAAGAACGTCACCCTTGGTGCCAAAGTAATTGTACAGCGTGCCGACCGAAACCTCTGCCGCCGCGGCAATGTCTTCGATCCGCGCAACCCCATAGCCCTGTTCCCTGAACAAACGGGAGGCGGATTCCAGCATCCGACGGCTTCGATCCGCTTTTTGTCGGGCGCGCAGGCCGGTCATGTTTATTTTTTGCCTGAATTTTGACGTTGACTTCAAAAATGAACGAACTTCATTCTTTTGTCGAGGGCGTCGTCAGAGCGCCAGTTCACAGGAGAGAGAAATGTCCCGTTTTGCATCCGCCTCGGTTCTGGCTCTTTGCATGGCCAACCCAAGTTTTGCCCAGGAATTGAACGCACTCGTTTGGTGCGACCATGCCGATCCGGCCTTGATCCAGCCGTTCGAGGAAAAGTTCGGCGTGAAGGTCAATCTCAAAGAATATGAGGGCACGGCCGCCGGGCTTGCCATTCTTGACCAGTCCCGCCCCGGTGACTGGGATGTTCTGGTGATTGATGGCGTCGACGTCGGCCGGGCCGTTGAAGGGGGGCATCTTGCAGAGCTGCCCGTCGATCAGTTGGCCACGGCAGATTTCTTCCCCGAGGTGGTGATGGCCGCCAACAATATGGTGGGTGGCAAAACCTATGCCGTCACCGAGAAGTTTGGCTACAACACCATCGCCTATGACAAAACCAAAGTTGATCCCGCAGATATGGCGGATATGACCACGCTATGGTCGGGCAAATACGATGGCCGCATTGCCATTTATGACTATTACCTGCCGATCCTTGGGCTGGTGGCGATGGAGCAGGGCGTGGCCACAGCCGATATCACCGCCGAAACTGTGGCCGCCCTGAAAGAACCGCTTTTCAAGTTGAAGGCCGCGTCCAAACAGGTGTCGGATGTGGTGTCCAGCCAGACAGCCTTGGCGACGGGTGAGGTTGATATCTTGATCGGTGGCGGCGAATGGCTGACAGCCGTTTTGGCGGCGGACAACCCGAACCTAGATTGGACCATTCCCGCACAGGGTGGTTTGCGGTGGGCACAGTCCATCGGCGTGGTTGCTGGCAGCACGCAGCCCGATCTTGCCTTGGAATTCGTCAAATACATCACCTCGCCCGAGGGCCAAGCGGCCCTTGCAACCTCGTCTTGCTACTGGGGGATGCCCGCGAACACCAAGGCGGGTGAGGTTCTGACCCCGGAACAAAAGGCGGTCTTGCGCTGGGATGAGCAAACGGAGTTCCTGGCCCGCTCGCAGCTTTACCCGATCCCGGATGCAGCCCTTGACACAGCGATGCAGGACCTGTGGACGGCGATGCTGCAAGAATGATGCGCAACGGGCGAGAGCACCGTCTTGGCTGGGGCCTTGTGGCCCCGGCTTTGCTTTGGACATTGGCTTTTTTCGTTCTGCCCTTTGCCGGGATGGTGGCGCTTTCCTTTGCGCGGATGGAGGGGCGCGCCATCGTTCCGGCCTTTGATCCCGGAAACTACATCCGGTTTGCAACTGATCCGGTGATGATCAAGGCGCTGACAAACAGCTTTGAGATCACCCTTGTCGTAACCGTGATCTCTATCCTGTTGGCCTATCCGCTTGCGGCGATCATTGCCTTTCGCATTCCGCCGCGCTGGCAACGACTGGCCTTGCTGCTGGCGGTTTTGCCATTTTGGACATCCTATGTCGTGCGGTCCTATTCATGGCTGTTGGTTCTGGGCCAAAACGGGGTGATCAACCGTGGCCTTTCATGGATTGGGATCGGCCCGTTGGAGCTTGCGGCCACACGCGCGGCCACGGTGATTGGGTTTGTGCATTTCTTTGTCATGCTTTTGACGCTGACGATCTATGCCAACCTCATCCAGCTGTCCCCAAACTATGCCCGCGCCGCCGCTGATCTGGGCGCCAGCAGATGGGCGACGTTCCGTTTGGTGATCTTGCCGCTGACCCTGCCCGGCGTTGTGACGGGGGCGTTCCTGACCTTTGTGCTGTGCATCGGCGACTACATCACCCCGCAGATATTGGGGGGCAACAATGAACTGACGCTGCCGCAGTTGATCATGCTGCAACTGGGTCGGTCAGGAAACTTTCCGCTGGCCTCTGCGCTGTCGGTGATTTTGATGGGCGTCGTCACGCTGGCCTATGTCTTCAGCGCGAAATGGGTAAGGCTGGACCGGGTATGAAGGCGATTGCCTGGGCCTATCTGGCCGCGATCTATAGCTTTATCTTGTTGCCCGTTGTGGTGCTGGTGGTGTTTTCCTTTCAAGATGGCCGCCTGCCCGTTCCACCGTTTCAAGGGGCTACGGTCAAATGGTATGCGCAAGTCTTGGCCGATCGGGATTTGCTGGCCGCCCTTGGGAACTCGGCCTTGGTCGCTGTCACATCATCGGCTGTGGCGCTTGTCCTTGGATTTCTGGCGGCGCATGGTCTGGCGCGGGTTCGGCTGCCGGGATCGGTGCTGATGCGGGGGCTTTTGATTGCGCCCTTGACGGTCAGCTATCTGATCATCGCGCTTGGCCTTTTGAACATGTTCAACCAAATCGGCCTGCGCCCTTCGCTTTTGGCGACAGGGATCGGACATGTTGTGATCAATCTGCCGCTGTGTTTTGCGATCCTCTATGCGGCTATGGGGGATCATCAAAAATCGGCCGAGCGCGCGGCACGGGATCTGGGGGCGGGCGAGGTGCAGGTGCTGTGGCTGGTCAGCGCCCCGATGCTGATGGCCCCGATGGCCGCAGCCTTCTTTCTGTCGGTGACGTTCAGTTGGGATGAGTTCATCATCGCTTTCCTGCTGACCCGCTTTGACGTGACCTTGCCGGTGGAGATCTGGTCGATGCTGAAATCGGGGCTAAGCCCCAAGACGAATGCCATCGGCTCTTTGGTATTCTTGGTGTCGATCATGGTGGTGGGCTTTCTTGAACTCTTTGTCTTTCGGAGGCAAAAATGACAGCTGGCGTGGCAATTGACCGGGTCAGCCGCAGCTATGGCACAGCCAAGGCGCTGGATGATGTATCGCTGGAGATCGCGGCGGGGGAATACATCGTGCTTTTGGGCCCGTCCGGCTGTGGCAAGACCACGCTTTTGAACCTGATCGGCGGCTTTGATGCGCCCTCTTCGGGGCAGATCAGCATTGGTGGCCGCAGCATGGCGGGCGTCGCCCCAAAAGACCGGCCTACCACCACGGTGTTTCAGGACTATGCCCTTTTCCCGCATATGACCTTGGCCGAAAACGTGGCCTTTGGCCTGCGGATGCGGGGCGTGTCACGGGCGGCAAGATTGGCGCGCGCCGCAGAGATGCTGGCCCTTGTCGGTCTGGAGGGGCGGGGCAATCGCCGCCCCCATGAATTGTCAGGCGGTCAACGTCAGCGTGTGGCCCTTGCGCGGGCCTTGGCAGTTGATCCCGACGTGTTGCTTTTGGACGAACCTTTGGGCGCGCTGGATCTGAAGCTGCGGCGCGGGATGCAAGATGAGCTAAAGGCCATTCAACGCCGCGTGGGCACAACCTTTGTCCACGTGACCCATGATCAAGAAGAGGCGATGGCGATTGCCGACAGGATCGTTGTGATGAACGCGGGAAGGATTGAGGATTTGGGTCCGCCCAAGACAGTCTATCTGGCCCCAAGAACCCTGTTCACCGCCACTTTCATGGGCGAGGTCAATCGCATCCCCCTGGGCGGCACCCTGCCCTTTGACCCACCGCCTGCGGGCAATTCTGGCGTTTTGTGCATTCGCCCGGAATCCCTAAGCACCGCGGAGGGGCCGCTGAACCTTGGCCCCTGTCGAGTGGACGATATAACCTTTTTTGGCACCCATCAGCGGGCGCATGTCACCTCCGTCGCTGCGCCTGACCTGAAGTTGACTGTCCATTTGCCGCAGAATTCACCTGTGGCCCCCGGACAGACCCTTACCCTGTTTGCCCACGATTTTGTCGTGCTGGAGGCACAATGAACCGAATGAACCCAAAAGACTGGTGGCGTGTGCGATCCATGGGGGATGGCGTCACCATGATTGATGAGCCGCATATCGTGGAATTCTATCGCTGCAATGTCTGGCACATCCGGGGCCGGGATCGCGATATGCTGGTCGATAGCGGCATGGGCGTGGTCAGTCTGCGCGACTGGGTTCCGCTGGTGACCGAAAGGCCATTGGAGGCCGTTGCCAGCCATACCCATTTCGATCACGTCGGGTGCCACCACGAATTTCCCTGTCGGTCCTGCCATGGGGCCGAGGCGCATCTTTTGCGCAACCCGACCCGCGAAAACACCTTTGCCGACAAATACGTGACGGATAACATCTTTACCGCGCTGCCCCCCACCCCCTACCAATCGCAAACCTATGCGGTAAAGGCCGCCCCGGCCACGCGGCTGTTGTGGGATGGTGACCTTCTTGATCTGGGGGATCGTCAGTTCGAGGTGATCCACACCCCCGGCCACTCCCCCGGAGGAATCGCCCTGTGGGAGGCCGCGACGGGCGTGCTGTTTTCCGGCGATATCGTCTATGATGGGGAATTGATCGAAGGCACAACCGAAGCCGAGGCCGCGCAATACCTGCAGTCGATGGAGCGATTACTGCGCCTGCCCGTCCGGGTGGTGCATGGCGGGCATTTCCCCAGCTATTCCGGGGCACGCCACAAAGAGATCATCACCCAGTGGCTGAAAGGAAAAGAGGCGGCCACCCGTTAGGCCGCCGCCTCTTTGGCGTTACTCCGCCGCTTCAAGCGGTTTGACGATCCGTGGCCCCGACATCGCGTCGATCCTATCCCGCAGATAACGCTGCTCGGCATCCAGAAGGGCGATGCGCTCGGCCAAAACATCAGCCGCGGGCATTGGCTCCTCGGCTTCTTTCTTGCCGATAAAGCGGCCAAAGACCCATGACATCAGGCGGCTGAGGTCATCCATGATCAGATAGAACGCAGGCACGATCACAAGGCTAAGCACGGTCGAGACGATAATACCGCCGATCACCGCCGTGGCCATTGGTGCCCGGAAGGAACCGCCCTCGCCCACACCAAGCGCGGATGGCAACATCCCCGCCGACATGGCGATAGAGGTCATCACGATGGGACGAGCCCGCTTGTGCCCGGCCTCCATCACGGCCTTGTACTTGTCCATGCCCTGATGGCGCATCTCGATTGCGAAATCGATCAGCAGGATCGCGTTTTTGGTAACGATCCCCATCAGCATCAAGATCCCGATCAACACCGGCATCGAGACGGCAGAGCCTGTCAAGATCAGCGCTGCTGCCACGCCACCAATCGCAAGGGGCAGCGAAAGCAGAATGGTAAAGGGCTGAATGACCGATTTGAACAACAAGATCAGAACCGTGAGCACCAGCATCAGACCCATGATCATGGCATTTGCAAAAGATCCCATCAGTTCGTTCTGAACCTCGGCATCCCCGGATTCGGCCACACGCACGGTCGGTGGAAGTTCGACAGATGAGACGATTTCCTTGAACCGCTCTGTCGCAGTGCCAAGGGCCACCCCAACGGGTAGGTTTGCCCCGATCGTGGCCAGACGTTCGCGGTTCAGGCGGTTGACGGTTGACGGGCCTTCGGAAATCTTGACATCCGCCACGGTCGACAACGGCACGGACACCCCTGTCGACGTGGTGACCTTTAGCGCCGCGATGCGGTTGATATCCTCACGCGCGGAATCGTTCAGGCGGACACGGACCGGGATCAGGCGATTGTCGATCGACAATTTGGCAAGCGCTGCATCGACATCACCGATTGTGGCCACCCGCACAACTTCGGCGATCTGCATCGTCGTAATTCCAAGCCGAGCGGCCTCTTCAACCCGCGGGCTGATCTGAATTTCCGGCCGTGGCAATGCGCCTTCGGATGCGACGTTTGCCAAAAGCGGATCGCCAGACAATGCACCCTCCAACCGGGCGACAGCAAGGTTCAGGTCAGCGTCATTCGACGACAGGATCGAGAACGACAGGTCACGTTGGCCACGGTCATTGAGTTTGAAGGCGCGCACGTCAGGCACGTTGGCCAGCCGCGCAAAGATCTGGGCCTCGATCTCATTTTGCGGGCGGGTTCTGCCGGTGTTTTCAACCGCTGGAATGTACTGCCCCACATAGGGAATCCTGCGGCTGATTTCAGACAGTTTCAAAAGCAGCGAATGATCCAGCCGTTTCAGCAAAACGGTAACAGAGGCCCTGCGAATATCGCGGTCGCCCGTGGGGGATGAACCACCAAGGACAAAGATATTATCGACCCACTCAACATCCTTGATCGCCTCAACCATGGCCTGTGTGGTCTTGTCGGTTTCGGCCAAAGTCGACCCCGGGGGCAATTCAACCGAAATCGGGATTCGGCTGACATCTTCCGGCGGGATAAAAGAGCCCGGAATCTGGATCATGAAATAGATGGACACGGCAAGAATGCCGATGGCCCCAAGCAGCGTCACATAGCGAAAGCGCAAAGATTGACGGATGATTCGCAGATAGTTGCGCATGATGAAGCCGTCGGTTTCATCCTCGGCATGCGCATCTTTGTCGCGCATGAAATAGGCGGCCATCATGGGTGTGATCAAACGCGCAACCAGCAATGAGAACATCACCGAGATCGCGACCGTCATACCAAACTGCGAAAAATACTGCCCCGGAATGCCCGGCATAAAGGACACCGGCACAAAGACCGCAACGATGGTGAAGGTCGTGGCAATCACAGCGAGGCCGATTTCATCAGCGGCCTCAATCGCCGCGCGGAACGGGGTTTTCCCCATTCGGATATGTCTGGCGATGTTCTCGATTTCCACGATGGCATCGTCGACAAGGATGCCCGTCGCCAGCGTAAGGGCAAGGAACGAAACGAGGTTCAGCGAGAACCCGAGCAAATCCATCACGAAAAAGGTCGGAACAGCCGAGAGCGGCAAGGCAACCGCCGCAATGAGCGTTGCGCGCCAGTTCTTCAAAAAGGCCAGCACAACAAGGATGGCAAGAATGGCGCCCTCGATCAGCGTGCTAAGGGCGGCTTCATAGTTGCCATAGGTGTAGAAGACCGTTTCATCGACCAGCTTGATCTCAACCTCGGGATTGGCGGCACGGATGATATCCAGCTGGGCGTTTACGGTTTCGGCAACGGACACTTCCGAAGCGCCTTTGGCGCGGAAGACGGCAATGCTGACAACCTGCTCGCCGTTCAGGCGCGAAAAGCTGCGCAGTTCCTCATAAGTGTCGATGACCTGTCCCAGATCAGACAGGCGCACATAGCGACCCGATGGCAGGGCAATGGTGGTCTGGGCCAAAAGCTCGACCGTTTGCGCATCCCCCAAGGTGCGGATTGCCTGTTCGCCATTGCCAAGCTCTGACCGGCCAGAGCCGAGATTGGCGTTGGTCGCACGCAACTGTTGGTTCACTGCCGAGGCGCTGATGCCAAAACTGTCAAGTTTGACTGGATCCAACTCAACCCGGATTTCCCGATCAGCACCGCCAAAACGCGTTATGCGCCCGACACCGGGGCGGCCCTGAAGGCCACGGGTGATAACGTCATCGACGAACCACGAAATCTCTTCCAAAGACATATTCGGCGCACTGACCGCAAAGGTCATGATGGCCTGCCCCTCGACGTCAACACGGGTAACGATGGGGGCCTCAATCGAGCCGGGTAAGTCACCCCGGATCTGATCGATGGCGTCTTTGGTATCTTGAACGGCTTTGTCGGTCGTCACCTCCATGCGATACTCGACGATGGTGGTCGAGATGCCGTCGTTAACGCTGGAGTTGACGTTCTTGACGCCGGTGATGCCCGCCACGGCATCTTCGATCTTTTTGGTAACCTGACTTTCCATCTCGGCCGGGGCGGCACCGGGCTGGGCCACGGTCACCGCGACCAAGGGCACGTCGATGTTGGGAAAGCGCGTGATTGGCAGGCTGTTAAAACTTTGCCAGCCAAGCACCATCAGCATGAAAAATGCCAGTATGGGGGCGATGGGGTTGCGGATTGACCATGCAGAGAAATTCATCACGCGCCCCTCAATTCATATCAGGAATAGGATTGATATGATCGCCATCACGGACGAACGCGCCCGCCTTGGTGACCACCACATCGCCCACTTCCAAGCCAGACTGGATTTCAACCCAACCCCCATCACGAATGCCTGCCGTGACCACAACCTGTTCTGCCATGTTGTCTTTTATACGCATGACGGTTGTGTTCCCGGCCATGGATCCAACAGCGGTCACGGGAACCGCCAAGGTGTCGCGCTCATCAATCAGAACTTCCGCCTCGACATACATCCCGGCACGCACAAGCCTTGGCTCGTTTACCTCGATGCGGGCGCGCCCAAGTCGTGAGGCGGCGTCAATGGTCGGTTCAATCAAGCGAACCGTCCCGGACAATGGCTCTGTTCCGCCCACCAGATGCAAGACTGCCGTCTGACCGATCCGCAAACGCAACAGGTCTGTTTCCGAAACATCGGCATTCAATTCCAAGGCACCGTCGCGGTTCATCCTGAACATCGGTTGCCCTGCGGCCGACGCAACAGCGCCAACCTGCGCGTTTCGCTCGGTTATCTCGCCACTGACCGGGGCTTTGACTTCGGTCCGGCTGAGTTGAAGATCAACATTGGCCAGTTGCGCCTCCACAAAAGCAAGCTGCGCGCGGGCGGCTTCCAAGGATTGCATGGCAACTGTCACACGGGCTGTCGCGGAAATCGCTGCGGCATTCGCCGTATCAGCGGCCGCTTGCGATGCCGACCCTTGGGCCCGCAGTTTTGCCGTACGATCCTTGACGCGCTGCGCCTCGGCGGCCGAGGAACGGGCATCAACAAGTTGCGCCTCGACTTGGGCGATTGTGGCGCGGGCAGATGCAAGCGAGGCTGCAAATTGGCTCTTTTGCAGATCCAGCGTGGTCTTGGACAAAACGGCCAGAACCTGCCCTTCGGTCACGAAATCGCCGACATCCGCCAAGAGCTTTTCAATTGGCTGCCCTTCGATCAATGGGGCGACCAGAACCGTTTCGACGGGCGCAATAAGGCCCGTCACGATGGCCCGATCCTGCAAAACGCGGTTGCCGATCGTTGTGACCGAAATCGCTGGAAAAGCTTGTTTTGCAGCTGGGGCCGGATCAGTTGCAGCATTTGCTGTCTCTGCAATTCCGGGCTGGGCGATGCCAAGCACTGTCACGAAAAGGGAAGTTATCAAGAGAGGACGCATCTATTCAGCCTTTCGCGGCAGACTGGGAAATTTCTTCGAGGGTCTGGTCGATTGTACGCATAACCAACTGCTTGAGATCACTTCCATTCGGTTGGTTTGGCGCCTGCATGGCGCAGGCTTTTACAAGCAGGATCAGGAACTGGGCCTGCGGCCGCCAGCGATCCATCGCGACGGCATGGGGCACACCGGTGGCTATGCCAAACACAGCCGTCAGATGGTTTACGACGTTTTCTTCCATCTTGCAGGCTGCAGCACCTATCTCGGGCTTGCGGAGGGCGGCGGCAGTGATCTCGGCCCAGATTTGGCCTTCGCCATCACATTTCCCATCCGCTATTCGCAATTCGATGGTCCGCCTGAGCGCGGCAATCGGATTCGGATCAACCAGAATGACCCTGAAATCTTGTTCCATCTCGGCGATATCGAAGGCAATCAACGCCTCAACAATCGCGTCTTTGGAGGGAAAGTAGCGATAGAAGTTCCCGACACTCATGCCAGCTTTGCGGGCAATGTCTTGCATTGACGCCCCATCAAAGCCTTTTTCAGCAAAGGCGCGGCGCGCGCTGTCCAGAATCTCTGCGGTGCGCAGGTCTGCAACGGGGATGGTGGTGGCCTGATTCATGAAGGCGATCTATGTTGACGTGAGAGAATGAACGTTCATTCACCACTTAGATGAGCCTGTGAAAAGATCAAGACCAAATCTCGAAGAATCCGCGGCGATGCAGCAAGAGGGCATCAGACCGCACAAAAATAATGCAGCCGGGCTTGGGCGGCCCGGCTGTCTTAGAGGAGGAGAAGGAAACACGTCGATCTTGTCTGACTGTCTTCTTAGTGGCCTTGGTTTACGACACCAAAGCCGAAATCGCCCAAACCCAGAAGCCAGCACCCAGCACAACTGAGGGGAGCAGCCACCAACCGGACGGAAGGCTCTTGTGATCTTCAGCAGCATTTTCTTGGGTAAAAGTGCCACCAAAACTTGCACGCAGTCGGTCCGATGATGCCTTATCAGCCGAAAAACCCCAGGTCGTTTCCGAATGAACTGTTTGCATCTCTCGCTCCGTCTGCTTTCGTTGAGCCATGCAAAAGTTCTATCAAACCATCCAGTCTGCAAGCGACTCCGCATAAGGATGGTGATCTATCCCTTTGGGACACAAGTTACCTACGTGTGGATGGTATTGATGCTGGTTTACCCATGCTTTTGGCGATTTCGCATGATTTGGCCCGTCACAATTGGATCATCACATGCGACTCAGCTTGGGGAACCAGCGTCACGAAATTGGGGAACAGGGCGTCAGCGCTCTTACTGGAGTGTTGTGTGTGACCTAACGATCTGCGTGTAGCTTGTGAACGCGTGCTTTCAGCAGCCCCTCCATAATGGTCGGACGAAACGGTTTGACCACGACGTCTTCCATACCGGCGTCAAGACAAAGCTCGCGTGTTTCAAGATCTGTATGGGCGGTGACCCCAACAATCATTGTGTGCGGACCAGCCTCGGTTGCCCTGAAACGACGCGTGGCTTCAATGCCGTCAATTCCCGGCATGCTGACATCCATGAAGATGATGTCAAACTTCTCGACGGCGAGCGTATCCAATGCCGCCTGGCCATCTTGGGCGCAGAGCGTCACGCACCCATACCGATGCAGAAGGCGCGCCAGAACTTCCCGGTTGATTTCTGCATCATCGACAACCAGCACCCTGAGCGCATAGACCGACGCTGACGCATCCCGCTTTGCAGCCTGTTCTGCAGGCGCAACTTTATTGCCGCGAGGCAGGTCAATGCGAACCTTGAATGAAGAGCCTTTTCCCAGAACCGAGGTAACCTGCAAATCGCCAGACATCGCGGCAACTGCCCGGTTGACCAGCGACAGCCCGATCCCTGCGCCCTCTTCTATGCGCGAATAGCGGTCATTGCCTGTTTCGAACTCTTGGAGCAGCCGATCCTTTTGTGAAATGTCAAATCCGATACCCGTATCTGCAATCGTAAGGGTGACCCTGTTCCGGCTTTGGTCAGCCGTCGCAATATCCAAGCTGACGTCGATGGTCCCGTTCTTGGTGAATTTAAGCGCGTTGCCGATCAGGTTCTGAACGATCTGTCGAAAAAGATAGGCATCCCCAAGAACCCCCGCAGCGTTCAGACCGGACCGCATGAAGTTGATCCGATTTCCGCTTTTCCGGGCATAGGCGGCTTGCTGATCAATGACATCTTGCACCAAGTCCACAAAATCAAAATTGTCGGCAGCCAAATCCGAGCCGATGCGCGTCTCAAGCCGGGTTACCTCCAGTATCCGATTGACTTGATCAAGGGCGGCTTCGCTTGCACGCGATGCGATACGAAAAAGATCGTAAAGCTCACGCTCGTCTATTCCGTGGTGCCCCATCAACTCAAGCGCCGAGATGACCCCGTGCAAGGGCGTTCGCAATTCATGGCTCATCATACTCAGAAAGTGGGTCTTTGCCTTGTCGCGATGCAGCGCCATCCTCATTTGTTGATCAGCCTGTTCGGCCGTGACCTTTGCTTCTTCCAGTCGGATTCGGTCGGTGACATCTTGAAAAACAATAACAGAGAGTTGGCCATCATCATCGCTTGTCGTCTCGACTGTGATCTCAGAAAAGTGCGCTTCGCCCCTCAGGTTTATGAACCGAAATGGGTCTGAATTGGCAGCAAGATCGGGGCGGTTTTTCGAAAGATAGGATCGCCATGTCTCTTTCGGAAAAACCTCTTCAAGATGGCTTACAGGCCCAACCATCTTGATCATGGCCGCATTGCTTTCCAGCACTCGGCCATCTGCCTCGGCGACCAAGATCCCTACACCAATCGAATTGAAGATTAGCCCATATGTGCTTTCCTTGCGCGCCTTTGCGGAAACCACTGTGTTCCCTTGATCCAGCTGTCTTGTAGGGATTGGCAATGGTTGAATCTGATCCGGGGGATTCAGTCGCAGAAGCGTGACACGCTCTGCACCAAAACCATCAAGGCCAGTCAGCTTGCCATATTCCCACGCGCCATCACCTCGCCGAACACCGCAAGGAACAGGCATATTCGTTCCCAAGGTCATTTTCAGGCTGCGCAGGAACACTTCATCGCGGAAATCAAACCCGATCCTGGTTCGAAAGGTCGCGTTACATTCAGCCACAGAGCCAGACGCATCCAGAATGGCGGCAGGTGTATTTTCCGCTTCCAAGATGGCAGCGGTGATCCGCAGATCACTCAGCCCAACTCTTGCCATTGTATTCACGCCCCTTTGCGTCGCTTCGTTCAAAAGGAACCACAACACGACACATCCCATGGCCCGCAGCGACAAGCTTTTGAAGCGCAGCCCTGGCGTATCCCCGGCTTTCTGCTGCGATGTAACCAAAGACGGTTGACGTCATCATGCACAGTGACCTTCTGCCAATCCCCCGGCTGCCTAACGGGCAATCTTGATGGACAAATGTGATCCCGCGCTCATCCATTTCTTGAAGCTCAAATATCCCGCCGATGCGTTTTTTGAGGTCAACAAGAACCTCTGGGATGCGGTCATGCAAAAGATCTTGTGCCGGATTGTCACGATAGGTCTTGTAAGTCCCTTGACCAATCATGTGACCCACGAGGCCTGCCAGCGTGACTGACAGGTCCCTGTCAGAGGCAAGGACAAATTCTTTGCCTGCGAGATTGGACACATTTTTCTCCAATGTATTCGAGTGCCAGTAAACTGAGCGGGAACCAAAACGGAGAAAAGCAAAGGGTCGATGCTACTGTGGGTTGATCTAACAGACATCAAAAGAAGATGTAAGGACCTGATGACGACAAACCTTCTTGTGATGACCTTGCTTTGTTTTCCCAGTTTGGGCGATGCGTCTTGCGCCATTGCGGCTTCTGTTTTCCGTCACGGGCAGAGGTTGTTTGGGCTGTCACAAGATGTTCGTGATGGGCTGATGTTGTCAAACACGCGGCATATCCTAGGCTTCCCCACACCCAGAAATACCCATGTTTCATTGGCCAAACAGGACTGCTCCTTATGGGATGTCATCCAATCGGCTGCAAAGCCTTTCACTTCTGGAATAAGCGTTGACCCATGTTGGACCCGCGACCGCGTCTTTTGATCTGGCGACGACCGGACCCGCATCATCTCGCAAAGGGGCGGTTCACAAGGGCGTTATCATTTGCACGCTATGGAACTTGGGAGCTGCCGGGATTGTCGCCGCGTCGCATCCCCGCCTCTGAGCCGTTCTGAACACGCGAAACCCCACATGACCCATTCCTGTAAGACGTTGATCCTGGCGACAACGGCCTTGATCGCACTTTGTCGTATGAGTTGGCCTTCGTTATGCCAGATAGCCGCACCGTTTATACCGGCAACGACCAGACCAACGGCGCGATGTTCCGCTTTGTTGCCGATACCGCTGGAGATCTGTCTTCAGGCGAGCTGTTTGCGGCGAAGCTGACGTTGCGGCCGACGCCTGCCCCACCGGCTTTACCCCGATCGACACCGAAAATGGCCCGGAATGTCTGACACTAAAGACAACAAATGTCATGGGCATGTCGGCGGATGAGATCAAGCTGGCGGCCTCGCGTCTGGAAACGGCGCGTTTTGCGGCGGTGATGGGGGCGACCTCGGAATTCCGCAAGATGGAAGGCATCACCTTCGACCCCAAGCGCAACAAGCTGTATATGGCGATCTCGGATCTGGCCAAGGGCATGGCGGGCGCGTCCAAACTGGCGGGCACAGCTGATGACATCAATCTCAAGTCCAACAAGTGCGGCGCGGTCATGCAGCTGTCGGTGGGCGCCGATATCGCAACGACCGATATGGAGGTCTTGGTGGCCGGTGGCCCGGTCAACAGCAGCGCAGTCGTCAACGCCTGCGCGATCAACAACATCGCCTCGCCCGACAACGTCACGATGGGCTTTAACGACAGCACCCTGCTGATCGCCGAAGACACCGATCACCACCAAAACGACGTCTTGTGGGCCTATGACTTGGAGGCGGGGTCGCTGACCCGTCTGCTGACGACGCCTTACGGGTCCGAAGTCACCTCACCGTTCTATTACAAGAACATCGATGACAAATACGACTATCTCGTCACCGTCGTGCAGCACCCCTACGGCGAATGCGACGAGGATATGGCGCAGTCGCCAGACGACACCCGCGCCCATATCGGCTATGTCGCCATTCCAGCCAAGGTTCAGGCCGGCGACACCGTCAGCTTCCAGCCGATGCCATTTGCCGCCACCGATGCCGAAAAGCGGATGGTCAAGTTTACCGACAGCATGGTGCTGAACGGGACTGAGGTGGAACTGAACGGCTATCGGACGCTGATCCGGTCGGGCGACAAGGTGGGCGAGGTCGTGTTCGGTCAGGCCGTGGCCCGCGACGGAACGGCGCTGGTGGACTATGTCGACGGCGATCTGCCGGGCGGCGTGTCGACCTCGCAGGACCACACCACGCTGCACCGGACCGAGGCGGGCGAGGTGTTCTCGATCACGCAGTTCGAAGAAGAAGTTGGCACGATGTATATCGCAAGCCTTGACCATGATGCGGTCACAGGCACACTGGTCGTGACGGGTCTGAAGCCGGTCGATCTGTCGGCGGCCTTTGGCGGGTTCGACTTCTGCGCCGGGATGGCAACGCCTTGGGGCTCGCACCTTGGTGGTGAAGAATGGGACATGGACGCCCGCGCGTTCGAGGCGGCCGGGATGGTCGACAAGGACTTTGACAAGTACCTGACCTACTTCGGCTTTAACGCCGCTGCGATGTAATCAGGTCTCTGCAAAGACAATGCCGCCAGTGGGGTCACTGGCGGCATTTTTGAAACGCTTTGGCGATGATCAGTAGCGATAATGCTCTGATTTGAACGGACCGTTGATGGCAACGCCGATATAGTCGGCCTGATCCTTGCGCAGTTCCGTCAGTTTCACACCGATCCGCTTTAGGTGCAGGCGGGCCACTTTTTCGTCCAGCTCTTTGGGCAGAATGTAGACGCCGGGGGCATAATCCGCGCCCTTGGTCCACAATTCAATCTGCGCCAAGACTTGGTTGGTGAACGAGGCAGACATCACGAAAGACGGGTGCCCAGTCGCGTTGCCAAGGTTCAGCAAACGACCTTCGGACAGCAAAATGATCCGGCTGCCCGAAGGCATTTCGATCATATCGACCTGTTCCTTGATGTTGGTCCACTTGTGGTTTTTCAGGGCGGCAACCTGAATTTCATTGTCGAAGTGGCCGATGTTGCCAACGATGGCCATATCCTTCATCTCGCGAATATGCTCGATGCGGATCACGTCCTTGTTGCCGGTCGTGGTGATGAAAATGTCCGCGCTGTCGACCACATCTTCCAGCAGCACAACCTCGAACCCATCCATAGCCGCCTGAAGCGCGCAGATCGGGTCAACCTCGGTCACCTTGACGCGGGCACCAGCCCCTTGCAACGACGCGGCCGAGCCTTTGCCCACATCGCCATAGCCGCAGACGACGGCCACTTTGCCTGCCATCATGGTGTCGGTGGCACGGCGGATACCGTCCACCAGCGACTCCTTGCAACCATACTTGTTGTCGAACTTGGACTTGGTGACAGAGTCATTGACGTTGATTGCTGGGAAGGGCAGCTGGCCCTTTTTGTGCAGATCATACAGGCGATGCACACCCGTAGTCGTTTCCTCGGAAACGCCCTTGATCGCGGCGCGCTGTTTGGTGAACCATCCGGGGCTTGCTGCAAGGCGCTTTTTGATCTGGTTGAACAGGCACACCTCTTCATCCGAGGTTGGAACGGCAATCAAATCCGTCTCGCCAGCCTCAACCCGAGCGCCCATAAGAATGTAAAGCGTTGCGTCGCCGCCATCGTCCAAGATCATGTTGCACGTGCCGCCTTCGCCACCGAACTGGAAGATCTTGTCGGTATATTCCCAATATTCTTCCAGCGTTTCGCCCTTGATCGCAAAGACGGGGGTTCCGCTTGCGGCAATCGCCGCAGCTGCATGATCTTGGGTCGAGAAAATGTTGCAAGACGCCCAGCGAACATCCGCGCCAAGCGCCACGAGGGTTTCAATCAGGACGGCGGTTTGAACCGTCATATGCAAAGAACCGGCGATCCGGGCCCCCGTCAACGGCTTGGATGTGCCGAATTCTTCACGGCACGACATCAAGCCCGGCATTTCCGTTTCCGCAATCGTCAGCTCTTTGCGCCCAAAATCTGCAAGAGCGATGTCCTTCACAATGTAATCGGGCATGTGTATCGAAACTCCATATTTGATCTGGGTCCATTATCATTGATGAGCCTGATCGACAATGTTGGCCAACCTCGTAATCTGTAAATAAAACTTGTAAAGATCGAGCATAAAGACATCGGAGGCCGCATGACAAAACCTACTCGCGCATGGCAGCGGATGCTGTCGGGACGGCGGCTTGATCTGCTCGATCCTACCCCGTTCGACATCGAGATTGAGGATATCGCCCACGGACTTGCCTTCGTTGCGCGGTGGAACGGTCAGACGCAGGGCGACTGGCCCTATTCCGTTGCAGAACACTCTTTGTTGGTTGAACAGCTTTTTGCCCGAATGGTGCCGACAGCGCCTGCAAAGTGGCGACTGGCGGCTCTGCTGCATGATGCCCCGGAATACGTGATTGGCGACATGATTTCACCTGTGAAATCTGCTGTTGGACCAGGGTATGGGGCACTTGATGAGCGACTGGCAGCGGCCATACACATCCGCTTTGGCCTTCCTGCCGCGTTACCGGCAAGCATCAAGAAATCGATCAAAGCGGCGGATCGCATTTCGGCATGGATGGAAGCCGTTCACATTGCCGGGTTTATGGAATCTGAGGCAGACAAACTGTTTGGTCGTCCAACCAAATCGGTCTTGTCAGGTCTTGAAATCAAACTTCGGCCCGCGTCAATCGTTCGGACGGATTTCGTTACAAGACACCGTGAATTACTTTGTCTTCTTGGATGAAAGGAATTGCATACATCAATAAGAAGGGGCCGCTGTCGCAACCCCCCCCTTATTGATGTATCGACTATGTTAAATAGCCATATCTTCGGGCTTGCTGCCGGATTTCAACGCAAGCTCAAACCAACGTGGCTTGCGCCCGCGACCTGACCATGTTTCAGAACTGTCCGCAGGATTGGCGAATTTGGCTGCCGCTGGGGCGCGCTTGCGAACCGTTGCAATTCCGGTCAACTCTGCGAGAGAAAAGCCAAGAGTCTTTGCTTTTTCTTCAAGTTCGAGGATCGCTTCTTTCTTCCGGCGATCTTCAAAAGAGGAAATTGCCTTGCCAATTTGAGCCTGCAAATCCTTCAACTCTTTAAGAGAGAGAGCGTTCAGATCGATGTCCAATTTCGTAATCCTTTTCATGTGGTGCGAAATCATTAATACGATAGCTACCAAAAGACAAGATTAACAAATATTAGCCTATTTAGGGCTTCGCTTTGCAAGGATACGCTGAAGTGTACGGCGGTGCATGGAAAGACGTCGCGCTGTTTCCGACACATTGCGTTCGCACATTTCATAGACGCGCTGAATGTGCTCCCACCGGACGCGATCCGCCGACATCGGATTTTCGGGTGGGGCAGGCATGGCTTCGCCTTTTTGCAACAGCGCATTGGTCACATCATTGGCATCTGCAGGCTTTGACAGATAGTCAGTGGCACCGATCTTTACCGCCGCAACGGCGGTGGCAATGGCACCATACCCCGTCAATACGACGATGCGACAATCAGGGCGCCGTTCGCGCAGCGCTTCAACCACATCAAGCCCGTTTCCATCTTCGAGACGCAGGTCAACCACCGCATAGGCGGGCGGGCGCGATTGGGCGATTGCTTTGCCAATGGCAACGCTTTCCGCGGTCTCTGGGATAAAACCCCGACGCTCCATCGCACGGGCAAGACGCTTGACGAAAGACTCATCGTCATCAACCAAAAGAAGGGTGCGATCCGGCCCAATGTCAGCCAAAACTTCTTCCGCCATCATTCGTCCCCTTGAAAGTCGTTCCCCCATAAACCCTATGGGCATTGTTCGGCGTGGTCAATTTAGCCAGCGTCACGTGCGTTGGTGACAAAGCATGCCACCCGATCTGCCATCTGGTCTGCGGTATCTTCCCGACGAAAGAAATCCACAAACCCTACCTTAGGTAGCATGAGGTAGGTAAACGTCGAATGGTCAACCAGATAGTAATCTTCATCCCCATCCTGTTTCTTGAAATAGGTCTTGTAGGCTTGTGACGCCGCCTTTACCTGGTCTTCTGTTCCCGTAAGTCCAATCATCTTTGGGTGCATACTCTCGGCGAAATCGGCCAGAACCTCTGGTGTGTCGCGCGCCGGATCGATCGATATGAACACAGGGTTCACGTCAAAGCCGCGTTCTTCCAGGATATCAACCGCCTCGGCATTGCGTGCGTTGTCCAACGGACAGACGTCTGGGCAGAATGTATAGCCGAAATAGACAAGTGAAGGCTTGGTCAGAACCTCCTTGTCGGTAACGGACTGGCCCTTTGTGTCCACCAATGTGAAAGGTCCGCCGATCTGACCGCCACCCACTTGACCGCCACGGCATTCGGCAAAAACATCCCTATTTTGTTGCGTCCAAATGTAGATTGCAGACCCCCCAAGAAGACCCGCTACCGTGGCTGCCGCCAGCATGGCATATGTTTTCGTCATTTTTCGCCCCTGATACCCTGTGTCTACCCGCATTGATCCCGTAGGCCAGCAGGTTTAACTATGTCAAAGATAGTGACTTTGGAACAAGATCACCATGTTTTCTCCAAGCGGTGGATTTCTTTCGCGTGATACGCGCAGTGACTGGGTTCGCCTGCGGACACTGATCTTGCTGCGATGGATGGCGATTGTCGGTCAGTTGACAGCGATCACGGTGGCGCATCTGCACTTTGGGGTGCAGTTGCCCTTTGGGCTATGCTACCTCGCCGTCGGGGCGTCGATCATCGCAAATCTGATTTCGATCTTTGTTTTTCCAGAGAACAAGCGCCTGTCTGAAGCCGAGGCTATGTTGACGCTTTTGTTTGATTTGTCGCAGTTGACCTTCTTGCTTTATCTGACGGGTGGTCTTTCAAACCCGTTTGCCCTGCTTATCCTCGCCCCTGTCACAATCTCTGCCTCAGCGCTTGAGTTGCGGACGACACTGCTTTTAGGCGCAGTGTCGATCCTTTTCATAACGCTTGCCTCCTTTTTCCACGTCCCATTGACGTTTGATGACGGCACCATCCTGACGATCCCCGTTTTGTTCGAATTTGGCTTCTGGTTATCGATTGTGATTGGGATCCTATTTCTTGGACTGTATTCTAGGCGGATCGCAACCGAGATCCGCTCAATGTCCGATGCCCTTTTGGCCACGCAAATGGCTTTGGCGCGGGAACAAAAGCTAACCGATCTTGGTGGTGTGGTGGCAGCTGCCGCGCATGAGTTGGGAACACCGCTTGCGACGATAAAACTCGTGTCCTCTGAAATGATGGACGAATTGGCCGACAACCCCCAACTCAAAGAGGACGCGCAACTTATTCGCGATCAGGCCGACCGATGCAGGGACATTCTTCGCTCAATGGGCCGGGCCGGAAAAGATGATCTTCACATGCGCAATGTTCCGCTTGGGTCATTGCTCAAAGAGGCCGCCGAGCCCCATCAATCGCGCGGAAAATCGCTGGAGTTCAGCTTTATGCCGGGGGAAGCGGGCGCCGAGCGTATTCCGATCGTCATGCGACGGCCCGAAGTCATTCACGGTCTGCGCAATCTTATCCAGAATGCTGTCGATTTCTCTCGTTCAACGGTCTGGATTGACGGCGAGTGGACCCCTGATCTGATTACGGTCCGCATCGTTGATGACGGCGAGGGATATCCTTCCCAAGTTATTGGACGGATTGGTGATCCCTTTGTCCGCAGTCGCCGTTCCGTGCAAGATCTTGCCAAGCGTCCCGAATATGAAGGGATGGGCCTTGGCCTTTTCATCGCCAAAACACTTTTGGAGAGAACCGGGGCTGAACTGACCTTTGCAAATGCATCAGACCCATTCCTGACGCCTGCAGAAAGGCCGCAGCGCAGTGGTGCAATTGTAGAGGTGGTCTGGCCAGCAGATCGGCTGCTTGCGCCCAAGGTCAGTCGTTTGGGCGACAATCAGCCGATTGAGGTTTAAGCCGCTTAGCGGGCGCATTTGTGAATTATTCACGCTTTGTCCGTTTTCTTTAACATTGAATTAAGGAACTAGCTCCTAGGTTGTGTCTGGTAAGACGCAAGGGGTGCCAGATGGACTTCAATTTGGTCTTTGGCTTGGGCTTGGGGGTGGCCGCGATCTGCGCGTCGCTTGGTGGGCTGTTCTTGCTGGCTGCCCTTCAGGGAACCGCGTTTCGGCCGAATAGCAGCATTTTTCAGGAACGCCACAACGGGGCGATGTTCATTTTTGACGCCGATGTCTTGATTGACTGCACGCCCAGCGCCCGCGCAGTTCTTGCCGCTTCTCCCGCACAAGGGGCACCTTTTGAGAAACTGATTGCCCACCTGTCGCCACTGTTTCCCGATATCGAACAGCATCTGGCAAACCTGTCGCAATCCGGAACCGTGTCACTGGCTGCAGAGGATCGCGATGACCAGCCCATCTTGCTTGTGGCGGAGTTGCGCGGCGGTCTGACAAGGATTTCGCTGATAGACAGCGAAAACTCTTCCAAGATGCCCGGACTTGACCCCTTGGTTCATCGCGCGATGACTGACGAGTTGACCTTTCTGCGGTCCATGCTTGCACAAGCACCCCTGCTTGCATGGCGCGAGAGAGAGGATGGAGAGGTGGTTTGGGCAAATTCCGCCTACCTTATGAAGGCCGCCGATCTTTTACCCAGTGGCCAAGACCTCACTTGGCCCTTGCCACGGCTGTTTGACCGAACGGCCAGCAACCAAGGGGCTGTCGGGCAGCGTCAAAAGCTGCGTTTTGCGGACGATCTGGTCTCATGGTTCGATCTTGTCAGCGTTCCTGATGGGGCCGGGCGCAGGGTCTATGCAATCCCTGCCGATACTGCGGTGCAGGCTGAAACGACCTTGCGTGATTTCATGCAAACCCTGACCAAAACCTTTGCGCATCTGCCAATTGGACTGGCGATTTTTGACAGTCAGCGCCAACTACAATTGTTCAACCCCGCCTTGTTGGATCTGACCGGCCTTCCGCCCGATTTCCTGTCCTTGCGGCCCTCACTCTTGTCGGTGCTCGATGCCCTGCGTGATCGCAAGATGGTGCCTGAACCCAAGGATTATCACGGCTGGCGCAGGCAGATCACGGATCTGGAGCGTGCGGCATCCTCGGGCGTTTATGAAGAGACTTGGAACCTTCCCGGTGGGCAGACCTATCGGGTCATCGGTCGCCCGCACCCAAATGGTGCTTTGGCCCTGATGATCGAAGACATCTCGGGCGAGATTACGCGCACCCGCCGCTACAGGGCTGATCTGGAGCTTGGCCAATCAGTCATCGATTCCATGGATGAGGCTGTCGCCGTTTTCTCGGAAACAGGCGCTTTGGTCATGACGAATATCGCCTATTCAAAGCTTTGGTTGCATGATCCATCGATCAACTTGTCGGGTGACGGGATCAAGTCATTGGCGAACTACTGGCGCACGGTTGCGGCCCCCAATCCAATCTGGGCCGAAGCGGAAGAGTTTGTCTGCACGATCGGGGATCGTGAAACATGGGCGGGCGAGGCGCGATTGCTGGATGGCCGCCTGATAAATTGCCGTTTTCTTCCACTGGCCGGAGGGGCGACGTTGGTCGGATTTCGCATCGACACCGCAAAAGAGGGCGCAACACCTCGGGTTCAAGGCTCGCAGCGCCGTCGCGCCTGAAAGGATCGGCTTGCAGCGGCAACGCCTGTCGCTAAGACTCGGGCCATGCAAGATACGACCACACTTTCCTTTCACCTTACGTCCGACGAGGCGACAGACGCCCTCGGGCGGGCCTTGGCGCAGACATTGGCGCGCGGGGATGTTGTCTTGTTGTCTGGCCCGGTGGGTGCCGGGAAATCCCATCTTGCGCGGGCCTTCATTCGGGAAAGGCTGAACAGGGCCGAAGATGTTCCGTCGCCGACATTCACCTTGGTCCAGACCTATGACCACGAAAGGGGTGATATCTGGCACGCTGATCTGTATCGCCTGTCGCATCCGGATGAGGTGATCGAACTTGGCCTTGATCAGGCGTTCGAGGAGGCAATCTGCCTGATCGAATGGCCTGACAGGTTGGGGGCCCTTGCCCCCAAAGACGCCATCCACCTTGCCCTTTCCTACGACGGTGAG
Organism: Paracoccaceae bacterium; assembly: GCA_021741245.1. GTDB lineage: Bacteria > Pseudomonadota > Alphaproteobacteria > Rhodobacterales > Rhodobacteraceae > Pseudotabrizicola. The sequence goes on from JAIOYF010000014.1 coordinate 24,003, forward strand.
GGGCGTCGCGCCGATGTGACCTATCACGGCAGGCCCGCGCTAGCGCAAACACTGCAAAAAGGGCTCCGCGATGAGTGAGCGGCGGGTTCTGTCACAACGGTTTCTTGACGATATTGGCTGGGGCCGGGCAGATCGCCGCTTTCTGGCCGGGGACGCCTCTGACCGCAGCTATGATCGCCTGACGCGGGGGCATAAAACCGCCGTATTGATGGATGCCCCACCTGGTAAGGGGGATGATCCCTTGGCCTTTGTCGAAATTGCCCAGCATCTGACCGGCATCGGACTTTCCGCACCAAAAATCCTCGCGCAAGATCTGACCCATGGGTTCTTGCTGATCGAGGATCTGGGCGATGGCCTCTTGGCCCGTCTTGCGGCGGCTGATCCCGCATCAGAGCCCGGCCTGTATCAAGCTGCGGTTGATGTGCTCATCCACCTTCAATCGCACGACGCCCCCAAGGGCCTTTCGGATTTGTCGGCCAAAGACTGGGCCACAGCGGCGGCCTTTTGTCTGGATTGGTACGCATTTGCCGCCACCGGCACCCGCCCAGACAGCACCCATTTTATCGAGGCGATGGCAGTGGCGCTTGATAAATATGCCGATGGGCCAAGGGTCCTGATCCTACGGGACTACCACGCAGAAAACCTGTTGTTATTGCCAGATCGAACCGGCGTGTCACGGATTGGGCTTTTGGATTTCCAGTTGGCCCAGATGGGGCAACCGGGGTATGATCTGGTGTCCTTGCTGCAAGATGCGCGGCGCGACGTCACATCTGACGTGCAGGCCAGCATGATCACCCATTTTGTCCGGCAAAAGGGTTTGAACCCTGACACATTCGGGGCGGCCTATGCTGTGTTAGGGTCGCAAAGGGCCTTGCGCATCCTTGGCATTTTTGCCCGACTGTGTCTTGTCGGGGGCAAGTCTTCCTATCTGGAGTTAATGCCACGGGTCTGGGGGCATTTGCGGGAAAACCTCGCCCACCCGGCCCTAGAGAATTTGCGCGGCATTTGCCACAACTTGTTGCCCGAACCGACAGCAGACATACGAGACAGGATAGCGGCACAATGCGCCAAACATTCCCATTGATGCTTTTTGCAGCCGGGCATGGCACGCGGATGGGCGCGTTGACCGCCAACTGCCCCAAGCCCTTGATCAAAGTTGCCGGGCGCAGCCTGATCGACCATGCGCTGGCACTGGCAGATTGTGGCATGGTCTCTAAAAAGGTGGTCAACCTGCACTATCTGGGCGCACAGCTTGAGGCACATCTTGCGGGACGCGGGGTGGCATTTTCATGGGAGCGGGGCCAGATTCTGGACACAGGGGGCGGGTTGAAGGCCGCGCTTCCGCTGTTGGGGGATGGCCCTGTCCTCACGCTGAACACCGACGCAGTCTGGTCTGGGCGCAATCCTCTCTCCACCTTGGCCGAGGCATGGGATGGCGAAAAGATGGATGTGCTGTTCTTGCTGTTGCCCGCCGATCAAGCCCGAAGCGCCTCTGGTCGCAGTGATTTTGTGATGGACGCCGATGGGCGGATTGACTGGGCCAAAGGGCGGAGCGGCCATCACTATCTTGGCGCGCAAATCATCCATCCCAGACTACTGAACGATGAGGAAAACCAAGCCTTTTCCCTGCGCGGACCATGGACTCGCGCGATGAGGGCAGGCCGCGCCTTTGGAGTTTGCCACAGGGGTGACTGGTGCGATGTGGGGCATCCGGAAGGCATTGCCGAGGCAGAAGAGATGTTGCGCGCAAGCACTTGGGTGACCGATGTTTAAGGGCGAGGGTCCCCATATCTTTGGCCTGCCGCCGGGTGTGGATTTCCCCGAGGCCCTTGTCGCCGGATTGCGCGATCGTATGGCGGGCCAACCAACAGAGTCGATGGCGCGGATCACCCTCTACCTTAACACTGCGCGGATGCGCCGCCGCGTGACAGAGATTTTCACGCAATCTGGTTCCAGCTTTTTGCCGCGGCTTCGCTTGGTGACGGATCTGGGGGCCGAGAGTCTGGCGCTCGGCGTGCCCCCGGCTATTCCCACCCTTCGGCGCAAGTTGCAGCTTTCCGTTCTGGTTGCGCGCTTGCTGGACAATGCCAAGGATATGGCCCCGCGATCCTCTATCGCTGACCTGTCAGAAAGCCTGGCCGCCTTGATGTCAGAGATGCAGGGTGAGGGGGTTGATCCAGATCGTCTGGCAAGTCTCGACGTTTCAGACTTCTCGGAGCATTGGGCGCGCACGCGGGCCTTTTTGACGATTATCGCCCCCTTCTTTACGGATGCAGAGCAACCCGATGCCGAGGGGCGGCAACGCCGGTTGGCGATGCACCTGCGCGATCAATGGGCCGTGGCACCGCCGGATGGGCCGATCATCATTGCGGGATCAACCGGGTCACGCGGCACGACCGCGCTGCTGATGCAGGCGGTGGCGGCGCTGCCACAAGGTGCGATTGTGCTGCCGGGGTTTGATTTCGACATGCCCGCTGCCATCTGGGACAGGTTGGATGATGCGCTGACCTCTGAGGATCATCCGCAATATCGGTTCCGCAAGATCATGGATATGCTGGGGATTGGCCGAGCAGAGGTTGCAGCATGGCATGCGACCCAGCCCACCAGCATCCCGCGCAATCAGGTTGTGTCGCTGGCGCTGCGCCCTGCCCCGGTAACGGATCAGTGGATGGTTGAGGGGCAGTTCTTGCCCGAGCTTTGCGATGCGACCAAAGATTTGACGCTGATCGAGGCCGCCACACCGCGCCAAGAGGCGCTTTCAATCGCTCTTATCTTGCGTGAGGCGGCCGAGGTAGGAAAGCGGGCGGCGCTGATCTCACCCGACCGGACGCTGACGCGTCGCGTTTCTGCTGCGCTGGATCGCTGGGGCATTCGGGCCGATGACAGTGCTGGCATCCCGCTGAACCAATCCGCACCGGGGCGCTTCTTGCGCCATATTGCACGACTGTTTGGCAGACGGCTGACCTCGGATGGGTTGCTGACGCTTCTGAAACACCCTCTGACCGCCTCGGCGATGGAGCGGGGCGAGCATTTGCGACTGACGCGAGAGTTGGAATTAACTCTGCGCGACAAGGGGCCCGCCTTTCCCGAAGGCGTTGATATTGTCGCTTGGGCCGCCGCCCAGAAAAACCCACTGGCCCTTGGTTGGGCCACGGCCCTTGCTGGCGCCATTGATGCCTTGTCAGACACGGAAATGTTGCCGCTGGCCGATCATGTTGCGCGCACCTTGGCGATGGCCGAACGTCTGGCACGTGGCCCGGCACCCGAAGGCACGGGTGAGTTGTGGCTAGAGGCACCCGGAGAAAAAGCGCTCTCTTTCATGCGCACATTGGCGCAAGAGGCTGACCACGGCGGAGAGTTGACCCCGGCAGAATTCCGGGATCTCTTTGATGGGCTGATCTCGGCGGAAGAGGTGCGTGACAGCAGGATCGCCCACCCCGGCATCATGATCTGGGGCACCATCGAGGCAAGGGTGCAAGGGGCCGACCTTGTGATCCTTGGCGGATTGAACGACGGAACATGGCCAAAACTGCCGCCGCCCGATCCATGGCTAAACCGAAAGATGCGCAAGGACGCGGGGCTGTTGCTGCCAGAGCGCAGGATTGGGCTGGCGGCGCATGATTTTCAGCAGGCCATCGGCGCCCCCGAGGTGATCTTGACCCGCGCCAAACGCGATGCCGAGGCAGAGACAGTGCCCTCACGCTGGATCAACCGTCTGACCTGTCTGTTGGATGGTTTGCCCAGCAAGAACGGCCCCGAGGCGTTGGCCCAAATGCGCTCGCGGGGTCTGATGTGGCTGGATCGTGCGGCGTTGCTTGACCGACCATTAACGGACGTCGATCCCGACCTGCTGCCCGCAGGCCGCCCAGCGCCGCGCCCCCCGGTTTCTGCACGGCCAGATCGGCTGTCCCTGACCCGGATCGAGCGGTTGATCCGCGATCCTTATGCCATCTATGCGGACAAGATCTTGAACCTGCACCCGCTTCGCCCGCTGCGGCAAGTGCCCGATGCGCGCGACCGCGGAACGGTTGTTCATGCCATTCTGGAGCGTTTTGTCAAAGAGCGGCCTGCCGATGAAACGATGGAACAGGCCCTTGCCCGACTGTCCGTCATCACCACAGTTGAATTGGCCGAACAGGTGCCATGGCCCGCAGCGCGGGCGCTTTGGTCCGCCCGGATGGGACGTGCTGCGGCTCATTTTCTAGCGGTGGATACCAAGGATGGTGGGGTTGCCGAAAAGCTGGAAGAGCGGGGGGAACTGCCCCTGACCGACCTTGGCTTTACCCTTTTTGGAACGCCAGATCGCATTGACCGCCTGCCGGATGGCACTTTGCATCTGATTGACTACAAGACCGGCTCTCCACCCACGGCCGAACAACAAAAATCCTTTGCCAAGCAGTTGTTGCTTGCTGCCCTTATGGCCGAAGAGGGCGGGTTTCGGGCGCTGGGGCCACAGACGGTGAACAAGATCAGCTATATTGGGCTGGGTGCGCAGGGAAAAGTGACCGAGACCGTCATGGATGACGAACAGCGCGAAGGTGTGCGCAAAGGACTGCGGCGATTGATTGAAAGCTATATGTCGCAGTCGCAGGGCTATACCTCGCGTCGGGCGGTGTTTTCTGAACAGTTTCCGGGCGACTATGACCATCTGGCCCGCTTTGGCGAATGGGAAATGACCGATAGCCCGGCTCCAACACTTGTGGGGGCACAGGACGGCACATGATCAACGACGCCAGCCTTGCCCAGATCGGCGCCGCACGCCCTGACACCTCGACCTGGCTTTCCGCCAATGCGGGTTCCGGCAAAACGCGGGTTCTGACCGACCGTGTGGCGCGCCTGCTGCTCAGCGGGGTTCAGCCACAGAACATTCTGTGCCTGACCTATACCAAGGCCGCTGCCTCCGAGATGCAGAACCGCCTGTTCAAGCGCCTTGGCCAATGGTCGATGAAGCAAGATGCGGACCTGCGAGAGGATTTGGCGGCGCTGGGCGAAGGTGACGCTCTTGCCCCAGCCCAGCTTGCCCTTGCCCGCCAGTTGTTTGCACGGGCGATTGAAACACCGGGTGGGTTGCGGATTCAGACGATCCACAGCTTTTGCGCATCCTTGCTGCGTCGCTATCCGCTGGAGGCAAAGGTATCGCCCGGATTTGCCGAGATGGACGACAGAACCGCCCGGAACCTGCGCGATGATATCGTGCAAGAGATGGCAGACAGGCTGGCCCCAAAGGCGGTTGCGGACCTTGCCCGCCATTACACCGCCGAAGATTTCAGTGACCTTTTGTCCGAGATTTGCAGCCGGTCCGAAGATCTGGTTCCCGCCCCAGACCATGCCCGACTGTGCGCCGCAATGGGTGTGCACCCCGATGACAGTATGGACACCCTTTTGGGCGATGTCTTTCTGGGGGATGAGCATGCGTTCTTGTCCCGCATTGCTGCGCGGCTGGCGGCATCTGCAAGCAAAGTTGATCGGGGCCATGCAGCGCGGCTAACGGCCCTTTCGCCCATCGCGCCGCGCCCATCAACGATGGCAGAGCTTGAGGGGATGTTTCTGACGGGTGCGAAAACCAAAAAGGCCGCCCCATTTAGTGCAAAGATCGACAGCTACGCCAGCGCGGGCATGCGCCAATCCTTTGGTGATGATCTGGATCGTCTGCACCAGTTGATGGCGCGGCTTGAATCGGCACGGCCCCGCAGGCTTGGACTGGCGGCTGTGGAAAAGGCAGCGGCGCTCTACCGTTTTGCGACGCCCTTTCTTGACCTCTATACCCGCCGCAAAGAAGAGCGGGGGCTTTTGGATTTTGACGATCTTATCCGCAAGGCACGGGATCTGCTGACGGATTCCAGCCTTGCCGCTTGGGTTCTGTTCCGGCTGGATGGCGGCATCGATCACGTTCTGGTCGATGAGGCGCAAGATACATCACCCGCGCAATGGGCCGTGATCGAGCGGCTGACCGCAGAGTTCACTGCAGGGGATGGCGCATCATCACGCCAGCGCACCCTGTTTGTTGTGGGTGACAAAAAGCAGTCGATCTATTCGTTTCAGGGGGCCGACCTGACGGCCTTTGATTCAAAGCGCCTCGATTTTGGCGGGCTTTTCGCGCAGGTCGGGCAACCGATGCAGGATCGGACGCTGGATTATTCATTTCGGTCGTCGCGTGCCGTTCTGGATGTGGTGGACGCAACTTTCGGTGGTGACTTCCCCGAGGCTCTGGGCGATCCGCCGCGGCACCTTGCGTTTTTCGGCGATCTTCCCGGTCGGGTGGATTTCTGGCCGCTTGTCCCAAGCGCGGAAAAGACGAAAGACATAGATGGCTGGGACCCGGTCGATCTGAAATCAGACGATCACCATACGGTTGAATTGGCGCGCACCATCGCAGAACAGCTGGGGCATATGATCCGAGAGGGCGTTCAGGTGCCGGATGAGCGGGGCGCTTTCAGGCCCGTTCATGCGGGCGATATTCTGATCCTTGTGCAAACACGCGGGCCATTGTTCGCCCAGATCATCCGGGCGTGCAAAAAGGCCGGGCTTCCCATCGCGGGGGCCGACCGCCTGAAACTGGGGGAGGAGCTTGCCGTCAAGGATCTGAAAGCGTTGCTTTCGTTTCTGGCAACGCCCGAGGATAGCCTTTCACTGGCGGCTGCCCTGCGCTCACCGCTTTTTGGGTGGAGTGAGGATCGGCTTTATCGCCTTGCCCATGGCCGCAAGGGCCACCTGTGGGAGGCTCTGCGCGAGGCAAAGGGTGATCCCACTTTGGAGGTGCTGCGCGATCTTCGCAATCAGGCGGACTTTTTACGCCCCTATGAGATCCTTGAGCGCATCTTGACCCGCCACCAAGGGCGCGCCCGCCTGTTGACCCGTTTGGGCACCGAGGCGGAGGACGGGATTGATGAACTTCTGACTCAGGCCATGATCTATGAGCAGAATGACGTGCCAAGCCTGACTGGGTTTCTGATCTGGCTGGAGGCGGATGATGTCGAGGTCAAGCGCCAGCCAGATAGTCAGGGCCGCAATATCCGGGTGATGACGGTGCACGGCGCAAAGGGTCTGGAGGCCCCGATTGTGGTTCTGCCCGATACCGCCGACCGCACCCCCCGCGAGCGGGCCGAGATTTTCCGGCTGGATGGCGGGATTTCTGTCTGGCGCACCGACACGGACAACAGCCCCGAAGAGATTCTGCAAGCCCGCGCCCAGCGCAAGGCAAAGGCCGCGCAAGAGAACCTGCGATTGCTTTATGTGGCGCTGACGCGGGCCCGCAGTTGGCTGATCATCGCGGGCGCGGGTGAGGCCAAGACGGAAACCAGTGACGGCCCCAAACCGCGCGATCAGTGGTGTTGGTATCGGCTGGTTGAGGCAGGGCTAAAGGCGGTTTCGGCGCAACGGGTTGCGACTGGCGGATTGCAGCATGTGTTTGGCATCTGGCCCGAACCAAGATTTGTCGAAGAGCGCGCGGCTCCGTCGATTGCTCTACCCGACTGGACGCAAAGGCCCGCCCCCCCGGCACCAAAGGCGCCGCTCATGCTGAAACCCTCTGACCTTGGTGGGGCGAAGGCGCTTTTCGGCGAAGGGGATGAGACCGAGGTTGCCATGGCGCGGGGCACCTTCTTGCATGCGCTCTTGGAGCATATGCCAAAGACCGATCCCGCCGATTGGCCAGCCCTCGCAAACCATTTTGCGCCCGAAGGGATTGCGGCAGATATCGTGCTGGCCGAAGCGGCGGGAGTGCTGGCAGACCCGGCCCTTGCGCATCTGTTCGGGCCGGACAGTCTGGCAGAGGTTGCAATTACAGCGGAAATCCTTGGGCATAGAATGGCGGGCGCGATTGACCGTCTGATCGTGGACCCGGGGCGTGTCTTGGCAGTGGATTTCAAATCGAACCGCGAGGTGCCGCAAGACACCCATGCCGTTCCAGAGGGTTTGTTGCGACAAATGGGGGCCTATGCCGACGCATTGGCAAAGATTTACCCTGACCGGCGGATCGAAACGGCCATTCTTTGGACAGCGGTCCCTAAATTGATGGTGCTTGATCCCGATATCGTGACTACTGCGCTGCAACGTGCCACTATAGCTTGACGTTTAACCAGCCGAACCCTAGCTTCGGTAGCCGACACATTCCAATCAGGAGATATGATTATGGGCGCTGCGACAGTTGCCGTCACCGACGCCACCTTTGACGCGGAAGTTCGCAAGTCGGACATTCCGGTTGTGGTGGATTTCTGGGCCGAATGGTGCGGCCCCTGCCGCCAGATCGGACCCGCATTGGAAGAACTCGCGCTTCAATACGCGGGCAAGGTGAAAATCGTAAAGGTTGATGTCGACAGCAATCCTGAAAGCCCGGCGCAACTTGGCGTTCGCGGTATTCCGGCCCTGTTCTTGTTCAAGGACGGTCAGGTTGTGTCCAACAAAACCGGGGCGGCACCGAAGGCCGCTTTGGAAACATGGATCAAATCTGCAATCTGACAGGGTTTTCGAAAAGCCTTTCCATGAAACCGGGTCACTTTGGCCCGGTTTTTTCATGACAAACCATTGGTATCTTTTGCCCGGCATCTGTCGGCCAGCCTTGCCCGACTTGTGCCTTGGCCCCCATAGGGCCATATAGAAGCAACAAGACAGGAGGCCCCTGATGGCGGACGAGAAATTTCCCGGATGGCACGGCACCACGATCATAGGTGTGCGTCGTGGCGGTGAGGTTGTTGTTGCGGGCGATGGGCAGGTCAGCCTTGGGCAAACCGTGATCAAGGGCACAGCCCGCAAGGTCAGGCGTCTGTCGCCGGGCGGCCATGATGTGGTGGCAGGCTTTGCCGGATCAACCGCTGATGCCTTTACCCTTTTGGAGCGTCTGGAAAAGAAGCTTGAAGCAGCGCCCGGCCAACTTGCGCGCGCCTGCGTGGATCTGGCCAAAGACTGGCGCATGGACAAATACCTGCGCAATCTGGAGGCCATGCTGATCGTGACCGATGGCCGCGATCTTTACGTGATCACCGGAGCTGGCGATGTTCTGGAGCCTGAGAATGATGTGGCTGCGATTGGCTCGGGTGGCAACTTTGCCTTGGCGGCAGCGCGGGGTCTGATGGAAACCGATCTGGATGCGGAAGGCGTGGCCCGAAAGGCCATGGCCATTGCCGCCGACATTTGTGTCTACACCAATGGCAATCTGACGGTGGAACGGATCAAACCAAAATGATCGAGGCGCAAGATATCAACGCAGCTGTAAAGCGCGGCTTGATCACCGAGGCGCAAGCGGCAGAGTTGATGGGCATCGCCGATGCCCGCCGCCAAGCAAGGGATCAGATTGCCCCCAGTGAAGAGCCTTTTGTGCTGTTCAAGGGATTCAACGAAATCTTCATTGTGATCGGCCTTACGATCCTGTTCTCGGGATGGGTCATCATGGCGGCGGTTTTCGGGGCCAAAATTGCCCCACCAGTGGGTGCGGAAACGGTTTTGATGGCAGCCGTCACTCTGCTGGGTCTTGGCTATACGCAGCGCTACTTTACCATAAAGCGGCGGATGATCGCGCCATCGATTTCACTGGCGATCAAAACTGCCTTGACATCTGCGGCTTTGGGTTGGGCGCTGGCAGCAAATTTGGGGCTTGGCACATTTGGCACCTCTGCTGTGGGCTGGGGCGTTGTCGCGGCTGCTATGCTTGCGCATTATCGGCTGTTTCGTGTTCCGTTCGATGCGGCAATTATCGCAACAGCCCTCTTTGCAACGGTTTGGTCGGTGCTTGCGGGGCAGGGAATATTGCCGGGAGACGCGCCAAATCTTTTGCACATGTCAAAGGGCGGGGCGCTTGCCGTATTTTCGATCTTGTTCGGAATTGTCTGCTTTACCCTCGCCATGCGCTTTGACATGAGCGATCCGCATCGGATTTCGACACGGGCAACAACGGGATTCTGGCTTCACGTCGTGGCGGCACCTGCTATCATGAATACAGTTGCTTTGCGGCTGCTGGGAAACGGTCAAGTCGGGCACTTGTTTCTGTTTGTTTTCCTTTTGGTGCTGGCGCTGGTCGCCATCGTGATCGACCGCCGCTCATTCCTTGTTTCTGGCGCCGGATATGCGGTCTGGCTGACATTATCTTTGTTTGACGGCTCGGCTATGGTGATCTTCTTTCTTGGTCTCGGGCTTGTCTTCTTGGGTGCGCAGTGGGAACGCCTGCGAAGCGCCATCATGCGGGGACTGCCGTCGTTTCCCGGCAAGGACCGCCTTCCACCCTATGGGAGTATGCAATGACTGACCTGACCCCCCGCGAAATCGTGTCAGAGCTTGACCGATTCATCATTGGCCAAAACGATGCAAAACGTGCGGTCTCGGTGGCCTTGCGCAACCGTTGGCGGCGCAAGCAACTGGCAGATGATCTGCGCGATGAGGTTTACCCAAAGAACATCTTGATGATCGGACCCACAGGTGTGGGCAAGACCGAGATCAGCCGACGTTTGGCGAAACTGGCCCGCGCGCCGTTCCTGAAGGTTGAGGCGACAAAGTTCACCGAAGTGGGCTATGTCGGTCGCGACGTTGAAAGCATCATTCGTGATCTGGTGGACGCCGCCATGATCGAAGTCCGCGAACGGATGCGCGAAGACGTCAAGGCCCGCGCCCAGCAGGCCGCCGAAGATCGGGTGATCGAGGCGCTGGCTGGCAAGGATGCACGTGAGCAAACACGAGAGCTTTTCCGGGGCAAACTGCGCCGTGGAGAGTTGGACAATACCTTGATTGAGTTGGACCTCGCCGATACTTCCAGCCCGTTCCCAATGCAGATGGGCGGTCCCGGCATGGAAACGCAGATGCAAGGGCTGCAAGACCTGTTCAAGGCCTTTGGCGGGCGCACAGTGCGCAAGAAGGTGACGGTCGCCGACAGTTATGAATTGTTGATCGGACAAGAGGCCGACAAGCTGTTGGACGATGAGGCCGTGAAGGCCACCGCACTAGAGGCTGTGCAGGAAAACGGGATCGTATTTCTGGATGAGATTGACAAGATTTGTGCACGGGCAGACGCGCGTGGCGCCGATGTCAGCCGTGAGGGGGTTCAGCGCGACCTGTTGCCCCTGATCGAGGGGACAACCGTTTCAACCAAATACGGGCCTGTCAAAACGGACCACATCTTGTTCATCGCCTCGGGGGCGTTCCATGTGGCAAAACCGTCGGACCTTTTGCCGGAACTGCAAGGACGTTTGCCCATTCGGGTGGAGTTGAAGCCGCTGACCGAGGGCGACTTTGTTCGTATCCTGACGGAAACAGAAAACGCACTGACCCGGCAATATGCGGCCCTGATGGCGACCGAAGAGGTGACTGTGTCATTCACCGAAGATGGCATTGCCGCGCTGGCCCGCATCGCCGCTGAAGTGAACGCCACGATTGAAAACATCGGGGCGCGGCGGCTTTACACGATCATGGAGCGTGTGTTTGAAGAATTGTCTTTCAACGCCCCGGACAGACCGGGTGACGTGGTTGTCGTGGATGCGGGCTTTGTTGAAGCAAACATAGGCGCGCTTTCCCGGTCGGCAGACCTGTCACGTTACGTTCTGTGATTGCCAAAGGCGCATTAGTGTATATCCAAGGTTGTGATGTCCTTGACCCCCGTTTGGGTTAGGCACAGGGTCACCCCGACGAAACAGGTTATTCCAGAACTGGGTATCGGCCTTGGCTAAGCTTCTGCGCTTATTCTTGATCTTTGTCATCGTGGCCTCTTGCTCGCCGCGAGGGTTCATTCGCCTTGCGCCAGAGGCAATGGCGATTGGAACGCAACGGTCGGTCTTTATCGGCACAACGCGCGGACAAGATGAGACGGGGGCCTTTGATGGCTCCCGCGTGGATGAGTTGCATTTCGCACGCTATGACGTTTCTGTTCCACCAGATCGCAAAAGCGGTGAAATCAAGTGGCCACGGAAAAACGGGCGAAGCGACCCGCAGACCGATTTTCTGACAACGCGCGAAGAGGCTTTTGACAGCGAAGCTGCTTTTCGCGGTGAACTGTCGACGGCCCTGCGTCGCAATGGTGATGAGGCCGTGATCTTTGTCCACGGTTTCAACAACACCTTTTCCGAAGGCCTGTATCGGATCGCCCAAATGTCGCATGACCTCGACCTTCCAGGCGTGGTGGTTCACTATTCATGGCCATCTGCGGCTCAACCATTGGGCTATGCCTATGACCGGGACTCGGCCCTGTTTGCGCGGGACGGGCTGGAAAACCTGATCAAAGAGGTGGATCGCGCCGGGGGCAAGCGGGTCATCCTTTTGGCGCACTCCATGGGCAGCGCCCTTTTGATGGAGACGTTGCGCCAGATGGCTATCCGGGGCGATACAAAAAGCCTGTCGCGGATCAAGGGCGTCGTCCTGATCTCGCCGGATATCGACGTGGATGTGTTTCGGGCCCAGGCAAACGCCATTGTGCCCCTGCCGCAACCCTTTGTCATCTTTTCGTCAGAGCGGGACCGTATCTTGAAGCTGTCCGCGCGCCTGACCGGGCAGTCTGATCGGCTGGGCACCTTGAGGGATCTGAGCCGTGTTGCCGACCTTCCTGTAACCTTTCTGGATACGGCGGCCTTTAGCAGCGGGTCTGGGCATTTCAATCTTGGCAATTCGCCAAGCCTGCTGAGGTTGCTTGACGGTATCTTGTCCATCGATGCCTCGCTTGACTCTGATAGGGCCGGGCGGACGGGTCTGTTGCCCGGCGCGGTTCTGACGGTTCAGAATGCGACCCAGATCATTCTGAGGCCCGTTGCAGATATTGGAACGGCGCGCTGAAACCAGATCTTTTCTTTCCCCTGAACCCGTGAAACATGGCGAGGCGGGGGGCCAAGCATGCCATTCATTTCCTTTTTGCGCAGCAATGCGCTGTTTCTTGCCGCAGGGTTCTTGCTGTCTTTGCTGTCGACCTTTGGGCAAACCGTGTTCATCTCGGTCTTTGCCGGTGAAATTCGTGACCTTTTCGGGCTGAGCCACGGCGCATGGGGCGCGTATTATGCGCTTGGCACCTTGGCATCGGCCTTTGTGATGCTGTGGGCCGGAACGCTTACCGATATGTTCCGGGTGCGGCTTTTGGGCGGCGTGGTGATGGTTGGACTGGCCTTGGCCTGTCTGGGAATGGCGCTGAACCCCTTTGTGATCTTGTTGCCCGTGGTGATCTTTCTTCTGCGCTTTTTCGGCCAAGGGATGATGTCACATATTTCGGGTGTGGCCATGGCGCGGTGGTTTGTCGCCTCACGCGGGCGGGCACTTGCGATTGCGGCGCTTGGCTTTTCGGCGGGCGAGGTGGTGATGCCGCTGTCTTTTGTGGCGCTGAAATCGCATATGGACTGGCAGTGGCTGTGGATCATGGCTGCGGTGATCTTGCTGTTGGCATTGCCGATCCTGTCGGTGTTGCTGCGGCTGGAGCGCACCCCGCAATCCATGGCAGAAGAGAACCAAAGCTTTGGGATGGATGGCCGCCACTGGACCCGGAAAGAGGCCCTTGGGCATCCGCTGTTTTGGTTGCTGATCCCTGCGTTGATTTGCGGGCCGACGTTCACCACCGCATTTTTCTTTCAGCAGGTCCATTTGGCCGGGGTAAAGGGGTGGGAGCATCTGTCGCTTGTCGCTCTATTTCCGATTTACACAGTGGCGGGCGTGGTGGCCATGCTGGTGACCGGATGGGCGGTTGACCGCTTTGGCACGGCGCGGATGATGCCGCTTTACCCCTTGGCCGGCGGGTTGTTCTTTGTGGCCTTTTCACAGGTCGACAGCCTGATGTGGGCTGCGCCGATCATGATCCTGATGGGTTTGTCATCGGGTGCACAGGCCACAGTGCCCGTGGCCTTTTGGGCCGAGTTCTATGGAACCCGCCATATCGGCGCGATCCGGGCTGTTGCCGGTTCGATCATGGTGCTTGGATCGGCCATAGGCCCGATCGTGACAGGCTGGCTGATTGACCGGGGCATAGATTTTCCGGCACAGATGATTGGTATTGCCGTTTTCGTTTTCGTGGCGTGCTTTGTGGCGACCCTTGGCGTGGGCCCAGCCAGTCGCAGATTAGCGGCCGCGCCGAAGGTAGACGTAGTAGGCGCCTGATCCACCGTGGCGCAGATGCGCCTCGGATACCTGAAGCACACATGGCCCCAAGGGCGGCAGGCGCAGCCATTGCGGCACCTGATGGCGCAACGCGCCGACGCGCTGCGGGATGGGGCCGTGGTCTGGTTTGGACTTGCCCTTGCCGGTAATGACCAAGACCAGACGAAGACCCTGCGCATGTGCACCCAGAATGAAATGGGTGAGTTCAGGATGCGCTTGGGCAAGCGTCATGCCATGCAAATCAATCCGGGCCTCTGGCGCAAGTTTGCCACGGGTCATTTTGCCAAAGGCTTTGGCGTCCATCTGTAGCGGGGCCGATGCAAGTGCCTCTGTCAGACTGGGGGAAAGGTTATGACCAACCGCTTGCTTCGTCTTTTCCCCCAAAAGAAATGAGGGGAAACGAGGGGCGGGTGTGGGCTTAAACTCCGCCTCCGGCTTTATAGTTGGTGTGTCGTGCCGTGCCAGAACGGCTTTTGCGTTAGAATGCATAGGCTTGGCCGTCCGCGCGACGGCATGCCAAAGCTCTTCCTCATCTGGGCGCAGGTGACGACGACGGGCCATTTTTCAGCCATCCGGCATCAGGGCATAGGCCCGGTCGATGGGCAACAAAAGGACCATGCGGCCACCATCCTTGACCCGGCCGGCTGTTTCGCCCGCGTCAAAGCCGGTCCCGTAAAAGATATCAGCCCGTTGCGGGCCGCGGATCGCCCCGCCGGTATCTTGGGCGATCATCAAACGCCGAAGCGGCGCGCGGCCATCCCTTTCTATCCACACAGGGGCCCCGAGCGGGGTAAAATCAGGGTCGATTGCAACGGAACGCAGGGTGGTGATTGACCGGCCCATAGCCCCGATTGGGCCATAGTCGGGCGGCAAATCTGGCAGTTTGCGAAAGAACACAAAGGATGGGTTGGTGTTCAAAAGATCGCGTCCAGCTGTGGGGTTCGCGCGGACCCATGCCTTGATATCTTGCGCCGATACGTCGGATATCGTGTGGCCCCCGCGATTGAGAAGCTCTTGCCCGATGGAGCGATAGGGTTGCCCATTCTTGGCGGCATAGGCGACACGCAAGACCTGCCCATCCGGCAGTTTGATCCGCCCCGAGCCCTGAACCTGCAGGAAATACGCCTCAACAGGGTCTTCCAGCCATACAAGCTCTAACCCGCGCCCGCGCAACAGCCCACCCTCGATTGCTGAACGGGGATGCCATTGCTCTCCCTCGACCAATTCGGGCGGTTTTCGATAAAGCGGGTAAGCAAAGCGCGGGGTTCGGGTCAAAGACCCGCGCAATTCAGGCTCATAGTAACCTGTAAACAGGGCAGGTGGGTCGCCGACGATGACTGGACGAAAGAACAATTCAAAGAATTGCCGCGCCGAGGTGCGGCTTTGGCCAGCGTCTGCGGCCAGACGGCAGAGGGGTGCCCATTCAGCATCGCGCAATTGACTGCAAGTGGCACGAAAGGCGTCCAGCGCCTGACGCTGGTCATCCTCTTGCCAGCCATCCAGATCCTCAAAGCGGAGGACCTGCGCCTGTGCTGCGGGCGCGGACATCAAAGCCACGCAGAAAAAGAGAGTGGCAAAGCCTGCACCCCGCATCCCCAACCCGTTCAGTCGCCGGTTGCGACAAGCTGCCAATTTGGATCCGCAGCGCCCATTGTGCGCCCAAAAGTCCAGATATCGCGCTGACGCTTGATTTCTTTGGGGTTGCCTTCGATGATCTCGCCTGCCTTGTCGCGCACTGCAGACGTGAGTTCAGCGACGTAGCGGATGGAAACCTCTGCCCGCTTTGTCGTTGGATCAAAGGTGGCGGATTGCAACGACAACTCTTTCAGGCCGATGAATTTTGACTCGATTGTCAGGCCCTTTTCCTCGCGCGCGTTGATCGCTTGGGTAAAGGCGGCTTCAATCTCATCCTCAAGGAAGGGGCGGATTTCGTCGATATTGCCACGCTCAAAGGCCATGAGGATCATCTCATAGGCACCGCGTGCACCCTGAAGGAAAGTGTTGACCGAAAAAGACGGCTCTGCCTTTTTCATGCCCATCAGGGCTTTTGCCGTGTCAGAACCTTCTTCGGCGTGGTCGGCAATATCTGGATCAACGCCACCTTCGATCACCTCGAAGTCACGTTTGACGCGGGGGCGTAACTCCTCCAACGGCACGGGCGGCTTTTCAAAGCCATCACGCGTCCCGAGGACTGACTTAAGCTTTAGGATCAGGAAAATCGCGATCCCGGCAAGAATGAGAAGCTGGATAAGCGAAGAGTTCATTAGCGACCTCGAAAGCGCCGTCAGGACAAACCGTCAGGCCATTAGGGTTGGTAACTTGTACCATCGACCCTTATGTAGGGTGGAGGGCCGTGCCTGTCTACCGGTAGGCCTCGCAATCCCTCGTGTTGGAGGCCGCCATGTGGCTTTTCTTGTTGTTCCTTGCCGTTCCCTTGGTCGAGATTTCGCTTTTTATCACAATTGGTGGCTGGCTGACGCTGTGGCCAACCCTTGGGCTTGTGCTTTTGACGGGTATCATCGGCACGGCCCTGATGCGCTGGCAAGGGTTGAAAGTCTTGGCTGAATTGCGGGGCGATATGGGGCAGATGAAAAACCCCCTGTCACCGCTGGCGCATGGCGCATTGATCGTGGTGGCTGGGCTGTTGTTGCTGACACCCGGCTTCTTCACCGACACCATCGGCTTTTTGCTGATGGTGCCTGCGCTGCGGGGCTGGATCATTTCCCAGATCGGCGCGAGGGTTCAGGTTCAGGCCTTTGGCTCACCGCCCGGCTATGGTGCCAATGCAGAGTTTGGTGATCGGAACGACGGTTCGCGCCCCACAAATCCCAACGTCATTGACGGCGAATTCATCGAGTTGGACGAGAATACGCCGCCCCGAGGCCCTTCGGGCTGGACACGGCATTGAGCGTGGCTGGTCAACCTGCTAGGAACTCTTCCGAAGAGAATTCTTAGGGAGATGCCAAACATGGCCGAGGAAAACGGCGCTGATGCGCAACCACAGGCCCAGCCGCAGATCAAAATGCAAGTGCTGGCGCAATTCATTCGCGACATGTCTTTCGAGAATATGGTCGCGCAAAAGGGTCTGAACAGTGCCGAGGTCCAGCCGGACATTCAGGTTGCTGTCAGCCTTGACGCCCGCAAGCGCCCTCAGGATTTTCAGTTTGAAGTGATCCAGAAGTTCCGCGTCACCTCCAAGAACAAGGCCGGTGGCGACACGCTGTTCTTGCTGGAAGTGGATTACGGCGGGATTTTCCACATCGAGGGCGTGCCAGACGATCAGATGCATCCGTTCTTGCTGATCGAATGCCCGCGTCTCTTGTTCCCCTTTGTGCGCCGCATCATTTCGGATGTGACGCGCGACGGCGGTTTCCCACCGTTGAACATCGACACCGTGGATTACCTGTCGCTCTACCGTCAGGAACTGGCGCGCCGTGCACAGTCACAAGCGGCCGTGCCCACAAGCCAGCCAAACTAAGGTTCATTCCCTTACGGTGCATGAGGCCGGTCCAGTTGGGCCGGCCTTTTTGTGGCGTAGGATCAGCCGCGCTTCTTCCAGATCGCAGCGTCGCCCAGTTTATCCACAAAGGACAGATGAGCGTCAGCTTCGGCCTGTGTCAATCGCGTGGGCAGCGGCGTCGGGCGCGGCCTTGGCCGCCAATCGCCTGACGTGGCGAGGGACGAATTTGCCTGTTGGCCGGATCGGTTGCCTTGCGCCAGAACAAAGTCGGGCTGACGGCCGCCAACAAGTTCAAGATAGACCTCGGCCAAAATCTCGGAGTCCAGCAATGCCCCGTGTTTTTCACGGGCCGAGTTATCGACGCCAAAGCGACGGCACAGTGCGTCTAGGGAGGCTGGAGAGCCCGGAAACTTTGACCGTGCGATCATCAAAGTGTCGATGGCCTGATTGGTGGGAAGCAGGGCAAAACCTGCAGCCTTCAACTCGGCATTCAGAAACTTCATGTCGAACGCCGCATTGTGGATGACCAGCTTTGCATCCCCTACGAAATCAAGAAATGCCTGGCCGATGGCCCTGAACACCGGTTTGTCGCGCAAGAAATCATCGCCAAGGCCGTGCACATCGAACGCCTCTTTGGGCATCATGCGTTCGGGATTGATATACTGGTGATATGTTTTTCCGGTGGGCAGGTGGTTGAACAGTTCCACTGCGCCAATTTCGACAATGCGATGGCCTTCCGAAGGCTCAAAGCCCGTGGTTTCGGTATCGAGGACGATCTCACGCATGCTGGCCCCGGCGAATATGGGTGATCAAGGCCTCAACATAGGCGCGCGTCTGATCGAGGGAAAGCGTTTCGACGATATGGGTGGCACGGCTGCGTTTTTCTGCATCTGGCATCTGGCGCGACAGGATCAGACTGAACTGTTCGATCGTCATGCCGGGGCGAGACAGAACACGCGCGCGCTGCACCTCGGGGCTGGCAGTGGCAAGAAGCGTTGCGTGCATTTGACTTTCGTAGGATTTCTCAAACAGCAGCGGAATATCGAAAACCGCCATGTCAGAGACTGTTTTTGTACAAAAATCGATGCGATCAGCCACCACAAGCGGATGAACGATGGTCTCAATCTTTGAGAGTGCTTCCGGGTCACGGCCGATCCATTGCTTGAGGATGTTCCGGTCGATGCCCGCCTCTGTGACCGCTTCGGGGCATAGTGATGCGATCGGGGCCACAGCGGCACCACCAGCGCCGTACAATCGATGAACGGCAGCATCTGCATCCCAGACCGGCACGCCCGCCTCACGGAACATGGCAGCCGTTGTGCTTTTGCCCATGCCGATTGATCCGGTGAGACCGAGCCGAAAGGCGATCATAGGCCAAGAACCGCGTTTCTGGTTGCAACGTCAACTTCTGGTCTTTGGCCGAACCAACGCTCAAACCCCGGTGCTGCCTGATGGAGCAACATACCAAGCCCATCGACGATGGTGCAGCCCATGCTTTCAGCCTCAATCAAGAATTGGGTCATCAGGGGGGTATAGACCAGATCCGTGACAACCGTGCCGGGGCGCAGGGCATCCAGGGGCACCCTGAAATCTGGCTTGCCCACCATTCCAAGCGATGTGGTGTTGACCACAAGTGCGGCCCCATCAAGCATATTTGCCGCCTGAACCCATTCACTGACCACGACTTTTGCGCCGAAATCCGAACGGATCGCCTCGGCCCTTGGTCGTGTGCGGTTGGCAAGGCGAATTTCGGGCACGCCCACCTCGATCAAGGCGGCAATCACCGCCCTGGCCGCACCACCAGCCCCCAAGACGGCAGCGGGGCCGTCAGTCGGGTTCCACCTTGGCGCGCCCTGCCGCAGGTTGGAGATGAACCCCGACCCATCGGTATTGTCGGCATGAATACGGCCATCCTTGCGAAAGATCAGTGTATTGGCCGCCCCGATCAGTGCCGCGCGGTCTGTAACAATATCCGCGATGCCCAAGACGGCCTCTTTGTGCGGGATGGTAATGTTCACCCCGACAAAGCCCATGCGCGGAAGATGCTCCAGCACACTTGCAAGATCGGCGGGTGATACGTCCATGGGGATATAATGGCCACGGATGCCGTAGCGGCGCAGCCAATAGCCATGCAAGGCGGGCGACCTGCTGTGCGCAATCGGATGACCAATCACGCCTGCCAATGGAATTCGAGGGTGGTCACTTGTCATTGTTCAACGATGCCTCGCTCTGCGAGATAAACCAGAAGGGGGAGAAGGGGAAGGCCAAGCACAGAGAAGTAATCGCCGTCGACTGCGGAAAACAGGCGCGCGCCTTCTTCCTCCAGCTTGTAGGCACCAACACTGTGACGAACACTTTGCCAGTTTCTGCTCAGATAATCCGCCAGATAGGCATCGGAAAAATCGCGCATGGTCAGATGGACCTCTGTCACAATCCGCCAGATGGGTTTTGCCTGATGATAAAGCACAGCGGCTGACAGTAGCGTGTGGCGTTGATTGCGAAGTTGCTCAAGTTGATGGCGGGCTTCCTCGATGGTGTCAGGTTTTCCCCAAGCCTTGCCTTTGAATGCCAGCACCTGATCGCAGCCCAGAACATAATCTGACGGGTGCCGATCCGCTACTTTTCGGCACTTCATCTCGGCCAGGGTGTCGGCGATGTCGCGGGGGGGCGCGCCCTCGGCCTCAAGGGCGCGACGGATCGTTTCTTCGTCAATACGTGCAGGCATGGCTGTCACTGGCACGCCAGCGGCGCGCAACAGATCTAGCCGGATGGATGAGGACGACGCGAGAATGAGTGTCATGGGGTGGTGGACAGCCCTGTGGATAGACACGCTTTGTTCCTGAGACGGATATTCGGGACAAGTGGCGTTTGCAGGGGCAAGGTGCCAGTGGGGCGGGATTTGTCAAGGTCGCCGAGGAAGATATCCCATTGTGGGCGAGGGAAGATGTGGGCTGTGGATGGAGAAACTATCCTGAAGCTGTGGTTCGTTTTGCTGACAGCACGGGGAATATCTGGGAGGTTTCAATATACTGAAAAACTGGTGAAGTTTATTTCTTATCCACAGATTTCACATGATATCCACAGACTTATCAGACCTTTTCCTGCTGTGCATGAAATGTGGGAAAACGGACGTAATCCCGATGTCCACAGGCCCAACAACATCATTCCTTTTCTCTGACTCTTTTATTAAAGAAGTGGAAAGCAAGGAGCCGCGGATGACTGACTTTCTGAGTGACTGGTATCTTTGGGCCAAGGCTTTGCACGTTATCTCGGTGATTGCCTGGATGGCTGGCCTGTTTTATTTGCCACGACTGTATGTCTACCACGTTGAGAGTGTCGTGTCGGGTAGCCCCACGGACGTCATGTTCCAAACCATGGAGCGGCGCTTGCTGCGAGGGATCATGGCCCCAGCGATGATCGCGACGTGGATCTTCGGGCTTTGTCTTGTTCTGACGCCCGGCATTGTCGATTGGTCGATGATCTGGCCCTGGACGAAGGCCGCTTCCGTTTTGGCCATGACATGGTTTCACCAATGGCTTGGACTTCGCCGCAAGGACTTTCTGCTTGGCAATAATCAGGTGACGGGGCGTCAATTCCGCTTGATGAATGAAGTGCCGACCCTGCTTTTGCTTGTGATCGTTTTTTCAGTCATCGTGAAATTCTGATTGATTGACTTTTTCAGACGGTCGCTGTAATGCGCTTTGTGCAGGCCGTCCGGCCATGGCGATCCCCCCTGAGACAGATATGCTTCTGCGTACAGCTGTGCGAGAGGTTTCGAGGATAATTCGATGGATATTGAACGTTTGAATCTTGCCGATCTGAAGGCCAAGACCCCAGCAGACCTGTTGGCTATGGCCGAAGAATGGGAGATCGAGAACGCGCCCAGCATGCGTAAGGGCGAGATGATGTTCCAAATCCTCAAGGAACATGCTGAAGAAGGGTTCGAGATTGGCGGCGATGGCGTTCTTGAGGTCTTGCAAGATGGCTTTGGCTTTTTGCGCTCGCCCTCTGCAAACTATCTTCCGGGGCCAGATGATATCTACGTAGGACCCGAAATGATCCGCCAGTTCAGTCTGCGGACGGGCGACTCGATTGAAGGTGTAATTCAGGCACCACGCGAGAGTGAGCGGTATTTCAGCCTTGTGAAGGCGACGAAGATCAATTTTGATGATCCGGAACGCGCACGGCATAAAGTGCATTTTGACAACCTGACACCGCTTTACCCCGATGAGCGGCTGAAGATGGAGATCGAAGATCCGACCATTCGCGACAGATCTGCGCGCATTATCGATCTGGTTTGTCCCATCGGCAAAGGTCAAAGAGCGCTGATCGTGGCGCCCCCAAGGACGGGTAAAACGGTCCTTTTGCAAAATATTGCGCATTCCATCGCGAGCAACCATCCTGAGTGCTATCTGATTGTCCTGTTGATCGACGAACGTCCCGAAGAAGTCACCGACATGCAGCGCAGCGTGAAGGGTGAGGTTGTTTCCTCGACCTTTGACGAACCAGCGACGCGGCACGTGGCAGTTGCGGAAATGGTGATTGAAAAAGCAAAGCGCCTGGTCGAGCACAAGCGCGACGTGGTGATTTTGCTGGATTCGATCACACGCTTGGGTCGGGCGTTCAACACCGTCGTTCCGTCGAGCGGTAAAGTTCTGACTGGTGGTGTGGATGCGAATGCCCTGCAGCGCCCCAAAAGGTTCTTTGGTGCGGCACGAAACATCGAAGAAGGTGGATCGCTGACGATTATCGCCACCGCCTTGATCGATACCGGAAGCCGGATGGACGAAGTGATCTTTGAAGAATTCAAAGGGACGGGGAACAGTGAGATCGTGCTGGATCGCAAAGTTGCAGACAAGCGCGTGTTCCCGGCAATCGATATTCTGAAATCTGGGACGCGCAAAGAGGACCTGTTGGTCGAGAAAACGGATCTGCAGAAGATGTATGTTTTGCGTCGGATCCTGAATCCGATGGGAACAAACGATGCGATCGAATTCCTGATCTCAAAACTCAAGCAAACAAAGACCAACGGCGAATTCTTTGAATCAATGAACACCTGAGGGTGCAGGTTTTTTGCCTGAGGTGATGAGATGTCGGATACGGTTTTTGCTTTGGCAACGGCCCGGGGAAAAGCCGGTGTCGCTGTTGTCAGGATTTCGGGCCCTTTAGCGCTAAAGGCAGCCGCTGGGTTTGGTGTGGGCGAGTTGGTCCCGCGTCGTGCGTCTCTGCGCAAACTGTGGTGGGACGGGGAAGTTCTAGATCAGGCGCTCGTGGTTTTTTTTCCAAAAGGCCAAAGCTTTACGGGTGATGACGTGATGGAGCTTCACCTGCATGGAAGCAATGCGACGATTGCGGCTGTGCTGCGATGCCTGGGCGACATGGAGGGTCTTCGGCCAGCCGAAGCCGGTGCCTTTACGCGGCGTGCGCTTGAGAATGGCGTTCTGGACCTGACGCAGGTGGAGGGGCTTGCCGATCTGATCGATGCTGAAACAGAGGCGCAGCGGCGACAAGCGCAAAGGGTTCTGTCAGGGGCGATTGGATTGCGCGCGGCTGAGTGGCGAAAAGACCTTATTCGCGTGGCAGCATTGATTGAGGCAACAATAGATTTTGCTGACGAAGAGGTTCCTCAGGATGTGACTCCGGAAGTTGGTACGATTGTTGAGCGTCTGGTGGCGGCATTTGCGCGCGAAATTGAGGGAAGTCTTGTTTCGGAGAGGATCCGAGAGGGCTTTGAGGTCGCAATCATCGGCGCACCCAATGTCGGAAAATCAAGTCTTTTGAATGTGTTAGCAGGTAGAGACGCTGCGATAACCTCGGCTGTGGCCGGTACGACCCGTGATGTTATCGAGGTTCGCATGGACATAGGTGGACTTCCTGTGACGCTTTTGGATACAGCCGGGTTGCGAGAGACTGACGACGAAGTCGAGCGTATTGGTGTCGCACGCGCTAGGGATCGCGCTGCACAGGCAGACTTGCGCGTTTTGGTTCTGGAGCAAGGGGAAGGCGCTGAGGGCTATCCCATACTTAGTGGTGATATAGTCGTTTTTTCCAAGGTCGATCATGGCGGCAGAGCGGACGGCGTATCGAGCAAGACCGGATTTGGAATCGACACTCTGATAGAGTCCATCCAGAGAGTTCTTTCTCAGAGAGCTCTGGGCGGTGGTGTAATGGTCCGAGAAAGACATCGCCGAGCATTGATCGATGCAAAGGGGTCTTTGGAATCGGCGCAAACTTGGCTATATGGTGAACAGGGTTCGGTTGAACTCGCAGCCGCGGACGTGCGAGCGGCACTGCATCAATTGGAAAGTCTGGTAGGGATCGTTGGTGTGGAAACCCTACTGGGCGAAATCTTTG
This sequence comes from Paracoccaceae bacterium, assembly GCA_021741245.1. Taxonomy (GTDB): domain Bacteria; phylum Pseudomonadota; class Alphaproteobacteria; order Rhodobacterales; family Rhodobacteraceae; genus Pseudotabrizicola. The sequence goes on from JAIOYF010000014.1 coordinate 47,863, forward strand.
CAAGCTTTTGCATCGGGAAGTAGGATGTTTCACGTGAAACACTATGATGTCGTTGTTATCGGTGGTGGTCATGCCGGAGTTGAGGCTGCTGCCGCATCCTGTCGCGTTGGCGCCAAAACAGCGCTTATTACGCTGCGTCTGGCCGGAATCGGGGTGATGTCCTGCAATCCTGCGATCGGCGGCCTCGGTAAGGGTCATTTGGTCCGTGAGATTGACGCTATGGATGGCCTAATGGCTAGGGCAGCCGATGAGGCCGGCATTCAATTCCGTCTTTTGAATCGGAGAAAAGGCCCAGCGGTGCAAGGCCCGCGCGCGCAGGCCGACAGATCGATCTATCGGTCAGCGGTGCAGAAACTTTTGGCTCAGGAAGAGAACCTCACCCTTTTGGAAGGAGAGGTTTGCGACATTCGCACGGAGGATGGACGCGTTTGCGCGGTGACATTGGCTGACGGTTCTGATGTGCGTTGTTCCAGAGTTGTTTTGACGGCTGGAACATTCCTGAACGGGATCATTCATATTGGTCCCGAAAAGCGTCCTGGCGGTAGAATTGGGGATGCCCCATCCAACAAACTAGGAGCACGTTTGTCGGATTTAGGCTTGGCGCGCGGAAGATTGAAAACGGGAACACCGCCTCGTTTGGATGGGAGAACAATAGATTGGGATAAAGTTGGGCGGCAACCGGGAGATGAAGACCCTGTCGTCTTCTCATTCTTGAACAAGGGGCCCAAGGTTCGGCAAGTAGATTGTGGAATAACCCACACCAATGAGAGGACGCATGAGATTGTGCGCCAGAATCTTGGTAAATCTGCTATGTACGGAGGCCACATCGAAGGGATTGGTCCCCGGTATTGCCCGTCGATTGAGGACAAGATTGTTCGGTTTGCAGATAAGACCAGCCATCAGGTCTTTCTGGAACCAGAAGGCCTTGATGATCACACGATCTATCCAAATGGGATTTCATCCTCTCTTCCTCTGGAAATCCAAGAGCAGTATGTCCGTAGCATCGAAGGCCTAGAGAATGCAGTAATTTTGCAGCCAGCCTATGCTATTGAATATGACTATTTTGATCCAAGAGGTCTTACACCTTCCATGGAACTGCGCGATCTGCCCGGTTTGTACTTGGCGGGTCAGATAAATGGTACGACCGGCTATGAAGAGGCGGCCGCCCAAGGCTTGGTCGCAGGATTAAATGCGGCAAAAGCTGCCTTAGGTGGGGAGTCAGTCCTTTTCCATCGTTCTGAAAGCTATATTGGCGTGATGCTGGATGATCTTTTGTCGCATGGCGTGACGGAACCCTATCGAATGTTCACGTCCCGTGCTGAGTATCGGTTGCATTTGCGCGCAGACAACGCGGATCAACGCCTGACACCACATGGTATTCGAGTTGGTTGCGTTCGCGTGGGTAGGCAGCAAATTTTTGAGACGAAGCTTGGCCAACTTGAACTTGGGAGGGCTGCGCTTGGGGCAATAAGCTTCACGTCGCGCGATCTTGCTGGCTTTGGTGTACGCGTAAGTGAGGATGGAGTGCGGCGGAGTGGCCTTGATGTTCTTGGATCGCTTAGTCTCGATGAGGAACTTCTTAGAACGATTATTCCGTTGCTAGACACTATGGATCCGGCCATTCGGCAACAAATAACCTATGACTCAATCTACAGTCGGTATCTTGGCCGTCAGGAGTCCCAAGTCGCTCAGCTAAAGCGCGAAGAGGCAACAGCAATTCCACTTGAATTTGATTATGGGGCGCTTTCTGGTCTCTCAAACGAATTGCGTGCAAAGCTTGAACGCAATCGGCCACCAACACTCTCGCATGCTTCGAGGATCGAAGGAATGACACCAGCTGCCTTAGCGCTCATTCTTGCTTCGCTCCGCAAAGTGCAAGGTGAGAGGGTTGCTTCCTGATGGGTGATAAGATCGAAGACCTTGTAAACAGTGTTTCACGTGAAACATCTGCGATGTTGGCGACCTACTCTGATATGATAAGGAGATGGAATCCTGCAATTAATCTCGTATCGAAGCAAAGCGTTGGGGAGTTGTTCGAGCGACACATTCTGGATTCCTTTCAGATTCTGAGTAATCCACTGATACCTCTTGGTCGTTGGGTCGACCTAGGATCAGGTGGGGGCCTCCCCGGTTTGGTCGTTGCTATAGACGCAAAGGACAAGTCCATTGATCGACATGTCGTGCTCGTAGAGTCAGATCAAAGAAAAGCGACCTTCTTGAGGGAGGTGATAAGAACACTTGATCTCGATGCAGTGGTCATTGCAGATCGCATCGAAGCCATTGAACCACTTTCCTCACCCGTTGTATCCGCCAGAGCGCTAGCCCCTCTGGCCGAGCTTTGTGGCTTTGCTCAACGACATCTCGTAAGCGGTGGGATGGCGATTTTTCATAAAGGTGGCAGCCGCGCAGCAGAGATCGATCAGGCAAGGGCGGTCTGGAACTTTGACCTCGTGGAAATTCCAAGTGTGACCAGCCCAGAATCCGCAATTTTGTATCTAAGGAGCCTGCGGCATGTCTGATCGAGACCCACAGAAAGCTCCTCGACTTATCGCGGTAGCGAACCAGAAGGGTGGTGTCGGAAAAACCACCACAACGATAAACGTGGCCGCTGGTCTTGCCGAGTTTGGATACAAGGTTCTTTTGATCGACCTCGATCCACAGGGGAACGCATCGACGGGACTTGGAATAGAATCTTCACAAAGACACAAGACCACCTATGATCTGTTGCTTGAAGAGGCGCCGATTGAGGCGCTTATCCTACCGTCAAGCGTGCGAAATCTGAGCGTTTGTCCCGCAAACGCGGACCTTGCCTCCGCAGATATAGAACTCGTTTCCAATGAAAAGAGGTCGTTTCTCTTGCATGATGCACTTCATGCCAAGGGTGCGCTTGAGATGGGAATGGACTTTATCCTTATTGACTGTCCGCCATCGCTTTCGCTTTTGACCGTCAATGCGCTTGTTGCTGCCCAATCTGTATTGATCCCACTCCAAAGCGAGTTTTTTGCCCTTGAAGGACTTTCGCAACTCATGTTGACGATCCGGGATATTCGGAAGACCGCTAATCCGTCTCTTCGGATCGAGGGGGTTGTGATCACGATGGCCGATGGTCGCAATCGGCTTTCACAGCAAGTGGAGGCGGACGCTCGCGATACTTTGGGCGATTTGGTCTTTGAGACGACGATCCCTCGAAATGTTCGGGTATCAGAAGCGCCATCTTATGCATTGCCGGTACTCTCGTACGACCCTTCATCAAAGGGCGCAGACGCCTACCGGCGGCTTACAATGGAAATCGTGGCACGACATTCCAGTGTTCAAGTCAAATAGACAGGGGTTGTAAATGGAAAAGAAACTCGAACGAAAAGGTCTTGGGCGTGGACTTTCCGCCCTTATGGCTGACGTGAACCTTTCTCCTGCTGACGGAACAAATGTCTCTGGTCAGAGGGACGGATCCAACACAATGATCCCGGTTGAGCAGATCAGGCCCAATCCAGATCAGCCCAGGCGTGATTTCGATCCAGAGGCCCTACAGGAATTATCCGACTCTATCAGGGCAAAAGGGATAATTCAGCCCCTTGTGGTCCGTTTGGTAGATGACGGTCAGATGTATGAAATCGTTGCCGGTGAAAGACGTTGGCGGGCTGCGCAACTTGCCCAGTTGCACTCGGTCCCGGTGGTTGTCCGCGAATTTACGGATTTAGAAGTCATCGAGATAGCGATTATTGAAAACATCCAAAGGGCAGATCTGAACGCTGTCGAAGAAGCGCTTGGATTTCGGCAATTGATGGACCGTTTTGGCCATACGCAAGAAAAGTTGGCAGAGGCTCTGTCCAAGAGCAGAAGTCACATAGCCAATACCCTAAGGCTTCTGGTCCTCCCGGACGACGTGCAGATGATGATTCGTACGGGAAAGCTGACGGCCGGTCACGCTAGAGCGATCATTGGCGCGGCCCAGCCAACCGCACTGGCCCAGCAGGTGGTGTCCAGTGGACTTTCCGTGCGCGAGACAGAAAAGCTTGCCAAGAATCTGTCAGGTAAGTCAGGCAACAAGAAGACGCGATCCGGGCCTTCTGAAAAAGACGCCGACACACGCGCGATCGAGGCAGACCTTTCGGCCAATTTGGGCATGTCCGTCTCCATTGATCACGGCGCTGCAGGAGATGGCGGCACGCTGCGTATAAGATACCGCACCTTGGATGACTTGGATCTGCTGTGTCAGGTCCTAAGTGTCATCCCACGTGACTTTCCTCGCTAGGTCGCGTCAGGGAGCCAACTTTCCTATAACGGCATTTAGCAGAAGCCTTCCGCTAAGTGTCGTTTCAATAGCACGGTCTTTTCGATTGATCAGACCTTCTGCCTCGAGGTCAATAATTGATTGCTCTGAAAGTGGCAGCCCCATTTTTTTCAGTTCTTCGAGTTGATCAAATCCCGCGACCAAGCGAAGCCCCATCAAAAGCTTCTCTCTGGCCTGATCGATCAGGGACAGTCGCTCTCGTGGCAGGTTCTCCCCATGACCGATGTTCTCAACTGACTGCAGCCATTGTCCGGGGGCCTTCGGACATTCTGTGGCAAAGCGTGCACCAGAGGCATCGGTCAGGCGCCCGTGCGCGCCTGGGCCTACGCCGATGTAGTCTCCACATTTCCAATAGATCAAGTTGTGTCTCGACTCGGCGCCAACTTTCGCATGGTTCGACACCTCATATGCGAACATCTGCTTTGAGTCACAGAGGGACTGCGTGGCAAGGTACATATCGGCAGAAAGATCTTCGTCGGGAAGACCCCTCAGTTTACCCCTTTTGTACCTTTCGCCAAAGACCGTCTCCGGCTCGACCGTCAACTGGTACAAAGACAGATGTTCAGTACCCATCGATAATGCTTGATTAAGCTCTGTCTCCCAAGCTTCTATCGACTGATCCTGGCGGGCATAGATAAGGTCAAAGCTCACGCGGGAAAACGTTGATTGGGCCAAGTCGATCGCTGCAAGCGCCTCCTTGACACTATGAAGCCTGCCAAGGCGGCGCAAATCTTCGTCATTGAGGGCCTGCACCCCAATGGAAACCCTATTTACGCCCGCAGACCGAAACCCTTGAAAGCGTTTCGCCTCTACGGAGGTTGGGTTCGCTTCCAAGGTAATTTCGATGTCATTGGCAAAGGTCCAAATCTTGCCCGCTGTGTCAAGAATGCCGGCAACGGTGTTCGCCGGCATCAGGGAAGGCGTCCCGCCACCAAAGAAGATGCTTTTCAAGACCCGCCCTTGGGTTTCTTCACCCACTCTGCGCAGTTCGTTTTGGTAAGCCAAAAGCCAACGGTTTTGATCAACGCTGTCCACCACATGGCTGTTAAAGTCGCAATAGGGGCATTTCGATTGGCAGAAAGGCCAGTGGATATAAAGGCCAAATCCGGATTTCTGCCAGTGTTGCAAGGATTCGTCACGCATACTTTGTGCTTGCTCCGCCACTAATCGATGCGAGACTTGGGTGTTTCACGTGAAACAACCCGTGACAAGCTTTCGGAATGCATCGGCGCGATGGCTAATCTCGTTTTTTTGCCAGCGATCCATCTCTCCAAACGTCACGTCAAATCCGTCTGGCTGGAAAATAGGATCGTATCCATGGCCTTGGCTTCCACGCATCGGCCAAACAATCTGGCCCGCCATCACGCCCTCAAAGACCTCATCATGACCATCTGGCCATGCCAGAACCAGGGTACACCGAAATTGAGCCAGCCTTGGAAACAAAGCATGAACATTTTCAAGCTCTCGCCATGTCCGTGTCATGGCCATCTCGAAATCCCGACCATGCCCTGTTTCAGCCCAATCGGCAGTATAGACCCCTGGCTGTCCGGCGAGGGCATCTACGCAAATCCCTGAATCGTCCGCAAGCGCGGGCAGCCCAGCTTGCTTGGCGGCGAAATGCGCCTTGATCCTCGCATTGCCAACAAAGCTGTCTTCTGTCTCTTCCGGTTCAGGTAAACCCAGATCTCCCGCCGAGACGACAGAAAGCCCGAAAGGCTGGAGAAGTTTCTCAATTTCCTCCAACTTCCCTTTGTTGTGTGACGCAACGACGATGCGATCTCCGGCGAACTTTCGCATGATCAAAGCCCCAGTGCGGCCTTTTGCGCTGCGACAAGCGCCGTGGCGCCTGCCTCAGCCAAATCCAACAGCTCCGCCATTTCCGCGCGCGAGAATGTCGCTCCCTCTGCCGACATTTGTACCTCGATCATGCGCCCACGGCCGGTCAACACAAAGTTTCCATCCGTGCCGGCAGCTGAATCCTCTGGATAGTCCAGATCCAAAACGGGCTGACCTGCGAAAATCCCGCAAGATACGGCTGCCACATGATCGATGATCGGATCACTGACTATGGCCCCCGAGGCGAGCAGCTTGTTCACGGCCAACCGAAGCGCAACCCAACCACCGGTGATTGAGGCGCACCGCGTCCCACCATCCGCTTGAATGACGTCGCAATCCACAACAATCTGCCGTTCACCAAGAGCGCTGCGGTCTACGCCCGCGCGCAGGGCTCTGCCGATCAACCGCTGAATTTCCTGCGTACGACCACTTTGTTTTCCTGCGGCTGCCTCTCGGCGTGTCCGACTGTTGGTGGCGCGTGGCAGCATCCCGTATTCAGCGGTCACCCAACCCAAGCCGCTGTTCTTCAGGAATGGCGGCGCCTTGTCTTCGATCGTGGCCGAGCATAAGACATGCGTCTCGCCAACTTTGATCAGACACGATCCCTCTGCGTGGCGCATGACACCAGTTTCAATAGAAACGGGCCGCATTTCGTCTAGTTTCCGTCCAGATGGGCGCATTGGGCTTCCTTTCCTGAGATTTCGGTCAGATAGGCCTGCAGCAGACCCGGATGCAACCCCGATTGACGCCCCCTGCCACTGGAATACTGTGCATACCAAGAGAGGTTAAGCAAACATGACAGACGGCGCAAAGTTGATGTCGGAAATGAACACACGCTCGCGCGAGGTGTTTCGTCGTGTCGTCGAAGGGTATCTGTCGTCCGGGGATCCGGTGGGCTCGCGAACGCTCACGCGCAGCATGTCTGAAAAGGTTTCAGCGGCCACCATCCGAAATACGATGCAAGATCTTGAATATCTTGGTCTTTTGGATAGTCCTCATACCTCCGCGGGCCGTATTCCAACGCAATTGGGTTTGCGTATGTTTGTCGATGGTCTTTTGGAGGTGGGCACCGTCTCGGATGAGGATCGCCAGCGGATGGATTCAACGCTCGGATCCAACGACCATGATGTAGGCGCGCTGCTCGATCACGTTGGGGCAGCCTTGTCCGGAATCACCCGTGGGGCCAGCCTTGTGCTCACGCCCAAGCATGAGGCCGCCATTCGTCACATCGAGTTTGTCAGCCTCTCGCCGGACCGCGCGCTTGTGGTTTTGGTTTTTGCCGATGGCACGGTCGAGAACAGGCTTTTCTCCCCACCCGCAGGTCAAACACCCTCCTCCATGCGAGAGGCTGCCAATTTTCTCAATGCCTTAGCAGAAGGCAAAACCCTTTCCGAACTGCGCCGGACGATGGCAACGGATATCGCTCATCGGCGTCAAGAGATTGACTCCCTCGCCCGTGAACTCGTGGAAAGTGGCCTCGCCATTTGGGAGAATGCAGGCGAACGAAGTGAGCGCCTTATTGTGCGCGGACGTGCCAATCTGTTGGAGGCCGCAACCGAGGCGGTTGATCTGGACCGCATCCGCAGCCTCTTTGACGACCTTGAACGTAAGCGGGACATTGCCGAGTTTCTCGAATTGACCGACGAAGGCGAAGGTGTGCGCATTTTTATTGGTTCTGAGAACAAGCTTTTCTCACTTTCGGGTTCCTCTTTGGTCGTCTCTCCCTATATGAACGCTGATCGCAAGATCATCGGCGCGGTGGGCGTCATCGGACCGACTCGGCTAAATTATGGCCGGATTGTTCCGATCGTCGACTACACAGCGCAACTTGTCGGACGGTTGCTTTCAGACCGCGGCAAGGGATGAAGACAGGACGAGAAACGAGGAAGACAGACATGGCGCAGGAACACCCGGCCCCCGAAGATGTAGACCTGGAACAGGTCGAAGATTTCATTGCCGCCGCAGAGTTGGAAGACCTGCGTGCCGAGCGTGATGAACTGCGTGATCGCTTCATGCGGGCCTTGGCCGATGCTGAAAATTCGCGCAAGCGTGCCGACCGTGATCGTCGCGAGGCCGAGCAATATGGCGGCTCGAAACTCGCGCGCGACATGTTGCCAGTCTATGACAACCTGAAGCGCGCACTCGATTCCGCCAGCGATGAAACCCGCACCCAATCAGCGGCGTTGATCGAAGGTGTTGAGCTGACCTTGCGCGAACTGACCAATGTTTTGACCAAACATGGCGTCAAGCCGATCAGCCCCGCAGTGGGGGATCAATTCGATCCACAAGAGCATCAGGCAATGTTTGAAGCGCCCGTACCCGGAACCAAGGCGGGGCAGATCATTCAGGTCATGACCGTAGGGTTCATGCTGCATGATCGCCTTTTGCGCCCTGCTCAGGTCGGCGTCTCTTCCACGCCAGCCTAAACCGGCAAGCCTGCGGCGAGGGCCCTCGCCCTCGTCGCTGTTCTACGCCCCAAGGACCTGCTTTAGCTCATAGAGGGCACGCAGGGCCTCCAAGGGCGTCATTTCATCGGGGTGAAGGTCGCGCAATCGGACCTCGATCGCCGATGCCGTACTGGCCCTTGGCGTTGGGGCGACAGCGGGCGCGGCGCGGAACAGCGGCAGGTCATCAATCAAGGCCGCTTGTTTTCCCCCCTCGCGCTCGCCCTTTTCCAGCGCTTCCAGCACGATCTTGGCACGTTCAATCACGCTCGCTGGCAGGCCAGCAAGGCGCGCAACCTGCACACCATAGCTGCGATCAGCGGCCCCCTTTCGCACTTCGTGCAAAAAGATGACGTCGCCTTCCCATTCCTTGACGGAAACAGTCGCGTTTTCGACGCCTGACAGCTTGCCGGCAAGGGCCGTCATCTCATGATAATGCGTGGCAAACAGCGCTCGGCAGCGATTGACCTCATGTAGGTGCTCCAATGTGGCCCAAGCAATCGACAGACCATCATATGTTGCCGTCCCCCTGCCGATTTCATCAAGGATCACCAGCGCACGATCATCAGCTTGGTTAAGGATTGCGGCCGTCTCGACCATCTCGACCATGAATGTCGACCTGCCTCGGGCAAGATCATCCGCCGCACCCACCCTGCTGAACAATTGGCTGACCCGGCCGATGTGCGCGCGTGCCGCCGGAACAAAGCTGCCCGCCTGCGCCAAAAGGGCGATCAAGGCATTCTGGCGCAAGAATGTTGACTTACCCGCCATGTTCGGCCCGGTCAAAAGCCAGATCGCCGGTGTCGTCCCTTGGGTAAGGGCGCAGTCATTGGCAACAAACGGTCCAGACCCCAGCCGCCGCAGGGCACGCTCGACAACCGGGTGTCGCCCTGCCGTCACATCAAAGGCATGGCTGTCATCGACAATCGGTTCCACCCAATCCTCGGCTGCGGCAAGGTCTGCAAAGGCTGTGGCAAGGTCGATCTCGGCCAAGGCCCGGGCCGCCGCGCCGATGCGACCAGACTCTGCCAGAATTGCGCCCAAGAGGCTGTCATACTGCCGCTTCTCAATCTCCAACGCGTGGTTGCCGGCATTGAGGATGCGTGTCTCAATCTCGCTCAGCGGCACCGTCGTAAAGCGGACCTGTCCCGCTGTTGTCTGTCGGTGAATGAATGTTTCCGACAGGGGCGGGGACAGCATCCTTTCGGCATGGATGGCGGTCGTCTCAATGAAATAGCCCAGCACATTGTTGTGCTTGATCTTCAGGCTTTGCACCGCCGTCTGTGCGATATACTCCGCCTGCATCTTGGCGATGACCCCGCGCCCTTCGTCGCGCAGGGCCCGCGTCTCGTCCAGCCCAGCGTCATAGCCAGTGGCAATGAAACCACCATCTCGCGCCAAAAGGGGCGGTTCTGCGACCAGCGCTGCCTCCAGCAGGTCAACCAAGGGCCCATGGCCCAGTAAGGCACCCGCAGCCTCTGCCAAAAGCGCCGGCGCGCCATCCAGCATCTTGCTGATCTTCTGTGCCTGAGTCAGTCCTGCCCGTATGGCCGTCATATCCCGAGGTCCGCCACGGTCAAGCGCAAGGCGCGACAGCGCGCGATCCATATCGGGAACCCGGCGCAGGGCGTCACGCAGGGCCTCACGGGTGCCTGCCTGTCCCAATGCATAGCGCACGGCATCATGGCGGGTGTGGATCGTCGCCAGATCGCACGAGGGGGCTGAAAGCCGCCGCTCCAGCAATCGCGCACCCGCGGATGTAACAGTCCGGTCTACCGCCGCGATCAGCGACCCTTCGCGCCCCCCAGACAAGGCTTGGGTGATTTCCAGATTGCGCCGCGTGGCAAAGTCGATCTGCATGGCCCCGCCTGCCGCCTCACGGATCGGCGCGCGCATCAAGGGAAGACGTCCTTTCTGTGTCAGGTCCAGATAATCGACCAACGCCCCCATGGCCGAGATCTCGGCCCGCCCAAAGGTGCCAAACGCCTCCAAAGAACCAACCGCAAACAGGGTGCACAGGCGCTTTTCGGCATTGGCTGAATCAAAACTGCCGCGCGATAGGGGCGTCAGTGCCGTGCCCAGATCCTGCGCCAGAGGGATCAAATCCGCCTCGCGTGTCTCATTCACCAGAACTTCGCGTGGGGCCAGACGCGCCATCTCCGGCGAAAGCCGCGCCAAGGCGCAGGGCATCACCCTGAACTCTCCGGTCGATATATCGGCCCATGCCAGCGCCGCCTCATCTCGAACTTCGGACCACGCGCACAGAAAATTGTGCCGCCGCGCCTCCAGCAGCGCGTCTTCGGTCAGGGTTCCGGGGGTGACAAGGCGCACAACATCCCGCTTGACGACGGATTTTGATCCGCGCCTTTTCGCCTCTGCCGGGTCTTCCAGTTGCTCGGCAATCCCAACACGAAACCCTTTCCGGATCAGCGTCAGCAGATAGCCTTCAGACGAATGTACCGGCACGCCGCACATGGGGATCGGCTCGCCCAAATGGGTTCCGCGCTTGGTCAGCGCAATGTCCAGCGCCTCTGACGCTGCTATGGCATCCTCGAAGAACATTTCATAGAAATCGCCCATTCGATAGAACAGCAGCGCGCCGGGGTTCCGCGCTTTGATCTCCAGAAACTGCGCCATCATTGGCGTTACATTGTCATCCGTCACCCTGTCCCCCGAGGTTTTCGTGCCGATGCAACAAAAGCACTTTGGCCGCGCAAAGGGAACCATCTGGCGGGGGTGCCCGCCGACAAAAGGTTGAAAGGCCGGCCCCAACTTGCAATAGTTTGCCACCATGGCCAAAGGGCAGAAGGTCAAAGCAGACGTGTCGAACGAGAGCAGCCCCTTTCCCTTGCCACAAGATCTGATCCTGAACCCTTTTACAGATCCGGGCATTCTTGCGTTGGAGAAGCCGGACTATATCTGGCGCCCGTGTCAGCCCGCCAAAATCCTTGGCTTTTCGGCAAGCGAGCATCCCGAAGTTTCCGAAAAGATCGATGCATTCATCGCAAGGACCCAGAGGCATAGGGTCTTTGGTCAGGCAGTGGAGTTCAACACCTTTCCAGTCCTGATAGACGACGTCTCGGTCCAAAAGTCGTATCTGACGGCCTATGGGAAATCGCCCATCAGTGGCTCCGCCGGCATTCGTCTTTTGAACCGATACTGTTTTGAAGGATCGTCACCGGGCTTTGATGCCGAAGCGGCACTTGTGGCATTTTTCAACACTCCTTCAGGCCCGGAAGAAGCGTTTCCGCAACTCACCAAGCCACTGTCCATCGACACCGCCTTTGTGATCGAGGCCCGCAATACCTTCAATTACTTCCATTTTCTGACGGAAACCTTGGGCCAACTGTGTCTTGTCGAAGAGGCGGGGGTTCACGGCCCGATCTATATCCACTACCCGAACCCGGATGAAAAGACGGGCGCGTTTTGCAGGGCCTATATTGATGCGCTCTTTCCAGAACTTGCGGATCGGGTCGTTTTTCAAAGGGTCCCCGCAAAGCACTCATGCGCCGTCACCCCCTATAATTTCTTGGCAAGCTTCTACCTTTTGCCCGAGGCAGATCGGTCTGGGATAGACAGCCTTGCCCCGTCAGATTTTTATTGGAAAGGACCTCGGGCGACACGGATTTCGCATGCCGTTCTCAAGCAAAACAGCGTGGACTCCACCCTGTTCAAACTGCGTGACCGTGCGTTGCGGGCCATTGAAGGCAAGGATTTCAGTCATCTTCCCCGCCGCTTTTGGGTCAGTCGAGAGGATGAAAACAGCCGAAGCAGACCCATGAAGGGCGAGGCAGAACTGGTTGAGATGTTGGGCCTGTTTGGCTTTGAATCAGTTATGTTTGAACGGCTGTCACCGCTGGAGCAGATTGCAATCATGGCCAATGCAGAGGTGATGATATCTCACCACGGCGCCGGTTTTGCAAATATGCTGTTCGCCTCGCCAAAGTCTTGCGTCATTGAGGTGGGCACCTTGCAAACGGCTGTCTGGCGGTGGGGTGATTTTTGGCGATTGGCCCATGTCAGCCAGTGCCGATACGTCTCGTTCTTTGCGGATTTCAACAAGGCTGACCCGCTTGCGGAACCATCGTTCAACGAGGAAAGCATTGTTCCCGTGCATCTGTCGACAAAGGGTCGCGCCCAAGTGATGTCTTTCTTGGTCTCATTGCTTGGCCATCACCCGGTGCTTCAGCGGCTAGAAGACCTGCGCCGTGTCGCCGGACAGATGGTATCCATAGGGGCGGATGATCGGGCGGTCGAACTGCTGACAAAGAATGAAACCTTGGCAAAATCAGATGCTGATCTTTGTCTTTTGCGGGCTGACTGTCATCGCCGCCAGTTTGAACACAACGCCGAGTTTCTTGCGCTTTTGGATGCTTGGGCTGCGGATGGGTCGCGGTGGCAAACGTTGGTACGCATGATCTGGTACGGGCGCCGGGCGAATAGCACCAAGATTGTCGATTGGGCGCTTGGCTTGCTGGGGGCCGATTTTCCCGACAGGCATCTGGCGTTCATCAAAAGCGCCGAGTGGGTGCGCAAGCGTCGCTAGAGCGCTCATCTCCAGCATTCGTTATGCGGTAAAAAGGGACCCGCCCGAAGAAGGTCCTGTTTCATCTGTCCAACATGCAACGCTGCCACTTATATGTTGGTGCGCAAAAGGATCTCAATTCGGATGTTTTCTTGCGATCCAAGCGTTTGTCGCCGATCCACAATGCCTTTCAACCTTCGGATTGCGCTGCGCACAAGGTGGCCCGCGTCTTGGGCGATGACACCATCCAATGTTCTGTCCCGCAGCGCCTGCTGGGTAAAGGGCGTGCGCTCATGGGCGATCTTGATGATGGAGGGCGCCACGTCCAATTCCTTGAGAATGGAAAGTGGTATGCGCGCCTCTGAGGCCATGACGTAGATACCGACCGTATCTGGATTGGCCCGCAGGTTGGTCGAAATCACGGAACGTGCCCGCTCTGCTTGGCCATAGGTTTCCAGTGATGGCAGGGCATGCAAATGGGGAAAGTTTTCGTTGATCTCTTTGTCAAAGCCCATTCTGCGTTCCATGCTGTCGCGAGATTGCATGCTTTCTGCAATCACCATGACGGACCCACGGCGCGCGCCCACGCACTGGCCTAGCAGCAGTCCAGCAGTCGCCCCTGCGGCGCAGTTGTCGATGCCAACCCAATGGGCGTCCATCATCGTCTGGTTTGAAATGAACGGCAGGGCCGCGACTCCACGTTCTTGCAGTCGTGTGATCGCATCGCGGACCTGCGGCGTTTCTGGCGACATGATCGCGACACCCGAAACATCTTCCTTTGACAGCGATCCGAGAAAGTTTGAAATGCTGTGGGGATCGTTTTCATCAATATGGTGCACGTCGCACCAGACGTGGTCGGCGGCGAAAAGGGCGTCGGCCTCTTCGATGCGTTCGATGATCTGCTGCAAGAATTGATCACCAGACCGGGGCAGGGCAAAGACGAACCTGTAACTTTGCGATTTTGCCAGATTTGCAGCCTGCAGATTGCGGACGAATCCCAACCCCTCAATCGCCTTGTTGACCCGATCAACGGTGTCTTGCTTTACGCCTTCCCGGCCATTCAGCACCCGATCAACGGTTGCCCGGCTGACGCCGGCCGCCTTGGCGAGATCTTTTGTTGTGGGTCGCAGCGTAGGCTTCTGGATCGTCATTTCAGTCTATTTCTTACACTTATCAGTCGTTTGATGGTCAGGGCGACCGACCGGCGCTTGGGTCGGTTTCGTCGGCTTATCATAACTTGAGGCACGTGTCGCAGAAAAATCTTGCTATGAGACACGTGCCTCATTATGCATTTGTTACGATAGTGGCACGGCGAGGAGGCTGAGCCGGTCGACAGTCCTTTGGGAGGAACAATCGAATGAAACTGAAATTGATGATGACGGCTGCGGCCGGTGCCTTGATTGCCGGTGGTCTGTCGACAGCGGCGACCGCCGAGGACCTGACCCTGTGCTGGGCAGCTTGGGATCCCGCAAATGCCTTGATCGAACTCAGCAAGGATTTCGAGGCCCAGTCCGGCAACACCATGCACTTCGAATTCGTGCCATGGCCGAACTTTGCCGACCGGATGCTGAATGAGCTTAATTCAGGCGGCAAGCTGTGTGACCTGTTGATTGGTGACAGCCAGTGGATCGGCGGCGCGGCTGAAAATGGCCAATACTTGAAGCTGAATGATTTCTTTGATGCCAATGGCATATCGATGGCGGATTTCATCCCGGCAACCGTCACCGGCTATGCAGAGTGGCCAAAGAATACGCCCAATTACTATGCGTTGCCTGCATTTGGCGATGTTGTCGGCTGGACCTATCGCAAGGACTGGTTCGAACGCCCCGAACTTCAGGCGGAATTCAAAGCGAAATATGGTCGTGATTTGGGCGTTCCTGCCACTTTGGAAGAACTCAAGGATATCGCCCAGTTTTTCCAAGGCCGCGATATTGACGGAACCACCGTGTATGGTGCCGCGATCTACACCGAGCGCGGGTCCGAAGGGATCACCATGGGCGTGACAAACGCGCTTTACAACTATGGTTTCCTCTATGAGAATCCGGAGAAGCCCTATGACATGCAAGGCTTTGTAAATTCGCCCGGCGCTGCTGCTGGTCTTGAATTCTACAAGGCGCTTTACGACACAGCCACCCCTCCCGGGTCTTCGAACTGGTACATGGGTGAGAACATTGATGCCTACCGGTCTGGTCAGGTTGCGATGCAAATGAACTTTGCCTTTATCTGGCCGGGCGTCGAGGCAGACGCGAATGTTGGTGGCGGCAAATCGGGATATTTCCCGAACCCGGCTGGGCCTGCGGGTCAGTTTGCGCAGTTGGGGGGGCAGGGCATCTCGGTCGTCGCCAATACCGAGCATCAGGCCGCCGCGCTGGACTACATCAAGTGGTTTGCCCAACCCGATGTGCAGGCGAAATGGTGGTCACTTGGTGGGTATTCCGCATTGCGGGCCGTTGTCGAAGACCCCGGCTTTGCAACCAGCCAGCCCTATGCACAGACCTTCCTCGACAGCATGGCGATCGTAAAGGATTTCTGGGCCGAGCCTGCCTATGCAGATCTTTTGCTGCCGATGCAGGAGCGCATCCATAACTATGTGATCGCTGGCGAGGGCACCGCCCAAGAGGCGCTTGATGGTATTGTGAGTGACTGGACGGAAGTGTTTGAGGACGAAGGCAAACTCTGATCTCCTCTCTGTCTGGCACCTATGGTGTTTGGCAAACTGCTCTGGCCGGTTTTCGGGTCGGCCAGAGTCTGTTTCACGCGCGCCTTAACGGCACGGGCCTGACGGCGTCGTAAGGAAAGAGGAATAATGGACTCTCCGATTGACAGGGCGGCAATCAAGACGCCCGATGGGATAGCGCGACGGATCCGGGGTCTTTCCGACCGGACGATTGCCTGGATATTTGTTGCGCCAACGATTTTCCTTCTACTGGCGGTCAATATCTTTCCATTGATCTGGACAATCCGGCTGAGCTTTACGGATTTTCGTGTCAATCGCCCCAACAATGCGATCGAATGGGTGGGCCTGCGCAATTATGAGCGGATCCTTACAGATCCCGACATCTGGGCCACCATGCAGGCGACGGCGCATTTCCTGATCTGGACTCTGGTGTTGCAGGTTCTCATCGGTTTTACCCTCGCCTTTCTGATCAACATGAAATTCAAGGGCAACGACCTTTGGACGACGATCATCGTTTTCCCGATGATGTTGTCGCCTGCGGTCGTGGGCAACTTCTGGACCTTTCTTTATCAGCCGCAAATTGGCCTCTTCAACTATGCCGTGGCCTTTGTGACGGGCGCGGATCCTGCCAGTTTTTCCATGATCGGCGACGTAAACCTTGCGCCTTGGGCGATTGTGATTGCCGACACATGGATGTGGACGCCGTTTGTGATGCTGATCTGTCTGGCGGGCCTGCGGTCGATCCCCGACAGTATCTATGAGGCGGCAGAATGTGACCGGGCCAGCAAATGGCGGCAGTTCTGGACGATCACATTGCCCTTGGCGCTGCCCTTCCTGATGCTGGCGGTGCTTTTTCGCGGCATCGAGAACTTCAAGATGTTCGATCTTGTCGTGCAGCTGACGGGCGGCGGGCCGGGCAACACAACCACGCTCACCTCAATTGATCTTAAACGCGAAGCGTTTGAGAAATGGCGCACAGGGTATTCCTCGGCCTATGCCGTGATCCTTTTTGTCACAGTCTTTGGCCTTGCGTCCATCTATGTCAAAGCCCTGAACAAGGTCAAAGAAAGATGAGCTTTTCCGTGACAGAGCCAAGCCGGGGCACCAAATGGTTCGCGGGTCTTTTGGTGGTCGGCTATGCAATTATCACGCTGATCCCTCTGCTGTGGATTGTCGCCACAGGCTTCAAATCCCCCACGGATTCCATTGCCTATCCGCCCATTGTGGTTTTTGAACCCACGCTTGAGGGCTATGTGAACCTGTTTACTGACCGCACCCGTGCGACGCCCGAAATGCTGGAAGCAGCGGGCCCGCCCACCACCTGGTATGAGGAAATCACCCGCAACCGTGGCACCGTCATCTCTGGCCCCTCACGCTATGGCGAACGATTTCTGAACTCGGTCATCATCGGGTTTGGTTCAACGGCCCTGACCATGATCCTTGGAACGGCCGCCGCTTATGCCTTCAGCCGGTTCCGCGTGCCATTGAAGGATGATCTGCTGTTTTTCATCCTGTCCACCCGGATGATGCCGCCGATTGCCGTGGCGATCCCGATCTTCCTGATGTTCCGAAATCTGGGATTGAACGACACCCACTTGGGCATGATCTTGCTTTACACAGCAGTGAACCTGTCGCTGTCTGTCTGGCTGCTAAAGGGGTTTATCGATGAAATCCCGATCGAGTATGAAGAAGCCGCTCTGATCGATGGCTACACCCGGTTTCAGGCGTTCTATAAGGTTGTGTTGCCCCAAGCGGCGACGGGTATCGCCTCCACAGCAATCTTTTGTCTGATCTTTGCGTGGAATGAATATGCCTTTGCGGTTCTGCTGACGTCGGGCACTGCCCAGACAGCGCCGCCATTCATCCCCACCATCATCGGAACCAGTGGCAAAGATTGGCCCGCGGTTGCGGCCGGTGCCACGATCTTCCTTGTTCCGGTGATGGTCTTCACGGTTTTGCTTCGCAAGCATCTGCTGCGCGGGATCACCTTTGGAGCGGTTCGCAAATGATGGATATTGTCAAAGCCATGCTGCGGTTTCGCCGCGGACCTTGGGAAATGCTCGCCACGATCCTGATCGCCCTTGGGGTGGTGATGCTGATGCAGCCCTTTGCGCTGGTTCTTTACAGCTATTCCTTTGTTGTGACCCTTGTCGGCACGGTGATGTTTATCATCGTCAGCCACTTCCCGGAGTAAGTGCATGCTGGAAAAGCTCTGCCCAATCCTGCCGTCACGCGACATCGAGGCGACTGAACGTTTTTACGAACGTCTGGGGTTTGTCACGGTCCATGCGGAGGTTGATGAGTATCTGCTGATGAAACGCGATGGCGCCGAGGTTCACTTCTTTTTCGCCAAGGACCACAATCCGGCCACCTGTGACCACGGAGCCTATTTGCGCCCCTCGGACGTGAATGCATTTTCGGCCGAGGTAGAGACGTTGGGTCTTCCGAAAGACAACGCCTTTCCCAAGTTCTGGCCCGCCGAAGACAAGGTCTGGGGAATGCGCGAAGCAATCCTATGGGACCCGGATGGAAATTTGATCCGCGCAGGACAGGAAATACCAAATTGGCCCAAATCGTAATCAAGAACCTCAAAAAGAGCTTTGGCGATTTCGTTGCCGTGCAATCGTCCAGTTTCACCGTCGAAGATGGTGAGTTCTTCATGCTGCTTGGTCCTTCGGGATGTGGCAAGACCACCACCCTGCGGATGATGGCGGGGCTGGAACTGCCCACCAGTGGAGAGATTTATATCGATGGCGAAGAGGTCGGCCAAAAACCCGCGAGCCAGCGTGATATTGCCTTTGTTTTCCAGATGTTCGCACTTTACCCGCATATGAATGTGGGCAAGAACATCAGCTATCCGCTGGTCAATCAGGGCATGCCGCGTGCGCAGATCAAAAAGAAGGTCCATGAGATTGCCGAAATTCTTGGCATCACAGACATTCTGAACAAGCCAGTGGGGGGGCTATCCAGCGGCGACCGGCAGCGCGTCGCGCTTGGCCGCGCCATTGTGCGTAACCCAAAGGCGTTCTTCATGGATGAACCCCTTGGCGCATTGGATGCAGAATTCCGGGAGCATATGGCCGAGGAACTGCGCGCCCTTCATGACCGGATGGGGGCCACGACCGTCTATGTGACGCATGACCAGCTTGAGGCGATGCAAATGGGCGACAAGATTGTGGTGATGAACCATGGCGTCGTGGAACAGTTCGGGGTGCCACAAGACATTTATGACTGGCCCGCAACCAAGTTCGTGGCGCAGTTCATCGGCTCACCACCAATGAATTTCCTCGACTTTAATGGGACGGTGGGCAAGGGCGCTGTTGAGGTGCGGTTGCATGATATTGCCATGGCGATCCCGGCCAGTTTGGACGGCGCCAATGGCGCGCTGACGTTCGGGGTGCGGCCCGAGCATGTTCGGTTGGACGATGCCGCGCCTTATCGGGGCAGGGTTAAGGCCACTGAATATCTGGGCACGACGCAGATCATCACGCTTGATACGCCCAACGGGGTTATCAAGGCGCGGGTGGCCAGTTCTGATGCTGTGAAGCTTGGTGCCATGACAGGCCTGTCGTTCGATCCGCGCACCATCACCTTGTTCGATGGCCCGTCGGGAAGGGCGCTTCGCTCGCATGCAAATCAGGGGGTGTTGGCGCGTGGCTGAAGTTGTCCTGAACGGCGTCACAAAATCCTTTGGTGCGGACGTCGCGCTGACCGATGTGACGATGACGATTCCCGATGGTTCTTTCGTTGTCCTGTTGGGGCCAACGGGCGCGGGGAAAACGACCACCCTGCGCATGGTGTCAGGTCTGGACGTGCCAGATCATGGCCAGATCAGCATCGGCGGGCGTGATATGGCAGGGCTGAGTCCGGCGCAGCGCGATGTCGCAATGGTGTTTCAGCAATACTCGCTCTACCCCCATCTGACCGTGCGTCAGAACCTTGAATTCCCGCTGAAATCCCCGAACCTGCGCACCCCGCAGGCGGAAATTGACCGCAAGGTTAGTGCCGTGGCCGAGGTTTTGCAGATCAGCCATAAGCTGGACAACAAGGCGACCGCCCTTTCAGGCGGCGAAATGCAGCGCGTTTCGATTGGTCGCGCACTGGTGCGCAGCCCGCTGGTCTATCTGATGGATGAGCCGCTGAGTTCGCTTGACGCCAAGTTGCGCGCCGATCTGCGGATCGAGTTGAAAAGCATTCAGGCAGATTCGGGCGCGACGCTGCTTTACGTGACCCATGATCAGATTGAGGCGATGACCATGGCCACCCATGTCGGCGTTCTGGACAAGGGCAGGCTTGTCCAATTTGGCAGCCCTCGCGAAATCTACGAAAACCCGGTCAGCGTTTATGCAGCCAGTCGGCTGGGGCAACCGCGCATCAACATCTTGCCCGCCGATCTCTTTGGTGGTGCGCCCAGCCGCGCCACGCACATTGGCCTGCGCCCTGAACAGATCATTCAGGGCGAAGGCGAAGACAGCCTTGTGCAGCGGGTGGAGCATCTGGGTGATCAGACCCGCCTGCACCTGATCTTCAAGGCGCATCAAATGATCACTGTGACAAACGCGCATACGACTCTGAAAGAAGGCGATGCCGTAAAAATCCGCCCAAACAAACCATACTACTTCGACGCCACTGGCGCTCGTTTGGCCTGAGGGAGAGGGACCATGAAGCAATTCATCAATACCAAAGAGAACATGGTGACCGAAGCCATAGACGGAACCATTGCTGCCTCTGGCGGCAAGTTGGCTCGTCTGGATGGGTATCCACACATCCGTGTCGTGGTGCGGGCGGATTGGGACAAGTCCAAGGTCGCCTTGGTTTCCGGCGGTGGATCGGGGCATGAGCCCGCCCATGCTGGCTTTGTTGGTGCGGGGATGCTGACCGCCGCCGTCTGTGGTGATGTCTTCGCCTCGCCCTCGGTTGACGCCGTTCTGGCGGGTATTCTGGCGGTGACGGGGCCTGCGGGCTGTTTGCTGATCGTCAAGAACTATACGGGCGACCGACTGAACTTTGGCCTTGCTGCCGAACGGGCGCGGGCGTTTGGCCATAAGGTCAGCATGGTCATCGTGGATGACGATGTTGCCCTGCCTGATCTGCCACAGGCGAGGGGGCTGGCAGGAACATTGTTTGTGCACAAGATTGCAGGCGCAATGGCCGAAAACGGCGATGATCTTGAGGCCTGCACCATCGCCGCAGAACGGGTGATCAAGGCCAGCCGAAGCATCGGAATGTCCCTTGATACCTGCACCGTGCCCGGATCTGTGAAAGAGGACCGCATTCCCCACGGCATGGCCGAACTCGGCCTGGGTATCCATGGTGAGGCGGGCGTGGAACAGGTTGCGTCAAACGGGGCAAAGGACGCGATTGCCAAGGCCATTGAAAAGCTTGCGTCCACCATGCCATCGACCCCGCATGTCGCGCTGATCAACAACCTTGGCGGCTCGTCCGTCCTTGAGATGTCGATCCTTGCCCATGAATTGCTGGCCTCACCTGTTGGGGATCGGATCAAGTTTGTCGTGGGGCCCGCGGCCATGATGACGGCGCTTGATATGCACGGCTTTTCGGTTTCCGTGATGGAATTGGCCGAGGGCGATGCCGCTTTGCTTGGGCAACAAGTGGCTTGTCCGGGTTGGCCAGGCTGCAAGCCCATTCACCCGATCCAAGTGCGGCCCTTGCCAGACGGATTGTCACCCATCCGTGCCCCGGCCTCTGCTCATGCGCCAACCAAGGCGTTTCTGACAGGGTGCTGCAAGGTTCTGATCGCGTCAGAGGATGACCTGAACGCGCTGGACGCCAAATCTGGTGACGGCGACACAGGCTCTACCTTGGCGGGGGCCGCGCGGGCTTTGATCGATGCCATGGATACGCTGCCACTGGCCGACCATACGCAGCTCTATCGGGCGATCGGGCTGGAACTAAGCCAGACCATGGGTGGTTCTTCGGGCGTTTTGCTTGCGATCTTCTTTGCGGCTGCAGGCGACGCATCGTCATCGGGGTTGCCGATGCGCGAGGCCTTGCAGATCGGGCTGGATCGGATGCGGCAGATCGGTGGGGCCAATCCGGGGGATCGGACGATGGTCGATGCGCTGATGCCCGCATTGGATGCGCTCCCCTTGGGGCTGGACCATTCTGCTGCGGCGGCACGGGCAGGGGCAAATTTCACCTCAACGCTCACCGTCGCAAAGGCTGGACGATCTGCCTATATCAACCCTGATCAGCTTATCGGTCATGTTGACCCCGGTGCCGAAGCTGTTGCGCGGTTGTTTGAGCATTTGGCCTCTTGATTGGACGGCGCCACTTGGGATCGTCGGGGGGCCTTGCCGCCCCGGGGCAGTTGGCTTGGCGAAACGTTCAGTTCATAGTGGTCCCACAAACCTTGATGCCACCACCAAAGGCATACGCCGTGGCAGCACGCATAACCGGAGAGATGCCGAATGTGGGAAGAACGCTTTGCCACGCCTGACTACTTGTTTGGCACCGAACCGGCAGAGTTCGTGTGCCGTGAGGCCGTACGACTGGCGCCCAGATCCGATGTGTTGTGCCTCGCGGATGGTGAGGGGCGCAATTCCGTCTACTTGGCCGGGTTGGGACATCGGGTCGTTGCGATGGAAATGGCACCATCCGCCATCGCCAAAGCTCGGGCTTTGGCTGCGGCTCGGGGTGTCACGGTCGACATTCAGCAGGCCGATATTGCCACGTGGGATTGGAAACCCGACCAGTATGACGCGATATTTGCCGTCTTTATCCAGTTTGCGCCGCCATCTCTGCGGGATGCGATCTTTGCGGGGATGATCCGCACGCTGCGTCCCGGGGGGTTGGTATTCTTGCATGGCTATACCCCAAAGCAGTTGGCGTTTGGAACAGGCGGCCCGAAGGTGATTGAAAACCTGTACACCTCAGAACTGCTGGCCAAAAGCTTCGAGGGTCTGAGGATTGAGCATATGCTGACATATGAGGCAGAGCTTGACGAGGGAAGTGCGCACCATGGCCGCTCTGCCCTGATAGACCTGATCGCGCGCAAGGTTTGATCCATGCGCCGCGGGCTGACCCTTGGCACCTGAGGTGCCAATTGGGCGAGGTCGTCTCACAAGGGCAAACCCGTGTCAGGCCATGAAGACGGGTGCGGAGATTTGGCCGCCCAAAGCCCCAGTGAACACGCCGCCACCAGACGCAAGCATCTGCGCAATCTGGTCCATTTTCAGTCGGTTCCACTGGTGGGCCTATTCGGGGTGCATTTTCTGTTTTTCGTGGCCGTTTTTGTCTTTAACATGATCCAAGGGTGCAGGAACGAAGGGCCAGCATGGTGCATAACGGTCGGATGATTATGGGCGCAGTGGCGCTGTGTTTGATGGTGATGGCTGGCAAGATGCAAGCGCAGACCGTCACGCTGGAAGATTTTGACTTCGGCGAGAGCACGACAGCCCCGGCCAGTTCAGGCGGTCTGGGCGCTTGCTTGCTGGACCCAGGTGCCTGCACAGAAGCGGGGATTTCGGTTGGTGCGGCCCTCAGCATCGATGATGTGGTAAATCTGGGGATTATCGACCGCAGTGAAGTGGCAGATCAGCCTGCCCTTGCTGCAGCCTCTGCATCCGGGCAATCCGACACTGCCATGCCTTTGCCCTCTATCGATATCGAGATTTTCTTTGACTATAACGTGGCCGATATCCGTGCTGATCAATGGCCACGCCTGACCGAACTGGCGCAAACCCTTGCCAAGCCCGAGTTTGATGGCTTTACCATCGCCTTTATCGGCCACACCGATGCCAAGGGGTCAGCCGATTACAACCGCGACCTGTCTTTCCGGCGGGCGCAATCGGTGGCTTCTTTCGTCGAAAGTGTTTCCGGGGTGGGGCCGGGGCGGATCACGGCCACGGGCATCGGTTCTGATCGGTTAAAGACATTGGCCGATCCGTTCAGTGCCCTCAACCGGCGTGTTCAGTTGGTTCTGGTTCCGCGCGGTTAGTCGATCACATAGCGGCGAAACTGAAAATAGTTTTGCAAGGGTTCGGCAAGCTGGCCCTCTTCCTTACCGTCGGACAGGTTTTGCACCAAGGCGCGCAGAAGGGTTTTTTTCCTTTCCTTGTTCTCAATCCCCTGAGGCACACAAAAGAAGCCGAATAGATTGGCCCCTTTCTCATCTTGCTCTTGCACCACCAAACCATAGCGCGACCCGGGCGAGATTTCGTATCTGGTCTGTCCGCCAGCCATGGCGATGGTTTTGAAATAGGAAAGAGGGACCGGCGTGACCCGGCCCGAAGGTGCAACATTTACAAAGGCAGGCGTGCATCCCGGCTGCACATCGGCCACGACAGAAACCTCTTGGCCCACGTCTACACGGGGCGGATAGACTGTGAGAAGCGAGCGGTTTACCCCCTCGACCACGGCGGGGGCATTGGTCCCGTGTGGGGGCACAAAGTAAAACTCCCGCTGCATTTGCGACAATTGTTGCGGGCGCTGTGTGCCGCCGGTTTCTTGCATCACATCTGCTGTCACGCGCTTCATCAGCAATGACACCTCGATGCCCGGAAACGGGATGTTGCGCGCAAGGGCACGGGCAAAGGGCGAGTTTTCTCCCTCGCCATCTGCGGCCGTTGTATTGGGAAGTGTGGCAAAGGCCACCAGCATGTCACCCGTGGTTTGCACCACGGCAAGGCCACGCTGCAGCCCCGCGCTGCGCGTGTTGCCCGAAGATTGCGCCAAAAGCGCCTCGGCAAAGGGGTTGTTGCGGCAGGCGTCCAGAAAGATCAGGCTGATCGGCACCTGTTCCAATCCACGGGTCAGATCTGACAGGGCGATGCCCTCGCGCGCTATGGCCGAGGCGCTGGAGAGTTTGGCATCTACCGGCATCAGGTAATTTTCGCCATCTTTCTGGATGCCATGGCCCGCGTAGTAGACCACTGCCACATCTGCGGTGCGGGCCGCAGTCACAAAGGTGTCGATGGCTTGCCCCATCGCGTCTTCGTCCAGATCATGCGTCGCCGTGACGGCAAACCCGGCGTCAGTCAAGGATCGTGCGACAAGATCTGCATCATTGGCGGCATTGCGCAAACGCCCGATGGTTTCGTAGCCGCCATTTCCCATGACAAGGGCCACGCGGGTTTCCGCAAGGCAGGCATCCGCATGAACGGCCAGCATGACTGCCAACACAAGACGGGCAAGGATCATCGGTTGACCACCATCATGGGGCAATCATCTCGTCAAACAGCGAAAGCGTGAAAGACCGCGCATTGGCGGCGGGGGTGCGCTCGATAAAGCAAAACCGATTTCCGCTGGCGGGGTTCAGCCAGCAATGGGCCTCGGCCTCCGTCATATCAAGAACGCGGGAAAGCGCGGCCTGAATCGGCTCAAATGATTTGTCCCAGATCATGTCCTGTTGGGTTTCGGCACCATTCAGTTTGACCTGTTGCTGGTCGGGACTGCGCAGAGCCTCAACAAAAGTCTTTGCCCCAGAGGGCCATTGAAAGACATTCTTGGCATAGTCTTGCAACAGGGCATTTCGGCTCTCGCTTCGGGTGACCTGACAGGGGTTATTATCGCCGATTGTGGTCGCAGAAAGGACAACACAAACGCCTGAAAAGACTGCGGTGCGCGTCACTGCAAGTTCGGCTGACGCAATCTGTGGTCGGGCATCATCGGTGCGGGCAAGTTCGGCCAGCAGAAATTCAGGCGGAAACATCTGATAAACATAGAGGGGGCGAATGTCCGTGATCTCGACAAAGCCAACAGAATCCAGCCCCCCGTCGCGCAGTTCACGCGGGGTGAAACTGGTGGAACACCCGGTTGCGGCCTCTTGCCGAAAGCCGTCGGCCATCTTGGCCCAGATGACATCAGGCGATCTTTCAAAGGTGACACCGCTTGCCGCCCGCACCATCGCGGCCTGATCAAGCGCTTGCGCATCCAGATTGCTGCAGACGTTGGCAACCGCGATTGCCGTCACCTCTGCCGGTTCGACCACGGGCCCGACGCCAATGCCCCAGCGTGAGGCCTGACCAACGGTGGTGACATCGAACATGTCGCTGGCCGACGTTGCCAACATCTGAACACTGAGTGACAGGGCAAAGCGGTTGCGCGCCGCCATTTCCAGAACCGCGCTTACACTTTTGAGGGCAACGTCATAGGCCTTTGTGACCGTTGCCTCATCATAGCTGCCCGCATCGACCTGAAGGCTGGGAGAGTGGAACCCAAGTCGCCCCAAGGGGTGTAAGATGCGATTGGGCAAATCGCCGATATCACTTTCGGTAAAGTGGTTTCCGCCCATGAAAGCCAGCGCACAGGCGGAAAGACAAACATGCCCGCGCGCAATCGCGGTTCCGATGCCCCGTTCGTTGAATAGGCGGGACAGCTTTACCCCCTCGGCAAGGCTTCCCCCTTCGGAATTCAGACAAACGCGTGACCCATGCGCGGGCTCAATCGCGTAAGGGTCTTTGGTGCGTGTCTTTATCAGTTGATCTACCTGCGCGGCATCGCCATTGGAAATCACGCCTGTCAGAGTGGCAAAACAGCCCATCACCGGGTCGTTCACCACAGAAAGGGTTGCCGCCTTCGTCACCGACGCGGGCAGGCACAAAAGGATAAAGCCGATTACAAAAAGCATTGGTTTCATTCCACAAGAAAACTGTGCCGCGTTGTCCGTTGCAAGTCTTTTCAGCGGACAATGGTCCAAGTCGGGTTGATCTTTGCGGTTTTGACGTGGGGCGCTGGGCGTGTTCTATAAACCCGGAAGATCGGAAAAGGGATCAAATGGGGAATGAATGCCTTGAACTCACTCAGCGTGGCGATCTTGCTGGCAATGCACGGGACTGGCGCCGCGGCCATGACATTCGACGAACGGTGCATGGGCAATGCCGTTGAAAGCTGTTTCTTGATTGCAGAGGGCGAGATCACGGCCGAAACACCCGCCGAATTCGCGGCCTTGGACCGAGGCGATGCAGCAAAGATCCTGTTTGACAGCCCGGGTGGCAATTTGGGGGCGGGTATTCGTTTGGGCCGAATGATCCGCGAGAAGGGCTATGAAACCATGATCGGCACCCGCGTCTCGTTTGACGCACAGGAATATCCACCAAGGGGCGGGAAATGCCTATCGGCCTGTGCCTATGCCTTTGCGGGAGGCGTTACCCGGAGCCTGAATGACACGGCCCAACTGGGCTTTCACCAGTTTCGATTGGGCGCGAACTCGGATGTTTCCGATGCCCAACTGACCGAAGCGATCGAGGGCGCGCAGGCGGTTTCCGCGCAGTTGATTTCCTATCTTGTGGAAATGGGCGTGGATGCGCGGGTCTTTTCCCTCGCCTCGGGCAAAACCGGGACCGACATGCACATGATCAGCCAACAAGAGTCCATTGACTTCGATCTGGTCACCCCGCGCGGCTTTGGTCCCTTTTTTCTGGAACCTTATGGCAACGGCGTCGTTGCGGCCTCTAAAAGACAGGATGCGGTAGGGCCCTATGATCTTGCCACTCAAATGACGGCCTATTGCAAGAAGGGGAAGGCAAAGCTTTTGATCCACGCCCCAGAGCACGGTCTGTGGAACGAAAAGCCGGTTGCTTTCGACGTGAATTTCCAGGACCGCAGCGAACGCGTTCCGGCAAGCGCGGTCAGTCTGCGGATCTCCGACAGCGGGGCATATCTCGAGGTCACGCTTCCCAAAGACCTGACCCGCGCAATCGAGAGCGCAGAACGGTTGGGCACAGGGTTTCAATATCCCCGCGTTGCGGGTGGATTCTATGCGACCTCCTTCACATTGTCGGACATGGACCGCAGCATGCTAAAGGCAGCATTCAAGCTGTGCTTGTAGAAATTGGGTGACCGCTTCCGGCCTGTGGATGGCGCCGTCGCCGCAGTTTGATGTTCCAATCCTCAAGAACGGCAGTAGAACGAGTGTGCACTGTGTAAGCCCCGCCCCGTCACATTCCAATGCGGCCAGACAGGTTGCAGCCCGTTTCCCACCCCAGAGCTCGAAAAGATCAAACACGTTGCAAATAGAGATCAAAGTTGCGTTGGAGTATCAGCTTTCCCCTGATGAAAACGTACTGCTCACTCTGGAAGTTGCCGAAACTGAGGGGCAAACGATCAGGGAGAGTTCGCTGTGCATAGACAAAGCGACCCTGATGCGGATCGAAGGGGAAGGTGGGGTTGGTCAGCGGGTCTGGGCCAAAATCTTAGGAGATCGCCTTAACCTGCGCTACTGCGCCAAGGTTGATGTCACGCGGCCGGATGTTGCCTTGGACGGCTTGGCCGCAATGCCCATTCACAGCCTGCCCACCGAGGCCCTGACATGCCTGCGCCCCTCTCGGTTCTGCCAGTCTGACTTGTTTACCGATTTTGTCGGTCAACGATTTGGTCACCTTTCCGGCGGGGCAAAGGTTGCGGCGATCGCGCAATGGGTCAAAGCAGAAACATACTACGTTTCGGGCAGTTCTGATGGCAAGACCACTGCGGTGGATACATTCGTCAGCCGCCAAGGCGTGTGCCGCGACTTTGCCCATCTTACGTGCAGCTTGGTCCGGGCGGCGAATATTCCCGCCCGCTATGTGTCTGTTTACGGCATTGATGTTGTGCCTCCGGATTTTCATGCCGCGACCCAGATTTGGCTGGAGGGGGCATGGCAACTATTGGACGCCACCGGGATGAGCACGGCCTCCAGGCTGGTGATCATCGGGGCTGGTCGGGACGCGGCAGATGTCGCATTTCTGGAAACATCCCAATGGGCGCAATTGATCCATCAAAGTGTCATTGTTGAGTAGGGGAGGGTGCGGCAACCCCCAAAACCTTGAATCTTGAAAGGGGCTTCGGCTGGTTTGATCACGGTGCGCTTTGGGTGTGCCCTTGCCGTGACAGTCTGGCAATGACACGCCTTGCCGTCATGGGATCGTTTCCGTTCGGAAGTCAGACATCGTAAAAGTATCGTTGAGGCAGCAAACAGGAAAATCCGATGCGCAGAACGATCCTTGTCGGGCTTGTGGCACTAATGCTTTGCGTTGGATTTCTCGCCGATCCAGCGACCGCCGCCCCATTCGAGCGCTATGAAGTCTATGGCGTCAAAGGCGAAGACATGCTGAAAATGCGTGCCGGACCCGGTGTGGGTTACATCGTGATCGTTGGCCTTCCGAATGGAACCGTGTTGCGCGTGTACAGTTGCGAACAAACAGGCAGCACCCGCTGGTGTCGCGTTTCCTTGGACCGCGCAACGGGTCTGAAAGGGTATGCCTCGTGGGCATACCTGCGGAAAATGTAGCCTTCGGCTGATCCCACGCTCTGGTTCAGATCTGGCCGAACGTATTTCTACGACACGAGCAAAGGACGGGGATGGTGACAGTCTTGACGCGATGACAGGTGGCGCCAACGGAGCGCCACCTATGGCGCGTGCATGAAGGCTGGGCACAGGAAATGATGTTCGCCTGCCGTATGGGGATTTGCGCTAAAATGCCATCAGCAATTCTGCCACGGCGCGAGGGCCCTTTTCTCGGGATTTCAGTTTCCCAAATTGCAATCGTGGCAATTTCGTGGCATGAAGGAGATTGAATTATGAGGAATGTTCTTATGGGCTTTTTCAAGATGCTGGTTTCTGCGGCGGCATTTGCGCTGATCGGTTCAGCGGCGATGGCAACCACTGTACCTGACTCACCACCTTATGACCTTTTGGTAACGGCAACGGGAGCTGGCGCTTTCGAGGGCCAGACAGCCTCTGGTGCCGTGTTCTGGAACCAAAGTCTTTTGGGCGGGGTTGGCTTCGAGTCGATGTCGCGCAGCGGTATTTTTGGCTCGACCATCGATGCTACGCTTGGTCTTTTCTTTGATGTCGGTCCTGGGGACTATACCTTTACGGAAGCGGATGATGATCTTGGTCCGATTTTCATGTTTCTGGACGGTATCCTTCAGAACATAGATTACATTGTGTCGGATTCGTATTCGGCAGCAGACATGGCATCGGCGGGTGTTGCGCAGTTCAGCTTTGACACCAGGACCCCTGTTTCGTTTGACGGGACGACAATCTACGTCAACGCTATTGTGAAATATCTTGAGACCGGAACGGTTCCCCTTCCTGCAGGGTTGCCTTTGCTGGCGGGTGCTTTGGGTCTTTTGGCGTTTGCGCGCCGTAGGCGCACTTTTGCGGCACTTAATGCCCAGTGAGGGATGAGTGTCGCGGCCACAAGCGGGACTCCGCCAAAAGTTTTATGAAAAAAAGCAACAAATGGCCACAAATTATCCTTTTATTCATATTTTGTAGACAATCTCACATATAGCGACGAGATTTACAGATCTTGGATAAAGCGAGGCATTGACGTGGCATTTTGGCTTATCTTGATCGTGATATACGGAGCGGTGACCGTTTTCGCGCTCTACATGACATATCAAGAGCAGCGCCGCCACGAACATCAAAGCCTTGGCATCAATCTTATGGGCTATGTGCTTTGTACCCTGTGGCCCCTGCTGGGTGCTGTAATGTTGGTCTTGGTCCGATATCACCCCGCAGAAGCCTATAGCTCTGAGTCAGACTGATTTGACCAAGGACCAATTGTGCAGGTGGTTTGCCTATTGTCAGACGCCTATGATCCCAAGAGGCCAACTGAATTTGTAAGTGTCTCTACAAAGGTCAATGGCGTGCTGCCTATTGTCTTATCAAATTAGCCCCGCAAACTGTCATCGGAGCTTTTGGCGTGGCTACTTCATGGATCATCAGCACACAGATGCGAAATAGGCGTTTCGATCCAATAACCGCAGATTATCCCCTTCTCCAAGGCGCCATAGGTTTTCCACGCGTCGACAGTGTTGCTGCGTTTTGACGCCTTCTTTTCCGTTCAATCTTCCACATCAGCGGCTGCCGGATCACAATTGGGCAGATCCTCAATGAAAGGGGGATGCCAATGGCGTTCCCGTCCGGACGGTAGATCAACAGTGGCTTCCCTGACCCGCATCGTCAACAGACTGCATTGGGATGGAAAAGCCCCTTGGCCTTTGAAGGCCAAGGGGCTTAAACAAGGAAGAGCCGAAGCATGAGATCACGATTGGTCCATGCCGGGGCAAGGAAATTAGACAACAATACCTTGGAGCCTGCCGTCAGGAATCCTTGTATCAAACTTTACGTCAACGTGGATTGCACAACCCCCGCAACGGGGTGGACCACGAAAAAGGGCCCGGTATGAGCGAGAAACAGAAATACCATAAGATTCGTCTGACAAAGCGGCAGAGGTTCGTGCGCTTGCTGACGGCGGTCTTTGACCCTCGCGCATGGGCCCATGGCCTCAAGGTGATTAACTACTTCAACTACACCAATGCCACGCCATGGCGCGAGGTAAAACGAGGGGTTGGGGTGGTGATCAGCCCGCTGGCCAACATCGCCAATCCGCAGAACCTTTCGCTTGGCGATCGGGTCCGCATTAGCGCCAATGTGTATTTGTGGCCGGGGCCGGGAACTGGGCGCATACTGCTCGCGGACGATGTGATGATCGGGCCGGGGGTTATGATCACGGCCTCAAACTACCGCTACAACGATGGCAGTCCCATTACCGACCAGGCTATGGATGAGGCCGATGTCGTCATCGGTCGAGATGTCTGGATCGGCTATGGTGCCGTTATTCTGGCGGGGTCAGAGATTGGCGAAGGAGCGGTCATCGGGGCGGCCGCGGTGGTGCGTGGCAAGATACCGGCGTTTTCCATAGTGTCGGGGAACCCAGCCAAGGTTGTTGGGCGGCGGCGTGATGTCAGCAACTCTTCCGTGCCGTATCAGCAGACGATGGATCGCCGAGACTTGGCCCCGAACGCGGACGTATTGGCCGTGATCCGCGCCGAACTGCCCGGTTTGCGAGAGGCTGATCTCAGCGCCTCGGTCGATGATTCTGGTATCGACAGCTTTGATCTGATTACATTGCGGACCACGCTTGAAGAGCACTACGGCCAACCGATCCCGGATCGCGAATGGGCGTCGATCGCGTCTTTGTCGGATATCGCCCGGCTGCCGATCTTTGGGAATGCGGGCAAAGCTGTTGTTCGGTCTACCCTTGCCCCATCGGCGCTAAACACCCAGGATCAGGCATCGGGTTTAACACCAAAGGAGCCGCAGGTTTCGGCTACAGGAATCCTTGGCCCCGGTCGCGCGCGGCGGGTGCAGGCGGTGAACATGCCGCAAATGGCGCTGTCAGGGCTGAGTGAGCCTTGGCTGTTCAAAGAGTTGGGCGACATTCACTGGGCGATGATCACCGATTTCCTGAAAGCGCCTTCCAGCGCCATTGCAGACGATCAGGGTGACCGGCTTTATGCCACCTTTACCCGCATCTTGCTGGAGGCAGAGCCAAGCCTGCGCGGTTTTTCCGAGAATGACACACTGACCATCGACTCCCGGCTTGAGCGGCAGGGCGCAGGCTTCTTTTTTGGCCATCATTCGCTAAGCAGCGGTTTGGCAGGCGGGCGTGCGCAAACCATGTCCACATTTGCGAAATACGGCGAAAGGGGCAAGAACACCTCGCTGATGAAGGGAAGCCCGACCCTACCCGAACCAGATGCGATCGCGTCGCTTTCTGCCTTGCCTGAGTTCGGAATGGAGTACCGGCAGCGGCGCAGTGCCGAGCCGGGTCCAGAGATGTTTACCTGCGACTATGAGATATTGCCCCCCCATGATATCAATGGCGTAGGGCTGCTGTATTTCGCGGCATATCCGACGGTGTTTGACCTTTGCCTCGAAAAAGCGGAAGGCAAAGGCTTTTTGATCGGGCACAGTACGGTGTCAAAGGATATCTGCTACTATGCCAACTCAGAACCCACCGAAACGCTGCGCTTTGTTCTGCATGGGCGGAGTCAAGAGGGCGACATCATCTGTCACAACGCATCGCTTTTTCGGACCAGCGATGGCAAGCGCATGGCAGAAGTCATAAGCCGTAAGCGCCGATTGTAACGCAATGCGGTTACTTCCCATGTGCAGGTTTGTTGCAGAGTTCGAAGGAGGGTTGAAGAAATGACGACGCCAGTTCTTTCGATCATCACGCCGCTTTATAACCGCGAGTTCCTCATCGCTGATTGCATACACAGTGTCGGGCTGGCTGGTCTGCCCGTCGAGATGATCATTGTAGATGACGGCTCAAAGGACGCTTCCGTAGCAGCGGTGCACCGCACGATCGAAGCGTTGGGTTTGCAGGGACAAGTCACGCTGCTGCAGCAGGCTAATGCCGGACCTAGTGCGGCACGCAACCGGGCCGCGGCGCTGGCGCGCGGGGAATGGCTGGTATTCCTTGACAGCGATGACCTGTGGTTTCCTTGGACCTTGCCCAGTTTGCTCCGTAGCCTGCCAACGCTGCCGGCGCAGGTGAAGCTTGCCTTTGCCAAAGGGGTGAACTTCGCTGATGCCTCTGAGTTGGAGAGTGCCGAACCATCAGAAGTGGCAGCCAGTCAACATGATTGCTTTGTCGAGGCCGTCAAGCGCAATCCAACGTCACGCTATGGGGCCTGCAATGCTGCCGTGCGTCGGTCAGCGTTTGTCGCGCTTGGTGGGTTTTCCCCTGAATTGCGCTGTGCTGAGGACACCGACCTGTTCTTGCGGGTCGATGGAGCAGTGGCGCTTTTGCTGCAGCCCGTATTGGTGGGGCTTCGCCGGAGCGGTCATGAAAGCCTAACCGGCAACGTGCCAGAGGTGCTGAAAGGTTTTGACTGGATGGTCCGCCGCAATGCAGAGGGGGCTTATGTTGGCGCAGCTCACGACCGCCACAGCTTTCTTGCTGGTTCATGTGCCTATTCGATCAAGGCGGCATTCTCCGCTGGTTATTTTCTTCAGGCATACCGTCTGTATTTTTCGAACATGACGCTCCTCCGCGACTCGCGGACGCGAAAATACCTTCTTCGTCTGCCTCTTACCCCATATTCCCCAAGTAAATCTCTGATTTTGCTATCCCGACCATGTTATTATCTATATAAATCATAGCGTTGATGGCTACGCGAGGTTTGTTTTATGGATCACCCAGAGGGTGCAGGCTTGCAGCAGGCAGATCGGGTT
>JAIOYF010000006.1 GCA_021741245.1 Paracoccaceae bacterium
ACAACCGCCGCCTGCTTGAGCCCATTGGAAACATCCCACCCGCCGAAGCAGAGGAGGCCTTCTATGCAAACTTGAACACACTCGATATGGTCGCGTAACACGGACTAATTGGTCTCCGGCAAACCCGGGGCGGTTCACCATGCCACGGATACGCATGTCCGTTCGCCATGGGCCTTGGACCCGTGGCGGCCTCATGGCTCACCATCCGCTGACGCAGCGGGGTGGCCTTCTCCTCCTTCATCGAAACCTCCTGTCTGACGGGTGGGAAAACACCAATCGTCAGCCCGGAACAGCCTCAAGCAAAGTACAACGCGAAATGGATGCTGAACGCCGGCCATCGGCGCCATTGCCGCGAAGCGGCTTAGTCCATGGGCCGTCTTCGGCCAGCGGGAGGACCGCTTTGTAGGGCCCCTTCACCCTTCAAGTGCCTTCCAGAAGCTATTTGCCCCGCCTTCCTCCGCGCGAATGACACGGACTATAGGCCCGACAATTGTTTTCTCCCATGCCTATGGGTGGGCAATTAAGTTGCCCCGCAGCTAAGGATGACATAACACTAGGCTAATCATCTGATTATTATGTGACTGGACTACATGCCTTTTCTCAGCTTCTGGCGCCCAAGATCCGAAGGTAAGCTGCCCTTGTTGGATCGTTGCCTGTCAGTGGATCTGGAAGTTGATCCGAAAAAAGCAGTAATCTTCGACCTGGCCGCTGTTCGCCACGGGTCCGGACCCGCTGTCGTCGCTGGAAAAGGACGGCTTGCGCAATCGCTAGACAAACTCGAAGCGGTGCTGAAGACGACCAGCCATATCATCGGCCACAATATTCTGCGTCACGATATCGAGCACCTGCTCGCCGCTCGGCCAAGGCTGCGCGACAGGATGATGTCACCCATTGACACGCTTTGGCTGAATCCCTTGGCTTTTCCGCGTAATCCCTATCATCACCTGGTCAAACACCATCTCGACGGGCGCTTGCAGGCTGGCCATGTGAACGACCCCGAGCTGGATGCCCGTCTGGTCTTCGACGTGCTGGCCAACCAGATCGAGGCACTCAAGGCACAGCCGCCCGATCTGCTGCTGGCCTGGCACCATCTTGTCACTCGGGCGGATCGTGCGGATGGCTTCGATGCGGTCTTTCAGCACGTTCGGAATGCGACCGCGCCCGATCGGGGCATTGCGCTCGCGGCGATCCAGAGGCTGCTGGATCGGCAGGCCTGCGGTGCACAGATCGGCCCGGCGCTGGAGGTGCTGAAGGACCCGCAGATGGCTTGGCCGATGGCCTATGCCCTGGCTTGGATCTCGGTTTCCGGCGGGGAATCGGTCATGCCACCTTGGGTGCGGGCCGCCTTTCCGCAGGCAGCCCTGATTGTCCGCCAGTTGCGCGATACCAACTGCTGCACTCCTTCTTGCGCCTGGTGCGCCACGATGAACGACCCCAGGGGCGCGCTGGCGAAGTGGTTCGGCTTTCTTGCCTACCGTCCGGAACCGAGCGATGCCGAGGGCCGTCCGCTGCAAGAGGTGATCGTCGAACACGCCATGGCGCATTCCCATGTGCTTGGCATCCTGCCCACAGGAACGGGCAAGTCGGTCTGCTATCAGGTCCCCGCCCTGAGCCTTTATGACAAGACCGGCGCAATGACGGTCGTCATTTCCCCCCTGGTCGCGCTGATGGCCGACCAGGTTCAGGGGATGGAGCGGGCGGGAATATCCTCGGCCGTGACGATCAACGGCATGTTGTCAATGCCCGAGCGGCAAGAGGCGCTGGACCGCGTACGCTTGGGTCAGGCGGCGATCCTGCTGATATCTCCCGAGCAACTACGCTCGGTCTCGGTGCGTTCGGTCCTGAAGCAGCGCGAGGTCGGGTTCTGGGTCCTCGACGAGGCGCATTGCGTGTCAAAGTGGGGGCACGATTTCCGTCCCGATTACCGCTATATCGGTCGCTTCATCCGCGAATTTTCAGGCGATCAGCCGACCGCGCCGGTGTTGTGCCTGACTGCCACCGCCAAGCCCGAGGTGGTGCGCGACATCACCGACCATTTCCGCGAACGGCTGGGCATAGACCTTGCCCTGTTTGATGGCGGTGCGACACGGACCAATCTGTTGTTTGCCGTGCTGGCCACGCGCAAAGAGAGCAAACTCGGCGATATCCTGACGGCCATTCAGGAACGCTTGCCCGACGGGCGCTCCGGCGCGGTAATCTATTGCGCGACGCGGAAAGAAACCGAACGGGTCGCAGCCTTCCTCAAGGTTCAGGGATTGGCCACCGCCCATTTCCACGCCGGACTCTCCGTTGAAGACAAGCGATCCGTGCAAGAAGCGTTCCGCGTGGGGGAATTACGGGTGATCGCGGCCACCAATGCCTTCGGGATGGGGATCGACAAGCCCGATATCCGGCTGGTCATCCATGCAGACATTCCCGGCTCGCTGGAGAACTACCTGCAAGAGGCGGGGCGGGCCGGGCGGGACCGGATGCCTGCCGATTGCGTGCTTTTGTATCACACTGACGATGTCGAGCGGCAGTTCACCCTTGCGGCAAGATCGCGGCTGGAGCGGCACGAGATCGGAGCGATCCTGAAGGCGCTGCGTCGGCTCGACGAGCAGGGTCGGAACGGTGGCAAGGTGGTCGCCACCGCCGGAGAAATCGTGCGCGAAGAAAAGGACCGCGATTTTCAGCGCGACAGTGCCACCGAGGATACGCGGGTCAAGACGGCGGTGTCCTGGCTGGAGGAGGCAACTCTTGTCTCGCGCGAAGAGAACCGTGTCCAGATCTTTCCCTCCTCTTTGATGGTGCACACTTTGAACGAGGCATCTGTGCTGCTCGATCAGGCACAGATCACCGGCGCGCGCCGCAAGCAGCTTCTGGACATCGTCCGCCACATGATGAACACGCCCGCCGATCAGGGCATCTCGACCGACGAGTTGACCGGCATCGCTGGCCTGACCCACCGTGGCCTTGCCAAGGCAATGGCAGACCTCGAGACTATGGGCCTCGCGCGGAACGCCATCGCCTTAACCGTGCAGATCCATGTCGGGATCGAGAATGCCTCACGCCAACGCTTTGCGGCTGCACGGGCGCTGGAGGGCGCGCTGATCGGCACGATGCGGGAAATGGCCCCGGAGAGCGATGCAGGTGGAGGTGCCTTGCTGGACCTGACAGTGGCCAGCCAGAAGATGCGGGAGATGGGCAATCCCGGCGCAGGTCCGCACATCATCGAACGCCTCATGCGCAGCATTGAACGCGACGGGCGCGACGAGGACGGCGGTCAAGGCAACATCCGGCTGAGGAAGCTGTCGTCGAAGACGCTTGAGATTGTCTTGCAGCGGTCTTGGCGCATCGTCGACCAAACCGCCGCCCTGCGCTGGATGGCGGCAGAGCGGCTGTTGGAATTTCTCGTCTCCAAGGTGCCGATCGGCAGCAGGGGCAAGGACATCCAGGTCGAAACCACCTTGGGTGACCTCTGCGCCGTGTTGAACGGGGATGCAGTCATCAAGACATCCGGCGTCAAAGACATGACCAAGCTGATGGAACGTGCCTTGCTGTGGCTGCACGAACAGCACGTGCTGACCCTCGGCAAGGGGCTGACGGTGTTCCGCTCGGCCATGACGATCCACCTCAGCCCCGAGCGTGCACCTTTTACGGCCAAGGATTTCCTGCCTTTGCAGGAGCATTACCGCGAACAGACGTTGCAGACCCATGTCATGGCTGCCTATGCGGAAAAAGGGTTGGAGCGGATCGAGGAGGCGCTGCGTCTTTCAAAGGACTATTTCACGCTTGATCAGGACCGTTTCTTGCGGCGCTGGATGCCAGGGCGAAACGTGGAAATCCGCCGCCAAACCACGGGCCGGGCGTGGAAGCAGATTGTCGATGATCTTGGCAACCCCACCCAGCAGGACATCGTGGCCGATGACCGGGACGAGACAAACGTTCTCGTGCTGGCCGGTCCCGGATCGGGCAAGACACGAGTGCTGGTGCACCGCATCGCCTATCTCCTGCGTGTCCGGCGCGAAAACCCGCAAGGTATTCTCGTCCTGACCTACAACCGGCACGCCGCGGCCGAAATCCGTGCCCGCCTACGCCATCTCGTCGGCGAGGACGCAGCTTGGGTTACCGTTTCCACCTGCCACGCGCTTGCCATGCGATTGGTCGGAGCAAGCTTTGCCGGCGGTGCCACAGAGACACGCGATTTCGATGCGATCTTGCGCGACGCCGTGCGGTTGATCACCGGCGAAGGGCTCAGCCGTGCCGAGGCCGAGGCGCAAAGAGAGGCCCTCATCCAGGGCTACCGCTGGATTCTGGTCGACGAGTATCAGGATATCGGCCCCGAGGAATATGCCTTGATTGCCGCTGTGGCCGGGCGCTCGCTCGAGGATCCTGACCAACGCCTCAGTCTTTTTGCGGTGGGGGACGATGACCAGAATATCTATGCCTTCACCGGGGCCTCTGTATCCTTCATCCGCCGCTTCGAAGATGACTATCGGGCCAAGCCCAAGTTCCTGACCGAGAACTACCGCTCGACCCGCTATATCATCGACGCGGCGAACCAGGTAATCGAGCTTGCGCAGGAGCGGATGAAGGCAGGCCACCCGATCACGGTGGACAAGCTGCGCGGGCTCCACCCTGGCGGCGGCGTCATGGCAACCTACGATCCTGTGGCACGGGGACGTGTGCAATTCCTCGACGTGCCGGGGGATGATGTTGCCCAAGGGGTAGCCGCGGTGGACGAGCTCGTCCGGCTTTCCCACCTGGATCCGGATTTCTCATGGTCGCGCACGGCGATCATTTCGCGCGACTGGCGCCGTCTCGGCCCGGTGCGGGCCTATGCTGAAAAGCTTGGGCTCAAAGTCGAGATGGCCAACGAAAAGCTCCCCAGCGTCTGGCGGCTCCGCGAGATGCAAAATCTGATTGCTGGCCTGCGGCAGCGCCCCGCAGCCATGCTTAGGATTCAGGACATGCTCGACGTCCTAAACCAGCAACGTCACACGCGCTGGGTCGACCTGATTGCCGAAGGCGTCGCGGACCTCGCCCGCGAACTCGGGTCCAGAACGATCCCCGTTCCGGACGCGATAGAATGGCTGGCGGAATGGGCGCAGGATGTCAGAGGCACGCAGCGTGGCCTCTTGCTGCTCACCGCCCATCGGTCAAAGGGCCTTGAGTTCGACCACGTCGTGATCCTGAACGGCGGCTGGCAAGCGCTTTCGAAGGGCGAGGACGGAGAGGCTCCGCGTCGTCTCTTCTACGTCGCCATGACCCGCGCCCGCCGAAGCTTGGCCGTGGTGACCCGTGGAGCTCATGCCTTCGTCCGAGCTGACAGCGAGAGCGAAGTTTTGCGCCCGATTGAGGCAGGTCGACCTTCCGACCTGCCCGAGCCCGACCAATATCAGCTTCCAGACATGGGCTCTGTCGATCTGTCCTATGCCGGCCGTCTCCCTGAGACAAGCCAAACGCTTGTCGCCATTGCTGAGGCACAGATCGAAGACACGGTGACACTGGAGCGCCGCGAAGCAAAATGGATGGTTCTCGACGCGCGAGGACGCGTGCTTGGCCGCATGGCGGGAAACTGGTCGCCGCCCGAGAGCACCTATTTTGTCTCGGGCAAAGTCGGCGCCATCGTCCGCTGGCGGAAGGCAGACAGCACAGAAGCCTACCAGACCTCCATGAAGCGCACAGAATGGGAGACCATTCTGCCGGAGTTCGTGTTCCGACGAAGCGGCGAGCACTGAGTCTGCGGAAAGTTCAATCTGTGGAGTTGAACCCGGGGGTGGCGCAAGCGGCAGATAGCGATGAAATGCCCTTTCATACGCAAGGGGAGGGAAGCGGTCGCTGAACAAGTGAATAGCACTGTTTAGCCGTTGTGCCTTAACGGACGCACCAGTCAACAGATCCTCTCCGAACTCCCCAGAGTGACCGGTGCTTCAGTAGTTCACAACCACCACAACTGTGTCTGAGTATAGTCCTACAACCGCGACCTGGTCAGGGAAAATTCGGCCAAAGACGGTCAGTTCCTGATGTCCGCCTGTGCCCATCCCTGTGGCGATGCTTCCTGCGTCTAGCCCCCAGCCCGCCGTCGCCGCGGGGTCATGATACAGACCGTAGGCCAGCATATTGCCCCCGTTGGTCATCCGTCGCCCGGATGGCCCGGTGCCCTCGGGGTGCCCGCCCATATCTAGGCCGACGGTGTAGAAAGACGCGTTGGTGCATGTGAGGGAAATGGTAGCTGTCTGGTCCACGGGTGCGACCACGGCGGCATCAATGGTGCCGAAATCCATGTTTGACACGCTGACGGTGCAGCTCGCCGCAACACTTGCGCGAACAGTGAAGGAACTGGCCGTGCCGTATTGGCTGCAGTCACCTTCGCCGTAGGCCAACTGGACATCGCTCCCAGATGCGAAGTCGGCTGCATAAGGCCCTACAGTTGCCTGCGCACCGATCGAGGTGACTTCGGCGTAAAGCGTCGGTGCGATCGTGGCGCTGCCGGTTGCGTCCAGCGGTAGGGTAAAGCCGACAGTCTCCCATGTGCTGCCCCCACCTGAAAGCGTGTTCTGGGCGGTCAGTTGATATTCAAGCACTGCCATGCCGACCCCGTTCATGTAGCGCGGCGTCAGGCCGGGCCCGCTTCCGCCGCTGCCCGCCCCGATCATCACGCAGGCGGTTGCGGTGGTGCCAGGCGTCCCGCCAGAGCAAGAGATGGTGACGGGACCGCTGGTCTGCTCCGGCATGCCATCGCGCACCGAAATCTGCCCGAAATCCAGCGAGACGAGGTCTGCCTCGCAGACCAAGGCGGCCCGGGCCGGCCATGGGACGCAGATCAGGGCAGGAAGGACTGCGGCGAAAAAAATCAATCGGGTGATCATCCGCATGTGACTCCATCGATGTAAACCTGTTCATCGGACCGCTTCACATAGTCGAACGCGGCCGAGCAGTCTGCGTCTGTGGTTTGCGCGGTGATCTGGTTGCGTGGGCCAAGGCCGGTTATCCAGACCTCGCCATCATAGCCGACGACGAACGCGTTTGAGGATCCACGAAGCCGCACCTCGGAACCGGGTGGAAGGAACTCTCCGGCTGCCGTCCTGATCACCACCAAGGCGGCATCTTCGGGCTTGCCGCCGAAATCCAGCGACACCCCGGAATTGCGTGCGGTGACCACATTCATGGCGGTGGCCCCGATATTGGCATCAAGCGGCAGCTCGAGCGGGTTGATGGAGATCCTGTTTTGCCGGTATGATCGCAGATCAGGCACAAAAGCCTTGCCGGAAGCGCCGGTCCGGGCAACCTCCCGGTTGTTCAGGCTTACAGCCACATCCGGACTGCCGACGTCAACAACGGCAAACCCGTCATGGATGCGATTGGTGGCAAACAGCCCGCCCCCCGCCAAGGCTATCGCCCCGTCGAACGTGGCGCTTGCGCCGATGCCTTTGACGCTGTCGCGCAGCAAGACCTCAGCCCTGCCATATCCGGTCTGATACGTTGCCCCAAAAAGGCGATTCTGCCGCGAGAGGTTGACCCGGTAGCCGTAGCTTCCCGCCTCGCGATCAGCCGACTTTGACAGGCTGGCAACAAATTCGTTTCGTCCGTTCCTGTCGCGCTGCGCCCCGGCGCTGGCATGCCGTGAGCTACCCAGCGGAATTGACACGCCAACCGAAAGGCCAACGCCGCCATCGCCTGTGAAATCCTTGAATCCGTTGATCCGATACGACCCCGCGCCTGACAATGGGCGCGTGTAGGATGCCGACAGGATGGTGTTCCTTAACTCTGTCCGTTCGGAATTGATCAGGCTCAGCCCAAATCGGCCACCATCGGCAAAGACAGGAAAGCTCAGCGCCAAGGCATCCATGGCCGTAACGGAGCTGACGAACGGGAAAGAGGGGGTCACAAGGTGATCGTCCGGCGCTTGCAACGGTTTGATATCTGCCAAATCGCGGTATTCACCAAAGGCCCGCCGCGCGCTGAAACGGACACCGATACCGCCAACCTCTGTGCGCAAAGCACCAAAAAGGAAGCTGCCGGTCGCCGGGCCGTCCACGCTCTTGCCGCCCGCCAATGTGACCTCGGCGCGGTTGAGCACCACAGCATGAACCCCAACGCCTGTCATTTTCAGATCGTTGAGATATTCTGCATGTCCCTCGACCGTCAGGCGGCTGGAAACACCGTAGCGCAAGCTGACCGCTGCGGCAGTGTCTTCGCCATAGGAAAGCTGTCCCTCGCCACGGGAAAGGCGCGGGTGCCCTACCTCGATAGCATAGTCCAACATACCCGAGGCCAACAGGCTCTGCGTTGCAAAGAAGGGAACCACGCTGGTAGTTTCATTTCCCCCAGCATCACGCAAAACAAAGGTGGCCTCGCCGCCGCTTGTGATCATTGGCACGTTCGACAGGTTGAAAGGCCCCGCATCGACCGCCCCGGAATAGGCACGGACATTGTCGACATAGACTTCGATGCTGGACGGGACGGCAGGTGAACCCGAAAAAGACAGTAGGGGACTGGTCACGACATCCTCACGCAACGAGAAATCGCGCCGGATCTGAAACCCGCCAAGGCGCACGGGACGGGCCCAGGACGGGCCTGATGTCGTGAAATCCCCGGCGGTCAGGGTCAACATCCGGCCGGGGCTGGACACCGCGAAGGACGTATCCAGACGGCGGAAGTCTGCAGAGCCGAAGTCGTCAATCCGGGAACTGACCGTTCCTGTGGTGGTCAGCACCCCAATCGGCGTAAAGGCCCGCAGGTCGAATGTGGCAAAAGCCTCCTTGGCCCGAAACCCGTCAACAAGGATGTTGTCACCCAGATTGGCAGTCACCCGGTAATTCAGGACAAGACCATAACCGGTTTGCGCATCGGGAATGCTGCGGTCCGGACGTGCGGAAAGCTCGACCGGGATCAGCGCCAGGCCATGGGCTGCGATGTGGATCGCCTGGGTTGGTGCGTCGTAAACATAAGTCAACCCGGGAATCTGATCGAGATACACGGATTGACCAAGGGCGCGAGGTGACATGATCCCGATCCCGTCAAGCTCGTCGCGGCGGGCCATCATGCGTTGTGTGTCAGGTGACAGGGAAAACTCCGCGATCAGCCCGATGTCGCGCCCGTTGACGGTTACCAGCAAGAACAGCGCCTCATCCATGTCGGGGTCATAAGCCATGTCCGCTTGGGCCAAGGATGACCCGGAATGGACTGCCATCATCTCATCCTGCGCTTGTGCCGCGACGGGTGGAACAGACCCCAATCCGCTCAAGAAAAGCGCGCTGGTGACAGCGATGATCAACGGACGGCTGTTCACGCGTGCCTCCTGTCTTGTGGCTGACGGCAGGTCAGGACTTCCCTGCCGCCCGAGCCACATTGCTTAGCCTGGGGGGCCAAAACAGACCGGAACAGAGTGCCGGACCGTGAACTTGACCACCTGACCCCGCTGGCTTTCGCCCGGCAACTGGTCGACCAGCACGCGGTAACACTCTTCCGCCCGCGCCTCGGTCTTGAGCGTCCGGACCAGACGGATTGTCAACTCTTGGTTCGGCGCCATCTGCAGGGCTGGCGGACTGGCCACGACATCGCGGGTGGGCGTCAGCTTGCCTTGCCCGCCGTCTCGCAACCACCGCATGACACGAACCTGACCATGGGTTGCCCCGGGCCCGCCTGACTTGACGGTCAGCGTTGCCACCTGCTGACCCGGCGCAACCCTTATGGACGTGGGCGAAACCGTGAAATCATTGGCAAAAGTCGCCCCGGCCAAGGCCAGTGTGATCCCCAAAGTGGCAATGGAGGTCTTGAAGTGCGCAAGTCCTGACATCTGATTATCCTTCTGCTGTTTCACGGCCCCGTGTAGGCGGCGGTCAGCACGACCGTGTCGCTGTACGATCCCATCTGGTAGGCCGTGCTGGGCTGAACCTTTCCGTAAAGCGTAGCACTGTAGGTGTTGGTTGCCCCCTCCTGCACCAGTGTGACCGCGCCATCGGTCGCAATATCCGCCCCGCCCGCCTCAAGCACATGCAGGGTATAGGGCACCACATTTGTCCCCGAGATCATGTTGCGCTGGGTGGTGGGCGGTGCGGGGTTGGCCCCCATTCCCACAAGAATGGTCGTCACGGTCGAGACGCCGTTGCACTCCAGCGTCACAACGGCAGATCCGCTGTTGACCGCCAGCACGCTCAGGGTGCCAAAGGCAAGGGACGCAGCGGAAAGCGTGCAAGTTCTGGTCACCTCGGCTGAGACGCCCATGTTTCCGGTTGCGGTCTGAGCCTGAGCAAAGCCCACAACAAAAAGCATCGATCCCACGACAAGCGCGGGCACAGAGCGAATTTTCATTGGGTTTTCCTGTTCAGGACCAGCAGTCCCGAAATGCAGCCAGTCAATGGGATCAGCTCAGCAAAAGATACACCGCCATCACCTGAATAGCAACCTTGTTGCCCAAACCGTAGGTTTTCGATGAACCGGTCACGTCACAAAAAGTCGTGAGGACCTTTAGCTATACCCCTGTTCGTTACTGAGCCAAGCCCCAGACGCCCGAGAGATACGGCCGTCAGGCAGGGATTGGTGTGAGACGATTGAACGTCCGGTTGGGGGAAATAAAAGGGGACAACAAGCCAAACCCCGAATGTCAGGTTAGGGCGAACACGTCGACTTAAGCCATGTTGGCTAGGCCTGCCCCATCCTTCACCGCTGCTTTGAGCACAGACTCCGTGTTGCCGCATCTGGTCCAATGTTTGGTTTAGCGATCTCTGGGCGGGTCGTCAGAAGCAGGGTTTCATTGACTAAGACGCCGAAAGTGGATGAAAAACCGACAAAACTTATCTCATCTCGTACAGCCTGTTTTGCCACCGTGGGAT
Organism: Paracoccaceae bacterium; assembly: GCA_021741245.1. Taxonomy (GTDB): domain Bacteria; phylum Pseudomonadota; class Alphaproteobacteria; order Rhodobacterales; family Rhodobacteraceae; genus Pseudotabrizicola. Next base: position 10,818 of record JAIOYF010000006.1, read on the forward strand.
TATCAGTCGCCCCACATCGGAGACTGTTTTGTCTCAGAAGAGCATTCGAGATTTACATGAATGAGAAAGCGAAAGGGCAAAGAAGTGCCGCCATGATATTTGCTGCCTTCGAATACTCTTGGGCTCGGTATAAAATGTATCCATGACCCAATCACCGAGGCAATTTTTCCATACTATACAATGTATTATCAGGTAAAAAATGGCGGAAGCGGTGGGATTCGAACCCACGGTAGGGTTCCCCCTACGCTCAGTTAGCAACCGAGTGCTTTCGGCCTCTCAGCCACGCTTCCGACCAGACTGATTTAGCGATCCACGCGCGCGGGGGCAAGAGGGAAAGGGCCACCCAGACGACAGTTTTCCAAATCTTGCCACCCGCATTCACACAAGGCGCGCCTGTAGAAACCCTTCACCACCCGGTGGCTGAACGCGTGTCCATGACCCTTTTGCTCAACGCCGCCAATGTCATCGCCAGCATCGCGGGTGTAGTCGTGGCCGAAACGGCAACGGTGGGGCAGGGGCCGCGATCACCGCTGCGTTGCCGCTTAGCGAAGGGCTACGCCGTCTTGCAGGCAAAGCGCCAGCGATCCAGGCCCGGATCGCCGCCGATTTGGAAGCAAAGTTTGCCGCCCATCACCTGACGGAGGCGCAAAAGACCCTGATCCCCCAGATGATCAACCGCGCACCACTGACCCCGGCAGAGGTGATTGCCGTCGCCCGATCTTATCCGATGGCAGCGCAGGTGGTGTTTGTCAGGGCAGGGCGGACCACGACATCAGGGTCGCCGCCAACATCCTCGCCGAAATCAGCAAATGCGACACGCCGTAGGTCGGGCTTCAGCCCGACTCCCCCCATCTCACGCAGCGATTCGCCCGCTCATGGTTAACAGCCACCTGGCGCACAAACCGTCTGCACAAAGGGTGCACGGGGGGTGCACGCATGCCACCCCTTCAAAACCCGCAAAAATCGCAGAATTAACGCAGCGTTCCCAAGCTCTTAGCCAGAGAACAGGAAGTGCAGGACGTCGCCGTCCTTGACCTCATAGGTCTTACCTTCCACCCGGAACTTGCCCGCCTCTTTCGCGCCTGTCTCGCCCTTGCCGGCGATGTAATCGTCATAGGCGATGGTCTCGGACCGGATAAAGCCCTTTTCAAAATCGCCATGGATCACGCCTGCCGCGCGGGGGGCCAGCCAGCCCGCCTCGATGGTCCAGGCGCGGGCCTCTTTCGGGCCGACGGTGAAATAAGTGCGCAGACCCAAAAGGGCATAGCCCGCCTTGATCAGACGGTCGAGGCCGGCCTCATGCAGGCCCATTTCCTCCAGGAACATCGCCGCTTCATCGTCTGAAAGCTGGCTGATCTCTTCCTCGATCTTGGCCGAGATCACCACCGAGGCCGCGCCTTGGGCGGCAGCCATCGCGGCCACACGGTCCGATTGGCTGTTGCCGTGCGCCGCACAGGCCTCTTCGACATTGCACACAAACAGCACGGGTTTCGCGGTCAGCAGTTGCAGCATCTGCCACTGGCGCATGTCATCGGCATCCACCTTGACGGTCCGCGCGGGTTGTCCATTCTCCAACACTTTCAATGCACTGCGCAAAAGGCGGTCTTGGTCCAGCGTGTCCTGATCGCCGCCCCGCAGCTTTTTCCCAAGGCCCACCAGACGCCGCTCGATGCTTTCCATATCGGCCAGCATCAGCTCTGTCTCGATGGTTTCGGCATCGGCGACGGGGTCGATCTTGCCCTCGACATGGGTGATGTCGCCATCTTCAAAACAGCGCAGCACATGGGCGATGGCGTCGCATTCGCGGATATTGGCCAAGAACTGGTTGCCCAGACCCTCGCCCTTGGAGGCCCCGCGCACAAGGCCCGCGATATCGACAAAGGTCATGCGGGTGGGGATGATCTGCTTGCTGCCCGCGATCTCTGCCAGCTTGTCCAGCCGGGCGTCGGGCACGGCAACCTCACCCACATTGGGCTCGATGGTGCAAAACGGAAAGTTCGCCGCCTGCGCGGCCGCCGTTCGGGTCAGGGCGTTGAACAGGGTTGATTTCCCCACGTTCGGCAAACCGACGATACCCATCTTGAAACCCATCGCGGCAATCCCTTTGTAAGACCGCCTGCGGCATAGGGGCAAGGCGGCCCGCGGTCAAGGGTGGCCGATAGGGCAATGCACGTCACATACCGTCTTTCGGGCCAAAGGTACGGCGCGGACCCGCCCCCGCAAGGGCCCGGCAAAGCGCCGGGGCGCACCCAATGCTAGTGGTTGCTTTGGGCAGACTGCCCATCCCTTGTGTGTGGACAGGAGCCGTGGGGGGGCAGACCTCCGCCTTCACACCCCAACCGCCATACATCCCGGCCGCACTTTCTCGCCATAAGTTCCGGTGTTCGCAAAACAGACAGCCCTTGGGGGCCATTCCTGACAGGCTGCCTGTGCGGGGGGCATTGATTTTCTTCGCCCCGTGTCGCACACCCCAGTCAAGACGCAAGGGGTATGACCATGACCAGAATCGATGATACATTCGCGCGGCTGAAAGCTGCAGGCAAAAAGGGCTTTGTCTCTTATATCATGGCGGGTGATCCCGATCTGGAAACCTCGCTTGCGTTGATGAAGGGCTTGCCCGCCGCAGGTGTGGATATCATCGAATTGGGCATGCCCTTTACTGACCCGATGGCCGACGGTCCAACGATCCAGCTTGCCGGTCAGCGCGCTTTGGAAAGTGGGCAGACCTTGGAAAAGACCCTTCACATGGCACGAGAGTTCCGCAAGGGCGACAGCACCACCCCGATCGTGATGATGGGCTATTACAACCCGATCTATTCGCATGGCGTCGACAGATTCCTGACCGATGCCAAGGCTGCTGGAATTGACGGGCTGATCGTGGTCGACCTGCCACCCGAAGAGGACAGCGAGCTTTGCCTTCCGGCACAGGCTGCGGGCTTGAATTTCATCCGCCTCGCCACCCCAACCACAGATGCCAAACGCCTGCCAAAGGTGCTGCAAAATACCAGCGGCTTTGTCTACTACGTCTCTATCACTGGGATAACGGGGGCGGCTGCGGCACAATCTGTTGACGTGGCCCCCGAGGTTGCGCGGATCAAGGCCAGCACCGATTTGCCAGTGATCGTGGGCTTTGGCATCACCACGCCCGAGCAGGCCAAGGCGATTGCAAGCGTTGCAGACGGCTGCGTTGTCGGCTCGGCCATCGTCAAGGACATCGGCTCTGGCATGAGCGTTCAGGACGTCTTGGCCAAAGTGGCCGCCCTTGCCGCCGGGGCCCACGCGGCCTGATCCTTCCCCGGGCACCCCACCGGATCAGGTAGGGTCACAAGGTGCTTGAGCCTTCGCATTGCGCCCCGGATGCTGTGCAAGCATTTGGGCTGATGCGATCTTTAATATGCAGCGCAGGCCTGTGGGGCAGGGGCACCCACGTCATCCCCTGATCGGAACGGCGCAAGGCCCAGCGTTGCCGGGCTGTTGATCTTGCGCTGTTGATTGAAATTTTGGGCGCTATCCCCTGCAATCTGCGCAGAATGATTCACTGAATTTTCACGTGGGCCTTGCTAAGCCCTCATTCCATATGCCCAAATCCAAGCATAATTTATTAACAAATTTACCAAAGGCGAAAGATGATATCCGGCCTTGATCGCTTTGACCTTCTTATTTTGGCGGCACTGCAGGTCGACACGCGCCAAAGCCTTGCCGAGATCGCAGCGCAGGTGGGCCTGTCACCCTCGCCCACGTGGCGGCGGATCAAGGCGATGGAGGATGCGGGCGTCATTGAAGGGCAGGTCGCCATTGTGAACCCAAGGGCCTTGGGCCTGTTGGCAGTGGCCTATGTGTGCGTCTGGTTGAACGATCATTCAGAGCCGTCACACGCCCGTTTCACGGCCTTCGTGCAGGCGGACCCTCGCATTGTCGATTGCGCCACCGTGACCGGAGAGGGTGACTATATGTTGAAGGTCATGTCCAAAGACCCGGAAGATCTGGACACATTCTTGATGCACCGGCTGATGGCAACAGGCCTTGTTCGCAGCACCACGATCCAAGTGGTGCTGCGCTCCGTAAAGCGCACGACGGTGCTTCCCTTGTCATACGAGGGTTAGGGGCTACAGCCCCAACCCCTCATCCAGACCCAGCATGATATTCAGGTTCTGGACCGCCGCGCCCGATGAGCCTTTGCCCAGATTGTCCAGCGTGGCCAGCAAAACCGCGCGCTCCCCATCGGCGCTGCCGTGGACCGACAGGTCCATCTGGTTGGTGTCATTCAACCGTTCTGGGTTGACGCGTGGCAGAAGCGATGTCCCATCGACGACAGTCACAAACCGCTGCCCCGCATAATGCGCCTCAAGGGCGGTGCGCAGATCCGCGGCGCTTTGCCCTTTGGGCAGGTGCAACGGGATCTGGACGATCATGCCTTGGGCAAAATTCCCGACCGAAGGCACAAAGATCGGTGTCCGGCTCAGCCCCGAACACCGCACGATCTCGGGGATATGCTTTTGCTTGTGATCAAGGCCGTAGTAAAAGAAGTTTCCGGCGGTTCCGGCCTCAAACTCCGCGATCATCGACTTGCCGCCGCCCGAATAGCCCGACACAGCATTGATGGTGATCGGGGCATCGGGCGCGATCAGACCGGCCGCCACAAGCGGCGCCAAAAGCGCAATTGCGCCAGAGGCATAGCAACCGGGGTTGGAGACATATTTGGCCGTCGCAATCGCGCTGCGCTGCGCGGCACTGACTTCGGCAAAGCCGTAAGCCCAATCAGGATTGACCCGGTGTGCGGTGCTGGCATCAATGATCCGGGTTGGCAGGTCATGGGCGAGGGCCACAGACTCGCGCGCAGCATCGTCCGGCAGGCAAAGGATCGCCACATCGGCTGCGGCATAGGCCGCGCGCCGGGCCTCGGGGTCCTTGCGCCGTTCGGGGTCAATCTGCACAAGCGAAATGTCATCGCGACGGATCAGGCGCTCACGGATCTGGAGCCCGGTCGTTCCGACTTCGCCATCAATGAAAACCTTGGCCGACATGACATATCCTCGCTCAATTGTGGCTGCGGTTTATCGCATCTTGCCCGCGCTTGGCCAGTCACTTCTTGTTGCCCGGTCAAAGGGTGGGCGAGGGCTTGGGCTTTCCATTTGCGGGGACTTGTTGAAATTGGTAACAGTCTTTGACCAAACCGAAGGAAGCAGCAGATGCCCGTGATCACTTGCATCGATGACCTCAAACAATTGCACAAGCGCCGCACGCCCAAGATGTTCTACGATTATGCGGAATCGGGCAGCTACACCGAGCAGACCTTTCGCAACAACACGTCGGATTTCGCCAAGCTTTTGCTGCGCCAGAAGGTGGCGGTCGACATGTCGGGCCGCACCACCGAAAGCACCCTGATTGGTGAGAAGGTGGCCATGCCCGTGGCCCTTGCCCCAGTTGGGCTGACGGGGATGCAAGCGGCAGATGGCGAGATCAAGGCCGCGCGCGCCGCTGAGAAATTCGGTGTGCCCTTTACCCTTTCAACGATGAGCATCTGTTCCATCGAAGATGTCGCCGCCCATACCACCAAACCCTTCTGGTTTCAGGTCTATACCCTGAAAGACGATGATTTCATGCGCCGCCTGTTTGAACGGGCAAGGGCGGCAAACTGTTCGGCCATCGTGATCACGGTCGATCTGCAGATCATGGGTCAGCGCCACAAGGATCTGAAGAACGGCCTGTCGGCCCCGCCGAAATTCACGCTCAAATCCATGGCCAACCTTGCCACCAAGATCGGCTGGGGGCTGGAGATGCTGGGCACAAAGCGGCGGTTCTTTGGCAATATCGTGGGCCATGCCAAGGGCGTGTCGGACCCGTCCTCGCTGTCATCCTGGACAGCAGAGGCGTTTGATCTGACGTTGGATTGGAAGCGGATCGCCAAGTTCAAGGAAATGTGGGGCGGCAAGGTCATCCTCAAGGGCGTGATGGATGCCGAGGATGCCCGCAACGCGATGTCCGTCGGTGCCGATGCCATCGTGGTGTCAAACCACGGCGGGCGGCAACTTGACGGCGCGCTGTCGTCGATCCGGGCATTGCCGGCCATTGTGGATGCGGTGGGTGACAAGATCGAGGTGCATATGGACAGCGGCATCCGGTCGGGTCAGGACGTGCTCAAGGCGCTGGCCTTGGGGGCCAAGGGCACGATGATCGGGCGATCCTATATCTATGGTCTGGGGGCCATGGGCGAGGCGGGCGTGACCAAATCGCTGGAGGTGATCCAGAAGGAACTTAGCACCTCGATGGCATTGTGTGGCGAGCGTGATGTCAAGAACCTTGGGCGGCACAACTTGCTGATCCCCAAGGGCTTTGAAGGTGATTGGCAATAGGGGCCAAAGGGGGGGGCTTGCCCCCCCCAAATTCCTTGCAAGGAATTTGCGCGGCGGGGCCCGCCGCGGGCCTCAGCCCCGCGCGGAACGCTTCATGGCTGGTGACAGCGCCAGCACCGACAGCAGCATCAATGCGGCAAAGACAAAGGCCATGCGCAAGCCGAAACTGCCCGCGATAAATCCCAGCATGGGCGGGCCGAAGAAATAGCCGAAATATCCCAGCAAAGTCGCGCGCGCCACCGCCCGCGCCCTTGCCTCAGGCCGCGCCAGACGCCCCACAAGCGAAAACGCGGTCGGCGCCAGCACAGATGCCCCCAACCCCATCACGATGAACCCGGCATAGGCCATGGCGGGCGACATCGCCGCCGCTGCCACCAAGGCCCCACAGGCCGCCAAAAGCGCCCCACCAATCAGCAGACGGAACGGGTTGATCCGGCTGGCCAGCCCTTGCCCTGCCAGCCGCGCAAAGCCCATGGTCAGCGCCAATGCAGCGGGCCCCATCGCGCCCTCACTCGGGCTGCCCCCCAAGGTCTTTTCGATATGCAAGGCTGACCACGCCTCGGCCGCGTTTTCGGTCATAAAGGCGATCAAGACCATCAGCCCGCCCAAGATCGGGATCATCCCCAGCCCAGCCACACCGGGCCCCGTTGGCTTGCGCAGGCCGTCGATCTGGCCATCCCGCTCCCATGTCATCAGGGCAAAGCTGATCGCCAACAGTGCCATCGTGCCCATCACCCAACCCGGCCCCCAACCGGCCCCGCGCAGGGACCCGGTGCCAATCGCCGCCGCCGCATAGCCAAAGCTGTAGACGGCATGGCACAGGTTCATCAACGGCACGCTGCGGGTGTTTTCCATCTGCGCCACGCGGGCGTTCATCAAGACATCGGTCAACCCGGTCGCGGCACCACAGAGCATCATCGCCACAGGGAAAAGCAACACGCTGGCCGTCTGCCCCGGCATGGCAATGCTGGCCCCCATTGCAAGCGCTGCCAAAGGCAGCGCCATCCGCCCCATTGCCGCCCCGAAAGCCGGTGCCAGCATCATCGCTGTGACAGCCGCGAGCGGCGTGAGCAGCAACATCAAGCCCAGCTGCGCCTCATCCACCCCCAGCATGATCTTCAGATCGGGCAGCACGGCGGCAAAGGTGCCCCAGATCACGCCCATGGCGGTAAAAGCCGCAAGCGGCGCCCGCGCGACTGTCAGGGTGTTGGCCATGGGGGGAAGCTCCGTTTGTCATCAAGATCTAGGCTCCGCCCGCCGCAGTGGCAAGCCCGCCCACGACTTGATAGGAGCTTTGGACGACGTCCGGCCCATGCCGCCCAGCCCATGGGACTTCGCCCCTGCTTGTCTTGCGTCGGGTGACCGTTCATATATGCCGCGCTCAGACCACCCAGATCGCGCGCGTTGTCTGGCCCTTTGCAGAGGCAGGGCGCTTTTGCGCAATCAGGTCTTTCCAACCCGCTGATTCCCCGCTATAGGCCCGGGGTCGCGCCGCGCACCCTTGGAGGGCGGTGGACTTAATTATATGGAGAACTGCAATGGCTGGTGAGATCCCTGATCTGATCGCCGAAGCACGGATGGGGACAGGCAAGGGGGCCGCCCGTCAAGCTCGTCGTGAGCAATTCGTGCCCGGTATCGTTTACGGCGGCGGTGTTGACCCGCAACCGATCAATATCAAATACAACTACCTCCTGAAAAAGCTGAAGGCAGGCCGTTTCCTGTCGACGCTGTTCAACCTCAAGGTTGAAGGTCAGGAAGATGTCCGCGTGATCTGCCGCGGTGTGCAGCGCGATGTGGTCAAGGATCTTCCGACCCACGTCGACCTGATGCGCCTGCGTCGTACCAGCCGGATCAACCTGTTCATTCACGTGAACTTTGAAAACGCCGACAAGGCTCCGGGCATCAAGCGCGGCGGAACCCTGACGATCGTGCGTCCGGAAGTTGAACTGGAAGTCACCGCTGGTGATATCCCGGATCACATCACGGTCGATCTGACGGGCAAGAACATCGGCGATGTCATTCACATCAATGATGTCGTGTTGCCCGAAGGCGTGAAGCCTTCGATCAACCGTAACTTCGTGATCGCAAACATCGCGGCCCCATCGGGTCTGCGGTCTTCGGACAACGAAGAAGCCGAAGCAGAAGCGTAAGGATCGGCCCTCGGGCTGGATTGGGCGCGGAAGGGAAACCTTCCGCGCCTTTTGCTTTTGTTCATCCGCCATCATCGCGGGCTGGCCAAAAGAAAGCGGCGGCACAGGTTTCCCCATGCCGCCGCCTTTATCTTTTAAACGCGTTTGACCTTAGGCCAGATCAAAACGGTCCGCGTTCATCACCTTGGTCCATGCCGCCACGAAATCGCGCACGAACTTGGCACTTGCGTCTTGCTGCGCATAGACCTCGGCCACGGCGCGCAGTTGCGAGTTGGAGCCAAACACCAGATCGACACGCGTTCCCGTCCATTTCAGGTCACCGGTGGAGCGATCACGGCCCTCAAACGTCTCACCCGCTGAAGATGTGGGTTTCCACGTTGTGCGCATGTCCAGCAGATTGACGAAGAAGTCAGTCGTCAGGCTGCCGGGACGCTTGGTAAAGACACCATGCTGGGCCTGATCCACATTCACATCAAGCACCCGCAGGCCGCCAACAAGAACGGTCATTTCCGGGGCGGTCAGGCCAAGCAAATGTGCACGATCAACCAACAACTCTTCGGCCGTCAGGCTGTACTGCGCCTTGAGATAATTGCGGAAACCATCCGCAATGGGTTCAAGCACGGCAAAGCTTTCGGCATCAGTCTGCTCTTGGCTTGCATCGGTGCGGCCCGGCAGGAACGGCACTTCGACGTTTTGGCCAGCCGCCGCTGCCGCCTGTTCGACCCCGACGTTGCCACCCAAAACGATCAGGTCTGCGAGTGAGACTTTCTTGGCCCCTGCACCAGCATTGAACGCGGTCTGAATGCCCTCCAGCGTTTCCAGCACTGCGGCCAGTTTTGCGGGCTGGTTGACCTCCCAATCCTTTTGCGGGGCAAGGCGGATGCGGGCACCATTTGCCCCACCGCGCTTGTCTGATCCGCGGAAGGTCGAGGCCGAGGCCCAAGCGGTCGACACCAGATCAGCGGTGGAAAGACCCAATGCTGCGATCTTTGCCTTCAGCGCAGCCACGTCACCTGCATCGATTGGTGCATGGGTCGCGGCGGGGATCGGATCTTGCCAGATCAGATCTTCGGCCGGCACTTCTGCCCCAAGGTAGCGGACCTTTGGCCCCATGTCGCGGTGGGTCAGCTTGAACCATGCGCGGGCAAAGGCATCGGCGAACTCATCTGGGTTCGCGTGGAAGTGACGCGAGATTGCCTCATAGGCCGGGTCCATGCGCATGGCCATGTCTGCGGTGGTCATCATCAGCTTGACCGGCTGACCCGAGCCATCGACCTGCGGCGCGTGGTCGTTGGCCGCAAGGTTCACCGCCTCCCAGATATTCGCCCCGGCGGGGCTTTTGGTCAGTTGCCATTCATAGCCGAACAGAACATCGAAATAGCCCATGTCCCATTTGGTCGGGTTCGCGGTCCATGGCCCCTCGATGCCGCTCGTGATGGTGTCAACGCCCTTGCCGCTTGCATAGCTGCTCAGCCAGCCAAAGCCCTGAGCCTCCAACGCGCCGCCTTCGGGTTCCACGCCGACAAGGGCCGCGTCACCTGCGCCATGCGCCTTGCCAAAGGTGTGGCCGCCCGCAACAAGGGCGACAGTTTCGGCATCATCCATCGCCATGCGGGCAAAGGTTTCGCGAATATCGCGGGCCGAGGCCAAAGGATCGGGGTTGCCGTCCGGGCCTTCGGGATTCACGTAGATCAGGCCCATTTGGACGGCGGCCAACGGGTTTTCCAAATCACGGTCGCCCGAATAGCGGCTGTTTTGTTTGTCGCTGGTGGCAAGCCACGCGTCCTCGGCGCCCCAGTAGATATCTTCTTCCGGTTCCCACACATCGGCGCGACCGCCGCCAAAACCAAAGGTTTTGAAGCCCATCGATTCCAGCGCGCAATTGCCCGCAAGGATCATCAGGTCAGCCCATGAAATCTGGTTGCCGTATTTTTGCTTGATCGGCCACAGCAGGCGGCGAGCCTTGTCAAGGTTGCCATTGTCGGGCCATGAATTCAGTGGCGCAAAGCGCTGCGTGCCCGAACCCGCGCCCCCCCGGCCGTCGCCGGTGCGATAGGTGCCCGCGCTGTGCCATGCCATGCGGATGAAGAAGGGGCCGTAATGGCCGTAATCTGCGGGCCACCAATCCTGACTGTCGGTCATCAGGGCGTACATGTCTTTTTTCAGCGCAGCCAAATCCAGTTTCTTGAATTCTTCCGCATAATCAAAATCCTGACCCATCGGATCGGATTTTGCAGAATTTTGGTGCAAGATCTTAAGGTTGAGCTGGTTCGGCCACCAATCCCGGTTGGACCGGACCCCAAAGGTCGCGTTTTTGCTTACGCCATGCATCACAGGGCATTTGCCTGCGGCTCCGGTGTCATTTCCGTCCATATGTCTCTCCGATCACAGATGTGGTGGGTGGCCGGGCCGCAATGGCGCTGGCCGAGTAAGCTTGGCGAGGGTACGCATGTGTTCTCTTGGCGATAGTAGCCGGGCAATGTGAAACATCATTGCGCAAAGATGCCACAACACGGACCCGCCCCCAAGGTCGCTGAGAGCGGTCTAGCAAAGCTGAGTGATTAGTTTAAGTCTGATTTTCTGATAGCAGCGATAAGCGTGACTGATGATGAACCTGACACTCAAGCAATTGCGATACTTTGAGGCGGTTGCCCGCCATGGCCATTTTGGCCGGGCGGCGGATGCCTGCGCGATATCGCAGCCCGCATTGTCGATGCAGATCAAGGAATTGGAAACCGAACTGGGAACCGAACTTTTTGAGCGCAATGCCCGCCAGATCCGGCTGACACATTTTGGCGAAGTGTTCACAAGCCGGGTGCGCGACATTTTGCGCGGGGTGGATGAGTTGGGCGATCTGGCACGTGCCTCGCAAAGCCGACTCGTCGGTCGCCTTAGAATCGGGGTCATTCCGACGGTGGCACCCTATTTATTGCCCAAGATCATTGGCAATCTGACGCATTGGAACCCGGACATCGACATTCATCTGCGCGAAACCCTGACGCCCAGACTGATTGAAGAATTGACCGAAGGCCGCCTTGATACCGCCATTGTGGCGCTGCCTGTCTCAGAACCGTCCTTTACCGAAGTCGCGCTGTTTTCCGAAGACTTCGTTCTGGTGCGACCGGGCGAGGATGCCCACAAGCCCGTGCCAAGCCGCGAGACGCTGCGCGAGATGCGGCTTTTGCTGTTGGAAGAGGGGCATTGCTTTCGCGATCAGGCGCTGTCGTTTTGCAACATGCACTCCTCTTTGCCGCGCGAATTGCTTGATGGCAGTTCCTTGTCCACTTTGGTGCAGATGGTAGGTGCGGGCATTGGCGTGACGCTGATCCCGGAAATGGCGGTTCCGGTGGAAACACGGTCGGCCCCGGTGTCGATCGCACGGTTCAAGAGCCCGCAGCCGAACCGGACAATCGGCATGATCTGGCGCAAGACCAGCCCACTTGCCAACCAATTGATGCAGATCAGTGAAGTCGTCCGCCAATCCGCGATGGGTCTGCGCGCCGAACAACACCAAAGGGACGTTTCAGGCACAGCACAGCCAAGGGAGCCTGAAAGCTAGTCCCCGTCTGCCAGATCCAGATGCGCCTGATAGCGCGGGTCATCAGAGGGTTTGCCCCCCGCTTTTTCCGCGAGACGGGCCACGTAATCGGCGCAACACAGGTGGTGCAGCCGGGCCACGCCGGGCAGCGCCATCGCTTGGGCATGCACCGCGTCGAACGCCACGCGATGGCGAAGGGCGCTGTGATCCTCAACCTCGTTGCGATTGTAGCGTGTAAAGAAGGCGTCGGTGTAGCGATCCTTGCCCGCGACCGCGGAAAGCTGCCCCTTTTTCAAGCCAAAACTCTCAACCGAGCGGACCATGTAATGGTTCATCTGGGCAACCCGGTGCGACACGTTGTCGGGCGAGGTCCGGCGCATATAGTCGCCCACGGGCGACCATTCCTCCAAGGTTTGCCCCTCGGCATTCACCCACCGCATCCCGGCACTGCCCCAACGGGCCGCGCGGCGGGGCAGCAGGCGTTTTGGCCCGTGCTCTCCAAGACGCCGAAACCACTCGGGGTGCGAGGTGATGGATTTCACCCAAGTTGAACTGCCGTCCTCCGACAGGGCGGCTGTGGTGAACTGGCGATGTGTCAGGCCATCTTCCCACTGTGCATGGCCACAGGTGCCAAACACCTTCCAGTGAAAGGACATGCCCAGAAAATCGGGGTTCAGAGGCAAAAGATCGGTGATCAGGCCCTGTCCCTTGTGGATGACCAAGAACTCATCCACATCGCAAACCAGAACCCAATCCGCGCCATTGACCTGCGGCAAGGCCTTGGCAGCCTCAAGCTTGCGGGCGCAAATGTGTTGGAGGTCTGGCACCTCATGGCGCAGATGGGTCACCCAACCCGCCTCTTGCAGAGCATCGAGCAGTTGCGGCGAGTGGTCCGCGCAATCGTTGGTCACCACAACGATCTGGTCAAACCCCATGCGGCGATACCAACAGATCCACTCCACAAGGAAAGGGCCTTCATTCCTGACAGAACTGACAACTGTAAAGCCCATGGTCCCTCATACATGATGGAGCGATGCTTGACGGGTGATGCAGGCTTCGTCAAGGAAGGCGGGAACGTAGGAGGCTTTGATGAAGCTGTTTGTCGGTCTGGGCAATCCGGGGGCGAAATATGCGGGCAACCGTCACAACATCGGGTTCATGGCCGTGGACCGGATCGCGGGCGACCATGGCTTTGGCCCATGGCGGCCTGCGTTCAAGGGCGAGGTCAGCGAAGGGCGGCTGGGGGCAGAAAAGGTTTTGCTCCTGAAACCCGGGACCTTCATGAACCTGTCAGGCCAATCGGTGCAGGCGGCATTGTCGTTCTACAAGCTGGGGCCAGAGGTCTTGACCGTGTTTCACGACGAACTTGATCTGGCCCCCGGCAAGTGCCGCGTCAAGCAAGGCGGTGGACATGCGGGCCACAATGGCCTGCGCTCCATCCATGGCCATATCGGCGAGGCCTATGGCCGCGTGCGTCTTGGCATCGGCCATCCGGGCCACAAGGATGCCGTTGCCGCCTATGTGCTGCATGATTTCGCCAAGGCCGATCAGGACTGGCTGGATGACCTTTTGCGCGGCATCTCCGATGGGGCCGCTGCCTTGGCCGAAGGCGATGGCCAGAAGTTCATGAATGCAGTGGCCTTGCGCACCGCCCCGCCAAGGTCGTCGGACAAGGCCGAGAGATCGGCAGGCCCTGCGAAAGCGCCCGCCCGGGAAGAGCCCATCCCAGTGGAGCAAGACACCCGCAGCGCGATGCAAAAATTGCGAGATCGGTTCAAATGAGAAAGCCGCCTCGCGGGGCATCGAGCCCCCCGAGGCGGCGTTGCCACCCGCAGCGTCGCCCCCTGTGCGGTGCCCAAAGCGCTGCGAATGAGGTGAGGGGGCGGTTTGAACCACCGTGACCTCTGGACCTTTGGGCCCATGCTGCCTAGCTTTGCGGATGAAGGAGACTGCCCATGAACGCCCTGCTTTCCGATTGGACCACCGCTTTTTCCCTGCCGCCCTTTGCCCAAATCACGGATGCTGACTTTGGGCCCGCCTTTGACGCGGCCCTTGCCGAGGCGCGGGCAAATATTGCGGCCATTGCGGCGTCGGCTGATCCCGCTGATTTCGTCAACACGATCGAGGCAATGGAACAGGCCGAGGCGCTGCTGGATCGGGTTGCGGGGGTGTTTTACAACCTCTCAGGTGCCGACTCAAATGAGGCGCGCGAGGCGTTGATGCGCGATCTTGCCCCGAAAATGAGTGCGTTTTCGAGTGAGGTGACGAACAACAAAGCGCTGTTTGCGCGCATCGAAAGCCTGTGGCAGACGCGGGACGATCTTGGTCTGAACGATGAGCAGATGCGGGTCTTGACCCTGTATCGCCGGATGTTCGTGCGATCAGGCGCGCTGCTGGAGGGGGCAGAGGCCGCCCGATTGACCGAAGTGAAATCCCGCTTGGCTGTCTTGGGCACACAGTTCAGCCAGAACCTTTTGGCCGAAGAGCGTGGTTGGTTCATGGAGCTTTCGGATGAGGATCTGGTGGGTTTGCCGGATTTTGTGGTTGCTGCCGCCCGCGCGGCGGGGGCAGAGCGGGACGTGCAAGGCGCGGTGGTGACGCTGAACCGCTCCTTGATCGTGCCGTTCTTGCAATTCTCGCCCCGGCGAGGCCTGCGCCAAAAGGCCTATGAGGCTTGGGTTGCGCGGGGCGCCAATGGCAATGCCCATGATAACCGCGCCATTGCGGCCGAAACCCTCGCCTTGCGGCAAGAGCGGGCCAAACTGCTGGGCTATACCAGTTTTGCAGATTTCAAGCTGGAACCCGAGATGGCCAAGACCCCATCAGCGGTGCGTGATCTGCTGATGCGGGTCTGGGAACCGGCCAAGCGGACGGCAGAGGCTGACGCGGCGGTTCTGGAGGCGATGTTGCACGCCGATGGGATCGAGGGGCCATTGGAGGCGTGGGATTGGCGCTATTACTCCGAAAAGCGCAGGCAGGCCGAGCATGATCTGGATGAGGCCGCGCTGAAACCCTATCTCTCGCTGGATGTCATGCTTGCCGCCCAGTTCGACTGTGCCAACCGTTTGTTCGGGCTGGAGTTTCGCGAGATTGACGGGCCGTTTTATCATGGCGACGTCCGCGGATGGGAAGTGACCCGTAAGGGCGCGCATGTGGCCGTGTTCTTGGGAGATTATTTCGCGCGGGGATCAAAACGCTCGGGCGCGTGGTGTTCAGCCATGCGCAGCCAGAAAAAGCTGGGCGGGGACGTGCGGCCCATCGTGGTGAATGTGTGCAACTTTGCCAAGGGCGAGCCCTGCTTGTTGTCCTATGACGACGCCCGCACCCTGTTTCACGAATTCGGTCATGCACTGCATCAGATGCTGTCGGATGTGACCTATGGCTTTATCAGCGGCACCTCTGTGGCCCGCGATTTCGTGGAACTGCCAAGCCAGCTTTACGAGCATTGGCTTGAGGTGCCGGAAGTGTTGGAGAAACACGCGCTGCACTGGCAGACGGGCGAGCCGATGCCTGCCGATATGTTGCAGCGGCTGCTCGCGGCAGGGACCTATGATCAGGGCTTTGCCACGGTGGAATTTGTCTCCAGTGCCATGGTGGATCTGGAATTCCACGCAGGCCCCGCACCTGCCGATCCGATGCAAAAGCAGGCGGAGGTGCTGGAAGCTTTGGGCATGCCACGCGCCATCCGGATGCGCCACGCCACGCCACAATTTGCCCATGTGTTTTCAGGCGACGGTTACAGCTCGGGCTACTATTCCTACATGTGGTCCGAAGTGATGGATGCCGATGCCTTTGCCGCTTTTGAAGAGACAGGGGATGCCTTTGACCCCGAGGTGGCGGCGCGGTTGGAGCGATTCATTCTGTCGGCAGGCGGGTCGCAGGATGCCGAGGCGCTTTACCTGAAATTCCGGGGCAAGATGCCGGGGGTTGAGGCGCTGCTGAAAGGGCGCGGGCTGCTGGACGCGGCCTGAGTCGGGTGCTGCCCTCAGCGGGACCTATACGGGGATATGGGGATGCGGGGGCTGAGTGGCCCCCGTTTTGCCAAACCAAAGGGTGACTGGCCGTGGCAGCAAGGCGACTGAACCCTACAGGGGGGATCTATCCGCGGGCCTGCCGTGCTGCTGTCGGGGCCTTTGAAAGCCAAGGCTGCTGTCCGCCGTCAGATGCATTCATAAAGCAGGGCCCCAACCCCCGTCTATTTCTGGCGTCTGGCGCGCGTGGGGGAAAATCATCCACGCCGACATATGTGCTTTGATCCGGGTGTTTCCGCTTGGGAACGGGGGCAAGCCGTCGCAAGCGGAAAGTCGCTTTCCAACAGACCTTTGGCCGCACGCAGCGGGGTCGGGCCTTGGCAACGGTTGTGAGAAGTCGCAATTTTGGCTATCATACCGCGATAAATTATTAAGATTTCCTCCTATTATCAAAGGAGCAATTCCGATGCGCGCTGTGTCATTTCTTGCTGTCGTGCTGCTTGGTGGATGTTCGTCTCTGATCGCAAATTTTGAGGATGACCGCGTTGGGGCCCCGCCTTCGCCCTTGCCGGCGGGGTATCCAGACGACGAGATTGTCTTAAGCTCACCGTTTCAGGGATCAGTCCGGGGCTTTCCGATTTCCGACCCAACCGGTCTTCGCACTGGGCGGCAGTCGCTTGAAGTCATTGCAAACTCTTCTGTGACGTTCCGCTCACAACCCATTCCAGAACCACAGCAAACCGGCCGCCACACGGTTTCGTTCCTGTTTTCCAACGAAACGGCGCGCGGGAAAACGATTTCATTCCTTCAAGGTGGCGGGACGTCTGTGCGGTTCCGCTTGGTGGGCGACACCGTGACGATCCGCGGAGCGGACGCGGGGGACGAACGGACATTTTCGATCAGAACGCTTGGTGCTGCGTCCTTGGTGACAATCATCGTTACCCCCCGAACTGGGCAAACCCGTGTCGTCTGGCGCACCGGGAGCGAAACAATATCATGGGCGACAGCATTCGCCGCGCCGGGCGAAGGGCGCGTGACGCGGTTTACGTTGAATTTCACGATGGACAACGGCGGGGCTTTCCCACGCGGGCGGATTGCCATTGACGATGTGCGCGCGACCTGGTCACCAGAGATAACGGTGCGCCCTCCCAGTTAGACGTGGGACCGAATAGACGTGGGACCGAATTTTCCCATCAAGCCAAGTTCCCCCACCAAGGACGTGTCGAAAGCGGCTTTGGCGGATTGGAGCTTTTCTTGAAACCTGACGTCTTGCGGCAGATCATTCAACGATCCGCGCGACCAGATTTTTGCCGCTTGACTGCGGGCCGTCAATAATCTGGCCTAATGGCAAGGGCTGCCCTTTTGCGTGGTGCTTCCAAAGGGATGGCTGACCCCAGCGTGGGGCGCAAACGGCGACAAAGATGGCGCTTTCCGGCCTTTTGATTTCGCAAAATGCCGTGCGCCGCGCCGCAAGACCGCTAAGGTGCGGGCAAAGAGGAGATTTGCCGATGCCGCTGACCATGAACCGTGAGGTCTTTATCACCTGTGCCGTGACCGGATCGGGGGGCACGCAGGACCGCAGCCCGCATGTGCCGCGCAGCCCCAAACAGATCGCCGACAGTGCCATTGATGCCGCCAAGGCCGGGGCGGCGGTGGTGCATTGCCATGTGCGCGATCCTGAAACCGGCAAGCCCTCGCGCGATCTGGCGCTTTACCGCGAAGTGACCGAGCGGATTCGCGATGCGGGCGAAGATGTGGTGCTGAACCTGACCGCGGGCATGGGCGGCGACATGCTGTTTGACGGCACCGAGGCGATGAACCGCATCAGCCAGAAATCTGACATGGCGGGGGCCACCGAACGCGTGGCCCATATCGTCGAATGCCGCCCGGAAATCTGCACGCTGGATTGCGGCACGATGAACTTCAACGAGGCCGACTATGTGATGGTCAACACGCCGGGTCTGTTGCGCGACATGGCGGCGCGGATGGTGGCGGCAGGCACGCGGATCGAGATCGAGGCCTTTGACACCGGCCATCTGTGGTTTGCCAAGCAATTGGCGACCGAAGGGATCATCCCCGACCCGGTTCTGGTGCAGCTGTGCATGGGCGTGCCATGGGGGGCCCCCGATGACCTCAATACGCTGATGGCGATGGTCAACAATGTGCCCAGCCACTGGCACTGGTCGGCCTTTGCGCTTGGCCGTCATCAGATGCCTTATGTTGCGGCCTCTGTCTTGGCGGGTGGCAATGTGCGTGTCGGGCTGGAGGATAATCTTTGGCTCGACAAAGGCGTTCTGGCGACCAATGCTCAACTGGTCGAGCGCGCGGCCACGATCATCGAAAACATGGGCGCGCGGGTGATCACGCCTGCCGAAGTGCGGGCGCGCCTGAAACTGGAGAAACGCGCACCCTTGGGGAGATAGGAATGAACAAGGTCAAGTTCACGGCCATGAAGGACGGCGACGCGGCAGATTATCATCTGCTTGACGGGCTGGAGCGGGACTATGCCTCGGGCACGGCCAAGCGGCTTTTGGGCGCGCTGACGCAGTTGGACGAAAGCTTGTCGGGCTATCAGATCACGCGGCTTGGCCATTCGGTGCAGGCCGCGACCCGCGCATGGCGAGACGGGGCCGATACCGATTGGGTCGTGGCGGCGCTGTTGCATGACATCGGCGACATCTTTGCCCCTTTCAACCATGATGAATATGCGGCGGCGATCCTGAAGCCCTTCGTGCGCGAACAGGTGACTTGGGTTGTCGAAAAGCACGGCGATTTCCAGCGCCTGTATTATGCCCATCACACGGGCGGAAACCCACATGCCCGCGACAAGTTCAAAGGGCACGCCTATTACGACGATTGCGACGGGTTTTGTGAGCGTTGGGATCAATCCAGCTTTGATCCAGACTATCCATCCTTGCCCGTCAGCTTTTTTGCCGAAATGGTTGAGGGGGTTTTTGCGCGCACTGCCTATGATCCATCCGTGATCCGCCCCGGTGTGCGGGTGCCCTTGGGGGATGCGGCTGTGGCCGCACAAAGGGGGCAGGCATGATCCGGAAATTCTCTTTGGGGATGATCGGGGCGCTGACGCTTGCGGGATGTGATCCGCACACGCCTTCCCCCCGCTATGCCGAGGCTCCGATGTATCTGCTGCCGATTGCGCCGGAACGGCTGGTGGGCAAATGGTATGAAGTGGCAACCTATCCCGGCCCGTTTCAAGATGGCTGCACCAAGACCACCGCCACCTATTCCAACTGGGGCGACGGAACGCTCGGGCTGGTGAACCGCTGTCTGCGCGACGGGCAGGTGGTGCAGATTTCCGGGGTGGCAACGCCCGACGGACCGGGCAAGTTCAAGGTCCGGCTGGAGGGTGTGCCCTTTGCTGGTGACTATTGGGTGATCGGGGCCAGCCGCGACGGTCGCACAGTTCTGGTCGGCACGCCCACGCGGATCGCCGGATGGGTGCTGCACCGCGACCGCTCGTTCAGCCCCGAGCAACGCTTGTGGGCGCGCGAGGTGTTTCGCAAGAACGGCTATGACGAGGCCGCCATGCAGCGCACCCCGCAACGCTAAACCAAAACCGGATGCAACGTGAAATGGGGCGAAAGGGTCAAGGGGACCCATCGCCCGAAAATGAATGAACAGGGAAGAACAAGATGGCGCGCAAGGCGGGGATCATTGGGGGCGGGGTTATTGGCGGCGGTTGGGCTGCGCGCTTTTTGCTCAACGGCTGGGACGTGGCCGTTTATGACCCTGACCCAGAGGCCCCGCGCAAGGTGGGCGAGGTGCTGGCCAATGCCCGCGCTTCGCTGCCCGCCTTGTCGGATGGGCCGCTGCCTACCGAGGGCAAATTGTCCTTCGTCTCCTCTGTCTCCGAAGCGGTTCAGGGCGCGCATTACATTCAGGAATCCGTGGGGGAGCGGCTTGACCTCAAACACCGCGTTCTTGCGCAAATCCAGCAAGCTGCACCTTTGGAGACACCCATCGGTTCCTCAACCTCGGGCTTCAAGCCCAGCCAATTGCAGGAAAATGCCGCCAATCCCGGTGTGATCTTTGTGGCCCATCCTTTCAACCCCGTTTACCTGTTGCCACTGGCCGAAGTGGTGCCCTCACCCCGGTCCACCCCCGCCGTGATCGACGCAGCCAAGGAAATCCTGCGCGAAATCGGCATGTTCCCCCTGCATGTGCGCAAAGAGATCGACGCCCATATTGCGGATCGGTTCCTTGAGGCGGTCTGGCGCGAGGCCCTTTGGCTGGTCAAGGACGGCATCGCCACGACTGAAGAAATCGACGAGGCCATCCGCATGGGCTTTGGCCTGCGCTGGGGTCAGATGGGCCTGTTTGAAACCTATCGCGTCGCGGGTGGCGAGGCGGGGATGAAGCATTTCATGGCGCAGTTCGGCCCCTGCTTGCAATGGCCATGGACGAAGTTGACGGATGTTCCGGAATTTACCGATGAACTTGTGGACCTGATCGCGGGGCAATCCGATGCGCAATCGGGCCACTACACGATCCGAGAATTGGAACGTATCCGCGACCGCAACTTGATTGGGTTCCTGCGGGTGTTGAAAGAGCGCAACTGGGGCGCGGGCATGGTCTTGCTGGAACATGACGCGCGCCGCCGCGCGGCCCTGCCGGAACCTGTTGTGGGCGAGGGGCCGATGGACTGTGCCCGGATGACCGTTCTTCCCGGCTGGATCGACTACAACGGCCACATGACCGAAAGCCGCTATCTGTTCGCGGCCTCGGAAACCTCGGATGCATTCCTGCGCCATATCGGCGCGGATATCGCCTATGTCGGCACCGGGTTCAGCTATTACACCGCCGAGACGCATATCATGCACTTGGGTGAGGCAAAGTTGGGCGATGCGCTGACAGGAACGGTTCAGGTGATCCATGCCGATGAAAAACGCCTGCACATCTTTATCCGCATTCTGAAAGAGGGTGCTGCCGTGGCGACGCTGGAGCAGATGCTATTGCATGTCGATATGGCTGCAGGAAAGGCCTGTGCGGCCCCCGAGAACATCCTTGCCCGGCTGGTGCCGATTGCAAAGGCGCACGCTGAATTGCCCCGGCCCGAGGCGGCGGGCCGCCATGTGGGCCAGCGGAAATGAGCAGGGTTCTGATCACGGCGGGCGCCAATGGCATTGGCCTTGTGATGGCCCTCGCTTTTGCCGCGCGCGGGGATCAGGTCTGGGTCACGGATGTGGATGCGGGGGCGGTGGCTGCGGTCCCGGCCCATATCCGCGCCACGCTGTGCGATGCAGGGGATGAGGCACAGATGGCGGCCCTTTTTGCCCAGATCGCGGGCGATTGGGGCGGATTGGACGTGCTGTGCGCCAATGCCGGGATCAAGGGGCCAACCTTGTCAATCGAAGAGATGGACCTAGACAGTTGGCACCAGTGCCTTGCGGTCAACCTTGATGGTGCGATGCTGGCGGCGAAATATGCAACCCGGATGATGAAGCCTGCAGGGGCGGGGTGCATGATCTTTACCTCCTCCACCAGCGGCCTTTACGGCACGCCCTATCGTGCGCCCTATGTTGCGGCGAAATGGGGGGTGATCGGGCTGATGAAAACAGTCGCGATGGAACTGGGCCCCCATGGCATCCGCGCCAATGCGATCTGCCCCGGATCGGTGAACGGCCCGCGCATCGACCATGTGATCGAGGCCGAGGCCGCTGCAAAAAGCATGTCGCCCGATGCCGTGCGCCAAGGCTATGCCAGTGGCACCGCCCTCAAACGCCTGTCCGACCCGCAAGATGTGGCGGATATGGCGCTTTTCCTCGCCTCCAACGCCGCGCGCATGATCTCTGGTCAGGCGCTGGCGGTGGATGGCATGACCTATAACGTTGACCCCTGAGGGCGCCATGAACTTTGGACTGACAGATGAGCAGCGCATGATCGTCGAGACGACGCGCGCGTTTGTAGAGGCGGAACTTTACCCGCATGAGGCCGCCGTGGAACGCACGGGCGTCTTGCCGATGGAGGTGATCCGCGAGGTGCAGGCCAAGGCCATGGCTGCGGGCCTTTATGCCGCCAATATGCCCGAAGAAGTGGGGGGCGCGGGCCTCGATACGCTGTCATGGCTTTTGTATGAGCGGGAATTGGGCCGGGCAAACTATGCCTTGCACTGGACCTGCGTCGCGCGCCCGTCCAACATCTTGCTGGCGGGCACGCCCGAACAGCGCGAGCGGTATTTGATGCCTTGCATTCGTGGCGAGACATGGGATTGTCTGGCAATGACGGAACCGGGCGCGGGCTCGGACCTGCGCGGAATGAAGGCCACTGCGCGTCAGGACGGCACGGATTGGGTGCTCAACGGCACCAAGCATTTCATCAGCCATGCCGATCTGGCGGGCTTTACCATCGCCTTCATGGCAACGGGAGAAGAAGACACTCCGCGCGGACCCAAGAAAAAGATCACGGCCTTCTTTGTCGATAAGGACACGCCGGGCTTTACCGTCCGCGAGGGGTATCGCAACGTCAGCCATCGCGGCTATACCAACGCCGTTTTGGATTTCGACGATTGCCGCGTGCCGGCCGAGAATGTGCTGGGCGAGGCGCATAGGGGCTTTGAGGTCGCAAATACATGGCTGGGCGCCACCCGTCTGCAAGTGGCCAGCACCTGCCTAGGCCGCGCCGACCGCGCCTTGGGGCATGCGATTTCTTACGCCGCCGAGCGTAAGCAATTCGGTCAGGCCATCGGCAAGTTTCAAGGCGTCAGCTTCAAGCTGGCCGATATGGCGATGGAGTTGAAAGCAGCAGAGCTTTTGACATGGGAGGCCGCGTGGAAGTTCGATCAGGTCAGCGTGACCGAAGCCGATATGTCGATGGCCAAGCTCAAGGCGACCGAAGTGCTGGCGATGATCGCCGATGAGGCAATTCAGATCCACGGCGGCATGGGGTTGATGGAGGAGTTGCCGCTGGAGCGGATCTGGCGCGATGCGCGGGTGGAGCGGATCTGGGAAGGCACCTCCGAGATCCAGCGCCATATCATCAGTCGTGAGCTCCTGCGGGCCGTCGGAGGGTAGAAACTTTTTGCAAAAAGTTTGGGGGGCTGTCTGCCCCTCTCGGGCTACGCCCTCACCCCCCGAGGATATTTTCAAACAGATGAAACGGAAAATTAACCATGCGCTGCGATTCTAACCCTGCCGAACAGGGGGGGACCCCGATGACGGTAACAGGTGACGCGTCCCTGTCCTCGAAATCGGGGGCAGGGCGTGCGTTTTGTGTTTGTGTGGCGTCTTCATCTGTTCATAAATATCCTCCGGGGGTCCGGGGGTGGAAAACCCCCGGCCTGTCCACATTTCAGAGTGTGTTGGCATGACGCGCCTGCACCGGCTTTTGCGTCCGCAGTCGATTGCGGTTCTCGGGTCTGGCTGGGCAGAGAATGTGATCGAGCAATGTCGAAAGATGGGGTTTGATGGGCCGATCTGGCCTGTTCATCCCAAACGGGAGACGGTTGGGGGGCTTGCGGCCTTTGGCACGCTTGCCGATTTGCCCAGCCCGCCGGATGCCACCTTTATCGGGGTCAATCGATTTGCGACCGTTGATGTGGTGCGCCGTCTGTCTGCCATGGGGGCAGGGGGGGCGATATGTTTTGCCAGTGGTTGGGAGGAGGCAGGCGAGGCTGGCTTGCAGGTCGACTTGGTGGAAGCCGCGCAAGATATGCCGATCCTTGGGCCCAATTGCTATGGGGTGATCAACTACCTTGATGGTGCGCTTTTGTGGCCGGATCAGCATGGTGGGCGGCGGGTGGAACGCGGGGTGGCGCTGCTGAGCCAGTCGTCCAATATCGTGATAAACCTGACCATGCAGGCGCGCGGTCTGCCTGTCGCTTATGTCGCCTGTCTGGGCAACGCCGCTCAGGTCGGTTTGGCGGAACTGGCCGGGGCGCTTTTGGCAGATGAGCGGGTGACGGCGATTGGCATGTATGTCGAAGGGATTGACGACGCCCCGGCCTTTGCAGCGCTGGCGCAGGCGGCACGTGCAGCCGGCAAGGGGATTGTCTGCGTCAAATCCGGCAAGACTGAGTTGAGCCGGGTGGCGGCAGCATCCCACACGGCCTCGCTGGCGGGCGGGGGGGCGGCAAGCAGCGCCTTCTTGCGGCAGGCGGGGGTGGCTGAGGTTGCCACTTTGGACGCGCTGATCGAGACGCTGAAGATTTTCCATGTGCATGGCCCGCAGATCGGGGGGCGGCTATGTTCGCTGTCGTGTTCAGGGGGCGAGGCGGGGTTGGTGGCGGATCTGGCAGCCCCCTATGGGATCGCGTTTCCGCCGGTGCCCGAAGGCACGAAGACGCGGTTGGCGCAGATCCTTGGCCCCATTGTGACCATCGCGAACCCTTTGGATTACCATACCTTTATCTGGGGTGACGGGCCACGGACGACCGATGTGTTCACCACCATGTTGCAGGCCTATGATGCGGGTCTTTATATCATCGACCCGCCGCGTCCGGACCGCTGTGATCCGTCAAGCTTTCAGCCCGCGCTTGATGCGATTGAGGCGGCGCAGGTGGCGACGGGCAAGCCCGCTTTCCCGGTCGCCTCGCTGCCTGAAAACCTTGATGAGGCACTGGCGGTTGCGATGATGGAGCGGGGTTTATGCCCGTTGATGGGACTTTCGGCGGCCTTGCCTGCCCTTGTGGCGGCACAGACGGCGGCTGCGCGGCCGGGGTGGCTGCCACACGTGGCCCAGCCGCCACGCGCGATGGGCATGTTGGACGAGGTGGTGTCAAAGGCGCTGTTGTCCGGGGCCGGGATCACGGTTCCCAAGGGCGTCCACTCCCCCAGCCTCGCAGGTCTTGTCCCGCTTACCGACCTGCTGACGGGGAAGATCGCGCTCAAAGGGCTTGGCTTTGCGCATAAGTCCGACGTGGGGGCTGTGCGTCTGGGGCTTATGTCCTTGGAGGGGCAGGCAGAGATGCCCGGTGCGCAGGGCTATCTGGCCGAAGAGATGGTGACGGATGTGCTTGCCGAGATTTTGGTGGGGGTCCGGCGCGATCCGGTCTATGGCTCCACGGTGACCCTTGGGTTTGGCGGGGTTGAGGCCGAGTTATTGGCTGATACCGTGACACTTGTGGCCCCGGTGACAAGACCGGAAGTCTGGGCGGCGCTGCGGCAGCTGCGGCTTTGGCCTTTGCTCGATGGCTATCGCGGGCGGCCTGTGGCGGATGTGGCGGCGGCGGTTGACGTTGTATTAGCCGTGCAAGCGATGCTGGAAGACCCGCGGTTCGAAGAGGTGGAAATCAACCCGCTGATGTTGCGCGCCAAAGGGGCGATTGCGGCGGATGCGGTGATCTGGGAGGCAATGACATGATGCAGATGCGAACCGATGGCCCGATCCGCACGCGGCGCGAGGGTGCGATTTTGGAGGTCACGCTTGACCGCCCAAAGGCCAATGCGATTGATCTGATCACCAGTCGGATCATGGGGGGGGTGTTCCGCGAGTTTCGCGATGACGATACCCTTCGGGTGGCCATCTTGCGGGCTGAAGGCGAAAAGTTCTTTTGCCCCGGTTGGGATCTGAAGGCGGCGGCAGGGGGGGACGCGGTCGACGGGGATTATGGTGTGGGCGGCTTTGGTGGTTTGCAAGAATTGCCAAATCTGAACAAGCCCGTCATCGCCGCCGTGAATGGCATCTGTTGTGGCGGGGGGCTGGAACTGGCGCTGTCGTGTGATCTGATCCTTGCCTCGGCCAATGCGACCTTTGCGCTGCCTGAAATCCGGTCGGGCACGGTTGCGGATGCGGCCAGCATCAAGCTGCCCAAGCGGATTCCCTATCATGTCGCGATGGACCTTTTGCTGACCGGGCGGTGGTTTGACGCAGAGGAGGCCCTGCGTTGGGGGCTGCTCAAAGAGATCACGACGCCCGCTGATCTTTTGCCCAAGGCATGGGATCTGGCCCGGCTGTTGGAAAGCGGGCCGCCGCTTGTCTATGCCGCCATCAAGGAAGTCGTGCGCGAGGCCGAGGCGATGCGGTTCCAAGACGCGCTGAACCGGGTGACCAAACGTCAGATGCCAACGGTGGACCGGCTTTATTCGTCAGAGGATCAGCTTGAGGGCGCGCGCGCCTTTGCCGAAAAGCGCGATCCGGTGTGGAAGGGGAAGTAGTCCCGCCTACTCAGCGGGTTCTTTCGGCTGCGGGCGGATCCGACGCCACAGATGGATCAGGGGCCAGCGCAAAACCGATGCGCCCCCGGCCAGCAGGATCAACCCCCAAAGCGGGCCCTCCACAGAAGTGACCCAACCCAAAAGGGGGATCCCGATGGTGATGAGCGCGTAGGCTGTGCGCCAATGGTGGTCGCGCGACGGAAACATCGCGATGACGTTTGCGATGACGAGCCACATTAGCGCTGCAATCAAAGGATAGCTCATGGTGCGGCCTTTCGCGGATCGGGGCTGGGATAACCCAAGGCTCGGCGGATAAAATATAGCAACGGGTTGCGAAACATCGAGACAAGGGCAAAGGTGCCAAAGGCTAGCCACAGCCAGCCATGTGTCAGCCCGATCCAGACCAGCAAAACCGGGGCCGCGATCAGAAGGGTGATCCCCGGAACCATCTGTGTCCGCATGGGCA
This sequence comes from Paracoccaceae bacterium, assembly GCA_021741245.1. Classification (GTDB taxonomy): domain Bacteria; phylum Pseudomonadota; class Alphaproteobacteria; order Rhodobacterales; family Rhodobacteraceae; genus Pseudotabrizicola. The sequence goes on from JAIOYF010000006.1 coordinate 37,408, forward strand.
GCATGGCCGTTATGGCCGCAGCCACGACCCAAAGGGCCCCGATGATCAGCGGCAGGCTCATGCGGCCTCACCCATCAGTTTGGCCGGAAGGTTGTTCGCCCAAGCAGAAATCGTTCCAGCCCCAAGGCACACGACCATATCGCCGGGGCGGGCCTGTTCCTTGACCAGTCGGGCCAGATCGGCCTCATCCAGCAGGGCGCGGGCGTGGCGATGGCCATGGGCAATAAGCCCCGCCACCAGATCATCGCGAGAGGCTCCGGGGATCGGGTCCTCACCTGCGGCATAGACCTCGGCGATGGCGACCACATCGCAATCATTGAAACAGGTGCAGAAGTCGTCAAACAGGCTGGACAGTCGGGTATAGCGGTGCGGCTGATGCACGGCGATCACGCGGCCCTTGGTCGCCTGACGCGCGGCCCGCAGAACCGCGGCGATTTCAACCGGGTGGTGGCCGTAGTCGTCGATGATTGTCACGCCATTCACCTCGGCCACCTTGGTAAAGCGGCGATTGACGCCCGCGAAATTGGCCAGTGCCTCGCGGATTTCGTCCTTTTTCATACCCAGATGCCGCGCCACAGCCACAGCCGATAGCGCGTTCGAGACGTTGTGATCTCCGGGCATTGGCAAGGTGCAATCCTCGATCCGGGCATCCGGGCCTTCGCCTTGCAGCAAGATGTCGAAATGTGCGGTGCCGTTTTCATAGGTCAGGTTGACTGCGCGCACATCGGCCTGCGGGTTGAAGCCAAAGGTCGTGATGCGGCGATCGGTGACGCGGCCGACAAGGGCCTGAACCTCGGCGTGGTCAGTGCAGCAGACTGCCAGCCCGTAAAAGGGGATGTTTGAGACAAAATCGAGGAACCCTTTGCGCAGCGCATCGAAGGACCCCCAATGCTCCATATGCTCGGGGTCGATATTGGTGACGATGGCGATGGTAGCGGGCAGGCGGTTGAACGAGCCATCCGACTCGTCCGCTTCGACCACCATCCACTCGCCCGCACCCGCGCGCGCGTTGGAGCCATAGGCATGGATCACGCCGCCGTTGATCACGGTGGGATCAAACCCGCCCTTGTCCAAAAGCGTGGCCACCATCGTTGTGGTCGTGGTTTTGCCATGCGTGCCAGCAATCGCGATGTTGGAGCGCAGGCGCATCAATTCGGCCAGCATCTCGGCGCGGCGGACCACGGGCAATTTGCGGCGACGCGCCTCTTCCAGTTCCGGGTTTCCCTTTTTGATGGCCGAGGAAATGACGATCACCGCCGCCTCGCCGATGTTCTCGGCAGACTGCCCCTCAAAGAACGTGGCGCCCAGTTGCACCAGTCGCTCGGTGATCTTCGAGGCCTTGGAGTCCGAACCCTGCACCCGGTAGCCAAGGTTCATCAGCACTTCGGCGATGCCTGACATGCCAATGCCGCCAATGCCGACAAAGTGGATGGGCCCCAGTTCAAGGGGAAGTTTGGTTGCGGCATTCATGCGGCGGTTCCTTCGGCAAGCTGGTCAACGAGCGCGACAAGTCTTTCCGTCGCGTCGGGGCGGCCCTGCGACAGGGCATTGGCGGCCATACGATTGGCGGCATCTGGTTGCGACAAGACTGCCGCCATATGCGAGGCAAGCATCGGGGCGTCAAGGGCTGCCTCCGGGATCAGGATCGCGGCCTCGGCGTCGACCAGACCACGGGCATTGGCGGTTTGGTGATCGGCGGTCGCTGCGGCATAGGGGATCAGGATCGACGGTCGGCCAATCACCGAGATATCCGCCACCGATGACGCCCCAGAGCGCGAGATGACCAATTGCGCCTCGGACAAGCGGCGGGGAATATCGGTGAAAAAGGGCGCAACCTCTGCGAGGATCCCTGCCGCCTCATAGGCCTCGATCACGCGGGGCAGGTCTTCTTCGCGGGCCTGATGGGCGACGCGCAGGTTGCGGCGAATAGCGTCGGGCAGGGCGGTCACCGCCGCGGGTACCACCTCGGACAAAATCCGCGCGCCCTGCGATCCGCCGATCACAACAAGGCTCATCGGGTAATCCCCGGGCGCAATATAGCCTGCCCCTGCGCGATCCAGAACCGACAGGCGGACCGGGTTTCCGGTATAGGTCCCCTCGACCCCCGGCGGCAGTGTGGTGGGCCATGTGCCGCAAGCGACAGCCTGAACGCGGGAGGCGAACACCTGATTGACCCGGCCAAGCACACCGTTTTGTTCGTGGATCATCCGGGGGCGGCGCAGAACCCAAGCGGCGGACAGGGCCGGAATCGTGGGATAGCCGCCAAACCCGACCACCACCGTTGGCTTGTCGCGCAACTGGCCAAAGACAGCAGAAATCACGCCCCCCGCAATGCGCAACGGGGCGATCAGCTTGGCCAAGGCCCCACCCCGTGCCAATGTGGCCGAGGAAACCTGCTCCACCTTTACCACATGAGGAAAGCCGCCCGTATAGCGCGCGCCCCGTGCATCGGTTGACAGTTTCACCCGCCAGCCGCGGCGCACCATCGCTTCGGCCAAGGCTTGCGCGGGAAACATATGTCCGCCGGTGCCTCCGGCTGCGATCAGCAAAAGCGGCTCATGTCCCATTGGCGGCCCCCCTCAACGACCACGGCGCAGGATGTCGCCGATCTGGCCCTGTGGCCGTGACCGTGTCAGCGCAAGCAGCATCCCCAGCGTGATCCCGGCTGCGATAACGGACGATCCGCCATAGCTGACAAAGGGCAGGGTCATGCCCTTGGCGGGCAGCAGGCGCACGGCCACCCCCATATTGATCATGGCCTGAACACCAAAGATACAGGCAAGTCCGGTCCCGGCCAAACGGATAAAAGGATCGCGCTCGCGCATCAGGCGAAACAGGGACCGAACGACGACTGTCGCGTAAAGGCCAATGATCATCAAGACAAGGATCAGCCCGTATTCCTCGGCGGCGACGGCGATGATGAAATCGGTATGGGCATCGGGCAGGGTCCATTTGACCTGACCCGCCCCCACGCCCACGCCAAAGAAGCCGCCCTCTTGGATCGCGTTGGTGGCATAGCCAATCTGGCTGCGCGGATCGACATCAGGGTTCAGGAACCCGTCGATGCGGCGGGCGAAATGCTCAGACGATTCATAGGCAATGGTGGCACCAAAGGCGACCAGCCCACCGATCCCGCCAATCAGGGTCAGGGGCGCGCCTGCCACGAAATAGATCACGCCCCAGCCAAACAAGATCAAGGCGGCTTGGCCAAAATCGGGCTGAATGGCCAAAAGCAAAACCACCGTCACCGCCAGCCCGAATGACGCCGATTTGCCGGGCGGGCCGTTGATATCCTGACTGGCGGCCATCAGCCATGCCACGATCACCATAAAGCATGGCTTTAGAAACTCGCTGGGTTGGATGGAGGCAAAACCAAAGGAAAACCAGCGCACAGCACCTTTGCCAAAATCGGTGCCCATAAAGGGCAAAACGGCAAGCGCCGAAAGTGTGATGGCGAACCCGATCACGCCGATGCGTCGGATCATCTGTGGGGGCATCATCGACACGCCAACCATGACCATCAGACCGACTGAACCGAACACGGCTTGGCGTTGCACGTAGTAGAACTCTGGCAGGCCGTTGCGAGTGGCCAGCGGCACAGACGCGGCAAGACCCAGCAAAAGGCCAACGCCAAACAGCACCATGATTGCCGTCAGCGACCATTTGTCGATGGTGCGCCACCAACGGGGAATAACCGGCTCGCTGACCCGTGAGGGCATAGAGCCATAGACCATCTCTGTCATGGGGTGTCCGCCTGTATCGCCTGCTCGTTCGCCCGGTTGTCCGGATCTGCAGATGAGTGTAGCGGCAAAACAGGGTCATGGCTAGGGGAACGTATCGGGTAAATGGCACCGGATGGCGGCCAGACGGGCCATCATTTACCGACGATCAGAACGCCCTTTTCCCGTGCAGTTTGTTAGGCCCGGCCCCGTCCGTGCAGGGCGTTACTGGCCCCATGTGCGACCCAGCAGGGCAAACCAGTTTTCATGCGCAAGTTTTGCAAGCAAAGCATCGTCATAGCCATGCACACGCATTGCGTCGATCAGCCGGGGCAATCCGGCCACATCGCCGATATCCGCCGGAACGGTCGCGCCGTCGAAATCTGACCCAAGGCCCACCCGGTCCTCACCCAATCGCGCGATCAGGTGATCAAGATGGCGCAGAATCGGCTCCCATCCCTTGAAGGCAGATTTGCGGCCATCTTCACGCAGGAATACCGTGGCAAAGTTCAGCCCCACCATCCCGTCACTGTCGCGGATCATGTCAAGCTGACGGTCGGTCAGATTGCGGGCCGAGGGCGTGACGGCATGGGCGTTGGAATGGGTGGCCACAAGCGGCGCGTTTGACAGCGCAGCCACGTCGTTGAACCCGGCCTCGTTCAGATGGCTCAGGTCAATCATGATGCGCAGGTCGTTGCAGGCGCGGATCAGCCGCTTGCCCGCATCCGTGAGCCCCGGCCCGGTATCGGGAGAGGAGGGGAAACGAAACGGCACCCCATGGCCAAAAACCGTTGGCCGCGACCAGACCGGCCCCAAGGACCGCAAACCCGCTGCATGCCACATGTAAAGCGCATCAAGATCTGCGCCGATGGCTTCGGCCCCCTCAAAATGCAAGATCGCCGCGATCTTGCCCGCTGCCATGGCGGCATGAATATCTGCAACCGTGCGGCAGATCGCCAAGGTGCCGGTCCGTTCCATCCACAAAAGGTGCCCGATCATTCCTGCGGCAACAGGTTGGGCTGCGGCGGCACCGATCAACTCTGGCAACGGCACGTCATAGGGGGGCGCGTCCATGATCGCCTCGAAATCGGGTGCGTCATGGGCGATGGGGGAAGGGATGTAGACCGCAAAAAAGCCCCCCGCAAAGCCGCCGGCGCGCATGCGGGGCAGATCAAGATGACCCTTGGGCCCACCGTCAGCCCCGGTTTCCCCGGTCAGCCAGATCGCCTCGCGCTGATCCGGCGCACGCAAAAGGCGCAGCAAAAAGTCATTGTGACCGTCAAATACTGGGATCATGGGGCATCAGCCTTGGTATAGCCCTCGGAGGCCGAGAGCAGTTTGCGGGTATAGTCGGTTGTGGCCTGATGCGCGGACAGGGCAGACCTTGTCAGTTCTTCAACGGCCAAGCCATTTTGCATGACCATCAGCCGGTCGCACATATGCGCCACCACGGCCAGATCATGCGAGACCATGATGTAGGTCAGCCCTCGTTCGCTGCGCAACCGGTCCAGCAGGTTCAGAACCTCGGCCTGAATGGAGGCATCAAGCGCCGAGGTCGGCTCGTCCAGCAGCAAGACCTCTGGTTCAAGGATCAGGGCGCGGGCGACGGCCACGCGCTGGCGCTGGCCGCCTGACAACTGATGGGGATAACGAAAGCGAAACTCCGGCCCAAGCCCCACTTCGGTGAGGGCCTGTTCGATCCGTTGTTCAGGACTGTCAAAGCCGTGGATCGCCAAGGGTTCTGACAGCACGCTGTCAATCGTGTGACGCGGATGCAATGAAGCATAAGGATCTTGAAACACCATCTGCACGGCGCGGTAAAAATCGGCTTGGCGGGGGGCCGACAACGTAGCCCCCTTTAGGCCAATGGTCCCGGCGCTGGTCGGGGCCAGCCCGCAAATGGCCCGCAAGACGGTGGATTTTCCGGACCCGCTTTCGCCCACGATGCCAAAGCTTTCGCCGCGCCCAACATCAAATGACACACCACGTACGGCGCGAACCGTGTCGCCACTGCGCCGGAACGTGACCTCCAGCCCCGCCACAGACAGCATCACCGCGCCCATGCTGCATCCCTTTCCAGCGTGGGCAAAGGCCGTTGCCCGCCTGCAATTTTTGGCAGGCAGTTCATCAGCCCGCGCGTGTAGGGGTGCTGGGCCTTTGCCAGATCCCGCGCGGCCAATTCTTCAACCACTTGCCCCGCGTACATGACCAGCACCCGGTCACAGAACGACGATACCAACCGCAGATCGTGGCTGATGAAGATCAGCCCCATGCCGCGATCCGTCACCAATCGGTCAAGGATGCGCAGCACCTCGATCTGCACCGTCACATCAAGGGCCGAGGTCGGCTCATCCGCGATCAACAGGTCAGGTTCCGTCACCAGCATCATCGCGATCATCGCCCGCTGGCCCATGCCACCCGAAAGCTCATGCGGATAGGCGCGGAACACCCGCTCGGGGTCGCGGATCTGCACGGCCTCCAGCATGGCAAGGGCGCGCACCCGCGCCTGGGCCCGCGATTCAGACGCGCCGAACTTCAGCGCTTCCATCAACTGCTTGCCGATCGTCATCACGGGGTTAAGCGAGAATTTCGGGTCTTGCATGACCATCGACATCCGCGCCCCGCGCAGCTTGCGCCATGTGGCGGGGCTGGCATGGCGCAGATCGGTACCGTCAAAATTCAGCACTTCGGCCGTGGCGCGTCCGGGGGGCGGGGTCAGGCCAAGAATGGCGCGGCCAGTCTGGCTTTTGCCCGACCCGCTTTCCCCCACAATGCCCAGCCGTTCCCGACCAAGGGTAAAGCTGACGCCTCGCACGACCTCGGTCTCGCCCTGACGGGTCGGAAAGGTGATGCGGAGGTCTTTGACAGTCAGAAGCGGGGTCATTTACGGGCCTTTGGGTCAAGCACATCGCGCAGGCCATCGCCCAGCAGGTTAAAGCCAAGCGAGACGATGAAAATGGCGATGCCGGGCATGGTGGCGACCCACCATTGGTCGATGATGAACCGGCGGCCCGAGGCGATCATCGCGCCCCATTCGGGCTGCGGGGGTTGCGCGCCAAGGCCCAGAAAGCCAAGGCCAGCCGCCGTCAGGATGATCCCCGCCATATCCAGCGTCACCCTTATGATGACCGATGACAGGCACAGCGGCGTCACATGCCCCCACAAGATACGGGCCGAGGAGGCCCCCTGCAGCCTTGCTGCGTTGATGAAATCGCTGTCGCGGATGGTCAACGTCTCGGCCCGCGCCAAGCGGGCATAGGGCGGCCAAGAGGTGATGGCGATGGCGATGATTGCGTTCTCGATCCCCGGACCAAGGGCCGCGACAAAGGCAAGCGCAAGGATCAGGCGCGGAAAGGCCAGAAAGATATCGGTCAGGCGCATCAGCACCGTATCGACCCAGCCGCCGAAATAGCCCGCCGAGGTGCCCACCAACAGACCGATGGGCGTGGCGATCACCGCGACCAGAACCACCACCATCAGCGTCAAACGCGAGCCATGCACGATCCGGCTGAAGATATCGCGCGACAGATCATCGGTGCCCAAAAGGTGCCCGTCGGTGAGGGGGGGCAGGAACCTTTCGGTCCGCAGATCGCCGCCGATCACGGGATCATAGGGCGCGATCACATCGGCAAAGACCGCAACCACAATCAGCGCCACCACAATTGCCAAGCCCACCATGGCCAGCCAATTGGTGCGAAACGACAGCCATGTGCGATAGGCCTGACCCAACTTGGCCTGCCTGCGCGATGCGGGGCGATCCGAAAGCAGCCAGTCGCGGCGCGAAACTTCGGTCATGATTGTCTCCGCACACGGGGGTCGAGGGTGCTGTAAAGTAGATCCGACAACAGGTTCAGCCCCACGAAAATCCCGCCGATCACCAACGTGCCGCCCAGAACCGCATTCATATCGGCGTTTTGCAGCGAATTGGTCAGATATTGCCCCAAGCCCGGCCAGGCAAACACGGTCTCGGTCAGCACCGACCCCTCCAGCAAATTGGCATAGGACAGCGCCACGACGGTGACCAAGGGCACGGCGGCATTGCGCAGCGCATGCACCCAGATGATGCGCCATTCCGGAACACCTTTGACGCGGGCGGTGATGACATATTCTTGCGCCAGTTCGTTGAGCATGAAGCTGCGCGTCATCCGGCTGATATAGGCCATCGAGAAATAGCCCAGCAGACCCGCGGGCAAAATGATGTGCGAGACGACATTGCGGAACGCTGCCCACTGGCCCTGAAGGGCCGTGTCCAGCAGCATCAGCCCGGTCTTGTTGGTAAAGGCGTATTCAAAGCTGATATCAATGCGCCCCGGCCCCGCCACCCATTGCAGGCGCGCGTAAAACACCAAGAGGCCCAGAAGACCCAGCCAGAAAATCGGTGCGGAATAGCCGATCAGGCCAAAGACACGCACGAATTGGTCCACAAACTTGCCTTGCCGCACAGCGGCCCAGACACCCAAGGGAATGCCGAAAATCGTGCCGATCAGAATGGCGACCGTTGCCAGTTCCATAGTGGCGGGGAAAACGCGGGCCAGATCGTCAGAAATGCTGCGCTTGGTCAGGAAACTTTCGCCAAAATCACCGCTCAGGACCTTTTGCAGATAGATCCAGAACTGTTCATAGAGTGGCCGATCAAGCCCCAGTTCAATGAACACGCGGTCATAGACAGATTGCGATGCCCGGTCCCCGATCACGGCCAGAACCGGATCAACAGGCACCACACGGCCAATCAAAAAAGTCACCACCAAAAGCCCGAGAAAGGTCAGGGCAACGGTGGCCAGCAGTTTGACGGCCCGCCAAAGGAACCGCAGGAGGGCGCTGTCGCGCCCCCCTTCATTCGTCACATCGCTCATATCACTTGGTCACATGGGCAAAGCTGTTGTCGTTGAACGAGGGTCCAACGATAAAGCCATTGACGTTCGACCGCATTGCAGAAACCTCGATCTCTTGGAACATGATCACGAAGGGCGAGGTCTGCTGGCTTTCCTTTTGCAACTCGATGTACATCTCGGCGCGTTTGGCAGGATCGGCCTCCAGCACCGCCGCATCGGCCTTTTTCGTCATCTCGGGAATATCCCAAGCATTCCGCCATGCCAGCGGCTTGGACGTGGCATCATCCGCATTGTCGGGGTTGCGGGCAAAGGTATCGGCATTGGTGTGCGGGTCTTGATAGTCAGGTCCCCAGCGGCCGATATAGATGTCGTGGTTGCGGGCGCGGTATTTGGTCAGCGTTTGCTGGCCATCACCGGGGATCAGTTCCATCTTCACGCCAGCCTCTGCCATGGTCTGCTGAATGGCCTGCGCAATCCCGGTGATTTCGGGCGTGTTGCGGGTATCCATCGTGATGGTGAAACCATCGGGCAGACCTGCGGCGGTCAGCAATTCCTTGGCCTTGGCCACGTCCAGCGAGAAGGGGGTTTCATCCAGCGCACCAAGGAAACCAATCGGCAAGAAGGCTTGGTGCACATTGACCTTGCCCTTCATGATCGTGTCCGAGATCGCCGCATAATCTACAAGGTATTTCATTGCCTGACGGACTTCGGGCTTGGACAGGAACTCATTCTTCTGGTTCAGACCCAGATAATAGATCGAACCCTTTGGACCTTCTTGGATTTTCAGGTCAGCATTGGCGCGAACGGCGTCCAGCTCTTCGGCGGTCAACGACCGCGCAATGTCGATATCGCCCTGCTCAAGCAACAACCGCTGTGTCGCGCCTTCGGGGATATGGCGATAGATTACGCGGGCCATGGCCGGGGCATCGCCCGAATAGTTGGCATTGCGTTCCATCACCACAACTTCATTTGCGCGCCACTCGCGGATCGAGAAGGGGCCAGAGCCTGCATAGTTGGTTTTCAGCCAGTTATAGCCAAAATCGCCATCCACCTCATGTTCCATGACCAGTTTCTTGTCGACGACAAAGCCCACTGTCGCGGTCAGGCAATAGAGCACCAGCGTTGGCGCATAGGCCTTGTCCATCTTGAACTGAACGGTGTCTGGGCCGGTCGCGACGACCATCTCATCCACATTTTCGGCGTTCAGGCCAAATTGCGTCAGGATAAACGCAGGCGATTTGTCCAGTTTGACAGCGCGGGTCAGCGAGAAGACCACATCCTCGGCCGTGATCGGATTGCCCGAGGCAAAGGTGCGGCCGGGTTTGATCTTGAAGGTGATCGACAGGCCATCGGGCGCCACTTCCCAGCTTTCGGCGACCTTGCCAAAGATTTTCGACACATCCGCCGGGTCATAGCCAATCAATCCCTCGTAGGAGTTGCCAGCAATTTCCGACGCCGTGAATTCGAAGATTTCGGCAGGGTCGAGACTGATGATATCATCAATGGCCCAAGCCTGAATAAGCGTGTCAGCGGGCGTTTCGGCGTAAACCACGGGTGCGCTAAAAAGGGCAAACGCAGCAACCGTGGCCGCGAGCAATCTGCGACTGTGTAACATCTCTGGTTTCTCCACTGTTGGTCTTGTTTTGATGCGGTGCTAGTTTTTGCTTCGGTCCCAAATGGTCCGTGCCACCGTCTTGCGATTAACCGCTTGGTCAAATTCTGAGTCAAGCCCAATCGTCTGGAATTGCCGCAAAGCAGCAGCGCTGATCCATAAAGCGGCAGCTAACCCGCCTTTTGGGCAAAAGACAATTCAGCGGTAAATCAGGTGCTTGACCCTCTCAGCCCAGAACGGACCGAACCTGCGCCATGAAATCTTCGCCGCGCTTTTCGAAGTTGGGGTATTGATCGAAGCTCGCCGCAGCGGGTGCCAACAAGACCACGTCGCCCACCTCGGCCTCTGCCGCTGCGCGCGCCACGGCCTGCGTCATGGTTTCGCAGATCTCATGCGGGGAGTCGCCCAGTTGCAGCGCAAAATCACGGGCGGAATGACCGATGAGATAGGCCTTTACCACTGACCCCAAAAACGGCGTCAGGGCCGCGATGCCCCCCTCTTTGCCCAAGCCCCCGGCGATCCAGCGAATCTTGGGAAAGGCCTGAAGTGCCTTGGCGGCACTGTCGACATTGGTGGCCTTGGAATCGTTGATGAAACGAACCCCGGCCCGCTCTCCCACAAGCTGGCTGCGGTGGGGCAGCCCGCCGAAAGAGTGCATCGCCCCTTCGATCATTTTTGGTGCGATCCCAAGGGCCCGGGTCGCGGCATAGGCGGCACAGGCGTTTTGGTGGTTATGTGCACCCGGCAGGCCGGGGACTGTGCGCAGATCAATGCTGGCGACTTGCCGCCCCTTGCGCCATTCCGACAAAAAGCCTTTGCGCGCAAAAACCGACCAGCCAAAGGACTCCAGCTTTTGCCCCGAAGAGATGCGGATGACCCTGTCGTCTGCCGCACCTTCGGACATCTGATTGGCCAAGAAGTGCCCCTCCATCTCATCGACGCCGATGATCGCCCGATCAGGGCCCCCTTCGGCAAACAAACGGCGCTTGGCGGCGAAATAACCGCCCATGCCATGATGGCGATCCAGATGGTCTGGCGAAAGGTTGGTGAATACGGCGATATCCGGGGTAAGGCTGCGCGCCAGATCGGTTTGATAGGACGACAGTTCCAACACCACCACCTCGCCCTCTTGGGCGGGATCGATATCCAGCACGCCGCGCCCGATGTTGCCCGCCATCTGGGTGGGGCGTCCGGCTGCCTCAAGAATATGATGGATCAGGGCCGTCGTGGTCGATTTGCCGTTCGAGCCTGTGACGCAGATGACGCGTGGCGTTATGTCAAAGCTTTCCCAATCCTCCGAGGCATAGCTGCGAAAGAACAGCCCGATGTCGTTATCAACGGGAAGTCCTGCGGCAAAAGCCTGCGCGATGATCTTGTTGGGGTTTGGGTAAAGATGCGGGATGCCGGGGCTGACGATCAGCGCGGCCAAGCCCTCTAGCGCGGATTGGCGCGACAGGTCGGTCAAGGTAAAGCCCTCGGCCTCGGCCTTGGCGCGGGCTTCGGGGCTGTCATCCCACAGCAGCGCCGCGGCCCCTCCGGCGATCAAGGCGCGGGCCGTGGCCAGACCCGAGCGCCCCAGACCAAGCACGCCCACTTTGGCCCCGTCATATCCCTTTACCGGAATCATCGCATGCCCCCGTCACTGACTTTGGCAGAGGGATAGGGGAGAAGCCCGCCCAACGGAAGGGGCCTTGGTTTCATAGCCAGACGCTTAAGGCCGAACCAGAAGCGCCGACAGATCGCCTGAATGGTTGGCAAGGGCTGCGTGACCAGCCGGCGTTAGCGCATAGGTGGCGGGGGCGATGCGTTCAAACCAGCCGTAATGGTCGGCGCGCAGGATCGCAGCCGCCTTTGCCACCCCGCTGACCTTTGCCAAGGCGGCAGGGCGCATACTGCCCTGTGCCAGATGCGCGGCCATACGCAATGCGTCCTGACGATAGGCGGTCATGCGTTTTGTGCCGGTGGTGCCACCCACATTGGGGTCGCCCACGCGCCGCTCAAACTCGCGCAGCAACCGGCCCGCGCGAGGCCCGTTGCGGCGCGGCTGATAGGGGGCGGGGTCCAGATGCGCCATGACCCTGTCACCCTCCACCACCAAAAGCCCAAGGCCAAGGCGGCGGAGCAGGGTCGTCAGATCCTTGTAGCGATGGCTCCATTTGCGCGGCTGCGGCACGGCAAGATACACATCCTCAAACAGCGACTGTCGCGCCACGCCTTGCAAGATCAAAGGCAGGTTCAGGGCGATCTTCAACTCGACCACCACCGGGGCCTCATCCCCCCGCCGCGCCATCACATCGAGCGCCCCCACCTCTGCCTTGACCTCAAAGCCCTGCGCTTCGAGATAGGCTTTCACGGGGGGGTAAAGGTCGGCTTCTTTCATCGCAATCCCGAATGGTCCGCGTCTTTGGTAGGATGGATTGGTGGTTTTGAAAAGGGTCGGCACTGCGACAGGTCTTTGCCTGCTGTCTTTCGTGCCAACCCATTGCTTGCTAGGGTCGTGTTGCGATGCCACCGCGCGAAAGGGCCGTTGATGACCGATCACACCTATACCTCCCGCATTGTCTGGACCGGGAACACCGGGCAGGGCACCGCCAACTACCGCGCCTATGCGCGCACATGGGATGTGGCCGTGCCGGGCAAAGCGCCGATTTCTTGCTCAAACGATCCGCTTTTTGGGGGCGATCCGACCAAGATGAACCCCGAGGATCTGCTTCTATCGGCGATGTCGGCCTGCCATATGCTTTGGTATCTGCACTATGCCTCGGAGGCGGGCATCACCGTGGTGTCCTATGAGGATACCCCGGTTGGGGTGGGAGAGGTCGGCAAGGGCGGTGCCGGGCGATTTGTGTCGGCTGAGTTGAAACCTGTGATCGTGGTCAAAGCCGGGGCGGACCTTGCCAAGGCCGAGGCTCTTCATCACCGGATACATGAGGTGTGCTTCGTCGCGCGCTCGGTGAATTTCCCGGTCACTTATGCCCCACAGTTCAAGGTGGAGGCCTAGCCGCGACATAAACAGTCGCAATTTTGTCAGGCTCTTGTCATGGTCCGGGATAGTCTGCCCTGCGCAGATACGGGCAGGGCGGCAATGGACGAGACAGATTATATCATCGTGGGGTCAGGATCGGCGGGGTCGGTCCTTGCCAATCGCTTGTCTGAAAACGGCAAACACCGCGTGACCGTGCTGGAGGCGGGTGGCAGTGATCGGCGCTTTTTCGTCGCAATGCCCTTGGGCTACGGCAAGTTGTTCTATGACCCTTCGGTAAACTGGCTTTACAAAACCGAACCTGATCCCGGTCTGGCGGGCGCGCGCGATCATTGGCCCCGTGGCAAGGTTCTGGGCGGCTCTTCCTCGATCAACGCGATGGTCTGGATCCGGGGGCACCGCGCGGATTATGAGGAATGGGGGGCGGCAAACCCCGGCTGGGGCTGGGACGATTGCCTCGCCGCTTACCGCGCGATTGAGGATACCGAGGCTGGCGGCGACACTTGGCGTGGCAAGGGCGGACCTTTGTTCATCTCGGCCAACCGCGAGGGCCTGCACCCGTTGGTGAAGGACTATATGGCGGCCTGTGGTGAGGCTGGCCTTGCCGCGAACCCGGATTTCAATGGGGCCGAACAGGAGGGCGCAGGCATCTATCAGATGACGATCAAGAATGCCCGCCGCAACTCTGCCGCACGGGCCTTTTTGCGCCCAGCGATGAAGCGGCCAAATCTGCTCGTCGTGACCCGTGCAATGGTGACGCGGGTGATCGTTGAAGGCGGGCGCGCGGTCGGGGTCGAATACACCCAAGGTGGGCAGACCCGGACCCTGCGCGCAAAGGCCGAGGTGATCTTGTCTGGTGGGGCCATCAACTCGCCGCAGCTTTTGCAACTGTCGGGCATCGGACCGGGGGCGCTGTTGCACGCCATGGGACTGCCGGTTCTGGTGGATAACCCGAATGTGGGCGACCATCTGAGCGACCATCAGGGGATCAACTACACATGGTCGATGAAGGTGCCGACCTATAATGACGAGCTGCGACCACTGTGGGGCAAGCTCTTGGCAGGCATGAAATATCTGCTGGCAGGGGCAGGCCCCTTGGCCAAGTCGATCAACCACGCGGGCGGGTTCTTCCGTACCGACCCGTCACTGCCCCGGCCCAATATGCAGCTTTACATGCAGGCCTTTTCGACCCTTGTCCCGCGTGAGGGGGAGCGGCCGATCCTGACACCTGACCCTTGGTCCGGGCTTTCCTTGGGCCTGTCGAATTGCCGTCCCACCTCGCGCGGGCACATCCGCATCGCCTCACGCGATCCGATGCAGCATCCGACGATCACGGCCAACGCCTTTTCCACAAATCATGATGTGCAAGAAATGCTGCTGGCCGTGAAATACCTGCGCCATCTGGCGGCCCAGCCGTCCTTTGCGCGGCTGGTCAAGGAGGAGTTGCGCCCCGGCCCCGAGGTGGTTACCGACGCCGCCCTGATCGATGATTTCCGCGCCCGCTCTGGCACCGTCTACCATCCCTCCTGCACCTGCCGGATGGGCCCTGATGCGGCCACATCCGTATTGGATGCCCGGCTGCGGGTGCGGGGCGTGGCGGGGCTGCGGGTGATTGATGCTTCCAGCTTTCCCAACCTGATTGCGGGCAACACCAATGCGCCCTCAATCTTGATGGGATGGCGTGGGGCCGATCTGGTGCTGGAAGACGCCAAGTAGCGCCAGACTGGTGGCGGGGTTACCCCCGAAAGGGGGCGATGCCTGCCTATTCACCGCGCGGAAAGCGTTTGCTTTCTTCCAAGATGTTCAGGTCCATATGGTTGCGCATGTAACGCTCTGACGCGGCCCGCAGCGGTTGGTAATCCCACGGGAAATAGGCCCCGTTGCGCAAAGCCTCATAAACCACCCAACGCCGGGCCTGACTTGCGCGCACATCGGCGTCAAAGGCCGCCAAATCCCACCGGGCATCCGCCGCCTTGCGAAAATGGGCAAGGATTTCCGCCGCTCTTGGGTCATCGACAAGGTTCTGGCGTTCGTCGGGGTCGGTCACCAGATCGAACAGCAATTCCGGATCAGCCGGGCAGCGGATGTATTTCCATGCGCCCTGACGCAAGGCCACCACGGGGGTCACTGTCCCTTCGGCGGCGTATTCCATGGCCACCATCGGTCGGCTTTCGCCAGTGGCCATGGGCACAAGATTGACCCCATCCGTCCAAGGCATGACCTCGTCCATGGCAACGCCCGCCAGTGCCGCAAGCGTGGGGCAAAGGTCGATGGTCGAGACCGGATCGCTGATCAGGCCAGGTGGCAGATCGGGCGCCGAGATCATCATGGGCACGCGGGCCGCGCCGTCAAAGAAGTTCATCTTGAACCACAAGCCACGCTCGCCCAACATCTCGCCATGATCCGACAGGAAGACCACGATGGCCTCTTGGCGGGTGGCCTCCAGCACCGATAATACCTCGCCGATCTTTTCATCAACGTAAGAGATATTGGCGAAATAGCCTTGGCGGGCGCGGCGAATTTGCTCGGGCGTGATGTCAAAGGCGCGCCAGTCGCAGGCATCCATCAGGCGTTGGCTGTGGGGGTCCTGATCGGCGTAGTCGATGGGGGTGGGCGGCTCCAGCTCCGGTGCGCCTTCGTAAAGGTCCCAATACTTGCGCCGCGCGACAAAGGGATCGTGCGGGTGGGTAAAGCTGACGGTCAGGCACCACGGGCGCGCATCGGCCCCGCGTGACAGATCGTAGAGCTTTTGCACCGCCTGATGGGCCACATCATCGTCATATTCGAGCTGATTGGTGATCTCGGCCACGCCCGCCCCGGTGACAGAGCCAAGGTTGTGGTACCACCAGTCAATCCGCTCGCCCGGCTTGCGATAATCAGGCGTCCAGCCAAAATCGGCGGGGTAGATGTCTGTCGTCAGCCGCTCTTCAAATCCGTGCATCTGGTCGGGGCCGACGAAATGCATCTTGCCCGACAGGGCTGTATAATAGCCCGCACGGCGCAAATGATGGGCATAGGTTGGGATGTCAGAGGCGAATTCCGCCGCATTGTCATAGACGCGGGTCCGATGCGGCAATTGCCCCGACATGAACGAGGCCCGCGCCGGGGCGCAAAGCGGCGAGGCGGTGTAGCAATTGGCAAAGCGCAAGGAAAGCTCGGCCAACCGCCTGAGGTTCGGCGCATGAAGAAACGCCGCAGGGCCATCGGGGAACAAGGTTCCCGTCAATTGGTCGACCATGACGATCAAGATATTGGGGCGCGCTGACATGAAACCTCCGCTGTGGCCTGCGCAGGCAGGTTAGGCGAGGCGTTGCCCAGCTGAAAGGGGCGAAACGCCTCTTGATCAACTTGGCCCGACAGATTTGGCCATATCGAGCAGTCTTTTGGCAAATCTGTCGCTTTGCCCTGTGTGTCGATTTTGGCCGCAGAGTGTCGCATTTTGGCGACAACAAAAAGGGGGCAGCGTGTGCTATCTGGGCAGAACGGGCATCAAAGGCGGGCAGTGAATGAAAACGGTAGCGGATATGCCGGTTCGGGTTGTTGAAAACCCCGATATGGGGATCGTGATGCCAGATGGTTGCCGCCTGTCGGCCCGTGTCTGGATGCCACAGGACGCCACGGAAACTCCGGTGCCTGCGGTTTTGGAGTATATCCCCTATCGCAAGCGTGACGGCACCTTGCCGAGGGACGAGATGATGCACCCCTATGTCGCGGGGCATGGCTATGCCTGCGTGCGGGTCGACATGCGTGGCAATGGCGACAGCGAAGGGCTGATGGAGGACGAGTATACCGCACAAGAATTGCAAGATGCCTGCGATGTGATCGCGTGGCTTGCGGCGCAACCGTGGTGCAGTGGGGCGGTGGGGATGATGGGCAAAAGCTGGGGCGGGTTTAACTGCCTGCAAACGGCGTTTTTGCAGCCCCCTGCGCTGAAGGCTGTGATCTCGGTCTGTTCGACCACTGACCGCTTTTCCGATGATATCCATTTCAAAGGCGGATGCCTTTTGGGTGAAAACTTTGGCTGGGGGGCGGTGATGCTGTCTTATTCCAGCCGCCCGGCCGATCCGGCATTGCGACCCGACTGGCGTGAGGATTGGTTGGCCCGGCTGGAGGCGGAGCCTTGGCTTGCGCCGCGCTGGGCGACCCATCAGGCGCGGGACGGCTATTGGCAGCATGGGTCGGTCTGCGAGGATTACGCGCGGATGCAGGTGCCGATCCTGTCGTGGGGGGGCTGGGCCGACAATTACATGAACACGGTCGATCATCTGGTGCGCAACACTCCCGCCAGGGGGATCGTTGGCCCTTGGGTGCATCAATACCCGCACACGGCAGTGCCGGGGCCAGCGATCGGTTTCTTACAAGAAGCGGTGCGTTGGTGGGATCGCTGGTTAAAAGGGATCGAGAACGGCGCGGATCAGGACCCTGCATACCGGGCCTATATGCTGCATTCTGCCCCGCCGGATGCCAGTGCTGCACATCGCCCCGGCCATTGGGTGGCCGAGACCGCCTGGCCCAGCCCGCGTGTGCAGACCCGCGAGTTGCGCCTTGGGATGGCGAAGGGGGGCTGTCTGCCCCCCTCGGGCTTTGCCCTCACCCCCCGAGGATATTTACAAACAGATGATGCTGCGCCGTTCTCGCAGACCCTGTCGACACCGCAGCATGTGGGATTGAACGCAGGCGAGTTTTTCCCGATGGGGCTGAATGCCGAGATGCCGGGGGATCAGGCGGCAGAGGACGCCTTGTGCCTGTGTTTTGACGGGGAGATGCTGGCCGAGCCATTGGATTTGCTGGGGGCGGCCAGCGTGACGCTGACGGTGTCAAGCGACCAGCCCCTTGGCTTTGTCGTCGCGCGGCTTTGCGATGTGGGGCCAGACGGATCATCGGTCAGGATTGCGCATGGCATGCTGAACCTGTGCCACCGCCGCAGCTTTGCCGAGCCTGCGCCGATGGCTCCCGGCGCGGTTGAGGAGGTGACCGTGACGCTGGACCAGATGGCGTATCGGCTTTTGCCCGGCCATCGGCTGCGGCTGGCCTTGTCCAACAGCTATTGGCCGTTTGTCTGGCCCTCGCCTGCGGCAGGGGGGATCACGGTTTCGGCAGGGATCTTGAACCTGCCAGTGCATGCGGGCAGTGGCCCCGAGTGGACCCCGCCCGACCCCGAGGCCGCACCGCGATGGCACCACCGGGTGCTGCGCAAAGGCAAGGCCCGGCGCTATGTCGAACACGACCAGATCACCGGCACCTATGCGCTGATTGTCGAGGATGATCTGGGCGATGTCGAGAATCTGACCCATGGGCTGTGCACAGGCGAGACGATGACAGAGCGGTGGGAGATTCATCCAAACGATCCCTTGAGTGCCGTTGCCATCCACACATGGGAGCAGCGCCTGTCGCGCGGTGATTGGCAGGTGCGCACCCAAGTCTGGGCCAAGATGACGGCAACTGCCTCGCATTTGTGCATGGAAGCGCGTTTGATCGCTTGGGAGGGGGATACGGAATTGTTCCGGCGCATCTTCAAGGATGAGGTTCCGCGCGACTTTGTCTGAATAGGGGGGGGCGAGACGAAAAACTGTTGCCCGAACAAAGATTCGCGGGTTATTGATTGTGTAATCAACAAAAAAACCAAAGACGAAAACCTCAGGGAGACTAGGATGTCAGATCAACTCGACCGTTTTGTTGCCGCCGCCAAGGCAGGCAAGATGACGCGCCGCGACTTTGTCGGCCGCACAACGGCCATGGGCCTTTCGCTTGGCCTTGCCTCGGCGCTGTACACCAAGGCCGCCAATGCGCAGGCCAAGAAAGGCGGTCTGCTGCGCGCAGGGATGCAGGGCGGCGAAAGCACCAACTCGCTTGATCCGGCGCTGGCCGCATCCGAAGTTCCGTTCATGATCAACATGACATGGGGCGATATGCTGGTAGATGTGGGCCCGACGGGCGAGATCGAATACCGCATTGCCGAGGAAATCAGCGCCAATTCCGACGCGACCGAATGGAAGTTCAAGATCCGTCAAGGGGTTGAGTTCCACAACGGCAAGACCGTGACGGCCGAGGATGTGGTGGCAACCATGCGCCGCCATACGGATGAAAAATCGCAATCCGGCGCGCTGGGTATCGTGCAGGGCATCACCGAGATGTCGGCCGAAGGTGACATGGTCACAATGAAGCTCGCGTCAGGCAGCGCCGATTTCCCGTATCTGATGGCGGATTACCACCTGATCATCCAGCCCAATGGTGGCATCGACAACCCGACTGAAGGCGTGGGTGCGGGCCCCTACAAGGTGGTTGTGCACGAACCGGGCGTCCGCCACGGGTTCGAGAAGTTTGCGAACCACTGGAACCCCGATATCGGCCATGCCGATCAGGTTGAAATCCTTGTCATCAACGATGGCACTGCCCGGGCCGCTGCCTTGCAGTCGGGTCAGGTGCATATGATCAACCGGGTCGATCCCAAGATCGCCGATCTTCTGGGGCGCGTGCCGGGCGTGTCTGTGAATGCCGTGGCCGGGCGTGGGCACTATGTGTTCATCATGCATTGCGACAAGGCACCCTTTGACAACAGTGACCTGCGGATGGCCCTGAAGCTGGGGATCAACCGTCAGGAGATGGTGGACAAGATCCTTGGCGGTCTTGGGTCGCGTGGCAATGACTTCCCCATCAACTCAGCCTATCCGCTGTTTGATGATACCATCCCGCAGCGTGACTATGACGCGGCGATGGCCGCCGAGTACTACAAGAAGTCGGGTCACGACGGATCGCCCATCGTGCTGCAAGTGGCGGCAGGGGCCTTCCCGGGGGCGGTTGAGGCCGCGCAACTGTTCCAGCAATCGGCACAGGCGGCAGGCATTCCGCTGGAGCTGAAGCGGGAGCCTGATGATGGCTATTGGTCCAACGTCTGGAACGTGGCACCTTTCTGCGCCTCCTATTGGGGCGGCCGTCCGGTGCAAGATCAGATGTATTCCACCGCCTATCTGTCGACCGCGGAATGGAACGACACCAAGTTCAAGAACGCCAAGTTCGACGACCTGCTGGTGGCGGCGCGTGCCGAACTTGATGGCGCAAAACGCAAGGGCATGTATTCGGAGATGGCCCATATCTTGCGCGATGAGGGCGGCTTGATCCTGCCGATGTTCAACGACTTTGTCGAAGGTGTGCGCAGCGAAGTGGCTGGCTGGGAAGCAGACCCGAATGGCGAGTTGATGAACGGGCGGGCGCTTGCGCGTTGCTGGCTGGCCTGAGGGTGCATCCCGTTTTTAAACTGGTGGTCCAGCGCATCGCGCTGGGCCTCCTTCTCCTTGTCGCGGTCTCTGCAATCATCTTTCTGGGGGTCGAGGCCCTGCCGGGGGATACCGCGCAGGCCATTCTTGGTCAGTCGGCCACACCGCAGGCCCTTGCCAATTTGCGGGCTGAAATGGGGCTCGATCAGCCGCCACTGGCCCGCTATGTCGACTGGCTGGGCGGGATCATGACGGGCGATCTGGGCACGTCGCTGTCCAACAAGACCGACATTGCCAAAGCCATTGGCCAACGCCTTGGAAATACGCTGTTTCTGGCCTTTTGGGCGGCCATCATCTCGGTTCCGCTGGCGGTTTTGCTTGGCCTTGTGGCCGCGCGCTATAATGGTCGGTGGCCGGACAAGATCATTTCCGGCGTGACGCTGTCCACCATCAGCTTGCCGGAATTTGTGGTGGGGTATCTGGTTCTATATTTTCTGGCGGTGAAGTGGCAGTTGTTCCCATCGGTTGCGATGGTGTTCCCCGGTATGGGCATGATGGAGCGGCTGAATGCCGTGATCTTGCCGGTGATCGTGCTGGTGCTGGTCGTGTTGGCGCATATGATGCGTATGACGCGTGCCGCGATCCTGAATGTGATGCAATCGGCCTATATCGAGACGGCCGAGCTTAAGGGTCTGTCGCCCATGCAGGTGATCTGGCGCCATGCCTTTCCCAATGCCATTGCCCCCGTCGTCAATGTGGTGATGCTGAACCTTGCCTATCTGGTGGTGGGTGTCGTGGTGGTCGAGGTGGTCTTTGTTTACCCCGGAATGGGCCAATATCTGGTGGACCATGTGACCAAGCGTGACCTGCCGGTGGTGCAGGCGGTTGGTCTGATCTTTGCCGCCGTCTATATCGGTCTGAACATCATGGCAGATGTGATTTCGATCCTTGCCAACCCAAGGCTGAGGCACCCGAAATGAGAATGCCAATTTCCGCCGCCATTGGCCTGATCATGACCGGGGCCTTCTTTCTGGCCGCCATCTTTGCAGGCGTGATTGCGCCCTATGGCATGGGCGAAATTGTGGGCGGTGTCTGGGACCCGGTCTCGGACAAGCATTGGTTCGGCACAGATGCAATTGGCCGCGATATGCTGACCCGCATGATCTATGGCGGGCAAACCACGATCTTTGTGGCAACAGCCGCCACGGCCCTGTCGTTCATTACCGGCTCCATCCTTGGCTTTACGGCGGCGGTGACGGGCGGGTGGGCCGATCAGGTGCTGTCGCGCCTGGTCGATCTGGTCATGGCCATTCCGTCGCTGATCCTTGCGCTGGTGATTTTGTCGGTCACGCCGGTGACCTTGCCCGTGCTAATCCTTGTGATCGGCCTGTTGGACGCCACACGCGTCTTTCGCCTTAGCCGCGCCGTGGCGGTGGATATCACCGTGATGGATTACGTCGAAGCCGCCCGCCTGCGTGGCGAGGGCTGGGCCTGGATCATCTTTCGCGAGATATTGCCCAATGCCCTGTCGCCGCTTGTCGCGGAACTTGGCCTGCGCTTTATCTTTGCGGTCTTGTTCATCTCGACCCTCTCGTTCCTTGGCCTTGGCGTGCAGCCGCCACTGGCCGATTGGGGCGGGATCGTAAAGGAAAACTCGGCCGGTCTTGTCTATGGCATCCCGGCCGCCCTGATCCCGGCCTTTGCCATCGCGGCCTTGGCCATATCGGTCAACCTTGTGGCCGACTGGGTGCTTGGCCGCACCACAAGCCTGAAGGGGGGCCGGGGATGAGCCGGACCTGTCTTGCGTGCTTTGCCCAAGGCCGGGGGGTTTCACACCCCCCGGACCCCCCGTGGGATATTTATGAACAGATGAAAGACGACAGGGGGCGGGAATGAGCAGATCTTTGCTTGAGATCAGCAATCTGCGGATTGACGCCACAGCCTATCCGCCGGGAGAGCCGCCCAAGACGATCGTCCTGGTGGATGGGGTGTCGCTGACTCTTGAAAAGGGCAAGGTGCTGGGGCTGATCGGCGAATCCGGGGCGGGGAAATCCACCATCGGCCTCGCCTCCATGGCGTATGGTCGGGGGGGCGCGCGGCTGACGGGTGGGACGATCACACTCAACGGTCGTGAGATCCGTCTGGCCGACGCCCGTGCCTTGCGATCCTTGCGTGGGCGCGAAGTGACCTATGTCGCCCAATCCGCGGCTGCCGCCTTCAACCCCGCGATCAAACTGATTGACCAAGTCATTGAGACCTCGCTCTCCCATGGCATCATGGATCGGGCCGAGGCCGAGGCGCGGGCGGTCATGCTGTTTGGCAAACTGGGTCTACCCAACCCCGAAACCTTTGGCACGCGCTATCCGCATCAGGTGTCGGGTGGTCAGTTGCAGCGCGCGATGACGGCTATGGCCTTGTGCCCCAAGCCCGATCTTGTGGTTTTTGATGAACCCACCACTGCGCTTGACGTGACCACACAGATTGACGTGCTGGCCGCCATCAAGGATGCGATCCGGGATACCGGGGTCGCGGCGCTTTACATCACCCATGACCTTGCCGTGGTGGCGCAGGTGGCCGACGATATCTTGGTGCTGCGCCATGGCAAAAAGGTGGAATATGGCCCCACCGAACAGATCATCACCGCCCCGGGCGAGGCCTATACCCAAGCCCTCGTCTCGGTCCGCTCGATTGACCACAAGGAAAAGGCCCCGGCTGAGGCTGTCTTGTCGGTCAAGGCGGTGACCGCCCGTTACAAGGGCACGAATTTTGATGTGCTCAAGGCCATCACCATCGATCTGCCTGCCGGTCAGACCCTTGCCGTGGTTGGCGAAAGTGGTTCTGGCAAATCCACCCTTGCCCGCGCGATCACCGGGCTTTTGCCCCCGTCGAAGGGTGAGATCACTTTTGCCGGGCGCAAACTCTCGCCGCAGCTTTCCGGACGCTCGCGCGATGACCTGCGCGAGATTCAGATGATTTACCAGATGGCCGATACGGCGATGAACCCGCGCCAGACCGTGGGAACCATCATCGGCCGCCCATTGGAATTCTACTTTGGCCTGCGGGGCGAGGCAAAACGCAAACGCATTCAGGAATTGTTGGACCAGATCGAAATGGGCAGCGGTTACATCGACCGCTATCCCGCCGAACTGTCCGGTGGTCAAAAACAGCGCGTGTGCATCGCCCGCGCCCTTGCGGCCAAACCAAAGCTGATCATCTGTGATGAGGTCACCTCGGCGCTTGATCCGCTGGTGGCAGACGGCATCTTGAAACTTTTGCTGAACCTGCAGGCCGTCGAACATGTGGCTTACCTTTTCATCACCCATGACCTTGCGACCGTCCGTGCGATTTCTGACCGGATTGCCGTGATGTATCGGGGTGAGGTGGTGCGCTATGGCCAGAAATCCGATGTTCTGGCCCCGCCCTTTGACGATTACACCGACCTTCTGTTGTCCTCGGTCCCCGAGATGCAGTTGGGCTGGCTGGAACAGGTGCTCAAACATCGCAAGATGGAAAGCGCCGGAAACTGACTTTCATCTGTTCTTAAATATCCCCGCCGGAGGCTTCCGCCGCAAGGTGCCGGGCGACCGGTCGGGCAGGAGCGTGACATGACCCGCAGACTTCTTTTGATCATCCTCGACGGTGTGCCCTACCGCAATTGGCGCCGGTTGTTTGGCAATCTTGAGGGCTGGGTGCAACAGGGCCATGCCCGTGTCTGGCGGATGCGCTCGGTGCTACCGTCAACCTCTGCCTCGTGCTATGCCTCGATCCATACCGGCGTGCCGCCACAGGTGCACCGTGTTTGGGGCAATGAGGCAGTTCATAAACTCGACCTGCCGGATATCTTTTCCGAATGTGCCAAGGCGGGGCGTCGCACGGGGGCGGTGACGCATTCGTTTTGGTCCGAGTTCTTTCAGCGCGCCCCCTTCGATCTGGTGCGCGACATCGAATATGACGAAGAAGCGGGCCCCATCCATCATGGCCGTTTTCACACCATGACCGGTTATGGCAATATCAACCAGATGACGCCCAGCGATGTGGACCTGTTCGCAACCCTGACCCGATTGTGTGAGGTCAAGGGGATCGACTATGGCATCTTGCACACCTGCACGCTCGACAGCATGGGGCACAGATTTTTCCATGATTGCGAAGAGATGGACAATGCCTGCTATATGATGGACGCAATGCTTGCGCCATTTCTGCAGCGCTGGCGTGATCAGGGCTATGAGGTGATCGTGACCGCGGATCACGGGCAAGACGCGCGGGGCCATCATGGCGGGACGGGCGATCTGCAGCAGGAGTTCGCCTTTTACTATTTTGGCGACAGTGCGATGCCGCCTGCCGACGTTGTTCTGGATCAACTGGCCCTCGCACCTTCGATCCTGACGCGTCTGGGTGTGCCTGTGCCGGACACGATGAAGGCTGCGCCGTTTTTCACGGGGTGATGGGGGGCTTTGCCCCCCGCGCTGACGCGCTCCCCCCAGGATATTTGGAAACAGATGACGTCAGTGGGCGTAGTCGGGGGCGTCTGAGTCGAGCAGGGCCTTGATCTCGCGCAGGTGGTCGTCGGCGAATGCGGGATAGGTTTCCCATTCTTGCGCCGTCTTTTCGGCGACGTCATCGGGAAGATATCGCAGCGGCTGACCTGTTTGCAGGGCGCGGATATAGGTCTCGGCGGCGCGTTCAAAGTAGTAGAGGCGGTTGAAGGTCTCTGCGACCGTGCGCCCGATGATCAGCACGCCATGGTTGCCCATGACCATCGTTGTGATCTTTGGATCAGACAAAAGTTGCACGCAACGCGCGGCCTCTTCCTCGAACGCCATGCCGCCATAGTGATCATCGACCACGACGCGGTTGTGGAACATGGCGCTGTTTTGATCGATCGCGGGCAGGCGGCTGTCGGCAAGGCTTGCCAGAACGGTGGCATGGATGGAATGCACGTGCATCGCGCAGCGCGCATGGGGGCAGGCGCGGTGCAGCGCCCCATGCAGGCCCCATGCGGTCGGGTCCGGTGCATCGGGGCGGTTCATGGTGGCGGGATCATTGGCATCAATCTCGATCAGACCCGAGGCGTTGATCCGTGAAAAATGCCGCCCAGCCGGGTTGATCAAAAAACGCGAGCCGCTGTCATTTACAGCAAGGCTGAAGTGGTTGGCCACCGCCTCATGCATGTTCAGCCGTGCCGACCAGCGAAAGGCGGCTGACATATCAACGCGTTCGGCCCAATGGGTGATATTGGCATGCTGGTTCATGGCTATTCCTCGACGGGTCGGTGTTTGGGGGCGGGGCCTTCAAGGATCCGGACACGCGACCTTTGTGCGCGGTCCGCAAGGATGGTCTCTTCGGTTGCGCGCAGAAAAGGGCGGATCGGCATGGCAATAAGTGTTTGGTAATCAGCGCCTGTCATGATGCCCAAAGGATTGTGACCCTGATCTTTGACAGTGTCTGACAATCCAAGGTGGAACAAGCGGATAATACGTATAGTTCCGGGGCAAGAATGCCTGAATCCCTCAAATGAACGCAGATATCTCCGTCCATATCATTGGTGCGGAACATGGAGGAAATACCATGCAGTTGTTCAAGAAGATCGAGTTCGAAAACAGTTCCCAAGTCGGCTGGGGGATTGAAGCCATGGTGGCCTCCCATGAAGGGGCGAATGGGAACACGGGAAAACGGATAAGCAGCCTTGGCGGGCGCGTTACTTGCCATGATCAGCTTTATGATGCCCTGTCTGCCTTGATGGATGATCCAAGGGCGGCGCATGTTCTTGTCGTCGATTGCGACAGCTTTGGCGGGCTGAGTGTTGGCCGGCGGGCCTTTGCGATGCTGTCAGAAGACGTGGAGCGTTTCCCGGTCATCCTGATTTCGAAGGAATGCGGCGAACAGACCTTTCCGTTTTCGCGTGAGGCGCCGATTGTCTTGCGCGGGCCTGTCTCATCGCTCGCATTGCGGGTGGCGTTTGAAAAAAGCTTTCGTGGCCAAGTATTGCATTCGTGCAGTTAGGTCGCCGTTGGGCCCGACAGCGGCAAGCGGTCGACATACACAAATGGTCTGTTTCGACGGACCACTTCCCAATATTTAAAAAGGCGCATCACCAAAGATGCGCCTCACATTCATTTTAAGGACCTTTGGACCACTAGAAACCCTGCAGCGGCGCGTTCCGGCTTAGGCCAGCGCCAGGTTCTTATGACAGTGCGAGGTTCGTTGCCGACTCGCGGCCGTCACGACCTGCTTCGATGTCGAAGGTGACTGGCTGGCCGTCTTTCAGGCTGCGCAGGCCTGCACGTTCCAAAGCGGTGATATGAACAAATACGTCCTTCTTGCCGCCCTCTGGGGCAATGAAGCCGTAGCCTTTGGTTTCATTAAACCATTTCACGGTGCCCTTGGCCATCGTGAAGTCTCCTGTAGCATTGCCGCCCGCGGGATTGCGGCGGCCCGGCGCAGTCAGCTGATAGTCGATTGCTGTGGCCGTAAGGCGTAGACAGTGGTCGAAAAAGATAACGTCGCCTTTCATTTATGGGGTCGCAGCACCCAAAAAGCAAGGATTTTCGCAAAAGGTATCGTCAGGCGGCCTGTACGTCTGGTTGGGACGAGGAGGCTTGGCGTGGGGCCAAGGCGATCGCAAAGACGACAAAGGCAGCCAGCAGGCCAACCCCGGACCAGATCGCCAGCGCCATCAGAAGGCTGGTTTTAAGCACGGTAAATGATACGATCGCTGATATACATCCGACGATCCCACCCATCAGTACGAAAATCGCGGCCATTTGGTTTCTCCCCTGTGCTGCCAGTCCAAGCTGTTCCCGAAATCGGGCGCGAATGTGGCAACTCTGAGGATTTAAGAGGTTATACCTTTCGCTTCTTTTAAGGGTGCGGCCCCATCTTCCAGCAATAGCCACAAGGCGGCCACCGTCAGGCTTAATCCCGCCAAGACCGCCACAGGGGGCGCGGCATTGCCAAATCCCAGTTCCCACAAGATCACCCAAGACGGCGTCAGATAGGTATAGGCCATGACTTTCGCCGCTGGCAGACGCAAAGAGGCATACTGCAACAGCACGAAAGTCAGGGCACTGGCGATCACGGCAATATAGGCCAGCGTTACCCAGACAATCGTGGGCAGCGCGGCCCAATCTGTCGCCAGAATGGCGGGCCAGCTCCACCCCGTCAGGATCAGGCACCCTGCCATCATCATGCCAAAGGAAAACACCACCGCAGGTTCGCCGCGGTTCAGTTTGCGCACCATTGGCGCATAGATCGCGTGGGCAACGCAGCCCCAGAAATAGATAACCTCTCCACTGCCGATGTGAAAGTTCAAGATGGCGTGCCAATCGGCGCGAAAGATCACCCAGACTGCCCCTGCCGCCCCGAGCGCCAAGGCGAAAGCCATCCGTCGGGTCAACCGCTGCCGCATCAAAAGCCAGCCAAAACCGGCCGCCATAACGGGCGTCAGTGTAAATACGGCTGCCGCTGAGACTGGTTTTGCGGTGCGCAGCCCCTCAAACATCAAGACGAAATAAAGCGCCATCAGCAGGCCAAGGATCCCATAACGCCAAGGGGCCCGAAAATCAGCGACCCTGAGTTTGCCCATGGCCAATGCCGCGACCCCAACAAGGATCGAGGCCAAAAGAAACCGCAGGGCCGTCAACGCCGCCGCATCCACAAAAGGCGAGGCCTGCGCGCCAAGGCTGAACGAGCCCGCGACAAGCGCGGAAAAGGCCAGCATGGCCAGATGGCCCTTGTGGCCTTCGCTCAGGCCCCTCGCGTGCTGTGCTGTCATGGCTTCAAACGGTCCAGTCAGATGCGGCTTCTTTGATGTGGCTCAGAAAGGCCTGTACCTTGCGCGTGCGGTGCAGATCAACATGGGTTACCAGCCACAAGGGCGCTTCCCATTCGGGGAGTGGGGCCATCACCTCGACCAAATCTGGATTGTTCTTCGCCTTGTAGGCCGACAGGAACCCGATCCCCATGCCCTGATGAACCGCGTCCTCCATCGTTGCAAGCTCGCTGCAGCGAAAGGTGATCCGCTCGGGCGAGACGCGGGACGCAAGCCAGCGAAAGAACGGCGCGCGCGTCTGCGTGTTGTCATTGGCAATAAAGCGATGCGCCTCGAACTCTGCCACGCCTGCGGGCAGGCCATGCGCCTCGGCATAGCTGCGGGAGGCGTAAAGCCCGGTGCTGATCCGGGCGAGGGGTTGAACCACATTGTCAGGCTCTTCCGGGGCCGCCCCCGCCCGCAAGGCGACATGAGCTTCGCCATAATCCAGTCTGAAAACCCGCATATCCGTCAAGAACCGCAACTGGATCAGCGGATAGGTTTTTTGAAAGCTGCTGAGAACCGGGGTCAAAAGGCCGGAAAGGCCGGTGATGGAGGTAAAGACCAATTCACCGCTGACGGTTTCGCCCTGACCCTTGATCCGGCTGGCAAGCTGGGCGAACTGCTCTTCGGTGGTTTGCGCCACCAAGAGCAGATCGCGACCGGATTCCGTTGGCGTGTATCCGCGGGCATGCCGCTGGAACAGCTTTGTCCCCAACGATTTTTCAAGTGCATCGATATGCCGGATCACCGTGGCGTGATGCACACCAAGCACATCTGCTGCCCCCGACACAGTCCCAAGTCTTGCTACCTGAAATGCCGTTCTGATCTCGTCCCAATTGGCCAGTGACATTGCCAAATCCCCAGTCCGGTTCACGATTTCTCACCGGATTTTGTTGTGCGTAAGCGCACAGATTGACACCAAAACTTTGTAATGAAAAGAAAAATTTTATCCCCATCTGTCATTCATCGAACGACGCAGCGGCACTGGCCATCCTTTGGTGCAGTCGCTGATCTGTCCGAGATTATGGCTGCCCTGCGCAGCACCAACCCATGGCTGCCCTGTGCAGCAAGCAAAGACCGGAGCATATTATGCGTAAATTGAGCCTCACCATTGCTGTCCTTTCAACCGCCCTGTCTGCGGGGCTTGTATCTGCACAAAGCATCAACCCCGGCGTCGCCCAACTTGCGGCTTCGGTTGGCGTCTCGCCGACGGCGTTCACCCAAGGCCAGATGATCCAGCTGGAGCGAGCGCAACGGGAAAATGACCGTCAGGCAATCGACTTCATCCTGTCGCAAGCACAAGACGAGGTGTCACGGGCCGACAACAGCATGGACATGGTCAACGGGGGCGGGCAGCTGGCCCTAACGGCAGGGGTGGAACCGGGCCAGTTTACGACCAATGAACTTGTTCGCCTGATTGCCGCGCAGCGCGACAACGACCAGCAGGCAATTGACTTCATCTTGTCAGGCACGAACCGTTCGCCTGCCAATCCGGCATCGGTCGTGACCCCGGCCGAGGCCTCTCTTGCGGCCCAACTGGGTGTGAACCCCGCTGATTATACGCTCGCAGAGCTTGCGCTGCTGTCGGCCCAATCGGTTTCAGGCAGCTAAGGTCTGACCAAAGCAGAGGGCGCCATCGCGGCCATTGCAACCTGAGTGCCCTTTATCAAGCGCCCGCCGACATCCTTGCCCGGCGGGCGTTTCGTTGTTTATAAAGACCTGCGTCGAAGTCTGGTGCTGCGCAAGCAGTCTTGACTCATCGCCCGTCCGCGCGTAAGCGCAACCCAATTCCCGGAGGTTTACAGCTTCCGGTCCCTTGGCACATATGCCGGGATCGACATCTGCCAGCGCGTTGCGCCCGCAGGTGACGTTTCGCATTGCGTCTTGGGAACCCCGCCCCTCGGCCCCATATCAAGGCCGAACCCGACGATCAGGAGAGACGCGCCATGTTCGAAAGCCTATCAGAACGCCTTGGAAGCGTCTTTGACCGCCTGACGAAACAGGGTGCGCTGTCCGAGGCGGATGTGATCACGGCACTGCGTGAGGTGCGGGTCGCGTTGCTGGAGGCGGACGTTTCCTTGCCGGTTGCGCGCGATTTCATGAAGCGTGTGCAAGACAAGGCAACCGGGGCTGCGGTGACAAAATCGGTCACGCCGGGCCAGATGGTCGTCAAGATCGTCCATGATGAATTGATCCGGGTCTTGGCCGGGGATGGTCCTTCGGACGCCCTCAAGATCGACAATCCGCCTGCGACGATCCTTATGGTCGGTCTGCAAGGTTCGGGCAAAACCACGACCACGGCCAAACTGGCCAAACGGCTGAAAGAGCGGAACGGCAAGCGGGTGCTGCTGGCCTCGCTTGACACCAACCGCCCCGCCGCGATGGAACAGCTTGCCATCCTTGGCTTGCAGATCGGCGTGGACAGCCTGCCCATCGTCAAGGGCGAGTCGGCGGTTCAAATCGCCAAACGCGCCAAGACACAGGCCGCCATGGGCGGCTATGACGTCTTGTTCCTTGATACCGCAGGCCGTTTGCACATCGACGAAGTGCTGATGGATGAGGTGCAGTCGGTTCGCGACATCGCCAACCCGCGCGAAACCCTGCTGGTGGTTGATGGCCTGACAGGTCAGGATGCGGTGAACGTCGCCACCGAATTCGATGGCAAAGTCGGTATTTCCGGCGTCGTCCTGACTCGAATGGATGGCGACGGGCGTGGCGGTGCGGCCCTGTCGATGCGGGCCGTTACGGGCAAGCCCATTCGCTTTGTCGGTCTTGGCGAAAAGATGGATGCGATCGAGACCTTCGAGGCCGAACGCGTCGCGGGTCGCATTCTGGGCATGGGCGATATCGTCGCCTTGGTCGAAAAGGCGCAAGAAACCTTTGAGGCCGAACAGGCCGAGCGGATGGCCAAGCGCTTTGCCAAGGGTCTGTTCAATATGAACGACCTTCGGTCGCAGCTTGAACAGATGATCAAGATGGGTGGCATGCAGGGCCTGATGGGCATGTTGCCGGGCATGGGTAAGATGGCCAAAGCTGCCGAAGAGGCTGGCTTTGACGACAAGATGTTGCGCCGTCAGATCGCCTTGATCAATTCGATGACCAAGCGCGAACGCGCGAACCCCGATCTTTTGCAAGCCAGCCGCAAAAAGCGCATCGCTGCCGGGGCGGGGCTGGAGGTGCAGGATCTGAACCGTCTGCTGAAACAGCACAAGCAGATGGCGGATATGATGAAAAAGATGGGCAAGGGTGGCGGCATGAAGGCCGCGATCAAGCAGATGATGGGCAAGGGTGGCTTGCCAGACCCCGCCAAAATGACGCCCGATCAGTTGGAAGAGGCCGCGCGCGGCATGAAGCAAGGCTTGGGGCAGGGCGGTGGCTTTCCCGGCATGCCAAAAGGCCTGACGTTGCCATCGGGTCTGTCGGGGTTGATGAAAAAGAAATGACCCAAGCCATGCGCCCGCAATTGATCGGCCTGCCCGTTCTGGAAACAGAACGGCTGATCTTGCGTGCGCCTGCGGCAACGGATTGGCCCGCATTTTTGTCCTTTCGGCAATCGGCCCGCACTGCGTTTGTGGGGGGCATCAAGAAAGAGCATCAGGCCGCAGAACAGTTTGCCAGCTTTTTTGGCCATTGGGTCATGCGTGGCTTTGGTCGCCTGATCGCGCAGGATCGCGCAACCGGGGCACCGATTGGCCATTTTGGCCCGATGCAATGGCAAGACGATGCTGAGGTTGAGTTTACATGGTCGCTCTGGTCTGCGGCGGCCGAAGGCAAGGGCCTTGCGCTGGAGGCGGCTCGCGCCATGCGCGATTGGGTCTTTGGCCCGCTGGGCCTAACCCAAGCCCGCGCCGAGGTGCATCGCGACAATGCCGCGTCGCATGCCATTGCAAGGCGTTTGGGTGGTCAGGTGCAGGCGGATGCGTCGCCCAATTGGGTGGATGCGGGCAGCGTTTACCGCTTTGCCACGGCGGGGGCAGCATGATCCCGACCCTGCACACCGAACGCCTGACGCTGCGCCCGATGGCATGGGATGATTATTCCGCCTATGCGGAGCTCATGGCCTCTCCACGCTCGGGCGGGATGGGTGGCCCGTTTGACACGCTTGGCACGTGGGGCATGTTTTGCCATGACGTTGCGGGCTGGGCGCTGTTTGGCATCGGGGCCTTGATGGTGGACCGGCAAGCGGATGGTGTGACGGTGGGTCAGGTCGGCGTGAACCACGGCCCTCTGTTCCCTGAACCGGAACTTGGCTGGCAGCTTTATCTTGGCCATGAAGGTCAGGGCTATGCGACCGAGGCCGCCCGCTGCATGCGTGATTGGGCGTTTGACGTGGCGGACCTGTCAACGCTAGTAAGCTATATTGACCCCGACAATCACGCCTCGATCCGCGTGGCGCAGCGTTTGGATGCTGTGCCGGATGCGATCGCCGCCCGTCCCGCCCCCGGCGATCTGGTCTGGCGTCACGCAAGGAGGGCCGCATGATCACCCTTGGCAATGCACCGATCTTGCACACATCCCGCCTGACGCTGCGCGCGCCCGGCCCCCAAGACTGGCCCGCGTTTCGGGATTTCATCGCGCACCCGCGCTCGGCCTTTATTCGGGGCGATGATATGGATGAAGGCAAGGCGTGGCGCGCCTTTTGCCACTTGATCGGCACATGGGTCGCGCGCGGCTATGGATCGTTTGTCTTTACCCTGAAGGACAAGGATCAGGCCCTTGGTTTGACCGGGCCTTGGCATCCTATTGACTGGCCCGAAGCGGAACTGGGTTGGACTGTCTGGTCACCGGAAGCCGAAGGCAAGGGTCTTGCCTTTGAGGCCGCGTCTGCCGCACGCGATCACGCCTTTGGCGATCTGGGCTGGACCACCGCCGTCAGCTATATTGATCCTGCCAATTCCCGGTCCATCGCGCTTGCCAAACGTCTGGGCGCGACACGCGACGCGGCTGCGGCACCACCGCCGGGTGACAAAGAGACGCTCGTTTTTCGCCACCCTCGGCCCGAGGTGCGCCCATGATCACCGAGACTTGGCCCCTGACCGATGCGATGGCGACACAGGCTGCCGCCACCGGGGCAGCCCTTCCCCAGTTGCGGACCGCGCGCACCGTGCTGTGCGCACCCAGCCTTGTCGATTTCACGGCTTACCGCGCAATCGCCTGTTCCGATCGGGGGCAATACTTGGGTGGACCGATGACCCAGCCCGAGGCATGGGATGATTTTTGCCGGATGGTTGCGACTTGGGTTTTGCGCGGACATGGGGTCTGGAGCGTCAAGGGCGTTGAGGGCACGACTTTGGGGTTTGTCCTTGTTGGTCTGGAACCGGGCGATCTTGAGCCAGAGTTGGGCTTTTTGTTCCTTGCCTGCCATGAAGGCCGCGGCCTTGCCCATGAGGCAGCCAGTGCCGCGCGAGACCATGCCTTTGGGGTGCTCGGTCTGACCACATTGGTCAGCTACATCGACCCCGCCAACAGCCGTGCCCAGAGCTTGGCCGCACGCCTTGGCGCTGTGCAAGAGGGAAGGGCCGATGGCTCGAATGTTTGGCGCTACACGCATGGGGGCGCAAAATGAACAAACCTGAGGATAGCATGACAGATGCCGCAACCCGCGCCGCCGGGATACTGAAGGAACACCGCGAGTCGATCGACCGGCTGGATGCGATCCTTGTCTACACGCTTGCCGAACGCTTCAAGCACACGCAGGCCGTTGGGCAGCTTAAGGCAGAGCATGACCTGCCGCCCTCTGACCCCAGCCGCGAATCCCGCCAGATCGAGCGTCTGGAGCGGCTGTCAAGCGAGGCTGATCTTGACCCTGATTTTGCCAAGAAATTCCTGAACTTCATCATCTCTGAAGTGATCAGGCATCACGAGAAACTACAGAAATAACAGGCGCTTGTTGCGTCGTTACACGCCATCGAAAAAGGAGAACTTGATATGGCTACGAAAATCCGTCTTGCCCGTGGTGGTTCCAAAAAGCGCCCCCACTATTCCATCGTTCTGGCCGACAGCCGCATGCCACGCGACGGTCGTTTTCTGGAAAAGCTGGGCGTCTATGACCCGATGCTGGCCAAAGACAACGAAAACCGCGTTGTCATGAACATTGATCGGATCAAGGAACTGCTGGCCACCGGTGCACAGCCGACAGACCGTGTGACCCGCTTCCTCGAAGCAGCCGGCATCTTGGCTAAAAACGCCCGTAACAACCCGAAAGCCGCCGTCCCAGGCAAGCAAATGACCGAGCGTGCAGCCAAGAAAGCCGCGCGCGCAGCGGCACCTGCCGAAGAATAAATCCCGGCTTCACGGGATAAATCAGGCAGCCCCCCAGTGTTTTGGGGGGCCGCTTTTTTCGCAAATGGGGGAAACATGGCACAGGCTGACCGCATCTGCGTTGGCACCATCGCGGGCGCTTTTGGCGTTCAAGGCGAGGTGCGCGTTAAATCATTCTGCGCGGATCCAGAGGCAATCGCGACCTACGGCCCGCTTTATTCCGAAGATGGCGCGCGCAGTTTCAGCCTCAAATTGACACGACCGGTTGCGGGCGGGTTGGGGGCGCGGCTTTCGGGCGTGACCACAAAGGATCAGGCCGATGCCCTGCGCGGAATTGATCTGTTTGCAGATCGCGAAAAACTCCCCTCTTTGCCTGATGACGAGTTCTACCACACCGATCTGATCGGGCTGGAAGTGCGCGATACGGGCGGTGTCCTTTTGGGGACGATCCGTGCCGTTCACAATCATGGCGCGGGCGATTTGCTGGAGGTGATGGGGCAGGGGCGCAAGCAACCTTTGCTGATCCCCTTCACCCTTGCCACGGTGCCGACGGTTGATTTGACCGCCGGACGCGCCGTCGTGGACCTGCCCGAAGGGCTGGAGTAGCCCTTACCCCATCGGCAGGCTTTGTCTGACAGCCCAGCATCACGTTTTTCTGGGGGGTGGACTAACGCGCATACTTTCGTCAGTCTGCTTGGCAAAAAGGCTGGAAAGCATGCTGGGCAGAACACAACTACTCATGGCGGCATCGACACTTTTGTATCTGGGGCCCTTGCTCGCGGGTATGTCCGGTATGGGATGGGCGGCCGTGCCGGTTTTCGTCGCGCTTTCCGCTTTGTGGCTTGTGGTGATGCGCCCCGCCCAATGGCCTCGTGATGTGGCAAAATGGACCTCCGCAATTGTTTTGACAGCCGGGGCTCAGGTCGCCGTCAATACGCTGATCGTGGTTTTGCTGTTTGCCATAGGGCGTGGTCTTGCGGGCATTCAGGCCTTTCGCCTTGATATCTCCCCGATGATCCCCGTCGCCTTATCGTTTCTATCCACGCCTTTGTCGCGGCTGGTGTGGGACCCCATCAAGGCTGACGCCGTCGATGGGGTCGTGGATGATGCGCTGCGCCAGATCGACCAACCGGGACCACAAATTGCGGCGACCCAGCAAGATGACATGGTGAAAACCCTTTTGGCGCTGGCGCCTGATGCAGACCCGTTGCTGATGGTTGATGCCATCGATGTGGCCCTGCGGCCGCCGCATGGGGAAACGCGCTTGCAGGCATTGGAAGAGGCGCTGGACGCGCCGGATGCCGACCACCGCGCCCTGCGTGAGGCACTGATCTTGTGGGCCACAGACCTGCGCAGAACGGTTGAGGATGGGGTGGCAGGTGCCCAGGAAAGCGCCTTTGCCATCGCAGGTCACGATCCGGCTCTGCTGACCCTTTTTGCTGACCGTGCACTGGCGCTGATCCGGGCAAAGCCCGCACTTTGGACCTATTATCCGGATGCGGTTGACGTGTCTTGCATGATCGAGGCCGCATCCCCGGCGGATTTGCAGGCAGCACTGACCGCTTTGGCCACGGCAATTGAGGCGGCCAGCGAAGCGGCCTGATCTTGGCGAAATCCCTTTGCACAGGGGCGTTACTAGGGCTAGAACCCCGCTATGTCAGACAGCACCCCTCCCAATCCCGCCGCAAAATCCCACGGTCGCCTGTCTATGCGCCCGACGCTAAAGCCGCGTGATCTGATGGAGGAGGCGCGTCTTGTACGGGGCGCTTGGGTGGCGCGTATCATCACCTTGTTTCCAGATGCGTTTCCGGGCGTCTTGGGCCAATCCTTAACGGGCAAGGCGTTGGATTTTGGGCTTTGGCGCCTCGAAACCACCGACCTGCGCCCCTTTGGCGAGGGCAAGCACCGCAATGTCGATGACACACCTGCCGGGGGCGGGGCTGGGATGGTGCTGCGCGCCGATGTGGTGGACCGCGCAATTCAATCCGCAATGGTGGGCGCGCCAATGGACCGGGCCCGTTGGCCCTTGGTCTATCTGTCGCCGCGCGGTCAAAGGTTCGATCAAGCCATGGCCCATCGGTTTTCCCGCTGTGAAGGGTTGACCCTGCTGTGCGGCCGCTTTGAAGGCGTCGATCAACGGCTTTTGGACCATCATCAGATTGAAGAGGTCAGCCTTGGCGATTTCGTTCTGACGGGGGGCGAGATTGCGGCACAGGCCATGCTGGATGCAACAGTGCGCCTGTTGCCGGGCGTTTTGGGCAATGCGGAAAGCATCGAAGAGGAAAGCCACTCAAATGGCCTTCTGGAACATCCGCAATATACCAAACCCCCCGTGTGGGAAGGGCGTGAAATCCCCGCGGTCTTACTGTCGGGAAATCACGCCGAGATTGCCAAATGGCGACGCGCACAATCCGAAGAGATCACCGCCGCACGTAGGCCCGATCTTTGGGCCGCACATCAGGCAAAGCCTAAGCCAAAGCGCTGAGGGAAAACGCGGGCTGCCCCCGCCAAATCCCGCAGCTTGTCCTTGACCGGACACACCGCAGCCCCTATACGCGCCGATGTTCGGGGCTGAATCAGTCTGCCGGATACGTTGCCTATTGGCTGATGCTCCCAAGATCTTCGTCGGGATGCGGGCGAGCAGGAGCGTTGATAAAGAAGCAGGCCTGAAACTCTGGCGGGCGGTGCATGCAGATGCCCCGGACCCGATCGAAGACCAAGAGCTCTGGGGCGGCATCACCTCTGCGGAAAACCGCAGGATATGAAAGGACCAGGGCATGAACCTGATCGCCCAAATCGAAGCCGAGCAGATCGCTGCGCTTGGCAAAACCATTCCGGATTTCAAGGCCGGGGACACCGTTCGCGTCGGTTACAAAGTGACCGAAGGCACCCGCTCGCGCGTTCAGAACTACGAAGGCGTTTGCATTGCGCGCAACGGCGGGGCCACGATCGCGGCCTCGTTCACCGTGCGCAAGATTTCGTTTGGCGAAGGTGTGGAACGCGTTTTCCCGCTGTACTCGACCAACATCGACACTATCGAAGTGGTCCGTCGCGGCAAAGTCCGTCGCGCCAAGCTGTACTATCTGCGCACTCGTCGCGGCAAGTCGGCCCGCATCGCCGAAAACACCACCTACAAAGCGAAATCCGAGTAAGGAGCCCGGCCATGAGAGATGGTATTCACCCCGACTATCACTTCATCGAAGTGAAGATGACCGATGGCAGCACCTACACCACCCGGTCGACCTATGGCAAAGACGGCGACAAGATGTCGCTCGACATCGATCCGCTGGCGCACCCGGCATGGACCGGCCAGTCGGCCAAACTGATGGACACCGGCGGCCGCGTGTCGAAGTTCAAGAACAAATACGCCGGCCTCGGGTTCTAAGACCCAAGCGCCATATGGCACAGGAAAACGCCGCCCCATGGGGCGTCGTTTTTCGTTCATGGGTCCCCATAGCCAAAG
The DNA here is from genome assembly GCA_021741245.1 of Paracoccaceae bacterium. Lineage (GTDB taxonomy): Bacteria > Pseudomonadota > Alphaproteobacteria > Rhodobacterales > Rhodobacteraceae > Pseudotabrizicola. Next base: position 75,302 of record JAIOYF010000006.1, read on the forward strand.
GCGGGCACTGCAATGGCCTGACGCGCCCGAAACAAGGGCGCCATCGCCATCCCCGCGATCACCCCCGTCGCATGCAACTCCCATGCAACGCGGCCTTCCATCGACCGATAGAGGTAAAGGTTCACCGCGATGATTAGGCCCAACCACAAAAAAGAGGGCAGGGCGCGCCACGGCTGCCCGGCCCGGTCTGTCCAAGCCCAGATCACCCATGCCCCGCCAAGCGCATGAACCGCCCCCGAGGCCCCGCCCATGTTGATAAAACTGTTGACCACAGACACATAGCCAAAAACTGCAAGGACCATGCCCCCGAAATAGGCCAGCAAAAAGCCCCTTACCCCACTGCGCCGCATCGTCAGCCAGCCCAGAACGGACAGCGGCACCATATTGAAGGCCAGATGTTCCCACCCGAAATGCACAAAGCTGTGGCTGATCACCTGATGCAGTTGATCCATGGGCACTTGCCTGTCCTTCAGCGACTGATGGATCGGTCCCGCCTCCAATACCCAAGTCTCAAGGGCTGATGCCGCAAAGATCGGGTCCGCAAAATCGCCATACATGCGCAGACCCAGCCATATCGTCAGCACAATCAGACCCGCCAGCACCAAGCGGCCAAGATGGGTCATTTTGGGATAAGGCAATCGCATGGGGCCTCGGTCGATCGTCGGATTAGCCAAGTCTGCGGAACCGCGCGACCCTTGACCAGCCCCTTCTCGAAGGGCTGAAAAGGCCAACGATGGGTCTGTTTGGCAGCCTTGCGTCGGAAAGCCCCAATACCTGCAAAACAAATCCGTACCACATCCGCTTTAGCAGTGCCCCGGACCACGCCATTTTCGAATGGGACCATCCGGTGACCGTCTATGACGGCACCACCAAAAGCCGCGTCGTCTATGATGTTCTTGGCGCGGATGACAGGGGCATCACCATGCGGCTGGAGGGCGAGACGCGCCGCGCCGATGATGGCAGCACCGTGATCTGGATCTTGCGTCCGGCCATCGGGGGCGAGGGATATTGCTGGTCGCGGACCGATTGGCCCCTGATGCGATGCCAAAACGCCCAAGCCCGTTGCCCAGATGACATCCCGACGTCATGACGCGAGTTTTCCCCTTGCTCCGAACACTTTCCTTGGTTAGCCCCATTTTTCTATAGTTCGGGCGCGTTAAAGGGGACGAACACGTGGCATATATTATCGTGGTGGGCAACGAAAAGGGCGGGTCGGGCAAATCGACCACCTGCATGCATGTGGCCACCGCATTGTGCCGGATGGGTTTTCGTGTCGGCGGGCTTGACCTCGATCTGCGGCAAAAAAGCTTTGGCCGCTATGTCGAGAACCGCCAAGCCTATCTGGCGCGCTCGGGTCTGACATTGCCAACCCCCAACTACCAAGACTTGCCCGAGGTGGACCCAGCGACCCTTACCCCGGGCGAAAACCCCTATGATGCGCGCCTCTCGGCCGCCATTGCGGCGCTCGACCCGGTGTCGGATTTTATCATCATCGATTGCCCCGGCTCACACACGCGCCTGTCGCAGGTGGCCCATAGCCTTGCCGATACGCTGATCACGCCCCTCAATGACAGTTTCATCGATTTCGACCTGTTGGCCAGAACCGATCCGGAAACGGGCAAGGTCAAGGGGCCGTCGATCTATTCCGAAATGGTCTGGAATGCGCGCCAGCTGCGGGCACAGGCCGGGCTAAAGCCGATTGATTGGATCGTGTTGCGCAATCGCTTGGGCGCGCAGCAGATGCATAACAAGAAAAAGGTCGGCGCTGCGCTGGAAGAGTTGTCAAAGCGGATCGGGTTTCGCGTGGCGGCAGGGTTTTCCGAGCGGGTGATCTTTCGCGAACTCTTTCCACGCGGCATCACCCTACTGGATCTGAAAGATACAGGCGTTGATCAACTCAACATCTCAAACATCGCCGCGCGTCAAGAAGTGCGCGACCTGATGAAGGAATTGCACTTGCCCGGCGTCACGTTGGACTTCTAAGCGTATCCTTGCCAAAGGCCGATGTGCGCACCTCGCGGCGTCCCTCCCGGATTTCAAGACGGTCAAGCCGATGGCCAAAGATTTCTGACGTGTCGACCGAAGGGGCGAAAAACCCGTAACGTTGCAGCAAAGTCTTTACAAAGGTCATCCGGGCCTCCTCATCTTGGCCATTTGGGTAAGGGCACGATGCGCTTGGCTTATGACCAAATCGGGGCGGTCAAAAGTCCGTTCAGGGGCAGCTTGGAAACGAAGTGTTGCCGGGGTTGAGGTCAATCTTGCGCGGTGGCACAAAAGGCTGTCTGGTCGCGCGCAGCCCTTGTTTCTTGCGCCCGACGCCTTTGCCATGGAATGCCCCTCATGACCAACCCGCTTTTCGATGCCCTCTTCGCCCCTCTGGCAGGGCAAACCCGGACATTGCTTCATCTGGCCGATGGCCGGGAGATCTCGGCAGGGGCGTTTCATGCACTGACCGCAAGGCTGGCCCATGCGCTGCACCGGGCAGGGGTGCAACCGGGGGACCGGGTCGCGGTGCAGGTCACCAAATCGCCCGAGGCCCTTGCCGTCTATGGCGCGACTGTTGCCCTTGGGGCAATCTTCTTGCCGCTCAACACCGCCTATACCGCGACCGAAGTTGACTATTTTCTTGGCAATGCGACCCCACGCATTTTCCTTTGCGATCCGGCCAAAGAGGCAACCCTTGCCCCTGTCGCAGAGCGCCATGGCGCGCGCCTGCTCAGCCTGTCGGGTGCGGGAGAGGGCAGTTTGATCGATCTGGCCGCAGGGCAGGCCGAGACATTGGCCCCTGTCGACCGCCAAGGCAGCGATCTGGCGGCAATCCTCTACACTTCTGGCACCACGGGGCGGTCCAAGGGTGCGATGCTCAGCCATGACAATCTGCTGTCCAATGCCACGGTTCTTGCCGATCATTGGCGCTTTACCGATCATGATGTCTTGCTGCATGCCCTGCCGATCTTTCACACCCACGGCCTTTTCGTCGCCTCAAATGTCAGTCTGCTGACAGGCGGGCAGATGATTTTTCTGCCGGGCTTTGATCTTGAACAGGTCATCACCGCCTTGCCACGCGCCACGACGATGATGGGGGTGCCCACCTTTTACACCCGGCTGTTGGATGATCAGCGCCTGACCCGTGATCTGGTGGGCCATATGCGCCTGTTCATCTCCGGCTCTGCGCCGCTTCTGTCCGAAACCCACACCGCCTTTGAAGATCGCACAGGCCAGCGCATTCTTGAACGCTATGGGATGACAGAAACCAATATGAACACCTCAAACCCCTATGCGAGGGAACGCCGTGCGGGCACCGTGGGCCAGCCCCTGCCGGGGGTCGAGGTGCGGATCATGTCCCATGACAGGCCAGTGGCACCAGGGGATGTCGGCATGATCGAGGTGCGCGGCCCCAATGTCTTTCAGGGCTATTGGCAGATGCCGGAAAAAACCCGGGAAGATCTGCGCGAGGATGGCTGGTTCCTGACCGGCGATCTGGCCACTCAAGATGCACAGGGCTATGTCACCATCGTCGGCCGGGCCAAGGATCTGATCATCACGGGCGGCTACAACGTCTATCCAAAAGAGGTCGAAGAGGTTCTGGACGAGGTGCCGGGTGTCTTGGAAAGTGCTGTCATCGGCCTGCCGCACCCCGACTTTGGCGAGGCGGTCTTTGCCGTGCTGGCGCGCGCCAAGGGGCAAGAGCCGGATCTTGACGCAGCGCGGGCAGCTGTGGCCGAACGCCTTGCCCGCTTCAAACATCCAAAGGCAATGATCGTGGTGGATGCCCTGCCGCGCAACACCATGGGCAAAGTGCAAAAAGCCGAACTGCGCAATATCCATGGCGCCATGTTCCAAGGCTGACGCCCATTCATCTGTTCATAAATATCCCGGGGTCCGGGGCAGAGCCCCGGCGCTCTCCTCTTGCTCGGATGCCTCTGCCAACTCGCCTTCCAGAAACCGCTCAAAGGCATCAAGGTCCACGGGTTCAAACTGACCAAACCCCTGCATCCAGACGGAGGCAGCCTTCATTGCGTCGGGTTCCAGCTTGCACCAGATCAAGCGTCCGCGTTTTTCGCGGCTGATCAGGCGGGCCTCTGCCAAAACCGTCAAATGTTTGGAGATGGCGGCCAGACTCATCGCAAAGGGTTCCGCCACATCCGTCACCGCCATGTCGTCTTCAAGCAACATGGTCAGGATCGCCCGGCGTGTCGGGTCGGCAAGGGCAAAGAACACGGTCGAAATCGGATCTGTCATGCGGCAATCCTAGGCCATGACGGCGACCAAAGGTCAACCACCCGGTTAAGGGTTTGGGATCATTCTTGCCGCATTGCGGAATATCAACTGATTGGTTGAATGACCGATTTGCCCGATCTGCATGGAAATCCGGCTTTACGCCGAAAAGGACGTCTCGCAAGGCACTGATATCCTTTAACTAAACCATTTGCCCGCGTGGCTTGACTCGGGCGGGCGCAGCCTTTAGCACCCGGTCTAACGTTTTCATGGGGGATCGTTCGTTGCCCGACCCGCATCAAGTGCCTGACGATGCTCGACTGAAAGAGCTTGAGGCGCGGATTGCGAAGCTGAAGGTTGCAAAGGACGAGTCTGCCCACATGAAAAAAGACTATTCTCAGGCGCAGCTTGCCTGGCGAATGGTGATAGAGTTGGTTGCCGGTCTTGGGATCGGTTTTGGCATCGGCTACGGGTTGGATACCTTGCTTGGGACCATTCCGCTGTTTCTGGTGCTGTTCATAGGGTTTGGCTTTGCCGCAGGGGTGAAAACCATGATGCGCTCGGCCAATGAAGTGCAAGAACGCCGGATGGCCCAAGAGGCCGCCGAAAAAGGGGAAGACTGACGTGGCGGAAGAAGCGCACAGCGAAGGATCGGGGCTGGTTTTCCACCCGCTGGACCAGTTCATCGTGAAGCCTTTGTTCGGGGAAGGCCCGATCCATTGGTACACGCCAACGAACGTGACATTGTGGATGACGATTGCAGTTCTGTGCATCGTCGCCGTGTTTGTGTTCGGAACCCGTGGTCGAGCGATCATCCCGACGCGCGTGCAGTCGGTGGCTGAGGTCATTTACGGTTTCATCTACAAGATGATCGAAGATGTAACGGGTCATGACGGGGTAAAATACTTCCCCTACATCATGACGCTGTTCCTGTTCATCTTGTTCTCGAACTACCTTGGCCTGCTGCCAACATCCTTCACGCCGACCTCGCACATCGCCGTGACAGCCGTCTTGGGCTTTGGCGTCTTCATCATCGTGACGTTGATCGGTTTTGTGAAAAATGGCGCGTCCTTCCTTGGGCTGTTCTGGATGGCGGATTCGCCCGCCATTCTGCGCCCAGTGATCGCCGTGATCGAGTTGATCTCGTACTTTGTTCGTCCCGTCAGCCATTCCATTCGTCTTGCAGGCAACATCATGGCGGGTCACGCTGTGATCAAGGTGTTTGCTGGATTTGCCGCGATCGCGGCGATCTCTCCGGTGTCGATCCTTGCGATCGTCGCCATCTACGGTCTGGAGGTGCTTGTCGCCGGGATCCAGGCCTATGTCTTCACCATTCTGACCTGCGTCTACCTCAAGGATGCGCTGCATCCGCACCACTGACGCAAGGCCAGTCTCTACATCTTAAGCATTCCATCGTAAGGAGAAAAATCATGGAAGGCGATATCGCAAGCATGGGTCAGTTCATCGGTGCCGGCCTCGCCGCCATCGGTTCGGGCGCTGCCGCAATCGGTGTTGGCCATGTGGCTGGCAACTTCTTGGCTGGTGCCCTGCGCAACCCGTCGGCAGCCGCTTCGCAGACTGCAACGCTGTTCATCGGTCTGGCCTTTGCAGAAGCTTTGGGGATCTTCTCGTTCCTCGTCGCTCTGCTGCTGATGTTCGCAGTCTGATCCACAATCGTATCCTTACGTGAGGGGGGTGCGCCGCTGAGCGGCGCCCCTTCGAAGTTCAAAGGGTCCGGTGGAGGACAACATGGCAACTGAAACTATAGCAGCTGGTGCTGCTCACGGGGCGACAGAGACAGCCAAGGCAGGAATGCCGCAGCTTGATTTTTCGACCTTCCCGAACCAGATCTTCTGGCTTCTGGTCGCGCTTGTTGTGATCTACCTTGTGCTGTCGCGCATCGCGCTGCCGCGCATCGGGTCTGTTCTGGCTGAACGTCAGGGCACGATCACCAACGACATCGCGGCAGCAGAAGGCCTACGGCAAAAGGCGCTTAACGCCGAAAAAGCCTACAATGATGCGCTGATTCAGGCACGTGCCGAGGCCCACAAGATCGTGGCCGAAGCCAAGGCAGAGATTCAAAAGACGCTGGATGCCGCTACGGCAAAGGCTGATATTGATATCGCTGCAAAAGCCGCCGAGTCCTCGGCGCGGATCGCAGAAATCCGTGCTGGTGCTATGGATGCGGTGACCGAAGTTGCCAATGATACCGCCAAGGAACTCATTGCGGCATTTGGGGGCAAGGCGGATTCGCGTGCTGTTACTTCGGCAGTCGCAGCCCGGCTGAAAGGGTAGATCATGACCAGACTCACCACCGTTCTGTTCGCTCTTGCTGCAAGCCCTGCCTTTGCTGCAACCGGTCCGTTCTTTTCGCTGCGTAACACTGACTTCGTGGTTACGATTGCGTTCATCGTCTTTGTGGGCGTTCTGATCTACTTCAAGGTGCCCGGTAAGGTTGCCGAGTTGTTGGACAAACGCTCGGCCACGATCAAGGCTGAACTGGAAGAGGCGCGCGCCCTGCGCGAGGAAGCCAAGGCCTTGCTTGCCTCGTATGAGCGCAAGCAAAAAGAGGTCAAGGACCAGTCTGACCGCATCGTTGCTGGTGCCAAGGCTGAGGCCGAAGCGGCTGCTGCCCAAGCTCGGGTTGATCTGGACGTGTCGATTGCGCGCCGTCTTGCCGCAGCCGAAGACCAGATCACCGCTGCCGAAGGCGCTGCTCTGCGGGCTGTGCGTGAACAGGCAATCACGGTTGCCGTTGCCGCCGCCACTGAAGTGCTGGCCAAGCAAATGACGCCGGAAAACACCGCAAGCTCGATTGATGCGGCGATTGCACAGGTTGAAGCAAAGCTGCACTGATCTGTATCTTCGATCAAAAATGTGAAGAACCGGCCTCATGGGCCGGTTTTTCATTTTCCAAGCCATTGTCTCAGCGGGTTTGTTCGTGCTGGAATCTTTGACGGGCAATGGCCTCGTTCTTTTCCGATTTCACCTGTTCATTCAGCGACTTCTCGACATAGGTCAGATGCGCCTCAACCGCCTGCCGTGCCAAGACCGGGTTGCGCGCCTGAAGCCCATCATTGATGGCGCGGTGCTGATCCAACAGCACATCCCGGGTCGTGCGGTTTTTGAACATCATTTGCCGATTGTAGAAAACGCCTTGGCGCAGCAGATCATACATCGACCGCATCATATGAAGCATGATGACGTTATGGCTTGCTTCGATGATCGACAGGTGGAATTCGGCGTCCAGCGTTGCCTCATCCGTCGGATCCCGCTTTGCATGCGCGGCTTCCATTTTGCGAAAGATCGCATCCACCACCATCAGATCGGTTTCAGAGGCGAGTTTCGCCGCACGTTCGGCTGCTAGCCCCTCCATATCCCGTCGAAAAGAGATGTAGTCAAACACGGCCTCATCGTGGCTTGCAAAAAGGGCAACCAATGCGGGCGCGAAGGCAGAACCAAGCACTTCGGCCACATAGATCCCTGCACCCGCCCGGCTGACCAAAAGACCCTTGTCTTGCAGATCGGCCACGGCATCGCGCAGACTGGGGCGCGACACACCCAAGCGGTCTGACAATTCGCGTTCGGACGGCAGACGCTCGCCCGGTCGCAAAATACCACGCAAGATCAGTTGCTCAATCTGTTTGACAACAGATTGGGAGAGTTTTTCAGTTTGAATTTTCGTAAAAGGCATGTGCGCGCACTCATGGATATTGGTCAAAACCTATGACCACATCGGGCGCTTCTCAAGGCAAAAAGAAAGGGGCCGAAAGATCGGCCCCTTGTTTGGTTTCAGATCGGGGATCAGTTCGTGGGCCGGATGATGATTTCGACCCGACGGTTGCTGGCCCGGCCCTGAGGGGTAAGGTTCGTGGCAATCGGCTGATCCTCCCCCCGGCCATAGGCGGCAAGCCTGCCGCCCGGCACGCCAGAGTTCAACAAGACGTTCAGCACGGACACGGCACGGCGCTGCGACAGGTCTTGGTTATAGGCGGCGGCGCCTGTGTTATCGGTATGTCCGATCACTTCAATTCGGCTGTTAGGATAGCGCAACAGGCTGCCCGCAACTGCCTGAATGTCAGAAACGAGGGCCGGGCGCAGGGCGGCGCTGTCGGTCTCAAACAGCAGGTCTTGTGGCATGTTCACGACCAGATATTGGCCATTATTGGTGACGGTGACATTGCTGTTGCCGATAGAGCCGCGCAGATCCGCAGCCTGCCGGTCCAAGTTCTGCCCAATCGCCCCGCCGATTGCGGCCCCGATGGCACCGCCGACAACAGCCTTGGCCAGTCGGTCTTCATTGGACGATGCCCCAAGCGCCGCGCCCAAAAGGCCACCCGCAACCGCGCCCGTGCGGGTCCGCGCATTGGGGTCATTTGGATAGGCGTTCGGGTCCACCACGCAGGCCGAAAGGGCCAAGAGGGCAACAGTGGAAAGAAGAAGGGGGGTTTTCAATGTCATGTTTGTCGCCTTTGTTCTGCTCATCGCAGCATCGTGCTGGCTGCGCTTGGTATTAAGTATAGCAGGGGTTGCATGCGCCATACAGGGCCGTTGGTTCCTGCGCTGGTTTCCGCGCATCACCTTGCGGTGAAAGGGGCGTCAGTCCGCAGCCTCGGCGCGGGCCGCTTCATAGGCAAGCAGGGCGCGCTTGACGGGCAATCCCCAATGATAGCCCCCCAAGGCTCCGCCCTTGCGCAAGGCACGGTGGCAGGGGATCAGCCAACTGATCGGATTGCGCCCGATGGCCGTTCCAACGGCGCGTACGGCCTTTGGGTGGCCGATCACGCGGGCGATGTCGCCATAAGTTGTCACCTCGCCCGAGGGGATGCGCAACAGCGCCTCCCAGACCTTGATCTGGAACGGTGCCCCGATCAGATAAAGGGGCGTTGCGGCATTGCGCCCCTCGGCCGCGCCAAAGGCGGCCAGCACCCAAGGGCGGAGCATCATCGGGTCCTCAACAAATTCCGCCATTGGCCAGCGGCGCAGTAAGTCCTCCATCGCGGGGGCTTCGCCCAACTCGGCGGCAAATCCGATGCCGCAAATGCCCCGCTGGGTGCCCATCACAATGGCCGGGCCAAAGGGGCTTTCGAACCAGCCCCAGTAAATCGTCAGGCCCGCGCCGCGCCGGGCGTAATCGCCGGGGGTCATGGCCTCCCACGTCAGGAACAGATCATGCAGCCGCCCGGTGCCCGAAAGGCCGGTATCAAGGGCCACGTCCAGCACGGTGGCCCGATCTGCCAACATGCGTCGCGCCTGATCCAGCGTCAGATATTGCTGATAGCGTTTGGGGCTGACACCCACCCATTGCGAAAAGGTGCGCTGAAAATGGGCGGGCGACATGGCCATGCGCTGCGCCAGATCCTCCAGCGTCAGACCGGGACCCGCCTCATCAATCAGCCGGATCGCGCGTGCGATAACGTTGTAATGATAGGCAGGTGATTGGTCGGTCATGGCTTGGCACTCCTTGAGCCTAACCATAGGCGGCATCGGGCCGCACCGCGACCCGTTTCCTGCGCCTTAAACGCTTGTTATGGCCGCGCGATTGTGGTGCAAAGTGCCATGGTCAAGCAACTCGATTACCACGCGATGCACGCGATCTTCTCCCGCTTTCAGGACGCCGAGCCTGAACCGAAGGGGGAGTTGGAGCATCTGAACGCCTTTACCCTGCTGGTGGCCGTCGCTTTGTCGGCGCAGGCGACCGATGTTGGGGTGAACAAGGCTACGCGGGCGCTGTTTCCCATCGCGGACACGCCCGAAAAAATGCTGGAATTGGGCGAAGAGGGGCTGATTGCGCATATCAAGACCATTGGCCTGTTTCGAAACAAGGCCAAGAATGTCATCAAGCTAAGCCAGATTTTGCACGATCATTACGGCGGTCAGGTCCCCAGCAGCCGCGCCGCCCTGCAATCCCTCCCCGGTGTTGGGCGCAAGACCGCGAATGTGGTTTTGAACATGTGGTTTGGCCAACCCTCACAGGCGGTCGATACCCATATCTTTCGCCTTGGCAACCGGTCGGGGATTTGCCCGGGCCGCGATGTCGATCACGTGGAGCGGGCCATTGAGGATAATGTTCCGGCTGAATTCCAACTGCATGCCCACCACTGGCTTATCTTGCACGGCCGCTATATCTGCGTCGCGCGTAAACCCAAATGCGGTATCTGTCCGATCCGGGACTGGTGCCTTTTCGAGGACAAGACAGAATGAAGAAATTTCAGGTCGTGGGGATCGGCAATGCCATGGTCGATGTGCTGGCCCGTGCAGAGGACTCCTTTTTGACGGAGGCCGGGATCGGCAAGGGGATCATGCAGTTGATCGACATGCCGCGCGCGGTTGACCTTTATTCCCGCATCGGTCCGGCCAAGGAAATCTCAGGCGGGTCTGCCGCCAATACCATCGCAGGCGTGGCACATCTGGGCGGGCGAACGGCCTATGTTGGCAAGGTCAAGGATGACCAGCTTGGCGCGATTTTCGCCCATGATCTGCGGGCCCAAGGGGCCGTCTATGAGACCGCGCTCGCCCCAAAGGATGCGCCACAAGAGACCGGCCGCTGCATCGTGGTGGTCACACCTGATGGCGAACGGTCGATGAACACCTATCTTGGCGTGACCGAGTTTCTGGAGCCGTCGGATATTGATCCCGACATGATGTCTCAGGCCGAGTGGATCTATCTTGAAGGCTATCGCTTTGACGGCCCCCAAAGCCATGCCGCCTTTGCCAAGGCGATTGCCGCGTGCAAGGGCGCGGGGGGGCGCGTCTCGATCACCTTGTCAGACCCTTTCTGTGTCGAACGCCACCGCGATGCGTTTCGCCGCATGATCCGCGATGACGTTGATCTGCTGTTCTGCAACCGCGCCGAGATGTTGTCGATGTATCAGACGGCGGATTTTGATGCCGCCCTGACGCAGGCCGCTGCCGAGGTGGCTATCGTCGCCTGCACCGATAGTGAGCATGGCGCGCATATCTTGTCTGACGGGCAGCGCTGGCACGCCCCCGCCGTGCCCACCAAGATCGTCGATGCAACCGGGGCAGGGGACCTGTTTGCAGGGGCTTTCCTTTGGGCACTGACGCAGGGCTATGATCTGGAGACCTGTGGCAAGATGGGCAACGTGGCCGCGTCGGAAATCATCAGCCATATCGGCGCACGGCCCGAAGCGGATCTGAAGGCGCTGTTCCAAAAGGCTGGCCTGATCTAAGCGCTTGGTGGCCTTTCTTCGTTTGCCGAAACGAAGAAAGGCCCCAGCAATCTGTGTCATCAGCCCAAAAGGCGGGGCTCGGACGCGGTCAGCCGCCCTTTCGTCGCCGCAGCCAGCCAAAGCGCATCGATCTGATCGATCACTGCTGGGTCAAAGCGGCTTTCCTCTTCCCAATAGCGTCCGGACGGCACCTGATATCCTGCGGCCTCTTCGGCGCTGAGGGCCGCGTCCACCGCTTGCTGCAGGAACTGGCCGGGGACGACCGCCGCCAAGGCGCCACGCTGCGCACGGGGATAAATCAGCCTGCTTTCATCGGCCTCTGACAGATTGACCATCGCACACCCGGTCTGGGCCGCCAGCACCATCAATCGTGCCGATTTCGCCTCAAGCGTGCGCAGGGTGATATCCGGGCGCAATGGGTCAGCCTCGCCCGTCCCATAAAAATGGGTATGGCCCGTCTTGGGATAAACCATGTCACAGCCCACCATTGCGATTACGCGCGGCTTCAGGGCGCCCAGTGCCCAATAGGCAGCGGTAAACGCCATGGTGCCGCCGCCATAAACGAAGCCGCCAAACTGGTTCTGAATGGGCACGTAGTCTGCAGCCGTTGCTATCTGCTGTTGCGCGCCAAGGTCAGATGGGTGCCGGTCGTCGGGGAAATCTTCGGGGTGGATCAGCCAGTCCCAGTCCGGGCGCACTTGCCAGGCATTGTTGATAACAACCAAGGTCTGGTCTGGTTCTTTGTCCCAACCCTGTGCCTTTAGAACGCCGGGCCCAGACCCCATGACGATGACGATGCTCATAAGGCCGCTCCTTTCCAGCGCCTTCTATCGCAAGCGCGTCTTCCAAATCCTGAAGCTAGGGCTGTGGGGCCTCAGGGCAACGGATTTTCAGTCGCCAAGTTTGGCGTGAACCTCATCAAGGTCGATTTCGCCCAAAGGCAACTTATTGGCAGGGTTCTCAAAATCATATTTGAACAGCTGGAAATCCCTTTTGTAGATTTCCCAGACCAGATGCTTCGACAGATCGTCGAAGTAATCCTCAACCGGGTGGCTGCGCGTCGGCCCATGGCCTTCGCTTTCATTGAAACGGGGGATCTTGGTCAGGTCAACGGGGTGCTTTTGTTGCGTGTTCCCCAAAACGTTCAGCATGCCGTCGTTGAAATGTTCGGTAAAGAAAATCTGGTCATAACGCCCGCCGTTGACAATGAACGTCGAGATATGCCCCGCCATGGCTGACCAGTGAATATCGGGCTCCATCGGTTTTTTCCAACGGATGGTGTCACGTGCGAACAGCAAAAAGCGGCGAAAGCTTTTGATCTGATCAAAGTCTTGCTTGCCGTCATCTCCCCCAACCTCGACCCCGTATTTTTGCACCAGCATGGGCACAAGATTGCCGCGATAGCGTTTGCCGTTGCGTTGAATGCCGCAGATTTTGTCAAAAAAACTGGAAAGGATGCGGGTATAAGGGTTTCGGACGCAGGTGAAGGAATAGGATTTATGCTGCTTTACGTTCGTCTCAATCAGCAGTTGGCTTTCCTCTTGGGCCCATTTGTGCAGACCTGTCTTGCTGTCATGGATGTCACCGTCAAAGAACCGGCCGTGATCGGAGTAGAACATGATCTGACCGATGGTGGAGCAGGCGCATTTGGGCACCACGCGATACACCATACTTTCGCTTTCCGTCATCCAAGTGCCGGGAAAACCCATCGCTTTCTGCTCCATTTACTGCCGGGCTTGGCCGCCCAGTCCTGACTTATCAACAAATTTGCAAATAAACTCTGTCGTTTCAATGTCTGATAAAGCTAATTAAGGAAACAGTGACTCGTAAACTGCGGGAAATGTCCATCAGATGGCCAGAATCGCCTATATTTTGCTGACCCATAAGGACCCAGATGGGGTCATCGCCCAGGCAGAGCGTCTGACGGCGGGCGGTGATTTCGTGTCGATCCATTTTGACGGACGTGCTGCACAGAAAGATTTCGACCGGATCAGCAATGCCTTGGCCGAAAATTCCGGGGTCACCTTTGCCAAACGTCGCGTGAGATGTGGTTGGGGCGAGTGGAGCCTTGTCGAGGCGACCTTGCTTGCCCTGCGGGCCGCGGTTGATCAATTTCCGCGCGCCACGCATTTCTACATGATGTCTGGCGATTGCATGCCGATCAAATCGGCGGAATATGCACATAGTTTTCTGGATCGCGACGATGTCGATTACATCGAAAGTGTAGATTTCTTCAATTCAGACTGGATCAAGACCGGGATCAAGGAAGAGCGGCTGATCTTTCGCCATTTCTTCAACGAACGCAGCCACAAGGAATGGTTCTACCGCTCCATGCGATTGCAGCGCCGTTTGGGTCTGACGCGAAAGGTGCCGGCGGATATTCAGATGCAGATCGGCTCACAATGGTGGTGCCTGCGCAGGCGCACTGTGGAATGGGTGCTGGATTTCGCAGACAGGCGCACCGATGTGATGCGCTTTTTCCGCACGACATGGATTCCCGATGAAACCTTTTTCCAGACCATCGTGCGCCATCTGGTGCCCGAGCATGAGATACGGACACGCACGCTGACATTTCTGATGTTCACCGATTACGGGATGCCGGTGACATTCTACAACGACAACTATGATCTCTTGCTGTCGCAGGATTATCTTTTCGCCCGCAAGATCAGCCCCGATGCCAAGGACCTGAAAGATCGGCTTGGAAAGCTTTACACGACCAAGGGCGTGCGCTTTCAAATCTCGAATGAAGGACCAAGCCTGTTCAAGTTTCTCTCCGGCCGTGGCCGGATGGGCAGACGCTTTGCCCCCCGGTTCTGGGAGCGTGAGGCCTCCGTCGGGCGTGAACGTCAGTTGATGATGGTCACTTGCAAAAAGTGGCACGTGGCAAAGCGCTTGGTCGAGAGGGTGCGGACGGTGACGAATATGCCCGCCATCGATTATCTGTTCAACGAAGGCGCGACCGAATTGCCCGATCTGGGCGGCATTCAGTCAACACTGGAAAAACGCACACGCCATCGTCGTGCCTTGGTGCGGATGCTGTTTGATTACTGGCAGACAGATAAGCTGATCTTTTGCATCGACCCGGCCAACGTCGATTTGATGCAGGATTTCTACAATGACAAGGCCTCGGTCCGGCTGTTGGAAATCGAATGTGACTTCACCGACGACTACCTGATTGGCCATGCAAAACGTGTGGGTCTGGCGGGTGACCGCACGCCACAAGAAACCATCAATCGGCTTTTGCCCACGATCCGCTATGATGTGAAGTTTGAATCCGATCGCATACGGGATGCGGGATTTGCCAGTCTGAGCCGGATCAGACAATCGGCCAGCGTTGATGAAAACACGATGCCACTTGCCGAGTTTCTTGATATCCCGGTTGAGAAAGCGCGTGAGATCGCGGCGACAGAATACCTCTTTGTGGACTAGGACCAATGCCCAAGACATATGACCCGACAAACATCTTCGCCCGTATCTTGCGGGGCGAAATTCCGAACAAGACTGTGCTGGAAACCCCGCACTCCCTTGCTTTTCATGATATAAATCCATTGGCCCCGGTGCATGTTCTTGTCATTCCCAAAGGGGCCTATGTGGATTTTGACGATTTCGCCCGCAATGCGACGGATGCCGAGATTGTCGATTTCAACCGCGCCTGCGCCAAGGTGTGTGAGGTGACGGGCTGTTCGCCGGGCGAGGGGTATCGGGCCATCACGAATGCAGGCGCACATGGGATGCAAGAGGTGCCGCATTACCACCTCCACATTCTGGGGGGCCGTGTCTTGGGCCGCATGATCGCACGGGCTGACTGATCCCGCATCTTTCGCGTCGCGCGGGCGGCGGTGCGGGGTGCAAATGGGGCCACCATATAGGAGGGTCCCATGGTTCGTTTCATTCCCATCTCAACCCAGATTGCGCGCCACTATCAGGCGGGGGGGCCTGACGCGAATGGCCAGTCCCCCGAACGACAAATATGCGATGGCCCCGGCAACCCTTGCCGTCATTGCCTGCAGATGATTCCTGTTGGTGCGCAGATGCTGGTGCTGGCACATCGCCCGTTTCCCGCGCTTCAGCCCTATGCGGAAACAGGCCCTATTTTTCTGTGTGCTGATCCTTGCCTTTCAGGTGGTGGTGCGCAGTTGCCTGAAATGCTGGCCTCTTCTGACTATATCGTTCGTGGCTATGGACCGGACGACCGCATCGTTTATGGCACCGGCGGGGTCATTGCGACTTCACAGATCGCAGAGCGCGCGGACCAATTGCTGAGCGATCCCGATATTGCCTATGTGCATGTGCGCAGCGCCCGGAACAATTGTTTTCAATGCCGGATCGACCGCGCTTAGGGTGCCGTCAAACTACCGGTCATCCGTGGCCCTGCTCCGCCTCCCACGCCTTTAGCCAGCGTTTGGGGGCGGCGTCGCGCCATTGCCGGATCAGTCGCGGACGCGCCCAATCGGGGTCAATCCGTCCGGCCCGGACCAAGACGAGCGGGTGATTGGCGTAATGTGGATGCAAGAAATAGGTGTCCGGCGCGGCCTGCATCAGCATTTCGCGTTCGTCTATGTCAGCACGAAACACGGCGGCATCTGCATATGGTGACCACCAGCACCACATCTTGCCATGTGCCTTCAGCGCTTCATGCCCCCAAGGATGCGCCAGCGTCACGCCGGGCAGGTTGAGGGAGAGGGCAAAGGCTTTCAGCGTTTCCCAATCCCCGATCATCTTAATGCGCCTCGGCCCAGTTTTTGCCACGGCCCGCCTCGACATTCAGATGCACCTGCAAATGCACCGCCGGGTCTGCGGCCCCCTCCATCACATCGCGGGCGATGGTTGTCAGGGCATCGGCCTCATCCTCGGCCACCTCGAACAAAAGTTCGTCATGGACTTGCAGCAGCATCTTGGCATCCATGCCCTTGATGGCCGCGGGCATCCGGATCATGGCGCGGCGGATCACATCGGCGGCAGTGCCCTGAATAGGGGCGTTGATGGCTGCACGTTTGGCAAATCCTGCACCGGGGCCTTTTGCGTTGATCTCGGGAGTGTTGATTTTCCGACCAAACAAGGTTTGAACATAGCCCTTTGCCTGCGCAAACTTGACAGTTTCGGACATATACTCTTTGATCCCGGGAAACCGTTCAAAATACCGGTCGATAAAGCCCTGTGCCTCGGCCCGTGGAATGCGCAGGTTGCGGGCAAGGCCAAAGCCGGAAATTCCATAGATGACGCCAAAGTTGATCGCCTTGGCCTGACGGCGAATATCGGGCGTCATCTGATCAAGCGGCACGTTGAACATCTCGGACGCGGTCATGGCGTGAATGTCGATGCCATCCTTGAAGGCCTGACGCAACGCCGGGATATCGGCGATATGGGCCAGAATGCGCAATTCGATCTGGCTGTAGTCGAGGCTGACCAGAACCCGGCCCTTGGGTGCGACAAAGGCCTCGCGGATGCGACGGCCCTCCTCACTGCGCACCGGGATGTTTTGCAGGTTTGGATCCGTCGAGGCCAAGCGCCCCGTATTCGCCCCCGCGATGGAGTAAGAGGTATGCACCCGCCCGGTTTCGGGGTTGATATGGTCTTGCAGCGCATCGGTATAGGTGGATTTCAGCTTGGAAAGCTGCCGCCAATCCAGCACCCGCGCGGCCAAGGTGGCCCCCTGCGGATGGCTGTCTTCCAGCGTCGTGATATCCTCAAGCACATCCGCGCCAGTGGCATAGGCCCCGGTCTTGCCCTTTTCACCGCCCGGAACACCCATGCGGTCAAACAAGATCTCGCCGATCTGCTTGGGGGATCCTACGTTGAATTTCTCGCCCGCCAGTGTTTGGATTTCATCCTCCAGCCCGGCCATCTTTTGGGCAAAGGCGTTTGACATGCGGCTCAGCGTGTCGCGGTCCACCTGAATGCCATGCATCTCCATCTCGGCCAACACGGGCACAAGCGGGCGCTCCAACGTTTCATAAACTGTGGTGACCGCCGCGCGGTGCAGTTGCGGCTT
This sequence comes from Paracoccaceae bacterium, assembly GCA_021741245.1. Taxonomy (GTDB): domain Bacteria; phylum Pseudomonadota; class Alphaproteobacteria; order Rhodobacterales; family Rhodobacteraceae; genus Pseudotabrizicola. Next base: position 92,705 of record JAIOYF010000006.1, read on the forward strand.
GAAGGTTTGCCACAGGCGCAGGGTCACATCGGCATCTTCGGCGGCATATTTCACCGCATCATCCACCGCGACCCGGTCAAAGGTGATGGCAGATTTGCCCGACCCCAAGAGCGGTTTGATCGGGATTGGCACATGGGCCAGATAGGTTTCCGACAGGTTGTCCATGCCATGACCATGCAGACCCGCATGCATGGCATAAGACATCAGCATGGTGTCATCGAACGGGGCCACATGCACGCCGTGGCGGGCAAAGATCTTCCAGTCATATTTCATGTTCTGGCCGATCTTGAGCACCGCCGCATCCTCTAGCACGGGCTTGAGTGCGGCCAGCACCTGATCCATCGGCAATTGCCCGGCCACCAGATCGGTCGAGCCAAAAAGGTCCCCCCCGCCTTGCTTGTGGCCCAGCGGGATATAGCAGGCCCGACCCGGATCGACCGAAAGGGAAATTCCCACCAACTCGGCCCGCATTTCATCCAGACTTGTGGTCTCGGTGTCCACAGCAACATGACCCACATCGCGGATGCGGTCGATCCACGTGGCAAGCTGCGCCATGCTGTCCACCCGCTCATAGGCATCGTGGTCAAAGGGCAGACGTTCAGGCGCCGGGCCGGGTTCGTCATGTGCGGCGTCGCCGCCGCCAAAACCTGCGCCCTCGGGCACGGCAGGGGCCTCGACCTTCAGCCGCTCTGCCACCCGGCGCGTCAGGGTGCGGAACTCCATCTCTTGCAAAAAGCCAAGCAGCTTTTCCGGATCAGGGTCTGTCACCTCAAGGCTGTCGAGCCCGAAATCCAAGGGCACTTGCCCATCCAGCGACACAAGTTGACGTGAGACGCGGATCTGATCGGCGTTGTCGAGCAGGGCCTCACGTCGTTTGGGTTGCTTGATCTCGGACGCGCGGGCCAGCAGCGTATCCAGATCGCCATATTCGTTGATCAAGAGTGCTGCGGTTTTCAACCCGATTCCCGGTGCGCCGGGCACGTTGTCAACGGAATCGCCCGCCAGCGATTGCACATCGACAACCCGGTCTGGCCCCACACCGAATTTCTCGAACACCTCATCCACGCCGATCATCTTGTCTTTCATCGGATCACGCATCCGCACGCCCCCGCCGACAAGCTGCATCAGATCCTTGTCAGAGGAAATGATGGTGCATTCGCCGCCCGCTTCGGTGGCCTGCCGAGCAAGGGTGGCGATGATGTCATCGGCCTCAAACCCCTCGATCTCGATGCAGCTGACGTTAAAGGCGCGCGTGGCATCCCGTGTCAGGGGAAATTGCGGGCGCAGATCTTCGGGTGGTGGCGGGCGGTTGGCCTTGTAGGCGGGATAGATGTCATTGCGAAAGGTCTTGGAGGAAAAGTCGAAAATCACTGCGATATGGGTCGGCACCTCGCGCCCCGATTTCGTGATCTCGTTCCACAAGATGTTGCAAAACCCTGCCACAGCCCCGACAGGCAAGCCATCGGATTTCCGCGTCAGCGGTGGCAGCGCGTGATAGGCCCGGAAAATATAGGCCGATCCGTCGATCAGATGCAGATGATGCCCCTTGCCAAATGCCATGTTCCCGCCCCCATTTTGACCTTGCCCGAAGTATTGCCACGAACTGCGCGGCGCTTCCACCCACCAAAGGCAGCTTGGTGCCGTGGACAGATCTGCCTTGACGGAATCGCACGCGCGCCGCATGGTACCGGCGTGCTGACCCGTATCGTCCCCCTCTTGGCGCAAGCCTCGTTTTATTATCCCGACGCCACATAGGCGGTCGGTCGGCTTTTCATGAAAGTCTGAACCATATGGCCGCCCGCGACGGGCAGGCCAATGGAAGCGGTTCCCCTCGCGGGCCAAAGCGAAGGAAACCGGAAAATGTCTCGAAAACACGTCACTATCCAGCTTGCAGCGCCCAAGCATCTGCCCGAGGTGCACCGTATGCTGATTGCCCTTGCCGCATTCCATGGCGATCAGGCGACGATCACGCCGCAGGCCCTGCGTCGCCTTGCCTTTCAGGGGCCGGGGGCGCGGCTTTTGGTGGCTACGCTGGATGACAGCCCGCAAGAGCATCCCGTCGGCTACGCCTTGTTGGTGCTGCGGGCCAATATGGTGACGGGGGGGCAAAGCTATGTGATTGACCACCTCTACGTGCAAGAACCCCTGCGCAGGCAAGGGATTGGCCGGGCATTGATCAAAGGGGCCCGGATTCTGGCAAGGGATGAGGGGCGGGCAGGTCTGGTGATCGGGGCGCATCCGAGCAATGATACAGCAGCCCAAGCCTACCGCGCCATGGGCTTGGCCGAACTGCCCGCGTCCGGGCCGCGCTTTGCGGTGGAACTCGCCTAAGAGGGCGCAGGGCGGCCCCGGGGTGATCAAAAGGCGGGAGGGAGAAGCCCCCCGCCAGTCCTTCAGTGATCGTCGTGGGCGTGTTCGCGGTCAATCTCATAGCGTTTGTCGCAATAGCCGCACTCGACCCAACCGGTATCTTGCGGGATCGTCAGCCAGACCCGCGGATGGCCCAAAGCGCCCTCACCGCCATCACAGGCGACTTTCCAACTGGTCACGATTTGGGTTTCTGGCGCATCGATGGGCATGGGGGGATTCCTTGGGTCAGTCTTGGGGCGCATATTACGGAAAACACGGGCACGGGCAAGGGAGGGCCCGGCCCGATAAAGGGGGCCGGGGTGCCGGTTTGCCTGATCAGGCGTGGATTGCCCCATCGCCACAGGCGAGGGCAGCCTCACGCACGGCTTCGCTATAGGTCGGGTGTGCATGGCAGGTCATGGCAAGGTCCTGAGCAGATGCGCCAAATTCCATCGCCACGCAGATCTCGTGGATCAGATCGCCTGCCATGGGCCCGATGATGTGGGCCCCAAGAATGCGGTCGGTGTCTTTGTCGGCAAGGATTTTGACAAAGCCCTCGCCCTGAAACACGGCCTTGGCGCGGCCATTGCCCATGAAGCTGAACTTGCCAACCTTGTAGGCGCGGCCCTGTTCTGTGAGTTGCTCTTCGGTGGCCCCTACAGAGGACACTTCTGGCGTGGTGTAGACGACGCCGGGGATCACCCCATAATTCACGTGCCCGTGCTTGCCCGCCATGATCTCGGCCAATGCCATGCCCTCATCTTCGGCCTTATGGGCCAGCATCGGGCCGATGATTGCATCACCTATGGCGTATAGACCCTTGATATTGGTGGCATAATGCGCGTCGGTCTTGACTTGGCCGCGTGGCAGCATCTCAACCCCCAAAGCCTCAAGCCCCAGACCCGCGACATAGGGTTTGCGGCCAGTGGCGACGAGGACGACATCGGCGTCAAGGCTGGCCTCGGAGTCATCCTTGCGCAGTTTATAGCTGACCTTTGCGCCTGCTTTCGTGACTTCTGCCCCCTGAACGGCGGCCCCCAAGATGAACTTAAGGCCCTGTTTTGTCAGGATTCTTTGGAATGCCTTGGCCACCTCGGCATCCATTCCGGGGGTGATGGCGTCGAGGTATTCCACCACCGTGACCTGCGTGCCCAGACGGGCATAGACCGAGCCCATTTCCAGCCCGATCACGCCCGCGCCGATTACCACCATGGATTTGGGAATGGATTTCAGGGTGAGCGCCCCGGTGGAGGTGACGATTGTCTCCTCATCCACAGTGACGTTGGGAAGGCTTGATGCCTCGGAACCCGTTGCAATCACAATGTTTTTTGCGCTGTGAACCTCATCTCCGACCTTGACCTTGCCAGCCTCGGGGATCGTGGCCCAGCCTTTGAGCCAAGTCACCTTGTTCTTTTTGAACAAAAACTCGATGCCCTTGGTGTTCTGGCCGATCACATCGTCCTTGTAGCCCAGCATCTTGGCCCAATCGACGGTGGGCTTGGCCCCCATGATCCCCATTTTCTCAAAGTTCTCATGCACTTCGTGGAGTTGATGGGTGGCGTTCAACAGCGCCTTCGACGGAATGCAGCCCACATTGAGGCAGGTGCCGCCGAGCGTCTCGCGACCCTCCACCACAGCCGTTTTCAGGCCCAGCTGGGCGCAGCGAATGGCACAGACATAGCCGCCGGGGCCTGCGCCGATGATGATGACGTCAAATTCTGCCATGGGTCGTTTCCTTCGGTTTTCGGGGTGAACCGGGTGTCACCTGCTGTACACCCCCCGTACACCCCCTGTGCATACGAAATTCAGATCAGCGCGGCCACGATCATGGTGAGGGTGGCAAAGAAGCCCACGCCCCAGATGACCGAGCGCCAAGGGCGCAGGCCCGCGGCATAGGCGGGGATATAGAGGATGCGGGCCGCGAGGTAGGTATAGGCGGCATATTGGGTGGTGGGGGTCGATTGATCGCCCAAGGTGACGACCACGACCGCGAGGGTAAAGAGGATCAGCCCCTCAAAATGGTTGTTCAGCGCGCGCTGAAGCCGCCCGGTGATAGCGGACAACTGGCGGCTGGGCGGCTTGTCGCGCGCCGAGGAGGTGTAGCCGGGGGTGAGTTCCCTATTCGCAGGCACCGCGAAGAGGATAAACTGCACGGCTTGCAGGAGACCTGCGAGGGCGAGGGCGGTGAGTTCGGGGGTCATTCGGGCAGAGCGCCTTTCAGGTCACGGATCAGGCCAATCGTGGAAAACGCACTGCTGTTCATCATCCAGTCGGGGTTTGCGGTGCAGAGGGCGCGCACCTCGCCAAAGGGGGTGCTATCGGGCAAGGTCAGGGCCTGCGATTGACCGGCAGCGGTGAGGGTTGCGATCCGTTCTGCCGCGATGCCGCCGTCTTGCAACGTCTTTGCGACGCGGTCCATGGTCTTGGCCCATGTGTCAGAAACAAAGGCATAATCATTGGGCGATATGGCCGCGCAGGTGTGGAAAACCGTTTGCGCGGCAAAGGCCGGGTCAAGGACGGCGTCGATGGCATCCTTGGCCGGGGCCTGTGGAGCGGGGGCCTGTGGAGCGGGGGCCTGTGGGGCGGGGGCCTCTTGGGCGGTGGCAGTCAGAGTGAACAGAACAAGAGCGAGGGGCAAAAAACGGGTCATTGAGCTATCTCTTTGTTGAAAATGCAGGTTGGTACGCTGTCGCGCATCCTACGGGAAAACATCCCGATCTGACCAGATTTTTGCAAAAGGAGGGTCGCTGCACGATGACCTTTGCGGTTTGGAGCGCGCGCGAGGGCGCGGGCTGTGGGTGGGCAGGTCATTGTCTGACCTCTTTGGCGAGGGCAATGTCGTCGTCTAGACTGCGGCCGCGAATTGCGAGGTAGTTCGCGTGGAGCGCTGCCCCTTTGGCCGGATTATCCTTTGGCAAGATGCGCATGGTCCGCACACAATCACTGAGGGCCGAGCGGACGCCCGCCAAGATTTGGGAGGGCGTATGCCCGTTTTCCAGCCAGCCCAGCATCTGGGCGCGGGTGATGACAGTGGACTGCCATAATTTTTGGTATTCTTCGCCTTCAAGGGGGCCATGGGCAGCGTGAAACGCCTCAAAACAATCATAAAGCCAATGAAACTCGGCCAAGACCTGTTCTTTGCTGCGTCGCGCGCCGCCCACGGAATTTACAGATCCATCAGCAACCGGCGTGGGTCTTCCAATGCTTCTTTGACGCGCACGAGGAAGGTCACAGCGCCCTTGCCGTCGACGATGCGGTGATCGTAGCTGAGCGCCAGATACATCATCGGGCGGATGACGATCTGACCATTGACGACGACTGGGCGGTCCTGAATCTTGTGCATGCCAAGGATGCCCGATTGCGGCGGGTTCAGGATGGGCGAGGACATGAGGCTGCCATAGACACCACCGTTCGAGATGGTGAAGGAGCCGCCCTGCATTTCGGCCATGCTCAGCTTGCCATCACGGGCGCGCAGGCCCAACTCGCTGATTTTCTTTTCGATTTGCGCGAAACCCATCTGGTCGGCGTCGCGCACGACCGGAACAACGAGGCCATTTGGTGTGCCGACCGCCACGCCCATGTGGACGTAGTTCTTGTAGATCACGTCGCCGCCATCAATCTCGGCGTTGACTTCGGGCACTTCTTTCAGCGCATGGGTGCAGGCCTTGACGAAGAAGGACATGAAGCCAAGCTTGACGCCGTGCTTTTTCTCGAACGCGTCCTTGTATTCGTTGCGCAAGGACATGATGCCGGACATGTCCACCTCGTTATAGGTGGTCAGCATGGCGGCGGTGTTTTGCGCGTCTTTCAGGCGGCGGGCGATGGTGGCGCGCAGGCGCGTCATCTTGACTCGCTCTTCGCGGGCGGCGTCATCGGCGGCCACGGGGCCGCGGGGCACCGAAATCGGGGCCGGAGCCGGTGTTGGGGGCGGGGCAGACGGCGCGGAGGCGCGTGCCACGTCTTCTTTCATGATGCGGCCATCGCGGCCCGTGCCGGTGACCTGATCGGCGGTCAGACCAGCCTCGGCCATGGCTTTCTTGGCGGAAGGGGCGTCTTCGACGGATTTTGCAGCGGGGGCTTCGGTTTTTGCCTCTGGTTTTGCGGCCTCAGCCTTTGGCGCGGCAGCGGTGGCCCCTTCGGAGATGATGCCAAGGCGCGCATTTGCGGCGACCGTCGCCCCCTCGGGGGCGAGGATTTCGGCCAGCACGCCTGAGACGGGCGCGGGAACTTCGACCGAGACCTTGTCGGTTTCAAGTTCACACAGCATTTCGTCTTGCTTGACCACATCGCCGGGTTTTTTGAACCAGGTCGATACGGTGGCTTCGGATACGGATTCGCCCAGGGCAGGCACCATCACATCGGTCATTTCTTAATCCTCCACGCCGTTCGGGGCGTCATGTCATATCGGTCAGGCGGGGGGCCGCCGGCAAAAGGGGAAAAGGGGCCGGGACGCGGCCCCTGTATCACAGTGTCAGCGCCTCGGAGACGAGGGTTTCTTGCTCCATCTTGTGGCGGCTGGCCAGACCTGTGGCAGGCGAGGCCGAGGCCGACCGCCCCACATAGCGCGGGCGGCTGTGCTTGGCACCAATCTTGGTCAGGACCCATTCGATATTGGGTTCGACAAAGGTCCAATAGCCTTGGTTCTTGGGCTCTTCCTGACACCAGATGATCTCGGCGCCTTTGAAACGATCCAACTCTTTGGTCATCGCCATGGCGGGGAAGGGGTAGAACTGTTCCAACCGCAGCAGATAGACATCATCGGCACCGCGCTTGTCGCGTTCGGCCAGCAGGTCATAGTAGACCTTGCCCGAACACAGCACGACGCGCTTGATCTGCGCATCGGGTTTCAGCGTCAGGTCGGAATGGCCCTTTTGCGCATCATCCCAGAGCACGCGGTGGAACTGGCTTCCGGTGGTGAAATCCTCGGCGTCGGAAATGGCCATCGGATGACGCAGCAGCGATTTGGGCGTCATCAGGATCAGCGGTTTGCGGAAGGTGCGGTGCACCTGACGGCGCAGGATGTGGAAATAGTTCGCCGGGGTCGAGCAGTTGGCCACGATCCAGTTGTCATTGGCCGACATCTGCAAGAACCTCTCGGGCCGGGCCGAGGAGTGTTCGGGGCCTTGCCCCTCATACCCATGCGGCAAAAGGCAGACGAGGCCGGACATCCGCAACCATTTGCTTTCGCCCGAGTTGATGAACTGGTCAAACATGATCTGCGCGCCATTGGCGAAATCGCCAAACTGCGCTTCCCACATCACCAAGGCATTGGGTTCAGACAGGGAATAGCCATACTCAAAGCCAAGCACGGCATATTCCGACAGCATGGAATCGATCACCTCATACCGGGCTTGTCCTGCGCGGATGTGGTTCAGCGGATAGTAACGCTCTTCGGTGGTTTGGTCGATCAGGCCCGAATGGCGCTGGCTAAAGGTGCCACGGGTGCAATCCTGACCCGACAGACGCACAGGGAACCCTTCGGTGGCCAGCGATCCATAGGCCAAAGCCTCGGCCGTTGCCCAATCAAAGCCCTTGCCGTCGGCAAACATCTTGGCCTTGTTGTCCAGCAAACGCCCCACGGTCTTGTGCAGATCGAACCCTTCGGGCGCGCGGCTGAGTGCGGCACCCACCTCGGCCATGGTTGCGGGTTTGATCGCGGTGTCGCCGGGCTGGTATTCCTCTTTCTCCCGCTCAAAGCCGGACCAGCGACCATCCAGCCAGTCTGCCTTGTTCGGCTTGAAGCTTTTGCCCGTCTCAAACTCGTCATTCAGACGCGCCTGAAACGCCGCTTTCATATCCTCGATCTCGCCCTCGGGGATGAGACCGTCTTGAACCAGCCGCTCGGTATAAAGCTGCAGGGTCGTCTTGTGCTTTTTGATCGTGGTGTACATGACCGGGTTGGTGAACATCGGCTCATCGCCTTCGTTGTGACCAAAGCGGCGGTAGCAGAAGATGTCCAGAACCACGTCCTTGTGGAATTTCTGGCGGAATTCGATCGCCACCTTGGCCGCATGGACCACAGCCTCGGGATCGTCACCATTCACGTGGAAAATCGGTGCCTCGACCATCAGCGCGATGTCCGTAGGGTAGGGGGAAGAACGGCTGAAGGATGGTGCCGTGGTAAAGCCGATCTGGTTGTTCACGACGATATGGATCGTGCCCCCGGTGCGGTGACCGCGCAGGCCCGACAGGCCAAAGCATTCTGCCACGACACCTTGCCCCGCAAAGGCCGCGTCGCCGTGCAAAAGGATCGGCAGCACTTTGATCCGGTCAGTATCGTTGAGTTGGTCTTGCTTGGCGCGGACCTTGCCCAGAACGACCGGGTTTACCGCCTCAAGGTGGCTGGGGTTCGCGGTCAGCGACAGGTGGACGCGGTTGCCGTCAAATTCACGGTCAGACGAGGCGCCAAGGTGGTACTTCACATCGCCCGAGCCATCCACATCTTCGGGCTTGTAGCTGCCACCCTGAAATTCGTGGAAGATCGCGCGGTAGGGCTTTTGCATCACATTGGCCAGAACCGACAGGCGGCCCCGGTGTGGCATGCCGATGACGATATCTTGCAGGCCCAGCTGGCCGCCGCGCTTGATGATCGCCTCCATCGCGGGGATCAGCGCCTCGCCACCATCAAGGCCAAAGCGCTTGGTGCCCATGTATTTGACATGCAGGAATTTTTCAAAGCCTTCGGCCTCGACCAGCTTGTTCAGAATGGCTTTGCGCCCCTCACGGGTGAAGGCGATTTCCTTGCCATAGCCTTCGATCCGCTCTTTCAGCCATGCGGCCTGTTCAGGGTCCGAGATGTGCATGTATTGCAGGGCGAACGTGCCGCAATAGGTGCGCTTCACGATCTCCATGATCTGGCGCATGGACGAGACTTCAAGACCCAGCACCTTGTCGATGAAAATCGGGCGGTCCATGTCGGCATCGGTAAAGCCATAGGACCGTGGATCAAGTTCGGGGTGCAGGTTCACGTCGCGCATTTTCAGCGGGTCGATATCGGCGATCAGGTGGCCGCGGATACGATAGGCGCGGATGATCATCAGGGCGCGGATGGAATCGAGGACGGCGCGCTGCACTTGGGCATCTGTCAGCGAGACGCCTTTCTCCTCGGCCTTGGCGGCAATCTTTTGGGCGGTGGCGCGGGCATCCTTGGCGGGCGCGCCCACGGGCCATTCCCCGGTCATCGCAGCCGTCAGGTCATCCGTTGGCTGTGGCGGCCAATCGGTGCGCGCCCAAGACGGACCAGCGGCGGCGCGCTTTGCGTCAAGCTCGCTATCGCCAAGCGTCCGGAAAAACTCGGCCCATTGGGCATCCACAGAGGCCGGATCGGTGGCGTAGCGCGCCTGCAACTGGTCGATGTATTCGGCATTCGCACCGTCAAGGAAGGACCCTGCGCGGAACTGGCTGTTTGGGGATTGCTCGGTCATGTCGTGCACCTCTCCTCGGGTGGCGCCAAAGTCTTTGTGGCGAAAGGGGGCGCCCTTTCGCCTGCGTGTCAGTTCATCAATCCCAAAACAACGACCGAAAGCGTGGTGTTGGTTCGAGCGTTCTCAAAAGTAAGTCCGGCGGCGAGGGCCAAAAGAACCGTCAGAGCAAAAAAACTTACCATGGCCAATTGGCTGCGGCGGTCGGTTCTTGCGGCTGATTGGTCCATTTGGCCCCTCCCCTTATTTTCCCAAGGCTTTCATGACGGCCTCGCCCAACGAGGCGGGGCTGTCGGCAACGATGATCCCTGCCGCTTTCATCGCCTCGATCTTCGATTCCGCGTCGCCCTTGCCACCGGCCACGATGGCCCCGGCATGGCCCATGCGGCGGCCGGGGGGGGCGGTGCGGCCCGCGATGAAACCAGCGGTTGGTTTCCAGCGGCCCTTTTTACGCTCATCCGCAAGGAATTGTGCAGCCTCTTCCTCCGCCGCGCCACCGATTTCGCCGATCATGATGATCGAATGGGTTTCGGGGTCGGCAAGGAACAGTTCCAGCACGTCGATATGCTCGGTGCCCTTGATCGGGTCGCCGCCGATGCCAACAGCCGAGGACTGGCCAAGGCCAAGGTCGGTTGTTTGCTTGACCGCCTCATAGGTCAGCGTGCCGGATCGGGAGACAACACCGACAGACCCGCGACGATGGATATGGCCGGGCATGATGCCGATCTTGCAAGCGTCTGGTGTGATGACACCGGGGCAGTTCGGCCCGATCAGGCGGGATTTGGACCCTTGCAAGGCGCGCTTGACCTTCATCATGTCAAGCACAGGGATGCCTTCGGTGATGCACACGATCAACTCCATCTCGGCGTCGATCGCCTCAAGGATGCTGTCGGCGGCAAAGGGTGGCGGGACGTAGATCACAGAGGCATTCGCTTCGGTCATGGCTTTCGCTTCATGCACGGAATTGAATACCGGAAGGTTAAGGTGCGATGTGCCGCCTTTGCCGGGCGTCACGCCGCCAACCATCTTGGTGCCATAAGCGATGGCCTGTTCCGAGTGGAACGTGCCTTGGCTGCCGGTAAAGCCTTGGCAGATGACGCGGGTGTTTTCGTTGACGAGTACGGCCATCGGGGCCTCCTGAAAAACATCTATCTTGTCGGGCGTCCGAATGGTCGCCCGTTTTGGGTTGGTTCACCCCGACCTCGGGCCTTAGTGGCCGTAGTCACCGATCCCATGATCGGGGCAGGAAATTGCGATCTCGCCGGTCGGAACCTTGCCGTTGCGTGCCAGATCGGATTGCTCCTGACACACGGGGACATGGTCATCGGGGGCACGGACATTGCTGCCTATGCCGCCGCCACAGGCCGCAAGGGCCATGAGGCTGATCAGACCAGAGACGAGAGAGATGCGCATAAAGTTTACCCTTTCACCGCTTTGACAATCTTTTGTGCCGCATCCGACAGGTTGTCGGCTGCGATTACATTCAGGCCGGAATTTCGGATGATATCTTTGCCGAGTTCCACGTTCGTCCCTTCGAGGCGCACCACCAGCGGCACCTTGAGGCCAACCTCTTTCACTGCCGCGATCACGCCCTCGGCGATGATGTCACAGCGCATGATGCCGCCGAAAATGTTCACGAGGATGCCTTTGACCTGTGGGTCAGAGGTGATGATCTTGAACGCTTCGGTCACCTTTTCCTTGGTCGCGCCGCCGCCCACGTCAAGGAAGTTGGCAGGCTCGGCCCCGTAGAGCTTGATGATGTCCATCGTGGCCATGGCAAGGCCTGCGCCGTTGACCATGCAGCCGATTTCGCCATCAAGCGCGATATAGTTCAGATCGAACTTGGAGGCGGCGAGTTCCTTTGGGTCTTCTTCCGTCTCATCACGCAGGGCGGCGATATCGGGGTGGCGATAGATCGCGTTGCCGTCAAAGCCCATCTTGGCATCGAGCAGCTTCAGATTGCCGTCCGTCATCACCACAAGCGGGTTGATCTCCAGCATGTCCATGTCTTTTTCGACAAAGAGACGATAGAGGTTGCGCACGATGCCCACGCATTGCTTGACCTGATTTCCGGTCAGCCCAAGGGCAAAGGCCACGCGGCGGCCGTGGAAATCCGACAGGCCCGAAGCGGGGTCCACGGTGAACGAATGGATGCGTTCCGGCGTGTCATGGGCCACGTCTTCAATCGACATGCCGCCTTCGGTCGAGCAGACAAAGGAAATGCGGCTGGTCTGACGGTCGATCAGGATCGCAAGGTAGAGTTCGCGTTCGATATCCGATCCGTCTTCGATGTAGATGCGGTTGACCTGTTTGCCAGCCTCGCCGGTTTGCACGGTGACAAGGGTGCGGCCCAGCATCTGGCGGGCGAATTCTGCGGCCTCTGCCACGGAGCGGGCAAGGCGAACGCCGCCTTTTTCACCGGCTTCGGCCTCTTTGAAATGGCCCTTGCCACGCCCACCGGCATGGATCTGGGCCTTGACCACCCAAAGCGGGCCATCAAGTTCGCCTGCTGCGGTCTTGGCTTCTTCGGCTTTCAGCACGACGCGCCCGTCCGATACCGGAACCCCATAGGTGCGCAACAGCGCCTTGGCCTGATATTCGTGGATGTTCATGGCAATAGCGTCCCTTGGGTCGTGGAATTTCCGGCGTGATGCCATGGAAAACGCCGCAAACAAACACAGAAGTAGGTTGAATGCCCAATAACGGAAGGAAATCCGACATTTGTGATCACAGGATTTCGAAGTGTGATCACACTTTCGATTCCCGTGATCACCTTGCCTGACTCTCTGCCTCTGAGCCGGGTGCAAGGGGTGATTCGTCTTGCCGACGGGCCAAGATGGGGCGGGCGAGAAACAGGATCTGACCGCGGGGCAGCATCCCTTGCCCGATGTCCACCGCAAAGCCTGCCGCATGGGCCGCCGCAATCACCTGATCGCGGCCAAAGTGATAGGGGGGGCGGTTTGGGTGGGTGACGACACCATCGGCTTGACGCCATGGACCAGAGTGCCCATCGGGTGCCACGAACACGGTAAACAGCAAACATGAAAGCCGGGAAAGCCGCTGACGCGCCGAGATGAGCGCGCTTTGCAGATCAGCAAGGGGCAGGTGCGTAAAGACGCCAAAGGCGATGGCATAGTCGATCTGATCGCCCGGAACACCGGGAAAGGTGAAATCGGCATCAGCAATCAGATGATCCATCGGCAGGCGGTCCCTGTCGGGCAATTCGACCTCATGCCCGCGCAGCATCAACGCATGGCTTGCGTCGGTGGCCCAATAGTGGCCGGGATCAAGATAGGGCACGGCCTTGCAGCCAAGGCGCAGTGACCCCGCGCCGATATCAAGCAAACGGTGGTGCGGCTGCAACCCTGCGTCCAGCAAGGCCAGCATCTGCAGCCTGCCCGTCTCGTCCCAGCGGCCACCCACGATGTCACGATGACGCCCCGCAGCAAGCGCACGATCATAAAAGCCGGGCACCAGATAGGGCGATTTGGGGGGGGACTCAGGGGCAACCATTGGCGGCTTTCTTCGAGGATCTGCGTTCAGTGCGGTAGAAATTGCGGCATTTATGTGGTTCAGTTTTGGAAAGCAAATAATACAACAGAGCAGTTTGGGCAAAATGACAGAAGAAAATCGTCAACGACAGGCGCTTCGGACCCTGTGGAAAAAGACACGGGGCCAACCGCAACTTCGCCGTTTGGTCAAGGAAGCCGTGGGCGTGACGCAGGTGGATTACCTTGGGTCAAAGTATGAGATCCATGCGGTCGACAATCACACGGAATTTGTGCTGTGGCTGCATGATGTGCCGCCCGAGCATGAGGCGACGATCTGGCTGCGGGAGGCCTATGCCGGCAAGTCCGCCACGATTGTGGATGTGGGGGCGAATGCCGGGTTGTTTACCCTGCCCATCGTGGCCGTTCTGGGCGCGCGCTCAAAGGTCTTGATGTTTGAGCCAAACCCCAGAATGCGTCTGCGCTTGGCGCGTAACATCACCTTGAACAAATTTACCGGGATTTCGGTTGACCCATCGGCCATTGGCGATCGTGAGGGGGCGGCGGTTCTGAACCTGTCGCCGGCCAATAACTTGGGGGCAGGGCGGGTCGATGTCGCCTATAAGGGGGGCGAGCAGATTGACGTTGCGATTTGCCCGCTGCTGGACCGAGTGCGCGCCGCGAAACTGAAGGAAATCGACCTGCTGAAGGTCGATATCGAGGGGCTGGAGGATCGGGCGATCATGCCGTTTTTGCGCGATGCGCCGACCGCACTTTTGCCCAAGCGGGTGTATTTTGAGGATGCCCATAGCGAGCATTGGCAAGAAAACCTGACCGAGGCGCTGGTTGAAAAAGGCTATGGCCTGCTGCGCCGGTTTGGGGAAAACGCCCTGTATGAACGCGCGGCCTAAGATGTGTTGCGCGGTATAACGCGTTCGGGGTGCAGACTGAACGCGATTATGCGCAACACGCCCTAGGCGCGGGCCAGATCGCCAAGCCGCGCGAGCGCCGTCGCGCGGCAGATGGCATGGGCGGATGCCGTGGCGGGGTCGTCAAGCAGGGCCGTCATCTGGGCCGCCGTGCCCGCAACCATCCGCTGAATCTTGGTGTCTTCGCGGTGGTTGGTGTTGTGACGGCTGTAAAAGTCATCATCGTGACGAATGGCCGTATCGCCCGCTGCGGCAAAGCCGCGTCCGCGCAGTTTCTTTAACTCATAAAGCTGGCGGGTGCGCACGGCATAGTGGTTGATCTGCCCCAGTCGATAACGGTTCTCGACGACGTCCGTTCGCGCGACAGGATCGCCGTTGCGATGGGTGCCGTGGATAAAATCATCCCCCAGACGCTTGCCCCCGCCGTTCAGAACCAAGGGCGTGCTGCCCTCAACCCAAAGGGGGCGGTGAAGTTGCAGGCCGCGAATACGCTCATCAAAGCGAAACAGCGTCTTGGTCAGAAAGCAGGGCTGATAAAACGGTTTGGAGGCCTGCGTAAACGCCGGGTCCACGAACCGTTCGGGCAGGCCAGTTTTGCCGCTGTCGCCCATCAAAACCCAATTGAGCGCAAGGGCATCTGCCTTTGCCCCTTGCAGTTTTTCGATCAGAAAATCGATGGTCAGATCACGGAAACCGGGCACAAAAAACTCGTCCAGATCCAGCCAGATCACCCAATCGCCGGGGCGAAACCGTTTTTCGCGCAGCACAATCTCGGCGGCGTTAAGTTGCGGTGGCACCCCTGCGGGCACAGTTTGGCGGATGTGCTGCACCGCCCCCTGTGCCGCAAGCGCATCGAGCAAAAGGTCAGAGCCATCGGTGCAATTGTTCGACACCACGATGATATCCGTCATGCCGATGGCGCGATGATAGGCGACCCATTCCAAAAGAAAGGGTCCCTCATTGCGTTGCGCGGAAAAGACGATGCGACGGTCCGTCATCTGGCCTTGTCATGAAGTATTGTGTCGAATTTCTTGACAATGACCTTGGAAAGCCAAGGATGCCGCGTCAATCGGTTTTCGGATTTTGTTACAAGATCATGGCTTAACCGTGGCCTCTTGCACCAAGGCCAGACACAGGTCGGTCGCCACAGCCATGTCTTGCGCCGAAATCCATTCCAGCGGGCCGTGGATGTTTTGCATGCCCGTGAACAGGTTCGGGGTGGGGATGCCCATTTCCGTGAGGCGAGAGCCGTCGGTGCCGCCGCGAATGGGCACAGAGACAGGCGAGACGCCAATCCGCGCGCAGGCGCGTCGGGCCAGATCAACGGGGGTCATGTCGGTTTCCAACCAATAGCGCATGTTGCGGTATTGCGGGCGGATGGTGCAGGTGATGCGGGCGCGGGGTTCGCTGGCCTGCACGGCGGCGCAGACCTGTTCGACCAAGGCCCCCTTGGCGGCAAGCCCGTCACGTTCAAAGTCGCGCAAGATGAACTTGATGGTCATTTCGGCGGCGTCGCCCGTCATCTCGGTCGCGTGAATGAACCCTTCACGATCATCGGTCACTTCGGGCGTCATGGTGGCCTGCGGCAGGGTGGCGATGATCTTTGAGGCAAGGTGAATGGCGTTCACCATTTTGCCCTTGGCCAATCCGGGGTGGATAGAGACACCCGTGATCTTGACCACGGCCCCATCGGCGGAAAAGCTTTCATACTCCACCTCACCCACAGCGCCCCCATCGAAGGTATAGGCGAAATCGGCGGCAAGATCCTTTGGCAGACGGCTGTTGACGCCCCGGCCGATTTCCTCATCCGGGGTAAAAGCCACGCGGATTGTCGGGCGTGCGATCTGCGGATTTTCCAGCAAATGGCGCGCGGCGGTCATGATGATGGCAACACCTGCCTTGTCGTCCGCACCCAAAAGCGTGGTGCCAGAGGCGGTGATGATGTCATGCCCCTGTTTGGTGGCAAGATAGGGGAACTCTTCTGGGGACAGGCTTAGGTCGGGCGCATCAGGAAAGGTGATCGTGCCGCCGTTATAGCCCTTTATCACCCGCGGCTTGACCCCGGTCGCGTTGAACTGCGGCGCGGTATCGACATGGGCCAGAAAGCCGACAACGGGGCCGGGTGTGGTGCCGGGAAGGGTGGCCAGAACGGTGCCATAGTCGGTCAACTGCACGTCCGTGGCGCCGATTTCTTCAAGCTCGGTCTTCAGCAGGCGCAAGATATCCCACTGAATGGCCGTGGAGGGGGAAGAGGGGCTATCCTCATCACTTTGGCTGTCGATGGCGGCGTAACGGATCAGGCGGTTCGTGAGTTCGTCGGTGAATTGGGACATCTTGGCCTCCGGCATGTCGGGCTGATCTGGTCCCGTTGGGGCGGCGCTGTCAATGGGGAGCGGGTCACAGAGGCGGTCAACCGCGCCGGGCGGCCTCGATTGCGGCCACGTCGATCTTGGTCATGGTCATCATCGCCTCAAACGCCCGCTGTGAGGCACCGCCGCCCATGGCCAGCGCCTCGATCAGAACGCGGGGCGTGATTTGCCATGACAGACCCCAACGGTCCTTGCACCACCCGCAGGCGCTTTCTTGCCCGCCATTGCCAACGATGGCGGCCCAGTAACGGTCGGTTTCTTCCTGATCCTCGGTCGCGATCTGAAAGGAAAACGCCTCTGACTGTCGAAAAGCGGGCCCGCCGTTCAGGCCAAGGCAGGGAATGCCCATCACCGTAAATCCAACGGTCAGCACATCCCCCGCCTTGCCCGAGGGGAAATCGGACGGGGCGCGATAGATGGCCCCAACGGTGCTGTCGGGAAAGGTCTGGGCGTAAAAGGTGGCGGCCGCTTCGGCGTCACGATCAAACCACAGGCAGATTGTGTTCTTGGCTATGTGCATCATGTCATCCTCTTGCACGGGCGATAGCTGGGCCACGCTGCCAGCCTGTGCGAGATGATACCATGGGATCCAAGGCTTCCCTAGCCGATCAGAAACAAAAACGCGCGCCCCGATGGGACGCGCGCCTGTCGTGTTGTTCTGGGCGATCAGGCCAGTGTTGGGTCGATGGCCTTGCACGCGGCGACGAGGCCTTTGACCGCGTCAACCGATTTGTCGAACATCACCTGTTCGTCGCGGTTGAGCGTGATGTTCACGATCCGCTCGATCCCGCCAGCACCGATGACGGTGGGCACGCCGACGTACATGCCGTTCAAGCCAAGCGCGCCATCCACATAGGCCGCACAGGGCAGCAGGCGCTTTTGATCCTTGAGGTAGGCTTCGGCCATTTCGATGGCCGATGTGGCCGGCGCATAGAAGGCCGAGCCGGTTTTCAGCAGGCCCACGATTTCCGCGCCGCCGTCACGGGTGCGCTGGATGATGGCATCAAGCTTGTCTTGCGTGGTCCAGCCCATGGCAACCAGATCCGGCAGCGGCACGCCGCCCACGGTGGAATAGCGCGCCAGTGGCACCATGGTATCGCCATGGCCGCCCAGAACAAAGGCGGTCACATCGCGCATGGAGACGTTGAATTCCACGCTGAGGAAGTGGCGGAAGCGGGCAGAGTCAAGCACGCCAGCCATGCCCACAACCATGTTATGCGGCAGGCCCGAGAATTCGCGCAGCGCCCAAACCATGGCATCCAGCGGGTTGGTGATGCAGATCACAAAGGCACCGGGAGCATGGGCCTTGATGCCCTCGCCCACGGATTTCATGACCTTGAGGTTGATGCCCAGCAGGTCATCGCGGCTCATCCCCGGTTTGCGGGGCACACCAGCGGTGACGATGCAGACATCCGCGCCCGCAATATCGGCGTAATCATTGGTGCCGCGCAACGCCGCGTCAAAGCCTTCGGAGGGGCCAGATTGCGCGATATCCAGCGCCTTGCCCTGAGGGGTGCCTTCGGCGATGTCAAAGACAACGATATCGCCAAGTTCCTTGATCGCGGCGAGGTGCGCTAGTGTGCCGCCGATCTGTCCGGCGCCGATGAGAGCGATCTTGGGTCGTGCCATGGGTGGTCTCCCGTCTGGTGGATTTGCGCCATGGCCTAGCCCCTTGAGGCGAGTCTGGCAAGCGGGTTGCTGCAGGTGCGGTATACAATTGTGTGCTGAATTTGCTGGAACGGTCTGGCCGTTGTTGACTGATTGCGCTAACCCGGCTGTGAAGTTCGGAGGGTGACGATGGACGGGGCGGTGTTTTGGACTGTGGCAGTCCTTGCAGCGATGCTGGTCGGCATGGGCAAGGGCGGGATGCCCGGTGTTGCGATGCTGTCGGTGCCGGTGTTTTCGCTGGTGATCTCACCCGTGACCGCGGCGGGGTTGCTGCTGCCGGTCTATGTGCTGTCCGATATGTTCGGGCTTTATGCCTATCGCCATGAATTCAATGCCCAAGTCCTCAAGATCATGGTTCCGGGCATGGTGGTGGGCGTCGGAATTGGCTGGGCCACGGCGCATATGGTGCCGGAATGGGCGGTGACGATGGTTGTGGGGATCATCGGCGCAAGTTTTGCGCTGAATAACCTGCGGCCACGTCGGGGCGTGGTGGCGGCGCGGCCCGTGCGTGTGGTGCCGGGGCTGTTCTGGGGGACGATCTCGGGCTTTACCAGCTTTGTCAGCCATACCGGGGGTCCGCCCTATCAGGTCTACACGCTGCCCCTGAAGATGAGCAAAACCATGTTTGCGGGCACGACGACGATTTCCTTTGCCATCGTCAATCTGGCCAAACTGCCGCCCTATTATGCCTTGGGCCAATTGTCGGCCCAAAACCTGCATGTTGCGGTGATCTTGATGCCCATTGCGGCGGCATCAGTGTTTCTGGGCGTGCGGTTTGTGCGCTGGGTGCCGGAAAAGCTGTTTTACAAGGCAATCACCTGGGCACTTTTGGCGCTGTCGCTCAAACTGATCTGGAACGGCGTAACTGGCTGATCTGGGCGGCGATTGGTGCGCGGGTTTTCGGCGCCTGCATCCGGCCAATCAGGCCGGTTTGCCCTTGGCGGGCAATTCATCAGCCATCGTTTCAAACCCCTGACCCGAGGCGACAAGGCACATCCTCCCATCGGGCAGGGTGACTGTGATCGTCCATGTCCCGGTTTCAGGCGCTGCAAAAACCTCCATCACCGAATTGTTGGCCGCAATCCCCATGCCTCGGCGGGTTTCGCCATAGCGGTCCGCCAGTTGGGACAAGACGACATCGCGTTTGGCGCATTGGCTCTGCGCCTGCGCCGCCATCGGCGCAAGGATCATCCCGGCGAGGCCGAGCGAGAGGGGAAAAAACTTCTCAATCATGATCTGCCTTTCCGGGCGCGGTGGCCCTGTGGGTTGGGGTATTCTCCTGCCTTGGGTCGTCTGGGCTTTGCCCTTTGGTGGGGGCCAGTGACCCGCATGTGCAAACTCTGCGCCCCGAATCACGCAAAATCGGTTAACGGCCCGCCCGGATCGGGATGAAAATGCTGCGATGCGGCAATTTTGGGCTTGTGGATTGTGATGAAATTATGACTTCTGGCGCAACTTTATTACCAAGGGACGAATCATGACCCAGCCCGCCCGCCTTTACCGATCGGTCCTCTATATTCCCGCCTCAAAAGAGCGGGCGTTGGAAAAGGCGATGAGCCTGCCTGCCGATGCGATCATTTTCGATCTGGAAGATGCGGTTGCACCCGACGAAAAGGCGCAGGCCCGTCTGATTTTGGATGCCGCGCTGTATGATGATTTTGGGCACAGGGCGCGGATCGTGCGGGTCAATGCGCTGGACACCGCATGGGGGCGTGACGATATCGCGGCTTTTGCCAACCATGACCGGGTTGATGCCCTGTTGATCCCAAAGGTCAACAGCCCCGCGGATCTGGAGGCTGTGGTGGCGCTTGCGCCTGCAAAACCGCTTTGGGCCATGATGGAAACGGCGCAGGCCATGTTGAACGCGGCCGCGATCGCGGGCCATCCGGCGCTGCAGGGCATGGTGATGGGCACCAATGATCTGGCCAAGGAAATCGGCAGCCGCTTTCGCGCGGATCGTTTGCCGATGCAGGCGGGGTTGGGTCTGTGTCTGCTGGCGGCCAAGGCCTATGGCAAGATCATCATTGATGGGGTCTTCAACGCCTTCAAGGATGAGCAGGGGCTTTTGGCCGAATGTGAGCAAGGCCGCGACATGGGCTTTGATGGCAAAACGGTGATTCATCCGGCACAGGTGCAGATCGCCAATGCTGCCTTTGCCCCAAGCGAGGCCGAACTGGATCTGGCCCGCCGACAGATCGAAGCCTTTGAGGCCGCCGTGGGTGCGGGGCAGGGTGTTGCGGTGCTTGATGGCAAGATCGTTGAAAATCTGCATGTTGTTATGGCCCAAAGGACCCTTGCCAAGGCAGAAGCGATTGCGGCCATGGCCGATTAAGGCCAAGCTGCGGCGCAAACAGGCGGAGGCTTTGCAATGACACTTCTGATACTTGGCGTGGTCCTATGGTGGGCGGCGCATCTTTTCAAACGGGTGATGCCTGCGCAGCGCGCAGCCTTGGGTGACAAGGGCAAAGGGATTGCGGCGGTCCTTGTTCTGCTGTCGGTGGTTTTGATGGTGATCGGCTATCGCGCGGCCCCCTATATCGAATACTGGCCGCGCATGACGCCGCTGGTCGGGATCAACAACCTTTTGATGGTCTTCGCGTTTTATCTCTACGCGGCCAGCGGGGCAAAGACCGCCATCGCGCGCAAGATCCGCCACCCGCAGCTGACGGCTGTTAAGGTTTGGGCGATTGCGCATTTGCTGGTAAATGGGGACCTGGCCTCCATCATCTTGTTTGGTGGGATTTTGGCCTGGGCCGTGGTGAGTGTGATTGTGATCAATCGTGCGGAACCAAACTGGGTGCCGCCGGCACCGGGACCTGTACGCAAAGAGTTCACAGCCATTATTGCGACCGTTGTTGTGGTGGGCATCGTGATGATGATCCACAACTGGCTTGGCATACAGCCCTGGGGCTGATGGGGGGAATGATGAAGCTTTACCGCTTTTTGTCCGAAGACGACACCTCGGCGTTTTGCCACAAGGTGACGGCGGCCCTGAACAAGGGGTGGGAGCTGCATGGCCCCCCCACCTATGCTTTTGACGCAGCGCGCGGCGTGATGCGCTGCGGGCAGTCCGTGGTCAAGGATGTGCCCGGCATCTATGCGCCAGACATCAAGCTGAGCGAACATTAAGGGGCAGGGGGGCCATATGTTGCCCCCCTGCCAAGACAAGGAAGACCGACCATGAAGACCAATCCGGGCCGCTTTTTTGAGGATTACCGGCTGGGCGAAACCATTGTCCATGCGGTTCCGCGCACGGTTTCGGGGGGTGAACGGGCGATGTATCACGCCCTTTATCCGGCCCGGCACGCGCTTTATTCCTCGGACAAGTTCGCGCGCGCCTGTGGGTTGCAACAATCCCCGCTTGATGACCTTGCGGCCTTTCACATCGTGTTTGGCAAAACCGTGCCCGATATCAGCCTGAATGCCGTCGCGAACCTTGGCTATGCCGAGGGGCGATGGCTGCGGCAGGTTTACCCCGGCGACACGCTGCGCGCTGAAAGCACGGTGATTGGTCTGAAGGAAAACTCCAGCGGCACCTCGGGTGTGGTTTATGTGCGGACCAAGGGGCTGAACCAAGACGATGAAGAGGTGCTGGAATATGTGCGCTGGGTCATGGTCAAAAAGCGTGACCTGAGCTTGCCCGCCCCTGCGGCGGTCTTGCCGCAACTGGCGCCTGTTGTTGTGCCCGAGGCGTTGGTTTTCCCCAAGCGGTTGGATTTTTCGCGCTATGACTTTGCCTTGGCAGGCGAACGTCATCGTTGGGGCGACTATGAGGTGGGCGAGACGATTGACCACGTCGATGGTGTGACGATCGAAGAGGCCGACCATATGCAGGCCACCCGGTTATGGCAAAATACCTCCAAGGTGCATTTCGATGTGACCCAACGTCCGGATGGGCGGCGGCTGGTTTATGGCGGCCATATCATCAGCCTTGCGCGCAGCCTGTCATTCAACGGCTTGGCCAATGCGCAAATGATTGTCGCCCTGAACGCGGGCGCGCATGCCAATCCCTGTTTCGCAGGCGATACGGTCAGGGCGTGGTCCGAGGTTTTGGACAAGGCTGAGACGCCGATGCCCGGCGTGGGGGCGCTGCGGTTGCGGCTTGTGGCCACCAAAGGGCCAGCGTTTGAACTGCGCGGCGAGGATGGAAAATATCTGCCGCACGTCTTGCTGGACCTTGATTACTGGGCGCTGATACCTTTGTAGTGTTTCGGGTATTGCAACAATGCCGTCTGGCTGCTTGGGGTTTGGCGGATTGGCACACGGAAAGTCAGTGAATAGATGAGTCCCTTTGAATTGAACGAAAGTTTGGGCTGGTTTCCGGAATTGCCCAAGATGTTCCGGGCCGACTATCAGCTTGGCAATTACTCCCAAGAACAGATCGAAAAGATCATGTGGAAGTATCTGGTGCGCTTGCAAAATTCGTCGCGCGCCTGGGTTCGGATCCATCAGCACGCGCCAGAGACTTTGACCGCCGCCCCGCTGGATATTCTGGAATTGTCGACAGCACATGGTGCGCAGTTGGAGATCTGGCGCAGCCTTGGTCACCGCGTGCACGGCACCGATTTCAACTGGGCCACCGAAGACAGCATGGCGCAGAGCAAGCCGGCAACCCAACCTTGGCAGCGCAAGCTTATGACCAATCTGCGCGCCATTGCGCATGAGAATACGACCGCGCCCTTGATCAACGGCTGGCCCTATCAACCCATCATCGAGTCGCTTGGCCTTGACGTGACGCTGCACAATGGCGCGATCCTGCCCTATCCCTTTGCCGATAAAAGTTATGACTATGTGTTTTGCTATCAGGCGATTGAGGCCTATGGCCCCCCCGCAGAATGGGGCCGTTTTGTGGATGAGTTTTGCCGGATCGCGCGCAAGCGGGTGATCATCGGCTTTAACCCAATCGCGGTCACAAAGCGCAATAAGGACGTTTACCGTCAGGCCGAAAAGCAGGCGTTGCTGGACATCATGAACTATAATCGCAACGGTTTTCGCACCGAGGCCTTTACCATGGGCACCACGCGGGCCGGGGTGCATCCCACGGCTTGCAAGCTGGTCGCGGTCTGACCCCTTTGGTCTTTGATGACCCGCGGCGCTGACGCAAAGGCCCGCAAGGCAACCCTGCTTTGCGCCGCCTGTGCCAGACCATGATCTCGGTCACGAACTATTTGGTATTTTGCGATTACCTTGGTTCAGCTGAGTCGCGCCAAATGTGATCACAGCCAGAAAATTTGTGATCACATCGGTGGGAATTTTGAATAATTGACGCGGAATTGCCAAATATGCGGCATCGCAGCACGTGACAGGTCTGAAAAATCCGTTATTCAGGGCATCATAGATCGAAGCGGGCCCGGACCGATCATTGCGCCGGGATACCACAGCGACGAAGGGAACCGATATGGCTGAAGCAAAGCGGGTCGAGCGGCCCCTGTCTCCGCATCTGCAAATCTACCGCATCCAATTGACATCCGTCACCTCCATCCTGACGCGCATCACCGGAAACGCGTTGATCGTCGGGGTTATCCTTGCGGTTTGGTGGTTGCTGGCCGCGGCGACATCGGATGCCTATTTCGCAACGGCAAATGCCGTGGCCACAAGCTGGTTTGGCGATCTGGTCTTTACCGGCTCGCTTTGGGCGGCTTGGTATCACTACCTCGCCGGGATGCGGCATCTTTACTACGATGCTGGCAAGGGCCTTGATCTTCCGACGGCGGAGAAACTGGGTTGGGCCGTCATCGGCGGGTCGGTCGTCTTGACGATCATCACCATCATTTTGGTTCAGTGAGGGCAACATGCGGTATCTGACCGATCGTAAGCGCGCCATCGGCAAAGGCGCATCTGGCACGGGCACGGAACATCATTGGGCCATGCAGGTTTCTGCTGTGGGTCTGGCTTTCCTTCTGCCCGCATGGCTCTACGTGTTCGGCAAGGCGCTTGGCCAATCGCGCGAGGCGGTCGTGGCCACCTTTGGCCATCCCTTTCCAGCAATTCTGACGGGATTGTTGCTGGTTGTGGGAATGCGACACTTCGCCAAGGGCGCGACTATGATGATAGAAGATTATGCGCATGGGTCGGCGCGCAAGATTGCGGTGATGTCGGTCACCAGCCTGTCTTGGGTGATCGCGGCCACGGGGCTTTATGCTCTGGCCCGTATGGCGCTTTGAAGGAACGAACATGACTGCTTATCCATACGAAGTGCATGATTACGACGTGGTTGTGGTGGGTGCCGGCGGCGCGGGCCTTCGGGCCACGCTAGGCATGGCCGAACAGGGCCTGCGCACCGCCTGTGTGACCAAGGTGTTTCCAACCCGCAGCCATACCGTGGCGGCGCAAGGCGGCATTGCAGCCAGCCTTGGCAATATGGGCCCGGATTCATGGCAATGGCACATGTACGACACCGTCAAGGGGTCTGACTGGCTGGGCGATACTGACGCGATGGAATATCTGGCGCGTGAGGCACCAAAGGCGGTTTATGAGTTGGAGCATTACGGCGTGCCCTTCTCGCGCACCGAAGAAGGCAAGATCTATCAGCGTCCCTTTGGTGGCCACACCACCGAATATGGCGAGGGCCCCCCGGTGCAGCGCACCTGTGCCGCAGCCGACCGCACGGGCCACGCGATCTTGCATACGCTTTACGGCCAAAGCCTGAAGAACAACGCTGAATTCTACATCGAATACTTCGCCCTTGATCTTGTGATCACAGACGGTCGCTGCACGGGCGTTGTGGCATGGAAGCTTGATGACGGCACCATGCATGTGTTCAACGCCAAGATGGTGGTCCTGGCCACCGGTGGCTACGGCCGCGCCTATTTCAGCGCGACCAGCGCCCATACCTGCACCGGCGATGGCGGCGGCATGGTGGCGCGGGCTGGCCTGCCGCTGCAAGACATGGAGTTTGTGCAATTCCACCCGACGGGCATCTATGGCTCCGGCTGTCTGATCACCGAAGGCGCGCGGGGGGAGGGTGGATACCTGACCAACTCCAACGGTGAGCGGTTCATGGAACGCTATGCGCCGCATTACAAAGACCTTGCACCCCGCGATTACGTCTCGCGCTGCATGACATTGGAAATCCGCGAAGGGCGTGGCGTGGGCGCGAATGGCGACCACATCCATCTGCACCTGAACCACCTGCCCAAAGAAACGCTGGACCTGCGTCTGCCGGGCATCTCGGAATCGGCACGGATTTTTGCCGGCGTGGACCTGACCAAGGAACCGATCCCGGTTCTGCCAACGGTGCACTACAACATGGGCGGCATTCCCACCAACTATTGGGGCGAGGTGCTGAACCCCACGGCAGATAATCCTGACGCCACTTTCCCCGGCCTGATGGCTGTGGGTGAGGCGGGCTGCGCCTCTGTGCATGGGGCGAACCGTCTGGGGTCAAACTCGCTGATCGACCTTGTGGTGTTTGGCCGGGCTGCGGCCATTCGCGCGGGCCAGATTGTTGACCCCAAAGCATCCAACGCCCCCGTCAATACCGCCGAGGTCGACAAGGCGCTTGCCCGCTTTGACGGGCTGCGCCATGCCTCGGGCGCGATTGGCACGTCGGACCTGCGGCTTGAGATGCAGCGCACGATGCAGGCTGATGCCGCCGTGTTCCGCACCGAAAAGACGCTGGCCGAGGGTGAGGTGAAGATGACCGCAATCGCGGGCAAGATGGCTGATCTAAAGGTCACCGACCGCAGCATGGTCTGGAACAGCGATCTGATGGAAACGCTGGAACTGACCAACCTGATGCCAAACGCGCTGGCCACGATCTATGGCGCGCATGCCCGCACCGAAAGCCGTGGCGCCCACGCGCATGAGGATCACCCCACCCGCGATGACGCCAACTGGCGCAAGCATTCGCTGGCCTATGTCGATGGGGCAAAAGTGCGTCTGGACTATCGCGCTGTGCATGTGGACCCGCTGACGACCGAGGCCGAGGGCGGCATTTCGTTGAAGAAAATCGCCCCTGCTGAGCGGAAGTTCTGATGCAGGATGCGCCGGCATATGGGCCGCTTTCCGCCTCTGCACAGGTTTGTGCGGGGCGGGGGGCTTTTCATCGCCGGGGCCGCGGCTCTTACTATGGGGTCAACCCATACAGGAGAGCCGTGATGCATCGAATTGGTCCTATGGCCTTGATCTTGTTGGCTGGCTGCTCGCCGCAGGATATGGCTGATCAGCTGGGTCGCCGCGCCGCCGAGTCGGTGGTGATGCCAGTGATGGCAACCCGTATGCCAAGTGGTCGCGCGCAGGCCGCAACCACCTGCATCGTCCAGAACGCCACAGCGGCCGAAGTGCAGGCCCTTGCGCGCGATGTGGGCGTGGTGGCAGGCACCTTGACCACGTCGAACATCGCAACAATTGCCGCGCGTCCCGAAACACAAGCCTGCTTTGCCGCCGCTGGCGTGCCGATGGTGGGGTAGGGTGATGAAGAAACTTGTCCTTCTTGCCCCGATCGCGCTGCTGTCCTGCGGGCCGATCCCTTTGGCGCAGGCGGAACGTCAATGTCTGGAACGCGCCCGTCTGGCGCAGCAACCGCGTGGAGAAGTCGCCTTGGGCGCAAACTCGAACGGCAAGGCGGTTGGCAGTTTTGAAGTGAACATCAGTTCCGACTTCATCCTTGGGCGTGATCCGTCTGCCGTTTATGACATCTGCGTTCAACAGAAATCCGGGCAGGCCCCCAGCCGCCCACTCTACTCATTCCCGGAATGGAAGGGATAAGATATGGTCCAGTTTACGCTTCCCAAGAACTCAACAATCCGCACTGGCAAGACATGGCCAAAGCCGGATGGCAAGAATGTGCGGAAATTCCAGATCTACCGCTGGAACCCCGACGATGGCAAAAACCCGCAGGTTGATACCTATTTCATCGACATGGACAAATGCGGTCCCATGGTTCTGGACGCGCTGATCAAGATCAAGAATGAGATTGATCCAACGCTGACCTTCCGCCGGTCGTGCCGTGAGGGGATCTGCGGATCTTGTGCGATGAACATCGACGGCATCAACACCTTGGCCTGTATCTATGGGCTGGACGAGGTGAAGGGCGATGTCAAAATCTACCCGCTGCCGCACATGCCGGTGATCAAGGACCTGATCCCCGACCTGACCCATTTCTATGCCCAGCATGCATCCATCATGCCGTGGCTGGAAACCAAAACCAATCGCCCGGCCAAGGAATGGCGTCAGTCGATTGAAGACCGCGAAAAGCTGGATGGTCTGTATGAATGCGTCATGTGCGCCTCGTGCAGCACCTCTTGCCCAAGCTATTGGTGGAACAGCGACAAATACCTTGGGCCCGCAGCCCTTTTGCACGCCTATCGCTGGATCATCGACAGCCGGGATGAGGCAACGGGCGAGCGTCTGGATGATCTGGAAGATCCGTTCAAGCTTTATCGGTGCCACACCATCATGAACTGCGCCAAGACCTGCCCCAAAGGGTTGAACCCGGCCAAGGCGATTGCCGAGATCAAGAAGATGATGGTCAGCCGGGTGGTCTGACGCCGCTCTGCACTGACGCACAGCCTTTGCGCCCCCCGGACAGGTGTTCCGGGGGGCGTTTTGCTATAGTCTTGGGTCAGTATGAAAGGGAGGACGATGGGACAGCTGGTCAAAGGCGAATGGCACGACGAATGGTATGATACCTCAAAGACGGGGGGGGCGTTTGTGCGCACCGATGCGGCTTTTCGCAACTGGGTCACCCCGGATGGTGCGGCAGGCCCGTCGGGAAAGTCTGGCTTCAAGGCGGAGAGCGGGCGCTATCATCTTTATGTCTCTTACGCTTGCCCATGGGCGCATCGGACGCTGATCTTTCGCGCGCTCAAGGGGCTGACGGATCATATCGACATCTCGGTCGTGCATCCCGATATGCTGTCGGACGGCTGGACCTTTGCCACCGATTTTCCCGGCACCACCGGGGATCGGCAATTCGGCCTGCCGTTTTTGCGCGATATCTATATCCGCGCTCTGCCCGATGTGTCTGGCCGGGTGACGGTGCCGATCTTGTGGGACAAGGCCAGCGGACAGATCGTGTCCAACGAATCCTCCGAGATCATTCGCATGTTCAACAGTGCCTTTGACGGGGTAACGGGCAATAGCGATGATTACTGGCCCGAGGACCTGCGCCACGCCATGGAGCCTGTGAACGCCCGGATTTATGACACTGTGAACAACGGCGTCTACAAGGCGGGGTTTGCAACGACCCAAGCGGCCTATGACAAAGCGGTTGAGGCGCTGTTTGACAGCCTTGATTGGCTGGAAGACCGCCTGTCGCACACTCGCTATCTGATGGGCGCGCGCGTGACCGAGGCGGATTGGCGGCTGTTCCCCACGTTGATCCGCTTTGACCCAGTCTATCACGGGCATTTCAAATGCAACCGCCGCCGGATCGTGGATTACCCCCATCTCTGGGCCTATACGCGCGAGTTGTATCAATGGCCGGGCGTCGCAGGGACGGTGTTCTTTGATCATTTCATCCGCCACTATCACTATAGCCATGAGACGATTAACCCCCATCGCATCGTGCCGATCGGCCCCGTGATCGACTATGATGCGCCCCATGGGCGGGCGAATATGGTGCCATAGGGCCTGTCATGCCGCTGCTTTTGTTGATCCTTTTGGGGGCTGTGCTTGCCTATCTTTGGTGGGAGCGTCGTCAGTCCGGCCTGACGCGCGCCTGCCGTTGGCGGCAAGAGCGGGCGGCGGGTCAATGGCGTTGTGCGGCCTGCGGGGCGGTCAAAAAGGGCAAGTTGGCCCCCAATCAATGCCAAGCGCGGGATTGACGCCACCCCACCCTAAAGGAATGGTGGCAAGCAGAGGTGCCCCATGAAACCAGACCATCCCGCCCATTCCGCCCCAGATGATGCCGCCATGCGCCGTGCGATTGCGCCGGTGATCTGTTACCCGGTGGAGGGCCTGCCCGCGCCCGATCTTGCGCCCTTTCTGGCTGCGCGGGCCACGTGGGAAATGCTGTCTGAAACGCGGGTTCCGGCGCGGGAGGCGCGGTGTTTTGATGTGCCTGCGGGTTGTTTTTTCCGCATTTCGAGCATCGAGGGGCCACAGGTGGGCGATCTGAACCTGTGGAACGCCAACAATCTGGGCGAACGCTTCTTTTCCGGCAAGGCCCGCGCCTTGCATGGCACACATCTGAGCGCGGGGGACAGGATGTGGTCAAACCTGCCCTATCTGCGCTCCATGGCCCTGATCACCGAGGATACGCTGGATTGGTACGGGTTTGACGGCTTTGGTGGCAGCGTGCATGACGTGATTGGCACGCGCTGCGATCCCTATACCCATAATCTGCTGAGCCATGGCGGGCAGTATCATCACTGTTGCCATTCCAACCTGACCCGCGCGCTGAGTGACCGGACCGGCCTGTCGCTGCATGAGGCGGAGGTGCATGTGCATGATGTGCTGAACGTTTTCATGTGCACCGGGTTCACGCGGGAGACGGGGCAATATTTCATGAAAGCCTCGCCCGTGCGGCCCGGCGATTTCATTGAATTCTTTGCGGATATGGATCTGATCGGGGCCTTGTCTGCCTGCCCCGGCGGGGATTGCTCGTCGGTGCATTCCTCGGATCAGGCGGTCTGTCATCCCTTGCTGGTCGAGGTGTTTCGGCCTCAAAGCCCGCCCGAGGGGTGGCGCGCATCGCCTGCCAACGGATATGATCGCACACATGGTCGATAGAAAAGGGGGGCTGTCTGCCCCCCTCGGGCTACGCCCTCACCCCCCGAGGATATTTTTGAACAGATGAAACGGCTTAGCTGAAGCGTTCCACCGATGCGGCCATGTCGTCATTGTAACGGTCACCATAGGCCCAGCCAACGGGCAAGACGGACTCGATGGCGGCCATATCCGCCGCTGTCAGGAGGATGTCTGAAGCCCCGGCCCAATCGGCGAGGTGTGACGCGCTGCGGGTGCCGGGAATGGGCAACAGATGATCCCCACGGTGCAGGCACCATGCGATGGCAAGGGCCGCAGGGTTATGCCCCATAGCGGCGGCAAGCGCGCGGTATTGCAGGATCTTGGCACGATTGTACGGCCAGTTTTCGGCGCTGAACCGGGGGATCTGGCTGCGGAACGGGCCAAGGTCATGCACCGCCGGGTCCAGCATCGGGTCGCCCAAGGCCCCACGGGCGAGGGGGGAGAAGGGCACGAAGGCCACGCCCAGTTCGGCGCAGGTCTGGATCAGGCCAAGGTCGGGTTGGCGGCTCCACAGGCTGTATTCGTTTTGCACGGCCATGACGGGATGCACCGCATGGGCGCGGCGCAGGGTATAGGGGGCGATTTCCGACAGGCCATAGCCGCCGATCTTTCCCTCGCGGATCAGTTCGGCCATGGTTTCGGCGACCTCTTCGATCGGGCGGGTCATCTCATGCCGGTGCATGTAGAACAGATCGACATAGTCGACACCAAGGCGGCGGAAGGAGCCTTCGAGTTCGCGGCGCAGATGCGCGCGGGAATTGTCGACGCCACGCACGGGCCCCGAAATGATGCTGGCCTTGGTCGCAATGGTCGGGCGATGTGGGCGGGTCTGCAGCCATGCGCCAATCACCTCTTCCGACAGGCCATTGCCGTAGATATTGGCGACGTCGAGAAAGGTGATCCCGTGATCCCAAGCCGCATCAAGACAGGCAAGCGACTCGTCCCGGGTTGTGCTGCCGAAGATGCCGCCAAAGGACAGGCAGCCCAAACCGATGGCCGAGACGGTGGGGCCAATGGCCCCAAGTTTGCGCTGTTGCATGGGCTTCCCTTTTTTGTTGATGGCGGCAGGGAAGCCCAAGACAGCAAGAGGGTCAAGGGCTTAACGGTCAGGGCGTGATGAAATGGACCCCTTGGAAGCCTGCCCGCATCGCGGCCGTGCGCGGCGCCACCGAGGCGGGGTCGTTTGAGCGCAGGCCCTCGGCAATCAGGGCGGCGAGGGCGGGGGCATCTGCAGGTGTCACACCCCGGCGCACCAGTTCGGGCGTGCCGATGCGCAGACCGTTCATGTCCCCGGGCACAGCCGCGATGGGCAAGCCGATGCCAGAGGCCAGAAACCCGGCCTTGTGCAGGGTTTTGGAGGCCGCTTGACCGCCGCCGAAACCCGCCGCCTCAATGGCGAATTGATGCGAGCCGGTCAGGCCCCGTTCTGCGCCAAACACCGGAAGGCCAAGGTCAAGCAGCGCCCGTGCCAAAGCCTGCGACAGGGCCACCATGGCCTGCGCATAGGCCGCGCCATGATCGCGCCAGTCCAGCAGCGTGATGGCAAGGGCCGCAGATTTCCCGGCGTCAAAATTGGCCGTCATGCCCGGATAGGCGATGTGATCCAGACGTTCGGCAAGGCCCGCGTCATTCGTCACGATCAGGCCGCCCGCAGGCCCTCCCAGAGATTTATAGGTGCTCATCGTGACCAGATGGGCCCCCATGGCCAGCGGGTTGGGAAAACTGCCGCCCGCGATCATGCCGCATTGATGGGCCGCATCAAACAGCACCCATGCCCCCACCTCATCCGCAATGGCGCGGATTTCGGGCACCGGATGGGGGAAAAGGTTCAGGCTGCCGCCGATGGTGATGATCTTGGGGCGAACCTTTTGGGCAAGGGCGCGCAGGCCATCAAGGTCAACGGTATAGCCATCGGCGTTGATGGGCGAGGGATGGGTGATCAGCCCGTAAAGCCCGGCGCAGCCATCGGCGTGATGCGTCACATGGCCCCCGATGCTGCCGGGGGGCGCGATGATCGCATCGCCCGGTTTGGCCAGCGCCATAAAGGCGTAGAGATTGGCCATGGCTCCCGATCCAACGCGAATTTCCGCATATTTTGCACCGAAAACCTCGGCCGCAAGTTCGGCGGCGATGACCTCGATCTCTTCGATCGCCTCCAGCCCCATCTCATATTTGTCGCCCGGATAACCAAGGCTGGGGCGCGAGCCAAGGCCGCGCGACAGGGCCGCTTCGGCCCTTGGGTTCATCACATTTGTAGCGGGGTTGAGGTTGAAACACTGTTGATCATGGATCGCAAGGTTCTGGGCGATCAAGGCTTCGATCCGGGCATTCACCTGCGCCGAGGGGACGGCGACCTGCGCTGCAAGGGTTTGGATGTAGCTTTCGGTCGGCACCCAAGGGCGCGGGGCAAGATGGGGCATGGTGATCTCCTTTTTGGACAAGGTGACCTGACTTTCGATTGCGCGCAAATCAGTTTTGCGAAATTCTAGGGTTAGAAATCCTGAGGGTTGAGATGACCGTTTCCCCACCAAAGCCACGCGACATACCGCTCAATGCCCTGCGAGCGTTTGAGGCGGCGGCCCGGCTTGGCGGCTTTGCGGCGGCTGGCGCGGAGCTTGGAGTGACGCCGGGCGCGGTGACAGCGCATGTCAAGGCGTTGGAGGCCGAACTGGGGGTTGCGCTGTTTGAGCGGCAGGCCAAAGGCGTGGCGTTGACCGCGCTTGGGCAGCGCTGTTTGCCGCAACTGGTCGGGGCCTTTGACGCGTTGGCGGCGGCTGTGCAGCTTTTGCGGGCCGAGGCGGCACCACGGGTGGTGCACATTGCGACACTGCCCGCGATTGCGCAGCTTTGGCTGTCGCCGCGCCTGCCGCAGTTGCGCCTTGCCGCGCCCGAGATTTCCATCAGCATCACCGCGATGGAGGCCCCGCCCAACCTGAAACGCGCGCCCTTTGATCTGTGCCTGTTCTATGGACATGGGCAAGGGTCGCTGGCCGAGGATGTGATCTTTCCGGTGTGTTCCCCATCGGTTGCAGACCGTTTGCATGAGGTGGCGGATTTGGCCGATGTGCCGTGCCTGTCGGATGCGACATGGGCGCAAGATTGGCAGGTTTGGTTGGGGCAGGCCGCCCCGGAGGCATCTATTTTGCCGCGTGGTCCGGTGTTTTCGCTTTATGCGCTGGCGGTGGAAGAGGCGGTGAATGGCGCAGGCGTGTTGATGGGGCATGAGGCGCTGGTGGCCCGGCATCTGGAGCGCGGGGCTTTGGTGGCGCCGTTTGGCCCCCGGGTAACCTTGCCGCGTGGCCTGCGGCTTTGGGCGGCGCGCCCGGTTTTCAGGGGCAGCGCGGTGGAGGTGGTTCAGCGCTGGCTGAGCAAAGTCTAGGCGCAAGCCTCAGCCAAAGGCTGCGGTCAGCGCGATCTCGACCATGGCGGAAAAGCTTGTCTCGCGTTCGGATGCGGGCAGGGCCTCGCCGGTCAGGATGTGGTCAGACACCGTCAGCACCGACAGGGCGCGCACGCCATAGCGGGCGGCAAGGGCGTAAAGCTCGGCCGTTTCCATCTCGACCGCGAGGCACCCATGGCGTTGCAACTGGTCCGACAGGTCTTGGCGCTCGTCGTAGAATGTGTCGGAGGTAAAGATCCCCCCCACATGGGTGGCCCGACCTGCGGCGGCGTAGGCCTTGGACAAAAGCCCGAAATCGGCGACGGCGGCAAATTGCAATTCGCGAAAGATGCTAGTGGAGGGGCTGGAGATCGTCGTGGCCGCCTGTGCAAGCACGACATCCCGCACCTGCACATGGGGCTGCAAAGCGCCGCAAGACCCGACGCGGATCAGCGTCTTTGCCCCATAGTCACGGATCAACTCATTGGCGTAGATCGAGAGAGAGGGCATGCCCATCCCGGTGCCATGGATGGTGACGGGGTTGCCCTGCCATGTGCCGGTATAGCCCAGCATCCCGCGCACTTCATTCACCAGTCTTGGGCTGTCCAAGAACCGCTCCGCCGCCCAGCGGGCGCGATAGGGGTCACCGGGCAACAAGACGGTTTCGGCGATGTCGCCGGGCGCGGCCCCGATGTGAAACGACATTTTCCCTCCGAAGCGTCACGGCCGGGGGGATGCCCCCAAGTCGTTGAGATGTTGCGTCTTGTCGCGGGCCCGCCAAAGGCAGGCCTTTGGGCAGAAACAGCGGTAGACCCGCGCCATTAACAGGGCCAAGGGGGGCGAGTGCAAGGGGGATTAGCGCGGATCATTCCGCCGCGATAGGGGCCTCGTCGACCAAGGTCACGATATCCATCATGATCCGGTTCAACTCAAAATCCTTGGGCGTATAGACTGCGGCCACGCCCATGGCGCGCAGGGCCTCGGCATCCGCATCCGGGATAATGCCGCCAACAACAACCGGGATATGCGCCAGACCTGCGGCACGCATCAAGGCGAGTGTCTCGCCAATCAGCGGGATATGACTGCCCGACAGGATCGACAGGCCAACCACATGCGCCTCTTGATCTGCCGCCGCGCTTACGATTTCGGACGGGGTCAGGCGGATGCCTTCGTAATGGATATCCATGCCACAGTCGCGCGCACGGGCGGCGATCTGTTCGGCCCCGTTGGAATGGCCATCAAGGCCGGGCTTGCCGACAAGGAATTTCAACTGACGACCGAGTTTTGAGGACACGGCCGCCACCGCCTCGCGGATCGGTTCCAGACCCTCGGTGCGGTTGGAGGGGTTGCGGGAAACGCCTGTGGGCGCGCGGTATTCGCCAAAGGCTGCACGGATCAGCGCCCCCCATTCGCCGGTGGTCACGCCTGCGCGGGCTGCTGCAATCGAGGCGGTCATGATATTGGCGCCACTCTGCGCGTCCCTGCGCAGCGCGGCGAGCGCGGCCTCGACGGCCGTGGCGTCGCGGGCCCCGCGCCACGCCTGCAGGCGGGCGATCTGGTCGGCCTCGGCCTCCGGGTCGGCCTTCATGATGGAGCCATCGCCCGTGGTCAGCGGTGAAGGTTCGGTGGTGGTAAAGCGGTTGACCCCGACGACGGTGGTTTCCTTTGATTCAATCCGGGCGATGCGGTCGGCGTTGGCCTCCACCAAGCGGCCCTTCATATAATCAATGGCCGCAACCGCGCCGCCCATGGCGTCGATCTGGGCCAGTTCGGCGCGCGCGCCATCCTTTAGCGCAGCCACCTTGCGGTCAATCGCGGGGTTGCCATCAAACAAATCATCATATTCCAGCAGATCGGTTTCATAGGCGAGGATCTGCTGCATCCGCAGCGACCATTGCTGATCCCAAGGGCGCGGCAGGCCAAGCGCCTCATTCCACGCGGGCAATTGCACAGCACGGGCGCGGGCGTTTTTCGACAGGGTGACGGCCAGCATCTCGATCAAGATGCGATAGACGTTATTTTCGGGCTGCGGTTCGGTCAGGCCAAGCGAGTTGACCTGCACGCCATAGCGAAAGCGGCGATATTTCGCCTCGGTGATGCCATAGCGATGCTCGCAAATCTCATCCCACAAATCGACAAAAGCGCGCATCTTGCACAGTTCCGTCACGAACCGGATGCCCGCATTCACGAAAAAGCTGATGCGCCCCACCATATTGGGGAAGTCAGCGGGGGCAACCTTGGTTTTCAGATCGTCCAGCACGGCGCAGGCGGTGGCCAGCGCAAAGGCAAGTTCTTGTTCCGGCGTGGCCCCGGCCTCTTGCAGGTGATAGCTGCAAATGTTCATCGGGTTCCATTTGGGCAGATGTTGCCGCGTATAGGCGGCGACATCGGTGATCATCCGCATGGATGGCTTTGGCGGGCAGATATAGGTGCCGCGCGAGAGGTATTCCTTGATCAGGTCGTTTTGCACAGTTCCATTCAGCGCCGAGACATCTGCGCCCTGTTCCTCGGCCACCGCGATGTAAAGCGACAGCAACCACGGTGCCGTGGCGTTGATCGTCATCGAGGTGTTCATCTGTTCCAGCGGAATGTCTTTGAACAGCGCTCGCATATCGCCCAAATGGCCAATCGGCACGCCAACCTTGCCGACCTCGCCCTTGGCAAGCTCATGATCTGAATCGTAGCCCGTCTGCGTGGGCAGATCAAAGGCAACCGACAGACCCGTTTGCCCCTTGGACAGGTTCCCCCGATACAGCGCATTGGAAGCCGCTGCCGTGGAATGGCCAGCATAGGTGCGGAAAAGCCAAGGTGCGTCTTTGGTCATCTGATGCCTCGAGTCGTCTGTGCGCAATTTTGTTTCGTCATTGGTCACATAGGGGCAACTTTCTGGCGTTGTCAATTCGCTGCGGTGCGGCGACGGCATTAACGTTGCGATTTTGGGGGGGCGGGGTCGCCCCTGCAGCGGGGTCGGGCAAAGTAAAGGCGGGGCGGCTGCCAAGAAAAGCCACCCCGCCTTGTTCGTTTCAGATCCTAGCTGCGCTTTTTGCGGCGCATTGCGGCAAAGACACCCAGAACGCCCGCAAGAAGCGTTCCGCTTGCAGGCAGCGGAACCGCAGGCATCGGTGGGGGCGGTGGTGCGGCGGTTGTCTCAAAGGAAAGGTCGTCAAACCCAAGTCCACAGCAGCCCGGTTCGGTCCAGATCGCCTCAATGCGGCGAATACCCGCGCCTGCAAAACTGAGCCCCTCATAGGGACCACCGATCCAGATGGGGGAGAGCAGGCTGGCAAGAAGAGTGCCGCCCGTTGCCGCATCATAGACATCCATGCGCCACTGATCGAGGTCGCCTGTCAGGCTGCCCGCATCCCCCGCAAACAACTCTACCCACGAGACCGCGCTTGCAAAGGTAAAGATCATGGGGTTGTTGCTTGAGGACGCCGTAAAGCTTCCGATTGCATTAAGGCCAGACCGTGCGCCAACACCAAAACGATTGGCAAAGACATCGACGTGGCCCGATGGATTCGTAACGGTCACCCCGCCGAGATCAACGCCATTGATGTTGGCAAAATCGGGCAGGGAGTCAAAGTTCACCGTGATCACGCTTGCATTCGCATGTGCAGCAAATCCCGCGAGCGCCCCGGAGAGCAGAAGTTTTTTAAGCATAAAATTCCCTCGTTAATCATAGCGCCTTTGTTCGTGCAGCCGTCTGCACAGGCGTTTACGGGGCAGAATCGCCCGAAATGACCCTAGCCAATGGGTGGCCGAAGCCAAAACCGTTTCTTTTGTGCTGGACCGAATCTCGAGCCTTGAAGGGGGGGTGGGTGAAATAAAATTACAAAAAATGACTTTAGACTATTGCAATATTGCGCGTCCGTTCATATCCATCGGGACATCCGGCGCGGATTCTGCGCCGCGGCATTTTTCACCCCGGAGGGAGCCAATGGCCTTGGATACGCGCAGCGCAACCGTCACCTATGACGCCCCGAAGAAAGACCTTTACGAAGTTGGCGAGATGCCCCCCCTGGGGCATGTGCCAAAGCAGATGTATTCCTGGGCCATTCGCCGCGAGCGGCATGGCGCACCGGAAGAAGCGATGCAGCAAGAGGTGGTCGATACCTGGGCCATCGACAGCAACGAGGTGCTGGTTCTGGTGATGGCGGCGGGCGTCAATTACAACGGCGTCTGGGCAGGTCTTGGCGTGCCAATCAGCCCCTTTGACGGCCACAAACAGCCCTATCACATTGCCGGTTCCGATGCCTCGGGCATCGTTTGGGCCGTGGGTGACAAGGTCAAGCGCTGGAAAGTTGGCGACGAGGTGGTGATCCACTGCAACCAAGACGATGGCGATGATGAGGAATGCAACGGCGGCGACCCGATGTTTTCGCCCAGCCAGCGCATCTGGGGATACGAGACGCATGACGGATCGTTTGCGCAGTTCACGCGGGTTCAGGCCCAGCAGTTGATGCCCCGCCCCAAGCATTTGACGTGGGAAGAATCGGCCTGCTATACGCTGACCCTTGCCACCGCATACCGGATGCTTTTTGGGCATGAGCCGCATGACCTCAAGCCCGGCCAGAACGTGCTGGTCTGGGGGGCGTCGGGCGGTCTTGGGTCCTATGCGATCCAGTTGATCAATACCGCAGGGGCCAATGCGATCGGCGTGATCAGTGACGAATCCAAGCGTGATTTCGTCATGGGTCTGGGGGCAAAGGGCGTCATCAACCGCAATGATTTCAAGTGCTGGGGCCAATTGCCCACTGTCAACACACCCGAATATAACGAGTGGCTGAAAGAGGCGCGCAAGTTCGGCAAAGCCATCTGGGACATCACCGGCAAGGGCGTGAATGTCGACATGGTGTTCGAGCATCCGGGCGAGGCGACCTTTCCCGTCTCCAGCCTTGTGTGTAAAAAGGGCGGCATGGTGGTGATCTGTGCGGGCACCACCGGGTTCAACTGCACTTTTGACGTGCGCTATATGTGGATGCACCAAAAACGCCTGCAGGGCAGCCATTTTGCGCATCTCAAGCAAGCCTCGGCTGCCAATAAGCTGATGGTGGAACGCCGCCTTGATCCGTGCATGTCCGAGGTGTTCCCTTGGGCCGATATTCCCAAAGCACATACCATGATGTGGAAGAATCAGCACAAGCCGGGGAATATGGCGGTTCTGGTCCAAGCGCCACGCACAGGCCTGCGGACGTTTGAAGATACGCTAGAGGCCAGTCAGGGCCAGTAACGGCGGAAAGTCGCGCAATTTGCACGCTGGACCCCATGGGTCCGGCGTCCTTTGATGACAAGGTAATGTTTTGGCTATCAGTTTATTGCTAGTCTGATTGCGCAAGAAGACTGCGCCCTTGGGCAGACTGGCCATCACAACCTTGTTTTTCGGGGAACCCCATCATGCGACATGAATGGATTTTCGACGTCCTCGAAGATTTGAAGACCTACGCTGCCCTGAACGGACTTCAAGATACCGCCGCCAAAGCCGAAGAGGCCCTGCGCGCCGCAAGGGCCGAGGTTGGCCTGTCCATGGCGGGCGAGCCCCACAGACACACCTTGGCGGATGGGACCGGGCGTTAGGCCGTGCCGCCACGCCCGACCGGCGGGGCAGGGGACTTTCCGGCGGTTGCACCTTCCCATTGTGTCGCAGTGCTGTTTTTCCCCCTTTGCGCCCATCTTGCGTCTGGCGAAGGGGCCATCCCCGGCATAAGGTCGCGGCCCATGATGCAGGCACATCCCAAATGACACAGGTAAGCCAGAGGGCCGTGGCCCCCCTGACCCTTTCCGACGATCAGGCCGAGGCGCATGATCGCGTGGCCTCTGCCTTGTTTGATGCCGGAATTGACATCGAGGATGGCTCCCTCTCTCCGCCGGGGGAAGGCAAGTCTTCGGTTCTGGCAGTGATGGGCAAGGCGGGCTCGGGCAAGACCATGCTGCTTGCGCAATTGACCCGTGCCATGATTGCAGCCGGGGTGGATATCGTTTCGGGCGATTACGAAGGCAAGCGGCGCAAGGATCGGCGCACGTTGGCCGTGCTGGCCCCCACCAACAAGGCCGCAAGCGTGTTGCGCATGCGCGGGGTGCCGGCGACCACCATCCACCGCATTCTCTACACCCCGGTCTATGATCCGCAATATGAACAGATCGCGGAATGGCTGACCGGCACCGGTACCCGGCCCGAGATTGAGGGGCTAGCCGATCTCGCGTTGGACCGGGCCTTTGCCTTTTTTCAACAAGTGGCGTCCATTCCCGGCGCCTTGGCGGCGGCGGGCCTGCGAGGATCCGACTTTATCAAGGGCTGGAAGCGGCGGGAGGAGCCGCTGGATGTGGGCTTTATCGACGAATCCTCAATGCTGGATGAACGGCAGTTCGATGACCTGCGCGCGATCTTCCCGACGCTCGTGCTGTTTGGCGATCCTGCACAGCTGGCCCCGGTTGGCCAATCGGGCAGCATGGTCTTTGACCGCATGGCCGACAATCGCAAACTGATCCTGAGCCGCATTCACCGCCAAGAGCAGGATAACCCGATCCTTGATCTGGCCCATGCCTTGGCCGACGACAGGCTGGGGTTTGAAGACTTTGAGCGCATGGTCGAGGAGGCCGCAAAGCGCGATGAGCGTGTGGTCTGGGCCGAGCGGGTAGATGCCGATCTGATGGCGCGCAGCCCGGTGCTTGTCTGGCGCAATGCGACCCGCATCCGCCTGATCACCGCCTTTCGTGCCGCACAGGGCGCGCCGGAATTTGAGCTGTTGCCGGGCGAGCCGCTGATCTGCGACGGGATCGAACTGCCGCTCAAGCACCGCAAAAAACGTATTGATCTGGAAGCGCGGGGCCTGATCAAGGGCGCGCAGGTCATCTACCTTGGCCCCGGCAACCGCGAGGGATTTGCCAAGCTGCATGTGGTGGGGGCCGAGGACCCGCAGGTTTCGGCGGCCAGCATCATCAAGATCGAAAAACCGGATGAGGACGAGCCCTTTATCCCCTCGGCTGCCAAGATGGGGGCGGCGTTCTTGCATGGCGCAGCGGTCACCATTCACAAGGCGCAAGGCAGCCAGTGGGAGGATGTGCAGGTCTTTGCCCCCGATCTGTTCGCGGCCGCCCAAGCCGGGCGGACCGAGGCGGGGCTGCCCCTGTGGAAGCGGTTGGCCTATGTGGCGATCACCCGGGCCGAAAAACGGCTGTTGTGGGTTGTGCGCAACCGTCTGGCCTTGCCCAAACGGGCGCTTTCAATTGCGGATCTGCGCCCCGTATCCGTGCCCTTGGTCCTCACAGCCAGTGAGACGCAAGGGGATGGGGCGTGAGCCGATGTGCCAACATCGGCCAAAAATTTTGCAAAATTTTTGGGTGGCGCGAGGGGATGTGTTCCGCCTTTTCCTTTGCCGGACTTGGCGATAACGTAGGGCCACCCACAAGGAGGCCATAATGCGCTGCGTCTTCGTTCAGTTCCGCTGCACCCCCGGCAAGACCTATGAGGTGGCTTCGGCCATCTGGGACCGCGAGGTGGTGTCAGAGATGTATTCCACCAGCGGCGAATATGATCTGCTGGCCAAGGTCTATATCCCGGAGGAAGAGGATGTTGGGCATTTCCTGTCCTCTCATCTGTTCGACATTCCGGGGATTGTGCGGACGCTGACCACGATGACCTTCAAGGCATTTTGAGGCCCCGCCGCCTGCGCTCTGTATCGCGCGCCGGGGGTTTCACACCCCCGGACCCCCGTGGGATATTTATCAACAGATGATCAGAGGCGATAGGTTACATTTCCAACGGCTTGCCTGTCTTGGATCGCGTTCAATTTGACTCAGCTTTCAGGCGATCCGCTTTAGCGCACGTCGCGGCCCTGATTGAGGATCATCACATTGCCCGAACAGATATCGCCTGCGGGGGAGATCAAAAAACTTACCCATTCGGCGATTTGATCGGGCTGCATGGCGTGGCCATGTGGCATGGCAGAAATCGCGCGGGCCAGAACCTCTTGTGACAAGACATTGAACAGGGGCGTTTCGGTCATTGCCGGGGCAAGGGAGTTTACAGCGATCTTTTCGCGCGCGTAGCGCCGGGCGAGGTCTTTGGTCAGTGTATCAAGCGCGGCCTTTGAGGCGCGATAATGTGGCGGATCGAAGACGTCGAAATTATAGGCGCCATTGGACGAGATATTGACGATCTTCTTGACGCCGGGGCGTGCCAGCATGGCTTTGACCCCCTGTTGGCAGCAGTGGAAGGCAGAATGAAAGTTGATCTGCATCTGGCGGTCAAGTTCGCCTGCGGGAATGTCGGGGAAATCCGACATGAAGCAGGTTCCCGCATTGTTGACCAAGGCGTCAATGCCGCCAAAGCGGTCGTGCAGGCGGTCGAAGAGATCCGCAATGGCCTCGGGGTCTGTCAGATCCACAGCCTCGGCCGTGAAGGCCGGGCCAAGGTCTGCTGTCATTGCAAGGAGGGCGGGTCCGTCAAGATCGACACCCACCACATGCAGGCCATCGGCCAAGAGACGGTCAGTAAAGGCACGGCCCAAGCCGCCTGCGGCCCCGGTGACAACGGCAATTCTTTGGGTCATCGGGGCCATCTTTCCGTTACTGCCCGTCGAAGTCTGTGGAAGCGTGGCGTTCGGGAAGTTGTTCCCCAGGCTCGCCCCATGTGCGGTTGACCATGCGGCCCC
Source organism: Paracoccaceae bacterium (assembly GCA_021741245.1). Lineage (GTDB taxonomy): Bacteria > Pseudomonadota > Alphaproteobacteria > Rhodobacterales > Rhodobacteraceae > Pseudotabrizicola. Next base: position 134,653 of record JAIOYF010000006.1, read on the forward strand.
GGATCACGGCGGGACGGGCATCGATGGTTTGGGCCCATTTGAGGACATTCTTGTAGGTGCCCACGTCAAGGAATTCTGCGGCATTATAGGCGCGACCGAGGACGAGGCTTCCGTACCACGCATAGATCGCGATATCCGCGATGGAATAGTCGCCACCCGCCATCCAGTCCTTGTCGGCAAGATGCCGATCCAGCACATCCAATTGGCGTTTCGTTTCCATTGTAAAGCGGTTGATCGGGTATTCCATCTTGGTGGGGGCATAAGCGTAGAAATGCCCAAACCCGCCGCCCAGATAGGGGGCTGAGCCCATTTGCCAAAAGAGCCAAGACAGGCACTCTGTCCGGCCGGCGGGGTCTTTGGGGATCAGCGCGCCGAACTTTTCGGCCAGATAGAGCAAGATGGCGCCGGATTCGAAGATGCGCTGTGGTGGCGTGACGGAATGATCCATCATGGCCGGGATTTTGGAGTTCGGGTTGACCTCGACAAAGCCGGAGCCGAACTGGTCGCCATCGCTGATCTTGATCAACCAAGCGTCATACTCTGCCCCGGCATGGCCTAGCGCGTGCAATTCTTCCAGCATCACTGTGACCTTGACCCCATTGGGTGTGGCCAGCGAGTAGAGTTGCAAGGGGTGCTGGCCCACAGGCAAGTCTTTGTCATGGGTGGCCCCGGCGATGGGGCGGTTGATGCTGGCGAATTGACCGCCATTTTCCTTATCCCAGGTCCAGACCTTGGGGGGGGTATATGTCTCGGCCATTGAAGATATCCTCTTGGGGCGCAAGGGCGGAAAGAGCCGCCCCCTGTGCTGTTCGTGGCATGTGTGTCGGTTCAGACCGACAGGCAGATGTATTTCATCTCAAGATAGTCTTCCATCCCGTGATGGCTCCCCTCGCGGCCAAGGCCGGATTGCTTGACCCCGCCAAAGGGGGCAACTTCGGTTGAGATGAGGCCTGTGTTCACGCCGACCATGCCGTATTCCAGCTGCTCCTGAACGCGGGTGATGCGGCCGATATCGCGGGCGTAGAAATAGGAGGCAAGGCCAAAGATCGTGTCATTTGCCTTGGCGATCACCTCTTCCTCGGTTTCAAACTTGAACAAGGGTGCCAGCGGGCCGAAGGTTTCTTCGTTCGTGACCAGCATCTGGTCGGTGACCCCTGTCAGAACCGTAGGTTGGTAGAAATTACCGCCCAAAGCGTGGCGGTTGCCGCCGATTTCCACCTGTGCGCCCTTGGCCTTGGCATCGGCCAGATGCTCTTCGACCTTGTCGAGGGCGGCGGCATTGATCAGCGGGCCGAATTGCACATCCTCGGACAGGCCATCGCCGACGCGGGTCTTGGACACGGCCTCTTTCAGCTTGGCGGCAAAGGCGTCATAGACACCGGCCTGCACATAGATGCGGTTGGCGCAGACGCAGGTTTGACCGTTGTTGCGGAATTTGGAGATCATGGCACCGGCCACGGCGGCGTCCAGATCGGCGTCGTCAAAGACGATGAAGGGCGCATTGCCGCCCAGTTCCATCGAGCATTTCATCACCTGATCGGCAGCTTGGCGCAGCAAGATGCGGCCGACTTCGGTGCTGCCCGTAAAGGTCAGTTTCCGAACGATCGGGTTTTCGCACATTTCCTTGCCGATGGCCGAAGATTTGGTCGAGGTGATGACAGAGAACAGCCCCTTTGGCACGCCTGCGCGTTCGGCCAGAAGGGCCATGGCAAGCGCCGAGAGCGGCGTTTCAGCGGCGGGACGCGCGACAAAGCCGCAGCCTGCGGCGATGGCGGGGCCGACCTTGCGCGCGATCATCGCATTTGGAAAGTTCCATGGCGTGATGGAGCCGACAACGCCAATGGGTTGCTTGAGGACCGTGATCCGTTTGTCGCGCTGATGGCCGGGGATGGTTTCGCCATAGATGCGCTTTGCTTCTTCGCCGAACCATTCGATAAAGCTGGCGCCATAGGCGACCTCGCCCTTGGCCTCGGCCAGCGGTTTGCCCATTTCGGCGGTCAGGATCTTGCCCAGATCGTCTTGGTTCTGCATCATCAGATCGAACCATTTGCGCATGATGGCGGCGCGTTCCTTGCCCGTGCGGGTGGCCCATTCCTTCATCGCCACATTGGCAGCAGCGATGGCGCGGTTGGTTTCTGCACGGCCAAGGTCAGGCACATGGCAGATCACATCCCCGCGCGCCGGGTTCACGACGGGAAAGGTCGTGCCATCGTCAGCCTCAACCCACTCCCCCGCAACATAGGCGCGGGTGATCAAGAGCGATGGGTCGTTCAAAAGCGATGCGAGATCGGTGACGGAATCGAGCATTGGGGCCTCCCATTTCGGTTTGATCCATGCAAAGCATGGGGCGACGGGCCTGTCCAGTTCAAGCGGGGCAATCGGTCCAGTTTTTTGATCAAATCGCGGTGCTCTGGTTGGATTTTGCAAGTGAAATGGACAGGGCCTATGCCAATGGGGCCTTCATAGCCGGAAGCGATGGATTTCCAGCGCGGTGGCAGGCCGAGGCGGATGCCTTTGTTGCGGGGCAGGGTGCGCAGGCGCGGCTGGGCCTGCCCTATGGCCCGTCAGAGCGAGAGCGGTTTGATCTGTTCATGCCCCAAGATCTGCCCAAAGGGCTTCTGGTTTTTGTCCATGGCGGCTATTGGATGCAATCAGGGCGCGAGACGTGGTCGCATCTGGCCGCAGGGGCTATTGCGCGGGGCTGGGCCTGTGCCATGCCCTCCTACACTTTGGCCCCCGAGGCGCGGATTTCTGTGATCACGGCGCAGGTGCGGGCGGCAGTGGCCGCGGCTGTGGCGGCAGTAGGGGCTGACGTGCCGCTTGTGGTGACCGGGCATTCGGCGGGTGGGCATCTGGCGGCGCGCATGGCCTGTGAGGGTGGTCCCGCTGGCGTGGTGCGCGTGGTGCCGATCTCGCCCGTGGCTGAACTGGCCCCGCTGATGGAGACGCAGATGAACCTGACCTTGCGGCTGGATGCGGCAGAGGCGGCGCGTGAAAGCCCGGCGCGGATGCAGCCACGGGCTGGCATTCAGGCGCATATCTGGGTCGGGGGGCAAGAGCGGCCTGCGTTCTTGTGGCAGGCGCGTCTGTTGTCGGAAAACTGGGATTGCGGCTGGACGGTCGCCGCCGGAAAGCACCATTTTGACGTGATCGAGGATTTGACAAACCCTGACAACGCCTTGATGGAGGCCTGTCTGGGCGGGCTGTGACCGGGGTCAGTTGATCAACCGGGGCAGCATCGATCTGCACCAAAGGCCGCTCATTCACCGCAGGCAAGAGGGCAGTATCCTGCCAAATCAAATATATCCGGGCAGGTTTGTGATCTTGGCCATCCGCGCCACCAACTGTTCGGTCGCAAATATCCCCATCATTCCCGGGACTATTGGCGCGTCAGGGTACTTTGAGGGGACATTAATCAACGCGCGAACGCAAAAGCCGGGCCTTGTGCCCGATCAGGAATTTGCGTGCATGCGCTCGATATAGGCGCGCATTTCTTCGGCCTCATGCCGTGCGTCACGCAGGCCTTCCATAGCGGCGCGCAATTCGGCCTCTGTCTGTGCGATCTGGTTCATCAACTCGGATTCGCGTTGCTCAAGGTACAAGATGGCCTGATCGCGCGACTCTTCTGCCTCGTGCAACATGGTGGACAAGCGGTCCATTTCCCCCATGTCCCCACCCGCAACACGGGCAAAGCGATGCAGCAGCCAATGCGAGAACCACCCAAGGGCAAAAGCGGCCATCAGGATGATCGCGGTGACGATAATGAATTCGGTACGGTTCATGAATACAACTGGTCTAAGGATATCATCGGCCTAGCCGTCTCGGGCAGGGCGCGCAAGGGGGCGGCGTGTCTTTTCGGTTGGCGCGACAGAGGGGCTGTCATCCCCTGTGTGGTCCTCAACCGTATCTTGTGCAGGATCAGCGGCAGGCGTTTCGACCGCTGCAGTCGCCAGCGCTTCACCCGTGCCACCCGGCACCGGCGCGTTGGCGGTCGGTGCCGGGGTGGGGAGTCCCAGCAGCGAAAACTCAATCCGGCGATTGGCCTCGCGCCCCTCTTCAGTGGCATTGTCGGCAATGGGATTTTCCTCACCATAGCCTTTGGCAGTTATATTGCTGATCTCGACGCCCCGGCCCTGCAACGCCAGCAAGACCGCCTCTGCGCGGGCTTGGCTCAGGGCCCGGTTTCCTTCCTCTGACCCTTGGCTGTCGGTGTAGCCGGCAATTTCCATCTGTGCCGTTGAGCAATCTTCAAAAATTTTGGCGAGTGCATCCATGATCACAACGGTTTGACCATCAATTTCGGCCGATCCGGGGGGGAAGGTGATTTTGCTTTTTGTCAAAGCGGCAGTGATGTCGTCCGCGCATTCTTGTGGGGTGGGCAGGGCTGCAAGCGGATCAAGATCTTCGTCATAGGTAACGCCTACCTTGAACGTCTGGCCTTGGCCCAATTTGTCGGACAAGATCTGTGAAATCCGGGCACGCGCCGCTTGCGACCCGGTAACGCCCTGAATTTCAACCGTATCCGCGCGGACAAGCAAGTCGCCATGTGCCAGTTCCGCCAAGGATTCAAGGCCGGACAGCACCCTGACAGACCAGCCATCGGGAAGGTCTTCGTCCAGCCGGGTTGCGATATACACCTTGCCAACGCCAAAGCGGGCTTGGGCAAAACTGGAAACCGCGTCGCGCAAACGCCCATCGGTCAGCCGACCACGAAGCTCAAGTTGGCCATTCTCGGAAAGTTTGGCGGTAAACACGGCGGGGCCAGCAGCAGGTGTTGTGGCCTTGCGTTCCAAGGTGGCGTTCAGCGAGAACACCTCGGGCAGGGCGGTTTGCAATTCGCCAACCACGCGGTCAAAGGCGTCTTGCGACACCGTTTCAGGGGCGGAAAGCGAAACGTCTGCATCTGAAAAGGTGATCGTGCCCGCGCCCAATTCCTTGACCGCGCGAATGCCCGCAGCCGAAGCCTCGGCCCAGCTTGGGGTGGGGACGCCAAGGCCCACGATGCAGCTGACCTTGCCCGTCACCCCTGCCGCGACCCCTGCCGCAAGGATACGGTCCCGCGACCTATCTGTATCGGCAGAACAGGCATCAAACCGTGCGCTTTGACCATCAAGGACGAAGCGCAGGGTAAAGGGGGTCAGAACCGGACGGGGGGCTGTGATTTCGACGACAACTTCCAATCCATCGGGCCGCAGCCGCGCAAGATCGGTTTCAAGGCGACGACGTTCGGCCTCGCTGTCGGCAATGGCCGTCACGGAGACCCGCCCGGCCGAGACCGAGACCTTGGCGCGGGGCAAAAGTTTCAGCGCCTCGATCCCAAAGCCAAAGGCGCTGTCCCAGCCTTCGGGGGCCGGATAGCTTGCGGTTTCCAGCATGTCGGCGACGCTGGCCTCATCCGTGATGCCACGAGATTGCTCGATAAGGCGGTCTTTCGCATCGCCCATCGGCAAAAGGCCAATCAACTGGATGCCATCATCATTGCGCAGCATTTCGATCGAGAATCGCGGCGCCTCGATCGCCTTCACCGGCGGGACATCAAGCAGATCGCGAACGCGGTTTGCGTCAATCACAGCCCCTGCCAGATTGACGGCGCGAAACCGGGCGGCCTCATTCGGGGCGGTGCCGGACAATTGCACCTGTAACCCATCGGCACTGACCTCTGCCCATGTCATCCCCTGATCCAGAAGCTGCGACCTGACGGCTTGCGCCGACCGCGCCTCGATCACCAAGGCAGACAACCACGCTGCCAGAATGGCAAGCCCCGCCGCAACCCCAAACGAGCCAATGGCAAGGGCCGATTGCCGTGTTCCGGTCGGCAACTTAGCGATCATTCGGTTCAGCAAGGATCGTCCCCATTCGGGCCCCGGTCTTCTGTAGGGCGTATCATCTTTTGGATGCATCCTTACGGGGCAATGCCCCTTGGATCAATCAAAGGAGTGCGGCCACGGCAAGAAACAGCGCAGGGATCAGCCCTGCATCGCGGTTTGAGTGAAAGGTCTTCAGGCAAGATGTCGGGTCATCAATATTCAGCCGCACCATCTGATGCGTCATATGCCAGCCAAAGGCCCAAGCCCCGCCAAGGGCTATGGCCAGTTGCAAAGGATTGCGCGCGGGCAACAGGGCAAGCAAGACCGCAAGGGTCATCAGCAGAACTGTGGCCACCAGAAACAGTCGCAGCCAGCGCGCCGTGTTATCTCCAAACAACCTTGCAGTAGATTTTACGCCGATCAAGGCATCATCTTCCCGGTCCTGATGGGCATAGATCGTGTCATAAAACAGCGTCCACGTGATGCCCGAGGCATAAAGCGCAACCGCTGCTGGCGGAACGCTTCCTGCGTGGGCAGCCCAAGCCAAAAGCGCACCCCAATTGAACGCCAGCCCCAGAAAGACCTGCGGCCACCATGTGAACCGCTTGGCAAAGGGGTAGATTGCGACCAAGGCCAGCGAGCCCACGCCAAGGGCGATGGCCGTCAGATTATAGGAAAACAGGATAAAGGCCGCGATCCCTGCCTGAACAATCATCCAGACCACGGCCTGCGACACCGTGACCTGACCTGCAGGCAACGGGCGGGATCGTGTGCGCGCCACGGCGGCGTCAATATCGCGGTCGGTGATATCGTTCCACGTGCAGCCCGCGCCCCGCATCAACAAAGCACCCGCCCCGCAGCTAACGGCCAGCCAAAGATCCCAAGAGCGAAAGCTGTCGATGGCGGCGGCAAGGGAGATGCCCCAAAAGCACGGGATCAACAAAAGCCAGGTCCCGATCGGGCGATCCGCCCGGCTTAGCCGCAAGAATGGGCGCGTGACGGCAGGTGCAAAGCGATCCACCCAATTGTCTTTGGGCGCATCTGCGACGATTCCTGTGTCGGCCGTCTCTGCGACCTCTGGCGTTTCAGGGATTTGGGTCATAGTTTTGCGCCTATGGATGCAAAGGTCAGACTTTATGTAGATCAGCCACTGGGGGTGGGGCAAGCGGTGCCGCTTGGCCCAGAGCAGGCGAATTACCTTTTTGCGGTGATGCGCCTGCCCGTCGGGGCCATGGTCTTGTTGTTCAACGGGCAAGCGGGCGAGTGGTTGGCGCGCGTCGAGGACGCCGGCAAAAGGCGCGGGCTGCTTGTCTGTGCGGAGCAAACCCGCCCTCAGGTTGCCCCTCCCGATCTTTGGCTTTTGTTCAGCCCGGTCAAGAAAGAGCGCACCAATTTCATCGTTGAAAAGGCGGTGGAACTGGGGGTTGCGCGTGTGATGCCGGTGACAACGCGGTTCACCAATTCGGAACGCTGGCGCCAAGACAAGCAACTGGCGCATGCGGTCGAGGCGGCCGAGCAGTGCGGTGCCACCCATGTGCCGCTGGTGGATGAGATTCAGCCGTTGGATCGTGTGCTGGCCACTTGGCCCGTGGAGCGCGCGCTGTTTTGGGCGGATGAGTCGCTGGCGCGGGGGGATGGGGTGGAACCGGCGGTGGCAGAAACTGTCGGTGCTGCCGCGATTCTCATTGGCCCCGAGGGTGGCTTTTCGGAGGAGGAAAAGGCAGAGCTGCGGGCCAGCCCCTTTATCCGCCCCCTGCGCCTTGGCCCCCGCATCCTGCGCGCCGAAACGGCAGCGGTGGCGGCAATGGTCTTGTGGCAAACGCGCTATGGGGATTGGCGATGATCCGGCCCGGCGCGCGTAAGGCGCTGTGGCGCTGGCGCGAGGTGATCGTGGCGGCAGGGGTGGTGGTTTTTGGCCTCTGGGTTGCGGATGGCGGAGGTTATCTTTTGCCGCCTTTGGGTGGGGTAATCGCGCTGGGCGGGGCGGCCTTTGGCCTGCTGGCCCTGCGACGCTTGCGGTTTTCCCAAACGGGCGATGCCCCCGGCATTGTCGAGGTCGATGAGGGCCAGGTTTCTTACATGGGGCCACAGGTGGGGGGCATGGTCAGCCTGCCTGATCTGGTCGAATTGCGGCTGATCTCGATCCGGGGGCGGCGGCTGTGGCGGCTGAAACAGGCCGATGGCCAAGCCATCCTGATCCCACTGGAGGCTGCCGGGGCCGAGGCCCTGTTTGATGCGTTTTCGGCCCTGCCTGGGATGTCGAGCGCGGCCTTGGTCGCCGCGGTGGAGCCACCAAAGGGCTCCGACAGCCGCGCCGTGATGGCGGGGGGCGAAAACCGTCTGGTCTGGCGGCGCGAAGGCCGGGGCGTGGTCGCGCGTTAGGCCCCGATCAGGCGATTACGACCCTTGAGCGCTTGTAGCCACATCAGCCCATGCACCGTGGCGCGGGCGGGGCGGTATTCGGCGGCGATCCAGATGTCATCGCCAGTCGCGTCCAACTCGGCACAAAGGCCCGGCAGATCAAAGCCGCCGCCGCCCGGTTCATTGCGCTGGGGAAAGCCTGCGATCTGCACGTGGCTGACACGCGCGCGGTGCGCGGCCCAGACTGCAGTGGCCTGACCATGGATGCGCGCGGCATGCCACAGATCGAATTGCAGGCCGATCTGAGGCTGGGCCAGATCATCAAGGATCCGGGCAGCCTGATCGAAGTCATTAAGGAAATAGCCCGGCATGTCATCGGGGTTGATCGGCTCGATCGTCAGCTTTTGCTCGGGCGCCTGCGTGCAGGCCCATGCCAGATTCTCGCGGTAGGTCTGTTCGGCGACCGGCCCCTTGGCGACCCCGGCCATGACGTGAATGCGCGCGGCCCCCAGACGTGCGGCCAGTTCGGCTGCGCGCAAAAAGCCATCGCGAAACCTGCGCTCTTCCCCCGGTATGGCCGCAAAGCCCCGGTCGCCCGCCGCCCAATCCCCCGGTGGCGTGTTGATCAGGGCCAGAGGCAGGCCTGCCAACGCCTTGTCCCACTCGCTTGCGGCATGTTCATAGGGAAACAGGATCTCGGCCCCGTCGAACCCGGCCTGCGCGGCCAGTTCCGGGCGTTGCAGGCTGGGCACCTCGGTGAACAGCATCGTAAGGTTCGCGGCGAAGAGAGGCATCAGGTCAGATCTGCCGAAGGGATGATGGGAAAGAACACGCCCGAGGATCGCAGACCAAACCAGTCTTTCCCCGCCACGTTTTCATGCACGCACAGATCAACCATGCGATAGAACGACTTGCGGTCAATCAAGGCCTCAAGATTGGCGCGGATCAAGATATAGGGAGAGGGCTCGCCCGTTTTGGGGTCGCGGTCCACACGGATCGGATGGTTCGGTCCCGCCTCGGCGATGTCTTCGGTCTTGGTCTTGAAAGCAAGCACTTGGTCTTTACCCTTATCGGTCACATCAAAATCCAGCGCCAGCATTGGTGCATCTTCCACTGTGATGCCCACCTTTTCGACCGGCGTCACCAGAAAAAACCGGTCACCCTCGCGTTTGAGGATGGAAGAAAACAATTTCACCAGCCCCGGCCTGCCAATCGGCGTCCCCTCATGGAACCACGTGCCATCCCGCGCGATCCTGATGTCGATTTCTCCGCAATAGGGCGGGTTCCACAGATGCACGGGCGGTGGGCCGCGTTTTGGCAGGGCTGACAGCGATAAAGCAAGCCCATCTGCCGAGGGTTTCACGATCATTTGTCCATCATTGTCTTTTGTCATTTGTGCATGGCGCGATACTTCGGTCTAATGAGCATCATATACACCCCAAGGGAGCATTGTCATGGCCGTTGAACTCGCATCCGAAGATCTGGTTTCCGCAATTGAAGATCTGGGCGCGAAATTGAGCCAAGCCAAAGCCTCGATCAACAACCGGTTTATCGGGCAAGAAACGGTGGTCGATCTGGTTCTGGCCTCCATGCTGTGCGGGGGGCATGCGCTGTTGGTGGGCCTGCCGGGTCTGGGCAAGACGCGGCTGGTGGACACCTTGTCGACCGTGATGGGGCTGAAAGGCAACCGCATCCAGTTCACGCCCGATCTGATGCCTGCCGATATTCTGGGGTCCGAGGTGCTGGAAACGGCCAAGGATGGCACACGGGCGTTTCGGTTCATCGAAGGGCCGATCTTTTGCCAGCTTCTGATGGCGGATGAGATCAACCGCGCCAGCCCCCGGACGCAATCGGCGCTGTTGCAGGCCATGCAGGAAAAAGAGGTGACCATCGCCGGGCAACACCGTCCGCTGGGCAAGCCGTTCCATGTGCTGGCGACCCAGAACCCGATTGAGCAAGAGGGCACCTATCCCTTGCCCGAGGCGCAGCTTGACCGTTTCCTCGTGCAGGTGGATGTCGAATACCCAACCCGCGCGACGGAGCGTGACATCTTGCTGGCCACCACGGGGGCTGTGGATGCGCAATCCACGCAGGTCTTTACGGCCGAGGAGCTGTTGGCCGCCCAAGCCATCTTGCGGCGGATGCCCGTGGGCGACAAGGTGGTGGAGGCGATCCTTGATCTGGTGCGCGCCTGCCGCCCCGGTGAGGTTGAGGGCCGCGATCTGGAGGGCAGCCTGTCCTGGGGACCCGGTCCGCGTGCGGCACAATCGCTGATGCTGATGGTGCGGGCGCGGGCGCTTTTGGATGGCCGTCTTGCCCCATCAGTTGCCGATGTGGGCGCGATGGCGCGCTCGGTGCTGATCCACCGGATGGCGCTGTCCTTCGCGGCGCGCGCGCGGGGCGAGACGCTTTCGGGCATCATCTCACGCGTCACTGCGCGGACCTTGGGCCTTGAGGCCGCCGCGTGAGCATTGACCTTCAGTCACGCGCGGAGACGCTTGGCCAATCCTTGCCACCGCTGATGGCCGAGGCAGAGCTTTTGGCCGCTACCGTGATGATGGGCGAACATGGGCGCAGGCGGGCGGGGCAGGGGGATGAGTTCTGGCAATACCGCCCCGTGAATGCCGGGGATTCGGCGCGCAGCATCGACTGGCGGCGGTCTGCCCGGTCGGACGGGCATTTCGTGCGCGAACGGGAATGGCAGGCGGCGCAATCGGTGACGCTGTGGGTCGATCCGTCCAAATCCATGGCCTTTAGCGGCGATAAGGCGCGGGCGACCAAGGCGGATCGGGCAAGCCTTCTTGCCTTGGCGGTGGCCGTTCTGTTGTTGCGGGCGGGGGAACGGGTGGGTCTGGCAGGCGATGCCGCCCCGCCGCGCCCCGGTCGGGCGCAATTGGTCAAGCTGGCGGTGATCTTGTCTGATGCAGAAGATACCGCCGAATATGGCGCGCCCAGCACGACGGGCATAGTCAGTCATGGTCGGGCGGTCTTTTTGTCGGATTTCTTTGGTGATCTGGCCCCGGTGGAGGCCGCTTTGACCGCCGCTGCCGACCGTGGGGTGCGTGGGGCCTTGGTGCAGGTTCTGGACCCTGCCGAGGAAGAATTTCCGTTTTCCGGGCGCACGATCTTTGAATCGATGGGGGGGGCGATGCGCCATGAAACCCAGCAGGCGGGCGATTTGCGTGACCGCTATCTGGCGCGTCTGGCCGAGCGGAAGGACCGTCTGGCCCAACTTGCCCGCGCCACGGGCTGGCATGTCACCACGCATCACACCGGGCAACCGGCGCAATCGGCACTTTTGTGGATTTACCGCGCCTTGCAGGGGGGCCGCTGATGTTCATGCTGGGTCCCATCGGGTTTGCGACGCCGCTTTTGCTTTTGGGCCTGATTGCCCTGCCGATCCTGTGGCTGCTTTTGCGCGCCGTGCCGCCGGCCCCGATCCGACGTCGCTTTCCCGGTGTCGCGCTGCTGTTGGGGCTGCAAGATGACGATGCCGAGGCGGACAAGACCCCGTGGTGGCTGCTTTTGTTGCGTATGGCCGCGATTGCCGCCGCGATCCTTGCCTTTGCAGGGCCGGTCCTGAACCCAAAGCAACAGCAGGCGGGCAGTGGCCCGTTGTTGATCGCCATGGATGCCACTTGGGCCGATGCGCGGGATTGGCCGCGCCGATTGGACCGTGCAGCGGCCTTGGTGGATGAGGCGGGGCGCGCAGGGCGTCCTGTGGCCTTGGTCCGGCTGACCGATGCGCCTGAGGAGATCACCTTTCAAAGCGCAGATGCCTTGGCCCCGCGCCTTGTGGGTATTTCCCCGCATGCGTGGAGCCCGACCGACTCCGCCGCGTGGGTTCCGGTTTTGCCAGAGGGTGGTTTTGATACGTTTTGGCTGTCGGATGGGTTGGATCACCCCGGTCGCGAGGCGCTGATGGCGGCGCTGTCGGCCAAGGGGGCGGTCACCGTCTATGAAAGCCCGCGCCCGGTTTTTGCGCTGCATCCCCCCCGGTTCAATGAAGGTGCCATCGCCATTGCCGCCTCGCGCCTGCCCGTCGGGGCGGAGGTCGGGGTAGAGGTTTCGGCGCGTGGCCCCGATCCATCGGGGATCGAGCGGGAATTGGCTCGCGTGCCCCTCCGCTTTGCCGCAGCTGAGGCGCGGGCCGAGGTGGCGTTGTCGCTGCCCCCCGAATTGCGCAACCGGGTCACCCGGTTTGAAATTGCGGGGCTGCGCTCTGCCGGGGCGGTCAGCCTGACAGATGACAGCCTGAAACGGCGCAAGGTGGCGCTGATTGGCGGGCGCGAGGATCGTGAGGGGCTGCAACTTCTGTCGCCAACCCATTACCTGCGCCAAGCGCTCGCGCCTGTGGCGGATCTGATGGAAGGCACGATTGCGGATATCTTGCTGGCCTCGCCCGATGTGGTGATCATGGCCGATATCGCGCGGGTCTCACAGACCGATACGGATGCGCTGTTGGATTGGCTGGATGGCGGCGGGCTTTTGCTGCGCTTTGCCGGGCCTGCGCTGGCGGCATCAGATGTCAGCCGGATTGACGAAGACCCGCTGATGCCCGTGCGCCTGCGCGAAGGGGGCCGCACGGTTGGTGGCGCGATGAGTTGGGGGGAGCCAAAGAGCCTTGCGCCCTTTGCCGAGGACAGCCCCTTTCACGGGCTGCCCGCACCTGATGATGTGACGGTGACGGCGCAGGTCTTGGCGCAGCCTGACCCAGACCTTGCCGCGCGCACGATTGCGGCGCTTGCCGATGGCACACCGCTGGTTACGCGCAAGGCGGTAGGGCAGGGGCAGGTGGTGCTGGTGCACGTAACCGCCAATGCCGAATGGTCGACGCTGCCCCTCTCGGGTCTGTTTGTGCAGATGCTGGAGCGCTTGGCCGTCTCTACCCGCCCTGCCGCGCCCGAGGCGGGCGATCTGGCAGGTCAGATCTGGGTGCCCGAGGTGGTCTTGGACGCCTATGGCCAACCGCAAGAGGCAGGCGACATGCCGGGCCAGCCCGGCGAGGCCTTGGCCGAGGCGATTGCCTCGGGTCCGGGGCCCGCGCTGCCGCCGGGGCTTTATGCCGGGTCGGATCGGCGCATCGCGCTGAATGTCGTGTCAGATGAGACGGTTCTGGCCGCATCTTCATGGCCTTCGGGCACCGTGATCGAGGGGCTAGAGGCCCCAAAGGAACAGGCGTTGAAGGGCCTTGTTCTGACGGTAGGGTTGGTTTTGCTGATGGTTGATATCCTTGCGGCGCTGCTGGTGTCTGGCCGCCTGTCGGGCCTTGGCACCGGATTGGGGCGCAAGGCTGCGGCCATGGCCATGGTGATGGCGCTGACGACCCTCACGCCGGTTGACGCGCAGGCACAAGACACCTTGGCCGATGTGCCCAAGGATGACAGCTTTGCCCTGCAGGCAACCACGGGCCTTGTGCTGGCCTATGTGCTGACCGGGGATGGCCGGGTAGACGAGGTGACGCGCCAAGGGCTGATCGGTTTGGGAAATGTGCTTTTTGCCCGCACCTCGGTGGAGCCGGAGGCCCCGATCGGGGTGGACATCGAGCGGGACGAACTGGCGTTTTTCCCCTTTATCTATTGGCCCGTGGTGGACAGCCAGCCGCTTCCCTCGGCTGCGGCCTACTCAAAGCTGAACGATTACCTGCGCACAGGCGGCATGATCTTGTTTGATACGCGCGATGGCGATACGGCCGGATTATCGGGCGGTGCCACGCCCGAGGGGCGACATCTGCAACGGTTGGCGGCTGGGCTGAACATCCCGCCACTGGAACAGATCCCTGCCGATCACGTGCTGACCCGCACCTTCTATCTGCTGCAAGATTTTCCGGGCCGCGCCGTGCGCTCGCCGGTCTGGGTGGAGGCAGCCCCCCCCGATGCCGAACAGGTGGAGGGGATGCCGTTTCGCAACCTGAATGACGGGGTGACCCCTGTGATCATCGGCGGCAATGACTGGGCCGGGGCTTGGGCCGTGAACGGCGCGGGCGCGCCTCTGCTGCCCGTGGGGCGCGGCTTTGCAGGGGAACGGCAGCGTGAAATGGCCTATCGCTTTGGTATCAATCTGGTGATGCATGTGCTGACGGGCAATTACAAATCCGATCAGGTCCACGTGCCCGCCCTGTTGGATAGGTTGGGACAATGACGCAAAGCCTGATCTTTGATCCGCTGATTCCTTGGCCCGTCCTTTGGGGTGCGGTGGCTTTTGCGGTGGTGCTTTTGGCGCTTGCGCTGTGGCGCGGGCTGTCGGGCTGGTGGCTGCGTGGGTTGGCCGCTTTTGTCATCCTCGCCGCCCTTGCAAACCCTGCGTTGCAAGAAGAGGATCGTCGCCCCCAAAGCGATATCGTGATTGCTGTGGTCGATGACAGCGCCAGCCAAAACCTGTCGGACCGGCCCGATCAGACCGCCGCAGCCCTTGCCGCGATTGAGGCCGAGGTGGCCGCGCTGGACAATACCGAACTGCGTATCGTGCGCTTTGGCGACGGGGCCGAGGATGCGGGCTCCCTTGCCATGACTGCACTGGCCGAGGCTTTGGCCGAAGAACCGCGCGCCCGTGTTGCGGGGGCTATCGTGATCAGTGACGGACAGATCCATGACCTTGGCCTTGCGCCCGAGATGCCCGCGCCCTTGCACCTGCTGCTGACCGGGCGTGCCGCCGATTGGGACCGCCGCCTGACCGTCAAGAACGCCCCCGCCTTTGCCATTCTGGGCGAAGAGATCATGCTGACCCTGCGGATTGAGGATGATGGTGCTGTGCCCGCCGCCGTGGCAGGCATGGCCGATCTGACCATTTCCATCGACGCCGAGCCACCCCAGACCTATACCGTTCCGGTGGGCGAGGATCTGGAACTGCCCGTGACCTTGCCGCATGGCGGAATGAACGTGCTACAATTCAGCCTTGCCCCTGCTGCTGGAGAATTGACCGACCGCAACAATGCCGCTGTGGTGCAGATCAACGGGGTGCGGGATCGTCTGCGGGTGCTGTTGGTGTCGGGCGAGCCGCATGCAGGCGAGCGGGTCTGGCGCAATTTGCTGAAATCCGATGCCAGTGTTGACCTTGTGCATTTCACCATCCTGCGCCCGCCGGAAAAGCAAGACGGGATTCCCGTCAGTGAACTGTCGCTGATCGCTTTTCCCACGCGGGAGTTGTTTGTTGAAAAGATTGATGAATTCGATCTGATCGTCTTTGACCGCTATTCGATGCGGGGCATTTTGCCGATGTCTTACATGGAAAACATCGTCAATTATGTGCGGGGCGGTGGCACGGTTCTGGTTGCCGCCGGGCCGGAATATGGCGCGGTGGATAGTATCTGGCGCTCGCCGCTCTCTGAAATCCTGCCCGCAGCGCCAACTGCGCGCGTGGTGGAAGAGGGATTTGTGCCCGCCCTGACAGACCTTGGCCGTCGCCATCCCGTGACCGAAGGGCTGGAGGCGCTTGCGCCCGAAGGCGGCTGGGGCCGTTGGTTCCGCATGGTTGATGTGGTGCCGCGCGCAGGCCAGATCGTGATGGAGGGGCCGGGCAACCGCCCGCTGTTGATCCTGAGCCGGGAGGGCGAAGGGCGGGTGGCGATCCTTGCCTCGGATCACGCATGGCTTTGGGGGCGTGGCTACGAAGGCGGCGGTCCGCAGTTGGAATTGCTGCGCCGTCTGGCCCATTGGATGCTCAAGGAACCCGAGTTGGAGGAGGAAACCCTGACCGCCACGGTTGAGGGTCAGGTGATGACGATCCTGCGGCGCAGCATCCTTGATATCCCCCCCGGCGATGTGACGATCACCGGGCCGGATGGGGTGCAAAGCACGCTGAGCTTGAAAGAGGCTGGTCCCGGCCGGTTCAGCGCCGATTGGCTGGCCCCGGCGATGGGTCTTTATCGGTTGGAACAGGGCGATCTCACGCGGGTTGTGGCCGTTGGCCCCTCGGCCCCTCGGGAATTCGTGCAAACCATCGCGAGCGGCGAGATCATGGCCGATACGGTCGCCGCGACCAATGGCGGCGTTTTGCGGCTGGAAGAGGGAACCCCCGACATTCGCACCGTCCGCGATGGACGCCCCGCCGCAGGGCGCGGCTGGATCGGGATCACCCCACGCGGGGCCTATGTGACGCAAGATGTCAGCATCGCGGCCCTGCTGCCCGGTTGGGTCTGGCTGATCCTTGCGGCCAGCCTTGCCATCGCCGCGTGGCTGATCGAAGGGCGCAAGGGCGCACGGCGGCTGACCTAAGGCCCTTTCCCGAATCTGCAATCCACGCAACACTTCCGGCATTTGAGCCAAGTCATTGCCGGGGGTGCCATGTCAGATGTCGATGTTGCCATCATTGGGGCCGGGGTTGCCGGTCTTGCTGCGGCCAAGGCCCTGCGGGCTGCCGGGAAAACGTTTGTGGTGCTGGAGGCGATGGACAGGATCGGCGGCCGCGCCCTGACCACCACGACCGATTTCGGGGTGCCGTTTGACATTGGCTGTGCATGGCTGCACGCCGCCGACCGCAATCCGTTTTTCCCCGAGGCACGGGCGGCGGGTTGGACGATGTATCACCACGACATGGCCTTGGACCATCTGTGGTTTGGCAAACGCAAAGCCAGCGCAGACGAAATGCAACGCCTTACAAAGGCCGAAGCGGCCCTGAATGCCTGTCTGGAGGCGCATAGCGGGCCAGACGACCGCTTGTCCAGCCTGATCCACGATTGCCATTGCCTGCGGGCCAATTCCACCTTTTCCGGGCCGATGGATTTTGGCGCGGATGATGACGAAATCTCGATCGCTGATTTTCGTGCGGCGGCTGATCTGGACCCCAACTATTTCACCAAAGAGGGGTTTGGCGCGCTGATCCATCTTTGGGGGGCGGATGTGCCGGTCAAAACGGGCTGCCCTGTGCGCCAAATTCGCTATGATGGGCCGGGGGTTCAGATTTCCGGCGCTTTTGGCGAGGTGCGGGCGCGGGCCTGCATCATCACCGTCTCGACCGGGGTTTTGCAGTTTGAGGATATTTCCTTTTTCCCCGACCTGCCTTTGGGGCATCTGGAAGCGATCTTTGATCTGCCGATGGGACTTTTGACCAAGATACCGCTGGCGATTTCCGGCACGCGGTTGGGCCTGAGTGCGTTTGACGATATCTTGATCGAACGCCATGCCCGGCACGATCTGTTCTTTTTGGCCTTTCCCTTTGACCTTGACCTGATGGTGGGGTTTGTCGGCGGCGATTTCGCGTGGGAGATCGAGGCCGCAGGGCCAGAGGCGGCGGTGGATTTCGCGACCGACCGATTGGCTGATATCTTCGGCAGTTCCGTGCGGGCAAATGTCAGCCATGGCACCATGACCAATTGGGGCGGCGAGCGGCACATCCGCGGGGCCTATGCGGCGGCCCGTCCGGGCAAGTCGCAGGCCAGAGCGCGCTTGTCTGACCCTGTCGCAGATCGCCTGTGGTTCGCCGGAGAGGCCCTTGCCGGCCCCTTGATGCAAACGGCCGCCGGGGCGCGCCTGTCGGGCGAGGCTGTGGCGCAAGCCGTGTCGCGCCACCTTGGGGCTTAGACCTTGGCGACAGGCCCGTGCCTATTTGGCTTCTTTGCCCATGATGACCAACCGGGATGTCGACGCAAACTCGCGCCGCATCAAGACGCCGCTGGCCAAAAGCGTGGTTGCCAGCAAGGCCCATGGGCTGAGCAGCCATGCCAGACTGGCCAAGGCGAAATAGATGGCCCTCAGGCCCCGGTTAAAGCTTTTGGCCGAGGTGATGTTGATCTCAGCCGCCTGTGCTGCACGCCGATAGGCCTCTGGGTCCGTCGCCTCGTTTGGCACCGCAGCCATCATGATGGTGCAATAGCCGAACAACCGATGCGCCCAGATGAATTTCAAAAGCGCATTTGCCAGAAAGGCGATCATCAGGAAAATCTTGAGCTCCAGCACCACCCCATCGGCCATGATCGTCAGATCTTGCGCCAGACCTTCGAGTTTTGCGGTATTTCCGATCAGGGCGACCCCGCCACCAATGGCGATCATGCAGGCGCTGGCAAAGAACGCTGTGCCTTGACGCAAGGAATCGATCACATTGGCATCGAAAATTCGGGGCTGCCGCGTCACGAACTGCCGCATCCAGTCGCGGCGGTAATCTGCCATCAGAACCGAGACGGACAGCCTGTTCTTGGGCGGGTTTTCGACCAGCCATCCCGTCAGCACCCATAAAAACAACAACATTCCGACCGCGACGGCATCAAGGGTGGTGAAGGACCCGATCGGGAAAGGTATCATCATGGCGGATGTCGTTCCTGCGGTTGATGTGTCCGATTGGCAAATTGGTTATTTCATTTTACCAATTCATCGGTTATGGTCAGGCATAGGTCGGGGAGAGCCGAAAATGGAAATGCCAACACCCAATTCCATGATCTTGTCCGCAAAGGCAAGAATCGTCGCGCGCCTGCGGGAGGTTTTGCCTGCGGATGCCGTCATTGATGATGAGGCAGAGACCCGCGCCTATGAATGCGACGCGCTCAGCGCCTATCGCTGCCCGCCGATGGTGGCGGTCTTGCCGCGCAGCACGGAAGAGGTGGCTGCGATTTTGCGCATCTGTCACGAGGAAAACGTGCCTGTCGTGCCACGCGGGTCTGGCACGTCGCTGGCAGGCGGGGCCTTGCCCACGGCAGATTGCGTCATTCTGGGCGTGGCGCGGATGAACGCGGTGCTGGAAACCGATTATGACAACCGCTTTATCCATGTGCAAAGCGGGCGCACCAATCTGTCGGTGACAGGCGCTGTTGAGGCGGACGGGTTCTTTTACGCCCCCGACCCCTCAAGCCAGCTTGCCTGCGCGAT
This sequence comes from Paracoccaceae bacterium, assembly GCA_021741245.1. Taxonomy (GTDB): domain Bacteria; phylum Pseudomonadota; class Alphaproteobacteria; order Rhodobacterales; family Rhodobacteraceae; genus Pseudotabrizicola. The sequence goes on from JAIOYF010000006.1 coordinate 153,617, forward strand.
TGCGGGCAATATCGCCATGAACTCGGGTGGGGCGCATTGCCTGAAATACGGGGTGACCACGAACAACCTCTTGGGCGTGACGCTGGTGCAGATGGATGGAACCGTGGTGCAGGTCGGCGGCCCCTTCATGGATGCGCCGGGTCTTGATCTGTTGGGGGTGATCTGTGGCTCTGAGGGGCAATTGGGCGTCGTCACCGAAGCCTTTCTGCGCATCTTGCCCAAGCCCGAAGGGGCCCGCCCCATTCTGATGGGTTTTGACGACAATGAAACGGCGGGCGAGTGCGTGTCGGATATCATCAAGGCAGGTGTGCTTCCGGTCGCCATCGAATTCATGGACCGCCCATGCATCGAGGCGACAGAGGCCTTTGCCAAGGCGGGCTACCCGATGTGCGAGTCGCTTTTGATTGTCGAGGTCGAAGGCTCGCCTGCCGAAATTGATGAGCAATTGGCCCTGATCAAGGAAATCGCACTGCGCCACAATCCCGTCGAGGTGCGCGAGGCCGCGGATGAGGAACAGGCGAAACGCATCTGGTTGGGCCGCAAATCAGCCTTTGGCGCGATGGGGCAGATCAACGACTACATCTGTCTTGATGGCACGATCCCGGTCTCGTCGCTGCCCTTTGTGCTGCGCCGGATCGGCGAGATGTCAAAGCAATACGGTTTGGATGTGGCCAATGTGTTCCATGCCGGCGATGGCAACATGCACCCCTTGATCCTGTTCGATGCCAACAAGCCCGGTGATCTGGAACTGTGCGAGGCCTTTGGGGCCGAGGTTCTCAAGCTGTGCGTCGAGGTTGGCGGTTGCCTGACCGGCGAGCATGGTGTCGGGATTGAAAAGCGTGACTTGATGGGGGTGCAATTTGCGCCCGAGGACATGGAGATGCAGTTGCGGGTCAAGGATGTGTTCGATCCAAAATGGCTGCTGAACCCTGCAAAGGTGTTTCCGCTGAAGGTAACGGCCGCACGTCGTGCGGCGGGCTATGTGATCTGACGCGCTTGCCGTACCAGACCCTGTCTGAAACCTTTGGCTGACGATAAGAAAGTTTTACGATGCGCCCCACCTCTGAGGCAGAATTGGCCGAAATCATCCGCAGCGCAAACGCGCCCTTGCTGGTCAAAGGGGGCGGGACGCGCACTTTGGGTGCCCCCAAGGGCGAGGTTCTGGAAACCTCGGGCCTTGCCGGGATCGAGCTTTATGAACCCGGTGCCCTGACGATTGTGGCCAAGGCCGGAACGCCGCTTGCCGATATCGAAGCGGCCTTGGCCGCCGAGGGCCAGCGACTGCCATTCGAAGTGCCTGACATGCGTGGCCTGTTGGGGCGGACGGGGCAAAGCACGATTGGCGGTGTTGTGGCGGCAAACGCCAGCGGCCCGCGCCGGGTGCAGGCTGGGGCCTGCCGCGACAGTCTGATCGGTGTGCGTTTCGTCACGGGGGATGGGACCATCGTCAAAAACGGCGGCCGGGTGGTGAAGAATGTCACCCGCTATGATCTGGTCAAACTTCTTGCCGGGTCCTTTGGCAGTTTGGGCGTATTGACGGAAGTGGCCTTTAAGGTTCTTCCCACGCCTGCAACCTCTGCCACCCTCATCTTGCGTGGCCTTTCGGATATTCAGGCGGTCGCCGCCATGTCGCAAGCCCTAGGTTCGCCCTTTGAGGTGAGTGGGGCCGCCCATCTTCCAGGGGATGGCACCTTCCTTCGGATTGAGGGGCTGACCACATCTGTGGCCTATCGCTCGGGCCAATTGGCACGGCATCTGGCGGGTTTTGGTGTGGCTGAGGTCGAAGAGGGATCTTCCCGTTGGGCGGGTATCCGCGATGTTGCGCCTTTCTTGGGCAAGTCGGGTGACGTGTGGAGGGTCTCTGTCAAACCGTCAGATGGGCCCGCGCTTGTCGCAAATCTGGGGGCGGAGGCTGTCTTTTACGATTGGGGCGGCGGATTGATCTGGGTTCTTGTAGCCGAAGGAACCGATCTGCGGGCGCAGTTTGGCCCATATAGCGGTCATGCCACGCGGGTCAGGGGGGGCGCGGGCATTGCCCATTTCCAGCCCGAAGCGCCCGCCATTGCCGTCCTGACCCAAGGCTTGCGCGACCGCTTTGATCCGCGGGGGTTGTTCGGGGCCGCAGTCGCATGACGCCACTTGCCCTTTTGGCCCTTGGGGCCCCTGTGGCGACCTTTGCGTCACTGGCCCTTTTGCCATCGGGCAAGGCTGCGCGTGTGGGCATTCTGGCCGCCGTGATCATCGTGGCCGTGTTATGGCTGCGGTCAGATCACGCGGATGCGACGCAGCGCCTGATCTTGTCGTTGTTTTTGGGGGCGGTGTCTTTGGCCGCTGTGATGCAAGTTTTGCGCGGGGCCTTTCCCACCACGGCACCCCGCGCGGCCTATCCTGGCCTTGTGCTGTTGACCGCCCTTGCCGGGCTTAGCTTTCTCTTTACGCAAATCGGGGCCTGACCATGCAGACCAATTTCACCGCCGAGCAACTGAAAGACCCCGCCACCGCCCGTGCGAACGAGGTTTTGCGCGCCTGCGTGCATTGCGGGTTTTGCACGGCGACTTGTCCGACCTATCAGGTGCTGGGCGATGAATTGGACAGCCCGCGTGGGCGGATTTATCTGATCAAGGAAATGCTGGAAACGGGCCGCCCGGCGGATGAAAAGACGGTCAAGCATGTGGACCGCTGCCTGTCCTGCCTTGCATGCATGACGACCTGCCCAAGTGGCGTCCACTACATGCATCTGGTGGATCATGCCCGCGAATATATCGAGGCGACCTATAAGCGGCCCTTGATGGACCGGATCTTGCGCGGGGTTCTGGCGCAGGTTCTGCCCTATCCGGGGCGGTTCCGGGTGGCGCTGCTGGCCGCCAAGATCGGGCGACCCTTTGCCCGGTTCATGCCCGACCCGCGCCTGAAGGCCATGTTGCAGATGGCCCCGCGGCGTATCCCGCCCGTCAGCCGGAATGATGACCCGCAGACCTTTGCCCCCACCGCGCCCAAACGCATGCGTGTGGCACTGATGACGGGCTGCGCGCAAAAGGCGCTGAACACCGATATCAACGATGCGACCATCCGCATCTTGCGCCGCCTTGGTGCCGAGGTGGTGGTGGCCCAAGGCGCGGGCTGCTGTGGCGCGCTGACCCATCACATGGGCAAGTCGGATCAGAGCCACGCATCCGCTGCGGCCAATATCCGGGCATGGATGGCGGAAAAGAACGGCGCTGGGCTGGACGCGATCGTGATCAACACCTCGGGCTGTGGCACGACCGTCAAGGACTACGGCCACATGTTCCGCAATGATCCTTTGGCGGCGGAGGCAGCCACGGTTGCCGGGATGGCGATGGACATCTCTGAGGTGCTGACAAAACTCGGCCTGCCCGAGGGCGCGCCCAAGGGCATAAAGGTGGCTTATCACGCGGCCTGTTCCTTGCAGCATGGCCAACAGATCAAGACCCTGCCCAAGGACCTTTTGAAACGGGCGGGCTTTACGGTTGTGGAACCTGCCGACAGCCATCTGTGTTGCGGCAGCGCGGGCACCTATAACCTGATGCAGCCGGAAATCAGCCAGCAACTCAAGGCGCGCAAGGTGGAAACGCTGGAGGCGCGCCGCCCCGATATCATCGCGGCGGGCAATATCGGCTGCATGATGCAAATCGGGTCGGGCACCAAGGTGCCTGTGGTGCATACGGTTGAGCTTTTGGATTGGGCAACAGGTGGGCCAAAGCCTCGCGCGTGGGTTGAGGCGCTGGAGCACGCCTAAAGTCTGTATAAAGATCGACAAAGGACATAAAGCTGCCAAACTCGTCCTTCAAAGCCGATCGTATCGGTATCGGAGGTTACATGCGGCACCTGTTTTGCCTTGCTATTGCGCTTTTCGCGGCGTTTGGAACCTCTGGTTTCGCCCAAGACGGTGGACTGAAATCCCTGCAAACCGGGGATGACTCACGCGGGTGGGAGGCGGTTGGTCGATTGAACCTTGGCGAACGCGGCTTTTGCACCGGTGCCCTGATAGCAGACGACCTTGTGTTGACCGCCGCGCATTGTCTGTTTGACAAGGAAACCGGCGCGCGGGTCGAGGCGCGGGATATGAAGTTTTTGGCAGGCTGGCGCAATGGACGCGCCGCCGCCTATCGGGGCGTTCGTCAGGCCCTTGCGCATCCCGACTACGTGTACAGCGGGGCCGAGAATGTCGAGCGGGTGCGCTTTGACGTGGCTTTGTTGCAGCTTGATCAACCGATCCGTCTGCCGTCGATCAAACCATTCGCAACCGATGATCGCCCCGCAAAGGGGGATGAGGTCGGTGTTGTCTCCTATGCCCAAGACCGCTCCGAAGCCCCGTCGCTGCAAGAGTTGTGTCATGTGCTGGGTCGCCAGTCGGGCATGCTGATCATGTCATGTGATGTGGATTTCGGATCGTCCGGGGCACCCGTCTTTTCGTTTCGTGATGGTCAGGCACGTGTGGTTTCGGTCATTTCTGCCAAGGCCGAAATGGAGGGCGCAAAAGTCTCGCTTGGCACGCCCTTGGCCGAACCCATCGCCTTGTTAAAGGCCAAGCTGGCGGAAACTGGCCCTTTGTCGCGCCCCGGCAATGTGCGGGTGCTGTCTGGCGGTAACGGTGGAAAGTTTGTAAAGCCATGATCAGAAAGACCTTTGTCGGACTGTGGGTCGTGGGATTGCTGGCAGGTCTGGCCACGCCCCTGAGTGCGCAAAACTCTGGCTTGGAGCGTCTGACCCGCGCGGATCAGATCCAAAGCTGGAAAGCGGTTGGGCGCGTGGAAATTGCGGGCAGTGGTTTTTGCACGGGCACATTGATTGCAACCGACCTTGTCCTGACCGCCGCGCATTGCGTTTTTGACAGCACTGGCAATCCGGTGTCCGCTGAAAAGCTGAGCTTTCGGGCCGGGTTGGCCGACAATGTCTCGATAGCGGATGCGAAAGTTTCCCGTCTGACGGCGCATGCCAGCTATCAGCCAAGCCGCAACGGCATGCAGGGGGGCGACCAAATCCGCTATGACGTGGCTTTGCTGCAATTGGCAGATGTGATCCCGGCCGCAGTTGCGCCGCCGTTTTCCGTGGATACGCCCGGCAATGGCGATGAGGTCAGCGTCGTATCCTATGCGCGCGGGCGCGAGGATGCGCTTTCGTGGCAAAGGGCCTGCACGGTTCTGGGGCGGCAAGAGGGGCTGATCGCGGTGGATTGCGACGTGACCTTTGGCTCTTCGGGTGCACCTGTGTTTGACCGCAGTCAGGGGCGTGCACGGATCGTGTCGATCATCTCGGCGGGTGGCAAGGCAGAGGATGGCACCGTCGCCTTTGGCATGGAATTGCCGCGTCTGGTGCAAGATCTAAAGGCCCAGCTTCGCTCGGGGCGGGGTGTGGTCGGAAACCTGCCACAGGCTGGTGCATCGGTGCGTCGCATCACGGTGGGCTCTGGCGAGCGTGCCAGTGGCGCGCGGTTCATCAAGGCTCCAAGCAACTGATATTTCCCCCCCTTGAAGACGGGCGTGATGCTTCCCAAATAAAGGATATCCGGGTGCCACAACGGGCCCGGATATGACCCAAGGCCCGCCCGATTTCGGGGGGCTCTATAGCATCGCTTCCAAGGAGGATGACCCTATGCGTACCTTTGATCTTGCCCCGTTGTACCGTGCCACTGTTGGCTTTGACCGCATCGCCGACATGATGGACCGCGTTTTGGCCGCTGATGTCACTCAGCCGACATACCCCCCTTACAACATTGAAAAAACGGGCGACGATGCCTATCGCATCTCGATTGCCGTCGCTGGCTTTGGCCCCGATGATCTGTCGGTCGAGGTCAAGGATGGTGCCTTGGCTGTCACCGCGCGCAAAGCGCCGGAGGATGGCGAAAAGACCTATCTGCACCGTGGCATTGCGACCCGTGCCTTTGAGCGCCGCTTTGCCCTTGCCGATCATGTCCGCGTGACCGGTGCCGCGCATGAACATGGCATGCTGCACATCGATCTGGTGCGCGAGACGCCCGAGGCGTTGAAGCCACGCCGGATTGAAATCGGACGCCCTTCGGATGTGCAGGCCAAGGCCGTGCAAACCATTGAAGCGTGACCTGATCCGCGCGCAAAACGATTGAAACGTGACCATGGCCCGCCAGTCAAAATGGCGGGCCTTTTGCTGTGCATGGCTTGGCGCGCCGTCGCAGGGTGGCTTGCCTTTCCCCACCTCTTGCGAAAAACATGGTTCACCTTTTGGAGCCACGCCTTGACCCCCCTGGATGCCGCCACATTGATTCCCCGCATCGACGGGATCGCCCTTTATGCCCACGCCTATGCCTGGCATCTCAATTTCCGGCTTGGTCAGGCTCTTCCGATTGATCTGCTGCACTTTGCCCATGAACAGGGGCTGCGGGGCGTGAAGATCCATGTCGAGGATGGTGAAGAGCGCTCGCTTCTACATGCGCCCGCCAGCCGGGACGGTTTTGGTCAGTTGGCACGTGAGTTGAGGTTGGAGGTGCATATCGAGACCTCGGCCACGGATGAGGCGACCCTGCGCGCGGCGGTCGAGATTGCATTTGATACCGGGGCTACATCGGTCCGCTGCTATCCGCGCTACCATGGCCCGGTGTCACAGATCATCGCGCAAACCATTGCCGACTTGCGCTTGATTGACAGCCTTGATCCCGAGGGACGTCTGCAGTTCTTGCTGGAGCAGCATGAGGATCTGAAATCGGGCGAACTTGTCGAAATCATCCGCGCGGTGTCGCATCCACGCCTGTCGCTGCTGTTCGATTTCGCCAATATGATCAACGCGTTCGAGACGCCAGAGGCGGCGCTGGCCACCATGGCGCCCTATGTCACAGATGTGCATGTCAAGGATGCGAAAATCCTGCCCGACCGGGGCGGCTATGCCCACCGCGCCTGTCGCTCGGGCGAGGGGGACATTGATTTTGCGGGCCTTTTGACCACGCTTTTGCTGCTGGGCACAGACGCGCCACAAATCCGCGCCTTTGCCTGCGAAGAAGAAAACGAGATGTTCGCCCCCTCCTACCGCTTTCCCAATGAACCACCCGATCCGGTGATCCCCATGCGGGCCGCGTCAACCACTGACCCGACGATGGGCGAGCCGCTGCCCGCACGCCTTGCGCGGGAACGGGATGAGGCGACGCGCCAGATCACCTATATCCGCAACACGCTGGCACAGATCCGCGCCACAGCACAAAAGGCCCTGACATGAGCTATTGGCCCGCCTCTTCCTCGACCACGCCGCGCTATGCGGGGCCCGTGTCGTTCTTTCGTCTTCCCACGCTAAGCGACCCATCCGAGGCTGACATCGCCCTGATCGGTCTGCCCTATGACGGGGGCACGACCAACCGCGCGGGCACACGGCATGGGCCACGGGAAATGCGCGCGATGAGCATGTTCATCCGCCCCTTTCATCATGTGACCAAAACCTCACCCTATAGCACCCATCGGGTGGCCGATTTCGGTGATTGCCCGATGAACCCGCTGGATATCGGGGAAAGCCTTGACCTGATCACAGACCATTTCGCGACGTTTAAGGTGGCAGGCACCCGGCCGCTGACGGCGGGGGGCGATCATCTGATCACGCTTCCCATCTTGCGCGCGCTTGCGACCGATGGGCCCGTGGGCCTGATCCAGTTCGATGCGCATTCCGACACGAACGATACCTATTTCGGTGATCACAAATACACCCATGGCACCCATGTGCGCCGCGGCATCGAAGAAGGGCTGATCGACTCCAAACGCTGTGTGCAGATCGGTATTCGTGGCACGCGATACGCCCCCGATGGCAATGATTTTGCAGAGAACGCGGGGGTGACCACGCTGTATATCGAGGATGTCTACCGCCTTGGCATCCCCGGCGTGATCGCGGAGATCAGGCGTGTGGTGGGCGATGCGCCGACCTATTTGACCTTTGATGTCGATGGGATCGACCCCGCCTACACCCCCGGCACCGGCACGCCCGAAGTGGGGGGGTATAGCGTGTTTGAGGCGCAGCAGATGGTGCGGGGCCTCAAGGGGTTGAACCTGATCGGGGCCGATGTGGTGGAGGTAGCCCCCCCCTTTGATCCCAGTGGCAACACAGCGCTGGTTGGGGCCACGATGATGTTCGAAATCCTGTGCTGTCTGGCTGTCTGACCAAGACGGCGGCACCCGCAGCGCCGCCGTCCTTTTCTTGCCCGCCCCCTAGCGTGACAGCGATTGCGCCAGCCGCATCAGGTTCACAGCCTCAACCCGATAGCCAAAGGGATCATCCCCGCGATTGGCCACGGCCAGATCAATCGCCTGCGCATAGGTCCAATCGTTCAGATAGACCGAGCCGCGCAACAATTGCCCGAAACCGGCGATGGCGGCGGCGAAATTGGCGTCGGGCGTGACCGGCGTCTCGGCCAGAATGGGCGTCTCGATCAAGGCGCTGACATCCTCATCGGGCGCTTTGTAGCGCAGGCGCAAGAAACCAAGTTCCGGTCCTTGGGTCTGCGGGGCAACCGTCGTGTCAGACGTGCCATAGCGCAGCGGATCGTTGAGAAGGGCAGGGCTGCCCGGTGCCGTGACCTCATAGATCGCGGTGACCTGATGGCCTGCGCCGATCTCGCCCGCGTCCACCGCATCATTGTTGAAATCCTCGCGCCGCAGGGCGCGGGTCTCATAGCCGATCAGACGGTATTCCGCGACCATGGCCGGGTTCCATTCGACCTGTATCTTCACATCATCCGCAATCGGGAACAGGGCGCCTGTCAGTTGATCGACCAGCACCTTGCGCGCCTCTTGCAGCGTGTCGATATAGGCCGCCGTGCCATTGCCGTTTTGCGCCAGCGACTGCATCACCGCATCGTCCAGATTGCCCCGGCCAAAGCCAAGCACGGAAAGGTAGACGCCGGTATCGCGTTTGCGCGCGACATACGCCTCCAGCCCCTCGGGATCGTCGATGCCAACGTTGAAATCGCCATCCGTTGCCAACAGGATTCGGCTGACCTCGCCCTTGCCGCCCATGCCTTCAGCGACTTTATAGGCCAGTTCCAAGCCCTCGGCCCCGGCGGTCGATCCGCCCGCATCCAACCGATCCAGCGCCGCAAGGATCGTGCCGCGTTCTGCCGCCGCCGTGGGGGGCAGGACCTGACCCGCGGACCCGGCATAGGCAACAATCGCCACCTGATCTTCCGGTCGCAGTTGCGACAGCATCAGGCCAAGCGATTGCTTGAGAAGTGGTAATTTGTTCGGATCTTGCATCGACCCAGAGGTATCGATCAGGAACACAAGGTTCAGGGCGGGGCGTTCGGTCACAGCAGGCATCCGCCCCTGCAACGCGATCTGCACCAGACGGGTGCCGGGGTTCCACGGCGTTGGCATCACGCTGACCGTCGGGCGGAACGGGCCCTCGCCCACATCTGGGGCGGGATAGTCATAGGGGAAGTAATTCACCATCTCTTCGACCCGCACAGATTGCGGGTCGGGCAGAGAGCCACCCGACAGGGCATCGCGGATGATCGCATAGGATGCGGTATCGACATCCACCGAAAAGGTGGAGACAGGCTCATTGGCCGTTACCTTGACGGGGTTGGCTTCGGCATTGGCAAAGGCCTCTGTCGACGCTGGCACCTGCGCACGGGGGACGTCAAGTGCGGCGATCATCGGTTCTGCCAGCACAAAGGCCCCCAGATCATCAGCCGCAGCTTCGCTTTCGGGGGCCACCAGACGTTCCACCCTCAGGTTATCTGCGACGGCCTCTGTGCGGGCGCGCGCCTCGGCTGGGGCGCGTTTGGCGGCGGGTTTGGGCGCGGGGGCAGGTGCGGGTTCGGCCAGCAGAACCGGGGCCTCTTTGATCACGGCGCTGTCTGGGGCGGCGATGGGGCTGCTATCCGACAAGCCGGGGCCAAAACCGCCTTGGGGCAAGAAAATCGCCACGCCCAGAAACAGGGCAGCGGCAGAGGTGGACAAGGCCAATACGGGTTTCAGTTTCAAAGTTTCAAACATGCTGCGCACTCCACTCAGAAATCCCGCCCTCTTTGGGCGGTCTGGTGTAGGACGCAGGCCCTGAGCCGATCCTTGGGCCGGGACCTCAAGTTTTTCAAACGCGGCCATTGCACGCTCCAGTGCCGCCCTCTTGGCGGCAGGATCGCTGACAGGGTTGCGTTGCAGGGCGGCCTTCAACTGGGCCAGATCATCTGTGTCGCGGGTCATAGGTTCGCCTCCTCGGCGGCCATCGCACGCAGCCTTTTCTTCACCTCGGACATCCGCCACGCCACGGTGCCTTCCGACAGTCCCAGAACCTGTGCCGCCTCGGCCTGCGTCAGGTCTTCGCCCAGAACCAGCGCCACGGTGTCGCGCAATTCGCTTGAAAGCCGCTGCATGGACTGGGCCAGCCAATCCATCGCGGCGCGGTCTTCGGACATTGCATCTTGCCGCGCAATCTCCCATGTGCCCCAGCCATCGGCGGCGCGGCCACGTGTCTGGTTGCGGCGGCGGGCGTCATGGGCGGCATTGACCACCACGCGGTAAAGCCATGTGGTAAAGCGCGCTTCGCCTCGCCAGCCGCGCAGCTTGGACGGAAGGGCCGCGCAGATGTCTTGGGTCAGATCCTCGGCCTCGGCCCGGCTGCCGGTCAGCCGCCAGCACAGGCCGAAAACCCGGTCGTAATGGCGGGTGACCAGCGCCGCAAAAGCGGCCCTGTCGCCATTCGCGGCCGCAGTGGCCAGAAATTCATCTGAACTGTCCATCATCATCACGCCTATCAGACGCAAGGCGCATGGCAATCCTTGGATCGCCATGCGCTTTTTTTCCAATGTATCAGATCAACGGATCAGGCTGTCATAAATCCCGAAGCTGCCCGCTTGCGAATTGACCTGATGGGCGCCACCCGTATCGCGGGCATAGGCCAGAACGGCGTTATAGGTGCCCGGACCAAAGGCCCCATCAATACCGCCGTTATAGTAGCCATAGGCACGCAGGCTGCGCTGAATGGCGCGGCGTTCATTCCCGCTATAGCGACCAAAGGTCTGGGCGGCGTGGGTCGCGTAGATCGACGTTGATGTGCCGATAACGCGGCCCGTGGTGCGGTGCTCATTGCGGCGCTCATCGCGATACTCATCGCGATACTCATTGCGATAGTCATTCCGATACTCATTCCGGTGGCCGCGATTGCCATAATGCGGCTGGGGTTGCGGGGCAAGGGCGGGGCGGCTGCGGGCCTGTGCATCGTTGATGATGGCCCCGATGATCAGTGTGGCCGCGACGCCTTTTAGAAAGTTCCGCTCATTCTTGCCAAGGGCATGGGCGGGGGCGGCGGCGGTCAAGGCCAGCGACAATGCCGTGACAGCGGCAATTGCGGTGTTCTTGGCGACCGAGAATTTTGTTGGCAGCATGATCAATTCCTTTTCCATCTGTCGTAAGCAGGGCTGAGCAGAGCGCCGCTTGGTTGCGATGGGAACAGGAATGGGGCAAAGCGCCCTGCTAAGCAAAAACGCGGCACTGATATGCGATAGCGACAGGAAAATCAGGGGCTTAGCCGGGCCACGCAGTAAGACAGGCCGACAAGCGACGCAGGCCTTCGTCCAGATTGGCCGCCGCACCACCCCCTACACCCAGCCGGATATGGGCCGGCTGGTCATAGGCGGTGCCGGGCAACAAGAACGTGCGATAGGGGTCTGCCAGCAGATGCTTGGCAAAGGGTTCGGCGGCGAGTCCGTGAAGCCGGGCAAGGCCGATCAAACCCGCCTCGGGCGCGGTCCAACTCAGCCTCGGCTCACTTTCGATAAAGTCATTCAGCCGGGCAAGGGTGCGCGCCCCGTCTTGCCGCGCGCGGGAAAGGGCGGGGCCAAGCCGTTCCGGGCGCAAAGCGATTTCGGCGATATGTTCGCCAAGGATGTTCATGATCTCGGACGAGTTCTCGCGCGCGATCACAGCATCCATGATCAGACCGGGGTCACGGCAGATCATCCACCCGGTGCGGATTCCCTGCAGCCCAAGCGCCTTTGACACCGATCCGGTCGAAATCCCCCGGTCATAGACCCCGGCGATAGAGGGCGGGCGGGGACCGGACCATTCAAGACCCGCGTAAACCTCGTCCACCACCAGCCATGCGCCAACCCGGTCTGCGATGGCCGCGATGGCCTGCAGCGACTCGGCGGGCAGCAAACGGCCCGTGGGATTGTTGGGGTTGGACAGAAAGATCATTCTGGTATCGGGCGTCACGGCGGCTGACAGGGCGTCAAGGTCCAGATCCCACCCCGCTTCGGCCCGACGGGGCACACAGGTCAGCCGGGTGCCAATGGCCTTTGCCATGACCGCTGCCTGTGGCCAGCCCGGTGTTTCGGTAACAAGGTGATCCCCCGCCTGAAGCAACTGGCGAAAGCACAGGTAATTCGCCTCGGCCGCGCCTGCGGTGATCAGCACATCTTTTGCCGCGCACAGACCCCCAAGCCCGGCTTGGTCGATCACCCGCTCGCGCAGCGCGGGAAGGCCCTGAAAGCTTTGACCGTTCCAGTCGAGGGACAGGCCGGGGTCCAGATCGGCCAGAAAATCCCCCAGAACCGGTGGGGTGGACAGGGAAAAGCCAAGAAACGCCTCCGGCGGGGGATCGGCGGTTTCCAGCAGGTATTCGAACAGCTTGTGAATGGTGATCTTCATGGCGCGACGATCTCGATCATTCTTGGACCCGTGCATGGTGCGGCAAGGGCGGTGCCAAGGGCTGCGGGGTCGTTTGGCACCTGCGCAAAAGGCAGATCACAGGCGGCGGCAAAGGGTTCCATCCGCAAGGGGCTTGGGGTGCAGCCGATCACTTCGGCCCCGACACCGGCCATCGCCTCGGCAATTTCGCGAAAGCCTGCATTGTTCCACACGACATAGGTGATCGGCAGGCCTTCATCCACGGCTGTGCGCAACTCTCCGGGGCTGAATTGCAAGCCGCCATCGCCGATCAGGCAGATCACCGGTGTGCCGGGCGCGCCAAGGGCTGCCCCCACGGCCGCACCGGGCGCAAAGCCAAGCGCACCATAGCCGGTGGCGGCGTTGAACCATCCCGAGGGGCGGTCGTGATCATAATAAAGGTTGGCGGCATAGACGGGCTGGGTGCTGTCGCCGACGATGATGGCACCGGGCATCGCGCGGCGCATCGCCTCGACCATGGCCAATTGTGCGGTCATCTGCGGATGCAGGCCCGCAAGTTCCGCCCTTGCGTCGTTGCGCGCCGTTGCCGCCCGCACCGCGCCATCCGTGCGGCGTGCAGAAATGCCTGCGCAAAGGGCCGCCATCGCCATTCCCGCATCGGCCTGCAAGGCAAGGGCCGCAGGGTGGCGGGCGAGTTGTTCGGCGCAGATATCCACGCGGATCATCCCCGACAGGTCAGGCAGGCCGCCGCGCACATACATGTCATAATCGGTCGGCCCCAGTTCGGTGCCGATGGCAAGGATGCAATCCGCCGCCGCGATCAAGGCGCGTGGGGTATCAAGGCTGGGCGAGGCGGGAACGCCCAGCGGGTGGTTGAACATGGCCCCGCGCGCATTGACGGTTTGCACCACCGGCGCGTCCCATCGCTCGGCCAAGGCGATCAGACCTGCCGCAGTCCCCCGCGTGCCGCCCCCCGCAAGGATGACCGGGTGGCGCGCCCTTTCCATCCTTGCCATCGCCGCCGTCCAGTCGGGGGCGAGTGGCGGGGCCGGGAAAACGCGCGCGGGCAAGGCGGGGCAGGGCAGGCCCATGACATCCGTCGGCACCTCCAGATGCACCGGGCCGGGCCGCCCGGTCAAAAGCGTCGCAAAGGCGCGGTCAAGCGTCGGGCCAAGATCCTCGGGCGACAGCAGGGTTTGCGAGGGGCACAGGGCGCGGATCATCGCCGCCTGATCAGGCAGTTCATGCAGCAATCCTAACCCCTTGCCCAAGGACGCCCGGCGGTTGACGCCCGAGATGATCAGCATCGGCACAGATTCCGCCTTTGCCTGAGCCATGGCGGTCAGCGCATTGGTCAGACCCGGTCCGGTGATCACAAAGGCCACGCCGGGGCGTCCCGTGACGCGGGCATAGCCATCGGCCATGAAGGCAGCCCCCTGTTCGTGGCGGGCTGTGACATGCCGGATGGAGGCGCCAGAGAGGCCGCGATACATCTCGACCGTATGCACGCCGGGGATGCCAAAGACGACCTCCACCCCGCGGGCAGCAAGACCTTCGACAAGGCGTTGTCCGACTGTCAGCATGACCTATCCCCTTTGCGTTGCAAACCGTGCGATGCGCCGTCCTGCCTCGGCGATCTCGGCATCGGGTCGGGTCAGGCTGATCCGCAGCCACCCTGCCAGACCTGCGCCAAAGCTTTCGCCGGGCATGGTGGCCACGCCCTCGGCCTCCAGCAGCGCAAGGGCAAAGGCCTCGCCGCCCATGCCCATCGCCCGGATATCGAGAAGCGCGAACATCCCCGCGTCGGGGCGATGCACCTTCAGCCCCGCGACACCATCCAACAACCCTGCCAAAACCACTGCCCGCACCTGAAAACGCTGTGCCATGCCCGTGGCCACGGGGGAGGGATGGAGGATAGCCGCTGCCGTCGCATCGGCCAAGAAGGGTTGATTGCCAAACAACATCGTCTCGGCCAAAGGCAGCGCGCGGTTGATGAATTCGGCAGGCCCGACGCACCAGCCCGACCGGAACCCCGGTGCGGCATGGGATTTGGAAATGGACGCGGCCGCAATCACTCTTTCTGCCAGTTCCGGCAACTCCATGGGCGAGGCGAAGGAAATGCCGGGAAACACCAGATCCTCGTACACCTCATCCGACAGGATCCAAAGATCATGGGCGCGGGCAACCTCGCCCAGTTCGGCCAGATCCTTGCGCGTCAAGACGGCCCCCGTCGGGTTATGCGGAGTGTTAAGGAACAAGACCCGGCTTTGCGCGGTGATCCGGGCCTCTACATCGGCGGCTTGCATCCTGAAGCCATGTTCTGCGTGCAAGGGAACTGGAACCATGGTGGCCCCAGAGGCCTGAATGACCCCCTCATAGGTGGCATACATCGGATCGCCCACCAAAACCTCATCCCCGGCGGCGGCCAGCGCCGACAGCACCAGATAAAGCACGGTCTGGGTGCCGGGCAGGCACAGGAATTGATCGGCGCCGATGATTTGGCCCCGCCGTTGCGAATAGCGGGCGGACAGGGCCGCCAGCAAACCCGCCTCGCCCCGCCCGTTGGAATAGCCCGTTCGCCCCGCGCGCAGGGCCGTTACAGCGTCATCGACCAATTGCTGGGGCGGGAGGACATCCGGCTCGCCAATTGTCAATTCGATGATATCGCGGCCTTGGGCGGCAAGGGCTCGTGCCCGGAAATGCACCCCCCATTTCGCGCCGCCAAGGGAGGCAAGACGCTCTGTCACTGGGGCGTATTTCATATTTTTCTGTCCGCGATCAGGGGGGTTTCAAGAATGGCAGAGATTGCTGCAAGGGCGATGCTTTCGACCTCATCCTCGGCAAAGTCATCGGGCAGGGTCGCCCCCTCCAACCACAGCCCGTCGATCACGGCATTGCACGCGATAGCAAGCTGGCGCGCGACCACCGGATCGGCCTTTCCGGGCAGCGCCTCGATCAGGGTCTGAAGCCGGTCACGATAGCCAAGATAGGTTGCAGCATGGGTCTGGCGCATGGCCGGATGACGCTGGACCATCTGCAAGAACCCCGCCCAAAGCCTGACCCTTTCGCCATCCAGAACGGGCGGGCGCAAACTGGCGCAGATCATCGCGGCAAGTGCGGCCACCGGATCGCGGACCACGGGTTCAATGGTGGACAGGCTTTGTTGCGTCATATGTCCCATGAACCGTTCAAAGGCGCAGCGGATCAATTCGTCCTTGGTCCCAAAGTAATGCCGGATCAGGCCGGGCGTGGTGCCCGCGCGTGCCGCAATTGCGCGCACCGTCATGGCCTCGGGCCCGCCCTCGGCCATCAGGTCCAATGCCGATTGGATCAGCGCATCCCTGCGCTGTTCCACGGTTTCGCGGTGATAGGGACGGCGCAGGTCTGACATAGGGCCCTCTTGTTATACATCTGTATAATTCTGGACCCTACGGTTGGCAAATGCAAAGGCTTTGGCTTGCAGCGGTGACGCCGTGCCCTAGCGCGCGACATCCTTGTGCACAATCACATCGGCTTGCGGATAGCGGTTCAATATTTCCCGACGCAAGGTGGCCCCGATGTCATGGGCGGTGCGCAAAGGTTGGTCCCCGTCCAACTCGATATGGATCTGAACAAAGACACGGCTGCCGGCCACGCGGGTTTTGATATCGTGATAACCGCGCACGCCGGGCCAATCCTTGGCAATCTCGCCAATATGCGAAATGATCGCAGGATCGGCGCGGCGGTCCATCAGCGCATCAAACGCAGACTTCCCGATTCGCAGCGCACCCAGCGCCAGCATCGCCGCAGCCCCCAAAGCCACCACCGAATCCACCGACACCAGCCCAAAGCGGCTGGAGACCCAGAGGGACGCAATGGCCCCGATATTGGGCAACAAATCGCCAAGGTAGTGTAGCCGATCAGCCGCCACCACCCGGCTGCCGGTCCTGCGCGCAACCCGACCCTGCCAAAGCACAAGGCCAAGGGTCAGCGCAATCGACAGCGCCATAATGATCATCCCCGGCCCTTCGTCCGTCAGCCCCTCATCGGTCGGCTGTCCCAGACGGCGGATTGCCGCAAGGGTGATGACCCCGGCCGAGATCAAGATAAAGATGGATTGGCCAAGGGCCGCCAGATCCTCGGCCGAGGTATGGCCAAAGGCGTGATCCTCGTCGGCGGGCTTGGCTGCATAGATGATTGCGGCCATCGCCCCAAGGCTGATCATCAGATCCATGGCGCTGTCTGCCAAAGATGCCGCGACCGAAAGCGAGCCTGTCTGGCCAAAGGCCCAGAGCTTCAAGACGACCAAGACACCCGCCACCCCGACGGACGCAAGGCCCGCAGAAAGGTTCAGTTTCACTTCGCTTTTGGTCACTTCATGTCCGCCCATTCAAAGATGACAAGGTTCTCGGTCTCTGTGCCGCCAAGACTGCGATAGAGCGCCCGGCCTTCTGTATTCTCTGCTTCGGTTCCCAGCCATACCGATTTGCAGCCAAGACTGCGTGCGGTCATGATCACTCGGCGACAAAGCGCCTTGCCGATGCCGCGCCCGCGATACTCTGCACGGGTGGCCACTTCGTTGATGAACAACTGCGGTGCCTTGTCGGGGTGGCGCAATAGGGTGGCGCTGGCCATGCCAACCCCCATGTCATCGGCATAGGCCATGAACAAAAGGTTCATCGGGTCTGCCAGAAAGGCCTGTGCCTGAACAGGATCAATGGCATTGTCAAACAGCCCCTCGGGCAGGGCCAAAAGCAACGGCAGATCCCGCGCCCCGAGTTTTCTGATTTCGACATTGCCTTGCATTTGACCACTCATTCACAGGCCATGACGGCCCCGCTGCGCTGTCAGCCATTCGCTGGTGCGCAGATATGGTCGCCTTTTGAACGGGCAGTCTACTCCAACACTTCGCCGGGATCGACACCCCAAAGCGCCGCCGAAGGCGCCCACCCCTTTTCGCCCTCAACAGAAATGCGGCACCAATCATTGGCGCATTCAAGGATCTTGGCGATCACACCGCCCTCGGCCCGAAACAAGATGGAGGAATCAGGGCGCGGTGCAGAGAAGATATCAAGGAGATCTGCCTTGACCAAAACGCTCCTGACCCCAGACAGCAGCGAGTAATGAATCCAACCACCGATCCCGTCGGCGTCCTCAATACGCCGCCAATGGCCATATTCGGCCGTGATTTTGAGCGGCATGCCTGCGCGGGTAAAAACCCAGTCGATTCGATGGGTCAGCCCCGGCCCGCGCCGCGCATTGCCCTCTTTGGTTTTGAGGGTCACATAGCGGGGCAGAGGCAGGTTGGTCACGGCCCCAAACCCCGGATCGCGCGGGGCCACAACGGCAGGGCGCACCGCTGACGGTGCAGCGATTTCAGGGGTGTCTTCCTCGGGGCCCACGATCGGGTCGATCATGCCTTTGGCCGCTGGGCGGGCCATGGGGGTGATTTGGGTGGCGATTTGAGGGGTGGCTTGGGGTGCGATCAAGGCAGAGGCCGGCACCATGACATCAGGGCGTGGCTTTGGTCTTGGCGACTCGGCCCAGACCTGCCCTGCCAACACCGCAATTGCGGCAACTGCCCCCGCCAAAGCCTTGCGTCTCATCTCTGCCATCCGCCTGATACCGGACCCAATGTTAAGGTCCGCCCTGTCCCGTGAGGGCCCGAACACCGGGCCTACGCCTCTGATCTGATATATCCGGGGCTTGTGCCTTGCCCCAGTTAGCGCCACTTTGAGGTCATCGACCCGAGAAGATCAAGACCAGGGAGGCGTGGATGCCCGCACAGAGGCTGAGTGTTGTAGTGACGCGACGGTTGCCAGAACCGGTTGAGACGCGGATGAAGGAATTGTTCAACGTGGAGTTGCGCGATCCTGACACCAAGATGTCAAGGGACGAACTGGCCGATGCCATGCGGCGTGCGGATGTTTTGGTGCCTTGTGTGACCGACCAGATCGACGCGGGCCTGATCGGGCAGGCGGGGGAACGGCTGAAGCTGATTGCCAATTATGGCGCCGGGATTGACCACATTGACGTGGCAACCGCACGGCAGCGGGGGATTTTGGTCTCCAACACGCCCGGTGTCGTCACCGAAGATACCGCTGACATGACCCTTGCCTTGATCCTCGCGGTGACGCGCCGCATTCCCGAAGGGCTTGCGGTGATGCAGGCCGGGGAATGGCGGGGATGGTCGCCCATGGCCTTTCTGGGCGGGCGTCTGGGCGGGCGACGTCTGGGGATTTTGGGCATGGGCCGGATCGGGCAGGCAGTGGCGCTGCGCGCCCGCGCCTTTGGCATGCAGGTGCATTATCACAACCGCAAGCGCCTGCGCCCTGAGATCGAGGCGGATCTGGAGGCGACCTATTGGGAAAGCCTTGATCAGATGGTCAGCCGCATGGATATCTTGTCAATCAACTGCCCCCATACGCCCTCGACTTATCACCTGATGAATGCGCGGCGCTTGAAACTGATGAAGTCTTCGGCGGTGATCGTGAACACCTCACGTGGCGAGGTGATCGACGAAAACGCCCTGACGCGCGGGTTGCGGGCGGGTGAGTTGGCTGCGGCGGGACTGGATGTGTTCGAGCATGGGCATGAGGTAAACCCCCGTCTGCGGGAATTGCCCAATGTGGTGCTCTTGCCGCATATGGGCAGCGCCACGCTGGAGGGCCGGATCGAGATGGGCGAGAAAGTCATCATCAATATCAAGACCTTCGCCGATGGTCATCGCCCACCGGATCAAGTGGTGCCGGGGATGCTTTGACCCCCGTCCCTCGCGCGGGTTGTAGGGGAGGGAGCCTCCGGCGGGGATATTTATGAACAGATGAACGGGGCGGTCACGCGCCGTTCCAGCCGCGATACCAATCGACAAAGCGGGCGACGCCCTCGCGGATATCGGTACGGGGCAATTTGCCGACCAGGGCTTCGATGAGGGCCGCATCGGCCCATGTGGCGGGTACGTCGCCGGGCTGCATGGGCATCAGATTGCGGATGGCGGTGCGGCCTGTGGCGGCCTCGATCGCGGCGATGAAATCGGTTAACGGCACTGGCGCGCCATTGCCGATGTTGACCACCCGAAAGGGGGCGACGGGTGAGAGGCTGTCCATAGGGCCCACTGGGGTATCGCCCGGAGGGCAGGCCGTGAGGCGCAAGATGCCTTCGACCAGATCGTCGACATATGTGAAGTCGCGCCGCATATCGCCATGGTTATAGACGTCAATCGGATCGCCGTTCAGGATCGCCTTGGTGAATTTGAACAGCGCCATATCCGGGCGGCCCCAAGGGCCATAAACGGTGAAGAAACGAAACATCGTGATCGGCAGGCCAAAAAGATGGGCGTAGGAATGGCCCATGGCCTCGTTCGCGATTTTGGTGGCGGCATAAAAGCTTAACGGGTGCGTGGCCTGATGCACCTCGGCATAGGGCATCTGGGTGTTTGCGCCATAGGCGGAGGAGGTGGAGGCCATCATCAGATGCGCCGGGGGGTGGGCGCGCGCGGCCTCCAGCACCTCATGCGTGCCGATAAGATTGGCGCGCACATAGCTGCGCGGGGCGTCAATGGAATAGCGCACCCCGGCTTGGGCGGCGAGGTGGATGATGACATCGGGCCGGGTTTCGGCGCAAAGCTGTGTCAGGCGGCCCTCATCCTCGATCATGCCATGGTCAAAGCGAAAGCCGCTTTGGGCGCGCAAGATATCCAGCCGCGCCTCTTTCAGCTTGGGGTCGTAGTAGGGGGTCATGCCGTCAAATCCGGTGACCTGCCAACCTGCCGCCAGCATCCGCCGGGCCAGATGAAAGCCGATGAACCCTGCCGCACCCGTAATCAGAACCTTGCCACTCATGCCTTGCCCTCGGTTTTCTCCTTGGTTAGCGCGTGTGATGCGCTGTGCAAAGTCAGAAACGGGTCGCGCGTGTGGCATGGAGGTCGCGCTGTGGCGCGCGGCGCGCAATTAGGTCAGCGACCAGTCGCGCGGTGATGGGCGCAAGCGTCAGGCCGATATGGCCATGGCCAAAGGCATGGATCACATCCGCCCCGCCCCGTGACGGGCCGATCACGGGCAAGCTGTCGGGCAGGCTGGGGCGAAAGCCCATCCATGTGCGGTCCGGGTCTGGCAGGTCGGGGAAAATGGTGCGCGCGCCCTCAATCAGCTTGTCGATGCGGTGGGGGGAGGGGGGGGCGGTAAGGCCGCCCAGTTCCACCGTGCCCGCCACCCGCAGCCTTCCAGACATCGGGCAGAGGTAAAAGCCACGCGTCGTGGGGCAGGTGGGGCGGGTGATCCGGGGCTTTGGCATATCCCATTCGATGTGATAGCCGCGCTCGGTTTCCAGCGGGATGCGGTCGCCTGCGGCGCGGGCAAGGGCGCGGGAATGGGCGCCGGCGGCGAGGACCACGTGACGCGCGCGGACCTGCACCCCGTCGCCCGACAGCAGAACGCCGCTTGCCGTCCGCTCCAATCGGGTGATCAGATGGGGCAGTACGGGGGCGGTGATTGCCTTGGCAAGGCGTTTCACCATCTGGCCGGGGTCGGCCATGAACACAGCATTGGTGAAATAGGCGGCCCCGCCCTCCACCTGCGGCAGGCCGGGTTCCAACTGGCCCAACTCATCCGGGGAAATTAGATCAACCTTGATGCCAAGGGTCCGGCGCTGGGCCATATCGGCATGGGCGGCGCGATAGGCGGCCTTGGTTTCATAGAGATAAAGGCAGCCGCGCTTTTGCAAGATGTCGGTGCCGCCGATCCGCTCTGCCAGCCCCTCCCACAATGGGCAGGCATCGGCCAGCAGCGCGGCAATTGCGGCGGCATTGCGCCGGGCGGCATCGGGCAGCGACTGTCGGGCAAAGCGCAGCAGCCATGGCGCAAGGCTGGGCAGGGCGGCGCGGCGGATCGACAGGGGTGAATTGCGGTCAAAGAGCAGCGAGGGCAGGTTGCGCAGCACATCCGGCGTGCCCACGGGCAACGTCGCATAATCGGCAATGGTACCCGCATTGCCATAAGACGCGCCCGAACCGGGCGGGTTGGGGTCGATAAGCGTGACCTCGCGCCCCTCGGCCAGCAGGCGTTCTGCGATGGCAAGGCCCACCACACCGGCACCAATGATGGCGATTTCGGTCTGGTGGGCCTGCATGGCTTACATACAGGCGTCGAACAGGGCGCGGGTATTGGCCGCTGTCATCTCGACAGGGTTGCCCCCGCACGACGGATCTTCCAGTGCCATTTCGGTCAGCATGTCCAGATCGGCGAACTGCACGCCCATGGCGGACAGGGTTTCCGGGATGGAAAGCAGCGTCCGCAATTCCATGATCTGGTCATGGAAGCCTGCAAAGCCGCCGTCAAAGCCAAGATAGGCCGCCGCCGCCTTGATCTTGTCCTCGATGGCCGCGCGGTTGAATTCCAGCACCATGGGCATGACGACCGCATTGGTGGTGCCGTGATGGGTGTTGTAGACCGCGCCAATCGGGTGGCTGAGGCTGTGGATCGCGCCCAGACCCTTTTGGAAGGCCACGGCCCCCATGGCGGCCGCACTCATCATATGGGCGCGGGCGTCCAGATCGTTGGGGTTGGCATAGACCTTTGGCAGGTTTTCAAACACCAGCCGCATCCCCTCCAGCGCGATGCCTTGGCCCATCGGGTGGTAATGCGGGCTGCAATAGGCCTCAAGGCAATGGGCCAGCGCGTCCATGCCCGTGCCTGCGGTGATGAATTTGGGCATGCCCACGGTCAGGGCCGGATCGCAGATCACCACGGCGGCCATCAGGTCGGGGTGCCAGATGATCTTTTTCTTATGTGTCACCGAATTGGTCAGCACGCCTGCGCGGCCAACCTCTGACCCTGTGCCTGCTGTGGTGGGCACGGCGATGGTGGGTTTTATCGCGGCACGGTCGGCGCGGGTCCACCAATCGCCGATATCTTCCAACTCCCACACGGTCAGGCCTGCGGGTTGATCGGCCATCAGGGCGATCATCTTGCCCAGATCAAGTGCCGAGCCGCCACCAAAGCCGATGACGCCGTCATGGCCGCCCGCCTTGAAGACCGCGATGCCTGCGGCCATGTTGATCTCGGTCGGGTTGGCGTCGACATCCGAAAACATCGCGCGGCCAAGGCCAGCGGCCTCCAGCTGATCCAGCGCCGCCGCTGTGATCGGCAGGCTGGCCAGCGCGCGGTCTGTGACGAGAAGTGGCTTGTGAATGCCAGAGGCGCGGCAATGCTCGGCCAGCTCGGCAATGCGGCCCACACCGAATTTGATGGCGGTGGGGTAAGACCAGTTCCGGTTGGGAACGTTGTGGGTCATCTTTCAAACCTTTTTGAGATGGTAGGATTTCGGTCGGGTGACCGAGTGGAAGCCAAGATAGGACAGCGATCCGCCGCGCCCGGTATCTTTGCAGCCCGTCCAGCACAGGGCAGGGTCAAGGTAATCGGCGCGGTTCATGAACACCGTCCCGGTTTCGATCTGCGCGCCGATGGCGGCGGCGGTGTCATAGTCTTGGGTCCAGACACTTGCGGTCAGGCCATAGGGGCTGTCGTTCATCAGGGCGATGGCTTCTTCGTCGCTGGAGACTTTCATGATGCCGACGACCGGGCCGAAGGATTCCTCCATCATCACCCGCATGGAGTGGTTGACGTTGACCAGAATCTGCGGGGCGAGGTATGCGCCGCCATCATCGGCCGGGAAGTTGGCGGGGTCGATCAGAGGTTTGGCCCCAGCCGCCACAGCCTCGGCGATCTGATCGCGGACGACCTTTGCGAACCGCTTGTTGGCCATGGGGCCAAGGGTGGTTTCGGGGTCAAGCGGGCTGCCCAGCTTCATCCCGTTCACCCAAGCCACGGATTTTTCGACAAAGGCGTCGAACAGGCTTTCGTGCACATAAATCCGCTCGATCCCGCAGCAGCACTGGCCCGAGTTGAACATAGCCCCGTCCATCAGGGTATCGACCGCCGCATCCAGATTGGCATCGGCGCGCACATAGCCGGGGTCTTTGCCGCCAAGTTCCAGCCCAAGGGGGGTAAAGGTGCCCGCAGCCGCGCGCTCCATCGCCTGACCGCCCGCCACGGACCCGGTGAAGTTGACAAAGTTGAACGCGCGGGCGGCGATCAGGCTTTCGGTGGTGGCATGGTCCAGAACGACATTCTGGAAGACATCGTCCGGCACGCCCGCCTCATGGAACGCTTGGGCAAGGCGTTCACCCACCAGCAGGGTCTGCGAGGCGTGTTTCAGAACCACCGTGTTCCCGGCGATCAGGGCCGGGGCAAGGGTGTTGATCGTGGTGAGGTAGGGATAGTTCCAGGGTGCTACGATGAACACCACGCCAAGGGGATCGCGGGCCAGATAGCGTCGGAACGTGTCGCTGTCCTCGATCAAGTGAGGGGCCAGCGTCTCGGCCGCGATGTCGGACATGTAATCGGTGCGGGCGTTCACACCGCCCATTTCGCCCTGACCATAGCGGATCGGGCGGCCCATTTGGTGGGCAAGTTCCAGTGCCACGGTTTCCTTCATGGCCGTCAGTCGGGCGACCCCGGCTTTGACAAGGGCGATACGCTCGGCCAGCGGGCGCGCGGCCCAAGGGCCTTGGGCCGCACGGGCGCGGTCAACGGCGGCCTGTGCCGCCTCGGGCGCAAGCGGCATGCGTTCGGCATAGACAGAGCCGTCAACGGGGGAAATCAGTTGGATAGGTTTCATGTTGTCCTCGTAGGTCGGGGTTCACCCCGACATGTTCATAAGAGTTGGGCTGACGCCCTATCCTCAGGCCCGCTCCAGCAGGCGCTGGCGCTCAAAATCGGTGACCACGCGGTCAGTCTCGGAAATTTCCCACTGCGCGGCGTGGTGGTAGTGGTCCACCACATCATCGCCAAAAGCCGCGCGCAGCATGGCCGATCCGTGCAGCCGCGCCGCCGCATCGCGCAGGTTATGCGGAATCTCGCGAATACCGTCGGTGTTGTACATATCGCCCGACATTTCAGGCTCCAGCTCCCTCTTGCCCTCAATCCCCGCAAGCCCGGCCGCAAGCAGGGCCGCACAGGCCAGATAGGGGTTCACGTCGCTGCCCGGAATGCGGCATTCTACCCGAACCGCCTTGGACTGCACCCCACAGACGCGAAAGCCCGCCGTGCGGTTATCGGCAGACCAGACCGCCTTGGTGGGGGCGAACATGCCGATGGTAAAACGCTTGTAGCTGTTCACGTAAGGGGCCAGAAACGCCGTCAATTCCTGCGCATGGGCCAATTGCCCTGCCATGAAGTGCTTCATGGTCCGGGACATGCCATATGTATCGTCTGGGTCAAAGAACGATGGCTTGCCATCCTTGGTCCACAGGCTTTGGTGGATATGGCTGGAAGACCCCGCACGGCGATGGTCATACTTGGCCATAAAGGTCACGGATTTGCCCTTGGTCCACGCGATTTCCTTGATGCCATTCTTGACGATCACATGGTTATCGGCGGTGTCGAGCGCGTCGGAATAGCGATAGTTGACCTCTTCTTGGCCCGCATCTGCCTCGCCTTTGGAATTCTCGATGGGGATGCCCGCGCCATAAAGCCCGTTGCGGATGGCGCGCATCACATCCTCTTCCTTGGTGGTCTGGAAGATGTGGTAATCCTCATTATAGGCGGAAACCGGTTTCAGGTCATTGAAGCCGCTGTCGCGCAGGGCCTCGTATGAGTTTTCAAAGAGGTAAAACTCCAATTCCGTCGCCATCATCGGCTCAAACCCCATGGCGCGGGCGCGGGCCACCTGTTTTTTCAGGATGGCACGGGGGCTGTGGGGAACCTCATGGCCGTGATGATCCAGCGTATCGCCCAACACAAGGGCGGTGCCCGGCAGCCACGGGATCAGCCGCAGCGTGGCCAGATCGGGTTTGAGGACGTAATCGCCATAGCCGGTTTGCCAGCTGCTGGATTTATAGCCCTGCACCGTGTTCATTTCCATGTCCACGGTCAAAAGGTAGTTGCAGCAATGGGTCTCTTCATAGCCGCCGTTCATAAAGAACTGGGCGTGAAACCTTTTACCCATCAGGCGACCCTGCATGTCGATGCCGCAGACCAGCACCGTATCAATCTGGCCCTTGTCGACCAGTCCACGCAGTTCTTCGAGTGTCACATTCCCCGGCATCGTCCGTCCCCATCGATGAGTCTATAATTTGATCATATTTCACGAAGCGGGGGCGCACAATGGATGCGCGCCCCTGCCGTACGGGTGGGTGGGTGATCAACCCACCGCACGCGGATCAGGTATAGCGGTAAGGCCGACCTGCTTGCTGCATCAGGGTATTGTATTGCTTGATGATGCCCACAACCTTGGCCTTGGTCTCCGATTCCGCGGCGATCTCGTCCCAGAACTTGACGGCCGCCTCTTCCACGGTGGCCCATTCGGCATCTGGGATCGTGGTCAGCTTCAGTTTCGGGCCGTTTACGCGCAGATCGGCCTCGCCGCCCCAATACCAGTGCTGGCGGTAGTAGTGCGACTGCTCAAAGCAGACCGTCAGCAGCTCTTGCAGATGCGGGGGCAGGGCGTTCCAGCGATCCATATTGGCAAAGAAATGGCCAATCCATGCGCCCGAGATATTGTTGGTCAGGAAGTAGTTGGTCACGTTCGACCAGCCCACGGTATAGACCTCGGTGATGCCCGACCATGCGATGCCGTCCAACTCGCCCGTCTGCATGGCGACTTCGATATCTTCCCACGGCAGGGTGACCGGCACGACGCCAAACTGCGACAAGAAGCGCCCGGCGGTCGGGAAGGTGAACACCCGCTTGCCCTGCAAATCGGCAAGGCTGTTGAT
The DNA here is from genome assembly GCA_021741245.1 of Paracoccaceae bacterium. Classification (GTDB taxonomy): domain Bacteria; phylum Pseudomonadota; class Alphaproteobacteria; order Rhodobacterales; family Rhodobacteraceae; genus Pseudotabrizicola. The sequence goes on from JAIOYF010000006.1 coordinate 179,966, forward strand.
CGGGTCCTTGGTCGAGAAATGGCACGGGTCCCACGATCCGGCCGAGATATGCTTGACGCCGACCTTGGCATATTCCTCTTCCCAGATCTGCTTCAGCCCGTATTTGTTAAACAAAACAGGGACATCCAACGAGTATCTAAGGCCGAGTGGGAAGTAGCCGCCAAACACCGTCACCTCGGTGGGTGAGGCCATGGAATCGTCATCCGACTGCACGCAGTCGATGGTGCCCGACTGCATGGCCTGAAACAACTCGCCCGTGGGAACCAGCTGATCGGCGGTGAAAAGCTCGATCTCCATCTGGCCCGCTGCGATGCGGTTGAACATGTCGATGGCGGGTTTCACCACCTCTTCGGCCAAGGCAGCACCGGCATAGGTCTGCATCCGCCATTTTATCACCTCTTGCGCGCGCAAAACGGTGGGTGCGGCAAGGGTGGCCGCCCCGGCAAGGGCACCTTTGGTCAGGAAGGAACGTCTTGATGTCATGGTAAAACCTCCGAGTTTCAAAAGGGGCGGGTGTGGTTCATCCACACCTCAGGGATAGATCAGATTGGGAAGCCAGAGGGCGATTTGCGGAAAGGCCATGATCATGGCAAGGGCTGCCACCATCACCAGAACAAAAGGCCAGACCGAGGAATAGATATCGCCCATCGTGATTTCCGGGGGCGCAAAGGCCCGCATCAGGAACAGGTTATAGCCAAAGGGTGGCGTCAGGTAGGCAATCTGGCAGGTGATGGTGTAAAGCACCCCATACCAGATCAGCACATCGCCGCGCGGCATCCCAAAATCAAGGCTTGCCACCAGCGGCACATACAGCGGGGCCACGATGACCAGCATTGCTGTATCATCCAGAAACATCCCCATCAGCAGGAAGGACAGTTGCATCAGGATCAGGATGGTCCATGGCCCCATGTGAAGCTGATCGACAAACAGGTTTTCAACCGCCTTGACCGCGCCAAGCCCGTCGAACACCGCGCCAAAGGACAGGGCCGCAAGGATTACCCACATGAACATGCAGGTGATGCCAAGGGTGTTTCGCGTCGCCACCTCGAACACCTGGGCGTTGAACTGGCCCTTCACCACAGCCCCCAGCACCGTCATGACCACCCCGATGACCGAGCTTTCGACCAAGGAGGTATAGCCGTTGATGAAAGGGATCATCATGCCCGCAAAGATCGCGAAGGGCAGCAGGCCCGCCCTCAACGACCGCAGCTTGTCGGCGGTGGTGATCTGGGCGCGTTCTTCGGGGGACAGGGCCGGGCCAAGATCGGGCTGCAAGTGGCACCGCACGACGATCAGCGCAATGAACAGTGCCGCCATGATCAGCCCCGGTATGATACCCGCCAACCACAGTTCTGACACCGGCGCGCGGGCGATCATCGCATAGAGCACCAGCACCACCGACGGCGGGATCAGGATGCCAAGGCTAGAGCCTGCCTGAATGACCCCCGTCACCATCTTTTTATCATAGCCCCGGCGCAAGAGTTCCGGCAGCGCGATGGTGGAGCCAATCGCCATGCCCGCCACCGACAGCCCGTTCATGGCGGAAATCAGCACCATCAACAGGATCGTGCCAATCGCAAGCCCGCCCCGGACCCGTCCGAACCAGATGTGGAACATCCGATACAGATCATCGGCGAGCCGTGCCTCGCTCATCACATAGCCCATAAAGACGAACATCGGCAGCGACAGAAGCGGATACCATTTCATCAGCTTCATCGCGGAGGAAAAGCCCATCCGATCCCCGCCCGTGCCCCAAAGCCACAGGGCCGAGGCGACGGCGACAAAGCCGATTACGGCAAAGACCCGCTGCCCCGTCATCATCATCAAAAGCATGGTCGAAAACATCAGGGCGGCGATCATCTCATAGGACATCAGACCTCCTCCCCACGGATGGTCGCGATATCCTTGATCAGGGACGAGAGGGCCTGCAAGAGCATCAGAAAGAAGCCGATGCACAGCGTCACCTTGATGGGCCACATATAGGGCCGCCACGCCGTCGGGCTGCGCTCATTATACTGAAAGGCATAGGCAGTGGAGTCGATGGCCCCCCACAGCATCACGCACAGGTAAAAGATCAGCGCAAAGACAGTAAACCCATCCCACCACGCCTGACGCACCGGACTTTGCTTGGCGTAAAACAGGTCCATTCGCACATGGCTGCCCATCTGCATCGCATAGGGCCCACCCAAGATGTAATAGGCCACCATCACGAACTGTGCCATCTCCAGCGTCCAGAGCGACGGGTTGAAGAATGTCTTGCTGATAGAGGACCACATCAGAATGGCCATCAAAACAAAGAGCAAATACATCGCAAACCGGCCCACACCATAGTTGAGGCCATCCACCAGCTTTACAAAGGTCTTTGCGGCCTGCGGCATCCGGTCAGCGCCCCCCTGCGGCACTGGCAATGGCCCCAGACAGCAGCGGGGCCAGTCGGGATGCAACGTCATCTGCCATGTCCAGGCTGGCAATCAGGTCATTGCGCACCTCCAGCATCGCATTGGGCAAGCCATAGGGCGAGGCGTGAAGGCGTAGCGTATGCGTCACGCCATCTGATGCCGAATAGGGGGCATTCAAGGCCGTTCGCAACCCAGATGGTGCGCTCATGGCGACAATCGCCTTGGCCAAGCTGGGGTCGCTGTCATGGATCACCCCAAACTCCACCTCGCGCGGGGCGCCGTGCCAGATAGGGGTAAAGGAATGGATCGTGATGATCACCGGATTGAGCCCAAGCGCCATGCGGCGCGAGATCTCTGCGCTTAGATCATTGTGAAAGGGCACATAGACCGATTGCGTGCGGCGGTTGCGTTCTTCGGCGCTGATGGCGGCATTGCCGGGAATGTCAAACACTTCGGACCGCGCGGGCATGGCACCCGGCTGATCGGGGGCACGGTTCAGGTCATAGATCAGACGGCTGAGCGGGGCATGGATCAGGCAGGCATCCATCCGCCGCGACAGGCTGCGCGCCAGATCCAGCGCGCCCGGATCCCACGCGATATGGGCAAAGCGCGCCTGCGGGCCAAGACCAAGATCGCCAAAGGCGGGCGGAATCTCTGCCGAAGCATGCTCGCACACAAGAATGACGCGGCCCATGGACTCGCGGTTTTCAAACCGCGCTGGATGCGCCACTGTCCGATCTATCGTATCCGCCTCAAGCATGCTGCGAGTCATCCTTTGGTTCCCTCAAAGCTCATCCGCACCCGCTGTTTCTGTCAAGATCTTTTCTTGAATAAAATTTCTGTTACAAAGTTTTCTAAGTTGGCGCAGATGATCGGCACAGGTCCTGCCAAGGTGCCCGAAAATGAGGCGAAGCAATGGATGCCTTGATGACGGTCGAAGACAAGATGCGCGCGGCGCTGCCCGATTTGACGCGGGCCGAACGGCAACTTGCCACCCATATCTTGCGGCACTATCCGGTGGCGGCGCTGGGCTCTATCACGGCGCTGGCCAAGGCCTCGGAGGTTTCCACGCCAACGGTTGTGCGGCTGTGCCAAAAGCTGGGGTATCGCGGATACCCTGACTACCAGTCCGCGCTGCGCGGTGAGGTAGAGGCGATGCTTGTCTCGCCCCTTGCCAAGCATGACCGCTGGGCGGGGGGCGTGCCTGATACCCATATCCTGAACCGCTTTGCCGATGCGGTGGTGGCCAATCTTCAGGCCACGCTGGGCCAGATTGACCACGCCGAGTTTGATGCCGTGGCAGACCTGATGGCCGATCAGAACCGCCGGATTTTTGCCATGGGCGGTCGCATCACCCATGCGATGGCGGATTATTTCGTGACGCTGATGAAGGTCGTGCGCCCCGATGTGACGTTGCTGTCAGACATGTCAAACACATGGCCCCCGGCGCTGTTGGATATGAAAGCGGGCGATGTCTTGCTGGTCTTTGACATCCGGCGCTATGAAAACTCGGTCCTGCAACTGGTGGAACTGGCGGTAGAGCAGGGTGCTTGCGTGGTTCTTGTCACTGACCGTTGGGTCAGCCCCGCAGCCACCCATGCCCGCCACACGCTATCATGTCATGTCGAGGCACCCAGCGCCTGGGACAGCACCGTGTCGATCCTCGTGCTGATCGAGACGCTGCTGGCCGCCGTGCAAAGCCTGACGTGGGACCAGACGGAAGGCCGCCTGAAACGGCTGGAAACCCTTTATGACCGCTCGCGCTTTTTCCGTCGCCATCGCTAGGTGACGGGGGTGGCGAGGGGTTTGCGCCGCGCCCCTGACATGGCGTTGAATGCCACGGCGGCCAGCAAGATCGCACCGCCTGCAAACGTGCCTGCCGAGGCGGTTTCGCCCAGCAAAAGCCAGACCCAGACCGGGGCCAACATCACCTCCACCATCGACAAAAGCGTCAGTTCCGCAGCCGGTATGATCCTGCTGCCAAGGGTATAAAGCGCCATGCCGATGGCAAGAATGACCGCGCCCATCCCCATCGCTATGGCGATATCGTGCAGGGGAACCATCAGTGTTTCGGCCTGAACCATGCTGACAATTCCGGCTGTGAGCATCGAAAACACGCCCCCCAGCACGACGGCGGGCATCATCTCGGCCAGCTTTCCCCACCGCAGGGCGATGGTGAAAATTGCAAAGCCCAAGGCGGACAACAGCGCCGCCACATTTCCCGCCAAGGCCCCGGCGGCCAGCCCTTCGCGCACCATGACGAACATGCCGATCCCGGCCAAGGCGATTGCCCCCCATGTGGCCATGCGAACAGGTTCGCGCAACAGCACCCAGCCAAGGATTGCCGTCAGGAACGGCGCTGCCGAAAACAGGAACACGGCATTGGCAACGGTGGTGGCCTGAATGGCGAAAATCGCCCCGGCAAAGGCCAGCACCAAGCCAAGGCCGCCTATAACTCCGGGCCATCCCACCGCGATCACTTTGGCCAGAACGCCGGGGCCCTTGCGCAACCGGATCACAATCAGCAGAACAGGGACCATCCCGGCCGAGCGCCAGAACAGCACCGCCCATGTGCCTGCCTCAACAATCTGGCGGATCATCAGGCCCATCAGCGACCATAAGACCGCCGCCACCAGAACCAAAAGAACCCCTGTCCGATATTGCATGAAACCTGCCCCAAATCCTGTGCCCCAAGCTGAACAGGGGACGGCGCCGGGTCTGGCCTATCCGCGACGAAGGAGGGCAGGGTGGGGACGTTTTTGCGCCTTTTGCCGTCAATACCCCAAGCGGCGGTTCACAAGGTGCAACAATTCCTCGCCCGCGACATTGCGGCGGATATTTTCGGCGATCACCCGCGCTGCAGAAACCGCCCGAGTGTCTGCCGCGATATGGGGGGTGACGGTCACGCGCGGATCGGTCCAGAACGGATGATCCTTTGGCAAAGGCTCGGTGCGGAACACATCCAGCGTGGCATGGCCGATCTGCCCAGTATCAAGGGCGGCCAAAAGCGCGTCATCATCAATCAAAGCCCCGCGACCGGGGTTCAGGATCACCGCCCCGCGCGCAGGCAGGGTCAGGCTTTCGGCATTGAGGATGTTTTCGGTGGCAGGCGTCTTGGGCAACAGGGTGACCACAATCTCGGCCCCCTCCAGCGCCGTCGTCAACCCTGCCTCACCCCACAGGCAGTGCAGACCGGGCACGGATTTCTCGGTTCGGCTCCAGCCTGTGACGCGAAAGTTCAGCGCGGCAAGGGCCTGTGCACAGGCCGTGCCCAAGGCCCCTAGGCCCAGAACCGTGACCCTGCGTTCGCGCGCAAGCGGGGGGCAGATCGGGTCCCAAACGTGGCCGGGGTTAATGATGTGGCGATCCATCCCCAAGTGATGGCGCAGAGTGTGGCCCACCACCCATTCCACCATCCCCTCGGTCAGGCCCGGATCCACCATCCGGCACAGCGGCTGGGTCAGCGTCTCATTTCCCACGATCCGCTCCACCCCGGCCCAAAGGCTGAGCACGGCGCGGCAGTTGCGATAGGGCGTGAAATCTTGCAGCGGGGCCGAGGGCGCATAGACGATAAAATCCACCATCTCGGGCGCGGCCGCAACCACGACATTTGCGGTCACACCCGCCTCGGCCAGTGCCTTGGGCAAATGGGTTTCGTACTGCGGCCAAAGCTCTGGCGCGGCGAACAAGACGGTCAGGGTCACGGGCGGTTACCTCGGTCGGTGGATATGTGCGCTTTGGATCAGCCCAAAGGCAATCAGCAAGACCAACATGGCCGAACCGCCATAGGAAAGGAAGGGCAACGGCACCCCCACGACCGGGGCCAATCCCATGACCATCGACAGGTTGATCGCAAGATAGAGGAAAAAGTTCACTGCGATCCCAAGGATCAAGAGGGTCGAGAAGCGATCCTTGTTTTGCAAGGCCGAGACAAAGCAGAACACCAAGATCAGGCCATAAAGGATCAGCAAACTGAACACGCCGACAAACCCGAACTCTTCACCAAGGGTGGTAAAGATGAAGTCGGTTTCCTTTTCGGGCAAAAAGTTCAGCCGGCTTTGCGTGCCTTGCATGAACCCCTTGCCGTTCCAGCCGCCCGATCCAAGGGCGATCTGCGCCTGAATGATGTTATAGCCTGCGCCCAAAGGATCGGCGGTCGGATCAAGAAAGGTGTCGATCCGGCGATATTGGTAATCGTGCAAGAATTGCCAATCGGTGCCGCGCGTGGTGAAAACCGAAGTGACCGCCCCTACGACAATCAGCAAAACAGCCGCGAAATACCACCAACTGACCCCCGCCAAAAGCATCACCGCCCCGCCGATCATCAAGATGATCAGGGCAGTGCCAAGGTTGGGCTGCATCAAGACCAGAACGGTCGGAATCAAGGTCAGGATCACTGGCACCGCCACCCAAAGCGGGTTCGAGACCTTTCTGACATCCAGCCAGTCGTAATAGGCCGCCAGCATCATCACCAACGTCACCTTCATCAACTCCGAAGGTTGCAAGCGAAAGCCGCCAAATTCGATCCAGCGCTGTGCGCCCATGCCGATGGTTCCGAAGAACTCCACGATCAGCAGCAAGATGATACTGACCAGATAGGCCAACAGGCTCATGTTGCGCCAAAACCAGATCGGCACGAAGGCGATAAAGAACATGATCGCCGCGCCAAGGCCAAAGACCTTCATCTGGCGACCGGCCCAAACCTCCATCCGACCACCTGCGATGGAGTAAAGGGTCAAAAACCCCACCGCGGACACAGCCGTGACCAAGACCACCAAAGGCCAGTTCATATACAGGACCTTGCGCAGGCCACTGGGCACGAATTTGACGCGATATTCCAGAAAACTCATCGCAGGCCCCTATGACCGCGAGGGGCTGGGTAAAGCCCCATCCGCATCGCGAAGGGGCAGTTTTTCAAGCATGGAGGCGATCCGGTTGCGCTGACTTGACGGATAGGCCGAAAGTGGGGGCAGCCCCTCTGACAGCGCACTCAGGATCACATCGCGGGCAATCGGGGCGGCTGCCGTTGACCCGCCGCCGCCATGTTCCACCACCACTGACACCGCATAGCGCGGGTTGTCATAGGGGGCAAAGCCCACAAACAGGGCGTGGTCACGCCGATCCCATGGCAATTGTTCATTGGCGATCACCCCGCGCGCGCGTTCGGCGGCACTGATGTTACGGACCTGACTTGTGCCGGTCTTGCCCGCCCATTTCAAAGCCTCGTCCACAATGCGCGAAGATTTCGCTGTCCCGCGTTCCGCATTGATCACCGAGTACATCCCGGCCCGAACCTTGCTAAGGGCGATCGCGTCAATTCCAAGGCTTTCCTGATCTTCGATTGGCACGACCTTGCCATCAATCGCATGGACTAGCCGGGGCTTGATCTCCCGTCCCGTGGCAATGCGGGCCGTCATGACCGCAAGCTGCAGCGGAGAGGTCAGGACATAGCCCTGACCGATGCTGGCATTGATCGTATCGCCAATCCGCCACTCGGCCTTGTGCCGCTCGGACTTCCAAGCCTTGTTGGGCATGATCCCTTCGGCAATGGCCGACATGGGAATATCGTGGCGCACCCCAAGACCAAGGCGTCTGCCCATCTCGGCAATCTTGTCGATGCCGACCTTTTGCGCGATCTCGTAGAAAAACACGTCGCAGCTTTCCGACAGGGCGCGTTCCAGATTGACCTTGCCATGGCCCGACCGCTTCCAGCAGTGAAAGCGGCGATCTGCCACCTCCAGATATCCGGGGCAGCTTTCGTGCTTGTCCACCGCAATGACGCCCTCTTTCAAGCCAGCAAGTGCGGTGATCATCTTGAAGGTAGAGCCCGGCGGATACAGCCCCTGCACCGTCTTGTTGGCCAAGGGTCTGTGGTCATTCTCGGTCAGTTGGTTGTAGTCGGCATGGCTGATCCCGCGGACGAAAAGGTTCGGGTCGAACGAGGGGGCCGAAACAATTGCAATGATATCGCCTGTCTGCACATCCATCACCACGGCAGAGGCAGCTTCGTCACCCAAGCGGGCTTGCACGAAATTTTGCACATCCGCATTGATGGTCAGGCGAATATCCGCGCCGGGGGTGCCCTCTTGGCGCTCCAACTCGCGCATCACGCGGCCAACGGCATTCACCTCGATCCGCTTGGTGCCCGCCCGCCCGCGCAGGGTGTCTTCCATCCAGCGTTCAACGCCGATCTTGCCGATCTGGAATTTTGGAATCGTCAGCAAAGGATCGGGCGCCTCTATCCCCGCCAGATCTTTTTCCGAGACCGGCCCGACATAGCCAAGGATATGGGCAAAATCCACGTCGCGCGGATAAACCCGGCTTAACCCCACCTCTGGCGATACGCCGGGCAAGGAGGGTGCATTAAGGGCAACCTTGGACAGATCTTCCCATGTCACACGGTCTGCGACAGTGATCGGGGCAAAGGGTGAGTTGCGTTTTACCTCTTTGGTCGCGCGTTCCAGATCGTCCTCGGTCAGCGGGATCACATGCGCCAGTTTTGACAAGACGGCGTTCACATCGCCTGCATCTTCGCGCGTGATAACAACGCGGTAGTTCTGCTCATTACCTGCCAAAAGTTTGCCATTGCGGTCTTGGATCAAGCCACGGGTTGGCGGCAACAAGCGGATCGAGATGCGGTTTTCCTCGGCCAGAAGCTTGAACTGATCGCCCTGTTCCACCGAAAGATACCGCATGCGCGCACCCAGAACGGCGAACATGGCCGTCATGGCGCCGCCCAACAAAAGTGAGCGGCGGTGCACCTGACGGGCGCTGTCTTCGGTTTCCTTGGGGCTGCGTCTCACCGCCCTACCTTTCTAAAGTCTTCTGCCAAAATCATCCACCTCGCCCGTCGCGGGCTTGCGCAGGTCAAAGACCAGACGACTGGCGATCACCACGACAGGATAGCACAAGATCGACCACAAAACCTGCAACAGGGCAAAGCCGAATCCGGGCTGTGGCAGGAACGATAGCGTGAAGATAAGCCGATAGGCCAACAGACAGGCCACCATCAACCCCGCCACAAGGGCCCATTCGGCCACAAAAGCCAGTTCCCGCGTCAGCGCCACGCGGGAGCGGATGAACTCCACCGCAATGACAACCAGTGCCGTCCAAAGACCGGGCGGGCGCATCAAGATCATGTCTTCCATCAGCAAGACCAGAACAAGCAACCAGACCGGCAAGAAATCGGGCCGCCGCATGGCCCATGCCATGATCACACACAACAAGATATCGGGTCCCGGCCAATCCCCCGCGACCGAGCCCAAAGGCAAAAGCCGCACAAACAGCAAAATCGCGGCGACCAAAAGAAAGCCGCCCCGATAGAGCCAGACCGAGGAGCGGACGCCCTCAGCCATCGCCACCCTCCGTCTCGGAACCGGCATCGGCATTCGGGTCCGCCTCTGGTTGCGTTCCAGACGCAGGAATTGCCCCGGTATCAAGCGCCTCAGTGGTGTCTGGTCCTGCGGGCAAGATCGGGGGGGCGACAAGGGCGCCCGCATCCGTGATCGGGTCCAATTGGTGACTGCGCAGGACCCGAAGGAACTCCAGCCGCTGATAATCCGCGCTCAGGGCCACCCGCAAGCGCCGGTCCGTGCCAAGCACCACTTGCCCGATCAACAGGCCCGGCGGGAACATCGCCCCGTCACCCGATGTCACAACCCGGTCCCCCGGACGCACCTCATCAGGGTCTTCCAGAAACTCCAATGGCGGCAGGGTGGAATTGTCGCCCGACAAAAGGCTCTTTTGACCCGAGGGTTGCACCGTCACCGGAATGCGGCTGTTGGTGTCGGTCAACAAGATCACCCGGCTGGTCCGCTCTCCCACGCCGGAAATACGGCCCACAAGACCGATGCCATCCATCGTGGCCCAGCCATCGCGAATGCCATCGCGGCTGCCCACATTGATCAGCACAGATTGCCGAAACGGGCTGCCACTGTCGGTCAGAACCTGCCCTGTGACATGGGTCAGCTTTGGGTCAAGCCGCACTTGGTTGAGGTCAAGCAGCCGGGCGTTTTGCTGCTCCAGTTGCAGGGCGGCCTCTTTCCACGCCTTCATCTGCTGCAATTCGCGCCGCAATTCCTGATTTTGCTCATAAAGCCCGGCATAGCTTTGGAATTGGTCAATCATATCGGCAGCCTTGGTCACGGGCACAAAGGCCCAGTCAAAGCTTGGCACGACACGATCCACAAGGGCCGCGCGAAACCGCTCCACGCGCGGCGAGTCGATCCGCCACAACAAGAACAGCCCCAGCAACAAGATGATCAACAGACCCACAAGCACACGCCGGATGGGGCGCGAGAAATCTTCCGGGTCTGTGCGTATCTTGCTCATTCACCTGCCCCCGGGGTCAGACAGCAGGCCAAAAAAGGCCCGCGTGGCTGGATCAACTGTCGTAATCGATCACATGCCGCAGTTGTTTTTCGTATTCCAAGGCTTTCCCGGTTCCAAGGGCCACGCAGTTCAGGGATTCATTGGCAACGCTGATCGAAAGCCCGGTTTGTTCACGCAAGCTCAGGTCCAGATCGCCCAACAGCGCTCCGCCGCCCGTCAGCATCACGCCCCGGTCCACGATATCGGCGGCAAGGTCTGGCGGCGTGGCCTCCAGCGCTTGCATGACCGCATCGCAAATCTGTTGCACGGGTTCGGCCAAGGCCTCGGCCACCTGTGCCTGATTGATCTCGGTTTCCTTGGGCACGCCGTTCAGCAGATCGCGGCCCCGGATCGTCATCGCCGCCCCACGCCCGTCATCGGGCATCCGCGCGGTGCCGATGCTGGTCTTGATGCGTTCGGCCGTCGACTCACCGATCAACAGGTTCTGATGGCGGCGCAGGTAGTTGATGATCGCCTCATCCATCCGGTCACCACCCACGCGCACGGAGCGCGCATAGACGATATCGCCCAAGGACAGCACGGCCACTTCGGTGGTGCCGCCGCCGATGTCGACAACCATATTGCCGGTGGGGTCGGTGATCGGCATGCCTGCGCCAATGGCTGCCGCAATCGGTTCGGCGATCAGCCCCGCGCGCCGCGCGCCGGCCGAAAGAACTGATTGACGGATGGCGCGCTTTTCCACCGGGGTCGCGCCATGCGGAACGCAGACAATGATTTTGGGTTTGGAAAAGGTTGTGCGTTTGTGCACCTTGCGGATGAAATGCTTGATCATCTCTTCCGCGGCCTCAAAGTCGGCAATGACCCCGTCACGCATCGGGCGGATCGCTTCGATGCTGCCCGGTGTGCGGCCCAGCATCAGCTTGGCATCCTCGCCAACGGCCAGAACCTGTTTTTTGCCGTCCTTGGTGTGATAGGCCACGACCGATGGCTCATTGAGGACAATTCCCTTCCCCCGGATATAGACCAGCGTATTCGCCGTTCCGAGGTCGATCGCCATATCTGACGAAAACAGGCCAGAGAAGATCATTGGGGAAAAGTCCTTCTTATACGTCCAAATCCCCACGACTCGGCCGGGCCAAGGAGGGTCTGTTCATATAAAGCGCAGTATTGCCAAGCGAAAGTCCCGGGCTGCGCCCCCTGCGCAATTCCGCGTGTTTGCATTTAAACACCATTTTTGCCTGCCTGAAGGGACCCAACCGCAACAATCCTTGCACTTTAGGAACATCTACCCATGCTGTTGCAAGGTTCCGGGTCGGGCCGCTGTGACATGGGGAGAAAATAATGTCAGCCGTTTCGGGTCGAATTGCCCTTGTTACTGGCGCAGGCAGCGCGGGGGGAATCGGTTTTGCCATCGCCCGTGCTCTGGTTGGGGCAGGGGCGCGGGTCTGTATCACCTCAACCACCGATCGGATTTTTGACCGCGCGGCCAGCTTGGGCTGCATGGCGCATGTCGCGGATCTGACCGATCCCGATCAGGTCAATGTGCTGTTTGCGACCATTGCGCGAACACTCGGCCCGATCGAGATTTTGGTGAATAACGCGGGCATGGTGCAGACTGGCAAGGGGATTGACCGACAGCGGCTTGGCGGTTGGTCCGATCCCGATTGGGCGCATCACATGGCGCTCAACATCAACACAACCTTTCATTGCACCCGCGCGGCCCTGCCGGGGATGGAGGCGCGGCAGTTTGGCCGGATCATCAATATCGCCTCAGTCACCGGGCCATTGGTCACGATTGACGGCTCCTCGGCCTATGCGACCGCAAAAGCGGCGATCACGGGGATGACCCGCTCGGTTGCGCTTGAATATGGGCGGGCAGGGATCACGTGCAACGCGGTCCTTCCCGGCTGGATCGAAACCGAAAGCAGCTCTGAAGGGGAGATTGCAGCCGGGCGCGCAACCCCGGCAGGCCGCCCCGGCACCCCCGATGAGGTTGCCGCCTGTGTTTTGTTCCTTGCGTCCGAGGGCGCGAGTTACGTCAACGGCACGATGATTGTGGTCGATGGCGGAAACACGCTGCAAGAGATGAAAGGGGCAGGGGGATAGCCCCTGTCGCCCGCAGGGGCAGGGTGCTACACCCTTGGTCTTGAATTGACAAAAGGCCCCTGAGCATGAACGACCCCACCTTTCTTCCCGGCGTTCCGGCTGATGCGGTTCTGGCAGCCCTGCGCCGCGCGCCGGGGCGCGAATTGGCCGCTGGCAAATTTGATGGCCCCGATTCCTCTGCCGCGCTTGCCGCCAATGCCTTTGGTTGGTTCTTGAACCGTGCCGCGCAGTTGCCACCTCTGCCATCGGTGCCGATGGGTCAACCCGAACAGGTCGAGGTGGAGGTCGAGATGCCCTTCCCTTGGCGGGGTGACCGCCATCCGTGGCTTGATGCTGCGATCACCACGGCCACGACCCTTGTCGGCATTGAAAGCAAACGCTTTGAACCCTTTCGCCCGCAAAAGACCGTTCAGTTTTCCGAGGGTTTTGACAGCCGCGATTGGGGCCCCGGCATGGCGCCGTTCAATGCGATGCGGGCTGCGCTGACGTCGGGCGGAGAAGTGTTTCAGGCGTTGAATGCGGCGCAGCTTGTGAAACACGCCTTTGCCCTGCGGACCCAAGGGGTGAAACGGGCGCGCGGGGCTGTGCTGGTGTATCTATATAGTGAACCAAAGGTCTGGGCCTCGGGCAAGGCGGTGGACCCTGCACGCATCGCTTTGCATCGCAAAGAGGTCGGTCGCTTTGCCAAAGCCGTTCACGGCGCTGATGTGACCTTTGCCCCCGTGCGCTGGTCTGAGCTTTTGGCGCAATGGTCGCGCCATGCGCCCGTTGCTGACCATGCGGCAGCCCTTTTGGCCCGCTTTGGCCCCCTGTAATGGCCTGGTTTTTGGGCCGTGGGGGGTGTAAAGAGCGCCCGGCAGAACCAAGTCTTGCAAATTGCGCCCAACCCGACTAAGGACGCGCTCGGAACGGGTCGGGCACATGCCACGGCCCTTCTGCCATTAGAGCAAGACCGGCGGAGCCAACCGCATGGCCAGAAAACCATGAAAAGGAACTGTACTGCATGTGCGCTAAAGCATCTATGGACGAATTCGAAGCCCTTCTGAAAGAAAGCTTCGAGATTGACACCCCCGAAGAGGGTTCTGTTGTCAAAGGCCGGGTTATCGCGATTGAAGCGGGCCAAGCCATCATCGACGTCGGCTACAAAATGGAAGGCCGCGTTGATCTGAAAGAATTTGCGAACCCCGGCGAACAGCCCGACATCAATGTCGGCGATGAAGTCGAGGTCTATCTGGACCGCGTTGAAAACGCACGTGGCGAGGCTGTCATCAGCCGTGACAAAGCCCGTCGCGAAGAAGCCTGGGATCGTCTGGAAAAAGCCTACGCCTCTGAGACGCGCGTTGATGGTGCGATCTTTGGTCGTGTCAAAGGCGGCTTCACGGTTGATCTGGGCGGCGCAGTTGCCTTCCTTCCCGGCTCACAGGTCGATGTCCGCCCGGTGCGTGACGCTGGCCCGCTGATGGGCATGAAGCAGCCCTTCCAGATCCTGAAAATGGACCGTCGCCGTGGCAACATCGTTGTGTCGCGCCGCGCTATTCTGGAAGAAAGCCGCGCCGAACAGCGCGCTGAAGTTATCGGCAACCTGACCGAAGGTCAGACCGTCGATGGCGTGGTCAAGAACATCACCGAATACGGTGCGTTCGTTGATCTGGGCGGTGTTGACGGCCTGTTGCACGTGACCGACATGGCATGGCGCCGTGTGAACCACCCGTCGGAAATCCTTGCCATCGGCGAGACCGTCAAGGTTCAGGTCATCAAGATCAACAAAGACACCCACCGCATCAGCCTTGGCATGAAGCAGCTGCAAGAAGATCCGTGGGATGCAGTCGAGCGTGCCTATCCGCTTGGCTCGGTCCACAAGGGCCGCGTGACCAACATCACCGATTACGGCGCATTTGTTGAGCTGGAAGCCGGTGTCGAAGGTCTGGTTCACGTCTCGGAAATGTCCTGGACCAAAAAGAACGTCCACCCCGGCAAGATCGTTTCGACCAGCCAGGAAGTCGACGTCATGGTTCTGGAAATCGACAGCACCAAGCGTCGTGTTTCCCTTGGCCTCAAGCAGACCCAGCGCAACCCATGGGAAGTCTTTGCTGAAACCCACCCAGTGGGCTCGGTCATCGAAGGCGAAGTCAAGAACATCACCGAATTCGGTCTGTTCGTTGGTCTGGAAAACGACATCGACGGCATGGTTCACCTGTCCGACCTGTCGTGGGATCAGCGCGGCGAAGACGCCATTGCAAACTACCGCAAGGGCGACTTGGTCAAGGCGTCGGTCTCTGAAGTCGATGTTGAGAAAGAGCGTATCTCGCTTTCGGTCAAGGCCCTTGGTGAAGACAACTTCACCGATGCGGTTGATGGCGTAAAGCGTGGCGGGATCATCACCGTCGAAGTGACCGCGATCGAAGATGGTGGCATCGAAGTGGAATACAACGGCGCCAAGTCGTTCATCCGCCGCAGCGACCTGAGCCGTGACCGTGCCGACCAGCGCCCCGAGCGTTTCGGCGTGGGCGACAAGATCGACGTTCGCGTGACCAACATCGACCCAAAGACCCGCCGTTTGGGTCTGTCGATCAAGGCACGCGAGATCGCAGAAGAGAAAGAAGCCGTCGAACAATACGGTTCTTCCGATTCGGGCGCGTCGCTTGGCGATATCCTTGGCGCGGCGCTCAAGGGCGACCGCAACTAAGAAAACTGCCCTTCCGGGCGATGGAGGCCCCGCCGCAAGGCGGGGCTTTTTTCTTATCCTCCCCAAAAGGCGGCCTTTTCGTTTGTGTCACCGCGAAGTTTTTGCATATAGTCCTTCTACAACAACATCGTGGCGGTGCGCATAGGGCAACCAGACCACAGGGGGGACACTTCGGATGATTCGTTCGGAACTGATCCAAAAGATCGCGGATGAGAACCCGCATTTGACGCAGCGCCATGTGGAGCGCATCGTGAACACCGTGTTTGAAGAGATCATCGAGGCCCTTGCCAAAGGGGATCGGGTTGAGCTTCGCGGTTTCGGTGCCTTTTCGGTAAAGGCCCGCGACGCGCGCGTCGGCCGCAACCCCCGCACAGGCGAGTCTGTGTCGGTGGAAGACAAGAAGGTCCCGTTCTTCAAGACCGGCAAATTGTTGCGTGATCGGTTGAACGGCAAGGGCTAAACGGCGCTGCACCCTTGCGTGTGCCCCGGCTTGCGGGGATAGTCTGGTTATGACCCCGCCAAGGAGGCACCTTCGATGATCCGCACCCTGCGCTATATTCTTCTGGCCGGTCTTGCCATCGTGTTGCTGACAGTGGCTTTGGCGAACCGCGCGCCAGTGGCTTTGAACGCGCTGCCACCTGATATGGCGGCATTCACGGGCATGGGGATCACGATCCAGCTGCCGCTGTACGCCGTTATCTTTGGGGCCATTCTGGCTGGCGTCCTGATCGGCTTTGTCTGGGAATGGTTCCGCGAGCATAAGCATCGCTCGACCGCTTCGGTAAAAACCCGCCAAGTGACCAAGCTGGAGCGGGAACTGGCCGTGATGCGCGACACAAAGCCGGGGTCGAACGATGACGTTCTGGCCCTTTTGGATGATCGCCGGGCCAGCTGATCCATGACGGACATCAGGGTAAAGATTTGCGGTCTGCGGACCGAAGCCGATGTCTTGGCCGTCGCCTCATCTGGGGCGGCCTATGCGGGATTTGTGTTTTTTGCCAAAAGCCCGCGCAACCTGACCCTTGATCAGGCACGGCTCTTGGCCCTTGCCGCCCCTGTGGGGCTGGCCAAGGTGGCCCTTGTCGTTGATGCCGATGATCAGACGCTGGATGCGATTGTCGAGGCGGTTCCCTTGGACATGTTGCAACTGCATGGCCATGAAACCCCCGACCGCGTGGCGCAGGTGCGTGAACGGTATGGCTTGCCGGTGATGAAGGCGGTGGGTGTTGCGGATGAAGGCGATCTGGCCGCGATATTCGACTATTCCACAGTGGCGGATCAACTTTTGATTGATGCAAAGCCCCCCAAATCCTCGGTCCTTCCGGGCGGCAATGGGCTGAGTTTTGATTGGCGCTTGGTGGCTCAACGGCGTTGGCTGCGCCCTTGGATGCTGGCGGGGGGGCTGACGGCCGAGAGCGTGGCCGAGGCTATCCGCCTGACCAATGCGCGGCAGGTCGACGTCTCCTCGGGCGTGGAATCCGCACCCGGCGTCAAGGATGCCGCTCTGATTTCAGCCTTTGTCGCGGCCGCCCGCGCTTAGATTGGCAGGAATGGCAGCGTCAGGCCAAAGAACCCGCCCAGCAGCACAAAGTTCAACGTCAGCACAACTGCTGCCCCCAGACCCGCGGCCAGTCGGGTTGGCAGGCCATTGACATAGGCCCCCATGATCCGACGGCTTGAGGTGCAGTGCAAAAGCGCCAGCATCGGGATGGGCAGGGCGATGGACAGCACGACCTGACTCATCACCAGCGCGTCCGTCGGGTTGGCCCCCATGGCGATGATGCCAAAGGCCGGAACCATCGTGATCGCCCGGCGCAGCCAGAGCGGGATGGAAAACCGCACAAAGCCTTGCATGATCATTTGCCCCGCCATCGTGCCCACCACCGAGCTTGAGACGCCCGAGGCGATCAGCGACACCAGAAAGGCCGTCGCCGCCAGCCCCCCCAAAAGGGGAGTCAGCATGTGATAGGCGGTTTCAATCTCGGCCACCTCAGGATTGCCCGCATGAAAGGCAGAGGCCGCCATCATCACCATCGCCATGTTGATCATGCCCGCGACAGCCAAAGCCAGAACCACCTCAATATTGGAAAAGCGGATCAAACGCTTGCGGCTGACCTCATTGGAGATCCGAGCCCGGTTCTGAGTGAGCCCGGAATGCAGATAGATCGCATGAGGCATGACTGTTGCCCCAATGATGCCCACGGCAATGGTCAGTGCCGCCGCGTCGGGCAGGTTGATCGAGACCACGCCAAAAGCGGCATTGCCCCAGTCAATCGGGGCGATGAACATCTCTACCAGATAGCACATGCCAATCATCGCAACAAAAGCCCCGATGATCAGTTCCAGCGGGCGAAACCCGCGCCCTTCGACCATCAAGATGCCGTAGGTGATGATGGCGGTGATCACCATGCCCCAGAACAGCGGAATGCCAAACAGCAGCGCAAGGCCAATGGCCCCGCCCAGAAACTCGGCCAGATCGGTTGCGATGGCAGCGATTTCGCTGATGATCCACATGACGATCACAAGCGGTAACGGATAGGTGTCGCGGCAGACCTCGGCCAGATTGCGGCCCGTTACGATGCCAAGCCGCGCCGAAAGCGCTTGAAACATCATGGCGATCAGGTTGGCCATCAACACGACCCACAGAAGGGCATAGCCATAGCCCGCCCCGGCCTGAATATTCGTCGCGTAATTTCCGGGGTCCATATAGGCGATCGAGGCGATAATGGCGGGGCCTGCAAACAAAAGCACCGCCCCCGGCCCGCGCTTTCTCCCCTCCAGAACTGCGGTGATCCCGTCACGCGTGCGTTGGGTCAGCCCTGATTGCATCTCTTCGGCCGGCAACATTCCACAAATCCTCAAACTCTGACGCGAAATGAAGCCTTGGCTTTAAGTTTGTCAATGATCAATGTTATGAAGTCTGGGCTATCCGGCGCAGGTTGATCGGGGGTATCGACTGGTGTCATAGTAAAGCTAAGGCTACAAAGTGAGGTAAACCTTTTGAACGTAAGTCTTTGGTGGCGGGGGGAGAGATGACGGATAACCTTGGGATCGAGGGGGAAGAGACCCCGCCGCAGGCAGAGCGGTTCAACAATGCCCGTTCGGCACAGTCCGTGGCCTTGCTGGAAGACTATACCGAGATGATCGATGACCTTATGCGCGATTTTGGCGAGGCACGGGTGGCGGACATCGCGCGCCTGATGGGGGTGACGCATCCGACGGCAACCAAGGCCATTGCGCGATTGAAACGCGAAGGTCTGGCGATTGCGCGGCCCTATCGTGGGGTATTCCTGACCGACAAAGGCACGGAAATGGCCGCACGTGTTCGGGCCCGCCACCGCACGGTGGTGGATCTGCTGATCGCGGTGGGGGTTCCGCCAGAGGCGGCCGAGATGGATGCCGAAGGGATCGAGCATCATGTCTCGGACACCACCCTGCGCGCCTTTGCCGAATTTCTGGAGTGTCGCCCATGACAGGACCGATTGCACTGACATGGCGCGCGGCCACACGTGGGGATGTGGCCGCCATTGTGGGCCTTTTGGCGGATGACACCTTGGGTGCGGGGCGTGAGGTGTCTGACCCAGCCCCGTATCTGGCCGCCTTTGACGCGATGATGGCAGAGAATAACAACCACCTGATTGTT
Organism: Paracoccaceae bacterium; assembly: GCA_021741245.1. Taxonomy (GTDB): domain Bacteria; phylum Pseudomonadota; class Alphaproteobacteria; order Rhodobacterales; family Rhodobacteraceae; genus Pseudotabrizicola. Next base: position 199,131 of record JAIOYF010000006.1, read on the forward strand.
GCCCATGATCAGGCGGGACAGATCGTCGCGACCTATCAGATCACCTTTATCTCTGGCCTGTCCCTGCGCGCCAGCCGTCGGGCGCAGATCGAATCTGTGCGCGTCGCGAATGGTTTGCGCGGGCAGGGGATCGGTCAGCTTTTGATGGCAGATGCCCAAGAGCGGGCCAAAGCGGCGGGTTGCACCTTGATCCAGCTTACCACGAACAAAAGCCGCAGCCGCGCGCAGGCGTTTTACACTGGGCTTGGCTTTACCGCGTCCCATATAGGCTATAAACGCGACCTGTAACGCGCTGGGGAGAGATCAATGGCCGAGGATGGAATCAACAGCTTTATGACCGGGCCGGACGAATCCGGGCGATTTGGCATGTTTGGCGGGCGCTTTGTGTCCGAGACGCTGATGCCGCTGATCCTGGAGTTGGAAGAGCGCTACGAGTTTGCCAAGACTGACCCAAGCTTCTGGGCCGAGATGGACGATCTGTGGAAGCATTACGTCGGCCGCCCCAGCCCGCTGTATTATGCCGAGCGGATGACGCAGCACCTTGGCGGCGCCAAGATCTATATGAAGCGCGATGAGCTGAACCACACCGGCGCGCATAAGATCAACAATGTGCTGGGCCAGATCATTCTGGCGCGGCGTATGGGCAAAACCCGGATCATTGCCGAAACCGGGGCAGGGCAGCACGGCGTGGCCACGGCGACGGTTTGTGCGAAGTTCGGTTTGAAATGCGTGGTCTATATGGGCGCGCATGACGTGGAACGCCAAGCGCCTAACGTCTTCCGTATGCGCCTTTTGGGGGCTGAGGTGATCCCGGTCACCTCTGGGCGTGGCACGCTGAAAGATGCGATGAACGATGCCTTGCGTGATTGGGTCACCAATGTGCGCGACACCTTTTACTGCATTGGCACCGTTGCAGGCCCGCATCCCTATCCGGCCATGGTGCGCGATTTTCAAAGCATCATCGGCAAGGAAGTCCGCTGGCAACTGGCCGAGCAAGAGGGCGAGGGTCGTCTGCCCGATACCATCATTGCGGCGATTGGTGGTGGATCGAACGCCATGGGGCTGTTCTACCCCTTCCTTGACGACACGTCGGTAAACATCATCGGTGTCGAGGCAGGCGGCAAGGGCGTGGATGATCGGATGGAGCATTGCGCCAGTCTGACAGGTGGCCGTCCGGGCGTGCTGCACGGCAACCGGACCTATCTGCTGCAAGATGGCGATGGCCAGATTCTGGAAGGCTTCAGCATCAGCGCGGGCCTTGATTACCCCGGAATCGGGCCAGAACATGCGTGGCTCCATGACGTGGGCCGCGCGAAATATGTCAGCATCACCGATGTCGAGGCGCTGGAGGCGTTTCAGTTGTCGTGCAAGCTGGAAGGCATCATCCCCGCGCTGGAACCCAGCCACGCGCTGGCCCATGTGATGAAGATCGCGCCGAGCCTGCCTGCCGACCATATCATCGTGATGAACATGTGTGGCCGGGGCGACAAGGATATCTTCACGGTGGCCAAGCATCTTGGCTTTGACATGAAGATCTGACCGCGCAGACCTGATCTGCATCTGGCATCGTCTTGCACAGCCCCGCCAATCCATTGGCGGGGCTTTTTTGTGCAAAAGAGGGCATAAACCTTGGTTTAGGGGCGCAAACTCAAGGGGTAGGTCAGGCCCAGTAAACCCCGGGTCAATAGCACGGTGCCCGGAAATGCGATTCACATGGCCTTGTCGTCGATAGGCACGATCCAGCCAAGTCAGGGGTTGCACACCCACACTTGGCCATATTGGGAGATAGACCATGAAGAAAACCATTCTCACACTGGCCTTTGGCCTTTTGCTTTCCGGCCAAGCGGCCTTTGCACTGACCGCAGATCAACTGGTCAGCGACCTGCAGGCGCAGGGATATACGCGCACCGAGGTGCGGGTCGGGCCCAGCCAGATCAAGGTCGAGGCTATTCGTGGCACCGAAAAGCTGGAAGTGATCTATGACAAGACAACTGGCGCTGTCTTGAAGTCTGAGGTCGCGACCGTTCGCTTTGGGGAAAACACCGCACCGGGCGTTTCGGTCCGTGATCGCAACCGCGACTTTGTCCGCCTTGTCGCGGGCACCCGTTCCTCTGATGACGATTCAGGCAATGACGATTCGACCGATGACAATGGCGGCGATCGTGTGGGGGGGGGCAATTCCCGGGACTCTTCTTCCGATGATGATCATGGCCGTGGGCGTGGGTCGGATGACGGCGATGATCACGATGAAAATGATGATGACCGCGACGACAACGACGACAACGACGACAATGATGATGGCGATGACAGTGATGATGACAACGGCGGTGATCGCTGATCCTTGCCGGTTTTGCAACTTTTGTCCGCCCCGGTCTTGCCGGGGCGACATGCATCACGGATAGTGATCCGGGGTCTTCTTGCGTGCCCCTGGGGGTCTGAAAGGTCTGATATGAACCGACGCCTGTTCCTTTCCCTTGGAGTCTGTGCCGCTGTGTTTGGGCAGGCCGGCTTTGCCAAGACCTTTACAGAGTCCGTGCTTGACCAACTGCGCAACCAAGGCTTTGACCGGATCAGCGTGCAGCGCACGCTTTTGGGCCGCACCCAGATCATTGCCCGAGGCAACGGCGGGCGACGCGAGATCATTCTGAACCCCCGGACGGGCGAGATTTTGCGCGATCTCTGGATCACGGGCTCGGATGGTCCCGACACCAACGACCAATTGATCAAGGATCAGAAGGACGGCAAAGGTCGTGGGCGTGGTCGCAGCGGTGACGACGACGATGACGACGATCAGGACAACGACGATAGCGGGGATGACGACGACAATAGCGGCAAAGGCGGGGGCGACGACAGCGACGGCGATGACAGCGGCGGCGATGATGGCGGCGATGACGATGACAATTGATCGCCGCGGCTGGGGGCTTGCCTGATGCAAAGATGGGCGATTTTTGCACTGTTCATGGTTCAGGCCGTTTGTGCGTTCTTCTTTGTCTCGGATATTTTGTCGTCGCTCATGGGGTTGCGCAGCACGCCGCTTGCTTGGGAACTGCGTGAGTTGCTGGAAATTGGCGCGGCTTTGGGCTTGGTCCTTGGTCTGGTTCTTGGCGCTTTGATGCTGCACCGGAGCATTCGAGACCGCAAAGAAGCCGAAGAACGTCTGCGCCGGGCCTCTGGCGTCTTTATGGAGGTGCTTTACGAACGCTTTGCCGATTGGGGCCTGACACCTGCCGAACGCGATGTCGCGCTTTTTGCCATAAAGGGCCTGTCCACTGCCGAGATTGCCGCCGTTCGGGCCACCAGCGAGGGCACGGTCAAGGCCCAGACCAATGCGATTTTCCGAAAGGCCGGGGTTACCGGGCGACCGCAACTTCTGAGCCTGTTCATCGAGGATCTGATGCGCGATGATGGTGCCGCGCGCCCCACAGAACCCGTTTCCAAGGCGATTGGCGCGGATGTGAAGGTTTAGCGGTTCAGTCCAGCGCGTATTGCTGCAATATCTCCAAGGGCACGATCTCAAGGCTGCGCTGATGGGTGGCGGCAAGCTTGACCTTTGGGGCCGCCCCTTCTTCATGCGCTTGCATGAAACGTGCAGCACACAGGCACCAACGATCGCCGGGCTTCAACCCGACAAACCCGTATTCCGGACGCGGGGTCGAAAGGTCGTTGCCAAGGTATTTGGACAATGCCAGAAACTCGGCTGTCATCACCGCGCAGACCGTGTGAACCCCTTGATCCATAGGCCCGGTATCGCAACAGCCATTGCGAAAGAACCCGGTCACTGGGGCCTGTGAGCAGGTTTGCAGGGCATCGCCCAGAACGTTGATGGATGGGTGTTGCATGGTGTCCTCCTGATCATAGCTTATGGCGTAACTTGTCCCATTACATAAGCTTGACCAGCCATTTTTTCACTGTTTCTTCACGATAAGCATGCAAGAGGGGCGGCCCTGTTTGGTCTGGCGTGCAGCAGAGGCGCTTTTTGTGTGAAGCCCGCCACAGAACGGCTGAAACTCGATGATTGCCGCAGTTTACACCCCACGGCCCGCGCACTATAACGCAGCCCATGTGGATGATTGCGATCATAGCGCGAATTAGTCGCCCGGCGTTCTGACCTGTCGTCAGAGCGTCCGGGACTGTTTCGCGCAGGTGGCAGCCGCTGGGGCCGCCTGCATCTGCCTGACCCTTTCCAAGGAATGCCGCCCATGTGCGCCGATATGACCGAGACCACCGCGCCCGACTACCGCGATACCGTGTTTTTGCCGGAAACTGAGTTTCCGATGCGCGCAGGCTTGCCACAGCGCGAACCGGACTGGCTTGCCCGTTGGGCGCGGATCGGCGTTTATGACCGCCTGCGTGACAAGGCCACCACTGGTGCGCGCCAGCCCTTTACGCTGCACGACGGCCCTCCTTATGCCAACGGTCACCTGCATATCGGCCATGCCCTGAACAAGGTGCTGAAAGATATGGTCGTGCGCTCTCAGCAGATGATGGGCAAAGACGCGCGCTATGTGCCGGGCTGGGATTGCCACGGGTTGCCGATCGAATGGAAGATCGAGGAACAATACCGCTCCAAGGGGCTGAACAAGGACGATGTCGACATCGTCGACTTCCGTCAGGAATGCCGCAAATTCGCCGAAGGCTGGGTGGATATCCAGCGCGAGGAATTCAAGCGGCTTGGCATCACCGGCAATTGGCCAAAGCCCTACCTGACCATGGACTTCCACGCCGAAGCCGTGATCGCGGAAGAGTTCATGACCTTTTTGATGAATGGCAGCCTGTATCAGGGCTCCAAACCCGTGATGTGGTCGCCGGTCGAGAAAACCGCGCTTGCCGAGGCCGAGGTGGAGTATCACGACCACACCAGCCATATGGTCTGGGTGCGGTTTGCGCCAAAGGCGGGTCTTGATGGCGCAAGTGTTGTGATCTGGACCACAACGCCTTGGACCATCCCGCAAAACCGCGCGGTCAGCTATAATCCGAACATCAGCTATGGCCTCTATCGCGTTGATGCGGTTGCCGAAAATTCCACAGCCCAGGCGGGGGAGACGCTGCTGGTTGCAGATGCCTTGGCCGAAGCCGTGATGAAGGCTGCCAAGGTCGAAGGGTTCGCGCGCCTGCGCGACGTGTCTGCGACCGAACTGGACGGCGTGATGCTTTCCCACCCCTATCACGGGGTTGAGGGCGGCAATGGCGAATGGGATTTTGACGTGCCCATGCTTCCCGGCGACCATGTGACCGATGACGCGGGTACGGGATTTGTGCATACGGCGCCCAGCCATGGCGATGATGACTATCAGATGGGGGTCAAGTTTGGCCTGCCGATGACCTATAACGTCGAGGCCGATGGCAGCTATCGCGCCGATCTGCCCCTGTTCGGCGGCCAGCACATCATCTTGCCCGATGGCAAGGAAGGCCCCGCCAATGTCAGCAATATCAAGGCCCTGCATGGCGCAGGGGCACTCTTTGCCAAGGGCAAGCTGAAACACAGCTATCCACATTCGTGGCGCTCCAAGGCCCCGGTGATTTTCCGCAACACGCCGCAGTGGTTTGTGGCTATCGACCGCACGCTTGACGATGGCATGGGCACATACGGCGATACGATCCGCAGCCGCGCGTTGACCTCGATCAATGAGTTGGTGCAATGGACCCCGCAAACGGGCCGCAACCGCTTATTCTCGATGATCGAAGCGCGCCCTGATTGGGTTCTTTCGCGCCAGCGGGCATGGGGGGTGCCGTTGACCTGCTTTACCCGCGTGGGCGCAAAGCCCACCGATCCCGACTATCTGCTGCGCAACCCAGAGGTAAACGCCCGCATCAAGGCCGCGTTCGAGGCCGAGGGTGCAGATGTTTGGTATGTGCAAGGATTCAAGGAAAAGATGCTGTCTGGCATCGTCGATCCGTCGCAATATAACCAGATCTTCGATGTGCTGGATGTGTGGTTCGATAGTGGCTCTACCCACGCCTTCGTGCTGCGCGACCGTGAGGACGGGTCCGAGGATGGGATTGCCGACCTTTATCTGGAAGGCACCGATCAGCATCGGGGCTGGTTCCATTCGTCGATGCTGCAGGCCTGTGGCACGATGGGCCGCGCGCCCTATCGCGGGGTTCTGACCCATGGCTTTACGCTGGACGAAAAGGGCATGAAAATGTCCAAGTCACTTGGCAATACGACCGCCCCGCAAGAGGTGATCAAGGAATACGGCGCCGATATCTTGCGGCTTTGGGTGGCGCAGTCCGACTACACCACCGATCTGCGCATCGGTAAGGAAATCCTCAAAGGCACCGCCGACAGCTATCGCCGTTTGCGCAACACCATGCGGTTCTTGCTGGGCAACCTTGCAGGTTTTACCGAGGCCGAAAAGATTGCCCCCGCAGATATGCCGGAACTGGAACGCTGGGTGCTGCACCGTCTGGCTGAACTGGACGCCGAGGTGCGCAAGGGTTACGCCGCCTATGATTTCCAAGGTGTGTTCCAAAAGCTGTTCACCTTTGCGACGACCGATCTTTCGGCGGTCTATTTCGACATCCGCAAGGACTCGCTCTATTGCGACGCGCCGGGCAGCCTGACCCGCCGCGCTGCGCGCACCGTGCTTGACATCTTGTTCCACCGGCTGACCACATGGCTGGCCCCGATCCTTGTCTTCACCATGGAAGAGGTCTGGCTTGAACGCTTCCCCGGCGACGACAGTTCGGTCCATCTGGTCGATATGCCCGAAACACCGGCCGCATGGCGTGACCCGGCACTGGCCGCCAAATGGGAAAGCATCCGTGAAGCCCGCCGCGTCGTCACCGGCGCGTTGGAGGTGCAGCGCACCGCCAAGGTGATCGGCGCAAGTCTTGAGGCCGCACCAACCGTCTTTGTCACGCCCACGATGATGGCGCTGCTAGAGTCGGTTCCGTTCGAGGATCTCTGCATCACCTCTTGCGTCTGGCTCTCCACCGATCCCGTGCCCGAGGCGGCCTTCCGTCTGGCCGACGTGCCGGATATTGCGGTGCGCTTTGAGCCTGCCAAGGGCGAAAAGTGCCAGCGCTGCTGGAAGGTGTTGCCCGATGTCGGCACACATAAACATCCGGGAACCTGCGCGCGCTGCAACGACGCATTGGGCTAGGGCGTCCTGATGTCGCCGCTTCGCCTGACCGTTGACGGCCCCTTTGGCCCGATGACGGTGACCGAAGTGGGCGGCCGCCTGACACGACTTGATTGGAGGGCCGACCCCGGCGAAGGGTCGGCCCTTTTGCTTGAGGCCGCGCGCCAGTTGATCGCCTATTTCAACCATGATCTCAGCGTCTTTGACCTTCCCTTTGATTGGGGATCGGGCCTGCATGAACGGGTGCGCCGGGCCATGGCGGCCATTCCCATGGGTGAGACGCGGACCTATGGCGAGATTGCAAAAGCTGTGGGTGCCCCGGCGCAGGCGGTGGGGCAGGCCTGTGGGGCCAACCCCTTGCCGATCTTGATCCCCTGTCACCGCATCCTTGGCCGCAACGGCCTTGGCGGGTTTTCTGCCCCCGGCGGTGTGGAAACAAAGGTCGCCCTGTTGCGCCACGAAGGGGCTGCGGGGCTTTTGATCTGACTGGTCCGGACCGGGATTCGGGGGCTAGTGCATAGCTCCGGGGCGTGGCGGGAAGATCTGCTGCACGATGCCCGCAAATGTCAGGTAAAGCGAGGTCAGTAGCAGCCCCCAATGGGCCCAGCTTTCGGGCGAAAAATTCACCCAAGCGGCCCAGCCTGCGAACATCACCCACAGCAGCGAAATCGGCAAGGAGAGGTTGCGCCAGCGTTTCGTGCGCGTGGGGTGAATGAACTTCAGATTGGTAAACATCGTGACCGTCAGCGCCGTGACAATGGCCAAGACCATCCATGTCGGTGGCGAAAGCGCGAACAGCACCAGAACCACCATGTTCCAGCAGGCCGGGAAACCTGCAAAGGACTTGTCCTTTGTTTTCATGCGCGTATCGGCAAAATAGATCACCGAGCCATAGACGATGATGATGATGGCGATCCATCCCGTCCAGCCGGGCAAAAGGCCCGATTTGAACAGCGCATAGGCCGGGATAAAGACATAAGTCAGAAAGTCGATGATCAGGTCCAGCAGCACGCCGTCGTAATTGGGCCAGTTTTTGTCAACCGCGTAGCGCCGGGCAAGCGGCCCATCGATCCCATCCACGATCAGGGCGAGGACCAGCCAAAGGAACATCAAGCTCCACTCGCCCTCAACCGCAGAGAGCATGGCAAACATCGACAGCACAGCGCCGGTGGCGGTGAGCAGATGAACGGAAAGGGCTTTGTAACGAAGATGCATCTGGGTTTGATGCCTTATGGGCGCGCAGGGTGCAACCGTCTCACGCGCGGGGATGGGCTTTTTCGTAGACTTCCATCAATCTGGCGGCGTCTACGGCGGTATAGGCTTGGGTCGTGGAAAGCGAAGCATGGCCCAAAAGTTCCTGAATGGCCCGCAGATCCCCGCCCGCACTCAGCAGATGGGTGGCAAAGCTGTGACGCATGGCATGGGGCGTGGCGGTGGCAGGCAGGCCCAGTTGGAGCCGGGTCTTTTCCATCACCAAGGCAATCAGGCGCGGGTTCAGCGCCCCGCCGCGCGCGCCGCGAAACAGCGCGGCATCGTCGGGCAGATCATAGGGGCACAGGCGCACGTAATCGGCGACCACCTGCCGCGCGACAGGCAGGGTGGGGACCAGTCTGATCTTGCCGCCCTTGCCTGTGATGCGCAGCACCTCGGGCAGGGGATGGGCCGCGCCTGTCAGCCCCAGCGCCTCGGATATCCGCAGCCCGCAACCGTAAAGCAGCGTCACCACGGCCCGGTCGCGGGCGGCGATCCACTCTTCACCCGATTGGTCAGCCACGCCGTCGATCATGTCGCGCGCGCCATCGATGGACAATGGGCGCGGCAGTTTGCGTCGGAATTTTGGCGACCTTGCCGAAAGCACCGTTGTTGCATCCGCACCTGAACGATCTGCGACCCAAGCGGTGAAATTCTTGACCGCCGACAGGCTGCGGGCGAGAGAGCGGGCCGAGACGCCGCGCGCCCGTTCATGCGCCATCCATGCCCGCAGATCGGTTTGCGGCAGGCTGGCAAGCGGGCCAAGCCCTTCGGCTCCGCCCCGGTGCAGGCCCAAAAAGTGCAAGTAGCCGGTCACATCACGCTGATAGGCTTTGACCGTATTCGCAGCCGCCCCGTTCAGCGCGGAAAGCTGCTGGCCCCATGTGGCTAGCGCATCGCGCACTTGGGGCGCAATCGCGGTCACGACAGCCAGCGGCGCATCGTCCGTTCAAACACGCCCGCGAAATGCGCCAGAAGGTCGGTGCCATGCGTTGGCTTGAACTGATGCGGGTCTTCTGCCCCCATCACCAACAGGCCCGGCAGACGCCCCTTGCCGAAATCAAGCTTCATCAGCGCCTCGGACCGGATCCAGCCCGAGCGGTCGCCATAAATCAAGTCAGAGGTCGGGATGGTCTGGCGCAAGATCACGGCGCGCAAAGGGATGTTCCGTCCGCCCGTCAGATACTCGCCGATGAAACCGGGTTCCGCCACAAAGAGCACATCGCCAAGCTTGCGAAGGGCAGGGTCCTCGGCGCTTTGCACCGATTCCAGCACAAGGCGGATGCTGTCCACACGCAGGGTGGCGGCCACATCGGTGGCCAAAGTCTTGACAAAATCCTCAAAGCTGAGGGGATCAAGCATCTGCAAAATGGCGCGGTGCACCTGATTGGTGCCCGCAAGGTTTTCATAGGCCGCTGCGATCACCGTGCGATGGGTGTCTTCCAGCCGGTCAAGGCGATGCTCCAGCCGTTCCATCGCGATGCCGCGCAAATCAACGATGTTGGACCCCATGGCACGTTCATTCGCGCCAATCAGCGCAGCCATCACATCGCGATCCTCAAGGATAACCTCGGGCTCCGCTATGATGCGGTCGCGCATATCTTGTTCGATCATGGAAACACTGCCCGGCTGTTCTTGTGATTTGCCTCTTAGTATATCGGAATCCAGCAAACAGGCGAAAGCTTTTCCTGTGCCCGCCCATGGATCGGCGGGCATTCTATCGCACGGCTGTATCTGTTATGCCGCGCCTGTGGCTGAAAGGGACGGGATATGGCTGGGCTTTTGATCATCTATACCGGCGGCACCATCGGCATGGTTGCCGGACCGCAAGGGTTGCAGCCGGGCGATGGTGTGTTGGAGGCCGCGCTTGCCGATCAAGTGCCGGACGGGGTTGTTGTCTCGGTGGAGCGGTTCGATCCGCTGGTCGATAGCGCCAACGTCGGCCCCGCAGATTGGAACCGGATGCTGGATCTGATCGAGGCATGGCAGGGCCGGGGCGTGATCGTGGTGCATGGCACAGATACCATGGCCTACACCGGGGCGGCCTTGTCGTCTGCCCTGCCAAACCCTGCGATTCCTGTCGTTCTGTGCGGCTCGATGGTGCCCTTGGGCCAAGGTGGGGATGCCGAGGGCAACTTGGCCTTGGCTATGCATACGGCGCTGACGGGTCCATCTGGGGTCTGGCTGGCATTCGCGGGCAAGGTCATGGCGGCGGCGGGGTTGGTCAAACATGACAGCCACGGTGCGGATGCCTTTCGAGCACAGCCCCAAGTGCCCTTCGTTCCGGCGCACCACCGTTTTGTCAAACGTAGGTTTGCTGTCTTGACCCTGACACCCGGCCTGCCTGCGCAAGCGGTGGCGGCGATGCTGGGCGAGCTTGATGGGGCGGTGTTGCGGGTGTTTGGTGCGGGCACCATGATGGCGGACGCGGCGCTTGAGGGTGTTTTGCGCGACGCGGTGGCGCGCGGGTGTCGCCTGCGTGCAGTCAGCCAATGTGAGGCGGGGGGCGTTGCGCCCGCCTCCTATGCCGCTGGGGCCGGTCTTTGGGCCGCAGGCGTGAAAGATGGCGGGGTAGAGACGCCAGAACTCGCCCTTGCGCGGCTGTGGCTTTCTGAGTGAAGGCGCGGGGCTCGACTGCCCCGCGCCCGAAAGGGATCAGATGATCTTTTGACCGGTCTTGGCCCAATCCTTCATGAACTGATCCAAGCCTTTGTCGGTCAGGATATGGTTTGCCATCGCCTTGATGACCGACGGCGGTGCGGTCATCACATCGGCCCCGATCAGCGCGCATTGGCTGGCGTGGTTGGCCGACCGGATGGAGGCCGCAAGGATCTGCGTCTCGAAATCGTAATTGTCATAGACCTGACGGATATCGGCGATCAGTTCCATGCCATCAAGGTTGATGTCATCCAGACGCCCGACGAAAGGCGAGATGAAGGTGGCACCCGCCTTGGCGGCCAGCAGAGCCTGATTGGTGCTGAAGCACAGGGTCACGTTGACCATGAACCCTTCGCCCGACAACACTTTGCAGGTTTTCAGCCCGTCCCATGTCAGCGGCACTTTGACGGCGATGTTTGGCGCGATGGCGGCCAGCTTGCGGCCCTCGGCGATCATTTCATCGGCGGTCAAGGCCACAACTTCGGCTGACACCGGGCCAGAGACGATGCTACAGATCTCCTTGGTCACCTCGATGATGTCGCGGCCCGACTTCAGGATCAGCGAGGGGTTGGTGGTTACGCCGTCGACCATGCCAAGATCGTTCAACTCGGCAATGGCGGCGACATCAGCGGTATCCACAAAGAATTTCATCGGGGCGTCCTTCGATGGGTTGCAGGGGGTTCGACGGGCTATTACCCCAAACACAGCGCAAGGGAAAGGTTTGGCTTTGACAGATCGGGTCTATGAAGCGGGCGAAACGGTTGGTGTGCTGACCACGGAACCGCTGGGCCGCTCGGGTCTGGGGGTGCTGGATTACCGCGCGCCTGAGGGCGGCTGCGGCGATGGCGATTTTGTGGAAGTTCCGCTTGGCCCCCGCCGGGTGCTGGGCGTGGTCTGGGGCAAGGGCGAGGGGCGTTTTGATCCGGCAAAGCTGCGCAGCGTGGCGCGGGTTCTGGATGCGCCCCCCATGCGGGCAGAGTTGCGTGCCTTTCTGACCCGTGCCGCCGACTACACGCTGACCCCTCTGCCTGCCATGCTGCGCCTTGCCACCCGCGCGCCGGGGCTGGCTGACGGGGCGGCAACGCGGCGGGTGGTGCGGCTGACGGGGCAAGTGCCTAATCAATTGACCGACGCGCGCTTTCGCGTGGTGGAGGCCCTGCGCGCCTATGGCGGGGCGGCTGTCACGGCGGTGGAACTGGCCGAGGCCGCAGGCTGCGGCACCTCGGTCATCAAGGGCTTGGTGAAATTGGGGGTCTTGTCCGAAGAGGACGCGCCAAAGGATACGCCCTATCCGCCGCTTGACCCCTCGGGCAAGGTGCGCCTGGTGGGCGATCAGGTGGCGGCAGGCGACGCGCTTGCGGCGGCGGTGGTGCAGGGCGGCTATGGCTGCACGCTGCTGAAGGGTGTGACCGGATCGGGCAAGACGGAAGTCTATCTTGAGGCTGTCGCCGAATGCCTTAAAGCCGGGCGTCAGGCGCTGGTCTTGTTGCCCGAAATCGCCCTGACCGCCGATTTTCTGGCGCGGGTCGAGGCGCGTTTTGGCGCGCGCCCCGCCGAATGGCATTCGGGTGTCACGATGACCGAACGCCGCCGCCTGTGGCGCATGGTGGCGATCGGCGGGGCAAGCATGGTTGTGGGCGCAAGGTCTGCGCTGTTCTTGCCGTTCCAAGACCTTGGCCTGATTGTTGTGGATGAGGAACACGACAGTTCCTACAAGCAAGAAGAGGGGGTTTTGTATAACGCCCGCGACATGGCGGTGCTGCGCGCGGCGATTGCGGGCTGTGCTGTCGTGCTGGCCTCGGCCACGCCGTCGTTGGAAAGCTGGGCCAATGCGGATGCGGGCAAATATCTGCGCCTTGATCTTGGGGCCCGCTTTGGCGCGGCGGAAATGCCAAAGATGCAGGCCATCGACATGCGGGCCGATACGCTGCCGGGAAATCAATGGATCTCGGCCAAATTGGCGGCCGAGGTCAACGCCCGCATCCCAAAGGGCGAGCAATCCTTGCTGTTCCTCAATCGCCGTGGCTATGCGCCCGTGACACTGTGCCGGGCCTGCGGGCAGCAAGTGGGCTGCGACGATTGCGATGCGCGGATGGTGGAGCATCGCTTTCTCAAGCGGCTTGTCTGCCATCAATGCGGGGCGACCAAACCTGTGCCCGTGGCCTGCCCCGCCTGCGGGGTAGAGGGGCGGATGTCTGCCGTTGGACCGGGGGTGGAGCGGTTGGCCGAAGAGGTGGCGCTGCGGTTCCCGGAGGCGCGGGTGGCGGTGCTGTCGTCTGACCTGTTCGGATCGGCACGGGCGCTGAAAGATCAGATCGTGGCCATTGCACAAGGGCAGGCCGATATCATCATCGGCACCCAGATCGTGGCCAAGGGGCATAATTTTCCGCTGCTGACGTTGGTCGGGGTGATTGACGCCGACCTTGGCCTGCAAGGGTCAGACCTGCGCGCGGCGGAACGCACCTTCCAGTTGATGCGGCAGGTGGCCGGGCGGGCAGGGCGTGCCGAAATAAAGGGCGAGGCGTTTTTGCAAACCCACCAGCCCGAACACCCGGTGATCCGCGCGATTCTAGGCGGCGAGGAAGAGGCGTTTTGGGCCGCTGAGGCCGCTGAGCGCCGTGCCGCAGGCGTGCCGCCGTATGGCCGGATGGCGGGGATCATCCTGTCCAGCCCGGATGTGGCGCAGGTGTTTGATTTTGCGGGCGAGATGGCACGGCGCGATGGCCCGTTGCGCGCGATAGGTGCGCTAGTCTTTGGTCCAGCCCCGGCCCCTGTGGCCCGCGTGCGCGGGCGGCACCGGGTCAGGCTGTTGATCAAGGCCGAGAAAACGGCCCCCTTGCAGGCTGCGCTAAGTGCGTGGGTGGCGCAGTTCAAACTGCCCACAAACCTGCGGCTGGCGATTGATATCGACCCCCAAAGTTTCATGTGACACGGGCTGCGGAAACACCTTTGTCGCTGTCACAGATGGCAAAGACCGGGGCAATCTGCCGCTTTCTGCGGCAATCTGCCCGCAAATGGTGGCAAAGGCCCGGTCGCGGTCTTGGCAAGCATGCCATTTCACGTTAGGCGCGGCGTCAATCATATGGACTGGGGTGCGATGCCCCGGTGGCTCTTCCGGCCGCTGATCCGCCGGACCATGACACAGACCAAGACAGAAAACCGGAGGGCATTGGCCCTGTCCGGCGAGGGATGTTTGATGATTTCAATGACCGAATACCGGGGCCAATGGTTTGGCAATATCCGTGGCGATGTGCTGTCGGGCCTTGTGGTGGCCCTTGCGCTGATCCCCGAGGCGATTGCCTTTTCCATCATTGCGGGGGTGGACCCCAAGGTGGGGCTCTACGCCAGCTTTTCCATCGCGGTGATCACGGCCTTTGTCGGAGGGCGGCCGGGGATGATATCGGCGGCGACAGCGGCCACGGCAGTGTTGATGGTGACCTTGGTGCGCGATCACGGGCTGCAATATCTGCTGGCAGCCACGGTCTTGGCCGGGCTGTTGCAGATCGGCATGGGGCTGCTGCGCCTTGGCTTTGTGATGCGCTTTGTGTCGAAATCGGTGATGACGGGCTTTGTCAACGCGCTCGCCATTTTGATTTTTCTGGCGCAGGTGCCAGAACTTGACCCGCGCTTGGTCAGTTGGAATACCTATCTGATGGTGGCGGGGGGGCTTGCGATCATCTACCTGTTCCCGCGCCTGACGCGGGTGGTGCCATCGCCGTTGGTCACGATTGTGGTTCTGACGGCGCTGACCTTGGCCTTTGGCTTGGATGTGCGGACGGTGGGCGATATGGGCGCGTTGCCCGATACATTGCCGATCTTTTTGCTGCCCGAGGTGCCGCTGACGCTTGAGACGTTGCAGATCATCTTTCCCTATGCCTTGGCCGTGGCAATCGTGGGGTTGCTGGAAAGCCTGATGACGCAAACCATCGTGGATGAGATGACGGACACGACAAGCAGCCGCAATCAAGAATGCATCGGCCAAGGCCTCGCCAATACCGCGACCGGGTTCATCGGTGGCATGGCAGGCTGTGCGATGATCGGGCAATCGGTGATCAACGTAAGTTCTGGCGGGCGCGGGCGCTTGTCGACCTTTGTGGCAGGGGCGATGCTTTTGGTTTTTTGTGTGGGTCTTGGTGACTGGGTCAGCCAGATCCCGATGCCCGCGCTGGTGGCGATCATGATCATGGTCAGCATCGGCACCTTTAGCTGGTCGTCGATCCGGGCGCTGCGCAGCCATCCCACCTCAAGCTCGGTTGTGATGCTGGCCACGGTGATCACGGTGGTGTGGACGCATAACCTTGCTCTGGGGGTTCTGGTGGGGGTGCTCTTGTCAGGCATTTTCTTTGCCGCAAAGATTGCCCAACTGTTCCGCGTGCAAACCTCGGTCGAGGGCAAGGTGCGCACCTATCGGATCGAGGGGCAGTTGTTCTATGGCTCGGTCGAGGATTTCATGCGCGCCTTTGACTTTGGCGAGGATCTGCGCCGTGTGGTCATCGATGTGTCTGCGGCCCATATCTGGGATATCAGTTCGGTTCAGGCGCTGGACATGGTTGTGATGAAATTCCGCAAGCGCGGCGCCTTGGTTGATATCGTGGGGATGAATGCCGCATCCGAAACGATTATGGATCGCCTGTCCTTGCGCGACAAGGCCGACCCGATGGGAGAGATGCTGGCGCATTGATCTGTGTCGGTTACAATCGGGCGCTGGTGAGACACGTGGGCGCGGTGTAGGAAAAGTGATGATTTTTGCGCGCATGTCCCTTGATCAGGCCAAATCGCTGCCGCTTTGGCGCAGGCCCGAAAGCCTGTTGTTCCTGATGGCGGCGGCGATGCCGATTTCCTTTGCCACGTGGTCGGCGCTTTTGAACAATTTCGTGATCGAAATGGCCGGGTTCACCGGGGTCGAGATCGGTTGGCTGCATTCGGTGCGCGAGATTCCGGGCTTTTTGGCCATTGGTGTGATCCTGATCATTCTGGTGGTGCGCGAACAGGTCTTGGCGATGGTGTCGCTGATCCTTCTTGGCGTCGCCTCGGGGTTGACGGCATGGTTTCCCAGCTTTGGTGGCATCCTTTTCCTGACGCTCTTGTCGTCAATCGGATTTCACTACTACGAAACCGTGAACCAAAGCCTGCAATTGCAATGGATCGACAAGGCGCGCGCGCCGTCGGTCCTTGGCTGGCTGGTGGCGGCGGGGTCGGGGGCATCGCTGGTGGCCTATGTCGCCCTTGTGGCGCTGTGGGATACGCTCGGCCTTGGCTATAACACGGTCTATATGCTGTCTGGCGGGATCACGGCGACCTTGGCGCTGTTTGCGCTTTTGGCCTATCCGCAGTTCGAAGGCCCCGTTGTGCAGCGCCGGGGCATGGTGCTGCGCCGCCGCTACTGGTTATATTACGCGCTGCAATTCATGGCGGGCGCGCGGCGGCAGATCTTTTTGGTCTTTGCCGCCTTTATGATGGTCGAGCGGTTCGGGATGCGGGTGCATGAGGTGACGGCGCTTTTCATCCTCAATTACATCGCCAATATCGTGGCAGGCCCCTATATCGGTGGCTGGATCGCACGGTTTGGCGACCGACGGATGATGATCGTGCAGTATCTGGGGCTGATCACGGTGTTCCTTGGCTATGGCGGGGTTTATGCCTTTGGCTGGGGCGTGGTTGTGGCAAGCGCCTTGTATGTGCTGGATCATGTGTTCTTCACCATGAACATCACACTCAAGACCTATTTCCAAAAGATCGCTGATCCTGCCGATATTGCCCCCACAGCGGCCGTGGCCTTTACCATCAACCACATCGCTGCGGTGTTTTTGCCCGCCGCCCTTGGGTATCTTTGGGTCGTGGCACCGGGCGGGGTTTTCTTGCTGGCGGCTGGCATGGCGAGCATTTCGCTTGGGCTGGCGCTGTTGGTGCCGCGCGATCCGGCTGAGGGCTATGAGACGATCTTCGGCGGAGCGCGGCCTGCCCCGGCCGAGTGACTGGCGCAGCCCGCACAAGGTCTGTATTGAGTTTCACGAGTTGGAGGATTTGATCTGATCTTTGGAAGCCAGACTGACTTGCAGATGAGCGGCGCAGATACACGCATCCCGCGGCGTTTTCATCTGGACATGCCCCCTGCCACGCCTTTGACCCGTGCGTGAGGTCAGGTTTGGCACAGACCTTCACCCATGATTTGATTGTTGTCGGGGCAGGGCCATCCGGTGCAGCTGCCGCGATGGAGGCATGCAAGGCGGGCTTGCGTGTGGCCTTGATCGACAAGGCGGCCTTTCCGCGCGACAAACTTTGTGGCGGCGGCATTACCGGGCGCGCGCTTGGGTATATCGAGGCGGTGTTTGGCCCCTTGCCCGCTGATCTTTTGCACGCCTGTGGTCAGGTGCGCATGGTGGCAGGGGCGCAAGAGATCTGCGTGCTGACCGATGCGCGCACCCCGTCGATGACCATGCGCCTTGCGCTGGATGGCTATTTGCGGGGGCGGGCCATCGCGGCGGGGGCCGAAGATTTTTGCGGCAATCGGATCGCCGATCTGGACCTTGGTCGGGGCGTGGTGCGGTTGGCTGATGGTCTGCAGGTTTCGGCACCGATCATCGTTGGCGCGGATGGGGTCAATTCGCAGGTGGCCCGCCTGCTTTACGGGCGTGCCCATGACCCCGCGCGTGTTGGCTTTGCGCTTGAGGCCGAGGTTTCGGGCCCCAGCAGCCAGACGATGGAACTGGACCTGACGGCCGCCCCGTGGGGCTATGGCTGGGATTTTCCCAAGGCCAGTGGGCGGACGCTTGGGATTGGCGGGCTTGCGGTGCATAACGGTGACCTCAAGCCCCGGTTTGAGGCGTGGTTGCGGGCCAAGGGCATTGAACCGGCAACCGTTACCATCAAGGGGCATCATCTGCCCTTTGGCGAGTTTCGCGAGGCGCCGGGCAAGGACCATGTCTTGCTTGCCGGGGATGCCGCCGGTCTGGTTGACCCAATCACCGGCGAAGGCATCGGCTGGGCCATTCGGTCAGGACAACTTGCGGGGCAGGCAGCCGATGCGGCGTTGCGCATGAACACCCCTAACCGTGCGCTTGCGCTGTATCAGGCCAGCATGTCGGATGTTCTGCGCGAGTTGCGTCGCGCGCGGATGTTGTCAAAGCTGGTCTACCATCCGTTCATGCAGCATCGGTTTTTGCGCGTGCTTGCGCGCTCAACCCGGCTGCAATCGCGGTACATGTCCCTGATGGCGGGCGAGATGGACTATGCCGATGTCCATTTGGGCCGCGTTCTGCGGATCGGCTTTCGTATTTTGACCGGGCGGGGCGGTTGACCTCGCTGCGGGCTGGGTCTAACCCGCATGCAGCGACGCGCCTGCGATCATGGGCCCGCCACAACCCCAAAAGACAGTGCCACCGTCTTTGATCCGGAGCGTAAAATGACGACCTATACCGCCCTGACCACCATTACCGGAGAAGACGCCGCCGAAGCGCTGGCCGAGGCCGTGGAAAAGATGGAGCCCGAACCCACGGGTGTGGGCGTGTTCGAAATCGAGGATGGTTCGGGCCTTTGGGAAGTGGGCGTGTATTTCATCGAGCCGCCAAATGAAGTGCTTTTGGACGTGCTGGCCATGGCCTTTGGGGCCAAACCCTTTCTCGTCTCGGAATTGCCCGACATTGACTGGGTCGCCAAAGTGCGCCGCGAACTGAGCCCGGTCGAGGCTGGACGCTTTTTCGTCTATGGCAGCCATGATGCCGACAAGGTTCCAGAAGGTCGGGTTGCGCTGCAAATCGAAGCCACCGTTGCCTTTGGAACTGGGCATCACGGCACGACATTGGGGTGCCTGCGGGCCTTTGACCGTTTGTTCGAAGAGGGGCTGCGCCCGGCGCGTGTGGCGGATATCGGCTGTGGCACCTCGGTCCTTGCGATGGCCGCCGCCGCCGTCTTGCCCGATGCCTTGGTCATCGCCTCTGACATTGATCAGGTGGCGGTTGACGTGGCGCGGGCCAATGTTGCGATCAACCAAATGGATGGGCGGATTGAATGCCTTGAGGCGGCTGGCTTTGCCCATCCCCGTCTGGCCGAAGCGGCCCCCTTTGATCTGGTCTTCGCCAATATCCTCAAGGGCCCGCTGATCGAACTGGCCCCGTCTGTCGGGGCGCATTTGCAAAAGGGCGGGCTTGCGATCTTGTCGGGTCTTTTGGTGGTGCAGGCCGAATCTGTGACCGCCGCCTATGTCGAGGCAGGCCATAGCCTTGTCGGTCGTGAAGACATTGGGGAATGGTCCACGCTGGTTTTGAAGCGCGAATAGGACATTTTTGGGTCAGACCTATCCGAATGCCCAAATATTGCCACATTTGGGACATATCGATGTGGTTGGTGGGGGTTGGCTGATGGAGTTTACGGATGTCCGACCCATGTATTGCAGAATTCAATCAGCGCGTCGCGAAGATTGAGAAGGCTCGTTCAAAGGGCTACGGCTTTGAGGCCGAAGGCACCTTGGGGCGTTCACATTATACGCGCCGTCGGGCGAGCGGATACCGGGTCGGTTTTCCGTTTCTGCGCCCTGGGATGTCTTTGCTTCTTGGTGGCACGATCCTGAAAGCGATCTTCCTCGTCAACCTTGGCAATGCTGCCTATGAGACGCGGGTTGAGCGTCTTTTGGAAGGGCAGGGCTTTGATCGCATCGGGGGTTGGTTGATGCAGGCTGATCCGGTGACAAAGCAGGTTTCATCCCTCATCAGCAATTTCGCCACGATGCTTGGCTAAGAAGGCGCGCCGTTATGCGCGCCTTAAAGTGCAGATGTATTGATTTGCCATGAGTTTGAGCGTGGCTTTGCCGCCCAATTCGGCCATCATATTCTCGACTGCGGTGCGCACGGGGGCTGCCAATGTGTCAGCCATCCAATTGTAATCATCCCCTGAGATGATCCCGTTCGGTTTCACCTTTGTCAAGCTTAAGGCAAGGTCTTGGCCGATGAAGGGTTCATTGTGGTTGCCATCCAGATAGACCCAATCAAAATAGCCATCTGGAAACTTCGCCATGGCCACCTCTGAGGTCGCGCGGTGCACTTTCACGCGCGGATCATCGGCGAAACGCGCAACCACCTTGTGATAGCGCTCTTCCATCAGATGCTCATTTTTCTTTTTGCCAAAACCGGTGTTCGAAAACTCGGGCATATAAAGCCATGGATCAATCAGATGGAGTTCCTTGGGGTCACAAATCTCCAGGATCCGATGGGAGAAACCGCCTTCCCAGACGCCCACCTCGGCGACGATCGCGCCTTTTGGCAATGACCGCAGCAACCTGCCCCGGACCATTTCCCGTTTGCTTTGTTCTTCCATTCGTGCTGCCCCGGTTTCGTATTTTGTCAGTTTTACCAAACTAAGGGCAGTTTGGCAGAGAATTCGCGAGAAATCGTGATGACCGATAGAAAATCAGCGTTCTGAGTCGGAAATGGCACGCCCGCATGGATGCAAAACGCAAAAAGCCGTCGGCGAGTTGCGCGACGGCTTTCGGTGTCATTCGGGGCGTTGGTCGGTTTAGCGGCCAATCATCTCGATGTCGCCACGGCACAGGCCGATATCATCCAACTCACGGTCGGTAAGTTTTGAAAGTGCCTTGCGGGTGACGCGCGCATCATTCCAGTTTGCGACGGTGCTTAGAAGAGCACTGATGTTCTGGACGGCGCGGAAGATCGAGATAGCGCCAAATGGCGCCGGGCGGGACGTCTCATAGGCGGCCATGGCGGTAATCCTTTTTAAACTGCATGTGTGATGGGCAATTCGCCCTGATGACTGCCAATTAATCTTGCTGCATGTGCAAAGCAAGTGGCGCTCTTGGCATGCCCGCCATGCGCTTGGCGCAAGGGGATCAGGCCATTTTTCGCCTTATTTTATTGACCTTTCGGGGTCGGTGTCGGCTTCAGTTGGTCGAGTGTCGCTTTCTGCAGGCGCAAGGGTGAACCGGCGAAAAAGCATACTGGCGTTTTGCGTCATTCGCAGGGCTTTTGGAATTGGCTTGGCGGATGTTCTCTTTTCGTGCTAGTTTTTTCAAAAGCAAGAAAAAGGGGCAGGCATGCGCGTTATTGGAATTGATCCCGGCCTTCGGAATTTGGGCTGGGGGGTCATCGATGTGGCTGGTTCGCGGATCACCCATGTCGCCAATGGCATCTGCCATTCCGACGGGGCGGATGGCGATCTTGCCTTTCGCTTGTGCGCGCTGCATCGGCAATTGACCGATGTGGTGCAAACCTATCAGCCAGATGAGGCGGCCGTGGAGCATACCTTTGTCAACAAGGATGCGGTGGCCACGCTGAAGCTTGGTCAGGCGCGGGGCATTGCCCTTTTGGTGCCTGCGCAGGCGGGGCTGACGGTAGGGGAATATGCGCCCAATGCGGTGAAAAAGACCGTCGTCGGCGTCGGCCATGCCGCCAAGGTGCAGGTCGATCATATGGTGCGGTTGCATTTGCCGGGGGTCATCATTGTGGGGCCAGATGCGGCGGACGCTCTTGCCATCGCGATCTGCCATGCCCATCACATGCAAAGTGCAGGCCGCTTGCAGGCGGCAATGAAAAGGGCAGCAGGATGATCGGCAAAATTTCTGGTCGGCTGGATTGGCGCGGGTCTGACAGCGTTTTGATCGATGTGCGCGGCGTGGGTTATATCGTCCACGTCAGCGACCGGACCTTGGCGGGATTGCCCGGCGTGGGGGAGGCCGCGTCGCTGTTCACCGAATTGGTGGTGCGCGAAGACCTGCTGCAGCTTTTCGGTTTTCCGACCATGCTGGAAAAGGAATGGCACAAGCTGCTGGTCACGGTGCAAGGTGTGGGCGCAAAGGCTGCGATGGCCATTCTGGGCACGTTGGGCCCGGATGGGGTCAGCCGGGCCATCACGCTGGGCGATGCGCGGGCCGTGCAGGCGGCCCCCGGTGTCGGGCCGAAACTGGCGCAAAGGGTTATTCTGGAATTGAAGTCAAAGGCCCCAGGTATCATGGCGGCGGGCGTCAGCCTGTCGGCGCGGGCCACGCCGGGGGATGAGGTGATCGAGCAGATGCAGCCCGCGCTTGCCCCCCGCAGGGTGATAAAACCTGATGAGGGGGCCAGCAAACGGGCTGGATATACTGCCGACGCGCTTTCGGCGCTGCTGAACCTTGGATATGGTCAGGGGGATGCGGCGCAGGCCGTGGCCACGATCGCCAGCGAAGAACCCGAGGCGGATACGGCCCACTTGATCCGCCGGGCGCTGAAACTGCTTGCGCCGCGATAGCTGTGAGGGGGGGCAGGGGGCGCTGCCCCCTCGGCGCTGCGCGCCTCACCCCCGGGATATTTATCAACAGATGATGCCCCCTTGGCGTTGATCAGGTGGCATCCCATATGGGGGGCATCGGAGGGTCGAGCATGAGCGGATACGCGAAAACATTTGTGCTGATGGCGGCGATGACCGCCCTGTTCATGGGCCTTGGCGGCCTGCTGGGCGGGACCAGTGGTGCGGTGATTGCGCTGATGGTGGCTGCGGCGATGAACCTGTTCACCTATTGGAATTCGGATCGCGCAGTTTTGTCGATGACGGGCGCGCGCGAGGTGAGTGAGGCCACGGCACCCGGCCTTGTGCGCATGGTGCATGGTCTGGCCGATGGGGCGGGGATGCCGCGCCCCAAGGTGTTCATTATTGACTCCGATCAACCCAACGCCTTTGCCACCGGGCGCAATCCGCAAAACGCGGCTGTGGCTGCGACTGCTGGCCTGTTGCGTCGCCTGACACCCGAGGAGATTGCGGGTGTCATGGCCCATGAACTGGCCCATATCCGCAACCATGACACGTTGATCATGACGATAACCGCCACCTTTGCCGGGGCCATTTCCATGCTGGCCAATTTCGCACTGTTCTTTGGTAATCGCGAGCGGACGGGGGGATTGATTGGCACCTTGGTCTTGATGGTTCTGGCCCCCATGGCGGCGGGGCTGGTTCAGATGGCGATCAGCCGCAGCCGGGAATATGAGGCCGACCGCATCGGGGCCGAAATCAGCGGCGACCCGATGGGGCTGGCGGATGCGCTGCGCAAGATCGAGAGCATTGCCAAAGGCATTGATAATGTTCAGGCAGAGCGCAACCCTGCGCTGGCCCATATGTTCATCATCAACCCGCTGCATGCCCATGCCCATGATGCGTTGTTCTCGACCCACCCCAAGACCGCCAACCGGATTGCCGCATTGGAGGCAATGACGGCCAAGCCGCGGGCCAGCGCGCAGCAATCTTCGATCCCGCGCGTGGGGGTGGGGAGGCGTCGGTCACAAGGTCCATGGGCGTGATGCGGGGATGATGCTTGGCGCTTGCCAAAGCGCCCGCGTTCGGGGAATGTTCACCCATGCCTGATCCTGATCCCTCCCTTCGCCCCGAAAAGCTTCCCGAAGATTCTGACCGCGCCCTGCGTCCGCAAGGGCTTGAAGAATTCATTGGCCAGCAAGAGGTCCGCGCAAATCTGCGCATTTTCATTGAGAGCGCCAAAATGCGCGGCGAGGCGATGGATCATACCCTGTTCCATGGCCCGCCCGGCCTTGGCAAGACCACGCTTGCACAGATCATGGCGCGTGAATTGGGGGTGGGGTTTCGTATGACGTCAGGCCCCGTTCTTGCCAAGCCCGGCGATCTGGCGGCGATCCTGACCAATCTCGAACCCAATGACGTTCTGTTCATTGATGAAATTCACCGGCTTTCCCCTGTGGTGGAAGAGGTGCTCTATCCAGCGATGGAGGATTTCGCCCTTGATCTGGTGATTGGTGAGGGGCCTGCTGCGCGCACGGTGCGGATTGATCTGCAGCCCTTTACACTGGTGGGGGCCACCACTCGGCTGGGTCTGTTGACCACGCCGTTGCGCGACCGATTTGGCATTCCCACGCGGTTGCAGTTTTACACCGAGGACGAGTTGCACGAAATTGTCACCCGTGGCGCGCGGCTATTGGGTGTGCAGGCCGAGGCCGATGGCTGCCGTGAGATTGCGCGGCGGGCACGTGGCACGCCGCGGATTGCCGGGCGGCTTTTGCGCCGGGTGGTGGATTTTGCGTTGGTGGAGGAGGGCGGGCGGATCAGCCGCGCCTTGGCCGACCGGGCGCTGACGCGGCTGGGGGTTGATCACCTTGGGCTTGATGGGGCGGATCGGCGCTATCTTGGCCTTTTGGCCGAGCAATATGGCGGCGGTCCAGTGGGGGTGGAAACCATCGCGGCTGCCCTGTCCGAGGCGCGGGATGCTATTGAAGAGGTGATTGAGCCCTATTTGCTGCAACAGGGCCTTTTGCAGCGCACCCCACGCGGGCGGATGCTGGGCGCAAAGGCGTGGCGGCATCTGGGGCTGGAGGCCCCTCGCGCCCCGGGACAGAGCGATTTGTTTGAGGCGGGGTAGAGCAACACTATCCGGGCGGCGCTTGCCGCTGACTGTGACCTGAGGGCAGAACTGCCGCCGATTGGCGACGATTTTCGGTTAGCTACGTGTCCAATGCGAAACGGTGTCCTGCCCGATCTGGCGGGTCGCCAGCAGCCGCAGGTTTGGCGCATCGCCAAGGGTTTTCAGACCCAATGACCCCAAGGCCGGAATGCCATCTGCGCCGATCAACTTGCCCGCGCCAAGATGGATCAACTCATCGACAAGGCCTGCGGTGATCAGTGCGGCGGCGATTGTGCCGCCGCCTTCGGCCAAAATGCGGGTCACGCCGTCGGCCGCGAGTGAGCTTAGCGCGTGGGTCAGATCCAGCCGTCCATCCGGTGCGGGGCAGGGCAGGAGCCTTGCGCCTGTAGCTGTCCAAGCTGCTTGCGCCGGGGCGGGGGCCTCGGGCGCATGCAGGATCCAGACCGGGTTTTGCCGGGCCGTCTGCCCAAGGCAGCTGTCGGGGCTGTGGCGCAGGCTGCGGTCAAGCAAGATGCGCAGGGGCTGCTGAACCCTACCCATGTCGCGCACCGTCAGGTCAGGGTCATCGGCACAGGCGGTGCCTGATCCGACCATGACCGCGTCATGGGTCATGCGAAGCATGTGCACATAGCGCCGCGCCTCGGCCCCGGTGATCCAACGCGACTCGCCCGTTGAAGTCGCAATGCGCCCGTCAATCGTCGTGGCCAGTTTCAGCGTGACAAAGGGCAGGCCCTGCGTCACCCGCTTGAGAAAGCCTGCATTGATGGCCCGTGCTTGCGCCGAAAGCACCCCTTCGGTCACCACAATCCCCGCCGCCGCCAACATCGCGTGACCCTTGCCCGACACGCGAGGGTCGGGGTCGGTCAGGGCGCTGACGACACGGGTCACACCCGCTGCAATCAGTGCCTCGGCGCAGGGCGGGGTTTTTCCGTGATGGGCGCAGGGCTCCAGCGTGACATAGGCTGTGGCGCCACGGGCCAGTGCCCCGGCCTGTGCCAGCGCCATCGTTTCCGCATGGGGCCGCCCGCCAACTTGGGTCCAGCCCCGCCCGACGATGCGCCCGCCATTCACGATCACACAGCCCACAGCCGGGTTGGGCCATGTACGGCCAAGCCCCCGCGAGGCCATCGCGAGGGCGTGTGTCATGTGCTGTCTGTCTGTTTCGCTTTCGCTCAACTTTTCCCGACGCTTTCGATCAGTCGTCGCCCTTTTCGCCGGGCCGCAACTCGCTGACGAATTTGTCAAAATCATCAGCAGCCTGGAAGTTCTTGTAAACACTGGCAAAGCGCACATAGGCCACTGTGTCGATCCGCGCCAGACTTTCCATCACGATGGCACCGATATCCCGCGACGGAATGTCGGTTTCGCCAAGGCTTTCCAGACGCCGCACGATGCCGGAAATCATCTGATCAATCCGCTCGGGGTCGATGGGCCGCTTTTGCATGGCGATGCGGATGGAGCGTTCAAGCTTGTCGCGGTCGAAATCCTCGCGCTTGCCGCTGGATTTGATCACAACCAGATCGCGCAGTTGAACGCGTTCATAGGTGGTAAAACGGCCGCCACAGGCCGGGCAAAAGCGTCGCCGCCGAATGGCAACGTGGTCTTCAGCCGGGCGCGAGTCTTTGACTTGCGTGTCGATATTGCCGCAGAATGGGCAGCGCATGGGGCCCCCTCCTTGCTAGTCGTTGATGTGCCTGCCTCAAGGTCCGGGTATCTTCCCGGCTGTTGTCCACTGACTATAGGGGCAAGCGGTCTATTTCGCCTAGTACCAAGTCGCACCCCCTTTATCTAGGGCTTCAGGTGTGGCGTGGCGGACTCAATGCGGCTCACGCCTCTGTGAGGGGGCAAAGACCGTTCTTGCGCTACACTGCAACCATGAGTGCAAATTTTGGAGGCATTGCCATGACCCGCATGACAGCGAAAGACTTTGATCAGGAACTTTTGGAACTCTACGACTTTTATGCCCATGGAAAGATCACCAAGCGCCAATTCCTTGACCGGGCAGGAAAATTCGCTGTTGGGGGCGTCACCGCTTTTGCGCTTTTGGACATGCTGAGCCCAAACTATGCCTTGGCAGAGCAGGTCAGTTTCAATGACCCCGAGATTGCTGGCGAATACATCACCTATCCGTCACCCAATGGGCATGGTGAGGTGCGCGGCTATATGGTGCGTCCTGCGGGGAGTGAGGGCAAGCTGCCTGCGGTTGTTGTCGTGCATGAAAACCGCGGCCTCAATCCTTATATCGAGGATGTCGCACGTCGTTTGGCCAAGGCGGGGTTCATGGCGCTTGCCCCCGATGGTCTGACCTCTGTTGGGGGCTATCCGGGCAATGATGCAAAGGGGCGTGATCTGCAGCAGACGGTTGACCCGGAAAAACTGATGAATGATTTCTTTGCTGCTGTGGAGTTTTTGCTGACGCATGAGGGATCCACCGGCAGGGTCGGGATCACTGGGTTTTGCTATGGCGGGGGCGTCGCCAATGCAGCCGCAGTGGCCTATCCGGAATTGGGCGGCGCGGTTCCGTTTTATGGCCGTCAGCCAAATGCGGCAGATGTGCCCAAGATCAAAAGCCCACTTCTGATCCACTATGCCGGGTTGGATGAGCGGGTGAATGCGGGCTGGCCAGAGTATGAGGCGGCGCTGAAAGCCGCCGGGACGACCTATGAGGCCTATATATACCCGGACGTCAATCACGGCTTCCACAATGACTCCACCCCTCGCTATGACGAGGCGGCGGCAGAACTTGCATGGTCGCGGACCGTGGATTTCTTCAAAACGAATCTCGCCTGAGGCGATTGCTGCGCAGCGGCGGTATTTCTGCAATGCAGCATGGCGCGCCGCTGCACCTAGCTGACTTTGCCTAAGGGTCTGGTTTCAAACAGCAGTCTTTCTCGGCAGATGCTGCACCCGCATAGATTGTAGTATAGGTATACTACATATTATTTTACATACAAAAAGTCGTTGACGGACGTCAAATTGGTAAAATAACATTACCAGGAAGGGGCTTCGGACGGCCCCTCGGCTTTGAACAGAATAGTGGTCTTGGTGAGTGAGAAACAGCGGCAAGGGGCATAACCCCTTGGTGAATAATGAGTCTTGTCCGAAAATTTGGGAGGAGAGAGAATGAAACGTCTAATGACATCCGTGGCGGCCTTGGCGATGCTTGCAAGCGGTGCATCCGCGCAAACTGCCGCGGCGCCAAGCAATCTTGACACGTTGTCGAGCATGAAGACCACCGGCGTTACCGACTTCACCGTGGTTGAGCAGACCGGTGACTTTGCCGATGGGATCAAAAAGAACCTTGAGCGGATCAAGATGCCGCCCGGCTTCAAGATCGGGCTTTATGCGGTTGTGCCTGATGCCCGCCACATGGCTGTTGGCCCACAAGGGGTCGTCACCTTTGTCGGCACCCGCAAATCCGAAGTCTGGTCTGTGACCGACCGCAACAAGGACCGCGTCGCGGATGAGGTGAAGAACTTCGCGCCGTCGCTGACAAAGGCGATCCCGAACGGGCCATGCTTCTCGCCCGATGGGTTCTTGTATATCGCGGAACAAAACCGCGTTCTGGTCTACCCAGCGGCTGAGTTCTTTTACGAGTCCCCAGATGTGGTGGCCGTCAACGTCATTCCGCAGGGCGAGTTGATCCCGGCTGAGGAGGAAAGCTACAACCACACCGCGCGCGTCTGCAAGGTCGGCCCGGATGGCAAGCTGTATATCTCACTCGGGCAGCCGTTCAACGTGCGCCCACCGGAAAAGGCCGAGCTTTACGATCAGGTCGGCATCGGTGGGATGATCCGTGTAAACACCGACGGCACGGGACGTGAGGTTGTGGCGCGTGGTATCCGCAACTCGGTCGGACACGACTTCCACCCGACAACGGGCGAGCTGTGGTTCACCGACAATCAGGTGGATGGCATGGGCGATGACATCCCGCCGGGCGAAATCAACCGCATGTCCGCGACCGGCCTGAACTTTGGCCATCCTTGGTATGGCGGCGGTTCGGTCCGCACCAACGAGTATGCTGGCCAAGAGGTGCCGGTTGAGGTGACGATGCCAGTGGTCGAAACCGTGGCGCATGCGGCCGACCTCGGGATGATGTTCTATTCGGGCAATATGTTCCCGGCAAAGTACAAGAACGCCATCTTCTCGGCACAGCACGGATCGTGGAACGCCACGACCCCTGTCGGCGCGCGCGTTATGGTCAGCTATGTGGCTGAGGACGGCACCGCGACGAGCGAGCCCTTTGCCGAAGGCTGGATCGACGAGAACGGCGAATACCTTGGCCGCCCTGTCGATGTGGCGCAGCTGCGTGACGGGTCCATCCTTGTGTCTGATGACCTTGCTGGCGCCATCTACCGCATCTGGTACGAGGGGCAGTGATGACAAAACGGATGAGGCTTGCCTCATTGATCGGTCTGGGCGGGGTTTTCCTCGCCCAGATGGGTTTCGCAGAAGTTCCGGCAGAGGCGCTGACAGGTGACGCGGCGGCGGGGAAAAAGCTGGCGGGTCAGTGCCGCACCTGTCATGGGATCGACGGATTTGCCAAGATACCGATTGCACCCCATATCGGCGGCGAAAACCCGGCCTATATCATGCACCAACTGACCGCCTTTCGCGAAGGCACGCGTGAGCATGAGATGATGACGGTGGTCGCCAAGGGTCTGAGCGATCAAAAGATTGCCGATCTGGCGGCATGGTATTCGTCGCACACGGCAAGCTCCACGCTGCCTGCTGGCAAGACCGAAGACATGGCGCCAGAGGATTGCACCGGATGCCACGGCGTCAATGGCATTGCCGAGGTGCCCGACGCGCCCAATCTGGCTGGGGAAACCGCGATCTATATCGACACCCAGCTCAAGGCGTTTCGCCTTGGCAAGCGCAAGCATGAGATCATGAGCGTCATCGCCGCCGATCTGGACGATGCCCGCATGCGCGAACTGGCGGATTGGTACGCCGCAATGAAGCTGACGATCACCGTAGCCCCCTGAAGGGGTTGGGTGATTTTGTCATATTCGTGTTACCATTCCATGCATGTTAGGCCGACTCACCCTTTCCCTGAGCTTGCTCGCCACGCTTCCTGCCGTGGCGGGCTCACCCATTGCTGAGGTGCTTTGCGCCCCGCGCGCCGAGATGGTGCAGCGGCTAACGGTCCAGTATGGTTCGCGCCTTGCTGGAATGGGTGTGCGCAATGTCGAGATGGTGATGGAGATCTGGACTGATCCGCGCGGCGACTGGACGTTGGTTCAAAGCTACACGGACGGCAAGTCGTGCATCCTTGCCATGGGTGAGGCATGGGAAGCCCTGACCTTGCCAGACCCGGCCTGAACCCGCTGACCCGCTTTTGACGGCAGGGTCATCAGCCGAAAATTGTATCACCCAGTTGATCAATCGCCTGCTTTGCCTTGGCAACAGACGCCTCAATCGCCCCATCTTCGGCGCCGTGGGTATCGGCACGGATCAGGTGGTGGGTCTTGGTCTCTTCGCCAAAATCCTTCTCAATCCGCGCAGCAATCCGAAAGCCGGCGCCATCCTTGATGGGCTGCGGAAAAATCCGGAACTCCTTGTGCAAGACAGGTTCCGGCGCTTGGGGGGCAGATTTTCCGAACAGGCGTGAGAGGAATGAGGTCATGGGAGTCCTTCACCGTGATGAAAACGACGCTGGGCACTTTCCAGAGCATTGCCTGACACGCCGGCGCGCCGGGTTTGGTGGGTGAACCTTCGCGTGCCGCGAAGAACCACCCACCGCTATGCGTTAGCCAAAGCCACCGAGAGCCAGCGTTCGGCTGTTGCTGCGTCGCGGATTCGCAAAGTGACTTCGCCTTGGCTGGTCAGGCGAGCATCCGGAAATTCCGCAACAACGCTTTCATAAGACAGAAACCCACGACGCAATTCGGGCTTCCGAACGTAGGCCAGAACCCATTCATCGTTCGGGATGGCGGCGAAGCAGAAATCTGCCTCCCTCCAGATCCGCAGGCTGTTCAGAAAGCCTTGTTCATGCGGCTGAACCGAGAAGCCGTGATGTGAAGAAAACCCGTCGAGCAAGACATCGAACGCGGCTTTCGCATCTGCCGCGATGATCTCATCTCGTAAGTCGTTCAGGTTCACGCTCTATCCCCTCACTGATCCAAGAAACTACGCAACTTCCGCGACCTGCTTGGATGCTTCAGCTTCCGCAAGGCTTTCGCCTCGATCTGACGAATACGTTCGCGTGTCACGCTGAACTGTTGGCCGACCTCTTCCAGCGTGTGGTCGGTGTTCATGCCGATACCAAAGCGCATGCGCAGAACGCGTTCTTCGCGCGGGGTAAGGCTGGCCAGAACCCGCGTCGTGGTTTCCTTCAGGTTTTCCTGAATGGCGCTGTCCAAAGGCAGGATCGCATTCTTGTCTTCGATGAAGTCGCCAAGCTGGCTGTCTTCCTCGTCGCCAATTGGCGTTTCCAACGAAATAGGCTCCTTGGCGATCTTCATCACCTTGCGGACCTTTTCGAGCGGCATCTGCAGCTTTTCGGCCAGTTCTTCCGGCGTCGGCTCGCGACCGATTTCGTGCAGCATCTGGCGGCCCGTGCGGACCAGCTTGTTGATCGTCTCGATCATATGGACCGGGATACGGATCGTGCGGGCTTGGTCGGCGATGGACCGCGTGATCGCCTGACGGATCCACCATGTCGCATAGGTAGAGAACTTATAGCCACGGCGATATTCAAACTTGTCCACGGCCTTCATCAGGCCAATGTTGCCTTCCTGAATAAGATCAAGGAATTGCAAGCCACGGTTGGTGTATTTCTTGGCAATGGAAATCACGAGGCGAAGGTTGGCCTCGACCATTTCCTTCTTGGCCTGACGTGCTTCTTTCTCGCCCTTTTGGACCTGATTCACGATCCGGCGGAATTCAGAGATATCGACGCCAATATATTGGCCGACGGTCGCCATTTCAGCGCGAAGATCTTCGACCTTTTCGCGGGATTTTTCCAAAAGCGCCTGCCAGCCGCGACCCGATTTCTGGGCCATGCGGTCCAGCCATGACGGATCAAGTTCATAGCCCTGATATTCGTCGATGAATTCGCGGCGGTTGATCCGGGCTGCGTCTGCCAGTTTGACCATGCCAGAGTTGATCGCCATGATCTTGCGGTTGATGCCATAAAGCTGGTCGATCAGGGCTTCGATCCGGTTGTTGTGCAGGTGAAGTTCATTCACCAAAACCACGATTTCCGAGCGCAGCTTTTGATAGGCCGCTTCGTCATTGGCCGAGAAGCGTGTCTTTTCCGAAAGGGTCGCGTTCATCCGCGCGTCTTGCATCTCGGACAGGGTCACATAGTCCCGCGCGATGACTTCAAGGGTTTCAAGCACCTTTGGCTTCAGCGCCGCCTCCATCGCGGCAAGCGACATATTGGAGGCCTCGTCATCATCGTCATCATCGTCCGAGCGCATGAGCGGATTGCCGTCGGCATCAAGCTCAGGCTCAGCCGAGTCGGCTCCGCGCGCAGCCCCGGTGCCAGAGCCGACCTCGACGCCCTCAATCTCGGCGCCTTCCAGATCTTCGTCGCCGTCAAGGTTGCGGCCAAAGGTGGCTTCAAGGTCGATCACATCGCGCAGCAAGATATCTTCGTTCAGAAGTTCGTCGCGCCAGATCGTGATGGCCTGAAAGGTCAGTGGGCTTTCACACAGACCAAGGATCATCGTGTTGCGGCCAGCCTCGATCCGCTTTGCGATGGCAATTTCGCCCTCGCGCGACAAAAGCTCCACGCTGCCCATTTCGCGCAGATACATGCGCACCGGGTCATCGGTGCGATCAAGCGCCTCGGTCGTTGTGCTGACCACGGCCACATCGCGCGATGTGTTGGTCTCGACCAAGGCGCTTGGTGCGGCCTCGGCTTCTTCAACTTCATCATCCTCGATGACATTGATGCCCATTTCGGACAGCATCGACATGACGTCTTCAATCTGTTCGGACGACACCTGTTCAGGTGGCATCACCTGATTAAGCTGCTCATAGGTGATGTAGCCGCGCTCACGCGCATCGGCGATCATCTTCTTGACTGCAGCCTGGCTCATATCGAGCGAGACATCAGCCTCATCAGCTTCGGGCTTGCTGTCGTCGGTGTCTTTCAGGGCCATGTCTGCTCCTTGAGGGCGCGATCGGCGAATCGGATCTGGCGATTACGAATCAATAACGCGAATCACGCTAGATTAAAGGCCGACTCACTCACTTTCTTCTGTAATGGGTCGGGAAAACGATTTCTCAGTGGTTACTACTCCGGCCCCCGCGTGAAAAGTCGATAGAATCATGCAGCTTTCGGGCGCGGTCCAATTCATCTCGATCCAGTTCAATCCCATTCGGCGCAAGAACCGAATCGCCTTTTGTATCTTGAGGGCCACGGGCCGCGCTGTGACGCGCCTCCGCAGCCTTGGAAACCCGCCATGTCAGGCCTTCGTCCGCCACACCAGTGAGATCGTCTTCCGCATCGGAAATTTCAAGACGGTGTGCACGATCTGCCTGCAATCTGGCCATCGCTTCGGCAAGGCAATTGGCCGCAGTCTCTTCGTCCGCACCTTGGGACAGGGCGGCGGTGATGCGCACATGGGGATGCAGCAGAACCGCCTCGGTGGGCAAGGGGGCCTCGGCCATAAGGGTGGCGTGCAGGTTCGGCGCGGTTTGGTGATAGAGGATCAGATTGCGCAGCAGGTCATGGCCATGGCCGTGGAACTCCAACCGCTCCAAACCAGATTCAAATGTGGCGATCAGCGCCGGATGATTGATGCAGCCCGCCAGAATGACCGCCTCGCGCAGACTGTCGTCCGTGCCGCTGTTCACCGTGGCCAGCAAGGACGCGCGGGTGGTCGCCATCGGGGCGATGGGTTGGGCGGGTGCGCCCCCCCGGCCACGCTGGCCCGGAACCCAAGGTGCACGCGGCGTAAAGGCTCGCGGCTTTGTGCCAAACAAATCCCAGCGAAGGCGCTTGATCTCTTCGCCATAATGGCTGCGGATCGAGGGGTCGGTGATCCGCTTGAGGGCGGCGCGCAAGGTCTTGTCCAAGGCGGCCTTGCGCTCGGGGCTGTCAAAACTTTTGCCCTCTGTCTCGCGCCGCCACAGCAGGCTGACCATGGGCTGCGCTGCGTCCAGCACCTTTTGCATCGCGCCAGCGCCTTGCTGTTTGATCAGGTCATCTGGATCAAGGCCCGTGGGCAGCAGGGCAAAGCGCAGGCCCTTTCCGGCCTCAAGCACAGGCAGCGCAAGGTCGATCACCCGCAGCGCGGCCCGGACCCCGGCTGTATCGCCATCCAATGCGATGATCGGCTCGTCCGAGATGCGCCACAACAGGCGCAACTGATCCTCGGTCACGGCGGTGCCAAGCGGGGCTACGGTTGCGCGAAACCCGGCCTCGGACAGGGCGATGACATCCATGTATCCTTCGGCCACGACAAGTGGTTGCCCTTTGCCGGCAGCCTCGCGCGCGGGGCCCTGATTGAACAGGCTGCGCCCCTTGTCGAACAACTCGGTTTCCGGTCCGTTGAGGTATTTGGCCCGCGCATCGGCTGCCATCGCCCGCCCGCCCAGCGAAATCGCCCGGCCCCGCGCATCCCGGATGGGAAAGATGATGCGCCCACGAAAGCGGTCATAGATCGATCCGTCATCCGCCTTTGCGCACAGGCCCGCCGCAATGATCATCTCGGCGGGAAAGCCCTTTTGCGTCATCGCCAGAAACAGGGCCTGTCGCTGATCCGGCGCAAAGCCGATTTCCCAGCGGTCTTGCGCGGCCTCATCCAACCCACGTTTTACGATATAGGCGCGCGCCTCTGCTGCTGCGGAGGTCTTGAGTTGCAGGCGGAACCATTTCACGGCCTCTTCCATCACCTGCGACAGCTGTGTGCGCTGATCGGCCTTTTCGGCGGCGCGCGGGTCGCGGGCGGGCATGGTCATCCCGGCTTCACGCGCCAGAACTTCAACCGCCTCCATGAAACCGGTATTCTCGGTCTCCTTGACAAAGGACAGCACGTCGCCTTTGGCATGGCAGCCAAAGCAATAGTAAAATCCCTTGCGGTCATCGACATGGAAGCTGGCGGATTTTTCCTGATGAAAGGGGCAGGGGGCCCACCAATCACCCTTGGCCATGTTGGATTTGCGCATATCCCATGTGACCTTGCGCCCCGCCACCTGAGACAGCGAGACGCGGGTGCGCAATTCGTCAAGGAATCCGGGTGGCAAGGACATGCCCCTATATTGGTGCAGATGCCCGCAGAGTCCAGATGGGGCAGCGCCTTGACCACGGGTGCGCCATGCATGGCACCCGCAAGAATCTGCCCCGGCCAAAGGGGGTGGGTGGTTGCGCGCAGCGCCGCTCTGGGGTTACTGGCAGCCGGCACAGCGGCAAGGAGACAGGCATGGACGCGGAAGAGATTGAGCGTTTGTTCACGCGCGGCGACGGGCAATACCTTTGCGCCCGCTGGGGGCGGCCCATTGTGCCGGTGGTCTTTGGCGTGGACGACGCCACATTGGGGGTGGTCAAAGGTGCTTTGGAGGCCGTGGTGGCGCTGGCCCATCACAGCATGTCCGAAACTGACCCCGAACTTGGGGCCAATCTGATGATGTTCTTTCTGCGCGACTGGGACGAATTGCGCCACGTGCCCAAACTGGAAAAGTTGATCCCCGATCTGTTGCCCTTGCTGGATCGGCTGGAGGCTGTTGCGGCGAACCAATACCGTATTTTTCGGTTTGATGCGCAGGGGGCGATCAAGGCGGCCTTTGTCTTTGTGCGTATGGACGCAGACTTGGAATCCGTTGCGGCCGAAACGCTCGCCCTGAACCAAGCGGTGCAGGTGATCTTGTTGTGGAGCGATCTGGCCTTTGCGGACCGTTCCGCCTTGGCCAAGGTTGGGCAAGTGGTCGTCCTGCGCCCCGATATCGCCGAGGTGATCCGCGCCGCCTATGACCCGGTCTTGCCAGCCGTCGCAAGACATCCCGCACATGCCCTTCGCCTGTCCGCACGCCTGACCCATCCTAATTGACGTAAGGAAATCCAGACTATCCTTTCGGTTATGAATAACATATCACTTTGGATATAGAGCTAGCGATTTTTAATACGGGCCGGGTAACACCGGCCCTTTTTCATTGGGGGCTCGGATTGCGCAGAACGGTCCGCCAAAGTGACCAGAACCCAAACCCGTCCCAATCGTCGCAGTTTTACCCCGACCTGTGCCAAGTGGCCTTTGCTCGACACTCTGTCAAAGGGCCATTGGGTGAATAATACTAAGGTAAATCAATGTTGTGGCAGCTGCCTGTGTCGAATTTCTTGCTTGCTTGAGGCAAACGGAGCGCTCTGACTTTGATCTTGCCGCTGCAAGATTGACAGGGATGTGCGCCGCAAAGCGACGGGGCAATAGTGCTGCGTTCAAGCTTGCCGAGGGACGGATTCCGCACGAGACGATTCCTTCGTCCCGGCAGGGCCAAGGGAAAAGCGATCAGCACCTGATGGCTGGTCACCTGCACCGCAATTCCCCTGCGGGTCGAAAGGCCCGGTGACGGGGCCATGCGCTGGTTTTGCGATGGGGGGGGCAAGACCACATTCTGTCCCGTCGGTCTGTCGCCCGACCCGGGCCAATCAGGGGGCAGGTGCAACGTCAACAAAGCAACCCTCGGCCTCCGTTCAAGGCATTTTTTGCGTTCGAAAAGAAACGACGATCACCCGCATATTTTTGTTTGTAACAGTTATGTGACATGGGCTAGGGTTTTTGAACATTCGGATGCCTCCCGAAGAAGGGGCACCAAAGACCTGTGCATTCTGGGAGGAATACCATGACCAAATCCGCTGTTGCGGCTGCTGTTTTTGCGACGACAACTGCCTTGTCTGGCACTGCCGCGCTGGCTGATCTGAACCTCTATTGCTCGGCGCAAGAAGAATGGTGCCAGTTGATGGAGAAGAATTTTGAAGAGGCGACCGGCATCGACGTTGCGATGACGCGCAAATCCTCGGGCGAGACATTCGCGCAGATCAAGGCCGAGGCCAGCAATCCCAAGGGCGATGTCTGGTGGGGGGGCACTGGCGATCCGCATCTGCAGGCGGCTGAGGAAGACCTGACCGAGGCCTATGTCAGCCCCATGCGCGACCAGTTGCACCCATGGGCGCTGGCGCAGGCGGCAAGTGCGGGCGACAAGACCATCGGCATCTATTCCGGCGCGCTTGGGTTTGGTTACAACACCGACATGCTGGCCAAGTCCGGCCTTGCCGCCCCGGCGTGCTGGGAAGATCTGACCAAGCCGGACTACAAGGGCATGGTCCAGATGGCGAACCCGAATTCCTCGGGCACGGCCTATACCACCCTTGCGTCGATGGTGCAGATATTTGGCGAAGATGGCGGCTTTGATTACATGAAGCGATTGCATGCCAACATCAACCAATACACCAAGTCGGGGTCGGCCCCGATCAAGGCAGCAGGGCAGGGCGAGACGCTGATCGGCATCGTCTTCATGCATGATGCAGTGGCACAAACCGTTGCGGGCTTTCCGATCACCACCGTGGCCCCCTGCGAAGGCACAGGCTATGAGATCGGCTCGATGTCGATCATCAAGGGTGCCCGCAACATCGATGAGGCAAAGAAATTCTACGACTGGGCGCTGAGTGCCGAGGCGCAGAGCCTTGCCCTGCAGGTCAACGCCTTTCAGGTGATGTCGAATGTGGGCGCTGCCAAATCGGACAAGGCACCCGACATGGCGACGATAAAGTTGATCGACTATGACTTCAAGAAATACGGCTCCTCTGACGAGCGTAAACGCCTGCTGTCAAAGTGGGACAACGACGTCTCGACGCTGCCGCAGTAACCGTTCGCAGTAACCGTTGCGCATCGCCAGCCTTGAAAAGACCACTCATCCGGTTTTGATCTTTTGGATCATCGCCGGGTGGGTTGGGTATTGTGTCTTGCCTTGGTACGGGGTTGAGAAGTTCTGGTCGCTGGCGTGGCTGCTGGATGGCTGGCCCTTTGACAAGGACTACGCCCCTGCGGCGGCGCTGTTGGCGATGGGGCAAAAACTGTGGCTTGCCCCCATGGCGCTGGCGTTGATCGCGCCGCTGGCCGTGTTGGGTCGGCGCAAATCTGACCCGGCCTTTGCGATTGTGCTGATTGCGGCGGGGGCCTTTGGCTTTGCGTGGTTGGTGGCGCAGGGCTTGGGGATCGGGTTGCGCGGCTTTTCGGCCCAATGGCTGACAACCCTGTTCGGCCCGCTTGAAGACCGCCAATTCGGCATGGGCTATGGGGCGCTGATCACGGCATCGGCCTTCTTGTTCCTGTTCACCCAAGGTCTGGCCGCACGGGGGGCGGTGAACGGCGATGTCTTTGTGACCGCCGCCATCGGGGGCGTGATTGCGGTTGTGACGATCTTTGTCTTTTTCCCCATCGCCAAGATGCTGCTGGCTGCCTTTGCCACCGATGACGGCGGCTATTCCATCGTGGGGTTTTTCCCCAAGTTTCTTGATGCCCGCATCTGGGGCCTTGGCTGCCTGAGCGGGGCACGCTGCGGGGTGGCGTGGAACTCACTGGTGCTGGCGGTGCTTGTCGGTGTGCTGACCACGCTCTTGGGGCTTGCCTTTGCCTTGGTGCTGACGCGATCAGGCTTTCGCTACAAGCGGATGCTGCGGGCGCTGACGGTTTTGCCGATCATCACCCCGCCCTTTGTGATCGGGCTTGCCATCATCTTGCTGTTCGGTCTGTCCGGAACGATCACCACCACGGTTGCAGGCGTGTTGGGGATCGAGGCCAGCCGATGGGTCTATGGTCTGCCCGGCGTTTTGATTGCGCAACTGCTGGCCTTTACCCCCATCGCCTTTCTGGTGCTGATTGGCGTGGTTGAGGGCGTCAGCCCCAGCATGGAAGAGGCCGCGCAAACCCTGCGCGCCAACCGTTGGCAAACCTTTCGCACGGTCAGTTGGCCCCTCATGCGCCCCGGTCTGGCCAATGCGTTCTTGTTGGGGTTCATCGAAAGCATGGCCGATTTTGGCAACCCGCTGGTGCTGGGCGGTAATTTCGATGTGCTGTCGACCGAGATTTTCTTTGCCATCGTCGGCGCGCAATATGACCAAAGTCGCGCCTCTATTCTAGCGGTGGTGCTGTTAGGGTTCACCCTTGGCGCATTCTATCTGCAACGGTTTTGGCTGGGAAAGAAAAGCTACACCACTGTCACGGGCAAGGGGGATTCTGGCGTTCACCCGGCCATGCCAACTGGTTTGGCGATTCCGGTCTATGCCATCGTCGCGCTGTGGTCTGCCTTTACCGTTCTGGTCTATGGCATGATCCTCTATGGCTCTTTCGTGCAGCTTTGGGGTGTCGACAACACGCTGACGTTCAAGCATTACCTGACAGCCTTTAGCGTCAGTTGGGGTGAGAATGGCCTGCGCTGGACGGGCTCTGCCTGGGACAGTTTCTGGACCACCATGCTGATCGCCACTCTTGCCGCCCCCCTGACCGCAGCTGTCGGCCTGATCACCGCCTATCTGCTGACGCGACAAGACTTTGCAGGCAAACGGGCGTTCGAGTTTGGCACCATGCTGTCCTTTGCCATTCCCGG
This sequence comes from Paracoccaceae bacterium, assembly GCA_021741245.1. Taxonomy (GTDB): domain Bacteria; phylum Pseudomonadota; class Alphaproteobacteria; order Rhodobacterales; family Rhodobacteraceae; genus Pseudotabrizicola. The sequence goes on from JAIOYF010000006.1 coordinate 238,044, forward strand.
CACGGTGATCGGTGTGGCCTACATCCTCGCCTTCAACGTGCCCCCGATCGAGATCACTGGAACAGGGCTGATCCTTGTCATCAGTTTCATCTTCCGCAACATGCCCGTGGGCGTGCGGGCGGGCATCGCCTCGATGAGCCAGCTGGACAAATCCCTCGACGAATCCTCGCTGACCCTTGGGGCCAACAGCTGGCAGACCTTTCGCGCCGTGATCTTGCCGCTGTTGCGGCCTGCCATCCTAGCGGCCCTTGTCTACAGTTTCGTCCGCGCGATGACGGCGATCTCGGCGGTGATTTTCCTTGTCTCGGCCCGCTATGACATGGCCACCAGCTATATCATCGGCCGGGTCGAGAATAACGACTATGGGCTGGCCATCGCCTATTCGACGGCGCTGATCTTCGTGATGCTGGCCGCCGTTGGGCTGCTGCAACTGCTGGTCGGGCGCACCAAGATTGGCCGCCGCACAAGCCATGGTGAGGGACACTGAATGACTTCGATCAACGCCAAGGCCGCCTCCGTCAGGTTTGAGAATGTGTCCAAGGTCTATGGCTCCAAAGTCACGGCGGTGGACAGCATCGATCTGGACGTGGCGGCGGGCACCCTTGTGACCCTGCTTGGTCCCTCTGGCTGCGGCAAGACCACGACCCTGCGCATGATCGCGGGGCTGGAAATGGCCACCAAGGGCCGCATTTTCATCGGCGACAAGGACGTGACCAAACTGCCCGCCACCGACCGCGATGTGTCGATGGTGTTTCAAAGCTATGCCTTGTTTCCGCATATGACGGTGATGGAAAATGTCAGTTATGGCCTGAAATTCTCGGGCTTTTCCAAGGCCGAGGCCAAGGAAAAGGCCTTTGCCGGTCTGGGATTGGTGGGGCTGACCGGCTATGGCGACCGTCTGCCGTCAGAGCTTTCGGGGGGCCAGCAGCAAAGGGTCGCGGTGGCGCGCGCGCTGGTGCTGGAACCGCAGGTCCTGTTGTTTGACGAGCCGCTGTCAAACCTTGATGCCAAGCTGCGCCGACAGGTGCGTGAAGAAATCCGCGAGATTCAGCAAAGCCTTGGCCTGACCGTCGTCTATGTGACCCACGATCAGGAAGAGGCCTTGGCGGTGTCTGACGAAATCGTGGTGATGCGCAACGCCGCCATCGCGCAAAAGGGCACGCCCCGCGATCTGTATGAGGCCCCCGCAGATTCCTTTGTGGCCGATTTCATCGGCGAGGCGAACCTGATCCCGGTCGAGATCTCTGCACTGGACGGCGACACCGCCACAGTGCGGATCGCAGACTATACACATCGCCTTCCCTCACGCGGTCTGCCGCAGGGTCGCGCGATGCTGGCCGTGCGCCCGTCGCGGATGCGGCTGATGGCCGGGGCAGGGGATGGGGTGGCGGCGGTGATCGACAAGGCCACCTATGTTGGCAGCCGGATGGAATACACCGTGACCGCCGCCTTTGGCACTGTCTTTGCCGTGTTGGACGATGTGGCCACCCCGTTCCGGGTGGGCGACGCCGTCACAATCTCTTTCGCAGCCTCTGGCCCGGTCCTGATCCCTGCGGGTCAGCGGTCATAGGCGGATTTCGCCAGCGCCAGCACATCGTCAAACACACCCGCCCCGGCAACCACAACGCGCCCACCATGGGCAATGGCATCATCGGCATTCACCGGCTCGACCTTGCCGCCCGCCTCGGACACGATCAGATGGCCCGCCAGAAAATCCCAGGCGTTCATATGCTCTTCGACATAACCCAGAATCCGCCCCGTCGCGACATAGGCCAGCGACAGTCCGCCAGAGCCATTACGCCAGAACATTGTGCCCGCGTCAGTGGCAAGGGTGACCAAGGCCTTGATCCCGCTGGTGTGCGTGCGGCCCGAAAAGCCCACCCCCAAAGACCCGTCGCGCAAGGACATCTTTGGGGAACAACTGATCGGCCTGTCATTGCAAAACGCCCCGCCGCCGCGCCGCGCATGGTGCAATTCTCCATGCACCGGATCATGGATCACCCCGATCACCGTCTGCCCCTGATAGACACAGGCAAGGATCACGCACCATTGCGGGATGCCGTTGATAAAATTGGTGGTCCCGTCAATCGGGTCGATCACCCATGTAAAGCCACTGCTGCCTTGGGTCGTGGCACCCTCTTCTCCCACGATGCCATCCTCGGGGAAGGCCTCTGCCAAAGCGGCCCTCACGGCCAGCTCGACATTCCGATCCGCCTCGGACACGAAATCCTGATGGCCCTTAACGTCAATCGTCAGCCGATCCCACTTTTGGAAGTAGTCCACTGCCATTGCGCCGACCTCGGCGGCAATGCGGCGCGCGGCGGTGTAGCGTTTGGCAAGATCGATCATTTTGCTTTCCCTTGTGCGGTTCAAGCAAAACCTAGCAGCCGCTGTCGTCAAAGGGAATTCGGCGCATCGGGCCGGGAATGACAATTTGGCGCCTCAGATCGCAGTGCCCTGCCTTTGAGTTGTTCATTCTTGCAGGCCGGGACTTGGTTGCAGGGGCTAAGGCTTGCGCTCAACGCAAGGTCTGCGCACAGTCTGGGCGCGCGGGCTGAACTGGCCACCCCAAGGGCGCGCACGCAAAAGGGAGGGGCGATGAGGCTTCATGACAATCGAGCCTGGTTGCTTTTGCTTCCGGCCCTCGTGCTGCTTGGCGTGATCGGGGCCTTGCCGCTGATGGCGGTCATCAATTTTGGGTTCCATGATATTTTCACGCTAAGCAATGTGCATTGGGTGGGTTTTGAGTGGTTCGGCGACATCCTTCGCTCGGATCGGTTCTTGGCCTCTTTCGGGCGCAGCTTGCTGTTTTCTGCCCTTGTGCTCTCCATTCAGGTGCCACTTGGAATTGCCGTAGCGCTGCTTTTGTTGAACTGTGGCCGCTTGGCCGTCTGGGGGCTGATGCTGTGTGCGTTGCCGCTTGTGGTGCCGTGGAACATGATCCCTATGCTGTGGCTGGGGTTGATTGATCCCAGGACTGGGCTTTTGGGGCCCGGGCTTGCGGCCATCGGATTTGACCACAAGTTCACCGCCCTGCACACATGGGCGCTGATCCTGACGGTGGACACGTGGCATTGGCTGGGTCTAGTGGTTGTGCTGGCCTATGCGGGCCTGTCGGCCATTCCGGTGGCCTACCGGCAGGCGGCTGCCATTGATGGCGCATCGCGCTGGGCGGTGTTTCGCTATATCGAGTTGCCAAAGATCAGCGGGGCGTTGGCCATCGTGTTCTTGCTGCGCTTTGTCGACAGCTTCATGATCTACACCGAGGCATTTGCAATCAATGCCGGCGGCCCAAGCGATGCCACGCGGTTTTTGTCGATCGAACTGGGTGAAGAGATAAAGGGCTTTTCCTATGGGCAGGCCGCCGCGCGGGCGACTTTGTATTTCCTGATTGTGCTTGCGGTGGTTTGGGCCTTTGTCGCAGCAACCCGGCGGGCCGAGGAGGCGGCATGATGCGTGCCTTGTCCCTTGGGGCCCTTGTGATCTTTATTCTGCTGCCGCTGGTGCAGGCGGTGATGCTGAGCTTTACGGCCACGGTCGCAAGTGATGGGGTGGTGGAGGGGACCATTGGCCTGATGAATTACGCCAAGGTTCTTGCGGCCCCCGAATTGCGCGCGTCGATGGTGAACTCTGCGATTTATGTCATCTTGAACGTCGGGCTGTGCATCGCCTTGGGCCTGCCCGCGGCCTATGCACTGGCGCGTTACAGTTTCATTGGGGATCGGCATTTCTTGCTGGCGATCCTTGTGTTTCGGCTGACCCCGCCAGTGGTCCTGTCTCTGCCGATCTTCATTCTGTTTTCCAAGCTGGGGCTGGTGAATTCGCCTGTCGGGATCGCGTTGGTCCATTGCCTGTTCAACCTGCCCGTTGCGATCTGGATTCTGGAAAGCTTTATCCGGGCCGTTCCTCGGGCATTTGATGAAACGGCGTTCCTTGATGGGCATTCCGGGCCTTCGTTCTTTTTCCGCCATCTGATCCCGGTGATCGCGCCGGGTATCGGGGTGGCTGCGTTCTTTTGTTTTATCTTTTCATGGGTCGAAGTTGTCTTTGCCCGGATCCTGACCGTGACAGCGGGCAAGCCGATCACCATGGCCATCAATGCGATGTTCGGCTTTCAGACCGATATGGGCATGGTCATGGCCATGACATGCCTGTCGCTTTTGCCGGGGGTGGCGATGATCTGGTTTGTTCGCAACAATATCGCCCGTGGCTTCACCTTGCGCGCCTGAGCTTTGATGATCTGCGGCACCGTTTCTGGTCGCAAAAAGGTCTTGCGGGCAACGCGCCCTTTGGGGGCAAGAGTGGCCTTATGGCACCCAAGCCACAGCATGTGATTGACCACGGTGGTTTTGCATGACCAACAAAGATAGAGTTTCGCGAACGGTGCCCTGACTGCACCGCATTTTGAGAGTTTTCGTCAATGACACGGGACTATTCCCAATTCTTGCCGCCCTCCGTGGCGGGCACGCCCAAGCCACGCCAGCGCACAGAATTGGAGATTCTGGGCTGGCAACCCTTCTTTGCGCAACAGATCAGCGCCGACGATCTAACCCAGACCCCGCCCGTGCGGGTCATTGCGGTGCATCGAAGTGGTTTGAACGTGCGGGGCGATGGGATTGAGACGGTCTTGTTGCCAAGGGCGGATGCAACGGCGGGCGATTGGATTTTGCTCAACGGAGTTCAACCCGCCCTAAGCGTGGTCTTGCAGCGTAAAAGCCTGATCCAGCGTCGCGCGCCGGGCGACGACAGGCGGCAACAACTGATTGCCGCGAATGTGGATACCTGTTTCATCGTGACCTCTTGCAACCAAGATTTCAACATTGCCCGTCTGGAACGCTATGTCGCCCTTGCGTTTGAGGCCGAGGTCACCCCTGTCATCATCTTGACAAAGGCGGATCGCTGCGAAGACCCCGCGCCCTTTGTCGAGGCGGCAAGCACCATCTCGGACAGGGTGGCGATTGTGGTTCTCAACGCGCTTAGCGAAGAGCCGAAGGAAAAGCTGCGCCCGTGGTGCAAACCCGGTCAGACTGTCGCCTTCCTTGGGTCTTCGGGGGTTGGGAAATCAACCTTGGTCAATGCGCTGTTCGGAGATGATGCCGTTGAGACGGCCTCGGTGCGCGAAGATGATGACAAGGGGCGGCACACGACCCGGCATCGTCAGCTTCACTTTTTGCCAGATGGCTGTGCCGTGATGGACACCCCCGGTATGCGCGAACTTCAACTTGCCGACGCGCAAGAGGGGGTTGAAGAGGTGTTTTCCGACCTAGCCGCCTTGGCCGAGCACTGTCGTTTCAGAAACTGCAAACACGAGTCAGAGCCGGGCTGTGCCATCCGCGCCGCTTTGCATGAGGATGCATTTGATGAGGCGCGTTTGGCGCGCTGGAACAAACTGACGGCAGAGGAGCAATCCAACACCGCCGCAATGGCAAAACGCAAATCCGCCGGAAAGTCGCTGCGCAAGACCATCAAAGCGATCCAGAAAACAAACAAAAAATAGGCTGTATGGCCTGTGACGCCACGCCAATCCAAGATTGGTCTTTCCCCCTCAAGCAAGGCTGACGCTGGCTGAATGCCTCATGCCAGATTGCAGGGTCAGCGGGCAGACGAGGCCCCGGTCGGGGCGACACATTGCTTTCGCTTCTGTTCAGGAAGCTGAACCCCGATTTTCATTGTCATCTGCCGAATCGATGTTATTTTCCTTACAGGAATAAAACAAAGCCGTTCAGGCGATAAATCCTTGGGCATGTTTGCGCGCAGCACTTGCCCGGATTGCCGGGGATGACATAGGGAAAGGCATCGCCATGACCATCGCAAAAAAGATCGCCCCCATGAAACCCGCACTCAACCAAGACCCCCATAAGGTTCGACCAGATGAGCGCGAAAAGGTGCTTGAGGTTGCCATTGGCCGCGAGGTGCGCGCGCATCGGCGCAAAAAGGAAATCACGGTGGCCGATCTGTCCCAGATCACCGGGCTGTCAATCGGGATGCTGTCAAAGATTGAAAACGGCAATACATCGCCCTCGCTGACCACGCTGCAAACCCTTGCCAATGCGCTGTCTGTGCCGCTGACCAGCTTTTTCCGTGGTTTTGAAGAACATCGTGAGGCGGTGCACACCAAATCGGGCGAAGGGGTCGAGATGGACCGTGCGGGCACGCGGGCCAACCATCAGTACAATCTGCTCGGCCATATTGGATCAAACGCATCTGGCGTGATCGTGGAACCCTATCTGATCACACTTACGGTCGAGTCAGATGTGTTCCCTACGTTCCAACATGCTGGAATTGAGACAATTTACATGTTGGAAGGCGAGGTCGACTATCGCCATGGCGACAACGTCTACCCCCTCAAACCCGGCGACACCCTGTTCTTCGACGCCGATGCACCGCATGGGCCTGACAGGTTGGTAAAACTGCCATCGCGCTACCTGTCGATCATCAGCTATCCGCAAGACCACTAGGCCTGTCGCCTACGGGATGTGATGTTCCCTTCCGCGGGCCCGAAAACCAAATAGGCTTCGCCCCGCAAACCGCTGCAAGCTGTGCGTGGACAGTGCGCGGGCCAGAACAGGGAGAGGAGGCATCGGCCCTCAAGTTCCCAATTCTGCGTGTCGCGCCGATGCACGATACGAGTGGAGCAGGATAACTCTGCTTGACGCTTTTGCTGCAGAGATGTCTTTTTTGGGGTGATTATTTTGAAGGGTTTTTTGGCGGATCATCGCAGCAGGGCTCTATTGCACAAATCCCGTGACGGATTCATCTGGTGAATCCAGTGTGTTGGCTGGACTGCATGAGCAGACCCAGACCCACCGCCTACAAGACCCGGAACTGGCCTGACTAAAACGCAGCCCTCAAGCGCCGCGGTTCGCTGTCGATCTGGTTTGATCCCGCCATGATCTGGGAGGCAGCGCCAACCGGCAAGCGTGGCCGTCAGCCCGACTATAGCGATGCCGCGATCCAGACCTGTCTGACGATGAAGGTGCTGTTCGGCATGGCGCTGCGCCAGACGACTGGGTTCGTCGAGAGCTTGCTGCGGCTGATCGACCTGAACGGGCGGTGCCGAACTTCAGCACCCTCGGCCGACGTCAGAAGGGACTGAAGGTCAACATCCCCTGCCGCGTCTCGCAGGGCCCGCTGCACCTCTTGATCGACATCGAGCCATGGAGCCGCCACTGGTCCGAGGCCCATGGTGAGGGGGATCAAGATCGAAGGTGAAGGTGAATGGAACGCCCGCAAGCACGGCGGCACGAAACGCCGGGTCTGGCGCAAGATCAACATCCATTGCCCGGCAGGCGAATGGTACATTCGCTGAGAGGGCGAATTGACGAGAAAACACTGGAGATCCGGGCGGTGAGTTCACCACCAGCGATGTGGGCGACGTCGAGCCGGTAAGCGCCACCGGTTCGACGAACCGGCGTGGCATGCTGCCCGAGTTGCTCGATCAGTTCCCGCCTGATCAGGAGATTGCCAGCGTCACTGCCCCCTCTCACGGTTTGCAAGCAAACCGCTGCCAGGCAACGGACGGCGCCTTCGACACGCGCAATTGCCATGATGCCATCCACTGCCTGGCAGTACATGTTTACATGCACGAGAGGGGCTGCCCGCAGTGCCGCTGCCATCGTTCCGCCCCGCAAGAACGCAAAGTCCTGGAAGCCCGACACTGCCGGAGCAATCGCACGGAACGAAGGCTCGCGCGTCAAAGCGCTTCGGCCCAACCATCTGGCGACCCCTCTCGGCAGCATCCTTCGGATGCGCCTGCCGGGCAGTGGATGGAGCGGCTATCACCGCCGGAGCCGTGTCGAAACCAAAATGCATTGCGTAAAACTGCTGGGCCAACGACTGGCCGCGAGGGACTTCGACAGTCAGGTCGCAGAGTTCCAGGTCCGTGTCGCCGTCCTGAATGGCTTCACATCGCTCGGCAGACCAGTCACAGAAGCCGTAGGATGAGTCCGTCCGGGGAAAGGGCAACCTCGGTCATCAGACGATTTGTGCAACATGTGTAACCGCCCCATGCGCAAGAGGAATCTTCAGAGCTGATTTTGGCGCGTCATCGGGTGTAGACATGTGTCCGGCCTCATCATGCGGCGTCACGCATGCCGCGGGCCCGTATGGTGTTCGAGGGGCGGGCCAGATCAAAGCCGCCTGCTAGCAGGCACTCTGTTGCACATTGGTTCTCCCGATCCCGTCTCACGGCGATTGCGCCAAACTACTCCACGGCCTCTTCCGCTCCGACGTCTTCACGACCCTGTCCGCTTACGCCGCCATGGCCGGAGCCTTGTAGACGCCACCTCGGACCATCAAAGCCCAGACGATCCGCGATATTTTGTTGACCAGCGCCACCCGCACCAGCATCGGCGGCTTGCGTGTCAGCATCCCAGCCAGCCAGGTGCCGGGCTTGGCCGCAGCATGGACATGCCGCTTGATGATGACGCTGTTGGCCCCGATGATGAGCAACCGCCTCAGGGATCGCTCGCCCATCCTTGTCGTGGCCCCGAGCCGCTGCTTTCCCCCGGTCGAATACTGTCGTGACACCAGACCAAGCCAGGTAGCAAAGTCGCGTGCCTTGCGGAAGGTCTCCGGCGCCGGGGCCAGCACTGCGATGGCCGTGGCGATCAGTGGGCCGATGCCTGGGATAGTCATCAAGCGCCGGGCCACTTCATTTTCCTTAGCCCGACGATCGATCTCGGCATCCAGCTTCCCGATCTCCGCCTCCAGATGGGCGAGTGCCGCGATCAGAACCTCCAGCGTGGGAACAAAATCCGCAGTCAGATCAGTTGCCGGGGCCTCCCCCAGAGCAATCAGCTTTGATGCGTTGCCGCGCCCTGAGGCACGATCTGGCCGAATTCGGCAAGGTGGCCACGCAAGGCGTTGATCGCTTGGGTGCGCGGCCAGATCTGCAGTTCCCGAACCCGGAAGACCATCGCAGCGCCCTGGGTCTCTTCGCTCTTTACTGGCACAAAAGGCATGGTTGGGCGAACTGCCACTTCACAAATAGCCTCGGCATCTGCCGCGTCGTCTTTCTGGCGCTTGACGAAGGGCTTGACGTAAGCAGGTGGGATCAACCGAGCGTCATGCCCCAATTTGCCGATCTCGCGCCCCCAAAAGTGGGCGCAGCCGCATGCTTCCATAGCAACAACGCAAGGCGGCAGCTGGCTGAAGAGCTCCAACACCTGCATTCACCTCAGCTTCTTGCGCAACACTGCGCTGCCCGTGCCATCCGCCCCATGGACCTGAAATACATTCTTCGCCAGATCGAGTCCGACCGTGATAATCTCCGACATGACCGCTCCCTTTTGTCGATCCTCGCAGACCCACCTTGGCACACCGTTGTTTTCGGGGGGCGGTCACATCATCAGAGCCCAACAAACCCCTATCCGACTTAATTTGAGAACAGGTGTGCTTCGCTGGCTTGAAAAGTAAGCTTGATCTCTGCCCCAACAGGGAAAATTGCATCGCGCGTCAGCGACGCAATAAGCGGCTTTCCATCGGCCAAGGTGATTTCGATAACTGTCTCGGCGCCAAGCCGCTCGGCAAGGGCGACTTTTCCTGCAAGCTGTCCTGCACCTTCTACGGGGGTCAAATATTGCGGCCTGATCCCCAGGCGCGCGGTGCCACCGACCTGATAGGTGCCGGTTTTGGCCTCGATCTCGACCGGATCAAGCGAGGCGTTTGAAACCGTGATGCGGTTGCCATTCACCGCCTTTACCTCGACATCCAGAAAATTCATGGAAGGTGAGCCGAGAAAGCCAGCCACAAAGGCATTGGCGGGGTGATGATACAGTTCCATCGGCGTGCCGATCTGCTGCACCAAGCCATCCTTCAAGACCACAATTTTGTCGGCCAGCGTCATTGCTTCGACCTGATCATGAGTGACGTAGATCATCGTTGCACCAAGGGCCTTGTGCAGCTTGCCGATCTCCATCCGCATGTCCATCCGCAGGGCGGCATCAAGGTTTGACAGGGGTTCGTCAAACAAAAACACCTCGGGCTTGCGCACGATGGCACGGCCGATTGCAACGCGCTGGCGCTGGCCGCCCGAAAGCTGGCTTGGGCGTCGGTCGAGCAAATGCTCCATCTGAAGGATGCGGGCGGCTTCGGCGACCTTGGCCTTTTTCACCTCTTTGCTGTCCCCCGCGATGGTCAGGCCAAAGGCCACATTCTCGCGCACCGTCATATGCGGGAAAATCGCGTAGGATTGGAACACCATTGCCACGCCGCGATCTTTCGGTGGCAGATCATTCACCCGCTTGTCCGCAATGGTCAGATCGCCCGAGGTGATATCCTCGAGCCCTGCAATCATGCGCAACAGCGTCGACTTCCCACAGCCTGAGGGGCCGACAAAGACGACAAATTCACCATCCTCAATCGTGATATCGACGCCCTTGATCACATGGGCGGCGCCATAGCTTTTCTTCAGACCGGAAAGGGTGATGCTTGCCATTTATTCTGCCGCCTTTGCCAAGGGGAGCACCTGCAAAAGGCCGCCCGTCCCCACGACCACAGGCTCGGGGTCCATCACATAGCCACCGAAGGCCTCGCGCCCGCCATCGGCAAAACCAAGGATCACCATGCCTTCAGGCGTCTGCACAATGCGCGCGGCATAGCGGCGGCAGGGGACGTCTCCATCCAAGAAGGGTCCCTCCGGGATACGCCATGGCCCGCGTGGGTGATCGGACATCAGGTAATGCGTGCCCGTTACCGGCTTTTGCGGGTTGGTCGCGCGGGTATGGTCGGACCACTGATTTTCGGCAGTGCAAAACAGGCAATACCAGATGCCGTCCGCCTCAAAGACCTGTGGCACCTCCAACTGGCCATAGCCGCCCGTAAACACGGGCGGGCGCAGCGTCCAAGTGGTCAGGTCGGGTGAGGTGGCAAAGCCGATGGCCCCGCCGGCATTCGCCTCTGCGATGCCCGGTGCGCGGGCCGTGAAATACATCAGCCAGCCCGTGCCATGCGGATCACGCATCACCCAAGGGTCGCGCATCGCGCGGTCGTGCCAATGACCAACGACATGTTCTGCCTCGTAGCATTCGGCATTGGGGCCGGTCATGTCGAGGCAAAGCCCATCTCCCACCCGCTGCCAGTTCTGCAGATCGGTTGAGGTTGCATGTCCGATGCGCTGATAGAGCGAGTGGTCGGCCTTGGACGTGCCTGTGTAAAACAGATGCCATAATCCATGATCATCACGCACCACGGAACCTGTCCAAGTGGTGCTGTCATCCCATGCGGGCCCCTGTGCAGGCGCAAACATCGTGCCCAGATGGGTCCAGTTCACAAGATCGGTCGAAGTGGCATGGCCTTGGGTCACGTTAAAATGCCGCAGGTCCGGATCGATCAGCGATTTGTCCGCTTGCAAGAAAAACCCGTGATAGGTGTCGCCGTCTTTGGCATACCAGCTGTCCCAGATCCATTTGTCTTTGATTGCGATGACCATGTTCGTCTCCTCAACCCTTCACGCCAGTCGAGGCAATCGACGCGATGAAGGCTTTTTGCAGGTAAAGGTAAAAGGCAAGCACTGGCACGGTGATCATGCTGAGATAGGCCATGATCTCGCCCCAGGCGCGGTTAAGCTGGAAGAAGTATTGCAGGCCCACCATCACCGGGCGGTAGCCTTCCTCTTGCACCACCATCAGCGGCCAGAGGTATTGATTGTACATCACCAGAAACTTCAGGATGGCGGCCGTGGCCAGCACTGGGCCCGAAAGCGGCATCACGATGCGGCGGTAGATCTGGAACCAGCTGGCGCCTTCGACCCGCGCAGCCTCGATCAGTTCGGAGGGCAGATCCTTGAAGAACTGAACGAACAGAAAGATCGTCAGGCCATCGACGATGAAGGGAATGATCTGAACGCGGTAGGAATTGAGCCAGCCAAAGGTCACCCCATCCAGCCCGATCCATGGCAGTTTCGATGAGATGAGCAAAAGAGGAATCGCAATCGTTTCAAACGGCACGATCAACGTGGCAAGGATGATCGACAAGATCACATCGCGCCCGCGCCAGTTGATGAAGACAAAAGCAAAAGCGGCGGTCGAGCAAAAAAACAGCGACAGCGCCACTGTCACGCCGGTGACGATGATCGAGTTCATCACAAACAGCGCCACGGGGGCGCGCTTGAACGCGGCCCAGTAATTATCAAGGCTGATATCGCCTACCGGCAGAAAGGCACGAAGGCTTGCGGTATCGGCCAGCAATTGCTGATCAGGTTTCAGCGACGACATGACCATGAAGACCAGCGGAAAGATGAAGATGATCGCGATCAGGGTCAGAACGGCATAGCGGACCACAAGCCGCAGGCCATGGTTATCAGCGGAAATAGCCATTATGGGCGCTCCCTTGTGATCCAGCGCTGGAAGAGAGAAATTGATAGGACGAGCACAAACAAGATCACCGAAATCGTCGAGCCGCCCGAAATATCCTGTTTGCCATAGCCCCGCTCAATGGCTTGGAAAACGATGGTTTGCGTGCTGTCGAGTGGGCCGCCATTGGTCATCACGTCTATCTGCGCAAAGACGGCAAAGGCTTGCATGGTGATGACGATCAGCACCAGAATGGCCGTATTTTTCAACCCCGGCCAAGTGATGTAGCGAAAGCTTTGCCATTTGGTCGCGCCCTCGATCGCGCCCGCCTCATAAAGTGTGGGCGAGATGGTTTGCAGGCCCGAAAGCCAGATTACCATGTGAAAGCCCACCGCTTGCCAGATCGACATCGCCATGATCGCGCCAAGGGCGGTGTTTGGGTTTCCCAGCCAATCCACGCGGGGGATTGCGCCGAAACTGATGGCACCCAGAAGATTGTTCAGCAGCCCCGAGTCACCGTCATAGATGAACCGCCAGAGCAGCGAGACGACCACGATGGAAACCACCACGGGCATGAAATAGATGGTGCGAAACACATTGATGCCGCGCATTTTTTGATTGATCAAAAGCGCGAGGCCAAGCGCCAGCGCGCCTTGTACCGGGGCGACCACCAACACGAAGATGAACGTGTTGACCAGCGCCGTCAGAAACACCACATCCCGCGCAAGGACATAGGTGCGGCTTTCGCCCCAGCCAAAGCTGAACCATTCGCGCATGCCCGCCAGATGGGCAAAGTCGGGATTGCCGCGGGTAAAGCTACGGATCGCCGGATACTCAAGCGTGCCATCGGCAGCCTTCTGCATCACCCCCGCCGCATCCTTGATCGGATCAAGCGTCAGCGTCGCCACGCTGAGCAGCTGGCGATAGTTTGACAGCCCTGTGAATTCGGTGGGGTTGGGCGATATCAGTCGCTGATTGGTAAACGACAGGATGATCGCAAAGACAAACGGCAGGATAATGAACATCCCGATCAAAAAGGCCGCTGGCCCGGCCATCAGCCATCCCGTGCGGTTTGATTTCAGAAATTGTGATGCCATCTGCCCCTCCCCAGAGAAAAAGGGGCCGCCCGAAGGCCGCCCCCAGTGCGCTTAGTGGCCGTAGCCGCCGTTCTTCTCGATATCGGCGTTGATCTCGTCGGTTGCTGCATCCAGCGTGGCCGCAACATCCGCACCATTGGCAATATCGGCGAGAGCCTTTTCAAAGACCTTTGCCTGCACCACATATCCGGGCGTCACAGGACGGACCAAGGCGTTGGCATTGGTCATGTCATAGTAAACCGCCAGCGGTCCGCCTTCCTTGTAATTGTCGGTCATTGCGGCGGCCGAGGCTGTCGCAGGAATCAGACCCGTCGTATTGGCGAAATCGGCCAGATACTTGTCCTGCAGCGCAAACTCGATGAACGCTGAGGCGCCATTGGGGTGCTGCGATTTGGCCGATACGCCAAACTGCCATGAGGCTGCGCCAATCTTGGCGCCGGCACCAAAGTCTGGGGCAGGCAGAAAGACGGTGTCGTCAAACGCCGTCAGCGCACCCAGAGCGGCCCAGTTGCCATTCCACGAAAACGCATATTTTCCCGCCGCAAAGCCATTGTCGCGGTCAGCCGGATCCTGCGTTGCCTGCGCATAGCCATTGGTAAACAGGCCCTGCCACCATGCGCCAAACGCCATTGCCGCATCGCCATTCAAGGCACCTTCGGCGGTTTTGTAGGTGCTGCGGTCAACGATATCGCCACCAAAGGACTGAAGGAGCGGCGAGAAGGCATAGGGATACCATTCGCCGGTCCAGGCCATGCCAGGATCAAATGCATATTCAAACTTCCCGCTCGCCTTGGCCGCCTCAAGGGCGCCGTTGAATTCCTCAAGCGTCCAGGGTGCGTCAAGTGTAGGCGTCCGCAGCTTCAACTCATCAAGGGTGGACTGGCGCGTGACAATGGAAACGGCCGCATCCCACAGACCGATGGAATAGAGTTTACCATCCCACATCCCCCTTGGGCCGGGCAGGAAATTCGCGATCTTGGTTTCGTCAATCTGCAGCGGCTGCATATAGCCCGCCCAAGCCCAATTGGGCATCACCGGGCCGTCAACATCGAGGATGTCGGGAAGATTGCCCGCCAATGCGCCCGCCACGACCGAGTCGTTATAGGCGGCTTGTGGAAAGCTTTGCAGCTCGACCTTCCAGTCGCCTTGGCTGGCGTTGAAATCAGTGATGATCTGGTTCAGCACAGTGGCCTCGCCCTCGTTGCCAGCGCCATGATACCACATTGAAAGCGTGGTCTGTGCCTGAGCCAACGTGGTAAAAGCGACCGATGCCAGAAGGGCCCCCGTTGCGATGGTAAGATGTTTCATGCGTCAATCCTCCCTGACGATTCTGAGTTTGGAAACTGTGTCGGCGCGACGTTCAGTCACCGAGCCGCGCCAATAGACCGGGCCAGACACAAGTGTCGGGCCTTGATCCCTGAGCCCCTGCACAGCGTCAGGGTTGGAAATCATCGCCATCATCTGCTGCGCTGCACGCACCCCGATGGCGGTGTAAGACAGGTCCACCGTGGTCAGCGGTGGGTAAAGCGTCTCGGCGATGACGCGGTAATTGTCATAGCCCGCCACCGACATTTCATCAGGCACCTTAACCCCGCGTGAGCGCAGAATGCCGTAGACCCGCATCGCCATCTTGTCATTGCCACAACAAAGCACCGTCGGCGGGTCGACCAGTTTCAACAGTCGATCAATGGTATCCCACAAGATCTGCGTCTCATCATCGTGCCCGTCATAATCGGCGCATTGCACAAGCGCGGGGTCAGCCACGATGCCGGCCCCGGCCAGTGCATCGTGATAGCCTTCGGTGCGCAAAGATGTCGCGACCATATGTGGCGGCAGGGTGAGATAGGCGATACGGCGATGCCCAGAGGCAATAAGACGCTCGACCAGGTCGCGCTGCCCGCGACGGTCATCGGGCAAAACCGAAGGCGTGCCATGGTTGTCGAAGCAATTGGCCAACACAAACGGCGTGGTGAGCGGTACGCGCGGCAATTCCACCCTCTGATGAAACTCGGCGACATAAATCAGGCCTTCGACCCGATGGCGCAGAAAGGTCTGGATCAGATCAGGCACCCGATCAAGCCGCCCCCCGGTATCGGCGATCATCACCGTCATCGACGTGGCCGACAGCGCGCGCTGAATCCCCTGCACGATAAACAATTCCGGCAGGCCCTGCGGCTGTGACGGCTCACTCGAAAGAGAAATCGCCCCCGTGATCAAACCGACCAGCCCCGATTTCTGTGAGCGCATCATCCGCGCCGCGTTGGAGGGCACAAAGCCAAGCTCTGCGATCGCTGCCTCGATGGCCTCACGCGTCTCACGGCTTACCGGGGCATCACCATTGAGCACTCGACTCACCGTCTTGGCCGATACTTTGGCAAGGGCTGCTACATCGTAAATTGTTGCCATTGTTGCCCTCCTCCCCAAGAAAGCGCTCATGACATCGGTGTCATGACATCGGTGTCATACCGATTTTCACTGCCTCGAGTCAATACAGGTTTGTAAGTTCTCTCGTTTCCGTCTCAAAACATGCAGTGGGCTGATCGACTTGGCGAGGGGCAGCTATGGGGGGCCTTATGCAACAACCAACCGAACCACGCGGATCAGGGCATCGAAGAGGCTACAGGAACAGTTCATGGTGTTGACGGTGACGAGGGACGATATCACCCGGATTGAGGCCGAGGAGTGTATTGTTCTGAAGGACGGGTTGACTTGGGGGGATGGCAGTAAGCTGATCGACTATAAGGTAAGCGGTGTATATACCCCATGTTTCAATAAAATAAGGGATTTGCGATACTGCGCCTGAAGAATTTCAGGAGGCGATCATGTTGGATGAGGATCAGAGCGCAGGCCACGAGGTGTGGGGGATCTGGGTGCCCCGCGGACCAAGCGGACGCTTCAAGTGGCCATCTGAGCTCAAGGACAAGATCATCGATCGCGTCGAGGCTGGCGAGACGATTGCTACGATAGCCCGTCAGGTCGGCGCAAAAGACTCTCTTGTCGCGAAGTGGGTGAAGGATCACCGGGATGCACAGTCGCGCCCCGTCGACAGGCTCGGCATCGTCGAAGTGGTCGGTGTTGCGAAGTCGCATTCGCACAACTCACAGCCGAAGCCCGGCATCGCATGTGACCTTCACATCGGCAACATGCGGCTGTCGATCCCGGTCGGCTACCCTGGCTCCCACTTGGCGGAAAACCTGCATGCCCTGAGGGCGGGACAGTGATTACTCCGGCCGGCAACTTCCGGATCTTTCTCGTGACGCAGCCGGTTGATTTCCGAAAGGGGATGGACGGCCTTGCCGGTCATGTCGCGGAACACTTTGATCGCGATCCCTTTGACGGGGCGATCTATGTGTTCCGGTCCCGCCGTGCCGATCGCCTGAAGATGATCTTCTGGGACGGAACCGGACTTGTCTTGGTCATGAAGCGCCTGAATGGCACACGGTTCATCTGGCCGAAGCCGGGCACGGAGCCCATCACGCTTTCGAGGGTGCAGTTCGACGCCCTGTTCGAAGGTTTGGATTGGCGCAACGTCGCAACCTCGGTCGTGCGCAAGCCTTCGATCATCTGATTTTTGCACTCGCACTGTCAGCCTGCAGGCCTTCCGGCCTGTTTTCTGAACCTTTCCTATGGACCATCGCCATGACTTCCTTTCGTTTCATCCATGCCAGTTTTCCGAATCCAGCTCTGGCGAAGAGAGAGATTAGCGCAAGGCTTGCGAGCTTTCGGCGCGGCCTGCTGGCGGCCAAGAAGGGGTGGGAGCGTCCACTTAATGAGGACGGCATACCGGATCCGCAAAAATGGCTCGATCTGTGCGACGACATCCGGCTGTCCTTGGCAGAACAACGCAGGATCGACAGCCGTGCCGAGCGGCTAAGTGACCGTCATTCAGCGTCCACAGGCCTGCAGCATTTGCGGATGGATGATATGAAGAAGCTGGAAGTGCTGCGCCATGGCGTCCGGCTGGCGCAGGTCGCCACTGAACACCAAGCGGACGAACTGGCCGCTTCGTTGCATGCCGAGTTCCCCTGGATGGGCCCTGCAACAGAGGCGGTTTGGCATGGGATGCGCCGCTCGGTAAAAGCGGGCGATCCAGGTCTGCGCCTCCCGCCACTGTTGCTGGACGGCCCGCCCGGCATCGGCAAGAGCGCCTGGTCGCGCGCGCTCGGCGATCTGATCGGTGCGCCGACGATGGCTTATGAGGCATCTGTCGAGAATGCATCCTTCGGGCTTGTCGGCAGTCAGCGTAGCTGGGGCAACGCCAATCCGGGCCGTTTGTTGAACATGATCCTCGCTGCGCGCGTAGGAAACCCGGTCGTGGTCGTGGACGAGATTGAACCGCCCCGGGTTTGCCGGAGACCAATTAGTCCGTGTTACGCGACCATATCGAGTGTGTTCAAGTTTGCATAGAAGGCCTCCTCTGCTTCGGCGGGTGGGATGTTTCCAATGGGCTCAAGCAGGCGGCGGTTGT
>JAIOYF010000015.1 GCA_021741245.1 Paracoccaceae bacterium
TAGGAGCCTTGATGCTCCAGCACCATCCGAACGGCGCGTGCCCGCATCTCAGGTGAATAACGATTTGATGTCTTACTCTTTTCCATAGCCCTCATCCTTAGTCAGGTTGAAGGTCTCCGGCAAACCCGGGGCGGTTCACAGCCACATCTTACCCCGGTGCGCCATGAAGGCGGCCATGGTCCCAAGTGGAATGGCCATCAAGAAGGTCAGCACGATCGTCGAGATGGCAATTGCCAATGTGACGGGAATGGCCCGTCCCAAAAGACCGGCCACTGGCAGGCGGGTTGTGAAGGTTTCGCCCAGATCAAACCGGGCCAGACTGAAAAGGTAGTCGCGGTATTGGACCATAAGAGGTTTGTTCAGCCCCATCTGTTCGCGCAAACGCTCCAGCGCTTCGCCTGACATTGTGTCGCCAGCCATGGCCGATGCTGCATCTCCGGGAATGAAGCGGAGGGTGAAGAAGACAAGCGTCACAACACCAAACGCAGTGATGAACAGTTGCAGAAATTTCTTGAACGCATAGTCGGCCATGGCAAATCTCCTTTGATCAGCGCTTCACATCGCAATGTCGACTTCCCAGAAGTTCACTTGCGCCAGATAGTTGATGTTCACGCCGGTCACTTCCGGTTTGCCGGGCCAATAGACATTGTTGGAATAGGCGGGCAGATAGGGCACTTAGTCAGCGACGATCTGCTGCACTTCTGTGTACATCTGCATGGCCTTGGCCGGGTCAGCCTCGGCGCGGGCCGCCTCCAGCATCGCCGTCACTTTTGGATTGTCGTAGCGTGCGTCGTTCAGACCCCCTGGTGCTTTGCTTGCAGGGTGCAAAAAGTTGAACAAGATCATGTCCGGGTTGACCGCAGGCAGCAAACGCGAGGCCATCTCGAACTCGCCAGCGTTGCGCCGTTTGTTGAAGGTCGGCGTGTCAACAAGGTCCATCTGCATGTCGATCCCGACCTTGCTGAGAAAGTCGATCTGGAACTGCTGGATCTCGGTTATGCCCTGGGCTGAAGTGCCAAGTTGCTTTAATGAAAAGCCTTCGGGATATCCTGCCTCAACCAGCAGCGCTTTGGCCTTTTCGGGGTCATAGTTTTAAACCGTGATGTCGTCGGTATAGACAGACATCCATGGCAGCAGCATGGAGTGGTGCGCCTGTGTAAGGCTGGGCGAAATCGCCTGTGTGATCGTGTCATAGTCGACAGCATAGTCCACGGCCTTGCGGACCAGCGGGTTTGAAAAAGGGTTCGAAGTCCATGTTGAACACAGACAAAAGCACGGCGTAATCCTTGACCGCATTCAGCTTGAATCCTGCGTCCGCCAGAACCTTCAGGTTTTGCTCTTTATTTGACCGCATCAGCAGATCTACCTCGCCGTTGCGAAGGGCAATCGTTGCGGTCGACTCGTCCTTGATGGTGTTGAAGACGAGTGTCTCAATCGGTGCAGGGCCTTTGTAATAGCCCTCATGACGCTTCAGGATCATCTGGGCGTTTACATCGATCTTTTCGACATAGTAGGGGCCCGTGCCCACAGGTTGCCACCGAACCTGATCGCCCGCCGCCTCGATCGCTTCTTTCTTGACGACCTGGCCTTGATGGTAGTTCGCAACAGTGTGCAAGAAGTTGCCGTTTGGCGCGCTGAGTTCGATGATCAATATAACCCTGCCGGGTCGTCATAAAAGCGCACTGTCAGTGTCTTACCCTCGCCAGATGCCGGGGCTGGTGTCAGCCCAAGCGTCAGCACGGTTGCGGCAATCGAAAAAACGGTGGCGATCTGTCCTGGGAGCTTGAAAAGCATGGACTTACCTCTTGCTGTTGGAATTGCTTTTGTGCGCCAATTTTGGTGTTGACGCCTTAGCCGCTGGCCAATTTCAACTCTGGCGGCGCGGCATTTGCCGTCTTGAGCAGGTAGGCCTTGGCCATATCCAGCGTGACCACATCGGAATATTTCTGGTGCATGTCGTAGAGGTTCATGAAATGCGATGCCTCGGTCTGGTCGAACACGCATTCGCTGACCACACCCATCTTGAACCGGTCGTGCCATCCACAACCGTTGCGCGGACGCATCCCGATGTCGTCTCGCCGCAGCAGATCAATGTATTGACCCCAAGGCTTTGCAGATGAAACGCCAAAGGCGTGCCTTGAAACCCCGAAGGTGCGGTCTTTTCGATCACAACCTCACCTTGGATCGGCTTGACCTCATCAACGATCTCGTGGCCTTTTTTCTGCATCTCGGGCGATAGGGTCGACGGCCCGCGTTTGCGGTGAATCCAAGGCTTCATGGAGTTCTGAAGCCCCTTTATATGCACGACCGGGATGCCACATTCCCGCGCGACAGCCAAAGGCTCGGCCGTCTTGTCGACGGCTTTCCACCCCTCCAGGCCGGTGGAGGACGGCCAGGTTTTCATCGAGTCAAAAATCGGTTCGCGCTTCAGACCAAGCACGCTGCAATAGATGTCGATCAGCAATAGCGCGGGTTTGTCGCCAAAACCGGACAGCTCTTTCTTGCCCCAATGTTGATCGTGCAGCTTATCACGCTCGCTCAGATA
Organism: Paracoccaceae bacterium; assembly: GCA_021741245.1. GTDB lineage: Bacteria > Pseudomonadota > Alphaproteobacteria > Rhodobacterales > Rhodobacteraceae > Pseudotabrizicola. The sequence continues at coordinate 2,546 of JAIOYF010000015.1, forward strand.
GGGTTCCCAAGCTTATTCCATCGTCATCATCGTGCTCCTTTTGCCATGACGGTATGGGCGCATAGCGGACGAAGATCGCCGCCGCTCAACGCCGACTAAGACGTAAGCATTATAAGAATAATTTAATTTTCTGGGCCGCATCTCTGCTGGCTCATGGTCTCAGGTTTGAGGGGCACTCTCCAATTTTCAAGTTGCTCAATATTGGATCAAGTAACTTGAAGCGCATTGCATGCCATTTGAGCATTAGATCCAAAAAAGATGCTCGAAACACTGACGAAAGGTGCAAGAATCAAGGCGAAGATTGTCGTTGAAAACGTCTCAGACGGCACTTGACGCGAATCGAAGGGTTCTAGGCCAACGGCGAACGTCCGCTCGCTGACGCGGAAACTGGGGGTCGTGACGACGGTGATGCCGTCGCAAGGGATGCGCAGCGGATCATTGGGGGGGGGCTATCGCAGAGGCGCCTGGGCGACCCAACTGTGGCGGGTCAAGGCTTAACCCCTTAGGGCGCAGAGTGGCTTGGCCCGTGCCCGAACCAAGTGCAATCAGGCTCGGCCGGTGGTGGACCCATCTTGGCCAAGCAAACCCGCGGCCCTGCTGATCTTTCAGACCTTCGGCAGAAAGACGTCAAAACAGCATGAAGATATATTCAACGTGCTGCATGATTCGCAGGATTGATGCGGATCTTTTTGACGGTTTTTGCCGCAAATCAGCGCAATGCCTGCGATTGAAGCAGCCCCAGCAACAAAATTGACCTTGTCTTGACTGGCTTGGGTCAAAATTGTGTCGATGGTTAATCCTGCTGCGGCAGATGTGGCGTTGTTGCTGCTTTGGGATCAGTGATGCGGCGTTGATCCGGTGTGCAACAGCGTACCCTTCAAGATTGTTCAATCATCACGGGGTTTGGGCGAAGGTGATCAAGAATCGACGCTGTGCGGATTGATCCCGATATGGCAACAATCGAGCAAAATCGGCTCAACCAAAGGTGGAAAATTGGCAATTTGCGTCCTGAATACATACCAATGGATGTCAAGGAATAGCCTTTTTTCACTTTCCGTAATCCATAATGGCGGGTAAATGTTCTTTAGTCTTACTCAGTAGGACAAATGGCCGTGGGGGCGGTCGTCTTGTGACAATGTGCTGCCAAGCACCTAGACACGGGTAAAAGAAGTTTGTGCAGGGCACCAGACCTGCAACGTTTCTTTTTGTGGTGTAACCGTCGGGCGAGGGCTCGTTACGGAACGCTACCCTCTTGTCTCTCAAGCGATCGGCTGCGTGGTGTGTGATGCGGTTCTCCCGTGCATGCATCGATATATCGGTTCCCGTTGGGCCGATGTGGTTGGATCGATCGGGGTAGCGTGTGCTCCTCTGCTGCTGTGAGGGACTAAGTATGCCAGTTTTCGCGCTGTATAATCTGAATGATACCACGAGCGATGCCCTTGACAGCGCATTGGGCAATGGCGCGCAGGATGGTCATTACTTCAACGGTGCCACCTCGGTGGGCGGTCGTGCGATCCTTGACGGTGTTGATGACATCGTGAAGATCAAGGAGGACGAGGTCTTTCAGATGGATCGTGGCACGCTGGAGATCCAGTTCAGCCTTGATCCGGCCGCGAATGTTACATTCCCCCACACAGTCTTGTCGCGCGACAGCCAAGGGACAACCGAAGGCGGTTTCCGGATCGAGGTGCTGGAAAATGGGTCGATTGAAATCACCCATGAAACGGCAACGGGGTCAGTGTCCTACAACACGGGGCCAGACTTTCTGTCCAATGGCGACGAGATCAATGTCTCATATTCCTGGGATGCGGGCGGGGCTGGCGGATTTCTGCATATCAGCAACCTGACCACTGCGACCAGCTTTGACGACACGGTTCCCAACAGCCTGACCATGGATATGGGGGCGATCAATCAGAACTGGATCATCGGGGCCGGGCAGTCGGATTCCCCAGCCTCGACCCTTGCCAATATTGACAATCATTTCCAAGGCTCAGTCGAGTATTTCTCGCTCTCCGATACGGTCGACAATCCGCCCGAAGATCAAGATCCGGTTGCGAACCCGGATGTGGCCGAAACGGATGAAGATGTGGCCATCGACATCGCGGTTCTGGCCAATGACACCGATCCCAATGGCGACCCGCTGACCATCACCAGCGCCACGGCCGACAATGGCACCGTTTCGGTGAACCCGGACGGGACGCTTCACTACATTCCAGATACGAATTTCAACGGCACCGATTCTATCACCTATACAATTGAAGACCCTGCCGGGAATACCGCGGCCACAACTGTTGTGGTCGCGGTAGACCCCGTCAACGACGCGCCTGTGGCCGTGGATGATGCCTCGACCACACCATTCAACACGGCTGTGACCTATCCGGTTTTAGGCAATGATACGGATGTGGATGGCGATACGCTGTCTGTTCTGGGTGTGCCGACGGTCACCAGCGGGGATGGAACGGTTGGGGTGAATGGGGACGGTTCCCTGACCTTTAGCCCGACCCCCGGCTTTGCCGGTGTGGCGACGGTTGAATATGCCATTACAGACCCCGAGGGCCTGACCGATACCGCAGTGTGGACGATCACTGTGCAACCAGACACCGGCCCCGGCCCGGATGGGCTGGTGGAAGGCACAGGCGGCGATGATCTGATCGATCTGGTCTATGCGGGTGACCCGGAAGGCGATTTCATTGACAACAATGACGCCCTACTTCCGGGCGAGGCACCACAAGACGATATCGTTTTGGCGGGGGCCGGAAATGACACGGTCTTTGCGCTGCAAGGCAATGATGAAATCACCGGTGCCGCTGGGGATGACGTGATCTATGGCGGCGTGGGTGACGATTTTGCCACCGGCGATACCGGCGAAGACCAGCTTTTTGGCGGTGAGGGCAACGATTCGCTTTTTGGCGGTCTGGACAATGACACCGTGGTGGGGGGCGATGGTGATGACAGTCTTAATGGTGGCCTTGGCAGCGATATCATTGACGGTGGTACTGGCGATGACACGCTTATCGGTGGTGCCGATCCCAGTGGAGACGTCCTCATCGGCGGTGCGGGGTCGGACTCGGTCGTAGCTGGTGACGGCAACGATCTGATCAACACGGCGGATCTGACGGGCAATCATTCGCCCGACCGGACCTATCCGGGCCTCTATACTGCCGACGCCAGCCCCGAAGACGACCGCGATTTCGTCAACGCAGGTGCCGGCAATGACACGATCCTGACCGGCGATGACCGCGACACCATTCTGGCCGGCGATGGGCAGGATTGGGTCGAGGCGGGCGATGACGATGACTCTGTCACCGGCGCGGGTGGCAATGACACCATTCAGACAGGTGAGGGCAACGATACCGTCACCGGCGATCTGGGCGATGATGTGATCTATGGCGGCACGCGTGAGGATGCGTCGGACCCGACCCATCTGATCGATACCGTTGACCTTGATCCCGACAACAACCGTGACAGCCTTTTGGGTGGTCTGGGCAATGACACCATCTATGGCGGCGATGACGATGACACCCTGTCAGGTGGCCTTGGCGATGACCTTTTGGATGGCGGCATCGACGAAGACCTTGTTGCGGGCGACGCGGGTAATGACACGATCATCGGCGGGCAGGGGGCTGACACGCTGGGCGGTGGCGGTGATCGTGACGTGATCGTCGGGGCGACGGCGGGCGATGTGGTCGATGGTGGCGGCACTGGCGATGACTTTGACACGCTGGATCTGCGCGCCTCGGGCCCGCTGCGGGTGACCTTTGACCCGACCAATGCCGAAAACGGCACCGTTGAATTCCTCGATCCGACGAGCGGCGCGGTGACAGGCACCATGACCTTTGTCGAGATTGAGAATGTTCTGGTTCCCGAAGGGTCTGCGCCGACGGCCAACCCAGACGTTCTGACGGTGGAAGAGGATGGCGATGGCACCGTTGATGTTCTGGCCAATGACACCGATCCCGAGGGCCAGCCCCTGCGCGTGATCGAGGCCACGGCCGAGAATGGTGAGATCAACATCAACTCGGACGGCACCATCACCTATTCGCCATACCGCGATTTCAACGGGCCGGACACGATCACTTATACGGTCGTGGACCCTGACGGAAACACCTCGACCACGACGGTTGCGGTGACGGTGACCCCGGTCAATGACGAGCCGATTGCCGAGGATGACTACGCCGAAACGCCACTGGACACGCCTGTGATCATCGACGTGTTGGCCAATGACACCGACCTTGATGGCGACACATTGTCGGTCGTGGGCGTGCCGACCTCTGCCGATGGCACGGTGGGTGTGAACCCTGATGGCACCATCACCTTTACCCCGAACTCCGGTTTCACGGGGGCGGCGGTCATCTCCTACACCATGACCGATGGCACCGTGACCGATGATGCCGTGGTAACGGTTCTGGTGGGTGGCGATGGACGCGACGGGATTGTGACCGGCACCCCCGGCGCCGATCTGATCGACGCAACCTATGTCGATCCGACCGATGGCGATGTTGTCGATGGCAATGACGCGATTATTCCGGGCGATGCGCCCAATGATGACCGCATCAACGCGGGCGACGGTGACGACACGATTTTGGCGGGCGAAGGCAATGACACGATCTTTGCCGGAAGCGGCGATGATCAGGTCTATGGCGGCGACGGGTTCGAGACCATCGACGGCGGCGAAGGCGACGACAGCATTTTTGGCGGTTTCGGGCAAGAGCTGGTCTATGGCGGTGATGGCGATGATTACATCGATACGCGTGGACCAAACCCGCTGCCCGATATTGACTACCCGGGGCTTTATGCGGCTGACCTTGATCCGACCGATGACCTTGACACCGTTTATGGTGGCGCGGGCAATGATACGATCTTTACCGGCGACGATGCCGACCGCATCTTTGGCCGCGATGGCAACGACTATATTGATGGCGGGTTCGACGATGACTCGCTCTATGGCAACTCGGGCTTTGACACGATCATCGGCTCCGAGGGCAATGACTATATCGACGGTGGTCGTGGCGATGACCTGATCTTTGGCGGTCTCGACCTGTCCTTCCCCGATGCCATCAACATCCCCGATGAGACGGATCTGCGCCCCGGCAACAATGGTGACAGCATCGTCGGCGGCTATGGCAATGACACCATCTATGGGATGGACGATGCCGATACGATCAGCGGCGATCAGGGCGATGACCTGATCTATGGCGGTGTCGACAATGACTCTTTGCTTGGGGCTGATGGCTCTGACACCATCTTTGGCGAACATGGCAATGACTTCATCGATGGGGCCACGGGCGATGATGTGCTGGATGGCGGGATCGGTGACGATACGCTGGCGGGTGGCACGGGCAATGACACCGTGCTGGGCGGCGATAGCAATGACATCTTGACGGGTGAAGATGGCGATGACCTCCTGAGTGGTGGCACCGGCAATGATACGCTTGATGGAGGCGTCAATAATGACACCCTTCTGGGTGGCACGGGCGCAGACTCGCTGACCGGTGGTTTTGGCAGGGATCTGCTTGATCTGGGCACCGACGGCATCCCCGACAGCGTGGGCGATATCGTTTATGGTGGCGAGGATGAGGACACGATCGTCGGCGCCGGGATCAACGATACCGTCTTTGGTGGCGGCAATGGCGAAGCATCGGATCAGGACCTTCTTGATCTGCGCAACTCTGGCCCGCACCGGATCGTCGATCTTGTCACCGACAGTGATGGCAACGGCTTTGACGGCACGGTGGAGTTCCTTGACGGTGTTGGCAATGTCATCGGCTCGTCGAGCTTCACCAACATCGAGAACATTGTCTGCTTTACACCGGGAACGATGATCGCGACGCCAAAGGGCGAAGTGGCCGTGGAAAACCTGCGTGTCGGCGACAAGGTGATCACCCGTGACAATGGTATCCAAGAGATCCGCTGGATGGGTGCCAAAGAGATGGGCTGGCACGATTTCGCAGCCAATCCGCACCTGAAGCCGATCATGGTCAAGGCCGGAAGCCTTGGGAATGGTCTGCCAGAGCGGGACATGATGTTGTCGCCCAACCACCGCCTGTTGGTGGCCAATGACCGCACCGCGCTGTACTTTGACGAGCATGAGGTTCTGGTCGCAGCCAAGCACCTGATCGGGGGCGATGGCGTGCATCAGGTGGAGTCGGTCGGGACGACCTATTTCCACTTCATGTTCGATCAACACGAAGTGGTTCTGTCGAACGGGGCATGGACCGAAAGCTTCCAGCCCGGTGACTACACGCTCAAAGGGCTGGGCAATGCGCAACGCAACGAGATCTTTGACCTCTTCCCAGAGCTTAAGGCCCCCACGGGACTAGAAGCCTATCAGGCCGCCCGGAAAACATTGAAAAAGCACGAAGCAAGATTGCTGGTGCGCTAAACGGTTATGCAGCGCGGACCGGGTCCGCCTACGCATCCCGGTCCTCTGTTAAAGGGGCCCCAGTTGGGGCCCCTTTGGCATCGCCATCGCCGCACGGGCTTTGCCACCGTTTCCCATGATCGGCCAAGTGTTTCGCAGCCAGAAACAAACCCCGCGAATGACACCTTTTGGCCCAGATCCGCCCCAGTGCTGCCCCCATCCGAAATTATTTCCAGTTTGACAAAAGTCTTACGGAAATATCCAAATGGCTACCATCAACGGCAACAATAGCAGCAACAACCTCAACGGTACCACCGCTGCGGATGATATTTATGCCTATGGGGGAAACGATACTGTTCGGGCGGGAAACGGAAACGATACCGTTTTTGGCGGGAATGGAAGTGACAGCCTGCTGGGCGAAAACGGTAACGATCAGCTTTTTGGGGAAAGCGGAACGGACCGTCTGTTTGGCGGGGCGGGGGAGGACAGCCTTTATGGTGGCACGGGCAATGACTCCTTGGTCGGCGGTGATGACAATGACCTTCTGAATGGAGGCACGGGCACGGATACCCTTGATGGTGGGGCGGGCATTGATACCGTTGATTATTCCGCCGAGACCGCCGCCGTCATCGTCAACCTGACCACCGGGGCGGCCAGCGGATCGTCGAGTGGCAATGACGTCCTGTCCAATGTCGAGAACATCACCGGCAGCGCCTTTGATGACAGCCTGACCGGAGACTCTGGCGCAAACGTCATTGATGCAGGTGCAGGTGCGGATACCATTGATGCCGGATCAGGCAGCGACACGATCTTTGGCGGTGATGGCAATGACAGCATAACCGCAGGCCCGGCCACGGCCCCCAGTAACACGGCGCTGGATTTCAACTGGTCGCTTGCGGGTGCGGATGAGGCCAATGTTGCAGGCGGTGTCACACAAGAGACGGGTGGCATCACCGTCGACGTCAGCTTTACCAATGACGGGGCGGCCACCGAATTCTCCATCGAATCCTCCACATCAATCTATGTGGCCTCGGGCGAGACGTTCAACACCAACTCATCGCTTTACCTTTACGGCACAGGCGGCAATCAGACTTCGACCACCACGGTGGACTTTTCATCCACGGCGGGATCTGGCTTTGCCAATGAGGTCGAGAATGTCCGTTTTCGCCTTGCGGATGTAGACCGGGTCAATGGCGCTTGGGAAGATATCATCACTGTTCGCGCCTATGACGCGAACAACAACCTTCTGACCGTAACCCTGACCGCTGCGGGGTCTGACAACGTGTCGGGCAACACCGTTACAGCTGCCGAAGGCAACAACAGTTCGACCGACGCGCAGGGGTCTGTTCTGGTCTATGTCGCAGGACCTGTTGCCCGGATTGAGATCGACTATGACAACGGCTTTACCAGCGGTCAGTTGGTTCAGATCTCAGATATCCAGTTCGAAGCGGTCGCGGTCGACAATGACGTGGTCGATGGTGGGGCCGGTGATGACAGCCTCTTTGGCGGCTTTGGAGATGACAGCCTGACAGGTGACATCGGCAGTGACTCGCTGGATGGCGGCACTGGCGCGGACAGCCTGTTTGGTGGCGACGGCACTGACACGCTTTTGGGCGGTGATGGCGACGATCTGCTTGAGGCCGGCGATGGTGCCGACCTGTCCTTTGGCGGGGCTGGCAATGACACCATCAACTTTGGCGCAGGCGATGACACGGTTTATGGTGGCGATGGAAATGACCTGATTGATGACATTGCGGGGATCAGCCTGCTTGGCAACAATCTGATCTATGGCGGCATCGGCGATGACACGATCTGGTCCGGCTTTGGGACCGATACGATCTATGGCGGCGATGGCGCGGATATCCTCAGCGGTGAGGATGGCGCCGATTTCCTGTTTGGCGATGCTGGGCTTGATACCCTTTATGGCGGGGCAGGGGCGGATGTTCTTGACGGCGGCGATGGGCCGGATTTCATCGACGGCGGGGCGGATCAAGATACGATCTATGGCGGTATCGGCGATACCGTCACGGGCGGCGCTGGTGGCATTGACCTTGATGTCCTGGACCTGACGGCTTGGGGCAAGGCACAGACCAATATCATCTTTGATGGCCTCAACCCCGAAAACGGCACTGTCGAATTCCTTGATGCCTTTGGCACGGTCATCGGCACGATGACCTTTACCGATATCGAAACCTTGGTCCCCTGCTTCACGCCGGGCAGTCTGGTTGCAACAGATCGCGGTGATATTGCGGTCGAGGACCTGCGCGAAGGCGATCTGGTCCTGACGCGCGACAATGGCTTGCAACCGATCCGCTGGGCCGGTCGGCGCGATCTGTCGACGCTGGACCTGTTCTTACATGAGGCACTGCGCCCGGTTCTGATCCGCAAGAATGCTTTTGGCGCGGGCCTGCCACTGCGCGATATGATGGTGTCGCCCCAGCACCGCATGCTGGTGGAGGGCGCTTTGGCCGAGATGTATTTTGGCGAGGCAGAGGTCTTGGTGGCGGCAACCCATATGGTTGGCCAACCGGGGATCGAGCGGGCCTTTCCAAAGGGCGTCTGCTATCTGCATCTGTTGTTTGACCGCCATGAAATTCTGTCGGTCGATGGGGTCTGGACCGAAAGCCTGCAACCTGCACAACGCATGGTCGATGCCATGGAAGCCGAGGATCGTGACGAGATCATTCAAATCTTCCATGATCTTGCGATCGAAGATACCGAATTTCCAGCCGCCCGCAGAACGCTCAAGGCGCATGAGGCAAGGGTGCTATTGGCCGCCTGACACGCCCTGTTTCGCCCGCCATTTGGCCCAGTCTTCGGGGGTGTCCAGATCGGTGGTCGCGTGATCCCCGGCAAGGGCGATCAGGCAAATCTTGTCCCTCTGGTCCCGCAGCAGCGCCCGCGCGCCCTCATCCCCCGACATGGCTGCAAGCGCCCCCCGCGCCCACGGGGGAAAGATAACCGGATGCCCCGGCACCCCGGATTGCGAGGTGGCGCGCACGATCAGATCAGGGGTCTTCCCCTGCGCCTTGGCCATGGCTTGCAGATCTTGAAGATCAATTTCTGGCAGATCGGCCAGCAGCACCATGATCGCAACGCCATCGGGCAGGGCCGTCAGCCCTGCGGTCAGGCTGGCCGACATGCCCTCTTGCGGATTTTCAACGGTGATGGTCGACAGCGCAAGGCCCCGCAGCGCCGCCGTCCGGGCCGGGCGATCTGGGGGCAGGGCCATGGTGACGGGCAGGCCTGTGCCGATGGCCGCATAGGCAAGTTTGCGCAAAAGCGGCTGTCCCTCCACGGTTTCCATCAGTTTGTCTCGCCCCTGCATCCGTCGCGAGGCCCCAGCGGCAAGGATCAAGATATGCAGCGGCGGGGCGATCATGGCGGACATGGGTTTGACTTTCAGCGTGGTGCACTTGCATCATGATCTTACTCGGGCGTTGATCTCAAGGGGACGAAGGCCTGCAGTCACTGGTTTCGAAACACATATGACAGAAAGAGGTGGTCCCTATGTCCGCGCCCATCTCCGGCCCCATCCCCGCGCTTGTCTTGGCCCTGCGCGAGCAAGCCCAATCCTGCGCGGCCCTTGGATCGCCCTTTATGGCGCGGCTGATGTTGGGCTTGGCCGGGCTTTGGCCGGATCTGTCTTTGCAGATTGTCGCCAAAATGGCGCTGTTTTCCGGCGATCTTGGTCCACGCGGGCAGTCCTTGCCGCTGCGATTGGCGGGGGGCTTGCATGCGCTGGTCCTGGAGGGGCGGGCACCACGGCTGGCGGCCACATATCCGCCCCACGAAGGCTCGGACCTTCTATCGGCGGTTGCAGGGGCAATGGCCGAGCATGACGCCTTTCTGTGCGATTGGATCGACCGTCCGCCCCAAACCAATGAAACAGGGCGCAGTGCGGTGTTGATCGCCGCCGCCGCCGAGGTGGTGGCGCGTACCAGCTTGCCATTGCATCTGTCGGAAATGGGGGCGAGTGCGGGGTTGAACCTGATGTTTGATCGCTATGCCCTGCGGATCGGCGAGGCGATTTGGGGCGACGGTAACAGCCCTTTGACCCTATGCCCGCTATGGTCCGGGGCCCTGCCGCCCTTGGGCAAGATCGAGGTGCAGGCGCGCTGCGGTGTTGATCTGACACCGCTGAACCCGGTGTCAGAAGGGACGCGGATGCTGGCCTATGTCTGGCCGGATCAGATCGCGCGGATGGATCGCATGAGAACCGCATTGGGCATGGTCACGGCGAAAGTTGATCAAGGCGACGCCGCATCGTGGCTGGAGGCGCGTTTGGCGCAGCCTTGGGGCGGGGTCTGCCATTTGGTGTTTCATACCATCGCGCATCAGTATTTCCCGGCGGAGAGCCAAGCGCGCATCAAGGCTGCGATGGAGGCGGCGGGGGCGCGCGCCACGGCATCGGCCCCCTTGGCCTGGGTCGGGATGGAGGCGGACATGGCGGCAAAGGGGGCGGGGGTCACCCTGCGACTGTGGCCGGGGGATCTGCGCCTGTCGTTTGGCCGGGCCGGGTTTCACGGCCAATGGGTCGCGTGGGCGCCCCAGATCATGGGCTAGGTCAAGACCGAAGAAGGAAGGGGGGCTGTCTGCCCCCCAAACGCTTTGCCACGGCAAAGCGGTTCTCCCCCGAGGATATTTTTGAACAGATGAAGGAGGGCGTCAGGCCCGCATCCTGCCCCCATCATCCCAGATCGGATCAAGGTGCACGATCGCAAGGCGGCGTTCGCCCAAAATCTCGATCTCGCAGGCAAGGCCATCTTGCACGCGATCCGCGGGCAAAAAGCCCATGGCGACAGATTTGCCTGTCCAATGGCTGAACCCGCCGCTGGTGCAAAAGCCGACGACTTCGCCTTCCAGCCAGATCGGCTCCCATGCCACGACGTCGGAGTCGTTGGCATCGACCACGAAAGTCACAAGGCGGCGCTTTGGTCCCGTGGCTTTTTCGGCTGTTGCAGCGGCCTTGCCGATCCAGTCGGCAGGCTTATTCCAGCGGATAAAGCGGTCCAGTCCGGTTTCTGCAGGCGTGTAATCGGGGCTGAATTCGCGCCCCCACGAGCCGAACCATTTGTCCAAGCGCAAGCTCATCATCGCGCGCATGCCAAAGGGCCGGATGCCAAGATCAGCCCCGGCGGCCATCAGCGTATCCCACAGATGGCGAACCGACATGTGATCGCAGAAAATCTCATAGCCGAGATCAGCGGTATAGCTGACGCGCTGGACGATGCAGTTGGCCATGCCCACGGTCATGCGCTTGACATCCATGAACCTGAACGCCTGTGCCGAGACGTCCGATCGCGTGACACGCGCCAAAAGGTCACGCGCATGGGGCCCTGCGATGGTAAAGCCTGAGCGGCTGTCCGAGATATTTTCGACCAAGACGCCCTCGGTGGCGTTTTGCTCAAACCAGCGGCCATGCCAGCCTTGGGCGCCATAGCTTGCGGTCAGCATGAATTCGGTGTCCGACAGGCAAGAGACGGTGAAATCACCGATGATCTTGCCGGAATGGGCCAGCATCGGGGTCAGTGACAGGCGGCCGGGTTTGGGGATGGCGCCTGCCATGATCCGGTCCAGCCAAGCCCGTGCGCCCTTGCCTGTGACGCGGTATTTGCCGAAATTCTGCAACTCATTGATGCCAACGCCGGTGCGCAGGGCGTGCACCTCGGCCTTTGTTGCCTCCCACGCGTTGGAGCGGCGGAAGGTCGGCTCTTCATAGCGTGGCTCGCCCGGCAGGGCGAAGTAATTGGGCACTTCCAACCCGTATTGCTGGCCCCAGACCGCGTTCATGCCATCGAACACCTCATACATCGGGGTGGTGCGGAAGGGGCGGGCGGCCGGGCGTTCCTCATTCGGGTAGCCGACCGAAAACCGCATCTGATAATTCTCGATCACCTTGGGTACGGTATAGCCGGGGCTGGTCCAGTTGCCAAACCGGGCGACATCATAGCCGCGCGGATCGCTTTCCACCTCGCCGTTGATCATCCATTGGGCAAGCGACAGACCCATGCCGCCACCTTGGCTGAAGCCTGCCATGACGGCGCAGGCGCTCCAGTAATTGCGCAGGCCGGGAACCGGGCCGATCAGCGGATTGCCATCGGGGGCAAAGGTGAAGGGGCCGTGGATCACGCGCTTGACGCCCGAGCGTTCCAGCACCGGAAAGCGACGATAGGCGAAATTGACGGAATCTTCGATCTTGTCGAATTGCTCGTTCAGCAACTCATGTCCGAAATCCCATGGCGTGCCATCCACCGACCATGGCTCGCAGGGTTTTTCATAAAAGCCGATGCACAGGCCACGCCCCTCTTGGCGCAGATAGCTTTCGCCGCCGGGGTCCATAACATGCGGGAATTCCTTGCCGCTTTTGAGGATATCCATGATTTCGGGGATGTCATCGGTCACGAGATATTGGTGCGCCATGGGCAAGAGCGGCAGGTAAACCCCTGCCATCGCGCCAATTTCGCGCGCCCAGAGGCCGCCTGCGTTGACCAGATGTTCGCAGGTGACAGTGCCCTTTTCCGTCACCACTTCCCAGCCATCCTTGGTGGGGTTGGTTTCCAGAACGCGGTTGTGCAAGACGATTTCCGCGCCCCCCATGCGGGCGGCCTTTGCATAGGCATGGGTGGTGCCAGAGGGGTCCAAGTGGCCGTCAAGCGGATCGTAAAGCGCGCCGATGATGCCCTCCAGATTGACCATGCCATTGGTGAGTTTATGGATCTCTTCGGGGCCAAGGATCTCGGTATCCAGCCCCATATAGCGGTGCTTGGCGCGTTCGGCTTTCAGCATCTCAAACCGGGCCTGATTGTCGGCCAGCGTGATCCCACCCACATGGTGCAACCCGCATGACATGCCGGTGATCTCTTCCAGTTCCTTGTAAAGGCGGATGGTATAGCCCTGAAGGGCGGCCATGTTGGTGTCGCCGTTCAAGGTGTGAAATCCCCCGGCCGCGTGCCAGGTGGAACCGGAGGTCAGTTCGGACCGCTCTATCAGCATCACGTCTGACCAGCCAAGTTTGGTCAGGTGATACAGGACCGAACAGCCAACAACGCCGCCGCCGATCACGACGACACGTGCATGGGTTTTCATAGGGGACTCCCTTCATATTTTGCGCCAGATTTGCGCCATGGCCCCGCAAAGGCATGTCCATTCGCGACATAAACATGTCGTCAAATGCGGAGGTTGGCTTTGTTCGATGGGGCAATTGGATGCAAGTTTCAACAGTGTCCGGCCTGACTTGAGAGAACCTTGGGCGAACATTGCCGGAAAGGGGGGCATTTTCGCTTGGGCCGAACCCATGATTTGCCGCCGGTCACAGAGTGCGAGCCCGCATTTTTGCCTGAACGATTTCTGACCGATCGCCAAAGCTTCGGCTTGCGATCAATTTTTGGTTTTGGCGTCACGCACGTTTCGCTGTATGATTGAATCATTTGAAGCGTTCTATTTTGAGGTTTGTCATGCTGCGCGATGATTTCGCCGTTCTGCGGCAGTCGGATATCGAGCTTGATCTGGAAGAGCGGGCCGTGTTGGAACTGGTCTTTGCGTCCCCCCGCACCGTGCCTGAGGTGGAGGCCGCTTTGCGTGCGGCCCTGCCAGATGCGGGGTTTGAGGTGCGTACCGCCTTTGAGGGCGCGCAAGACCGCTTTCACTTTGTCGAATTTCCCACCATTTCCCCGCGTGGGCAAGAAAGCCAGCTTTTCGCCTTTGCCCGCAGCCTGCGCCCCGAGGTGGACGCGGTCGAGGCGCATCCCGTTTTGCCAGATGCGCTTTATGGCGCGGCGGCGCTTGGGGCGACAGACCAAGAAAGCTTCGTCGCCCTGTGCGAAACCGACAGGCGCGATGATCTGCCCTTTGGCTGGGTGCATCAGGTGATAAAGACGCCGGGCGCTTGGGCCCAGACACGCGGTGCGGGCAGCACGGTTGCGGTGATTGACACGGGCCATTCCACGCATCGCGAATTGCAAGGCGCGATCCGCGCGGCGGGTCAGCGCAACTTTGTCGAAGGCGGCACAGATGCCTCTGACCGGTTTGTGGGGGGGTGGCTGAAACATCCGGGCCATGGCACGCTGGTCTGCTCGGTCGTGGCAAGCCGGGGGGGTGTTACGGCCTCGGGGGGCACCAGCAGCCCCGGCGCTGTGACCGGATCGGCGCCCGAGGCCACGGTTTTGCCAATCCGGGCGATCAAATCGGTGATCAACTTCAGCCAAAGCACGATTCCTGCCGCCATTGCCCATGCGGTGGCCCAAGGGGCCGACGTGATCACGATGGCGATGGGGGGGGCGACTCGGGTGGCCGCGACCGAGCGCGCCTTGCGCGATGCGGTTTCGGCGGGGTTGGTGATCACCTGTGCTGCGGGCAATTGCTGGCCTTGGGTGGTGTTTCCGGCGGCTTACGCGCCAGACGGATTGTGCACGGCCGTGGCGGCGCTGACGCCCGATCTGACACCTTGGCCAAAGTCCGGGCGGGGGGCGGCGGTCACGATTGCAGCCCCCGGCGAAAACGTCTGGGGGGCCGCCAAGAACAAGGCGACAGACCTTGATACTGGCATCCGCCCAGCGCAAGGCACCACACTTGCCACCTCACTTACCGCCGGGGTGGCGGCGCTTTGGGTGGCGCGCCATGGTGGTCGCGCCGCGCTCAAGGCGCGGGCCGATGCGGCAGGCACCACGGTGCAGGCAATGTTCGTGCATTGCCTGACCCATGGGCTGACCAAACCGCCGGTGTGGAACGGCGCGGGCGATCTGGGGGCAGGGGTGGTGGATGCCGAGCGCACCCTCAACACCGCATTGCCCGTGGCCGCCACCGGGCATGAGGCTGTGGCAGATGGCCGTTTGCCCGCGCAGGGCATCAACAGCACCCTCAATGTTCTGGCTGGGGTTCTGGCTGATCACGACCCGGCTGCCGCCGCCGAGCTTGGGCCAGACTACGCCGATTATGCTGCCGAAATCCTGTGGCTGGCCCAGCGCAATGCCGCACGGGTGCGGGCCGTGTCCACAGGGCGACAAGAGGCTGCCGTGGTCGCCCGCCCGGATGACAAGAGTGCGGATTTGCAAAGTGCCTTGGCCACAGCCCCTGCCTTGGCGCGCGTCGTGGGACCCTGAGGATGAAGGCCGGGCCGCTTTGCCAGATGCGGGGTCAGTCATCATGCTGACGGCCAATGTCTTGGGTCCAGTCTTGCGCACCAATGCCCCCTTGGTGGACGAGGCGTTGCAATCCTTGGGTGATGGGGCAAATGCGGTAAAGCTGATGTCGGTGCAGGCCACGGCAGAGTTGATGATGGCCAGTCCTGAATCCATTCTGATCCAGATATTGGAGCGGCGCGGCCTGACCGAGGGGTTTTTGGCCTATCTGCGCGGCCACGGGTTGGCGCTTTTGGATCAAGATCACCTTTTACCCAACGCAGCGGTGGCAGATCCGGAGTTTCTGCCCTTTGGCGTGGTGGAGCAAGATGGCTTTGACATGGGCCTGATGGCCAAGTTCATTCTGCGGGCCAAGGCGTTTCGCTGCCGGATCTTGCTGGATGGCGACACGATTGGCAGCGGCGCGCTGATCTCGCCCCGTCTTGTGCTGACGGCGGCACATGTGGTGGAGGGAATTGACCCGGCCCGCCGGCTGGAGGTTCTGGGCGACAACGGGCGGCGCTATCTGGCCCGCGTCGCCTTTACCTCGCCCTGCCACCCGGATGAACACTTGGGCCAACTCCCCCCCGCAGCTGAGGCCGATGCCTATGCCGATGTGGCACTGTTGCGGCTGACCCATCCCTTGGGGCGGAAACTGGCCGCAATCGACCTGCCCGATGCTGCGACCGATTGGCAGGGCACCCGCAATCTGATCCTCGTGCATTTTCCAAAGGGCGAGGACCGGGGGGGATCGCTGGGCCGTGTGGCGCGGCGCGGCGCACAAGACATCCGCTTGCAACATGATATCCGCAGCGAGGGCGGCAGTTCCGGGGGGCCGGGCTTTGATACCGCGTTCAGCTTTGTCGGGCTGCATCAGGGCAGGCTTGCCAATGGCGAGACCCGGCGATTGGTGCCCTATGACCGCTTTGCCTCCAACGCCGAATTCCGGGCCATTGTGGCCGATGACCGGGCGCTGCGGGGGCTTTGGTCGCTGGACGATACGCCAGACGGGCATCTGATCCTTGGGCGCGATGCGTTTTTCGATGCGATCACGGCAATGGTCGGCGGGCAGGCCCCAATGGCGCGGGGTCTGTGGATCCGGCGCTCTGATCCCACAACTGTGACGGGGCTTGGCTTCAGCCATCAGATGTTGACCGCCTTTTTGCGGGCCGTCGAGGCAAAGGTTGATCTGCACCGGGTCGCAACCGAGCAGATGGACCGCGATCTGGTGGCCAAGGTGCACGGCGTAATCTTTGGCGATGAGGGGATCATCCCCGCCGACGCCCGCCCCGGTGTGCGCGCGGATGAGACGACCCAGACCGCAAGTGACGAAGACCGGGTGCGCAGCCTGCTGACGGAGGTTGAGCGGCGGGCGGCTGAGACGGGACACGAACAATGGATTTATTTCGACAACCCGCCCGAAGGGCTGTCGCAAGCGGCGCAGTTTCAACTGGAACATCTGGTGCGCGGGATCATGCGGCGCACCTCCTTGCGCATCATTCTGGCCGGGTATGAGACCTATGGCCTGCTTGAGATCCGCTATGACCGCTTGGACGATGCACTGGCCCCCGGTGCGCGACCCGGCCTTGTGATCGAGACCTTGCGCGGTGTGTCCGAGCGTGATGTCGCGCAAACCGTGACTGAAATGGTGCGCGCCCTTGGGATCGACTGGGGGGACGATGTGATCTTGCGAGAGGTCGCGCGTGCGCTGCGGGGCCTTACCTTGGTTGGCGGGCTGGTCCCTCCGGCCTTGCTGGGCGAGGTCGCAAGCCGTCTGACGGCGGAAATTCGGGCATCGGTGCCGCAATGACTATGCTGTCCGACACCCCACCCGAACATGAGGCGCTATATGATGCCCTGCGAAGGGCAGCGGCCCTGCGCGATACCTTTCAACCGATGCAGTTGTTGCAAGACGCACAACGCATGGCGGGGACGGACGTTGTGATCGATGATCCAGTGATCATGGCCGAGGCGCTGTCAGCCCTGCAGGCCGATTGCGTTGTGGATCGCGGCACCGCGGGTCCGATCTGGTCACTGCGGCCGGCGGTTCGGCGCAAGGTCTTGGGTCAGGGCGAGGACCCTGCCTTTGACCGCGCAATGGCGCAGGGCGAAGGCCCGGTTGTTGAGGCATTGCGGGGAACCGGGGCGTTTTCGTCAGATGCCCTTCAGGCCGCGCTTGCCCCGCAGGTGCCCAGCCAGACCTTGACCCATCTTGTCGGAACGCTGGACCGTGCCGGCCCCCGCGCGCCGGGCTATCAAGCCCTCATCGCCCTGCGCAGCGCAATGAACACTGCCGAGCAACGCGACCGTGCCGAGGCGATCTTGTCGTTTGGGTTTTTCGGGCGGCAAGAGGAGCGGGCGCAACTGGCGTCATGGATTGCGACGCCGCAAACCTCACCCCCCCTGCGCACGCTGCATATCTCGGGCCTGCCGGGGATCGGGAAATCCTTCTTGCTGGAGAAAATCATTCAAGAGGCTGTGGGTCGCGATGATCCTATTCTGATCCGGCTGGATTTTGACCGCTCTGGTCTAATGGTCGAAGACACCCACGCGTTTTTTGAGGAAATCTCGCGCCAATTGGGCGATGCCGTGCCGCGTTGGGCGGGCGACCTGCGCGATCGACGGCTGCAAAGTGCACGCGAACGCTCGTCGCTGAGCGGGCGCGAGGCGCGGTTCATTCTGCCGCGCGATCTGCTGTCCCATATGGGGCAGATCGCGCGTGAGGATGGCCGCGTGGTGCTGGTGGTTCTGGATACGCTGGAGGTGCTGCGCGCCCGTGGCGAAACGGCAGTGATGACGCTGTTTGACCATCTTGATCGCCTTGTTGAATTCGGGATGGAGCGGGTCAGCGTGATTTCCGCCGGGCGGGGCGATGCGCTTGATCCGGTGCCCAAGCGATTGGGCGGGCGGTTGCATCTGCAGGGGCTCGAATCCGACGCCGAAGATGCGCTGTTGGACATGCGTGGTGTTCCCACCAAGCACTGGGAGGCCATAAAGCGCTTGGCGCGCGGCAATCCGCTTTTGCTGACCCTTGCTGCACGGGCCTTGGCGCAGGGGCAGGGGTCCACGGTGACCGAAGCCGAAAGTCAGGACCCCGAGGTGGTGGGCGGCTATCTCTACCGCGCCATCCTGTCGCGATTGCCGCAACCGCTTAATGACCTTGCCCATGCAGGTCTGGTGTTGCAGCGCCTGAATGCGGCGGTCTTGGCCGAGGTTCTGGCCCCGGCGCTGAACCTGACCCTTGATCCCGCAGGGGCTGTTGCGCTGTTTGACGACCTGTCCACCCAGCATTGGCTGATGGCGGCGGATGACCTTGCTGGCTGGTTGCGGCATCGCAGTGAAATGCGGGCGGCGTTTTTCCCGCTGATGGTCCATGATCGCCCAGATCTTGTGCGTCGGATCAGCCAAAGGGCCGTCGATTTTGCCGATATGCCAGAGGCAGACCGCCTGTATCACCGCCTGCAACTGACCCGGTGGGGCCAAGCCATGCCACCGGTTCCCGCCGAGATTGCGGCGCAGTTCACCCCGATCATGCTGGATGAATTGCCAGAGCTTGCGCGTGATGCAGTTTTGCAGGCGCAGGGGCTGCGGTCGGGCTATGGGCGGACGGGCACTGAACCAGAAGCTGAGCCTGCGCCCAAAGGCACGACCCCGCGCCGCGATCGAAATCCGCGCAGCGGCAATACCGGCATCGCGGCCAAGCGCAAGGCGGTTTTGGACAAAAGCTTTGGTGCGCCCCGTGTGACAAGGCCCTCGACACGCTTTGTCTACAACGCCCCGCGCGGCCGGTTGGAACGCCCACGGCAGTTCCCACCCGGCCAGATTGACGACCGCGCCATCCGCGACTTGCAGTTGATGCTGGCCAATGGCGATCAACGTGAGGCAGGGTTCATCCTGGCCAACAGTTTCAACGCGGGTTTTGAGGCAAAGTCCCCGGCCGGGCAGGCGGTGATGTGCTACTTGTGGCTCTCGGGCCAATGGGCCGGGGCGGTGCGCTTGTGGAAAGCTATGGGAAAGCCCAATGGGGCGGACGCGTCCGATCCCGTCCTTGCCCGCATCTATGATGAGATTTTTGCCGAGCAACGCTTTGGCTCAGCGGTCAAAAACCTGTCTGGTCGGCCCATGCCTCCCGAACCCGGGCGCGTCGCCTTGATTGGCGGGGCGCTGGATGTGGCCGGGATCATGGCGCATGGCCGCCCGAATTTCGGGGCAAAGGTTGCCCCGGCCCAAGGTGCCGAATACGCCGCCGCCCTCTTGGCCCCATGGCTGAGTGATGGCGACAGTTCTGCCCTGTCGCGCCTGCGCGCCGAAGCCGACAAGCGGCGTGAGCGTTTTGGCCTGAGCGGGCAGGGGAGTGATCTGCCGGGTTGGCAGGTGGCCCCCCTTTCCCCGCATATCGCCCCATTGGCCGCCCTGTGTGGCGAGCCAAAAGAGGGGCCGCGCGCGCGATGGTTGGCTGCCCTTCGCCCCCATCTGCCCCAGATCCTTGCCCTTCAAACCCCTTGGATTGGCGACGCAAGTTCCGTTCTAAGCCGGGTTGGGGATGGGGCTACGGATGTGATTGATGTGATGGCCGTGTTGGGTCTGACGGCGGATTGGGTCGGGGCCATGTCCCTGTCGTTGCGGGATGGTGATTTGCGCATCCTTGCGGTCTCAACCGAACAGTGGCGGCGGCTGAGCCATGGGCAATGGCCCTTTGCCCGCCCCACCCCCAAAGGCTGGACGCGGGGGGCAGAGGCAGATCAGGCCACGCAGATGTTGATGCAAAACCTGCTTGACCAGCAGGACAATGGCCAAACCGCCACGCAATTGCTGCGCCTGTGGTCTGCACCGGGCGGGGTTGCCTTCAAAAAGGCCATAGGCACCAAACTTGACGCTTTGCAAAGGGCCAACCTGAGTGCGGAGGGGGCCTTGGCCAAGCTGGCGCGGCAGATGCTGCCGCCGGCCATCGCGGCACCCTTGGCCGTTTTGGCGTCGCTGCCCAAAGATTTTTCCCCTGACCCTGCATCCTTTTTGACCGAGGAGATTTAAGCCATGACCAAGCCGCCACTCCCAAAGTTTGACGATGCCCGCCGCGCCCTTCTTGCCCGCGCGTTGGATCGGGGCAATCCCTTGCTGCGCGAGATGGGGATTGATCTGGCGCAATTTTCAGAACGCTTGGAAAAAGGCGGCGGTCAGTTGGAGGCCGCACATGACCGAACCTTTCTGGAGGCGTTGGTCAAAGTGGCGGGGCGACCGCCCTTGGTCGTGCAAAATGATGAGGTGCTGGGCAAATCCACCCTTGCCGGAAACCCCGCCGTCAATCCCGATGATTTCCCTGCCGATATCGGCGACAAGATCACCGGGATCGAGGGATTCTTGCCCTGTATCGGTCGGGTGGAGTTTTCCAATCATAACCTGTCATGGGGCGGGACGGGGTGGATCATCGCCAAGGATGACAAAGGGCTGATCATGGCCACGAACCGCCATGTGGCGCAACTGGTCGCGCGCCGGACGCAATCGGGTGAGGGTGTGTTCATGTTCAACCCGTTCAGCAATGCCCGCTACAGGGCGCGTCTGGATACGGTGGAAGAGGCCAATTCCCCCCGCAATCCGGCGCGGGTGTTTCAGGTTGAGCGGTTCCTCTATCTGGCCGACAACGCCGCAGCCGATGTGGCCTTGGCCCGGCTGACCATGCCCCAAGGCGGCGCAGCGGGATTGCAGCCCATTCCCCTGTCGGGAGATCAGATCGATGAGGATGAGTTGGTGGGGATCGTGGGTTATCCGGCCTCGGACCCCTATCGCAACGATCCCACCGCGATGGAACGCTATTTTCGGGGTCTGTATGATGTGAAGCGGTTTTCACCGGGCAAGTTGCTGCCGGGTGAAGAGGGGGATGTGCTGTCGCATGATTGCACGACGCTGGGCGGCAACTCGGGGTCTCCCCTGATCTCGCTAGAGAAAAAGGCGGTGATCGGTCTACATTTCGCGGGTGAGTTTGGGGTGGGCAACAGTGCTGTGCGGGCCAGCACCTTGCAGGCCTTGCTGGCTGGGCAAAGCGGGATGGTGCCGGGCACCGCACTTCCGCAACTGTCGGCGGAGGAAGAAGAGGCCCGCCGTCTGCGCCATGACGCGGCCCATTTTGCCGGGCGCATGGGCTATGACGCGGGGTTCTTGCAAGTGGCCGATGTGCCCTTGCCGGCCATTCCCGCCAGCATTGGCCTTGCCGCCCCCGATGATGCCACCCCCGACCGCCCGAATGAGCTGCGCTATCAGCATTTCTCGGTGCTTTACAGCGCGCCCAAGAAGGGGCCGGTCTTGGGGGCGTTGAACATTGATGGCAGCCAGACCCGCGCGCTCAAGCGGCGCAATACGACATGGACCAAGGACCTGCGTTTGCCCGAGGCGATCCAGCTTGACGCCCGCGATTATAGCGACCCCGAGATTGACCGGGGCCATCTGGTGCGCCGCGCGGCCACCAATTGGGGGGAAAGCGATGCGGTGGCCAAACAGTCCGATGCCGACAGCTTTCACTACACCGTTTGCAGCCCCCAACACGCGGGCCTGAACCGCAACGAAGAGATGTGGTTGGGGCTGGAGAATTACGTTTTGACCAATACCCGCACCCATGGCTTTCGCGCCTGTGTCTTCGCCGGACCGATCTTTACGGATGACGATCCCCCATTGGGCGACAGCGGCGCGCCCATTCCGCTGAACTTCTGGAAGGTGGTGACGATGCTTGCCGAAGGGGAGGATGAGGTTTTGCGCCTGCACGCCACCGCCTATGTGCTGTCCCAAGGGCCGCTCATTGCCGATCTGTTGGCAGCCAAAGGCCGGACCGAGGCGGTTGAGGGCTTTGTCTTTGGGGCATTCCGCACCTATCAGGTCCGCCTTGCCGATCTGGCGCAGATGACGGGCTATGATTTCGGCCCGCTGCTGGCCGCCGATCCCATGGCCCGCGCGGTTGAACGGATCGAGGGGCCGGTAAGCCCCGTCAAACCGCTGAACGGCTTTACCGATATCATCCTCTGACCCGGCTCAGGTCTTTTTGCGGTCGTCGATGATGGTCATCTTCGCCATCCCGCTTTCGCCCAGATCGACGGCGGCAAAGGGGCCGCCATGGCACATCTGGGCGGGGTCGGTCGGATCGGGCGTGGGGGCTGCGGCAAGAATATCGGGCGCAAATACCTCGGCATTGTCCTTGGGGCGAAAGCCAAGGTATGCGACCTTGCTGTTGTCAACCGGCGCGCGGTCATTGTCGGACACGCCATAGACGATGGCAAAGCCCGTGGTTGGCGTATCAATCGCGCGGGTGACAAGCTGGATCAGATCGGGATAGCTCAGCCATGTGCCAAGCGCGCGGGGGCTGGTCACCTGTGCGCAGGACAAGATGCGCAGATGCACCGACTCCAACCCGCGCTTTTCCCAATACATCCGGCCCAGATCCTCGGCAAAGCACTTGGCAAGGCCATAAAAGCTGTCAGGGCGGTGGGGCACATCGGTGCCGATCCGTTCGGCCCTTGGATACATGCCAACCGCATGGATCGACGAGGCATAGACGATGCGCCGCACGCCGTGGCGATAGGCGGCCTCCCACACATTATAGGCGCCGATGAAATTGGGGCCCAGCAGGGTCTCAAACGGGGCCTCATCCCCGATGGCCCCGAAATGCACGACCATATCGGCGCCTTCGATCACTGGGCTGATCTGGTCAAACTGCGCAAGATCGGCGCGGATATAGCGTTCATTTTGGTAAAGCGTGCCGATATCCTCGGCCAGATCGGTGCTGACCAACTCGGTCGCCAGCTTTGACAAAGGCTCACGCAGATAGGATCCCAGCCGCCCGGCGGCACCTGTCAGAACCAAACGATCAAGCTTCATCGGCTTTCCTTTCGTATCAGGCTTTCATCGTCCGCAGCAGGTGATCCGCCCCACGGGCCAAAAGCCCAAGGTCAGAGCCGCAGGCGACAAAGGTGAACCCCTCGGCCAGCAACTGACGGGCAAAGGCAGGGTCTGGCACCAGCGTGCCCACCGGCACCCCAGCCGCTATCAAGCGCTGCGCCACGGGGCGCACCAGCGCCCAGACATCCGCATGCATCGGTTGGCCCATATGGCCCAGATCGGCGGCAATATCGGCGGGCCCAAAAAACACGCCATCCACCCCGTCCACCGCGCCAATCTGATCTGCCAAAGCAATGGCCGCTCGGGTTTCCAATTGCACCAGCGTGGCCGTCTCAGCCTCGACCCGTGCGAAATAATCTGGGATGCGGCCAAACCCATTGGCGCGGGTTGACACACTCACCCCCCGCACCCCGCGCGGCGGATAGCGCATCGCGGCCACGGCCGCCCGCGCCTCCTCCACCGTTTGCACCATGGGGAACAGCAGGCCCGGCGCGCCCATATCAAGGATACGCTTGACCTTGACCGCATCGTTCCAGTCGGGCCTGACCAGCGCAGTCGTGGGGTAGGGCGCAAAGGCCTGCAACTGGCCCAAGACAAGCGTCATCTCGTTTGGCGCATGTTCCATATCCAGCAGCGCCCAGTCAAAGCCCGCACCTGCCACCACTTCGGCTGCAAAGTTTGAGGCAAGGCTGACCCAGATGCCGATCTGCGGACGGCCTGCGCGGATTGCGGCCAGAAACTCATTGCGGGGCAGGGTCATATGATCGCCTTTTCCGCAAAGGGGCTGCCTTCGGTGATGCGGTCAAACCCAAAGGGCGAAAGGTCAAGCGTGCGATACTGGCCGTAGATCAGCCATTCTGCCGTGCCGCGCCCCATGGCCGGGGATTGTTGCAACCCATGCCCCGAAAAGCCATTGAGGAACAAAAAGTTCTCAACCTGACTGTGCGGCCCAGTGATCGCGTTGTGATCAAGCGTGTTATAGTCATAGTGACCCGCCCATTCACGCTGCACCTTGATCGCCTCAAACTGGGGAATGCGCGTCGCCAGCAGGGGCCAGATGTGATCCTGCCAAAGGCTGTGATCCATGCTGAAATCATCAAATTCCACCGCCGGGTCATAATCGGCATGGCCGCCCGCCATATAGCTGGACTTGCCATCTTGGCGCACATGCAGACCCGAAGGGTCGATGGTCAGCGGCAGGTCGCGGTCCAAGGGGGTTTCGGCGGTAAAGACCCACGTATATCGCTTGCGCGGCTCAATGGGGATGTCGATCCCCACCATGCGGGCGGTCACGGCACCCCGCGTGCCACTGGCATTGACCACCTGCCCGCAGGCCACCACCTCACCCGACGCGAGGGTGACACTTTCCACCCGTGTCCCCGCCGCATTGCGGGTGATGGCGATCACCTCATTGGCCAGATACTCCACACCTTTGGCGCGGGCGTGACGGCGAAACCAGTCAAAGACCGTGATGCCGTCAAAATACCCCTCATCCACGGTATTGATGCTGCCAAGGATCAGATCGTCGGTGCTATAAAACGGATACTCCGCCTTTATCTCATCGCCCGACAACAACCGCGTCGCGGCCCCGTTTGCCGCCTGAACCGCATGGCTTGCGCGCAAGCTGTCAGCGAATTCTGGGGTATTGGCCAGATAAAGATAGCCGAAGTTCTGGATCTTCAGCTTTGGCGCGCCGCTGTCTTCGCCCATGAAGCGGGGCAGGTTTTGCACGAACTCGGCCCCGAATTGGGAAATCTGCACATTGAGGGCGTTTGAAAACTGCTGCCGGATGCACGAATTGGTGTGCGACGTGGCGGCTTTTTCATAACTCGGGTCCCGTTCCACGACGAGGACACGGCCCTTGAAGTCGGGGTTGCTCGACAAGAACCACGCGGTGGATGAGCCCAGCATCGCCCCCCCGATGATGATTACGTCATAGGAGGCATGCTTTGGTGCGTCATGCTTTAGGCGGGCGGGCATCAGATGTCGTCTCCGTTCATGGCGGCGGCGATGGCATCGGCGATTTGCAAAGTCGTCAGGCCATACACGTTTCGCGCGGTTTCTTTGCTTATATATCCCAAGGCCAGATCGCGTTGCACGAGGGCAGGATCGCGCAGGTCTGGCGCACCATATCCAGCGCCCCCGGGGAAGGCCATCATCACCTTGCGCCCATGAGGCACGAACTGTTTGCCCTTGCCCTTCATCGCCGTGCCATCGTCTTGGCCAATGGTGGTTGCGGCCCCCGGTGCGCCCCCATGACGGCCAAGGGCGGGGTGGTTGACGCGGTCAAACATTGCCTGAATGTCGAATTCATGCCCGTCGCGGGCGCCCACCTCCATATACTGGCCCAAGCCGCCGCGAAACTGGCCCGCGCCGCCACTGTCGGGGCGCAGCTCCTTGCGCCAGATGATCACCGGCCCCACCTGTTCGGTTGCCTCGACCGGCATGGTCATCACCCCCGACGGGAACGCCGTGGCCGACATCCCGTCAAGGCTGGGTCGCGCCCCGGACCCACCCGAGTTGAACATAAGCACCTCGGCCCGTCGAGCGTCTAGCGGGGCCGGGGCATCGCTGCGCGGGCGCAGGCTGACCTGAAAGTTGCACAGACACCCGGCCCCTTCGGCGGGAACGGTATGGGGCAGGATCTGGTCAAGCGCGTTATAGATCGTATCGGGAAGCATATGGCCGATTACATGGCGCAAGGCCACGGGGGCAGGATGCAGCGCATTGACGATGGAATTCTCGGGCGCGGTGATTTCAAACGGGGCCAGAGAGGCCGCGTTGTTTGGAATATCCGGGGCTATGGCGCATTTCAGGGCATAGCAGGCATAGGCCTTGGTATAGACCAGCGGCACGTTGATGCCCTTTTTGTCGACCCCAGAGGTGCCGGCCCAATCGCACAAGACGCGATCGCTTTCGATGGTCAGCGTCACACACAGGTCGATTTCGCGATCATAGCCATCAATCTGCATCTGCCCTGTGGCCGTGGCCCGTGGCAGGGCCGCAATGCGGGCAAGGGTCGCCTCGCGCGAGTGGGTTAGGATAAAGTCGGAAATTCCTTGCAAATCGGTAAGGTGGAACTCTTTCATCATGTCAATCAGGCGCCGGTGGCCAATCTCGTTGCAGGTCGCAAGGGCATAGACATCGCCCACCACCTGATCGGGTTCGCGCACATTGCCCCGAATGATCCGGATCAGGGTCTGATCCACAACACCCTTATCAAAAAACTTTAAGATCGGGATATAAAGCCCTTCTTCGTATACAGAATTGGCATCCGCACCAAAGCCGCGACCGCCGATGTCGACGATATGCGCGGTGCAGGCGAAAAAGCCTGCCAATTGGCCCTGATGGAAGGACGGGGTGACCACGGTGATGTCATGCAAATGGCCCGTTCCCTCCCACGGGTCATTGGTGATGTAGGCATCCCCCTCGAGGATGTTGTCGCGGCCAAGCCGGCGGATGAAATGGGGCACGGCGTCTGCCATTGCATTGACATGGCCGGGTGTGCCCGTCACCGCCTGCGCCAGCATTTGGCCTTCGGCATTATAGACCCCGGCAGACAGATCGCCCGCTTCGCGAACACTTGTGGAAAAGGCTGTGCGAACAAGGGCCTGCGCCTGTTCCTCTACAATCGAGATGAGGCGGTTCCACATCACCTGACAGGCAACCTTTGACAGTTCTGCCATGGCTATTCCCCCTTTTTGTGCAAGGCGACGCTGCCGTCGGACAAGACGATGGCGCGGCGGCTGGCGGGCACGATGATGGTGGTTTCCGCCTCGGTGATCAGTGCCGGGCCGGACAGCTCGTGACCTGCTGCCAAAGCGGCGCGTTCGTGGATATCGCTGCGTGCAAAGGCTCCACTGGCGGCATCAAACACCTGCCGTTGCGCAGTGGCGCGCGGGGCGGGATGGGCCGTGACGGGGGCTGCGGTTTGGGTCTCGGTGCGCGGGGTGTGGGCATTGACGGACCAGACAGTGATCTCAACCTCCATCCCGGCAACGGTGCGGGCAAACAGATTGGTGTAGGTCTGTTCGAAACAGGCCAGATAGACCAAAGGATCGGCGTCAAGGGCCTGTGCTTCGGTCAAAGTCACTGGAATTTCCCAGCCTTGACCGGAATAGCGCATGTAAACTTTGAACTCGGCCAGAATCTCGGCTGTGGCATCACAAAATCGCACAAAGCGCGTGGCCTCTTGTTGCAATTCCCCAAAAATCCCGCGCACTGCAACGGGGTCAAAGGCAGCGAGGCGCATGAACACGCTGCGATTGGCCTCAAAGCTGAAGGGGGCGTGCAAAAAGCCGATGGCAGAGCCGACGCCCGCGCCTTTTGGGATCAGACACCGCTCAATCCCCAGTTTTTCGCACAGCCCTGCCGCATGCAGCGGGGCCGCGCCGCCAAAGGCGATCATGGTATACTCGGCCAGATCCTCGCCATTTTCCACGGCATGAATGCGGGCCGCATTGGCCATGTTTTCGTCCACCACCTCGGCCAGACCCCAGGCGGCCTCTGTCACCCCCATTCCAAGGGGCGTCCCAAGACATGTCTGCAGGGCAAGGGTGGCAGCTTCGGGCGAAAGCGGCATGGTGCCGCCGGCAAAATGAAGCGGGTCCAGCTTGCCAAGCATCAGGTCGGCGTCGGTGACCGACGGGCGCAACCCGCCCCGCCCATAGCAGGCCGGGCCGGGTTCGGACCCTGCACTTTCCGGCCCCACCCGGATTTGCCCCATGCCATCCACCCGCGCAAGGCTGCCGCCCCCAGCGCCAATTTCCACCATGTCGATCACCGGGATGGAAATCGGCATTCCCGATCCCTTTTTGAACCGGTAGCTGCGCGCCACCTCAAACGCCCGAGCGGTTTTGGGGGTGTGGTCGCGGATCAGGCAGATCTTGGCCGTGGTTCCCCCCATGTCAAAGGACAAGACCTTGTTCAGCCCATGGCGGGCGGCCAGTTCAGCCGCAAAGACCGCGCCCCCGGCGGGGCCGGATTCCACCAAACGCACGGGGAACGTAGCGGCGCTTTCAAGACTGATGATGCCGCCGCCCGAATGCATCAGAAAGATCGGGCAATCCGCCCCCTCGGCCGCCAGTCGAGCGGCCAGACGGTCAAGATACCGCGCCATCAGCGGCTTGATATAGGCGTTGGCGATGGTGGTGTTAAAGCGTTCGTATTCACGCATCTGCGGCGAGACTTCGCAGGACAGTGAAATAGGCACCCCCGGCAGGGCCTTGGTCAGAATATCGCGGATTTGCCGCTCATGGCTGGGGTTGGCATAGGAATGCAGCAGGCCAACGGCGACACTTTCATATCCTGCGGTGGCAAGATCGGCGGCCAGTTCGCCAACCTCGTCGATATCCAGCGGGATCAGGACCTCGCCGCGCGCGTCCATACGTTCCAGAACGGTGTAGCGACGATTGCGCGGCAAAAGTGGGGCGGGCAGGGTGAGGTTCAGATCATATTGCTCAAACCGGCTTTCGGTGCGCATCTCGATCACATCGCGAAATCCTTCGGTGGTGATCAGGGCTGTCTTCGCCCCGCGCCGTTCGATCAATGCGTTGGTGGCAAGCGTGGTGCCATGAATGATCTGACTGATTTCCTGCGGGGAAATGGCGGCCTGCGCACAAACCTTGTGCAGACCTTCGACAATCGCGTCCTCTGGCGCATGGTAAGTGGTCAGCACCTTTGCCGAATGCAAGCTGCCCGCCAGTTCAAGCACGACATCCGTAAAGGTTCCGCCGATATCCACCCCCAGCCGTGCCATGACCTCTTCCCCTTTTGCGGCTTACCGCCTGTGCTTTGTCGCTGCACGCTAGCCCAGAGTTTGGGGGAAGAGAAATTGTCTTTGATCCCCCTCAATCAGAAAAACGCCTGCGCATAAGCGCGGCTCGCTTTCAACAGATCGACCACGAGCTTGTTCAGAAACAGGGTCATTGCAAAGACATCGGCGCATTTGGCCACCCAAACGGCAGGGGCATTCTGGCAGTC
Organism: Paracoccaceae bacterium; assembly: GCA_021741245.1. Classification (GTDB taxonomy): domain Bacteria; phylum Pseudomonadota; class Alphaproteobacteria; order Rhodobacterales; family Rhodobacteraceae; genus Pseudotabrizicola. Next base: position 31,889 of record JAIOYF010000015.1, read on the forward strand.
GACCGATGCCGCAAAGGGATGTCACGGCGGCTTTGTGGGTGGGGTCCGTAAGCGAAACAAATATCCTGTCACGAAACCGCCGCCACAGTCAAAACCACCTTGCCAATGACCACGCAAAAGCGCGGCGTCAGAGCGGCGGAGGAAAACACACGATAGGGAAGGTTGTTGAGCGGATGGTCAGTGGCAACACTCTTGGCGCTGTCACCGCATGAGGTCAGGGGGTCCGTCATTTGCCCCAATCCCCCTAGGGCGTGCCGTCAAAATGTTTCTTCAAGCAATCCCAGTGGGCGATGTCACCAACCCAATGATGGGACTATTAAAAATATAATCCGATAGATACGGGTATAATCTCAACTTAAACATGAGGGACACGGTGTTGTCGTGTGTTTGCGGTTTAAGATCGGCAAGGGTGGCGTTTCTATAGTCGCATTGATCCGCTTGGTAGGGTCAGGGGGGGGGCGATGCGGTGGCGGTGATCTGATGGATTGGCTTTTGATGATCCGTGCCGAAATCCTCATAAACGGTGGCGACGTCGATCAACAACAGCAAGGCATCCGCCTTTGTCTGCCGGGCCAGCAGGACGCTTGCGCGGTCTTTGTCCACCACGGCCTCGATCCCGCTCAGGCTGCCATCGGGGTGTTTGATCACCGGAATGCCGCCCCCGCAGATCACAAGCGCCCCTGCCTTGAGCAAGATCGCGATGACCTTGGTATCGGGGATGCTGAGCGGGATGGGCGAGGGCACAACTCGCCGCCAGTGATTGCCATCTTGCGCGATCTGCCAACCCCGGTCATTGGCCATTGCCTCGGCCTCCGGCTTTGACCAGATGGCGCCCATGAATTTGGTCGGATGGCCAAAGGCGGGGTCTTTGGCGCCTACGATGACCTGCGTCAAAGCGTGACGACGGGGCGATCATGGCGCAGCACACTCTCCAGCGCTTGTTCAATCACATAGCCGATCATCCCTTCGGTCTGCGCGCCCAAAAGATCCAGCGGCCAAGCACCGGGCTGCATCGCCAAAAGGCCGACTTGCGGGCCATTGCCATGGGTGACGACCAGTTGATGCCCAGCGCCAAGAATTCTGGCCAGCGCCACCGCAGCCGTTTCGACATTGTGACGCTGCGCCACTGGCGTCATCGCCTCGCCCCGGCGCAGCATGGCGTTCCCGCCCAAGGCGGCGACCACCCGCATCTTAGTCCCCCAAGGTGGCCACGAGGACGGCTTTTATGGTGTGTATCCGGTTTTCCGCCTGATCAAAAACGATGGAGGCGGGGCTTTCAAACACCTCGTCTGTCACCTCAAGTGCAGGAAGGCCATGCTTTTTGGCGATCCTTGCGCCCACGTCGGTCGTGGTGTTGTGAAAGACGGGCAGGCAATGCATGAACTTGGTGGTGGGCAACGAGGTCTTGTGCATCATCGCGGCATTGACCTGATAGGGCAGCAGCAAATTGATCCGCGCGGCCCAGAATTCCTCTGCCTCTCCCATGGACACCCATACGTCGGTATAAAGGAAATCTGCGTCGCGCACCCCCGAGGGAATATCGTCGGTCGCGATCTCCTGCGCCTCGGCAACGAGGGCGGGCTTTGGCCAAAGCTCTTTGGGGCCGCACAGGCGGCCACCTCGAACCCCACGCGGGTGCGGGTGCTGTCCTTTTCAAAGATCAGGGCCAGTTCCTGATCGACCAGATGTTTCACCTCGGTTCCGGCCAGTTTGGCGGCCTTCAACTCGGCAGCGAGGTTGAGCAGATAGGCGATCTCTTCCGGGGTGAAGTCGCGCAGGCTCAGGAATGACCGGCTGTGCAGATTGATCGACATTGGGGTCCTTTCAAGTCTCAAGGGGGTCGCGCGCTACGGGGCAGGTCATGCAATGACCGCCGCCGCGACCACGGCCAAGTTCCGATCCGCGCAGGGTGATGACCTCGATCCCGGCCTTGCGCAAAAGCGTGTTTGTATGGGTGTTGCGGTCGTAGGTCATGACCACACCGGGTTCGAGGGCGAAGACGTTGTTGCCGTCATCTCATTGCTCACGCGCCTGTTCATAGCTGTCGCCCCCTTTGGGGATGACACGAAGATCTTTCAGGCCCATGGCCTGTGCCACCACGTCAAAAAGCCCCTCGCTTTCGCGGCGGATATCCAGCAACCCCGCCGTTTCGCCGGGCCTTATGTTGTAGCAAGTGATCGTTTCGGCCACGCTGACAAAGCTGGTGGGGATATCGCGGTCACATAGGGTGAACTCAGTATCCAGATGCATGGCCGCGCGCGAGGGCGGCATGGCACATCCGATCACGCGGGTCGCGGCCCCGGCGGCAAACAGTGCCCGTGCCACCTGACCCACGGCTTGGGGGGTGCTGCACTCGCCCAAACCGATCAGCACGACGCCGCGCGCCACCATTTTGTCGAAAAAATCGCGATGGTCGCTGTGGGCCTGCTGCACCACGAACACATCGTCAAACAGCAGGCTGTCGCAATTGGCCGGGGTCAGGCGATCATGCGCAAGGCCCGGGGCACAGGTTATCACACGGCGCAACTTGCCCGTCTCGGAATGCACACCAAATGCTGTCATAGCAAAGCCCCCCGAGCGAAGCGCCGCCATGATGAGAACTGTCAAAATTCCCAGCAGCGGCGCGATGAATCGAAGCCAGCGGTCACAAGGCAGCCGCCCGATGGCAAGCCCGCCCACCACCACGGCCGAGGTCGGGGTGATCAGGTTCACAAGTCCCGCCGTCCATTGATAGGCCGTCACGGTCAGCGACCGGTCAACGCCTGCAAAGTCTGACACCGGGGCCAGAATTGGCATCGAGAGTACGGCCAGACCAGAGGTTGACGGCACAGGAAAGCTGAGGGCGATTTCGATCCAATACATCGCATTGATGAAAACCACCTTGGATGTGCCCGCGGTTGCCTGTTCGGAGGCATTGAGGATGGTGTCGGTGATATGGCCTGCGTCCATCACCACCACGATCCTGCGCGCAAGCCCGATGATCAGCGCCACACCCAGCAAATCGTGCGCGCCATCGACAAAGCTTTCGACAAAGGGTTTCTCGCCAATCCAGCCAACGGTCCCGATGACCAAAGCTGCGCCCAGAAACAGCCTCGACATTTCGGCCATCCACCAGCCTTGGGTGGCCCCCCCCAAAATCATCAGCCCAAAGGTCGCCGCAAACAGGATCAGAACGACGGATTGCCGCGTGGTGACCTTTGTTGTCGCAACGCCGGGCGTCGTGCCTGCCTGTATGCCGCCAAAATGCCGGGCGTTGTCTGCGCGTCTGTCCGCCACGATGGACAGGGTCGGGTCGGCCTTCACCTTTGCGGCATAGCGCATCACAAAGGCCCCGCAGATGATCCACCCCACCCCAAGGAGAGCAAGGCGCAAGATCAGCCCGTCGGTAAAGCAGAGTCCTGCCGCGTTGGAGGCAATCGTGGTGGCAAAGGGATTGATGGTGGAGCCAAGACCCCCGATCCCGGCCCTGATCAAAATGATCGCGACCCCCGTCACCACATCATAGCCCGCCGCGATGATCACCGGGATCAAGATGCCGTAGAAGGCCAGGGTTTCCTCGGCCAAGCCATAGGTCGTGCCCCCGGCGGCAAAGAGCGCCATCAGGATCGAGATCATCCATTTCTCATGCCCCGTCATGCGTGCCATGGCAGCGGCGATCTCGGAGTTGATGGCGCCTGTGCGGTTCACCACCCCAGAAACCCACCGATGATCAGCACGAACAGTGACACGTCGATGGCATTCGCGGCATAGGTTGCGGGATCATAGAACCCGGCAATCGGCGCGCGCAAAGCCTCCAGAATGCCCTGCGGATTGCTGTCGACCGTTTGATAGGTGCCGGGCACAGGCGTTTTCTTGCCCAAAGCCGCATTCATGGCCCGGTCATACTGACCCGCAGGAATGATCCATGTCAGCGCCGCCGCGCATAGGTTCAAGGCAAACAAGATGGTGAAGGCAGACGGAAACCTGTCGCCCGAGTTATGGCTTGGTTGCGCGTCTTTGGTTTTGGGCTGGGCAGGAGCGATCGTTGTGATGGCGCATTCCTTTCGGAAAAGGCCTTACGGTTGCGTATCGGTGCCAATAGGCCGACTCCAATGGACTCGTATTGACACGGGTTAAGGGGACGCGCCCGATCTGGGCAGTGTCACAGACCACTTGGCGGGAAAGGGACCCCGGTTTTCTGGTGGTTTTTCATTTTGATCCGCATCAGCAAAGCCCCGCTCCGCCTGACCCATCAGGCGTTTGGAGGCAGGGAGTGGACAACGGACATACCGGAGAGGACATGCCGACGGCAGCAGAACACAGGGTCACAGGCCAGTTGGCACAGTAAGTTGAGAGATAGCGAAAGTCGTCTGGGAGGAATGAGCTAACCCCGGCCCGAAAGACCCGTGTCCTCTGGGTTCTTGTGCGGCAATTCGCGGGGCTTTTGGCAGTGATCGTGCTGTCTGCAGCCTATTCGGTTGGCGAAAGTTTTTGGATACTTTGCCAAAACCTTGCGGCTGGCCTTGGACTTGCGCAGACTGCTGCCTTCACCGGGATCATCGTGACAGAACTGCTCAAAACAGTGTCCGCAACACACTCAGCGACGCCTGCCGCGGCTACGTGACCCCATCTTGTGCCACTGGATGTCGTCGTGCCATTGCGCGGACGCCAAGATTGGGGCCTTATGCGAGGGTCGCATTGATCAAGATCAACCCACCCATCTGCGCCGCCGCCTATGGCTTGGCTGCGGGGGGATTGGGTCGGCATTTGGGGTCTTTTGCCAAAGATCCTGGGCCGAAACCAGAACGTGGCAGGGCAAAGATCATCTTTGCAAATAGGGTATTGGCCGGACAGGACACCAAATGCAGGAAGGTAACGCGTTCTTAATTCTGGTTGGCCTTGCAACCCTTGCCTTTGCATGGGTGCTGATGCCCTTTTTGGGCGCGGTCTTCTGGGCGGTGATCATCGCGATCATGTTTTATCCGCTGTTTGAGACCTTGACGCGGCGGTTGAAGGGCCATTCCAGTGTGGCATCCCTTGTCACGGTGCTGATCGTGGTTCTGATCGTCGTCCTTCCGCTCTTGTTGATCGCGATTGCGATGATCCAAGAGGCGACCTCAGTCCTTACGACCATCCAGACCGACGACACGGCCTTGCAAGGTCTTTTCAACCGGGTTTTTGCCATGCTGCCAAACTGGATGACATCCTTGCTGGGGTGGCTGGGATTTTCGGATCTTTCGGCGGTTCAGACCAGCATCGCCGAGGCGGTCAGCGGCTGGATCGGCGTGATCGCGCCACAGGTGTTATCCATTGGTCAAAGCACAGTGGGTTTCTTTGTCAGCCTGTTTGCCATGCTGTATCTGACCTTCTTTTTCTTTCGCGATGGAGAAAGACTGATTGGCTATATCAAGAAGGCATCTCCCTTGCGCCCCGGGATGCAAAACGCCCTGCTTGCCCGCTTTACGCTTGTGGTGCGCGCCACGGTCAAGGGCGACATCTTGATTGCGATGCTGCAAGGTGGCTTGGGTGGTCTTGGGTTTTGGGTTCTTGGGATCAGGGCGACGATCCTTTGGACTGTTCTGATGTGCTTTCTTTCCCTGCTGCCGATGTTTGGGGCGGCTTTGGTCTGGCTGCCCTTTGCCATCTATTTCCTTGCAACGGGGGCAATCTGGGAAGGGGCGGCTTTGCTGATCTATGGCCTGCTGGTGATTGGCTTGGTTGACAATTTCGTGCGCCCGCTTTTGGTGTCACAAGCGACTAAGATGCCGGAGTTTGTCGTGTTGATTTCCACCCTTGGCGGTGTGGCGACCTTCGGCTTGCAGGGGTTCATCACAGGGCCTGTCATCGCCGCGATGTTCATCGCCGTTTGGGCCACCTTCATCGGCCGTGACGAGGTTTGATTTCAACCTTTCAGACTTGCCAAGTAGTCAAAACTCCGCCGAACGTTGATCGAGGTCAGTGCGAGCGACCCCCTTTTTGGTATACTAGGGGTCAGTTGGCGACTTTGCGTCACCTGTGATTGGCAAGAAAGGGTTGGTCAGATGAAAGATATCGTCTGGGCGCTTGTGATGAATTCCACACAGGCTCGGATCATCAAAGGCATCACCAAGAACGCCTTGGAGGATGTGCCTGAACTGGTCTTGGAAACCGATCACAAAGATCTTGGAGAGATCATGTCCGACAAGCCGGGACGCAGTTTTGCATCGGTCGGGTCGGGCCGTTCGGCCATGGAATATGCCTCTGACCCGGTGAAAGACGCCAAACGGGCTTTTGTGGCGCAGGCGATCACGCTGTTGCACCAGCATTTCGTAAAGCACAGCTTTACCCATCTTGCGATCATCGCAGAGCCGGTGATCCTGGGCATGTTGCGCGATGATCTGCCTGCCGACCTTTCCGCTGTGGTCATTGCAGAGATGCCAAAGAACTTGCTCCACGAACGCCCACAGGCGCTGCGCCAGATCGTCAGCGAATTTGTCTTTGCACCGGGCGATGCCCGAGGCTCGGACGCTTAAATTGTACATAAAGGAGAAGCCAAAATGGCAGAAGTGACGGAAAAAACCGCAAAAACCAATGGCTCAAAATCTGTCGTCAATGAGGGCGACATTGAAGCACAACTGGAGGCGATCCGTGCGGATGTCACGGCCCTCTCATCTATGATGGGGGCGATTTTCAAGGAGAAGGTTCACGAATTCGAGGCAACCGCAGGGGCTGCGGCAGAGGAGGCAAATGCCAAGGCCAAAAAGGCCCGCAAGTATCTGGAGGACAGCGTTGATCAGGCCGAAAAGGCGCTCGACAGCCGGGTGCAGGACAATCCACTGCAAAGCATAGCCATGGCCTTTGGCTTGGGTGTTCTGGTCGCATATCTGTTTCGGCGATAGGCCTCACTTGATGATGAAGGATGTCTTGGCGGCGATCCCGTCGCTTGTTGCGCGGCGGGTCAAACGCAAGGTGCGCCGCCAGATGGTCAGCGCCTTGCTTTTGGGCCTGGCCCTGTTCTTTGCAGGTATCGCTGGCGTTGCGGGGATTGCTGCGCTTTGGGTCGTTCTTGCGGCCCAATGGGGCGCGCTTGCGGCGTGGCTGATGATCGCCTGCGCGGCCCTGCTGCTTGCGGTGCTGTTGATCGGCTTGGTGGCATGGCGCAGTGCGGTCGCGCAGCGCAGGCAACAGGCAGAGCGTGATCAATGGCAACAAACCCTTTTGGCCGCCAAGGCAATGGTTCCCGATCTTTCAGCCGGCAACGCCATGCTGATTGCAACGGTGCTTGGCTTGCTTGTGGGCCTGACGGCAGGGTCAAACGACCCAAAGGACAAATCCTGACGGCAAGGTGCGGGGCGCGCAACCTGCCAAACTCATCCACAAAACGACGAAGGAAGTTCACAATGGTGCACGAAGACAACAATGGATCAACGGTCGATGCTTCCATCTCAGGCGATGATCATGCGCACAAGCGTACATGGACGGAACAAATTCACGTGCGCGGCGAGGATCTGGTGACCTGTGTCAAACGGCTTGCAGCCGAAGGGCAGGTCAAGCGTATCCGGGTGATTGAGCCTGATGGTGACATCATGATCGAAATGCCCCTAACCATTGGGGCAATCGCGGGTGGCGCTGTCATCCTTGCCGCGCCTTTGCTGGCCGTGATCGGTGCCTTGGCGGCCTTTGTGACTGAGGTTAAGGTCGAGGTGGTGCGCGGGGCGGAAGCCGAGAAAAAGGAATGATGGAACGCCAAGCGACCACTTCAAATCGGCACTACAGCCAGCGTTGAATGGGCAAACGGCCAACAACCCATGACACCGCGCGCCAAAGCCATGTCGCCTCGGGTTCGACCCACATCACCGCGGGCAAGCCTTTGCGGGCAACGGTCCAGCGTGTGGCCCCCTTGTGCAGGGACAGGGCATAGGCATTGCCTGCCTCGGCATCGGCATCAAAAAATGCGGACAGCTCCGCCACCAAGGCAGGTTCCTCGAACAAGATGCCCATCTCTGTGTTGGTGAAGGCCGACCGCAGATCAAAGTTGAGCGACCCGACAATGGCGCGGCAATCGTCGATGATGAACACCTTGGCATGGATCACGTCGCGCTGCCGGCGCGTTCGGGCAGCGGGGGCAAACTCAAAGATCCGCGCCCCGGCGGCCAAAAGCGGGCCCCGGTAGCGTCGATAGGCCCCGTGCACGAAGACGTTGTCAGAGGCCGACAGGGCATTTGTCAGCAGTGAAACCTTGACCCCCTTGCGCAAAAGCGCTTTCAGCGCGGCCAGACCAATGGCGCCGGGCACAAAATACGGGGTGATCAGTTTCACCGAGTGTTCAGCGCCAGTCAAAATGGGTTGAACCTGCGCTGCCATGGAAGGTTTGTCTTGCAATCCATAGGCCTTGCCCGGCGGGTCGGCCAGCACGCGTGCCATCTTCGTCCAATGCAACCTGTCAACCAAGAGGGTGGCTGCGCTGTGGTTGGCCGAGGCTCTTTGCCAATAGGCCTGTGCTGTCGCGGTCTGTGTGCGTTGAGTCAGTTGTTTGCGAAAGCGCTTGGGGGTGAAGTGGAATTTTGGCCAGAGCGCCACGATGGGCAGGACAAGCCCAAGGTTCCAATAGCTGTCAAACAGCGCCTCGACCTCGGCCACCAAGGGGCCAGCCACCAGCAGATCGGCATCGCGGGACATGCGTTGTGCCCGTGCCCGGCCGCGCTGCGCCGCACCAAAGTAGGTGTCGCCGATGTTGCGCCCACCCACAATCGCCAGACGCCCGTCCGCGATCCAGGCTTTGTTATGCAGCCGCCGATTGAACCGTGACAGGCCAAGGGCGATTTCAAGCCCGCGCAGCATAACATGGCCCCGGTTCCGGATCGGATTGAACAAACGCACCTCGATCATCGGATGCTGGTTCAGAGCCAGAAATGCCAGATCATAGCCTTGCACATTCACATCATCGAGCAAGAGCCGCACGCGCACCCCACGATCCGCCGCCGCCTGAAGATCGCGCAGCAGCAGCCATCCCGTCAGGTCTGTCTCCCAGATGTAATACATCAGATCCAGACTGCGCCCTGCCGTTTGCGCCGACAGCGCGCGCGCGGCAAAGGCTTCGGCGTTGTCAAACAGGCCCGTCAGGCCCGTCTCATCGGGATGTTCCGCCTCGGGCTGGGTGAAAAGGCGGTCAAGCGCAGTGGGGGGGCCTGTGCGGGGCAGGGCAAATCCATGGCTGCCGCGTGCCCGCTTGGCATATCTGCGCCACGACCGATAGGTGACCGCAGAGGCCGCAAGGATCAACAGCACGGCCGCCAGCAGCCAGACCAAGCCGGTCAGCCCAAGGCTCATGTCGTTTGGGCTGTTGTGTTTGCCCGCAAGCGAAGGCGTGCCTTGATCGGCAAATGATCCGATGCGATCCGCGCAAGGGGCGTATCATGTGCCATGAAATCGCTGAGTTCCCCTTGTGGGCAAGACATCATCCGATCCAGCGCAAACAGCGGGAACCGTGCGGGAAAGCTTTGCGCTGTGGCGGGGGAGGAGAACCTTTCGGAAAGGGGACGGAGGGAGGAGCCTGCGTCGCGTCGCCACTCGTTCAGATCGCCCATCAGCAGGGTTGGACGGTCCTCCAGCGTGGCCAGCTTTTCCATCAGGGCGCGGGTCTGGCGTCTGCGCGATCCGGGCAGCAGCCCCAAATGCGCCGAGATCACACGAAGGGGTTGCCCTGCGATCTGCAGATCCGTCATCAGCGCCCCGCGCGGCTCCAGTCCCGGCAGGTGCAGGTGGTGGACCACCTCGACCAAAGCATTGCGCACAAGCAGCAGGTTGCCGTGAAAGCCATGGCCATCAAACAGGCTTTCGGTTGGAACGGCGATCAAGCCCAGATCGCTGCGCAGAGCCTCCAGATCCATCAGGCCTGTGCGGTTGCCAAAGCGCAGGTCAACCTCTTGCAAAGAAAGAATATCCGCGCCGATTTCGGCAATAACAGCAGCCGTGCGCCCCGGATCGCGCCGCCCGTCACCCCCCACCGCCTTGTGCACATTATAAGAGGCCACGTTGAAGTGTGTGGGGTCAGTCATCGTGCAACGGTCTCGTCCCGACCAAGCCAACCCGGCACAAGACCTTGATTGCGTTGGCGTTTGGCATGGGAAAAGCCGGATGAGATTGGCAAATGGTGGGTCGTCATGGAGTCCTCAGGCACATGTGCAGAAAGAGGATACTACCATCCCTTCGCATCTTTGCATTGATCTGGCGCAAGACGTGCGCCCTTTGTCAGCCCGACAGCCCGCCAAAAAGCATGCTTGCCCCCCCAAACAGGATCAAGGTCTCGATCAAGGCCATATGCAAGCGAAGGCTGGTGCGCCGCACCACCCATGCCGCGCAGGCGGTGCCGGGGATCGTGCACAGGCCCAAGACCAATGCCAGCACGAAATGCGCCAGCGACAGCGCGTCAAGCGAGCCGAAGATCACGGTTTTTGCAAGGTTCACGATGACGGAAATGGCCGCATCTGTCGCCAAAAGGGCAGGGCCCGCAAAGCCGATGCCCATCAAGAGCGGCATGATCAGCATACCCGCGCCCACGATCACCGAGGAAAGAAAACCAAAGGCCGCGCCAATTCCGTAAACACTCAATCGCCCCGGCGCGACGGCAGCGCCCTTGAGCATCCGCCGCAACGGCACCGACAGGATAAGAACGGCACCCAGTACAAGTTGGATCACCGCTGAATCCATCCGCACATAAAGTTGCGCCCCCAGCCATGCCATCGGCACCGCAATCGCCGAGACCCGCAGAACAGTCGGCAGATCCATCTGCCCGCGATAGAACCACACCCGACTGCCGTTGTTGATCAACATCAGAACCGAGATCAGCGGCACCAGCGCCTTTGGCCCCACGATCGGGGTCAGAAAAAGCGTGATCAACAGCCCCGCGCCATAGCCCGACAGCCCACCAAGCATGCCCGCCACAAAACAGACCGCCATGCCCGCCAAGACCACAAGGGGAGGTATCGACCCAGAAAGAAGCTCTGCCTCGGTCAGCAAAGACGCAAATCAGCGATATTTGCCGCCTCGCCCGCCATCAGTGCATCGGCAAAGGCGGCGATCTGGCCTGCGCCGTCGGGATCGCGGCCCGCAAAGGCAAGGTTCGCCCGGCACTTGGCCAAAAGCTCCCCCCGCGACAGCGGCGCGCGGGCCCCACCACGCAGGCAAGGCGCGCGCGCCTCGACCACTCGACCATCGGTCAGGGTGGCGCGGACGTGCCCGGTATAGTTCGCCGGATATTCATTCGCCGGATCAACGACGTAAGAAACCTTTCCCACCAGCGCCAAGACACGCGGGTCGCGCACCGTTTCTTCGGTGAATTGCGCAAGGCCCGCATCGCCAAAGACAAAACCCGCCGCCACACAATAGGGGCCGCTGAACTTGGCCGCATAGGGGGTGGGCGGCACCTGCTTGCCCGCAAGCGGTGCCCAAAGGCGATGAACGGTGCCTTCGCCCACCTCGCAGATGATCTCAAGGACATCTTCAGGTCGCACGCCCTGCCGGGCAAGGTCGATGGCGCAATCGACGTAAGGTTGGGTCATGGTCCCGCAGGCAAAGGGTTTGAAGGCCAGCCGTGTGGATTCCCACCTTGTGCCCAGATCTTCGATCAGTGGCGCGAAATCCGTGGCGCGGGGCGAGGAGAAGCCGTGGAAGAACCCGTGGTCCCCCTCAAACACCGTCGATGGCCCGGTAAAGCCTGCCGCACCCAAGGCTGCGGCCCGCATCCCCGACTGTGCTGCCCATCCGGCATGGAGCCGCTTGGTTGACGATCCATCCGCAAGGTATTCAATTATCCCCGAGGCCATGGACCCGGCCACGCCCAAGGCATCGCGGATCCCCTGACGATCCAGCCGCAGCGCGGACGCAACCCCCGCCGCCGCCGACATCGCCCCCAGAACGGCTGTGGGGTGAAAGCCCGCCTTGTGCACGGCCTTATCAGCCACAAGGCCAAGGCGGCACATGACCTCGATCCCGACAACGATGCCCCGCGCCACATCCGCCGCCGCAAGCCCGTGCCGTTCGGCCGTGGCCAAAAGGGCGGGCACGATCACGACGCCCGTATGAACCGGGCAGCCCTCAAAGGTATTGTCGTAATCCTCGCCATGCCCGCAGGTGCCGTTGATCGCCGCCGCCGCCTCGGGCGCGCGGCCTTCCCCAAGGCCAAAGACGGTGGCGCTGCCTGCATCCGGAAAGGCGCGGCGCACGGCGCGGCCATAGTCGGTTTCAAGGGCCGCGATGGAAAGCCCGACGGTATCAAGGATGGTATCGGCACAGCCCTGCCGTGCTGCCATGGGAACCGCGGTTGCATCAAAATCAACGATCCAGTCGGCAAGGCGTTCAGAGATGGTGGCAGGCGCGGGCATCATGTCGTCCTTCTGGTCTGTCTTGATGGTGGATGGGGGCGCTGTCAGCACCCGAAACGGGAAAGACCTGAAAGGTCAGGGTGCCGGGCAAGCCCGCCGACCCAATCGATCAACGCCTCGGCCTGGCCCCCGGACCAGCCGCCGTGCAGGCAATTTGCGCGGGCCTTGGCGTGGATATCGACCTCGGTCAACGGCTCGCGCTGACCTCCCCGCATATGTGGCTGATCCAGAGCGATCCGCAGCCCATCGACCGTTTCCACCCGGATGTGGCCGGAATAGTTCTTTGGGTATTCGTTATCTGGATCAATCACATAGCTGATCTTTGCCGCAAGGTTCAGGATCGCGGGATCTTGCACCTTGGCATCGGTGAATTGCGCCAAGCCTGCGTCGCCCTCATGAAAGCCGACCGCCATGCAAAACGGCATCGAAAACTTGGCGGCATAGCCCGAAGGCGGGCGGTGCTTGTCGCCAAGCGGTTCCCACAGGCGGTGCACAAGACCCGCACCTGTGGGGCAGGTGATCGTCTTGATCTGATCCGCAGGCAGGCCCGTGGCCGCCAAACGGATCATGCAGTCGATATAGGGGTGGATCATCGTGCCACAGGCATAGGGCTTGAACGCGATCCGCTCGGCATACCAATCTTGGCCCAGACCTTCGGTCATATGCCGGAAATCCGGGGTCGCCGTCGGGGCAAAGGCGTGGAAAAAGCCGTGGGGGCCGTCAAACACAGTTCTGGGCGCGAAAAAGCCTGTCCGTGCCAGCACAGCTGCGCGCAAGCCCGATTGCGCCGCCCAACCGGGATGCAGTCGCTTGGTCCATGCCCCGTCTGACAGGTATTCAAGAATGCCCGAGGCCATGCTGCCCGCGATGCCAAAGGCCATCGCCTGTTCGCGCGGTCCAAGACCAAGAGTCACGCCCGCCGCCGCCGCCGCACCCAAGGCCCCGATCACGCCAACCGGGTGGAACCCCGCCTTGTGGATTGCGCCGGGGGCCACGTGGTTCAGGCGGCATACGGTCTCCAACCCTGCGACCACGCCCAGCAAGGCTCGCTCGCCACTCAGGCCAAAGCGTTCCGCCGCAGCCAAGGCGGCAGGAATGGTCATAGCACCCACGCGGATGGGCGCGCCCTCCAGCGTATCGTCAAAATCCTCGCCATGAATCGCCATACCATTGGCCACGGCCGCCCCGCCCGCATCCAGACGCCGGGAATGGCCAAGGGCGGTGCAGGGGCCATCGGCATCCCAACCCGTCATGATCTGCTGCATATAGGGCTCCGCCCGTGCGGCTACGCACAGCCCTGCCGCATCGATCAGGTCAAGGGTAGCCACGCGCCGCATCTCGGCGGGCAGATCTTTGAGCGTCAGATGCGACAGCCAGTTGGCATAGCTTTCGGCCAAAGCCGGGGCAGGGGACGCAGATGTCATGATGCAACGGCCGTCTTGGTGTCATCGGTTGCCATAATGCGCACCTTGCCTGCTTGCACATGCAAATAGCCCGCCTCAAACGCGGCATGGGGGTTGCGGGCATCCAGCGTATCCAAAATCGCCCGATGCTCAATGTTTGAACTTTCAAAGCCCCCGCCATGCACAAGACCGCGCGCGCGATAAAGATGCAGGCGCCGCACCATACTAAAATAGGCGTCAGCCAAAACGCTATTGTCGGTGCCCGTCACGATGGCGGTGTGAAAGGCGATGTTGAGGGGGAAGTACGCCTCAAGGTCGCGTTGCGAGCCCGCCACATCCATTTGCGCCACGAGTGATTTGAGCGCGCCGATCTGGGAGGTGGTGATTCTTTCGGCCAAAAGGCGGCATGCCGTGCCGAAAAGTCCCGCCCGCACATCATAGATCGCCACGGCATCATGGCGGGTGATCTCTTGCACAAAGACGCCGCGATTTGGGATCATCTCGACCAGACCACGGGCATGCAGCGCCTGAAACGCCTCGCGCACCGGGCCCCGGCTGACACCCAACCTGTCGGCAAGTGTCTTTTCGTTCAGCTTTTCGCCGGGCTGAAAGGCACCGCTCAGGATGATCTTTTCGATCTCGCTTTGCACCACCTGTGACAGCGTTGCGTTGCGAAGCACATCCAGCGCCTCGGTTCCCGAAACGGTGATGCTCTGAGGTCGTTCGATCATTTGTAGCTCCTTTCGATGGTTGCATATTGTCAGCAATTTGCAAAACTGTTCAAGTGCCGATAATCTGCGGATGATCTTTAATCAGGGAGTTCTTTGAGTGCTGCACAGAAATGACCAGCCGCTGTCCGGAAAATCGGCCATGGTGACGGGTGCCTCGCGCCGGATTGGCCGGGCCATCGCGCTTGGGCTTGCGCAGGCGGGGGCTGACGTGATCGTCCATGCCCGCCAGTCGCGCGATGAGGTTGAGGCGGTGGCGAACGAAGTTCGTGCTTTGGGGCGCAAGGCGATTGTGGTGCTTGGCGATGTCACGCAAGAGGCGGATGTCATGGCGATGTTCGCAGCCGCCCAAGAGGCGTTTGGCGGGGTTGACGTGCTGGTCAATAACGCAGCCATTCGGGGCCAAAAGCCCTATCTGGACATGACCTTGGACGAATGGCGCACGACGCTGTCAGTGATCCTTGACGGGGCGTTCTTGTGTAGCCGCGAGGCGGCGCGCAGCATGGTGCAAAGGGGCGGGGGCACCATCGTCAATCTGGGCGGTGTCTCGGCGCATGTGGGGGCAAAAGAGCGCGCGCATGTGGCCACGGCAAAGGCGGGTCTTGTTGGTTTGACCCGGTCTTTGGCGGTGGAGTTTGCTGACCAAGGGATCACGGTGAACTGCGTGGCCCCCGGCAAGATCGGCGGCAAACGCTCGGCCACGGCAGGGGCCTCGCCCGAGATGGGCGGGGCTGGGATCTTGCTTGGCCGCGAGGGCGAGGTTCACGAGGCCGCATTTTCGGTGCTGTCCCTGTGCATGCCAGAGGCCCGTTTCACAACCGGCCAAACCCTGCATGTCAGCGGCGGGATGTATATGCCCTAGGGGCGATCATCCTCCGATCATCATCAATGGACGGAGGTCGCGGATATCTGCGACCTCTTCGATCGACAAGATCGCCTCGACCAAACGCTGCGCCTGTGCCGCGCCCAGAACAGGGTCAAGCAGATCGCGCGCCTTGGCACAGACCTGTGCCTCTGTCATGGGATTGGCAGGCGTGCCCAGCACCGCGCGGGTATGATGTCGCAAAGCCCTGCCATCTGTTGTCGTGATTTCCACAATGGCCTGTCGTGGGGGGCGGGCCTCGGTCAAAGCTTTGCTTGGAATGGCGAAAATCCTTTTCCGCACCTCAAGGATCGCGGGGTCATGCATCCGCGCATGATCATGGGCCGAGGCAAAGCTTAACCCCCCATCAATCAGCACCACGGCCAAAAGGTGCTGCAAGCAGACGTCGGGCATCGCCCGGTCATCAACAATATGCAAGCGATCATCGGGCATATGCACATCCATTCGCGCGACTGTTTCCGGCGTAAGCGCATGCTCCGCGATCAGGGCCGAAAGAGAATCCAAGGCTGCCTGAATGGGCGATCCGACGCACCATTTCTTGATCGCGGCCTCCATAATCTCGAACCGTGTGCCGAGGCCTGCGCTCAGCTCTTCTGGACGGGGCGTTTCTGCAAAGGCCGACAGATAGGAGGGGGCGCCCGTCAGCACCCCGTCTACCGCGCTCCACCCCTCTTGCACCATCATGGCGGCCATGACGCCGTTGCGTGCGCCCATCCCGGCAAAGTCAAAGGCCTTTTCGACGTGGTCAGCATCCCGCCGCCAATAAGGCACGCCCGAGGTTTGCTGCACCGCATAGGACAGCGCAAAGGCGTGACCGCGCGCATCAAGACCCGCAAGCGCCGCTGCCGCCACTGTGGCGCCAAAGTTGCTGCCAATGGAATGCGTGGAAAACCGGGCGGTATCGGCTGATTTGATCCCCAATGCCATCACCGCCCGCGCGCCAATGTCATAGCCAAGGGCCATTGCGCGCAGCAGGTCCGTGCCACTGCGCCCGCCCACCTCGGCCATGGCGAGGGCTGCGGGCACAATCGCGCAACCGGGATGAAAGCGCCCGCCCACGTGGCTGTCATCCGTCTCATCCGCATGGGCGGCCATCGCATTGGCAAGGGCTGCGTGCGGTGCGCCGACCAGCAGGCCGGGCGCGATCGCCAAGGCCTCTTGCGGCCCGCCAAGTCGGCGCGCCATCGCAGCCCCCGCGCGGCCTGCGTTCAGATGCGACCCCGACAGAATCGCGGCAAGCGTGTCAAGCAGGTGCAACTTGGTCTTTTGCCCCACATCCGTGGGAAGCGCGGTCTGGAGGGCCTGCGCGGCATAGGCCGCAACGGCTGTGGTCTCGGAGCAGGGCATCGTGGCCTCCTTCTGATCGGATTGCAGATTGTCTACGATTGACATTCCATGAATCCTTGCCATCCTGCAAGACAGACAGTGGCGCTATCCACCGGGAGGTGTGGCCCGCCAACATGTCGGCTTATGGGGAGGAACCAAAATGAGCTTTTCACTGGCAAGGCTGACAACAGCCTTTACGCTATCGGCGGGACTGGCACTCGGCGCGGCTGGGACGGCATCGGCACAGAACTATCCACATGATACCGTCGTGCTGGTCACGCACTCTTCTGCCGGTGGCGGAACGGACGTGTTCTTGCGCGGGATGGTCGGATTCCTGAGCAAGGCCATGGGCACCAATTTTGTTGTTGAGAACGTCAAAGGCGGCAGCGGCTCCAACGCTATGGCAATGTTGGCCACGTCACCTGCTGACGGATCGATTTTCTACGGCACCACGCCGACCTACATCAACACCTCGCTTTTGTCTGAACTGGAATACGACTTCACGGATATGGAAGGCGTGGCAAACGTGTTCCTTGATCCGCAGACGGTTTTTGTAAGGGCCGACAGCCCCTATACCTCGCTTGCCCAGTTGGTTGAGGCTGCCAAGGCTGATCCAACGGCGGTACCCTTCGGCGTGACCACTCCGGGCTCGCTTGACCGTCAGGTGATGGAGCAATTCAAGGTGATGACGGGTGTCACCTCGCCTGTGATCACGCATGATGGCGGTGGCGAATTGCTGATCAGCGTTCTGAACGGCACGGTGGCTGTTGCAATCGGTGAAGTGCAGGAATTGTCACAGCAGATCGAAGCTGGCGAAATCCGTCTTCTGGCGTCCTACACCGAAGAGCGTCTGCCTAACTTTCCCGATGTTATGACCGCCAAAGAGCAAGGCATTGATCTGGTTGTCACCAAGTTCCGTGGCATCGCAGGTCCACGTGGCCTTCCGCAAGACATCAAGGATTTGTGGGCTGCGGGCATCACCAAGGTGCTGGAAGACCCAGAGTTCAAGGAATGGTATTCGGCGCAAGGGCTTGTCCCGACGTTCATGCCCGCTGCCGAGTATGATGCCTTCCTGAACACCTTCGCGGAAGAGCAAAAGGCCTTTCTGATCGAATACGGCATCTTGGCAAAGTGACGGGAAACAGGGTCATGCAAGATCAGGCAACGGTTCGGTTTCAAATCCCCAAGGATGCTTGGATCGGCCTTGGGTTTCTCGCTTTGGCCGGGGCCTATTGGGTCAAGGCTGGACAGATTCCGATCAGCCCATTGGATGGGGTGGTGAATGCGGCGGCAATGCCAAAGCTGTTCGCCACGGCCCTGATGATCTTCAGTGCGCTGCTTGTCTTGCGCGCTGTGGTCATTGAGGCGCTTTTTGTTCGGGCGGCACGGCAGGCCAATCTTGCCAAGGCGCCCAAACGCGAAACCGACGGGATGACGTTCACACCGCGTGAGCATTTGCGTGCTGTGGGTGTGTTGCTGTTTGGCCTTATGTACCTGATCTTGCTGCCCTATCTTGGCTATGCTTTGGCGGTCTCCATTCTGATTGCAGGTCTTGCAGTCTATATGGGAACCAAGCCTGCACCGATGGTGTTGGCGGTGGCAGGGGCTGCGGCGGTGATCTTTTATGTGCTGTTCGTGCGGATATTGGCGATCCCGCTGCCTGCCGGGTTCTGGCCCGGTTTGATCGGCTAGGTGTGTGGGCGGCTTTGCCGCCCGCGCCATCCCTTGGAAGATTTCATAATACGGGCCAACTGAGCCCAAAGAGGAACGAATGGAAGGCCTTCATACCGCCTGGAACGTGCTGACCGGAACGCCTGCGATCTTTGCCGCCTTTGCGGGGGTTGCATGGGGGATCATCGGTGGCGCATTGCCCGGCATCTCGCCCTCGATCGCGCTGGCACTGCTGTTGCCGTTCACCTATGGCATGGATCCCACAACCGCGATCATCTTGCTGGCCGCAACCTATGTCGGCGCAGAATACGGCGGGTCCATTCCTGCGATTTTGATCAATACACCGGGCACCAATGCAGCCGCCGCAACCGTGATTGATGGCTATTACATGCATCGGCAGGGCAAGGGCGGCGAGGCACTTGGGATTTCGTTGCAATCGGGGGTGATCGGCGGATTGATTGGCCTGATCTTCTTGATCGTGTTCACAAAGCCGCTTGCCAGCGTGGCGCTCGCCTTCAACTTTCCGGCCTATTTTGCGCTTGGAATTCTTGGCCTTAGCGTGATCGTTTCGCTGTCCAATGGGTCCTTGATCAAAGGGCTGATGGCCGCGACCATCGGGCTGATGATCGCCACCATCGGAACCGATCCGATGTCGGGCGTTGGCCGTTTCACCTTTGGCGAGCCGGAATTGCTGACGGGGATTCCCTATGTTCTGGTCATGGTCGGCGTTTTTGCGATCAGCGAGTTGATGATTCAGGCCAGCACCCCCGATTGGGGCAAGACCGACCAAAAGCAGACGCGCATCAAACTGCCGTCGTTCAAACAATGGCGCAAACTGTGGCGTGCGCAGGGCATTGGCAGCGGGGTTGGCATTTTCGAAGGTGTCATGCCGGGGGCAGGTGGCTCTATCGCAGCCTTCATGTCCTACAACGAGGCAAAGCGCTGGTCCAATGAGCCCGAGATGTTCGGCAAAGGTTCTGCCGAGGGGATTGCGGCGCCCGAGGCCGCAAACAATGCTGTGGCCTGCACGGCTCTGGTGCCTGTGCTGAGCTTTGGCATCCCGGGGTCAAATTCGGCCGCGATCCTGATGGGGGGCATGTTGATCCATGGCCTGACACCGGGGCCGATGCTGTTCCAAAAAGAGCCTGAATTCGTCTATGGTCTTTTCGCGGGCCTTGCTGTGGCAAACGTGGCGATGCTGGTCATTGGCATCTTGATGATGGCGCCAGCACTGTGGCTGGTGAACCGGCCCAAACCCTATCTGATGGCGGTGATCTTTGCGCTTGTCTTTTCAGGCATCTTTTCAATCCATAACAGCACCTATGATCTGTATCTTGTGCTGATCTTTGGTCTGATGGGTTATCTGATGCGGACCTTTGGCTTTCCGTTTTTGCCCTTGGTCTTGGGCCTCGTGCTTGGCTATCTGATTGAATCCAACTATCGCCGTTCTCTTGAACTGACGGCAGGGGATCACATCATCTTCTTCAAGACACCAATTGCGCTTGGTTTGTTGAGTGCGGCGGCCGTGTTCATCTTTATCTCGGTCGTGCGCGATATCTTGCAGGCGCGAAAGGCGACGCGGAAAGTGGCGGCGGGGGCGGCGGAATGAGTGTGGCCCTGCACATCCGCCCCTATCCCGCCGAGGCGCGGCCTGCGCCCGAGGACCAGCTTGCGTGGAAGATTGCCGAACTGGCAGCAGCAGATCGCCCTGTCGATCAGGCTGCTGCGGTTATGGTGGCGTGTCGATTGGTCGACAATGCCGCCATAGCCATCGCGGCCCTGAACCGGGCCCCAGTGGCGGCGGCACGGGCGCAGGCACTTTGCTTTAGGCGCAACGGCGGGGCGCGGGTGATCGGCCTTGCCCCGGATGTGCGCGTGGATTGCACATGGGCCGCCTATGCCAACAGCACCGCCGTGCGCGAGTTGGATTTTCACGACAGTTTCTTTGCGCTTGATTCCAGCCATCCTGCGGATTGCATCATGACGCTGCTTGCCGTGGCGCAACAGGCGGGCCTTGACGGCGCAGCCTTTGTCAAAGGCATCCTTGTCGCCTATGAGGTGCAGACCGCGCTGGTTCAGGGTCTGCCACTGCAACGGCACCGGATAGACCATGTCGCCCATCTTGGGCCTGCGGTGGCGGCGGGCATCGGGGCGATGCTGGGTCTTTCCGTTCCAGTGATCTATGAGGCCGTGAACCTTGCCGCCCACCTGTCGCTCGGCACCCGGCAAATCCGCAAGGGGCGGATTTCGTCATGGAAAGCCTCGGCCCCCGGCCATATCGGCAAATGCGCGATTGAGGCCGTGGATCGTGCCATGCGCGGCGAAACCGCCCCGGCCCCGATTTATGAGGGGGACTACGGCATCTTGTCCGTTCTGTTGGGCGGGTATGAGGCCGAAGTGGTTCTGCCCGATGCGGATGCCCCCTGTCTGTCGATCTTGCAAACGCTGCCAAAGGCCCATTCGGCGGGCTATCACGGGCAGGCCATCATCGACCTTGCGCTGCGCCTGCATCAAAAAGTGGGCGATCCGGCTGGCATCGTGTCGATCACCCTGCACACCAAGCGGATGACACATATGGTGATGGGCTCTGGTTCTGGCGACCCGGACAAATGGGACCCAAAAGCCTCACGCGAGACGCTGGATCACTCTGCCCCGTTCCAATTCGCCCGCGCTTTGGTCGATGGTTGGTGGCACCATGATCGCAGCTACGATCCGGGCCTTATTGCCGAGCCTGCCTTTGTGGACCTTTGGCGCAGGGTTGTGACGGTTGAGGATGAAGAATGGAACCGCCGCTTTGACGCAGCAGCGCCGCTGGACAAGCATCATGGCGCGCGCGCGGTCATCACCTTTGCTGATGGGCGTGTTTTGTCCGAAGAACTGGCCGTAGCGGATTCGCATCCCCGTGGGGCAGCACCATGGGGCAAGGCGGATTACAGTCGCAAGTTTGCTGATCTGACGGCGCTATTTGTTTCCCCCGGCGAAGCGGCGCGGTTTCTTGATGCGGCATTTCGTGCCAACGACCTGTCCGCCGCCGACCTCTCGGCACTTGGGCTGACGGCAGACCTTTGCGCGCTGGTGGTTGCGCCGCGTGGCTTGCTGGATCTGACCGCAAAGTGAAGACCCTGTTCGTATCTGTGTGCGCCGAAAAGGTGATGGAGCGTTTGCGCCTTGGCGCTGGCGGGGAATGGGCCTTTGTCGATTTGCGCGAAGCCGGTGAGGCGGCTGAGGGCCATCCCTTTGGGTCGGTCAATATTCCCTACAGTCGGCTTGAGCGGGACATGACGGCCAAGGTGCCGCGGTTTGGCACGGACTTGGTGCTGATCGATGGTGGCGATGGGGTGGCCGACCGGGCTGCGGCCAATCTTGCGGCAGCAGGCTGGACGCGCATTGCCATCATCGATGGGGGCATTCCAGCGTGGGCAAAGGCGGGACTGCCGCTGTTCAAAGGCGTTCATACCTTTTCCAAGGCGTTCGGGGAATGGGCGCAGCATCACTTTCAGACGCCCGAGGTCGGGCCAGAGGCGTTGCAGGCCCAGCTTCAGGGCCCGAACCCGCCATTGCTGATTGACGGACGACCTTTGGCTGAGCATCGGTCCTTTACCTTACCCGGCGCGGTGAATTGCCCCAATGCCGAACTTGCCCTGCGCTTGCCCGCCGATCTGCCAGCGGGGCGGGCCATCGTCGTGCATTGCGCCGGGCGGACGCGGTCCATCATCGGGGCGCAGACCCTGCGTGACTTTGGCCTGAGCAACCCGGTCTGCGCACTGCGCGACGGCACCCAAGGTTGGGAGATTGCAGGTTTCGCGCGTGACCTTGGCGCAGACAGGCCCATCGGCGAGCAGCCTGATCTGACTGCCGCCCAAGCACGGGCGCGTGACGTCATGGCGCGGGAAGCAATTGCCACCCTCTCGCCCGATACGCTGGCGCTTTGGCTGGGCGATGCGCGGCGGACCGTCTATTGTTTTGATCCCCGCCCTGAGGGCGAGGGCGAGACGCCTCCCGGCTTTGCCCGTGCGCCGGGGACAACGCTGATCCAGCAGACCGATCAGTTTGTTGCCGTCAAAGGCGCTGACGTTGTCGTTTATGACCCGCTTTTGGTGCGGGCGGTGTTTGCAGCGCTTTGGCTACGTCGGATGGGTATTGCTGCGCATGTGCTGGCACAGGCGCCCAAGCCGATGCCCAAACATGAACTTACCTGCGCGCTTGCGCCTGAACTGCCCATCATCGGGGCAGGGGCGCTTGCTGATCTGCAAAAGGCCGGGGTTGGCCTTATTGACCTGCGCCCCTCATCCGTTTTTGCGACATCGCGGGTGGCGGGTGCCCAGTGGTGCCTTCGCCCACGCCTTGACCGTTTGGCACTGGCTGAGGGAACTGAACTTGTCCTTTTGGCCTCAGACCCAGTCACAGCTGCCCTTGCTGCAAGCGACCTTGTGGCGCGCGGGTGCAAAGTGCTGGGCGCGAATTGCCAATCGCCGGACGAATGGCGGGCGGCTGGCGTCACAGTTGAGACGACCGCCGCCCCGATCCCGGAAAGCGACCGGATCGACGAAATCCTTTTTTGTGCGGGCCGCCATCGTGGCAATCTTGACGATGCCCGCGCTTACCTCGAATGGGAGACGGGCCTGTTGGCACGGCTGCGTGCAGCTGGGCTTGCGCCTTGGTCCGCCCCCGCATCTACCGAAATTTACCGTTCAGGAGTAACGACATGGCCATGATCAGCAACGAATTCGCTCAGGTCCCCGAAGGCACGACAATCACCGAGGACGCAGCGCGGTTCATTGAGACTGTCCAGTATGATGACATCCCGGCAGAGGCGATCCGCGTCGGCCAGCGCTGCATGATCGATGCTGCAGGCCTTTACGTGGCGGGCAGCGAAGAGCATTCCGTGCACATCTTGATCGAAGACGCACGCGAAACCGGGGGGCGCGGCGATGCACGGCTTTTGGGGGGCGGCGGCCTTAAGGTGCCTGTGGCCATGGCAGCGCGCATTCTGGGCACAGCGGGCCATGCGCATGATTGGGATGACACACAGGTCAGCGTCGATCCGGCGCATGTCTACGGCCTGTTGACCCATCCGACGATCCCGCCGCTGACGGCCGCACTTTGCGTGGGTCAGATGCTGGGCGGCGTGGATGGCCGGGCGCTGATGCTTGCGTTCCAGACCGGGGTCGAGGTGGAAAGCAAAATCTCGGAATGGATGCTGCCCCAGCATTACCTGAGCGGCAAACATTCCTCGGGCACGGTTGGCACCTTTGGTGCCTTTGCGGCGGCGGCAAAGTTGCTTGGGCTGAAAGGCGAAGCGCTGCGCGCGGGCTTTGGCATTGCGGCCAGCCTTGCCGCTGGAATCCGCTGCAACTTTGGCACCATGACAAAGCCCCTGCATGTGGGCCGCGCCAGTGAGAACGGTGTCACGGCGGCGCTTTTGGCGCAGCGTGGGTTTTCGGCGGACCCGACGGCACTAGACGGGCCTTGGGGCTTCATGGCCGTCACGGCAGGCGGCTTTACCCCCGAGAAACTGGAGCAAGGCTTTGGACGGACGTGGTCCATCATCGATCCGGGCGTCAGCATTAAACCGTATCCGTGCGGGATCCTGACCCACCCCACAATGGACCTGATGCTGCGCCTTGTCACCGAGGCGGATGTTAAGCCCGAAGAAATCAACACGATCACGATCCATGCGGGCACCAATATCCTGAAACCGATCCGCTATCCGATTGCCGCCAACCACTTGCAGGCCAAGTTCTCCTTGCCCGCCGAAGTCTCGATGATCGCATTGCGCCGTCAGGCCGGTAAGGTCGAGTTCTCAGATGACTTCGTGGCGGGCGACGCCATGCAAGACATGCAGCGCCGGGTGCGCACCGAATTTGATCCGGCGATCGAGGCGATGGGGTTTGACAAGGTCCGCTCACGCATCGCAATCCGCCGCCATGATGGCAGTGTGGTCGAGGGCTGGGCGGATGAGCGGTATCGCGGCGGGCCGGACAACCCGATGACGGATGCCGAGGTTGAGGAGAAGCTGCGCTCCTGCTGCGCAGGCGTGCTTGATCGCGCGGCGCAAGATCAGCTGATCTCATTTGTCTGGGCCATCACCGAGTCTGCGGATGCAACCCAACTGGCCGCGCTTTTGCCCTGATCGACGTGCTCTCGGCACGGTCAGACTGATCGTGCTGGATGAACAAGACCGCAGAACGCGGCAAAGACCACCTGCCCAGAACATTGGGTGGGTGGCCATTGCGTTGATCTGTTAGACCAAATCCGGCGCCAATTTTGGGTTTGATTGGATAGCCAAAGGAATTTGTATGGCGCGCGACGGCATTGGGCGATGTGTTCTATGGCCAAGGGCAGGCGGTTGACGTTCGCAAAGGACTGCCAAACCAAATCCGGGCGGTGACGCTTGCGCGTTCGCCCGGATGCTGTCTCATAAACCTGAAAGGTGTCCTTGTACCCGGCGCATCAATCCCGCAGTGCCAGTTCCTGCACACGGGCAAGCGGCTGCCAGATATACTCAAGAACCGAGCGCTTGCCTGACAGCACGTCCACGGTGGCTGTCATGCCGGGAATGAAGGTCACGACTTCGCCATTCTTGAGCACAACCTGACCCTCTATGGCGACATCGACCAGATAGTGGCTTGCCGCCTGATTGCGTTCATCAAACACCGCGTCGGCACTGATGCGGGTTACCCGGCCTTCGACGGTGCCATATTTGGCCGAGTCATAGGCCGACAAACGAATGCGCACGCGGTCATCCAACCTGATCTGAGAAATATCCTTGGGCATGATGCGTGCCTCAACGATCAGCGCCTCACCCGTTGGGACGAGTTCAAGCATGACATCGCCAGTATTCACAAAACCGCCTGCCGTCCGGAAATTCAACTTGCTGATGATGCCATCCATCGGAGCGCGGATCACAGTGCGACTCACGCGTTCTTTGAGACGGGGCAGCGCCTCACGCAATTCGCTTTGTTCCGCGACAACCGAGTTCAGCTCATCCATGGCGCGCAGCTTGTAATTGGCGCGCGCATTTTTCACCTCGGTTTCAAGTTCGGTCATGCCCGAGCTTGCCTGATCAATCGAGGCAGAGGCCCGGTCGCGCTCGCCGCGACCCTGCTCAAGCTGGCGCTGCAGTTCCAACAGACGCGTCGCGGGTGCGATATTGTCACGAACAAGCGGTTCAACCACAGAGATCTCTTCCTGAAGCAGGGCCATCGTCCGCTCGGCTGTGCCCATGTTTGACTGTGCCGCGCGCAGATCTTGTTGGCGTTGCCGGAGGCGTTGCTCCAGCACAGCCAGTTGCCCTGCAAGTTCCGCGCGCCGTGCTGCAAACAAACTTTGTTCCGTCAATGAGACCATGGGAGAGCTGGCATTCAGCTCTGCCGGAACGGAAAACTCAGCCTCTTCTATTTCAGTGCGCAGGCGCAACTCCTTGATATCAAAGCCCGCCAATCTTTGGACCAGTCGATTAAGTTCGCTGCTGGCATCGACCGGGTCGATTTCGAAAAGAACGTCGCCTTCTGCCACGACGCTGTTTTCAGATACGAAACGGCGCAGTATGACGCCACCTTCGGATGCCTGCACCAGTTGGTTTTGCACCGAAGAAACGATCCGACCCTCGCCGCGGGTAACATTGTCCAACTCTGCCCAGTTGGCCCAGAACAACAAGACGGCAACCAACGTCGCGATGGTGACCATGATGGTCGAGCCGCCAAGCCCTTCGTGGCCCGCCATCTCACGCGAGAGCCTTTTGAAATCGATGTCCGACATGGTCGTATCCTTACCTCGCCTGCGCTCGGAGTTGTTCCGGGGTCGTGTCTGCGATGATCGTGCCTTGATCCATGACAAGCACGCGGTCGGCAAGTTCCAGCAGCGAATTGCGGTGGGTTACCATGATCAGCGAACGGCCGACGGCCCATTCTTTCAGCCGCCCAATGACAGCCTTTTCCGTGGCGGTGTCCATCGAACTTGTGGGCTCGTCAAGGATCAGAAGGTTTGGGGCATGCAACAAGGCACGCGCCAGATTGATCGACTGCCGTTGCCCGCCCGAGAGACCCTCGCCCCGCTCGCGCAGTTGCATATCATACCCTTGGGGATGGCTTGCCACGAAATCATCGACCCCAGACACCTTGGCTATTTTCAGGATATGGGCATCGTCATACTCGTAAAAACCCATCTGCAGGTTTTCCTTGACGCTTCCCGAAAACAACCACGATTCTTGCAGCATCACACCGATATTGCGCCGCACATCGGATTTGTCGATCTGGCGCAGGTCAACCCCATCGATCATCACAGCGCCTTCGCTGGGCTCGATCAGACCTGCAATCAGGCGCGACAGTGTCGATTTACCCGACCCCATGCGCCCAACGATGGCAATCCGCTGACCCGCCGGAATTTTCAACGAGACGTTCCGCAGGATTGGTGAACTTGCCCCCGGAAAGCTGTAGCTGAGCCCCTTTAGCTCGATACTGCCCGAAAGATGAGGGCGGCTTAGGCGCGGACGTGTCTCATCAATCGTCGCGTCGGTGGGGGACATCACCGCCGACAATGAGCGATAGGCCTCACGCGCACCATTGGCGCGCGACATTGCCGAGGCAAGTTGTGACAGAGGGGCAAGGGTTCGCCCGCCCAAGATAACCGCCGCAATCATCGCACCCATCGTGATGACGCCGTCTTGAATCAGAAAGACACCATAAAAGATCGTCGCAATCTGTGCCAACTGTTGCACGGATGCTGCTGAGTTCATTGCGAAATTCGAAAGCATCCGGCTTTTGAGGCTAAGGCCGGATTGCGCGTCAGCGGCCTCTTCGAACCGACGGCGCATCAGACGGCCAGAACCGGTTGCCTGAACCGTCTCAATCCCATTCAATGTTTCCACCAGCACTGATTGCTTGGACATGTTGCTTTGCATCGATCCTTGGGTGACACGGGCAAGGAACGGCTGAATGCCTAGACCGGTTGCAATGACCAAAGGCACCGCGATCATCGGCACAATCGCAAGAGGACCAGCGATCAGCGAAATCACCCAGATGAAAAACAGTGTAAAAGGAAGGTCCACCACTGCGATCAACGTGGCCGAGGTGAAAAACTCGCGAAGCGTGTCGAATTCGCGCACGATGCTCGCCATGGCTCCGGATTTCTGGCGCCGCGAGTCAAGTTTCATGGTCAGGATCTTGTCAAAGATCAGTCGGGACATCCGGGCATCCGCACGCGTGCCGGCCCGATCAACGAATTGCGCCCGCAGGGTCTTGATCGTGAAGTCAAACGACAGCGCAATCAACACACCGATGGTCAGTGCGATCAGGGATTCAATGGCTTGGTTCGGCACCACGCGGTCATAGACGACCATAATAAATAGCGAGGTCGACAATCCAAGAAAGTTGCTCAGCGTTGCCGCGGCGACCACCTGAACATAGAGCCATTTGCTTTGCGCAAAAGAGCCCCAAAACCAGTCATTGCGGCCCACCGGCCTTGCGGCTTCATGAACGCGGCGCGACAAGATGAAGAATGGCTCCATCTGATCTTCAATATCTGCCAGCGAACCTTCCCGCGTGAACACTTCGGCCGCAGATTGAAAGGAGACAAGTTTTGCGATTCCGGCGGGGTCAATCGACTCGACGATGACGGCCTCACCGGTTTTCAAGAATCCGATGGCGGGACAGTGCCCGGCGGTCATCGATTTCACCTTTTTATCACCAAGGCTGGCCTCAAAACCAAGATGACGCAGGGCCGAAACCGCAGATTTCGGATCAAAGACCTCTTGTGTCAGCTCCGGCAAATCACGAATGGCTCCCTCAGAGAAAGCCATTCCGGACAGGGCCAAAATATGTTGGACCGCAAGGATGAGTGTCGTCTCATTGCGGGTCTGAGAAAAATCCTCCGCTGCTGTCTCATCCACCTTGGTCAAGTGTTCTGCCTGCCCTTGATTTTTTGAGCGCGTTTCAAGGGCATAGACGTTCTCAGCTGCGGATTGAGTCACTTTTGCACCTTTTTCAGAAGAAATGCCGGGGTCAGCCTGAAGGCGCGCGCCCGAATTTGCCTGTGCTGCGTTTTCGGCTGCTATCTTGTCCTCCATGATCTGGAGTGTCCTTTCGTTTCCGTAGGTGCCTTGGCTCAGTTTG
The DNA here is from genome assembly GCA_021741245.1 of Paracoccaceae bacterium. Classification (GTDB taxonomy): domain Bacteria; phylum Pseudomonadota; class Alphaproteobacteria; order Rhodobacterales; family Rhodobacteraceae; genus Pseudotabrizicola. The sequence continues at coordinate 60,353 of JAIOYF010000015.1, forward strand.
CGGCGTCGTCATCCAAGCCAAGTGTTTCCGTCAGTTTCCCAGTCATCGCCGCGATGCTCAGCAGCAGGATCTGCCGCTCGGCCTGCATCGCAATCTGACGATCTTGGGCGCGGTAATTTTCGATCTCGGCCTCGACGAGTTGGCGAAGGTTGGACTGGCCGGTGGTGATCTGAGAGCGGGCCGTTTTGGACTCTGACCCGCTCAGCCTGATCTGTTCCTTCACAAGCGGCATGGAGCTTTCGATGGAGGCCAGCCGGGTAAGGGCAGATTCAATTCGCGCTTGTAACGTCAATTGACTGTCTGACAGTTGAGCCTTGGCTGCATCAGCCCGAGCCTCGGCGCCTTTTATTTGCGCGCGACGACGTCCACCATCGCCAAAGGTGTAATCCACCATCAGACCGACCGATACGTCGGTGCTATCGGTGGTTTTCATTGGCGAGGTTACCCCGGCCTGCAACCGTGCCCGTGGCCGCAGAGCAGCTTTTGCAGTTTCCAACGCACTGGTTGATTGCAAAACATCGGCCGCAGCACGTTGCAGCGATGGTGCCTGCTGCCATGTTGCGGCAGCAGAGCGCGCTTGCGCCAAGGAAACGAGTTCTTCAGGGCGCGGCAGGCTTTCCGGGGAGTCGCGGAAGTAATGTTTGAACCGGACCTGAGCATCGCTCATCTCTGCCTGAAGACGCGTTTTCTCAAGCTTGATGTCAACGATCTGACGCCGTGCACTGTCAAGCGCCGCGCGATCGATCATTCCATTGGACGCCATACGTTCGATCTGGCTGAGAAGCATTTCCATTTCGGAACTACGTGTGTGCAACAGGTTTTTGCGCGCGCTGAATTGCCAAACGTCGATCCACGCCCGGGCCGCCTCGGCGGCAATCTCGTTCGCACGCACTTTGCGATCAGCCCGCGCCGCCAGCGCTTTCGCCGTGGCCCCGTTTACGGTGGCTTTGCTTTCTCCCCCATCATAGACCAATTGCGAAAGGTTAACCCCTCCAGCGGCGCCCTTCGTTGTGATGTTCGAACCGTTTCCGGTTTCCCTGATGCCCCCTGCGTTTACATTTCCGCGCAGCTGCGGACGTCTGGCACTTTCGGCAACTCCGGTCTGGCTCAGGGCATCAGCCTCGGTCGCAAGGGCCGCTATGTAGCCGCTGTTTGCTTGGACCGCAGTGGCCAAAGCGACGCGCAACCCGCCGTTCAGCGGGGCAATGGCGGGTTCTGACCCAGTTTTGGCGTCTGACGTTTCGACAAGGGTCTGAGAAATCATCTCGGACATCTTGGCAATTTCCGTTGGACGCTCGCCGCACGAACACAGCAACAGGGCAAGCCCTGAAATCTGCACAACGTTTTTGAATTTCAGGTGTTTCTTGATGCCCGAACCATTAGCGATCATCGGATTACTCTGAGTGTTGCTCGAGTTTGCCAAAGTTTTACCCTAATTGATTATTATCGCCCGTGTCGTTTTCGTTACGACTTTGGATCGTTATTTTAAAGGTTATTGTCGACCATGATAGGTCCACGATGCGAATGCGCACTATCCAACCTAAAAGGCTGTAATATATACGAATGATTAATTTTAATATACTTTTGGATATAAAAGTATAATGAGGCCAGATAACCGCCCCGCGATCAAGCGAACCTCAGTGGGTATGAGGTCCCATCATCTGATGATGTTGCAGAAAACGGACGTGCCAACCAAACGGTGCGAAAAATCACCCTTTGCGAAAGGACAAGGCCGCCAAAGTGCGCCCCAAAGGGCGGAAGGCGGCCTTGTCATCCTTTCGATGGCTCAAATCCTTGCCAAATCTGTTTTGGCTAGTTGAACCAGCCCGACACTCTGTTTGCTCCGCCCGAGATGTCGCGCCCAACGCCTTCAACCGTGGCACAACCTGCCAAGGCCAATGTGGCCGCACATGCTGCCACGAGGATAAGTTTTGTCATGTTCGTCGCCTGTTCTTACTGCTCATACCACCAGACGTCCGGCTGGAACCCCAACCAATCGCCATATAGGGGAAGGCGCTCGGGATACTTGAGTTCCTTGCGATGCGCCAACCGTGAGGCTTCAGAATACCACATCGGGACGACATATCTACCTGTCGTAAGGATGCGATCTAGCGCTTGTGTGGCAGAAATGAATCCGTCTTGGTCCTTGGCATTCAGCATGGCGTTGATCATCGCCTCGGCGGCGGGGGAGTTCATGCCCATCCAGTTGCGGGTTCCGGGTTCGGTCACGCCTCTTGATCCCCAGTAAAGCATTTGCTCGTTTCCGGGGCTGAGCGAGAGGGAACGGATGTAGTGGGTCATGTCAAAATCATAGGCGTTGGTGCGCTCTTTGTATTGGGCGCTGTCGACGGTCTGCACCCGCGCTTCGATGCCAAGCCGCTTGAGGCTTTCAACATAGATATCCGCGGCCGAGATCATGTCATTGGCCCCGTTCACCAGAAGAATGTCGAAGGTAAAGGGCTGGCCGTCCTTGCCGACAAGCACGCCGTTCTGAACCGTCCAGCCCGCCTCCTCCAAGAGGGCTGTGGCAGAGCGGATGTTCTTGCGGTTTGACTCGGTTCCGTCGCCGACGGGCACGGAATACCCCTCAATCGCGCCGGGCAAAAGTTGGTCGCGGTAAGGTTCCAGCAACGCCAGAGTTTCACCTTGGGCGGGCGTGCCGGGCGTAAACCCCAGGGGTGAGTTCCCGAAGTAGGACTGGATGCGAGGGTTGGCACTGCCGTTGAGGGTCTGGTTGACCAGTTCGAAATTGAACGCCTGAATAAGCGCCTCACGCACTCGCCAATCCTGAAACAGCGGTCTGCGGGTGTTCATCACAAAGCCTTCGATGCCCGAAGGGCGTTTGTGCGGGATGACTGATTTCACAACCGCACCCGAGGCAATATCGGGCCAAGTGTAATTGCTTTCCCATTTTGCAGGGTTGGTTTCGCGCCACGAGGTGATCAGGCCCCCCTTGAACGCCTCGAACACCACGCCGCCATCGCCGAAGTAGTCGTAGCGCACTTCGTCAAAGTTGTGTTGGCCACGGTTGAACGGAAGGTCCGCCCCCCACCAATCGGGGTTCTTACGATAGCTGACGTATTTCCCGGCCTCAAAGCTGTCGACCATATAGGGGCCGGAGCCGATGGGCATATCGAGCGTGCTTTCTTCAAACGCCTTGCCCTCCCATTGCGCCTTTTTCAGGATGGGGCGCAGACCAAGGATCAGGGGGAGCTCGCGATCTTCGACATTGAAGGTGAATTTCACGCTGCGTGGGCCGGTCTTCTCCATCGCGCTGATCTTTGCCCATGCGCCTGCGTAGCGTGGGTTGCCTTTGGTCCCCAGGATCTCGAATGACCACATCACATCTTCGACCGTGACCGGGGAGCCGTCCGAGAATCGGGCCGCATCACGCAGGGTAAATTCTACGTAAGTCCTGGCCGCATCTGTGGTCACCGATTCGGCCAAAAGGCCGTAAAGTGTGAATGCCTCATCGTAGTTACGGCCCAAGAGCGTCTCGACGGTAAGGGCCGAAAGACCTGCCGGTGCGCGCCCTTTCAAGATGAAGGGATTCATCGAATCAAAGCTGCCGGATTCGCCGAAAACGATCCGCCCGCCCTTTGGGGCATCGGGGTTCACTTGCGGCAAAGACACAAAATCCGGGGGTAGGGCAGGGGTGCCATACATAGCTATGCCATGTGCAGGGGCAGCACCCGACTCAGCCCCGGCAACTGATGCCCATGTAGCAAGCGTCACAAGGGCGCTTGCCTTGATCGCATTGCGTAAAATTTGATGCTTCATCTGGAAACGATCCCCCGGGGCCTGTTTTTCTTGGCGTCCAGCCTAAGCGGGGTTTCGTGGCTTTTCAAACTTTTAACTTGGCCATCGGAAAAGACAGGCGTATATAAGGGTCACTGCTCGATAGGTTTCTTGCCTGTATGAAACCTGCCTCAATAACTTAACGCCGGCTTCGTGCCGGCGTTTTTTTTGGCAAAATGCAAAGAAGAGCCGGTGTCTTTCGCGTCCGCAGCATGTATCTTGATGCATGTGCAGCAAGGGGAAGAAACATGGACCTGAAGGGCAAAATCGCCGTCATCACCGGATCGAACAGTGGCATTGGTTTGGGCGTCGCGGAAGAGTTGGCGCGTGTGGGTGCCGATCTTGTGATCAACAGCTTTACGGATCGCGAAGAGGATCATGCCTTGGCGCGTGAGCTTGCGGATCGCCATGGCGTTGTCGTGCGCTATATCGCGGCTGACATGTCCAAACCCGAAGCGTGCCGTGGGTTGATCGAGAAGGCCGGGGCCTGCGATATCCTCGTCAACAATGCCGGTATTCAGTATGTCGCGGGGATCGAAGAATTTCCGACCGACAAATGGAACGCCATTCTTGCCATCAACCTGAGTTCTGCCTTTCACACCACAGCGATTGCGCTGCCGATGATGCGGGCCAAGGGCTGGGGCAGGGTGATCAACATCGCCTCGGCCCATGGTCTGACGGCAAGCCCGTATAAATCTGCCTATGTGGCCGCCAAGCATGGCATCGTGGGACTGTCCAAGGTGACGGCGCTGGAATGTGCGGGGCAGGGGATCACCTGCAACGCGATCTGTCCGGGCTATGTGCTGACCCCTTTGGTCGAGGCGCAGATCCCCGACCAGATGAAAAAGCATGATATGGACCGTGAGACAGTGATCCGTGAGGTCATGTTGGAACGCCAGCCCAGCCGTCAGTTCGCCACGGTGGAACAGATCGGCGGCACGGCGGTCTATCTGTGTTCGGACGCAGCAGCGCAGGTGACGGGCACCACGATTTCTGTCGATGGGGGCTGGACGGCGCTTTGACCCCGCGCCATCAAGGGCCAGACCACTGACCAAAAGGACCGGGGCAAGGTGAGCAGCGATATTCTGTGCATAGGCTCGGTCCTATGGGACATCATCGGTCGCTCTGCGGCGTCGATGCGTGTGGGATCAGACGTGCCGGGGCGGATCACCCGACTGCCCGGCGGGGTTGCGATGAATATCGCCATGACCCTGTCCCGCTTTGGTCTGCGCCCGGCCCTGCTGACGGCCATCGGGCGCGATGCAGAGGGCGACGAGTTGATTGCCGCCTGTGCGCGGATGGGGATGGAGTGCGGGCATATCTATCGATCCGACGATCTGCCCACGGATCGTTACATGGCGATCGAGGGGGCGAATGGCCTGATCGCCGCCATTGCCGATGCCCATAGCCTTGAGGCTGCCGGGGCCAAGATCTTGCGGCCCTTGGAAGATGGCCGTTTGGGCAGCGCCGATGCGCCCTATGCGGGGTTGATCGCGCTGGATGGCAATCTGACCGAGGCTTTGTTGTCCCAGATTTCCCAATCGCCCTTGTTTGCGGCAGCGGATCTGCGGGTGGCCCCCGCAAGCCCCGGCAAAGCCGAGCGCCTGACACCGCTTTTGACCCATTCGCAGGCCACGCTTTACGTGAACCTTGAAGAGGCCGGGATCATCGCCAAAGCGCGCTTTGCCTCGGCTGCTGAAGCGGCAGAGGCGCTGCTGCACCGTGGCGCGGCAAGGGTTCTGGTCACCGATGGCGGCAACGCATCGGCCGAGGGGCGTCAGGGGCAGGGCATCATCACGGGCGCACCGCCGCAGGTTCTGGTGACACGGGTCACTGGGGCGGGCGACACCTTTATGGCGGCCCATATCGTGGCCGAACAGTCCGGTGCCACACGCGACGAGGCCTTGGCCCGTGCGCTGCGGGCAGCGGCCGATTATGTATCCGGAGAGATTGGTTCATGATGACCCCACCCCTGACGTTTTCCCCCGAGGTGACCGCCGCCCGCGCCGCAGGTCTGCCCATCGTGGCCCTTGAATCCACCATCATCACCCATGGGATGCCTTGGCCACAGAATGTTGAAACCGCGCGGCGGGTGGAGGCTGAGGTGCGGCTGTCGGGTGCTGTGCCCGCAACCATCGCGGTGATGGCGGGCCGCATCCATATTGGCCTGACCGACGACCAGCTTGTGGCCTTGGGCCAAGCCACCGGCGTGGCAAAGTTAAGCCGGGCTGACCTTGCGGCTTGTCTGGCGATGGGCGGTATTGGGGCCACGACCGTTGCCGCCACCATGATCTGCGCCCAGCTGGCCGGGATCGCGGTTTTTGCCACGGGTGGCATCGGTGGGGTGCATCGGGGGGCGGAGACGAGCTTTGACATCTCGGCCGATCTGTTGGAACTGGCCGCAACCCCGGTGACGGTAGTTGCCGCAGGGGCCAAGGCGATTTTGGACATTCCCAAAACGCTGGAGGTTCTGGAAACCCACGGCGTGCCGGTGATTGCCTTTGGTCAAGATGAGGTTCCGGCCTTCTGGTCGCGCGCGTCTGGACTGCGTGCCCCCTTGCGGATGGACACGGCTGCGCAGATCGCGGCGGCGCACCTGATGCGGGGCATCCTTGGCCTGCCCGGCGGGCAATTGGTGACGAACCCCATTCCGCCAGAGGCCGAGATCCCCCGTGATGAAATCGTTCCCGTGATCGAGGCTGCCCTTGCCGAGGCACAGGCGCAGGGGATCAGTGCAAAAGCTGTCACCCCGTTCTTGTTACAGCGCATTTTTGAGATTACCGAAGGCCGTTCTCTTGCGGCAAACATTGCGCTGGTGCTGAACAACGCCCGCCTTGGGGCGAAAATTGCCGTCGAAATTGGCAGACTGGCCTGAAAGCGGAAGTATTCGAAGGGGCTGTCATACGGCTGCCATTGTATGGTGCCGGTGGCTTGCCTAGATTGGGCCTGACGAGGAGAAGACATGTCTGAGCAACCTACATCCACTCGACGCCGGGGCCTTTTGGCGGGCCTGCGTGCCTCGTTTTTGACGGGGCTGGTGGTTGTATTGCCCATCGGTCTGACCATCTATCTGATCTGGACGGTGGTTGGCTGGATCGACAGTTGGGTTTTGCCCTTTATTCCCCAATCCATCCAACCGCCTGAATTGGTTCAGCGGTTTTTGTGCTCATCCGGATCGGTGCAAGATATTGCCGAACGGCCGTTCTATTGCCGCAATGCGGGGATGAACATCCGTGGCGTCGGGGTGGTGATCTTTCTTGTCTTCACGGTCTTTGTGGGGTGGATCGCCAAGGGCCTGCTGGGCCGCTCGATGCTGACGATGGCCGAACGGTTGGTGGACCGGATGCCCGTGGTGCGGTCGATCTACAACGGCATCAAGCAGATCGCCGAGACCGTCTTTGCCCAGACCGAGACGAATTTTGAGCGGGCCTGCCTTGTGCAATATCCAAAGGAAGACATTTGGGCGATTGGCTTTGTTTCGACCCGGGCCAAGGGGGAGTTGCAATCACGGTTGAACGAAAAGGGCTACGCCGACGTGATATCAGTATTTTTGCCCACGACACCCAACCCGACATCGGGCTTTTTGCTGTATGTTCCGGAAAGCGACGTGATCTATCTGGACATGAAGATCGAAGATGCGGCCAAGCTGATCATCTCGGCGGGATTGGTTTATCCCAATGGCAAAGAGGGTGGCGCAAAGCCGGTGCAGAACCCCTCAGCCAAATAGGGCCTGCAGGTCAAGGCTGGGTTCCACAGTCAATTTTGCCCGGTGTTGGTCAAGAAACAGATGTGCCGCGGCATGACCGGCTGTCCGCAGACGCTCAAAAAGCGCGGCAGACGGCGAGAGTTTTGTGGTCGCAGACAGGTCTGTCATCAGCTCATCATCCGCGATCAGATGCACCAGAACATTCTTCATCTGCCCCTTTTGAATGCGCCCTTCGCCGATCAGGCGGCGCACAAAGTTGATGGCACGCAACTCTCCCAAAAGGGCTGAATTGAAACTGATCTCATTGATCCGGTTTTGGATATCCATGGGCGTCATAGGGACACCAGATCGCTCCAGCGGATTGAGCGAGACCACAACCACGTCATCGGGCAAATCGCGCGCATAAAGCGGAAAGAGGGCAGGGTTGCCGGCATAGCCGCCATCCCAATAGGCCTCTCCCTCAATATCCACGGCCTGAAACACCGACGGCAGGCAGGCCGACGCCATCAGCGCCTCTGGCGTGATCTCTTGCCCCTCAAATATGCGGATACGTCCGGTTCGCACACTTGTCGCGCCAACAAAAAGACGCGGGCCTTCGCCATGACAAACCTTTGAGAAATCAAGGCGCCGGACTACGTCTTTGAGTGGATTGCGCCAAGCAGACCCCCAGACATAGGGGGTGTAAAGTTGTGCCGCGACCCCTTGGGTGGAAATCGGGGCCATGGTCTGGGCAATCTGCGTCATCGCCTGAAACCCCGGCAGAAAGGGCTGCATCCAAGCCGCAAGCCGAAAGTCGCTGAGCTGCGCCACTTCGCCCCACATCCGGGCCAAACTGGTCTTGGCACCCGCGCGATCCCCGGAAAGCAGGCCAGCTTTCAAGGCCGCACCGTTCAACGCCCCCGCGGATGTGCCGCTGATGGCGGCAATCTCAATCCCCTCATCCTCAAGGATACGGTCCAAGACACCCCACGTGAACGCGCCGTGTGCGCCCCCGCCTTGTAAGCCCAAATTAATACGAAGCGTCATCGAATTACTCCATTTATGCAAACAAATGTGGGTCTTTCTGCACCGCAGCACAAGTGTTCCTCTTGCAAAGGTGTCCGGGGCCGGATAATGACACGCCACTTCACAGGCAGAGCTTGGGCTTTTTGGGGGAGACATCCCTGAGGGTCCGCCGGTTGGGGCATCGGATTTCCGTTGTCCTCAAGAGGTTCTGCCGAGGCCAAAACCGGAAAGGAATATGGACATGGCGCTCCCCGATTTTTCCATGCGTCAGCTGCTTGAAGCTGGCGTTCACTATGGTCACCAGACCCAACGCTGGAACCCGAAGATGGGTGAATTCATCTACGGCGACCGCAATGGCATTCACATCATCGACCTGACGCAAACTGTTCCAATGCTGGATCAGGCGCTCAAAGTCGTGCGCGATACCGTTGCAAAAGGCGGACGCATTCTGTTCGTCGGCACCAAGCGTCAGGCGCAAAAGCCTGTTGCTGATGCTGCTGAAAAGTGCGCGCAGTATTACATGAACCACCGCTGGCTTGGCGGCACGCTGACCAACTGGAAAACCGTTTCCCAGTCGATCCAGCGCCTCAAGCAGTTCGACGAAATGCTGGCCAATGGCGCCGAAGGCATGACGAAGAAAGAACGCCTGAACATGGAACGTGAACAGGGCAAGCTGCAAGCAAGCCTTGGCGGGATCCGTGAAATGGGCGGCACCCCTGATCTGTTGTTCATCATTGATGTGGGCAAGGAAGACCTCGCAATTCTGGAAGCCAAGAAATTGGGCATCCCGGTTGTGGCAGTGGTCGACACCAACTGCTCGCCCAAGGGTGTGGATTACATCATCCCCGGCAATGACGACGCTGCCCGTGCGATTGCGCTGTATTGCGATCTGGTTTCGCGCGCTGCTCTCGAAGGCATGTCGGCACAGATGGGCGCCGCTGGCGTTGATCTTGGTGCGCTGGAAGCCGCTCCAGTAGAAGAAGCTGTCGCCGAGGCCTGATCTGGCCCGACATACGCTTGTTACGCGGCGGGGTTAACGCCCCGCCAACACATTCGAAATTCAGGAGTCTGCTATGACAATCACCGCAGCAATGGTGAAAGAACTGCGCGATTCGACCGGCGCGGGCATGATGGATGCCAAGAAGGCGCTGACCGAGACCGCTGGCGACATGGAGGCAGCGGTTGATTGGCTGCGCACCAAGGGGCTTGCAAAAGCCGCCAAGAAGGCTGGCCGCGTTGCGGCTGACGGTCTGGTGGGCGTTGCCGTCTCGGGCGGCCGTGCCGTTGCGGTTGAAGTGAACTCGGAAACCGACTTCGTTGGCAAGAACAGCGACTTCCAGGCGCTGGTGCGTGGCGTGACGAATGTTGCGCTGACCGTGTCTGATCTGGACGCGCTGAAAGCCGCCGAGATGAACGGCAAGACCGTTGATCTGACCATCACCGAAGCGATCGTTACCATTGGCGAGAACCTCAACCTGCGCCGCATGGCTTTGGCCGAGGGTGACTCGGTTGCGGCCTATGTGCACAACTCGGTTGCTGAGGGCCTTGGCAAGATCGGCGTTTTGGTTGCGATCAAGGGCACGGACAATGGCATTGGCAAGCAAATCGCCATGCACATCGCGGCCACCAACCCTGCGTCCTTGTCCGAAGCAGATCTGGACCCGGCTTTCGTCGAGCGGGAAAAGAAAGTGCAGATGGACCTTGCACGGGAATCGGGCAAGCCAGAAGCTGTGATCGAAAAGATGATCGTGGGCCGTATGGCCAAGTTCTTCGAAGAGGTCACGTTGATGGGCCAGAAGTTCGTGGTCAACCCAGACATCACCGTGGCCCAGGCCGCAAAGGATGCTGGCGTAGAGGTCACGGGTTTTGTCCGTATGGCCGTTGGCGAAGGCATTGAGAAAGAGAAAGAAGATTTTGCTGCAGAAGTTGCCAAGGCACTTCAGGGCTGATCTTTGCTTTCAGAGACGACAAAAGGGCGGCCTTCGGGCCGCCCTTTTTGTTGTGGCAAACCGCTGACCATTGCGGAATTCTACAACGCGGTCCTGAAGTGAGAATCGGTGCGCCTGCAAAGGCGCACCGAGACTTACGCGCCACCCTCATGGGGATGAGGACCGGGCGCAAAGACCAACCACCACCCCAGCTGCCAAATATAGCGACCAAGCTGGCGCTCAGGCGAAGAGGAGGGGAAACCTCTTTTGCCTGAAAGACAGGCGCCGGAATTGATGAAATTGCATCGCCCGACGCCTGTCGTTCCAAAGCCCTAAGGCCACCACTCACGGAACGTCTTAACCTTGCGGCATTTGGCGGATCCCCATAAGTCAGGATTTCCTTACCACATGGTCAAATAACAAAAACTCACATTTTCGCGGTCAGAGGAGGCTTCGCAACCCTTTGAAAAATAAGATTAAGTAGAGATGCCTTGGCAACGGCTTGGGTCGTCGTTTCAACCGACAGGGCCTCACGCGCGAGGCGCAGATGTTTTTCTACCATTGCCGCTGAAACCTCCATCAGCATAGCAACGTCTTGCGTGGTCTTGCCATCCGCAACCCATTCAAGCGCCTGCCGCTGACGTTCGGTAAGGGATCTGCGCGTGGCAGGTTGTGGCAACACGATAATCCGCAGGTGCATCATATGCGCGACCGCCAGAATGGAATCGCGGTGTTCAGCCCATAAATCTTCAACATCGTCATGGGTAAGTCCGGGGTCGGCAACCAATCCAAGTGCGCCCTTTGACCGCGTGCTGGTTTCTGGAAAACTGACGGACAGTCCTGCCTTTATCCCCAACGCGGCATTCTGACGAACGGCTTCGGCCTCTTCGTCAGTCAAATTTCCGGCCTCATAGGCATCTTTCACCCATTTCCAGGTGCAAGCCCCCGTATTCGCCATAGCCCAGCGATAGATCGGGGTCCGTGCATAAAAGCCGTTGTAGAAGTAGAACCGTGCATAGTCCGAATTGCCAGTTGTCAGATAGATCGCGTCATCCGGGTCGCCCACGTTGGTCTTGTACAAAAAGCGGGTGAAACCATAGTTTGCGCGCGCAAACCCCAGTTCGGTGAAGTGGGCAGTCGCCTCTGTCCAAACTTGATCCACAGACGTGCTTTCGGCAATGCGCGTCAAAAGCGGCAAGACAGCCGTCATCGATAGTTCCCCTCGTCCATCCGCCCGGAAAGTGCGGTAGATTTTTTCATATGACCAAGGTGTAGCGCGAAGTATTGGTTCGGTCAAAGGACGAAGTAAGGAATTCCATACCAAAGAGCCACCTTTGCCCCAAGGCTCTCTACGGGACTGGTGGACGACTTAGGCCATCCTTTCGGTATTCAGACACCTACCTTGCCACGTGGCGCAGGGCAAAGCCGTACCGTGGCAATCGGCATGGAAAGGGAAGGGGGGCCGCGTGTGGACTACTGGGTTTACGCGGTCACGGTCCTAAGATCTGAGCTTTGACACAATTTCCGCAAAATCACGCCAGTCGTCAAAAATCACTTCAGCCCCAAGCGTTTCCGGGGCGGCCTTGCGATATCCCCCGGTGAAGAGCAACAGCGGAACGCCCGCCCGACGGGCTGTTTCCGCATCCACCTCGCTGTCTCCAACAAAGAACACCGGCCCATGGTCCAGACGCCGGATTGCCTCCTGCAGGGGGGCGGGATCGGGCTTTCGCTGGGGCAGGGTGTCACCACCCACAATCACAGGAAACCGTTGCAGAATGCCGAAATGCTGCAAAACAGATCGGGTCGAACCCTCTGGCTTGTTCGTGCAGATCGCCATCGGATGCGAGGACACCGCCGTAAGTGCGGCCTCCACGCCGGGATAAAGACTCGTCAGGGTGTAGGCTGTTTCATAGATTTCGATGAAATCTTCTGATAGGCGTGCATGCAGCGCGCCATCGGGTGGCAAGCCATTTGCGGCCAGGCAACGCTCCAGCAAGACCCCAACACCATTGCCGATAAAGCCACGGACCTGTGCAAAGGAAAGCGGTGACAGACTATGCATCGCAAAGACATGATTGACAGCCGCATGGATATCGGGGGCCGAGTCAATCAGTGTGCCGTCAAGATCAAAGACAAGGCCGGGTTCAGGCAAGTGCCGCCTCCGCCGCGCCACGGATCAACTTTATGTTTTGCCCATAAGGTGCTGGATTATCGACAGAACCACCTTTGAACACAGCTGAACCTGCAACCAGAACATCGGCGCCCGCTGCGGCCACCAAAGGCGCCGTTTCCACGGTGACACCGCCATCAATCTCAATATGGATCGGACGATCACCAATCATCTCGCGCAATTGGCGCACCTTGGCAACTTGCGACGCGATGAATTTCTGGCCGCCAAATCCGGGGTTTACCGTCATGACGCAAACCATATCGACCATGTCCAACAGATTGGGCATGGCATCGAGACCCGTTCCGGGGTTCAGCGCCAGCCCAGCCTTTGCGCCGCTGGCCCGAATGGCCTGCAACGTGCGGTGAATATGCGGGCCGGCCTCAAGATGCGCTGTAATGACATCCGCGCCAGCCTCAGCATAAGAGTCAATCACACTGTCGACCGGAGAGATCATCAGATGAACATCCATGATCCCTTTGATATGCTTGCGAATTGCTGCACACATCGCAGGGCCAAAGGTCAGGTTTGGCACAAAATGTCCGTCCATCACGTCGACATGAACCCAATCCGCACCCTGAGCCTCAATCGCGCGACATTCCGCGCCAAAGTTGGCAAAATCAGCCGCAAGGATCGAGGGGGCTATCTTGATAGAACGGTCAAACATGGGGTGCCTCATTTGCTTGGTGGCTGCATATAGTGGATATTCGGGCGGGTCTAGCCCATCTAGCATATGACATAATATGCATTATCGGACTCTCCGTTACATATGGTTGAAAAATCGTCGACTCTTCTGTTTTCCTTCTCTGACAGAAAGGTTTACAAAAAAATGTCAAAGGCTCTGCTGACCATTCTTCTTGCGCGGGTTCTTCCCGCGTTCCTTGGTGCTGCTGGTGCGTTGCTTGCCACGCAATACCCTACGGTGCACTCGGCAATCTGTGTGCTCAAATGAGCATTCCCGACGTGAACCCCGTCAGCACCTATGAACAATCGCTCTGGTGGATGATCCAGAATCTGCCAGAGCCTGAGGTTGAGGCCGTGATTAACGGCCTCGACCCTATGCCACCGATTTTCCGGCTTGTTTCCGATACCTATTGGGTCACGCCCCGCAATCTGCGGGTTCACCTCAAGAAACTTTGGGGGGAACTGCGCTAATGTCTCTTATCGCAGCTGGTGCTACGCTTCTTAGCGGCATCTTGGGCCG
>JAIOYF010000016.1 GCA_021741245.1 Paracoccaceae bacterium
CATAACCGCCGCCTGCTCGAGCCAATCGGGAACATCCCGCCCGCAGAAGCCGAAGCAAAATACTACGCAGCTCTGGAAACTCAAGCCATGGCAGCGTAACTAACGTCAATCAGCCTCCGGCAAACCCGGCGCGGTTCAGTCCGACGCGCCGGTGCCCTACATCGATGCCGACTTCCTTCAACTCCTCGGTCATTCTCGGCCGACCATAGCTGCCCAGACTTAGGCGCGACTGCTCCTTGATATGGGCCAGAACCACCATGTCCATGCGCTGCCTGCGGCTGGCCGGACGGCTACGAAAGGCCCGCAGGCCACGCGGGCTGACATTCATCACCCGGCACAGCCGATCAACCGGGAAGGTGCCGCGCTGTTCTTCTACGAACCTGAACCTCACGGCTTTTGGCTCGCGAAGAACTGGGTGGCTTTTTTTAGGATGTCCCTCTCCTCCTTGAGGATGCGGATCTCGCGCCGAAGCCGTTCATTCTCCCGCGCCAACTCGCGATCCTCGGCTGAGACCACATCCGTGCCGCGGTGCGCGTTCACCCACTTGTTCAAGGTCGACAAGCCGACCCCCAGATCATCCGCAACCTGACGCCGCGAAAGCCCGCTGGTCAACGCGATCCGCACCGCATCCTTGCGAAATTCATCCGTTTTGCCTGTGCCCATAGTTCATCTCCTTTGCTGCACATTACGTGATCAAAGGAGCGGCACCAAACCGTGACAGGTCCAGCAAACCCATCAAGCATGACAAGCGCCGCTACAAACGACGCAACAGGATCGAGATCATGTTCGGGCGTCTGAAAGACTGGCGCAGGGTCGCTACCCGCTACGACAGATGCCCGAAGGTCTTCCTCTCAGCAATCGCCTTCGCCGCAACCGTCATGTTCTGGCTATGACAATCAATGAGTCTGGCCCCTAAAGCCGCTCCGGCTGGAGAGTTTCGCGGCCCATCCTCTCTGCATTTTGATGCAGATTTGAACCGCCGACGCGCGTCGCAAGATAATGGGACCCTGATCCGTTTTTTCGGCCATGTTCAGGCAGAGTCTGAGCATTCATGGGCGCCGTGTGATGGCTCCAAGTCACATCGCGAGGCCGCCAAGAGCGCGTAGGCTCATGTCGGCGGTCTGGTGATGGCGGTGGTTTTTCTGCTCAGGCGTCCCTTAGCCGCCGGGCGGCAAGCCAACTGGCGAGTGCCATGAACCCGGCGGTGGCAAGGCAGAGGGGCAACCCGCCGATCTGGTAGCTGAGGCCCGAAAGCAGCGTGCCGATCAGGCGGCCGGCGGCGTTGGCCATATAGTAAAAGCCCACATCTCGCGTGATCCGTTCGGCCGATCCGAAGGCAAGGATCAGGTAGGAATGGACCGAGGAATTGACCGCAAAGACGAAACCGAACAGCAGCAGGCCGCCGATCAGCGTGGCCGTCAGCCATGGCGCGGGCGTCTCTGCCGCCCATGCCGCCACGGCCAGAAGGAACGGAATTGGCACCAGAAGTCCGGCCCAGAGAATGGCCTTGCGGGTTGTCTCGGCCTCGGGCTGAGCTTTGCCACCGAGCAGTCGGGGGGCAAAGGCCTGCACCGCGCCATAGGCGATGATCCAGAGCGCGAGGAAGCTGCCGATCAGGAAAAACGCTTCACGCCGCCCCTCGGCCGTGCCGTCGGACAGGATGGATTGAAAGTAAACCGGGATGCCAACGACAAACCACACATCGCGCGCACCGAAAAGGAACATGCGGGCGAGGCTCAGGCGGTTCACTTTGGAGTCCTTCGACCGCCAGCCGCCCCAGGCTTCGTCGGATTTCATCCGACCCGGAAGGCCGGCGGGAAGGAACAGAACAATGGCAATCAAGATCACAGCAAGCACGGCCGCCATGCCCCAGACTGCGGCCTGAAACCCCGCCAGCGCCAGAAGTACCGCACCAAGAAAGAAGCCCAGACCCTTTACTGCATTTTTTGACCCGGTCAGAGCCGCCACCCAGCGGAAGAGGCCACCGTCCTCCTTGGGCGCGAGCAGTTTTACGGCGGATTTTGACGACATCTTGGCCAGATCCTTGGCCACGCCCGAGATACCCTGCACGGCCATGACAAAAGCGACCGAGGCGGCGACACCCCAAGACGGGTCAAGCTGCGCAAGCGCCACCAGCGCCCCAATCTGAAGCGCCAGCCCGCCGTACAGCGTTGCAGCCAGCCCGAAGCGGGCGGCCAGCCAGCCTGCTGCAAGGTTCGTCACGATCCCCGCCACCTCATACAGCAGGAACAGCCAGGCCAGTTGGACAGGCGTGAAGCCAAGGCTGTTGAAGTGCAACAGCACCAGCATCCGCAGCGCGCCGTCCGACAGCATGAAGGCCCAATAGGCCGCTGTAACGGCGGCATAGGCGCGGATCGGGTTTGGGGCGGACATGTACGGCTCCTGTCCGGTGTGAGGAACGGGGGGCCAGCCCCCCGGACCCCCCGGGATATTTATGAACAAATGAAGGGATCAGACAGGGGTCGACATCATGCGGACCACATCGGCCAGACGACAGGCATAGCCCCATTCATTGTCATACCATGCGTAGATCTTTACCTGCGTGCCATTGATGACCATGGTTGACTGCGCGTCTATGATCGAAGACCGGCGATCGTTGGTATAGTCAGATGACACCAGAGCCCGCGTTTCATAGCCGAGGATGCCGTTGAGCGGACCCTCTGCGGCGGCTTTGAACAGCGCGTTCACTTCCTCGACCGTGGTCGCCCGCTCCACCTCGAAGACGCAATCGGTCAGCGAGGCATTCAAGAGCGGCACCCGCACGGCGTGGCCGTTCAGACGGCCCTTGAGTTCGGGGTAGATCAGGGTGATGGCTGTGGCTGATCCGGTGGTGGTCGGGATCAGGTTCAAAAGCGCCGACCGCGCGCGGCGCATGTCCTTGGCGGGGCGGTCCACGATGGTCTGGGTGTTGGTCACGTCATGTATCGTGGTGATGGACCCATGACGGATGCCAAGCGCCTCGTGGATCACCTTGACCACCGGAGCGAGGCAGTTCGTCGTGCAGGAGGCCGCCGTGACAAGAGTCTGCGAGCCGTCGTAAAGGTGATGATTTACGCCGTAGACGAGGTTCAGTGCGCCGCCGTCCTTGACCGGGGCCGAGACGACCACTTTCTTGACCCCGGCAGCATAGTAAGGCGCCACCTTTGCGGCGGTCTTGAAGACCCCCGTGCAGTCGATGACCAGATCGACATCCAATTCCGCCAATGGCAGCGCTTCGATGGACTTCTCTTGCGTTAACCGGATGGTCTGACCGTTCAGGATGAGGGCGCCATCGGCATGGTCAACCGGCGTGCGCCAGCGGCCATGGACGGAATCGAATTCCATCAGCAGGGCATGCTGTTCGGCATCGCCGACGGGATCGTTTAGCAGCACGATCTCACCGCCAGCACCGGTGTCGATCAGGTCGCGCAGGACAAGCTTTCCAATGCGGCCAAGGCCGTTAAGGGCGATGCGGGTCATGAGGGTCAGGCCTTTGCTTGTGCGTCAGTGCCGATAGCATCAACACGGGATTGGAGAGACATCCGGCTAAGCGACTCAAAAGGCAGCTCGACAAAGGTCATGATGCGCCGCCGCAGGCCGGCGTAGGTCTGGGCAAAGACAAGCGCCTTCTCTGCGTCCGTTCCCGTTGCTTTCACCGGGTCTGGCAAGCCCCAATGGCCGGTAATGGGCTGACCCGGCCAAGGCGGACATTCCTCAGCCGCCGCCGTGTCGCAAACGGTGAAGACGAAATCCATCACGATCGCGCCGGGCTGTTGGAATTCCGAGATGTGCTTTGACCGTAAGACTGACGTGTCATGCCCGTTGCGCTTCAGGATTTCCAGCGCGAAGGGGTTCAACTCGGTGTTGGGGCGCGTTCCGGCGGAGAAGGCCTGGAACTTGCCGCCGCCCAGATCGCGGAGCAGTGCCTCGGCAAAGATCGAGCGGGCCGAGTTGCCTGAGCAGATGAAAAGCACGTCAAAGTCGGTGTCGGGGATATTCGGGTCCATTTGGGCGGCGTCCTTTGGGGCGGAAAGCAAGGGGGCAAGGAGATCGGGCCGGGCACGACCCACATCGAGAGCGAGGTAGCCGATCAAGCCTTCGGTCGTGTCGAGATCGACCGCGTAGTAGAGGGATCGGCCGACCCGCGTGACCTGCACGAGGCCAGACGCCGTCAGGTCTGCCAGATGGTGCGACAGCGTGTTCTGTTTCATCCCGAGCGCCTCGGCGATCTCGGTCGGTCGCACGCCCTGCGGGGCAAAGCGCATCAAGAGACGAAAGACAGCCATCCGACCGGGATGGCCGAGTGTGGCGAAGGCATGGGCGGCGCGATTCTGTTCCATACTTCCCGATTAAAGGAAGTAAATGAGTGCGTCCAATGAAGGTTTCATGACAACCCCGGTCGAACTGCCAGGTTGATTGATCCAGATCACTGCGGAGATTGCCCGCTTATGCGCAGATGCGCATGAAGTGGAGTTCCCTGATGATCGTCTCCGTCCTTTCCGCCCTTGCCGAGCCAACCCGTCTTGAGGCGATGCGTCTCCTGTCGGACGGCTCGGAGCATTGCGTCTGTGAGCTGATGCGCAAGCTGGGCGCGACGCAAAGCCGGATGTCGCGGCACATGCAGGTGCTCAAGCAAGCCGGGCTGGTCGTGGACAGGCGGGATGCGCAATGGGTGCGCTACCGGATCAGGACAGACCTGCCACCGCATCTGCGGTCCCTGCTGGCGGCTGCCTTGGTTGAAGAGGTGATGGCGTGAACGTTTTCACCTGGATGAACGACCAGCTTTTGCGGATGCAGTGGCTGTCGGACCTTGTGACGTCAGGGGTGCAGGCGGTCGGGCTGGACCCGGCCTCTCGCATCGGCGGCTCGGTGCAGTTCTTTGTCTATGACGTCATCAAGATCTTCATCCTGTTGTCGGTTCTGATCTTCGTCATCTCTTATGTGCAAAGCTATTTCCCTCCCGAACGAACCCGGCGCATCCTTGGCGGGCGGTCCGGGATCGGGGCAAATTTCCTTGGCGCACTATTGGGAACCATCACGCCGTTCTGCTCGTGCTCCTCCATCCCGCTGTTCATCGGCTTTACCGCAGCCGGTTTGCCGCTTGGGGTGACGTTTTCCTTCCTGATCTCGTCGCCGCTGGTCGACATGGCCTCAGTCATCCTGCTGGCCTCAATCTTCAGCTGGCCGATCGCGCTGGCCTTTGTGGGGGTCGGCCTGCTGGTGGCGATCATCGGTGGTACGATCATTGGCAAGCTGGGGATGGAAGATCAGGTCGCGGCCTTCGTGCGCAACGTGCCGGTCACGGATGCGGAAGAGACCCTGACAAAGGGAGAGCGTGTGGCCTTTGCCCGCGATCAGGTGATGGATATCGTGCGCAAGGTCTGGCCCTATGTGCTGATCGGGGTTGGCATCGGGGCCGCGATCCACAATTGGGTTCCGGCTGAAACCATCAGCGCGCTGCTGGGGCAGGACAAGTGGTGGGCGGTGCCGGTGGCCGTGCTGGTGGGCATCCCGATGTATGCCGACATCTTCGGCACCCTGCCGATTGCCGAGGCGCTGGTGGGCAAGGGCGTCGGCCTTGGCACCGTGCTGGCCTTCATGATGGCGGTGACGGCGCTGTCGCTGCCCTCGCTGATCATGCTCAAGCGCGTGGTCAAGCTGCCACTGCTGGCCACCTTTACCGGCGTGGTGACCGTGGGCATCCTGACCATCGGCTTCACCTTCAACGCCATCACCCACTGGTTCATCTGAAAGGGAATATCATGATCATCAAGATCCTCGGTTCGGGCTGCAAGAAATGCGTGACGCTGGGCGAGAATGCCAAAGCTGCGGCGGATGCCGCGGGCAAGGATGCCCAGATCGTCAAGGTCACCGATTTTGCCGAAATCGCGGCCTATGGCATCATGTCCACGCCCGGTCTGGTCGTGGATGAAAAGGTGCTGTCGGCGGGCAAAGTGCTGACCGCCGAAGAAATCGGTCGCCTGCTGTGACGGAGTATCCGCCCGCGGCATCAACATCCACGCGTCTTCTTGCCGCCAATATTGCCAAGCAAGGCGTGCCAAAACTGGGGGCACCTCAATGCGTGATGGTTTGAGGTCGCGGTCTTCTGTAGGGATGTTCTATCGCGAGATCGACGTTCAGCCTTTGTCAGAAGGTGGCTATCGCCTTCGATCTGGCGTTGTCGCCGGATCAGGTCTGCTGTCTGCCCAATGTTTTGGTCAGGCGTTAGCGCAATGGATCTGAGGGTGGCCAGTGCAGTTGGGATGCTTTAGGATCAGGGCCTATTGCTGCACAGCCCGGCCACAGAGATCACAGATCCAACCCGCATACTCACCATGACGCGCCACTGGCAACCACATGGTCTTTCTACGCGGTCCGATAACCCATTCCCAAGGAGCATCGTGTGATTGGAATTGATTTTGGCCTGAAGCAACGGACATCGCTTGCGATGACGCCCTTGCTACGCCAAGCCATCGGTTTCATGTCACTTTCCAATGTAGAGCTTTCTGCAAGACTGGCTGATCTTACACTCAACACGCCGGTGCTGAAAACCACTACCGGCACCGAGTCTGGGGATTGGCTGACCCTGATGCGCCAGATTGCACCGCCGCCGTCGGGGATTCATCGCCAGCCACCTGACATTCATCTTGGACCCGGCGGAAGCGACGCCGAGCGTATTCCGCTGGCCGATGCCGGACTGATCGCCCATGTCGAAGCGCAGCTGCCGCTCCTTGTCCGCAACAGCGAAGATCGGCGGATTGCGCAGATCTTTTTGTTTTTCCTTGAACCCTCTGGTTGGCTTGCGGGGACGGTTGCCGAAATTGCGTCAGAGGCAGGCTGTTCCCTCCAGAAAGCTGAGGCCGTCTTGCAGCAATTGCAGGCGGCAGAGCCAACCGGATTGTTCGCGCGCTCTTTGGCGGAATGCCTTGCGCTTCAGGCCAAGGAAGAGGGCCTTCTGACCCCGTCCTTTGGGGCGATGTTGCGCAATCTGCCGCTTCTGGCCGCCGGCGAGACCGAGGCATTGGCAGCGGCCTGCGGCTGCGACAGGACCGAGGCTCTGACCATGGCCCGCAGTTTGCGGCGGCTGAACCCAAAACCGGGTGCAGCATTTGACCAAGGCACACCCACGATGGGCCGTGCCCCGGATCTGATCTTGCGACGCGACGGCGACGGGTGGCTGCTTGAACTGAATGCGCAGACAGCGCCCGTACTGCGTCTGGAGACGGGCGCGACGGCCCCGCCGAATGCACTGAGCGCGGCACGCGCCTTGATACAGGCGATTGAGCGGCGGCACGCAACCGTGTTGGCCGTCGCGACCGAAATTGTTGCCCGGCAAGATGGCTTTTTGCTGGCAAGAGCGCCCCTTGCTGCCCTGACGATCAATGATTTGGCCGCTGCCACAGGGCTTCACCGCAGCACGGTCAGCCGCGTTACAGCCGCCCTGACCCTTTCGTTGCCATCGCGAACACTTGGGCTGCGGGCGCTGCTGAGTGCCTCAGCCCCCGCCGCCCGGCGACAAGAAGAGCCGCTATCGGTTCAGGCAGTGCTGGAGCGGATGCGCGCGCTTGTTAAATCCGAAGATTGCGCAAACCCGCTGACAGATGATGCGATTGCAAAGCTGCTGTTGCCCGAAGGGGCGGCGCTCGCCAGACGCACTGTTGCCAAATACCGCGCAATCGCAGGTATCCCGTCCAGGTCTGCCCGCCGACACCTTGCGTGAAACACAAACTGGCATGCGTGAACCTCGCGCTATCTGGGGGAACGCGCGCGCAATCGTGCCCCCAATTTCTGGCACGTCATGTGCATAACTAAAATGTCCGCATCAGAACGGACCAATCACCCAAAATCGGGGCTCATCCAAAAGGGAGAATTCCAATGAATGCACTGCCGCGACTTTTGTTGGCCACTGCTTTGGCCACATGCCCCGGGATATTCCCGGCCGCCGTCTTGGCCGAGGATCTGATCATCGGTTTCACACTGGATGCCGATACGCTTGATCCTGCGAACCACCGCAAGCGCGAGACCGAGACGATCATTCGCAACATCTATGACGGTCTTCTGACCCGTGATGCGAACATGCTTGTCGTGCCGGAAATCGCTGAATCGATGACGCAGGTTTCGGCAACGGAATATGACTTCAAGATCCGCTCGGGTATCAAGTTCCACGACGGCACCATGCTGACCGCCGAAGATGTCAAATTCACCCTCGACCGCATTACCGTCGAGGGGGCAATGGGGGGGCAGACAAGCCCACGTCAGGGCCTGATGGGGCCGGTCGCGTCGGTCGAAGTAACTGCGGCAGATACAGTCCGGATCACGCTGAAAGAACCTTGGCCTATCTTGCCCGCGATGTTGCCCAACCAGCAGATCGTCTCGAAGGCTTATGTGGAAAAAGTCGGCAATGAGGGTCTGGCCACGATGGAGAATGGCACTGGTCCCTTCAAGCTGGTGGAATGGCGCAAGGGCGATGCCGTCATTTTGGAGCGGTTCGATGACTACTACGGGGGCGCCACAGACATTGCTCCGGTCGGCAAGGCCTGCGTGGATCGGGTGATCTTCAAGATCATCCCCGAAAGCGCAAGCCGTGTGGCGGCGCTTTTGGCGGGCGAAGTGCAAATCATCAACGAGCTGCCCGCCTTTTCGATGGCGCAGGTTGCCGCAAATGATGGCACGCAGGTGATGACGGTGAACGGCACCCGCAGCTTCTTTATCGCCATGAACATGGAAGGCGAGGCCTTTGATGACATCAAGGTGCGCCAAGCTGCCGCGATGTCCATCGACAAGGATTTGATCATCGACAAGATCCTTGCCGGCACTGCGTCGCCCATCGACGGGATATTGTCGCCAGACGCCTTTGGTGCCAGCGAACTGCCGAAAGCAGGCTATGACCTGGAAAAGGCGAAGGCGCTTTTGGTTGAGGCCGGCTTCCCCGATGGGATCGATGTGACGATGGATACCGAAGGTGCCTTCAAGGACACCGCCGAGGCTGTTGCCTCAATGCTGACCAAGGCAGGTATCCGCACGACTGTGGTGGTGGGAGAGGGCGCGCAGCTTTCCGATAAATGGCGCACCAAAGGCGCGCCGAAGTCGGGCGACATGTACTTCACCAGTTGGGGAAATGGCTCGCTTGATCCTTTCGACATCTTCACCCCCACGCACCGCACCAACGACCGGGGCAATTCGGCAGGCTATGCCAACCCGGCCCTCGATGCCTTGCTGGATGCGGCGGCCGTAGAACTGGACGTCGAAAAGCGCCGTGCAATGTATCGTGAGGCCGAGTTGATGATCAACGCGGATCAACCCTATGTCTACCTGTGGGTTCCCCAAGACATCTATGGCGTCTCAAAGCGGGTGACTGGCTGGCAGCCGAGCGCTGACAGCCGGATCAATCTGCACGACGCCTGCCTGAACTGAATTTGAACCGGGAGCACTTGGGATGAGTTTTGGAAAGCTGCTTGAACGGATTATCCAGCTTATCCCCGTGTTGCTTGGGGTCAGCCTCATCGTCTTTGTGATGTTGGCGTTGACCCCGGGCGATCCGGTTCAGATCATGGTTGGCGAACAGTCGATCACGCCCGAGCAAGAGGCCGAGCTACGGCGTGACCTTGGCCTGGACAAACCAATGGTGGAACGGTTCTTTATCTTCCTTGGGAATGCAGCCCAGTTCGATTTCGGGCAAAGCTATTATCACGGTCGCCCTGTTTCGGCTGTGATCGCAGAGCGGCTGCCTGCGACGATCGAACTTAGCCTTGTTGCGTTGATCGTGGCCCTTGTGACCGCAATCCCATTGGGCGTTCTGGCCGCAATCCGCAAGAACTCGGTCCTTGACCGATTGGCCACGGTCGGCTCCTTGCTCGGCGTGTCGCTGCCGGGTTTCTGGTTTGGCATCCTCTTGATCATGCTTTTCTCGGTTCACCTTCAGATCCTGCCTGTGTCCGGGCGGATCGGCTATGCCAGCGAAGTGCCCACCGTCAGTGGATTTCTTTTGATCGACACCCTTTTGGCAGGCGACGTCAGGGCCTTTGGCGAGGCCTTGCGATACCTGATCCTTCCGGCCATCACACTGGGCCTGCCAATGACGGCAATCTTGATGCGTGTGACCCGAACTTCGATGCTGGAGGTGATGCGACAAGACTATATCACCTTTGCCGAGGCAAAGGGCCTGCCGCGCCGCCGTGTGCTTTTCCGCCATGCATTGAAGAACGCGCTTATCCCCACCGTATCGGTTGCGGCCATTGAAATGGGCAGCCTTCTGGGTGGGAATATGATCGTGGAAACCGTCTTTGGCTGGCCGGGCTTGGGTCGGTTGGTCGTGGAGAGTATTTTCTTGCGCAACTACCCGCTCGTGCAGGCGGCGGTGCTGCTCTACGCGGTCACCTATGTGCTGCTCAACTTCATCGCCGATATCCTTTATACTGTCCTGAACCCAAGGGTGAAGCTGTGACCGAGGCAACACTGGCATCCGCTCCTCCCGCAGACTCGCTTTTTCGCAGGAACCTGCGGGATTTCCGCAGCAACCGTCTGGCCATGGCCTCGGTCATTGTGGTTCTGATCTTTGTCATCATGGCAGTGGCGGCCCCGCTGATTGCGCCACAAGACCCTAATGAAACGGACCTTTTTCGCAGGCTGCAACCGCCTGCCTGGATCGAGGGCGGCGAGTGGGCCTTTGTGCTTGGCTGTGACGGCCTTGGACGAGACATCTTTTCACGCATCATCTACGGCGCACGCATCTCGATCTTTATTGGTGTGGCGGTGATTGTTCTGGCGACGGGCGTGGGCATCCTTGCCGGTCTGGCTGCGGGTTATTTCCGTGGCTGGGTTGATGTGGTGATCGGTCGGATCGTCGATATCTTGCTGGGCTTTCCCTATCTGATCTTCGCTATCGGCCTGATGGCCATGATGGGTCCGGGGCTGTTCAATATCGTGCTTGCACTTGCCTACAAGGAATGGGTCATCCCGTGCCGCGTTGTCCGGGGCGAAACACTGGCTGTGCGGGAACTGGAATATGTCGAGGCGGCCCGCGCCCTTGGTGCCGGGTCACGTCATATCATGTGGCGCGAGATCCTGCCCAATATCCTGTCACCCGTGATCGTTGTCTCAACCATCCGCATGGCCAATGTCATCATCCTTGAGGCATCACTGTCATTCCTTGGGCTGGGCGTGCAACCGCCGACCGCAAGTTGGGGCAGCATGGTGTCGGACGGGCGCGCCTTCATCCTTGAGGCATGGTGGGTTTCTACCTTTCCCGGCGTTGCCATCTTGCTGTTGGTTCTTGCCATCAATGTTGCGAGCCAAGGCCTGCGCGACGCCTTTGACCCGAGGTTCAGCGAATGACCCTGCTTCTTGAAGTGACGAACCTGTGCACCGAATTCAACACCCGCGCCGGGCTGGTCCGGGCGGTGGATGGCGTCAGCCTGCGGGTATCACGCGGGGAATGTCTTGGCGTGGTTGGCGAAAGTGGTTCGGGAAAATCGGTGACCTTTGCCTCGGTCATGGGGTTGGTGCGATCTCCCGGTCGGATCACACATGGCATGATTTTCTTTGACGGTCGTGAGTTGCGGGACATGTCGCCCGATGAAATGCGCGCGACCCGCGGCCGTGACATCGCAATGACGATGCAAGATGCGCTGACCGCCCTGAACCCCGCCCTGACCGTGGGCGAACAATTGTCGGAAGTTCTGATCGCGCATGACGAGACATTGCCCGCCGGACGGGCTGCCCGCCGTGTGGCGATCCGCGACAAATGCGTCGAGATGCTGGGTCTTGTCGGCATCCCTTCGCCGCAATCCCGTCTGGCGCAATATCCGCACGAATTTTCGGGCGGGATGCGGCAACGGATCATGATCGCCATCGCCTTGGCTTGCCGCCCCAAACTGCTGATCGCCGATGAACCAACGACCGCGCTGGATGTGACCATACAGGCGCAGGTGCTGGAGCTGATCTCGGATATTCGGGCGCGACTGGGGATGGCGGTGGTGTTAATCACCCATGATCTTGGCGTGGTTGCCGAGCATTGCGACCGCGTGATGGTCATGTATGCCGGTCAGGTGGTGGAAGAGGGGCCGACAGAGCAGGTTATCACCCAGCCGCGCCACCCCTACACTCGGGGGCTTTTGGCCTCTATCCCGCGGCCAGCGATGCGAGGCCAGCCCTTGACCCCGATCAACGGACAGGTGCCCGATCTGGTCGGGCTGCCGCCGCAATGCCGGTTTCAGTCCCGCTGCCCGATGGCGCGGCCCGAATGTCTGGTCGAGGTGCCGATGTTTGACGCAGGCCCTGACCGTCGTGCCCGCTGTCTGCGCCTGGAGGATATGCCATGAGCTTGCTTCAGGTTACTGACCTGTCGATGCATTATCAAGGCCGCCAATCTCTGGTCCAGCGCCTGTCGGGCAATCCGCAATCGGTTGTTCGAGCGGTAGAGGGCGTTTCGCTGCATGTTGAAAAGGGCGAGGTGCTGGGCCTGATTGGCGAAAGTGGCTGCGGCAAGTCCACCTTGGGCCGCGCAATCTTGCGACTGCACGAACCGACCGCAGGCAAGGTTTTGTTTGACAACAGCGATGTCACCGCGTTGTCGCCCCCCGCGCTCAAGGCGATGCGGCGCCGGATGCAGATCATCTTCCAAGACCCTTACGCAAGCCTGAACCCCCGCCGCACCGTGGCCGAAATCGTTGGTCTGCCTTTGGCGCTGCATGGCATCGCAATGGGCGATAAAGCACGCGAGATCACAGCACAGGTCCTGGAACGCGTTGGCCTTCGGTCAAGCCAACTTGACCGCTACCCACACCAGTTCTCCGGCGGCCAGCGGCAGCGTATCGGCATTGCAAGGGCGCTTGTCTCCAACCCCGAGTTCATAGTCTGCGATGAACCCGTATCGGCGCTGGACGTCTCTATTCAGGCACAGATCATCGCGCTTTTGCTGGAATTGAAGCGTGAACTGGGGTTGACCTATCTTTTCATCAGCCACGATATCTCGGTAATCGGGTACCTGAGTGACAGGGTTGCGGTGATGTATCTGGGCGAGATCGTTGAAACCGGGCCGGTCGCCGCGGTGTTGGACAATCCGCGCCATCCCTATACGCAAAGCCTGCTGTCTGCCGTGCCTGAAATCGGGGCCAAACGGGCAAAAGGCCGGGTGCGGTTGCAAGGTGACCTGCCCTCGCCCCTGAACCCACCAAAGGGTTGCAAGTTCCACACGCGCTGTCCGCTGGCCATTCCGATGTGCCAGACGATCGTCCCCGTTGTGCAAACATTGGGAGAGGGTCATCAGGCCGCCTGCCACCGCCTTGACGAAGGACTAAGCCTGCTGGACGGTGCCCGATGATTGAGGTTTCGGCCCGCGGCACCCCCTATGAGCGGGGACGGGCACAACACGGCGCGGCTTTGGCAACAACGGTGCAACAGGCCACTGTCGCACGGGTCGAACGGGCAAGGGCCGATGGTCTGATCGACGCCGAAGCCCAAACCTATCTGACCGCGCAACGCCAGTTTCACGAAACCCTTGATCCCGAAGGTCTGGCGGAACTTGCAGGTGTGGCGGATGCTTTTGGCTTGTCCAAGACAGACCTGTTTGCGCATCTGCACTTGGGCACGTTGCGCGACATGAAAGGCGGCGCTGTGCTGCTGGACGGGTGCAGCGCATGGGCCGTTCCGGGTGGGCCGGAAGGGCCGCTCGTGGTCAAGAACCGCGACTTTTCAGGCCTGCACCTTGGAATTCAATGTGTCATGCGCCACGCAGGTCCTGATATCGCAACCGGGCAAGTGCTTAGCCTTGGCAGCCTTGGCAGTCTGGCGGCGTGGTCCTCTGGCATTAACGCAGCCGGGCTTGCCGTGGCCGACACACAGGTGGCCGTGAACCGACATCGTGTGGGTTGGCTGCGGTATTTCCTGTTGCCCCGCCTCCTCGCCCGCGCGCAAACGGTGGCCGACGCTCTGGCCCTGATCCGCAGCCTGCCGCATGCGGGGGGAGGGACCTTGGTCCTGGCAGATCGTGATGGGGCAACGGCGGCAGTAGAGCTTTCCGCGACGGGCCCGGTAATTGCGACAGGTGGACTGCAATGGCGAACCAACCACTACACCGCCCCTACAACGCAGGGTGAAACGCTTGGCCCCGATGGTGATCGGATTGCAGGCAATTCCCACCGCCGATTTGACTATCTGGGGCAGGTCTTGCCAGAACGGTCGTGGACAAACGGTGCCGCGAAAACCCTGATGTCCACCCATCCCGGCCCCAAGGCCGCCCCGCTTTGCCAGCATGCCGATGGTGCAGACGGAGCCGAGACCATTTCTTCGGTCATCTATTCGTGTAATGTCAACGGAATGGAGATCAGCGAAGGCACGCCCTGTCTTGGCCGCTGGCAGGTGATTACCCCCTGTCAATGACCGGTCCGGGTACAAAGGAACGGCATGGCAGACTACCGCAACGAACTTGTCGGAACTTCACCGGCCATTGAATCCTTGCGCAGACTGATCGAACGGATTGGCCGCAGCCCAACCCGGACGGTGTTGATCTATGGTGAAACGGGCACGGGCAAGGGGTTGGTCGCGCGGATGATCCACCAAATCTCCAGCCGGGCGGATCGAGATTTTGTCGACATCAACTGCGCTGCCTTGCCCGCAAGTCTGATGGAGTCGGAGCTTTTTGGCCATGAAAAAGGCGCCTTCACGGGGGCCGTTGATCGCAAAATGGGGTTGGTTGAGGCTGCAAATCATGGCAGCGTTTTCTTGGACGAGATCCGGGAAATGGACCTGACCCTGCAGGCAAAGCTGCTGACGCTTCTTGATACTCAACAGTTCCGGCGGGTCGGGGCCGTCAAACAGGTCAAGGTCGACGTGCGCTTTATTGCGGCCACCAACAAAGTGTTGTTGACCGAAGTCAACTCGGGCCGGTTCCGCGAAGATTTGTACTATCGGCTTCAGGTGATTGCAGTAAACCTGCCCGCCTTGCGCGAACGGCGCGACGATGTGCTGACACTGGCCCGCCATTTCATTGCGCGCTTCAACCGCTCATACGGCCGCAGCGTCCGGGGCCTGGCACCGGAAACCGAGCAGATCTTTCTGCGCTATCCTTGGCCGGGGAATGTGCGTGAATTGGAAAATCTGCTTGAGCGCATTTTCATTCTTGAGGATGAAGACGAGATATTGCCACGTCATCTGCCTGACCGAATATTGCGCACTGTCTCTGGTCAAGACAACAAGGTGGCATCTGCGCCGATGGATGTCGGCGACGACTACCATTCCGCAACCGAGGCGTTTCAGCGCAGCCTTATCGGGCAGGCCATGTCGCAGGCGGACGGTAACCCGCAAGATGCGGCAAAAACCCTTGGATTGTCGCGCCATGCCCTCCGCCACCAGATGATCAAACTGGGCCTTCTGAAAGCTTGATCGTCGCTTGGGCGTGACTTTCGCACTTTTGCGTGGGTTTCGCGCACATATCGAGGGATGTGCAGGCTTGGCGTCCCGTTTTGCCCCAGAGTTCTGGCACGCTTTGCGCATAAGAAGGGGTATAACGCCGTGTGCAAGAGGATACCATGTCGTCTATTAGGATCATCTGCCCGAATGGGCATCTGGGTTTTGCACCACTCAAAACCGAAAGCTTCCGTTTTGCCGTGGAAACGCGTCCCGATTTCATTGCTGCCGATTCAGGCAGTGACGACATTGGCCCCGTTCCCCTCGGCAATGACAGCTGTGCCAGCCCTCGTGCATGGCAAGAGCATGACCTTGAGGAAATGCTCTTGGCGTCGCGCCGTCTTGGTGTGCCCATGGTCATCGGATCAGCAGGCGATACGGGCACGAATTCCCGGGTCGACATGTTTGTCCAGATCATTCGCGACATCGCAGCGCGGCACAATCTGCCGCCCTTCAGACTGGGATGGTTCTATTCCGAGGTGGATCGCGAATACGTTCGTGCAAAGATCCGCAACGGCTCTGCCATTCGGGGGCTTGATGCCCGTGACTACCTCACGGAAGAGGAACTCGACGCCACGTCCCGCGTCGTGGCAATGGCGGGCGTGCACCCTTTCGTAAAGCTTCTGGAAGCGGGCTGTGATGTGATCATCGGGGGGCGGTCGTCTGACAGCGCCATCTTTGCGGCCTGCGCCCTGTTCAAAGGATATCCCGAGGCGGAAAGCTATTATCTTGGCAAGGTGCTTGAATGTGCCTCGTTCTGTGCGGAACCCTATGGCGCCAAAGAGACGGTCATGGGGGAGATCACGTCCGAGGCTGTGGAAGTGACTGCGATGGCCGCATGGCAGCGCTGCACCGTCGCGTCTGTTGCAGGCCATGCGATGTATGAGCGTTCAAACCCGTTCCATGAATTCGTGGCCGGTGGCATGTTGGACATGACGCATTGCCACTATGACCAAGTCAGCGAAAAGACGACCCGTGTCACCGGGATGGACTTTGTTCCGGCAGAGGATTTCCGGGTCAAGTTGGAAGGGTCGGGCAAGGTGGGCGAGCGATTTATTGGCATGGCCGGCATCCGCGACCCCTATACCATCGCCAACGTCGATGCAGTGATCGACTGGGCGCGAACGCAGACGATTGAGCGGTTTGGCCCGACAGGCTGGGAATTGCATTACAACGTCTTTGGACGCAACGGCGTGATGGGCGATATGGAACCCCTGAAGGACAAGCCCGGCCACGAGCTTTGCGTTGTGGTTCAAGGTGTGGCACCGACGCGCGAAATGGCGGAAGAGGTGTGCATGACCGGCACACGGCAGATGTTCTATGCCCGCCTGCCCGACGTCAAGGGAACGGCCGGTGGCGTGTCCTTTGTGCTGGACGAGGTTATTCAGGCCAGCCCCGCCTATCGCTGGACGCTTAATCACACGATGGCGGTCAGTGATCCGCTGGAACTGTTCCCCACCCATTTCGAAACCGTCGGTTGAGGCGCGCCATGAACCATAACAAGAAACTTTCGGATCTTGCAAAGACCATTCGGTCCAAGAATGCGGGCACCGACAAGATCACTTTCGACATCATCTTCCGCGAGCGCGAGACCTATGAGATGGTCAAACGCTCAGGCGCGCTGACACGCGATAGCGTCTGCCATATCTTGAAGGTCGCACCCGAGCGCCTGACGGATTTTGTCGAATATGATCCGGCCTATGCCATCAAGTTCACCATCCTGCGGGTGCGCCCTTCGGGCAGTGCCGGAGATGGGGACATCTTTGGTGCACAGCAATATGCCCCCTTCCTCGATCTCGAAGTGGACATTTCGGCCTGAGTGCAGCGCAGAAAACCCTCGATCGGGGTTTGCTGTCAAAGGCATGTTGGTGGAAAATCGCTATACAAGGCGGGTGGTCGGTCAACCTTTGGGGTGACCCATCGCTCGCCGCACGGCGTTCATGGATGATCGACTGCCCCATGGAAAGACAGGTCTTTTGTCGATCAGGGTGGGGGGCAGATCACACAGGGCGCCCATGCGGCATCCCCGCTTTGACCACACCGAAGGTCGTCAGCCGCAGAAACGACCCGCGCGCCATGCCGAACTCGGTTTCCGCCAGTGCCGGGATCACAGTGCGCATTAGGCCGATGGCAAGCCGACCAGCAGAACCTGGATCAGCTGATGCGTGAACTGCGCACGGTTTTCGCGGATGCCAAGGGGAAGCGCAGTCATTTCCCGGTCTCCGATCTGCTGTCCAGGGCCCCGCCATTGGCTGGGCCGCGCAGGGGCTGCAGCAGAATCCGGTCCAGCAACAGATCGCGACGGGTGCGGAATTGTTCAATGCCGATCGTCATGCCGTCGTGGCCCGCCTTCAGCTGTGCCCTGTAGGTGCCCAGAAGCCGATCCCACCACGGCAGGTTGAAGCCGAAATTGCTGTTCGTCTCGGCCGGAATGACCGAATGGTGCACGCGGTGCATATCAGGTGTCACCATGACCCACCGCAGCACCCGGTCCCACCCGGCAGGCAGGCGGATAGTGCCGTGGTTGAACAGCGCGGTTGCATTCAACAGCACCTCGAACAGCAGAACCGCCACGGCGGGGGCACCAAGGGCTGCAACCACCGCCAGCTTGATCACCATCGACAGCACAATCTCCACCGGGTGAAACCGCAGGCCGGTGGTCACATCAAACTCCAGATCGGCGTGGTGCATCCGGAGCAGCCGCCATAGTCCGGGAACCGCGTGGAACAGCACATGCTGCAGATAGATTGCCAGATCAGATCGAGCAGTAGGATCGACAGCAGGCCAGTCAGCCACAGCGGCAGATCCAACGCATTGAAAAGGCCCCAGCCGCGTGCCTCGGCCATCTGCGCAAGGCCAACGGCGAGGATCGGGAATGTCAGCCTTAGGATGATGGTATCGACCACGACCAGAGCGAGGTTGTTGGTCCAGCGCAGAACGCGCGGGATCTCCTGCCGCCTGCGGGGGGCCGCCAGTTCCCAAGCCGCCATCGCCACCAGCACGCCCAAAAACACGGCTGGGCGCAGCATCGGTTCGTTTACGAGGAGTGTCTTGGTCAGGGGCCTTGCCTTCACGCTTGCAGGGTCTGCGGGAACCGCTGAAATTCAAGTCATCTCTTGAATGATGGAATATCTGGAGCCCTCCCATGTCAATCAGCCCCAAGGCCGCCCTGATGGAGGAATACGCGATGGTCGCCCACGCGCTTTCGGCGCCTGCACGGCTGATGTTGCTGGAACAGATCGCCCAAGGGGAACGCGGCGTGGAGGCGCTTGCCGACAAGACCGGCCTCACAATCGCCAATGCCTCGCAACATCTGCAGCACATGCGCCGGGCCGGGCTGGTCACCAGCCGCCGGGAGGGCAAGTCTGTGCTCTACCGGCTCAGCGACGCAAAGACCCTTTCTCTGCTGGACATGATCGGCGTCGTGGCGGATCGCAATTTGGCACAGGTGGAGCGCATTTTGCGCGGCCTTTCAGATGGTGTAGATGCCCCAGAACCCCTTACCCGCGCAGAACTGGCTGCACGATTGAAGGAAGGGTCCGTCACACTCTTTGATGTCAGGCCGCCTGATGAGTTTGCGATGGGCCACAGGGTGCCCGGCCTGCGGCGGCGATCAGCCAGAACAGCACCACCAAGGATACGATGCCATAACCCGGAAAATACAGGCGGCGGCGGAACTTGCCGATCAGGATTTCACGCAGGCCGCCAACTCTGGGCAGGAAATGCGACGCCTTGAAAACCACCAGCGCCAGCGCGAACTCTGCCCAGCCCGAAAGGATCATTGATCCGCCTTTTCCATCAAGCTGCGGATATGGCGGGCAAAGGCCCATGTGGTGGGCACACCCAGCATCGCGCCCCCCACGACCGACTGCATGGGTGTCAGCACCGGCCACCCGATCCACGACCAGATCAGCGAGGCAAAGAACACATTGACGGCCATCGCCCCTGCGCCAAACGGATAGAGGATCAGAAACAGACGCCTCACGCCTGACCGAGACGTCATCTGCGACTGACCAGCCATTGCACCGCAACCAGCGCCACCAGCAGCAAAAATGATGCGGCGAGGTAGCTGATTTCGGCTTGCTCCGTCTGCGGTTGCGGGATCGGGCGTTGAAAGGTTTCAGCGGCGGCAAAGGCGGGTGTCAGGATGGCGAAAAGGATCAGGGGCAGGCGCATGTCAGCTCTCCAGTATCAAGGATCGGTAGATGTCCGGCAGGGCGCGGCCAAGCCGGGCGGGATCGGGCAGCAGGGTGAAACCTGCCCGGCCAAAGATGCGGGCGAACCAATCCTGCCCGTCGGCATCCACGATCACGCCATGCACTGCGTGGCCCATGCGGCGGGCCTCACGCACGGCCATGTGGCTGTCTTCGATGCCGTGCGTTCCCTCGTAGTGGTCAAGGTCGTTGGGCTTGCCATCGGTTAGCACCAAAAGCAGTTTGCGCGCCGAAGGCTCTGTCGCAAGTTGGGCCGTGACGTGGCGGATCGCGGCCCCAAGGCGCGTGTAGTGGCCGGGGATCAGGCCGCCGATGCGGGCGGTGACCTCGGGCGTGACCCGGCCCTCAAACCCTTTGCAGCGGGTCAGGAACACCCGATCGCGGCGCAAGGATGAAAACCCCCAGATCGCCAGCCTGTCGCCTGCGGCGTCAATCCCGCCCGCAAGGGCCGCCAGCGACTCGCGCATGGTGTCGATGACGCTCCGGGTGCCAACCACGGATTCAGTGGAGCGTGAGCAATCCATCAAAATTGCCACCGACAGGTCGCGTTCCACATTGCGCAGATTGCGAAAGATGCGGTCGCTGCCTTGGCCCGTGGCGCGGATGGCCACTTGGGCTGCAATCAACGCGTCAAGATCAAGCTCTGCGCCCTCCACTTGCCGGGGCAACAGGATGCGGCGGGGGTGCAGGGCCTGAAACTGCTGCCGGACGCGGGCCATCAGGCGCGGGTCGGGGGCAAAACCCTCGCCGGGGGTGGCATCGGCCTCCAGCACGCGGGTGTGGTCGGGCATATAGGAACGGGCGCGGTGGTTCCATTCGGGATAGGTGAAGATGTCGGACAGACGTTCGTGGTCGGCATCCTGCGGCGCAAGATCAAGGTGCAGGCGCAGACGGGTGGCGGCGCGTTTGTGGTGCTTGGTCAGGGCGATATGGTCCTGATCCTCGGCCGCTTTCTGGGCGTTTTCCAGATCGTCATCGTCGGTCGCGCGGTTCAGGCCCATGCTTTCAACCCATGAGAAGATGGATTCAAAGCGGTGCATGATGAAACTGTCGGTGCGGTTGGCCTGCTCGTTATCCTCGCGCTTGCCCTGTTTGCGGGTATTGGTCGCAAGACCGGGCGGTGCGTTGATTGCATCCTCTGCCGCGGTTGCTGACAAGCCCGGTGCGGCGCGGTCCAACCGCAGCCAGATCGGCAGCGGCGGCAAAGGGGCATAGCCACGCGGGGCGGGGCCGGGGGCGGCGTGCAGCAAGGTTTGCCCTTTCAGCAATGCTTGCGCGCATTCGGCCAGCAGACCTTCGGTGGGCGAGGCGGCGAATTTTGCCAAAGCGCCGCGCAAATGCACGCAAAATTCGGCATGGCGCGCGCGCAGGCCGGGGCAAAGCCCAAGCGCGCGGGCTGTGGCCTTTTCCATCGCCGCAAGATGCGCCATGTCCGCCGCCACGGGATCTTGTGGTGCCGGATAGGGCACCGCCACCGCCGCCAGCGCGGCCAGCCACAGAAAGCCTGCGCGGTTCAGATCAGCGGTTGGAAAGGCATCCATCACTGGCGGCAGGCGCAGGGTTATGCCGTCAAACGTCGCCACATGCTCCATCTCCCGCGCCTCGGCCAGTTGCGCGCCGATCCCGCGACGATGACGCGAGGCGGTGGCGGGGCTGGCGGCAATCTCTACCCCCGCAGCCCCGCCAAGCGCGCGGAACAGCAGCAGCACACTGGGGTGAACCGATTCCAGCGCAACCGCGCTTTTGGCATATCCTGCCACCGGAGCCAGACGTTGGGCCACCCCGTGCCAGAGGTTGCCCATCGTCTCTTCCGGGTCCATCAGGTCTTTTGCGTGCAGGGCCATGGCTCAGCCGTACACGCTGGCGATGACGTCGCGCAGCGCCTGCGCCACGTCAGGTTCGTCCGTCAACGGCTCTACCACCGCCGCCTGCAAGGCGCGTTCGATGGGCATCCCGCCTGCAATCAACGTGGCGGCGTAGATCAGCAGGCGGGTGGAAACTCCTTCTTCCAGATCCATCCCCGACAGCGCCCGGATATGCCCGGCCAGCCGCACCAGTGGTGCCACGCGCCCCTCGTCCAGACCGCTTTCGCGCGCGACAACTGCGGTTTCCGTGGTGGGGTCGGGAAAGCCAAAGGTGATCGACAGGAACCTCTGGCGGGTGGAGGGTTTCAACCGTTTGAGGATATTCTGGTAACCGGGGTTATAGCTGGCCACCAGCATGAAGCTGGGCGGGGCCACCAGTTCCTCGCCCGTGCGGTCGATCATCAGGGTGCGGCGGTTGTCGGTCAGCGGGTGCAGCACTACGGTCACATCCTTGCGTGCCTCGATCACCTCATCCAGATAGCAGATCGCGCCTTCGCGCACGGCGCGGGTCAGCGGGCCATCGACCCATTCCGTCGCCCCGCCGCGCAGCAGATAGCGCCCGATCAGGTCGGCGGCCGACAGGTCATCGTGGCACGCGACCGTATAAAGCGGGCGGCCAAGACGCGCCGCCATATGCTCGACAAACCGCGTTTTGCCGCAGCCGGTCGGCCCCTTCAGAAGAAGGGGCAAACCGTTGGCATGAGCTGCCTCGAACAGGGCGACTTCCTGTGCAACAGGGCGATAGAACGGCGCCATACGTTCTGGGGCCAAGGCGTTCATGATACCTCTCCCACCGGTTCCGGCATCGTGTTCGGGGTGATCACCTCACGCCGCACCACGATTTGGGCGTAAATGAATAGGAGCGCGCCGAGCACAACGGCGATACCGGCCCCAAACCGCATCATGTAGAACAGGCCAAGCTGATCTTGCACGTCCATATAGTAGTCGCCCACGATCCGTTGCATGTGGGTCTGAATGGTGCCAGCAAAGGTCAGCACAAAGGTCATGAACGCCATGCCCCCCGTCATCAGCCAGAACGACACCATGTTCAGCACCTGATTATAGGGCGCGCGTCCCCGCAGCAGTGGCATGGCATAGGTGATGATCGCCAGATTCATCGCCACATAGGCCCCGTAAAAGGCAAGGTGGCCGTGGGCGGCGGTGATCTGCGTGCCGTGGGTGTAGAAGTTCACCCCGTGGAAGGTGTGCAGAAAGCCCCAAACCCCTGCGCCAAAGAACGCCACAGTGGCCGAGCCAAGCGCCCAGAGGAGCGCCGCCTTGTTGGGGTGATTGCGCCGCCCCTTCCAGACCATGATGAAAGCAAAGGACATCATCGCAAAGAACGGAACCACTTCGAAGGCCGAAAAGATGGAACCGGTCCACTGCCAGTATGCTGGAAGGCCGATCCAGTAGAAGTGGTGGCCGGTGCCAAGGATGCCGGAAAACAGTGCGGTGGCAACGATGACATAAAGCCACTTTTCCACCACCTCGCGGTCAACCCCGGTCAGCTTCAGCATCAGGAAAGCGAGGATCGCGGCCATGACCAGCTCCCACGTGCCTTCGACCCAGAGGTGGACGACGAACCACCAGTACATCTTGTCGAGGCTGAGGTTGTCGGGGTTGATGAAGGCAAAGATCCACAGAAGTGACAGAAGCCACAGGCCGGTCAGCAAGACGCCGGTGATCGCGGTCTTGCGCCCTGCCAGCACGGTCAGGGAAATGTTGATCAGAAAGATCACCGCCGCGACAAGGATGCCAAACTTGACCCAAAGGGGTTGCTCCAGAAACTCGCGGCCCCCGTGGATCCCGACAAGATAGCTGCCGACCGCGCCAAGGGTGCCAACGACAAGGATGATCAGCTGCAGATAGGCCAGCTTGACCGACCAGATTTCCCGCTCGGATTCCTCTGGCACAAGGAAATAGGCCGCGCCAAAGAACCCCAGCAGCAGCCAGACGATCAGCGCGTTGGTGTGGATCATGCGGATGATGTTGAACGGCAGCACCGTCGACAGCGTATTGGGCGAGACGTAGATCCAGCCCGCCAGCAGCCCGCCCAGCACCTGAATGCCAAACAGGCCCATCGCGACCATGAAGTAGGCGTAAGCCACCTTTTGTGATTGATATTTCATGTCTTTCTCCTAGCCCGCGTCCGTGGGCGGCCAGTCTTGGGTGTCTGTCTGATCGGCCCACCGCAAGAACTCGGCCAGGGCGCGCATCTCTTCCGGGGTGATCTCGAAATGCGGCATCTGCCGCCGCCCCTCGATGCCGCTCGGCTGCGCGGCCATCCAGCCGTCCAGCACCTCATAGGCGGTCTCGGGGTCGTCCAGCACGCCCCAGCGGGTCATCACGTTGCCCAACTCAGGCGCGAAATAGGCACCCTCGCCATGCAAGGTGTGGCAGTTGATGCAGCTGTGACGCTCCCACACATGCTTGCCAAGGATCACCTCGGGCGTGAGTGGCATTCCAGCGGTGGAAACCCTAACGACGTAAAGGTGCGAGTGGATGGTCATGGCGACGAACACGATGATGAAAAACAATGATCCACCGTAAAAGATGTTCCTAGCCCGTGATTTCGTAAGGATCTCTGACATTGGGTCGGTCCTGGCGATGGTTGCAGATCATACCGTTCTAGACAGGCAAGAACCGGCAGACGTTGTTCCAGCACAACGACATGGGGCGATGGCATGGGTAGGTGTCAGCAACGGCACGCCAGCCGATGCGGAGGCACAATGTTCGGCCCAAGGATGGACGACCCCGATCTGCCGCTGCGACTGCTGTTTTCGCATTGGCCCGCAACAGCGACCGTTTTCCTGTCGCATCGCATGCTCTGCTTTGGGTGCCCGTTTGCACCATTTCACACGGTGATTGACGCCTGTGCCGAATACGGGCTGGACGAGTCGCTTTTTCGCGCCGAATTGCGCGCGGCTGCGTTCAGGACATAGGGTTCGGCATGTCCTGCGTTCCATGTGGCGTCCCGCTCATTCCCAACCGACGCGCCACTGAGCAGCATCAGGCGATGCGGCTTTGTCACCGTGATCAGACAACGGGTGCTTTTCTGAATGCCCTGCCGTTCCCACATCGACAAGATCCGGCTGACCGTGTGCACGGTGGTGCCGGTCATGTCTGCAATGTTCTGGCGGCTGACCGGAAAACCGATCTCGACCCCACCAAGGACCTTGCGCCCAGATTGAACGACCATCCGAAGCAGCGCACAGGCAATCCGCTGTTCCACCAACTTTGTCGACAACTCGACGATCCGCGCGCTCATCTCATCGGAACGTGCGCCAAAGGCGCGCAGCGTCTCAGTCGCAAACCCATCATATTTCGCCGAAAAACCCGACCAGAGGGTGTTCGGCCATGACAGGACAAGGCAGGGATCGGCGGTGATCGCCGATGTCTGATGTCTGGCCTGCCCCAGCGCGGTTCCAATGCCAAAAACCTGACCCGGCTGGATGTGAAGCACGATGATCTGGTCACCTTCAACGGTCAGTCTGGAAAACCGGATGTGGCCGGAAAAAAGCAGATGAAAGCGCCGCACGGGCTGGCCTTCGTCAAACACGGCAACCCCGGTGTCAAAGCACCTGACCTCGGCCAAAGCCAGCGCCTCTTGTACCTGCCGCGCGTCAACACGGTGGAAGGGCGGCGTCTGGCCAAGTGATGTTGCCGTGGGGAATTTCATCGGAGTCTCCCAAGGTTGCGCCGGAACAACGACGCTGGCCGCCACGAAAAGGCAGGGTTCTGGGGTACATGGCTACTGAAGATTGGGCGCGGATATCGGCGTCTGACCGCCCGTGTTTTTCAACAGGGGTAGGGCCCGATCTCTTTCGGCGAGCATACCCTTTTTTGATACAACTTCCAATGGAAAGAAGAAACGGCATGAACAAACAGAACCCTGCGCCCTATTCCGGTCCCGCCTTGTTTAGCCACGGCTTTCGGCCGCTCTTTCTTGTGGCTGGCATATTTGCGGCTCT
Source organism: Paracoccaceae bacterium (assembly GCA_021741245.1). Lineage (GTDB taxonomy): Bacteria > Pseudomonadota > Alphaproteobacteria > Rhodobacterales > Rhodobacteraceae > Pseudotabrizicola. The sequence goes on from JAIOYF010000016.1 coordinate 25,456, forward strand.
GGTGGTGCCGTTGTGGATGGTGATCTGGACTGGCGATCTTGTGTTGGACGGTCCGTTTTACGGGCTGGACTGGCATATCCATGAAATGCTGTTTGGCTATACCTCTGCCGTAATCGCGGGATTCCTGTTCACCGCCATTCCGAATTGGACCGGACGCATGCCAACGCGCGGCTGGCCGTTGATGGTGCTGACGGCACTTTGGCTGCTCGGGCGTTTGGCAGTGGCGGGCGCACTTGGTCTTGGGCCAGTCGCGGTGATGGTGGTTGACTGCGCCTTCATGGCGGCGATCGGGGCGATGGTCACAGTTGAGATTGTGGCCGGGCGCAATTGGAGCAATCTGAAGGTCGTGGCTCCGGTGCTGCTTTACCTTGTCTCCAATGTCATCTTTCACCTTGAGGTGATGGTGTCGGGGACGGCCGACTATGGCCGTCGCATGGGAATTGCGATGGTGGTGATGCTGATCTTGTTGATCGGTGGGCGGATCATCCCAAGCTTTACCCGCAATTGGCTGGTCAAGCAGTCGCCAAAGCCCGGCGCGCTGCCGGTGCCGTTCGGTCGGTTTGACGCGGTCAGCCTTGGCACGGTGCTGCTGGCCGTGTTGGTCTGGGTGATTTGGCCGCTGTCGCTGCTGACGGGGGGCTTGTTGGTGTTGGCCGGTCTGGGACAGGGCGCGCGGATGCTGCGCTGGCGGGGGTGGCGGGTCTGGTCCTCACCGCTGGTCTTGATGCTGCATGTGGCGTTCGGCTTCATTCCGGCCGGATTGGTGGCACTGGGACTGGCCGCGCTGGGGGTCTGGCCCGCCGCAAGCGGATTTCATCTTCTGGGGATCGGCGGGTTTGGTGGCATGACGCTTGCGGTGATGATGCGCGCCTCGCTTGGTCACACCGGGCGCGATTTGCGGGCAGGCCCAGCCTTGACCCTGGCCTTTGCCTGTGTGGCGCTGGCGGCCATTGTACGGGTGGCAGCACCGCTGCCCTCGGGTCTGTGGATCGCGGCGCTTCTCTGGGCGACTGGCTTTCTGATCTTTGTCTGGCGATTTGCGCCTGTGTTGAGCGGTCCCAACCCTGCGCGCCGTCAGCCAAATGGCCGCTAAGGTCAAGCGGTTGTGCCGCTCAGGATGACCAGCCTGTGCGGCGCGGTGACCGTGATCTTGCGGCGTTCCGACATCACAATGCCGTCGCGTTCCCATCCGCTGAGCAATCGGCTGACGGTGTGCAGCGTGGTGCCGGTCATGTCCGAGATGTTCTGCCGGGTGATCGGCAGGCCGATCTCGACTCCGCCCTCCACCTTGCGCCCGGTCTGGGTGACCAGACGCAAGATGGCGCAGGCCACGCGCTGTTCCACTGCTTGCGTCGCCAGTTCGACGATGCGGTTGTTCATCTCACCCACGCGTTCGCCAACCACCTTGTAGGTCTCGGTGGCGAAACCCTCATAGCGTTCGGTGAACTGGGCCCACATCCGGTTTGGCCATGCCAGCGCCAGACACTCATCTGCCGTCATCGCCGTGGCGGGATAGGTGATGCGCCCCAGTGCCGCCCCGATGCCGAACAACTGGCCGGGCGCGATGTGCAAGGCGATGATCTGATCGCCGCCGGGTGTGGTGCGGATCACCCGGATATGGCCATCGAGCAGCAGAAAGAAACGCTCCACCGGCATCCCTTCGCTGAACACCGCCACCCCGGCATCGAAACGCAGGGGCGCGGCCGTGTCCAGAATCTCGCGGATTTGCGGGCGCGAAAGTTTGCGAAATGGCGGCAGGCTGGTCAGCAGGCTTTCGTCAAGTTTCTTCACTGCAAAGCCTCCGATGTTGTGGCAGCACAACGAGCCGACCGCGACATTAGCCTAGAACGGGGGCAAGACCAATCGCTTCTGTTCCCTGAAAGGACACGCCATGTTCCCGAACCTGATCGCCGCCAGCATTGCCGTTCTGCTGATGGCCCCCGCAGCCGATGCGGAAAACTTTGATGTGAAAATGCTCAACAAAGGGGCCGAAGGCGCGATGGTGTTCGAACCTGCCTTCGTTCAGGCTGCCGTTGGCGACACCATCACCTTTATCTCCACCGACAAGGGCCACAATGCCGAAAACATCAAGGGCATGCTGCCCGAAGGCGTTGAGACGTTCAAAAGCGGCATGGGCAAGGATTATGTCCTGACCCTGAACGCAGAGGGTTTATATGGGGTGAAATGCACCCCGCATTACACCATGGGCATGGTCGCGCTGATCCAGGCCGGTGCCCCTGTCAACAAAGACGCGGTGACGGCACTGGTCCTGAAGGGCAAGGCGAAGACGCGGTTCGAGCCGTTGTTGGCGCAAGTGGCCGAGTAACTGATTGCGCAATAACATGAAGGGCGGCCTTGATGATGGGCCGCCTTTTACACATCAAGCAAATCTTCCCTGCAGTCGGGATAGGTGACTGCTTTGCGGACGAAGCTGACGTTTGATATCCGCAAACCGTAAGGCACAGACAACCCATGCCTCCCCCTTTGCGAGTGTGTGGCTTGCCCTGGTGTCGTCGTCTGATTGAGCCTTAATGGATCATTGATCTTGGCGCGACGGCTGGCGTAGCCGACGTGGGAGAGTCCCGTTACAAAGAGCACGAAAGGAAGCCCGCAGGGCTCCAGCTTTTACCCAGCTCCCTTTGGAAAAGACAATCGCTCCGGTTTTCCCGGAGCGATGCAGGTCTTGAAACTCTTTTCGATCCCCGCCTCAAGCGGCCGTTGCACGGCGCCGGCGAAGCGCGGCCAGCATCCCCAGCCCGCCGACAAGCAGTATGCCACCCGCAGGCAGGGGAACCACCGCTGCCGGTGCAGCAAGGACTGTCGTCCGAAGCGTGAACTCGGACCCTGTAAAGCCGCTTCCCAGTTCGATCGCAAAGTTCAGGTTCAGGTTCGCCAGATCCTCGATCGAGCCCTGCGAGAACAGGCTCCCAAACTCGGGGAACATGCCATTGACCAAGTCATCGTAGGTGCCGAAGGTTTGCCAGACCGCCTCGTCGAGAGAATACGGATCGTCGTCGCCGTCGATGGCCCTGCGCGCTTCCCACAAACCGTCGGGTGTCAACCACGCCATCAGCAGATTGTCTGTGAGCGGGTCGGCATCAAAGTCCCAGAACGCGCCCAAAGGAACATCCTCCTGGGACATCCAATCACCGAAATAGCTGCCATAGGGTCCGTAGAACCCGAGGCTCTCCAAAGTGGTATCACTCAGGGCGACCTCATAACCTGTCCTTTGCGGCTCGAAGAAACCGTCAAGGGTAAAATTTGGATTGTCGCTGGCATCCCCGAACAGGCCGAAGGGGAACTGGGAATTGGCGGGTCCGCTGCCAGTCGGTTGCGCGGTGAAGGCAGACGAGAACTTGACTGCGCTGTCCATTGCGGCAGCAACGAAGCCATCTCCGACACCGGTTCCGAGTTCGAGCATGAAACCGGAAAGCGACTGCCCGGTCACGTTGATCAGCCTATGAAACACCTGATAGACAGACGTTGCGTCGCTGGCGGCGGTATCGAAGACGAGATCGACAGGACCGAAGCCGGTCATCTGCTGCTTGATGCGTTTGCCGCTTTGAAACGGGCTGGTACAGGTTGCCCCCGGGTTTGACGTCATCAGACAGCCCGTCAGTTCAAGATCGGTGGGGCCGCTGTCATTGTAGGTTTCGGGCTGGACCTTGATGCCGGGGGCAAGTGCCTCGGGTGGAGTGAACACAATCCTGCCAGATGTGGTCGATGCCGGATCGGCGGGATCGCCATCGTATATTACGCTGGCCCCCGTTTCATAGTCGACAGGTGTGTCGCCGACATCAACGTTCGCAAGGTCCCACGCCGTTATTGTCGCCCCACTTGCAACAATCGGGAAGAACGCAGCTATCGTTGCGCAAGAGAGCGTAGAACACAGTTCTCGAAGTGAGTTCTTGGTCATTATCAGTCCCCTATTTACAAAAAATACGCCCGGAAACGTGGAAGCGCGATTGTGGTCAACTCACGAATCGCACCTTGTCTATATCGAAATGCAAATATTCGAATTTTAATATATAATATGCCTTCAGTCATATGGAAGCAATAAAAATATTTGACTATCTGCGGTGAGTCGTGGGGCGGATGAGCCGATGATGCGGGCGCTGAAAGAGATGGCTCTCCGCCTTCCGTGTATGGGATGTTGTGGTCGTCGCTATGGCCTGAGATGGGCTCAAACCTATTGCCGTTTCCCTCACCCCTCGCGCACCAGCCGGAACCCCAGATAATCCGGCGGCACGCCTGCCGCACAGCCGCCTGACCGCGCGTCGCGGATGAAGTCGATCACAAAGGCGCGGTGTTTGCCTTGCACGGCGCGCACGCCACAATAGGCCGATTGGGTTGCGATGCTCGCGCCGTCGGGGCTCAGCGTCCCGTTCTGAAAGCAGGTCTCGGTCCATTCCCAGACGTTCCCAGCCATATCTGCCACACCTGCGGTGTTATCCCCGAAATGCCCGATCGGATGGGCCTCAAGGTCGGCCTCGCCGCGTAACTCCACCTCACGCAAGTAGGCGGCGATCCAGCGGCGTGAGGGGTCAGAGCCATTGGCGTCTTCGGAAAACCCGTCCTCGCTGCCGCGGTCTGCCGCTGCACGCAGCCATTCGGCGTCGGTCGGCAGACGCCAGTGCTGCCCGGTGCGCGCCGAGAGCCAGAGGGCATAGGCCGTGGCATCGGTGAAATTGACGCCTGTCTGGGCAAAGTCCGCCCGCCCCTTGGAAGGTATAGCCGGGCAGGCATCCTCGGCCGCGCAAAGCGTATAGTTCGCCTCGCTGACGTGGTGTTTCATGATGTCGAGGGCGCTTGAATTTTGTCGGAACCGGGGGGCGTCGACGACGCGGGTGCCCTGTCGAAACGCGCCTGCCGGACGGTAATCCTGCAAGGCGGCTGCCAGATGTACGGTTTCGGGGGCCGCAAGGCGAATTGTGGGGGCGGGCCAAAGCACCGTGACAGCCCCAAGGGCGGCGACCAAGAGGGATGCACCTGCGATGTGACGTTTCATGACTGCCCTCCAGATGAAAATGGGCAGGCCCAAAGCCGGGACTGCCCAAAGGTCTTGATCGCCAGAGTTACGGCAGCGCTGTCCGGCCTTCATGCGCCACATCGTATTCGACCGGGGCCACCACCTGTTCCATCAGGTCGTTGTTCCAGTCGCCGCCGACGATGATATGCGCCGTGGCGCCCAGATTGACCGCCTCGATCAGGTTGTGGTTGACGTAGGCATAGACGCCGGGTTGCAAGAAGGTATAGAGCGCCGCCCCTGCAGAACCGCCGCGAATGAACCACGTTTCCAGATCACGTTCCGGCGCGTTGTTGAACTTGCCCGTCTCCCAGACCAGATCGCCATGCCCGCCAATCAGGTGCGGGCGGGTGTCGCGGTTGGCCTGAGAGTGGATGAACAACACCCGTTCGCCCTGTTCCGCCGTTAGCGCCTTGTCCCCGGTCAGTGCCCCCACACGACCGTTGAATACCACATGCGACGGAATCAGACCGTTCATCACCGCCAGCGTATCGGAATAGCTTTCGCCTGCGTCGGCAAAGCGCATGTAGGCCCCATCTTCGCCGCGTGGGATGTAGAAGTCATTCTCGCCAATGTAGTAAACCTTGTCATAGGACACTGGCTGTCCCAGATGATCCTTCAGCCCGTCACGCGGCAGCACCATGATGGCACCGGACATCCCCGACACCACATGCCAGGGAATCATCGGGCCGCCCGGTGCGCAGTGGTAGACAAACACCCCCGGCCGCGTCGCCTTGAACCGCAGCACCGCCTTTTCGCCGGGGTTGACCAGCGTCAAGGATCCGCCACCAAGCGCGCCAGTGGCGGCATGGAAGTCGATGTTGTGCTGCATCATGTTTTCTGGCGGGTTGAACAGCGCCAGTTCGACATAGTCGCCCTCATGCACCACCATCAGCGGCCCGGGAACCGATCCGTTGAACGTCATTGCCTGAATCCAGGCATCCTCGTCGACCTGCAGTTCCTTCTCGATGATCTTCATTTCGAATTCGATGATCTGCGGGCCGACCGTCGCCACCTGTTCATGCGCATGCACAAACGGCGGGGCGACAAGTTTAACCTTGCGGCGGGTCAGGGCCGACAGATCGACCGGGGCGGCACCTGAGGTGTCCATCACCTCTTCCGCCTCAACGGAGGTTTTCAGAACATAGGGCGAGGCAGCTACCAAGGCGGCCCCCATCAATGCAGCGCGTCTGGTCAGCATCTTGTTTCCTTTCGGGATAAGGTCGTTTCCCGAAACCTAACTTGTTGGCTGCCGGCCTTCGTTGTGCCGCAACAACGTTTCACGCTGATACGGCCATCGGAGATGGAGCGTGCGATACGGTCGCGTATCCGCAAGAACTGTTGATTTTCACCCAGAACTGAGCCGGTTTTTTCACCGAGAAGTGAGCCAGCTCTGATTATGGATTTCGGTTCATGCTGGGGTCAAGATCTGTGTTATCTCCTTCTTTTTCTTTGCTGCGGATGCGGCGGCTGAGCTTGCCTTGAAGCGGGAGCTGTCGTTGCCGGTTTCAAGAATATGGCAGCGGTGGGTGAGGCGGTCGAGCAATGCCGTGGTCATCTTGGCGTCGCCAAAGACCGTGGCCCATTCGCTGAAGCTAAGGTTCGTGGTTATCACGACGCTGGTGCGTTCGTAGAGCTTGCTCAGCAGGTGGAACAGCAGCGCCCCGCCTGATGCGCAGAACGGCAGATAGCCCAACTCATCGAGGTCGACGAAGATCAGAAAACGATCCGGGGGATCGTTTTCCTGAGGAGGGGAGGTCCAGCTTGGTCAAGCCTTCGGCGATTTGCCCGGCCTTGCCCTTGGCCTTTTCCTGTTCGAGGGCGTTGACCAGTTCGATGGTCGAGTAGAAGCGAACTTTCCTGCGGTGATGCTCGATGGCTTGGATGCCGAGGGCGGTGGCAACATGGGTTTTGCCGGTTCCGGGACCGCCCCCTCTCGTGCATGTAAACATGCACTGCCGGGCAGCGGATCAGGACTACGTTCTGAGCGCCATCCATGAACTCACAGCGATGAAGCGTCCGAACAGGAGCCTCGTTGATCTCGCTGGCAGCAAAGTCGAAGCCGGAGAGATCCTTGTAGGCCGGGGTGAGGAGGATCAGCGAACAGTCCGGGGGACTGTTTGCCCGACGAACGCGGACTTCATGTGATAGGCACTCGACCGCACCTCGCGCTCGGCCAGTTCTGCCTTCAACAATTGCGACAGCATCGGGACTGCAGCTTCAAAAGCCGGTGCCCCTTGCTCGATCAGGTCAGTGACGGCTTGGGCCATGCCATACATTTTGAGGCTGCGCAGCATGATGACCACGGCGCCGGCAGCGGGATCATGACGCATGGCGGCCTCCGGCAATCTGGGCGCGCAGACCATCATAACGTACGACATTGGCCTTGGGTTCACGATGCAGGGCCAGCGCCTGTGGGGTATCCAGTGGCGGCCCACCGATCACCTTGCCGTCGACCAGCCGGTGCAGCAGGTTCAGGACATGGGTCTTGGTCGGCACGCCCTCGGTCAGTGCCAGCTCCACCGCGGTCAGCACAGCCTGTTCGTCATGCTGCAGCACGAGGGCGAGGATATCAACCATTTCCCTGTCACCGCCGGGCTTGCGCAGCATGTGATCCTGCAACTGTCTGAACGCAGGCGGTAATTCCAGGAAGGGTGCGCCGTTGCGAAGGGCTCCGGGCTTTCTCTGCACGACCGCCAGATAATGCCGCCAGTCGTAAATCGTCTTCGGCGGCAGCTTGTGACTGCGCTGGATCACGCGGGTATGTTCGCACAGGATGTTGCCTTCTGCCGCCACGACCAGCCGGTCAGGATAAATCCGCAGGCTGACGGGTCGGTTCGCAAATGACGCCGGAACACTGTAGCGATTGCGCTCAAAGCTGATCAGACAAGTCGGCGAGACGCGCTTGCTCAGTTCGACAAAGCCATCAAAGGCGACTGGCAGCGGCATCAAGGCCGCTTGTTCCTCGGCCCAGACATCGGCGATTGTGCCAGAAAGTTTGCCGTGGGCGGTCTCGCGCCATAGCTCAATGCATCGCCGTTCCAGCCAGGCATTCAGCGCGGCAAGGTCGGGAAAGTCCGGCATTCTTTGCAACATCTGATGGCGGGAATCCCGGACATTCTTCTCAACTTGCCCCCCTCGCCAGCGGTCTCGAACCGATGGCGACTCGCTGGCTCGACCCAACCCGCCGCCGGATTGCAAAACTCGGGCTCGTAGACATAATGGTTCGTCCCTCTCGGCAGCATGCTGTGCATGCGCCTGCCGGGCAATGCATGGCGAGGAAGCGCATGTTGATCTGGCGCTCCTTGCCACGGCCGACACGATCCACCGCCGTCTTCATGTTATCGTAGATGCCACGCTCCGGGACACCGCCGAAGACCCGGAATGCGTGCCAGTGGGCATCGAACATCGAAGCCATCGCGGCGCCATCGGTCCGAGCCCGATGGCTGAGGTCGTGGGTCTGCAATGGATAGGCCCGAAGCAGAAAAGCCCGACTGTGCGACAGCTTGATATGCGCCATCTGCAGCTTGGTGCGTTCGCCGCCCAGAACCGCAAAATCCTCGCTCCAGTCAAACTGGAAGGCTTCGCCGGGGTCAAAATGCAACGGCACAAAGGTCCCGCGCCCTGTCGTCTGCTGTTCGCGCTGCCGATCGGCACGCCACCGTCGTGCAAACGCCGCGACCCGGGCATAAGAGCCGGTGAAGCCAAGCGCCACGAGATCGGCGTGCAACTGCTTCATCGTCCGCCGCTGCTTGCGCGACTTCCCGGCCTCGGTCTTCAGCCAGCCCGCCAACTTATCAGCAAAGGGGTCAATCTTGCTTTGACGTTCCGGTGTCGCGAACTTTGGCTCGATCGTGTTCGCCGCCAGATGCTTGGTCACGCCTCAGCCATTGGTCTCGAACCAATGGCGTCCAATGGCTTCGATCCGTGACACGCCCGTCAGCCGTGCAATCTCGCGGATCGACAGCTTCTGCCGCTTATGCATCCGACGAATGATGTTCAATAGTCCCATGTGGATCACTCCCTTGCCCCCGCCGCTCACAGCTTCGGGGAAAGGTTCACATGGCTCAGTTCTGGGTGAAAATTATGCGCCTAACCGGCTCAGTTCTGGGTGAAAATTAACACCCCCGAAACAAAAATACTAAATTATTACAATGCCATACGCCCCGCCTCGCCGCGGGACCCACGCACGCCCGCCACCCAAGTCAACCGACATCGCATGTGCAAAAGTGGTTTTGTCAGACCCAAATCGCAGGAGCCTTCCGTCCCGCAATGTGCACTGGTGGCCTTGCAGCTTGCCTCATCACTTTGGCGGCAGGCGCAGGCCGCCGTCCAGACGGATCACCTCGGCGTTCAGGTAGGCGTTTGTCAGACACAGGATCACCACCTCGGCAAATTCGGCAGGATCGCCCAGACGGTTGGGAAACGGGACCGAGGCGGCGATGCCTTGCTGCACATCGGCGGGAAGTTCGGCCAGAAGCGGGGTCAGAAAGATGCCCGGGGCGACAGTGTTCACCCGGATACCAAAGCGCGCAAGTTCCCGCGCGGCGGGCAGGGCCAACGCCACGATGCCACCCTTGGAGGCGGCATAGGCGGCCTGTCCGATCTGGCCGTCAAAGGCCGCGACCGAGGCCGTGTTGACGATGGCACCACGCGCGCCATCCGCGTCGGGCTTATTGCCCTGCATCCGTGCGGCGGCAAGGCGCAGCATGTTGAAGGTGCCGATCAAGTTGACGCGAATGGGTTTTTCGAACGCGTCCAATGCCATCGGGCCATCGCGCCCTACGATGCGAGAGGCCCCGCCGATGCCCGCGCAATTGACCAGAGCGCGCAGCGGGCCCATGGCCGCGATCGCGCTGTCCAAGGATGTGCCTGCGGACTCATCCGTGACATCCAGCGTCAGAGCATGACCGCCGATCTGCCCCGCAACACGGGCGGCCCCATCGGGGTTGCGGTCAATCACAGTGACCTTTGCCCCCGCGGCAGCAAGCGCGCGCGCCACGGCCTCACCCAGACCAGAACCGCCGCCCGTTACGGCCACATGCGCATCTGCAAGGATCATCTCCACATCCCCTTCGGCTCCGCCACGATCACGACAGAGTCATTGGACCACAGCGAGGCCACAAGATCGGCCCGTTCGCGCAAAACGGCGCGCTGGTTGACGGAGCCTTTGTCGGTCACCTCGCCCTTTTCAAAGCTGAGCGGGGTTTCCAGCAAGATGGCCGCCACCACGCGTGAGGCGCTGCCGGTGGCGGCGTGGGCATGGGCCGTCAACCGTTCGGCAAGGGCGGCGCGCACGGCCGGATGGGCCAGGATCTGTGCAGGTGTGGCCGCTGGCGTGCCTGCAATCTCAAACAGGGCTGTCCAGTTTGGCATCAGCAGGGCGCGCAGGTCGTCACGGTCTTCGCCTGCGATCACGGCATCCGAGATCAGCCCACCCATCGCGTTCACCAGCGCGGCACGAAGGGCACCCACGGCCACCCATGTGCCTGTTGTAAGCTTGAAATTCTCGGCCAGACGCCCGTCAAATATGAACCCAGCCGCCGGGTCGCCGGGGCTGGCATACCGCAGGGCATCGCCCAGTTTGTAAAAACCTTCTTCGTCATAGGCGGCAGCGGTCAGGGCGGGGTTGCGCCAATAGCCGGGGGTGACCGAGGGGCTTTTGATGCGGGCCTCCAGCTTATCTTGATGGGGCACAAGCTTGAGCGTGACCCCGGTGGCCGGAAATCCGATATTACCGGGGTGATCCTTTTTATCGGCATAGTAGAGGGCAAATGGTCCGGTTTCTGTGGCCCCAAGGCCCGAGACGATGGGCACCCCGCCCTGCACCTTGCCTGCGGCCAGCGCCGAGAGACGGTCCCAGACCGGTTGGCCCATTCCCGCACCCGCATACATCAGCATCCGAAGCCTTGAGAAAAAGCGGTCAGCAAGAGTGTCATCGCGCTCCATGACATCCAGCAAAAACTGATAGCCAATGGGCACGTTGAAATACCATGTTGGTGCCACCTCGCGCAGGGTGCGGATGGTCTTGCCAATGTCGGCAGGTGTCGGGCGGCCATCGTCGATGTAATAGGTGCCGCCATGGTAAATTGCCATGTTGAACACCTTGTTGCCGCTGGCGGTATGGTTCCACGGGGCCCAGTCGACCAAAACAGGTGGTTCATCGGCCAGAAAGTCATAGGCGGTGGCCACCATCGCCTGATTTGCGCAAAGCATGCGCTGCGTTTGGATCACGGCCTTTGGGCTGCCGGTGGTGCCAGAGGTGAACAGGAACTTGGCCACCGTATCTGGCCCAATTGCGGCATGCGCGGCCTCGGCCTTCGCGGAAAGGGGTGTGGCAAGCAGGTTGTCAAAGGTCAAAACCTCACGCGCGGGGCTGGTGCCGGTTTGGCAGACAAGCACCACATCGGAGGCAAAGACGGCATCAATTGCGGGGATGAACTTTTCGGCGTGTTCGACAAAAATCATGCCGGGCGTCAGTTGTTGCGCCACTTGCGCCAGTTTGCTGCGATCATCGCCCGAAAGGCCATAGGCGGGCGCAAGCGCCGCAGAGGGAATGCCGACATGCTGCGCGCCAAGGGCCATAAGGGCATGAGACAGGCTATTACCCGACAGGATCAGCAGGGGGCGTTCGGCTGAAAGCCCATGGGCCAGCAAAGCGGACCCTATCGCCCGGATTGCCGTAGCCCCCTTGCCATAGCTGACGCGGACCCATTCGCCATCCGCGCCGCGTTCGGCCATCCAAATGCGGTCAGGGTCTTGCGCGGCCCAGTGCATGAACCGTTCGGTCATGCAGCGGGGGTAGGCGGACAGGGCGGCTTCTTGCCGGATGATGGTCGTGCCATCAGGACGGGTTTCGCTGTGCAGTCGCACGGCGTGTGTGCCCTCCGCCTGCGTGGCATAACCTTCCCTCATGCCCCCTCCCCGGTGACGCTTGGCCATGGCAAAATGGCATATAGTTATTGGCTATAACGGTAGGGCGAGGCGTGTTGTATCGCAAGAGATGTTTACAAAATAATGTTTATATACCATAACAATTGGGTTGGCCGAGTGTAGGCCACGAATGCCGGACAGGAGTGCACAATGGACGGACCTATCGACCAGTTGGTCACCTATGACCTTCGCGATGGAATCGCCCTGATCGGGCTGAACCGCCCCGCCAAACGCAACGCGATCAGTGACCGGGTTGTCGAGGCCTTGCACCTTGCCGTTGAGACGGCGCAAGTTGAGGCCAAGGCCGCCGTCATCTATGGCGAAGGCAAGCATTTCTGCGCAGGGCTTGACCTTGCTGAACATGTTGAAAAGTCGCTGATCGCCGCCGTTCAAGGCTCCCGGCGTTGGCACAAGGTTTTTGAAGGCGTTGAACGCGGTGGCATCCCATTTGTGGTGGCTTTACAAGGTGCGGTCGTGGGTGGCGGGTTTGAGCTGGCAGCGGCGGCGCATGTGCGCGTGGCCGAAGAGAGTGCCTTCTTCGCCCTGCCCGAAGGCACACGCGGCATCTTTGTGGGCGGCGGTGGATCGGTGCGGATTGCACGGCTGATCGGGTCGCAGCGCGTGACCGATATGATGCTGACCGGGCGCACGGTATCGCCTGTTCAGATGGAACAATGGGGCGGCGTGAGCTACGTCGTGCCCGAGGGAGAGGCGCTGGCCAAAGCGATTGAACTGGCACAGGCGGCTGCGCAGAATGCGCCGATGTCGAACTATGCCATCCTCAACGCCCTGCCGCGCATCCGCGACATGTCGTCCGAAGATGGGCTGTTCGTGGAATCGCTGATGTCCGCGCTGACCAGCGCCACACCCGAGGCAGCCGAACGGCTGCGCGATTTCCTTGAAAAGCGCACCGCAAAACTGGCAGCACCCAAGGACTGATGGCCATGAACCTTGACGAGATCATCGCTATCGACTTCCACACCCATGCCGAAGAGCCGTGCAATTGCCAACGCGACGACGGATATAACGAATTTCAGGCCGGGATGGCCGCCTATTTCCGCAATCCCGCAGGCGTGGACGGCATGTTGCCAACCGTGCCACAGACAGCCGCCTATTACCGCGAACGCAAGATTGCAGCGGTGATCTTTGGCGTCGATGCCGAGCGCGAGACGGGGTTCTATCGCCACTCCAACGAGGAAATCGCCCGCCATGCCGCTGAAAACAGCGATATCCTGATCCCCTTTGCCAGCATTGACCCTGCCAAGGGCAAACTTGGCGCGCGCGAGGCCCGGCGATTGGTCCGAGAGTTTGGTGTAAAGGGGTTCAAGTTTCATCCGACGATGCAGGGATTTTTCCCCAATGATCGGATGGCCTATCCGCTTTATGAGGCGATTGCCGAAGAAGGCGCGATTGCGCTGTTTCACACCGGGCAAACCGGGGTCGGATCGGGCATGCGGGGCGGCATGGGGATGCGTCTGAAATACTCAAACCCCATTCATGTCGATGATGTAGCGGTAGATTTTCCCGATATGACCATCGTTCTGGCGCACCCTTCCTTTCCTTGGACCGAAGAGGGGCTGGCCGTGGCCCAGCACAAACCGAATGTTTACATCGACATGTCGGGCTGGTCGCCCAAGTATTTCCCACAGATCTTTGTGCATTACGCCAATACGATCCTGAAGAAAAAGATGCTGTTCGGGTCGGACTGGCCCGCCATTACGCCGGATCGTTGGTTGAAGGATTTCGCCGACTTGCCAATCCGTGATGAGGTGCGGCCGCTGATCCTCAAGGAAAACGCACGGCGCATACTAAAGCTGTAGGGGCGCCAGAACCCGTTTCTTGTCGCGACTCTTACGGGACTTGGCTGTGGCGCAGCCAATCCGTGTCGAACTCCAGCCGCGCGCAGCCCGCGAAATCGGCCAGACGTGACAGCTCCGCCTCCAGCCCCGCAAGCCGCGCCTTGCCCATCTTGACGCCGCGTTCGGGCCAGAACCCCCGCACGCGCAAACAACCCTCGGCCCGCCAAGCCTTGCAATCCAGCCGCCCGATCAGCTGCGACCCCTCAAGCACAGGGAACACGTAGTAGCCAAATTGGCGCTGCTTTTCGGGAACGAAAACCTCGATCCGGTAGTGAAAGCCAAACAGACGTTCGACCCTGTCACGATCCCGCAAGGCGGGATCAAAGGGGGAAAGGATGCGAACGCGGGCAGGGGGCGCAGGCACGTCTTGAAGATTTGCATAGGTTTCTGGCCGGGTCAGGGCCGGGCTCTGCGTGCCATCTGCCTCGGTCACCATGACCTTTAGCAATCGCCCGACGGCAATCTGCCCCTCGGCCCAAGCCAGTGCCGTCTTCTTGTCGACGGCATACCAATATTTTGCGATTTCCGAGGCTGTCGCAAAGCCAAGTCGATCCAAGGCCGATGAACAGGCCCACTCTATCAAAGCCTCATGCCCCACCTCGGTGTGGTAAATGCCCGAGGGGACGACGTTTTCAGTCAGATCATAAACCTTGCGAAAGCCATCGCGGCGGGTGACGGCGATCTGCCCGGTGCGCCACAGCCACTCCAGCGCGGTTTTGCTGGGGTGCCAATCCCACCAACCGCCTTTGCCCCGCGCCTCGCCCTCGCCCACGTCAGAGGAGCTGACAGGGCCATCGCGGGCGATCCGGTTCAGAATGGTGTCAAACTGCGCCTCATATCCATCACGGAACCAGCGTTTCCAATTTCCATGCAGCCGTTCGGTGTCACTGGCGAAGCGGTACTTCCAATAGGGGAAAAGTGACATGGGCAGGATGGAGGCGTCGTGCGTCCAATGTTCGAACAAGGCGCGGTCCTGTTCGAGCAAGGATTTAAGGGCAGGCGGGCGATAGCCCTGTCTGCGCGCCCACAGGATCATGTGATGGGCGCGCTCAACCGTGTTGATGCTGTCGACCTGAACAAACCCGATGCTGTCGATCAGGGCGGCCAGACCGTTGCCGGTAGAAGCCCCTTTTGGCATCGCGGCCAAGGCGTGGCGATGCAAAAACAGACGGCGCGCTTCGGCATTGGATAACACTGGGGTCATAGCCCCATCCGACGATGGCACGGCCCGGAAATCAATCCGAATGTTGCGCAATCAGGCGCGCAGCATCCGGGCGTCGCGGAATGACAACAGGCGTTTGCTGCCCTCATCCCACAGGTGCAACCGCGCGCAATTCAGGCTTTCGCGCAGCGTCAGAACCTGAGCCTCGGCCAGCACGGGATAGTCGTGCAAGATTTCCGAAAGGCGGTAGAACGGAATGCGGCTGTACAGGTGGTGTACATGATGCACACCAATATTGGCAGTCATCCAGCGCAGAGGCTGCGGAAGTTTATAATGCGAGCTGCCCAAGAGGGCCGCATCATGCATCTGCCAGTCAACCTCACGGCCCCAGTAGGTTTCCTCAAACTGATGCTGCACAAAGAACAGCCAGACCCCGATTGTCGCGGCGACAATCGTTGTCGGCAAGAAGATCAGAAAAATTGGCGCAAGACCGCCTGCCAGATACACACCAAACAACAATGCGGCCAAGACTATGTTGGTGCCCATGGCCGAAAGCCAATAGCGCCATCCTGCATTCATCAGGCCAACAGGCAAACGGTATTCGACCATGAACAGATAGGTCGGCCCAAGGACAAACATGACCAGAGGGCTGCGATAGAGGCGGTATTTCAGCCGGCCCATAAAGCTGCGCTCTTGATACTCGGCCACCGTAAGGGTCACCACATCGCCAATGCCACGACGGTCAAGGTTGCCTGCATGAGCATGGTGGATCGAGTGATTGCGGCGCCAGACATCATAGGGTGTCAGCGTCAGCACCCCCAGCGCCCTGCCCAGCCAGTCATTGACCGCACGGCTTTTGAAGAACGCCTGATGCCCGCAGTCATGTTGGATAAGAAACAGACGCACAAGAAACATGCCGTTGAACATCGCAAGACCCAAGGCCAGTGGATAGCTGACCGACAATGCAAGCCAGGCAAGTACCCAAAGGGCGACGAAGGCCACGCCTGTGACCATCACTTCAAACAGTGACCTTGCAAGGGAGGGATCACGATACTTGGCCAGCAACGGCACCCAGACTTTAGCGCTCGCCTTTTCTGCGGCGGCAAGATCGTGAGACATATTGGTCATGGAAGTCCTTCAGGGCGGTGTGTCTTTGGGGCAAAACCGACAGAACCGAACCCTGCCCATTTCGATGCCCACAAGTGATATGTCTAGTGGGGCGCGTAATCCACTACAATTTGCGCCAATTGGCCTCTTGCGGGGATGGGCTACATGGGTTTCCCAGATTTTCGCAGTTTTTCACTCGCCGATTTCAACTGGCCACAGGCCGCCATGATATCTTCGCCACGGGGCGTCCGGATCGGGCTTGCGTATCCGGCCTTGTAGATGATGTCGGCAAAGGCCTCGATCCGTTCCCAATCTGACCGCTGATAAGGCGCGCCGGGCCATTCGTTGAAGGGGATCAGGTTGATCTTTGCCGGGATGCCTTGGATCAGTTTCACAAGCCGCCGCGCGTCTGCATCACTGTCATTCACGTCTTTGAGCATCACATATTCAAACGTGATCCGCTCGGAATTCGACAGGCGCGGATACTCACGCAATTCGTTCAACAGGGTTTCGATGTTCCATTTCTTGTTGATCGGAACCAGTTGGTCGCGCACCGCATCGGTGGTCGCGTGGAAGGATACGGCCAGCAGACACCCGATTTCGGCCGCCGTGCGCGCAATCTCGGGAACGACCCCGCTTGTCGACAGGGTGATCCGCCGCCGGGACAGCGTCAGACCTTCGTTGTCCATCACGACATTCATGGCGTCGCGCACGTTGTCGAAATTGTAAAGCGGCTCGCCCATGCCCATCAGCACAACATTGGAGACAAGGCGGGTCTCATCCTTGGGTTGGCCTTGCACGGGCCATTCGCCAAGATCATCGCGGGCCAACATCACCTGACCGACAATTTCCGCCGAGGTCAGGTTACGGACAAGGCGCTGTGTGCCGGTGTGGCAAAAGGAACAGGTCAGGGTGCAGCCAACCTGACTGGAGATGCAAAGCGTTCCGCGATTCTCTTCCGGGATGTAGACGGTTTCAACCTCATGCCCGCCCTGAATACGCACCAAATACTTGCGCGTCCCATCGGCCGAGATTTGGCGGGTCACAACCTCGGGCAATTCGATGGCGAAGTGTTCCGCCAAAAAGGCACGATAGTCTTTGGACAGGTTTGTCATTCCGGTAAAGTCCCGGATGCCAAAGTGATAGACCCATTGCCAGATCTGCCCGAGGCGCATCTTGACCTGTTTTTCCGGCGTCCCGGCGTCGATCAGTGCGGTGCGCAATTGATCACGCGTCAGGCCGATGATATTGACCTTGCCGCCCTCGGGCAGTTTCCGGGGCAGGGTCAACACATCTTGGGTGATGGGCGCGGAGGCAGGTGCCAAGGCAGTCATGGGTCTATCCAATGTCAGGGATGCGTCATCCTATAAGGGATTCGCAGGGAAAACGGAACCAACATATAAAAACGCCCCGGACTGACCGGGGCATTCAACATTCTGGTGCCAAGTGGCTTATTTGCAGCGTGTTTCGGCTTCTTGCATCGCGGCAGTGAACCCGCGCAGGCTGAAGGTATCTTTGGTTTGTGTCCCACGGGCAGAGGCGGCGGTCAGGATCGCTGTTGATCCCTTTTTCATCGCCGTCAAAAGGGCTGTATCCGCCTCGGGACTTGCTGGCCAAGCCCATTCGCCATCACTGAACATCTCATAGGTTGCGCCATCAATTTCAACCGTCACGGTCGACTTTGGTGCAAAGGGATAGCCACCCGTAAAGGAAATCTCACCATTCGCGCCAGCACCGGGCCGGAAGGTCACAAACAACAAGATATCGCCACGGCGCGCGGAAACGGGCTGGCCATTTCGGCTGTTCACCGTTTCCTTTGGTTTTGAAACGCCCCAACATTCTTTTGGCGTGCCTTCGGTAAAGACGCTCCAATCCGTCTTTGTCGCCACAAGATTCGTGGATTCCTGCGCAAAGGCTGAGGTTGTGGCCAAGGCCATGGCTGCCGCACACGCGACGCGCACGAAAATGGTTTTCATATCCTACACAGCCTCCAAGCTGTTTTTGCCTCTGTTCCGGTCGCCGCCGCTCTAAGTACCGGCTTTTGGTCTGGCAACGGTTCGTTCAACTCGATATCCCATCCATAACGCAAAAAGGCCAATCCGCGAAAGCCCTATGGGCAACAAATCGCGCATCTGTGACGGGAAAATGCAATGGGAATGCCAATTCCAATGGTCGAACTCTGGCGTGGGGGCCTGTTGGAAAGCACCCACATGGGCCATGCCGTGATTTGGGGCGATGGGGGCATTGTCGAAAGTTGGGGAGATCCGGGGGCGATCATTTTCCCAAGATCGTCTTGCAAGATGATTCAGGCCCTCCCCCTGATCGAGACGGGGGCCGCAGACAAAGTTGCGCTGACCGAGCGCCACCTTGCCCTATCCTGTGCCAGCCATCAGGGATCGGCCTTGCATGTCGAGATGACCGGGCGCTGGTTGGCCGATCTTGGCAAGAACGAAGCCGATTTGCGCTGCGGGACGCACGATCCCTATGACAAGGCAGAACGCGATCGGCTGATCGTAGCGGGGGAAGGGGCGTGCCAGCTTCATAACAATTGCTCGGGCAAGCATTGTGGCTTTGTCACAGTAACCCAGCATTTGCGGGCTGATCCCGAATATCTTGAGTTGGACCACCCTTTGCAAAAGGCGATCTTGGCCGCGACCGAAGAGGTCACGGGTGAAACAGTGGCTGGCTATGGCATTGATGGCTGTTCGGCCCCCAATTTTGCCGTGTCCCTGTCGGGGCTGGCCCGCGCGATGGCATCGTTTGCCAAGGCCAAGGAAACCGGGTCCGTTCGGGAACAGGCCATGCACCGACTGACCCGTGCGATGGCAGCCCATCCAGAACTGGTCGCAGGGGAGGGCCGTGCCTGCACCGAATTGATGCGCGCGATGGATCATCGGGTAACGATCAAGACCGGGGCAGAAGCGGTGTTTGTGGCCATCATTCCAGAGCGCAGACTTGGCCTTGCGCTGAAGATTGCCGATGGCAACAGCCGGGCCTCCGAGGCTGCGGTGACAGCACTTTTGTCACGCATGGGGGTGCTGGAGGCAAACCATCCGGCTGCCCTCAAACGCTTGCCTGCGCCACAAAAGAACTGTCGGGGCACGATCACGGGTGAGTTGCGCCTGTCCGAAGGGTTCCTTTAGACGCAAGCCAAAGGCAAAAGCCCCCGCCGTTCTGACGGGGGCCCAGCTTTCGCAGGCGCAAAGGACCCGGGGACCGGATATTGGGTGGGGGCAGTTGATCCAGCCCCCGGGCGACTTCAACGCTACGTTCCATCGTTGTGCCGGGAAAAAGCGGCGGCAATGCGGTGGCAATCTGCTCAATCGGAGGCAGAGGGCCTTTTCGGATCGTCTTGGGCGCTGTCACTATTCCGTTACGGTGAAGGCTTGATTTGTAAGCTTTGGCGCGCAATCATGGGCGCATGACGGTCCAGACACCGACCCCCTTTCCCATGTCCGACAAGCTGACCGAGCAGGTTAGCTTTGACCGTCGTGAATTGTCAGTCATTCTGGGTCTTTACGGCCGAATGGTGGCCATGGGCGAATGGCGCGACTATGGAATTTCCACTTTGCGCGATCTTGCCGTTTTTTCCGTCTTTAGACGCACCGCAGAGAACCCGCTTTACCGGATCGAAAAGCGCCCCAAAATGCGGGCCAAGCAGGGCATGTATGCGGTTGTTGGCATGGATGGCCAGATCCTGCGCCGTGGACCGGATTTGGCGCAGGTCTTGCGGGTGCTGGAACGCAAGTTGATTCGCCCGGTCGATTGATGCGCGCCTAAGACGGAATGCCCAGCCTGCGGCGTGCCGTGACTGGGCCGCCGTTTTGGGTTTCAATGCGTCTGATGCAAGCCTCGATATCTTCGTATGCCACAGACATCGAATAGCCATTTGCGTGGATCAGAGTCGTGTCATCGACCACGATTGCCACATGGCCCTTCCAGAACAGCAGATCCCCTCGGGCAAGGCTGACCTCATGTGGCAGGTCCCAGCCAAGGGATTGTTGCAGATCACTGTCGCCGGGGCAGACCTGCCCGCAAGCCAACAAAGCTGCTTGGACCAGACCAGAACAATCAATGCCCGTATGGCTGTTGCCGCCCCAAAGGTAGGGCGCTCCCAGAAACATTGTGGCCACGCAAACCGGGTCAGTTGGTCGGTCGTTCAATGGGCGCAAATGAACGCTGGGGACAAATCCGAAAGCGGTTTCGGAAAACCTGCCTGATTGGCCCGTGATGCGCACCTTGGCCCCCATTGGCAGGCGCAGCCCTTCGGGCGCTTGAACCTTGGGGTCTGAGTAGACATGGCTCGCCAAGGCTGCGACCCAATGCGTTGCAGATTGAAAAGGGCCGACCACATCTTTTGCCAACCAGCCGCAGTATCCGTCTTTGGTCGATTGCACAAAAACGTGGCCCTCCACCTCGTCCAGCACGGTCAGGGCATCGCCAAATATCAGCTGCCTGTCACGCGGACCGCCGGGGCGGACCAGAATATTGGCCAGGGATGCGGTGACCATCGCAGCCTCACCGTCGGAAAACACCTCGGCCTCGACCTGTCCGTGCAATGAGCTATGCGCCACGCGGCCCGAAAACGGGAACAGACGGCGATCCATCACAGACCCAACAGGTCTGGAAGGGCATAAAGGAGCGCGCGCGCGCCTTGCCCCCCCGCCCCCTTTGGCCGTGCCGGCGCGGCAGAAGGCACATGGCCATAGATGTCAAAATGCGCATATCGCGGCGTGTTGACAAAGCGGCGCAGGAACAGCGCGGCGGTGATTGTTCCGGCAAAACCACCCGAAGGGGCATTGTCCAGATCGGCGATCCCCGGTTCGATCATCGCTTCATAGGGGTCCCAGAACGGCAAGCGCCAGACGGGGTCGAAGCCCGCGATGGCCCCCGCCTCAATCGCGGCGGCAAGCGATGGATCATCTGCGAAAAACGGGGCAAGGTCCGGCCCCACGGCCACGCGCGCAGCACCCGTCAAGGTTGCCATCGAAATGATCGTGGCCCCTTCTTCCTCGCAGGCATAGGCCAGCGCGTCGGCCAGCACCAAACGCCCTTCGGCATCGGTGTTGTTCACCTCAACAGTCAGACCCTTGCGAGAGGTAAGGATATCGCGTGGGCGCATTGCGCTGCCTGAGATGCTGTTTTCAACCGCCGGGACAAGGACGCGCAGACGCAGTGGCAGGCCAAGGCGCATGATCATCAAGGCAAGGCCCATGACCGTGGCTGCCCCGCCCATATCCTTTTTCATCTCCAGCATGCCGCTGGCGGGTTTGATGTCCAGCCCCCCGGTATCAAAGCAAACCCCTTTGCCCACCAATGTCAAAAGCGGCCCTTCGCTCCCCCAGCGCAGCTCAAGCAACCGTGGCGCACGGTTAGAGGCGCGGCCCACGGCATGGATCATCGGGAAATTCTGGGCCAAGAGATCATCCCCGACGATGGCCGAGGCGGTGGCCCCGAACCGCCCGGCAAGGGCAAAGAACGCCTCTTGCAGCTCTTGCGGACCCATGTCCGAGGCGGGGGTATTGATCAGATCGCGGGTCAGAAACTCCCCCTCTGCCATGGCCAAAAGGGTTTCGCTCTCCACGCCATCTGGCAGCTTCAGGCGTGGTTGATCCGATTTGGCCTTGTTTGGGCGATAGCGATCAAAGCTGTAACTTGCCAAGAGCCACGCCAAGGCAGCCTCTTTTGCATCCGTTTCGCTTGGCGCTCCTTCAAGGTGCCAGGTTCCTGCGGGCAACGTCGAAAACGACTTTGCCACCCCGAACCGCATCCGTGCCCGGGCCTGTATGGTGCCAAGACCGACAATCGCCCCGGCGACCCCGTCCTTGGCGGGCAAAAGGCACAGCTCCCCCAAACCCGCCTTGAAGCCCGTGGCCGCAAGCCATCCGGCCCATTCCCCACCGGGGCCACCGACCCAATCAGGCAGCGTTTCCGGGCATACCAGATGCAAAGGATGTGACGGCGCGGCATCATCCGCGAAAGACAGGGGAAATGGCATGAGGCGTCCTTTCGGCTTCGGCCAAAGCCTACCCTTTCCATCCGTGCCTGCAAGCCCCCACACAGCCCCGAAGGCACTGCCTCGGGGCTTGTATGGTCCACGGGTCGCCCCGGTTCAGAGGCGAGATTGATCGAGCAAGTCCTTGTCCGGGGCCAAGGACCGTTCAGCGATCCGCATCAGCCGTGCCCAAACTGCGGCAAAAGAGGTTGAATCGGCGCTTTCCAAACAGGCCCGCGCATCTGCAGCCACCAAGCCAAGGCTGATCATCCCAAGGTTTTCAGACATGCGCTGCAACCGGCGCAATTGGCGCGACAGGTCAGACAGTTCATGTGATCGGACCTGGTTTGCCAATCCTGCCATGGTCAGCGCAAGTTCGGCCAAAGCACGCGTGACGACCTGTTCGGCCGAGGTCGTGCCCAAGTTACGATAGATCGTCGCGATGGGTTCGGCGTCTTGATGAACCCGTTCCCTCTGTCGCAGCATAACGACATTGTCAGCCTGCATGGCCCACACCTCTTGTTTCACACCCGCCACCACCTTGCGCTTTGCTTGCTGAAGAAAAGGTTGCGGGCATTTCATTATTGCTCTCGAATTTTCTGAAAATGCCCCGTATCAGAGCCTTCACGTGAACCGGAGGACCGTCGGCATGAACGAAGCCCGCCCCCTTCCCGCCTATTTGATCCAACGTTTTCATGGATGGCGGGCCACCTCGTATCAAGACAACAAAGCTTGGTTCAAGCGTTTGGCCCAAAGCGGGCAGCATCCGCGCGCCATGGTGATTTCGTGTTGCGACAGCCGGGTGCATGTGACCTCGATCTTTGGGGCGGATGAAGGGGAGTTCTTTATCCACCGCAACGTTGCAAATCTTGTGCCGCCCTATAACCCGGATGGCGAATACCATGGCACCTCGGCGGCGGTGGAATATGCGGTCACCTCTCTTGGGGTCGCCCATATCGTTGTGCTTGGTCATTCCAACTGCGGTGGGGTACGGGGATGCCATGACATGTGCTGCGGCAAGGCCCCCGAACTGGAGATGAAATCGTCCTTTGTCGGGCGATGGATGGATATCTTGCGCCCCGGTTTTGAGCGTGTGCGCGACGTGCCTGATGATCTGCGCCCCCGTGCGCTGGAGAAAGAGGCCGTGCTTGTCAGCCTCGAAAATCTGATGACCTTTCCTTTTGTGCATGAAGCCGTTGCCGATGACCGTCTGACGTTGCACGGCCTTTGGAACGATACGGGTGAGGGGATCTTGGAAAATTACGATCCCACGCGGGGTTTTGTGCCGGTCTGATGTTCTTTAACGCAGGACGGGTGCCTATATCGCCACTCAGGCGGGGTGGCTCCAAGGGAATAAGATGCAAGATATTCTGACGTTGGCGGGCGAAAACCTGCTTTCGCCCATGATCCTTTGTTTCGCGCTGGGGCTATTTGCGGCGCTGGCCCGATCAGAGCTTACCGTGCCAGAGGCTGCGGCAAAGGCATTGTCGATCTATCTGTTGTTTGCCATCGGGTTCAAGGGTGGGGTGGCCGTTGCGGATCATGGCGTTGATGCCAGTCTGATTTCGGCACTGATCGGTGGCATCATTTTGTCGTTTGGCCTGCCCTTTGTGGCCTTTGCCCTGTTGCGGGGGATGACACGGTTGTCGGCCACGGATGCGGCGGCGACGGCGGCGCATTATGGCTCCATTTCAATCGTCACATTCGTGACCGCAACTTCGGTTCTGGCCAGCCGAGGTATCGTTGCCGAAGGGTATATGGTGGCCGTCGCCGCCGCGATGGAGGCCCCGGCCATTATCTCGGCCTTGTGGTTGGTGTCACGCAACGCCCCGACTGGGCAGGGCAGCCGCATGGATGCCGAGTTGTGGCGTGAAATCTTGCTCAATGGCTCCATCGTTTTGCTGGTCGGGTCATTTGTGATCGGGTTCATCACGGGCAATGACGGCATGGCGCGGATCGAAAGCTTTATCGTCTCGCCCTTTCAAGGCGTGCTGTGCCTGTTTTTGTTGGACATGGGGCTTGTGGCCGGGCGGGGCTTGCGTGGGGCGCGGGGCATCTTGTCCATGGGGGCGGTTGCCTTTGGGATGGTGATGCCTTTGGTGGGTGCCGCCTGTGGCCTTGCCATGGCGATGGTGCTTGGTCTTTCCGTGGGGGGCGTCGTGTTGATGATGACGCTTGCCGCATCTGCCAGCTATATTGCTGTTCCCGCTGCCATGCGGGTGGCCCTGCCCGAGGCAAATCCGTCGGTCTATCTGACCCTGTCGCTTGGCGTGACCTTTCCCTTCAACCTGACGCTTGGCATTCCGGCCTATGTGGCTGTGGCCCAAGCCCTGACCGGAGCGTGACAATGCAAACCCACAAAGCAAAACGGGTTGAGATCATCATCGAGGCCCCAATGGAGGGCCGCCTGACCGATGCGCTGAAAAAGGCTGGTGTGACGGGGTTTACGATCCTGCCAGTTCTTGGTGGCTCTGGCCGATCCGGCCATTGGACGCGTGAAGGGCAGGTGGGACGGGCAGGCATGGTGGCGGTGATCTGTCTGATCCGACCCGACAGAATGGACGCTTTGCTTCAGGCGGCCTTTACCGTGGTGGAGCGGCACATCGGCGTCGTGTCGATCACCGATTGCGAAGTCTTGCGCGCGGAACGCTTTTGAGCGGTCGCCAAAATGAACAAAGGCAGCCAAGAAGGGCTGCCTTTGCATAAACAGAGGTTGTTCGAGCGACCCGCAAAGGGTCTATCACGCTGCGCGGTGGAACACGTTGATCTGACGTGCAGCAATCTTTGTGGCAGCGACTTCAGAAGCCGTGCGTTTTGGCATCAGGGGGGCGAGCGTATCCATGTACCGCTTCGACGAGGTCGAGAACATTTCCGAGATCGAGTAGATCAGGGCTTCTGCTTTCTGGGCCATGGCATGTCTCCTTATGCTGTAACCCTTAGATACCAAAAGATTCCTGTCCCTGCATTTGCGCGAAATAATGTATTTTGTCCGAGAACGTATGGGGTGACTATCCACAGGGATAGGAAAGACGACGAAAGGAATGGGTCGACCGGTTTTTTCGACGCCCTCGACATCCTCACACCAATGCTGACCAAGGCATCGCGGCAAGAAACGACTTGCCCATGATTCTAAGGGAAAATGCAAAAGGCCCGCCGTCTGGCGGGCCTTTGTCTTATTCCATAGCTGCGCACTCAGCCCTTTTTCAGGCAGCGGCTTCCCAGCAGTTCCGCAATCTGCACAGCGTTCAGGGCGGCACCCTTGCGCAGGTTGTCAGAGACACACCAAAGGTTCAGACCGTTTTCCACCGTGCTGTCCTGACGGATGCGGCTGATAAAGGTGGCGTATTCGCCCACACATTCGATCGGGGTGATGTAGCCACCCGGTTCGCGCTTGTCGACGACCAGAATACCCGGTGCCTCGCGCAGAATGTCGGTTGCCTCTTCCCAATCAAGGAAATCCTCGAACTCGATA
Source organism: Paracoccaceae bacterium (assembly GCA_021741245.1). Lineage (GTDB taxonomy): Bacteria > Pseudomonadota > Alphaproteobacteria > Rhodobacterales > Rhodobacteraceae > Pseudotabrizicola. The sequence goes on from JAIOYF010000016.1 coordinate 51,010, forward strand.
TTGATCGCCTCGGAATGGCCAACGAAAACCGGAACGCGTACGCAGGTGGCTGTAACCTTGATCTTGGGGTCAAGTATCTTCTTGGTCTCGGCGACCATCTTCCATTCTTCTTTGGTGTCACCAGAATCAAGGAAGACGTCGATTTGCGGGATCACGTTGAACGCGATCTGCTTTGGATAGACCTTGGGGGCCACTTCTTGTCCGGGAACATACATGCCCTTTGTCTGGTCCCACAGCTCATCAATCGCTTCTTTCCCGGTGCCGGAAACCGACTGATAGGTCGCCACGACCACCCGCTTGATCCGCGCACGGTCATGCAGGGGTTTCAAAGCCACAACCATCTGCGCGGTAGAGCAGTTTGGGTTGGCAATGATGTTTTTGTTTTTGTAGCGCACCACCTGATCGGCGTTCACCTCTGGCACGATCAGCGGGATATCGGGGTCATAGCGGTAAAGCGATGAGTTATCGATGACGACACAGCCTTGGCTGGCGGCCTTTGGGGCATAGATCTTGGTCGCATCAGAACCGATTGCGAACAGGGCGATATCCCAGCCAGTGAAGTCAAAGGTGTCCAGATCCTTGGTCTTGAGGGTGCGATCTCCAAAGCTCACCTCGGTGCCCATGGATTTTCGCGACGCAAGCGCCACAATCTCATCCACAGGGAATTCACGCTCGGCGAGGATGTTCAGCATTTCTCTGCCAACGTTTCCTGTCGCGCCAACGACAACGATCCTATAGCCCATCTGGCCCTCCTGACGTCAAAAGTCGTCGTTGCGATAGCGCAAAGGGGGGGCGGGGGGAAGGGGCTGTGTGATGCGGCGTTAGTCTGTGCGGTCTTTGGAAAACAGATAGACGCAAAGACCGGCAATGATCAGCCCCGCATAAGCCGTAAAGACGGCGGTGTACGCTGCCGTCGGGGCACCTGCCCCGGTGGTCGAGGGGGCAAAGGCCGCATGGATTCGACCTGTGGCAAGCTGCATCAGGCCAGCCGTGCCAATGCCAAACAGGTTTAGCAAGGTCACCCCCCGCCCCATCAGATGCTGGGGCAAAAAGGCGCGTCCATGGGCCATCACCATCGGGTAAGACGCGCCAAACAGCCCCGCTGCCGCAAAAAGGGCAATCGTGCGCCATCCACCCAATTCGGGGAACAGGGCAAGAAGTGTGAAGACACAAAAGACGAGGGTATTTCCCCCAACAACCAACCATTTCCGGGTGCCAAGAAGCCGGTCCAGCGGCCCATAGGCAATGTTTCCGGCAACCATGGCCAGCCCCATGATCAGCGTCACCTTACCAATCCCAGCGGCATCCGCGCCAAAGACATCGGAAAGATAGGGTCCGGCCCAAAGCCCCCTCAGGCCCGCCGCTGGTGCGTAACATGCAGCCATCATGATCAGCATGGGCCAAAGCGCCTTTATGCGCAAAAGGTCAAGGATGCTGCTTTGCGACGGGCCACCTTGTCGAACCGGGTCCCGAACCAGAAGGGCGATGCAAATGGCGGTTGCCAGCGTGACGGCGGCCAAGGCCCAGACCGTTTCGCGCCAGCCAAAGGCCGTTGCGGCCGCAGACAGGGGAAGCGATGCGGCAATATTGCCCAATGAGCCAACCCCGATCACAACCCCTGCCAAGGTGCCAAAGACGGCGGGCGAATAGCTGCGGGCGAAAAGGTAGTAGCTGGCCATCAAGACTGGCGCACAGCCAATCCCGATCAGGGCCATCGCCACTTTGATGGCTGTTGGCCCTGCAGCCATCGCAAATATCCCGGCCCCCACGGCCCCTACCGACAAAAGGGCAGCAGATGTTCTGCGCGGTCCGATCCGATCCAAGGCCGAGCCGATCGGCAATTGCATCAAGGCAAAGGTCAAGAACCAATAGCCCGAGGCAGATGCCAAATCTTGCGCGGTGGCCCCGATATCGGCCTCCAGAAACGGTGCCAGCACGGCCAGATGTGCTCGGTAGAATTGGCTCAGCACATAGGCCACCACAAGGGCAGCAATTCCGGCGCGCATTTGTTCCCCTACTCCCCCAAAGGCCGCAGACCATCGCAGCGGGTCTGCTGAAGGTCAATGCCCCCGAACGGGTGCATCAAACTAAGCCGCCGAGGCCACCATCTGCCGCTCACGGATGGGAAGGTGCACAATGGCCGAAAACGCACCGACACCGACGCCGATCCACCAGACAAGCGTGTAATCCCCGGTGATGTCGTACATCTTTCCCCCCAGCCAGACGCCAAGGAACCCACCAATCTGATGGGACAGGAACACCACGCCATACAGGGTGCCCATATAACGCAGTCCGTAAATATGGGCGACAAGACCGCTGGTCAGCGGCACCGTCGCCAGCCAAAGCGCGCCCATCACACCCGAAAAGATCAAGACGGAGGTGGGGGTGATCGGCATCAAGATAAAAGCTGCCGCCGCTATGGTGCGCCCGGTGTAAATCGTCGCCAGCAGGTACTTCTTGGAATAGCGATTGCCCAGCCAACCGGCGGTGATCGTGCCCACAATATTGGCCACGCCGATCACGGCGATGGAAACCGCCCCAAGGGTCGAGGTTGTGGTGATGCCCATGCCCGCCAGCATCCCGCCCGGCGAAATGGGGCCACACAACTCGGTCACAAAGGCGGGGAAGTGTGCGGTGATAAAGGCCAGTTGATAGCCGCAACTGAAAAACCCAAGAAAGATGAGGCTGTAAGAGGGGTCCTTGAACGCCCGCACCAGAACCGTTCCCATGGATTCCTCAAGCTCGGCCTTCGTGGCCACATGGGGGGAGCGGATGAAGGGCAGTGCAAAAAGGGACATCAAGATGACCACGGCAAAGATCAAAAAGACTGTTTGCCAAGGATAGGATTGCAACAAGAGCTCGGCCGTTGGCGCGCCGATCACCTGCCCCATGGACCCCGCCGCCGTCGCGATCCCAAGCGTCATGGAACGATGCTGGGGGGCTGCCGCCCGGCCCACCACGGCCAACACAACGCCAAACCCGGTCCCTGCGATGCCAAAGCCCACCATGATTTCCAACAGTTGGTGCTGGCCCGGCGTCACCGCATAGGAGGACAGCACAAGCCCCAGCGCATAGGTGAGGGCCCCGACGACGATGGCGCGGCGGTCTCCAAACTTTTCGGCCATCGCCCCAAACAGCGGCTGACCAATACCCCAGGCAAGGTTCTGAATGGCGATGGCAAGGCTGAACTCTGCCCGTGCCCAGCCAAATTCCGAGGCGATGGGGATCTGAAACACCCCAAAACTGGCCCTGATCGCAAAGCCCAGCATCAAGATCACGCAGCCCGCGATCAAGACCGGGGTGATAAGGGGGGCTTTGGTCATTGGGTTTCTCCTGTCTGGCGCAGAAACGTGATCTTCAGCGGCCTTGCGGTCAAACGCTTTCTTGTGCCGCGTACAATGCAGGCGGCACAATTCCCAAACCTTGGCGGCGCGGTGGGTGTCTTAGGAAAAGAAGGCCGGGTCCGGCCCAAGGCGGCGTCCGTCATCCAGCGCCGCAATTGCTGCCATGTCGTCTTCGGTCAGCGCAAAATCAAAGATGTCACGGTTTTCGGTCTGGCCTTGCAGGCGCGTGCTGCGCGGGATGGCCGACAGGCCCAGTTGCACATGCCAGCGCAAAATCACCTGCGCGGGGGTTTTGCCATGGCGAAGCGCGGCCTCGGCGATGGCGGGCGCATCAAACGCCGTGCCTTTGCCAAGCGGTGTCCAGGACTGCGTGACGATGCCAAGGCGGTCGTGCAAGGCCCGCAGTTCGGCTTGTTGAAAACGCGGGTGCAACTCGATTTGGTTCACAACAGGCGTGACTTCGGTTTCGCCGATAAGCCGCTCCAGCTGTTCAGGGCCAAAGTTTGACACACCGATGGACCGCACGCGCCCATCTTGTTGCAGGCGGATCAAAGCGCGCCATGTGTCAATATAAAGGTTCTTTGCCGGGCAGGGCCAATGGATCAAGACCAGATCCGGGTTCAGGCCAAGCCGTTCCACGCTTTCGTCAAAGGCGCGCAGGGTGGCGTCATAGCCTTGGCGGTCATTCCAGACCTTGGTCGTCACAAACAGGCTTTCGCGGTCGTGGCCAGAGGTGCGAATGCCCTCGCCCAGACCTTCTTCGTTGCCATAGATCGCAGCGCCATCAATCAGCCGATAGCCAACCCCAATGGCCTGTGCGACAGCCTGACCCGTGCTTGCCGCGGGAATTTGCCAGATACCAAGGCCAAGGGAGGGGATCTTGTTCCCGTCGTTCAGCTTTAGCAGTGTCATGGCGCTCTCCTCTTCAGTCGCGTGCACATGACCTGCTCTGGGGGTCAAAGGCAAGGCCACCCCTTACTTTTGAGTGGATCAGACGGGTCGGTAAGGGGCGGTTTTCAGGTCCACCGCCTGTCCGGTTGCGGCGCTTTGCTGGGCAGCCATGCCCATGGCCACGGCCCACCAGCCATCCAAAAGCGTCACGTCCGGGCTTTGCAATCCGCGCACCGTCCGGGCAAAGCCCTGATGTTGGTAGAAGGTGGAGCCGTTGTGATCGCCCGCGGCCAACAAGGCTGGGTCCACCGGCACATCAAGTTCGCGTGGCCCTTTGGGATCGCGGGGGCTTAGGATGACCTTGGGCACCGGGGCGGGCCCCAGATGTGCGGGCCAGAAACGACCGGGGCCGGGCACAAGGCACTCGATCTTGCCCAAGGGACCAATGGCCGAGATTTCTTCTTGATAGCGCGCGCCTTCGGCAAACATGCACAGTTCCAGCATGGCCCGCAGCCCATTTTCAAAATCGACAATGACATAGGCATTGTCCCAGATATCGGGCACCTCACCCTGATACCGTTCGTCAAGGTGGTTCGCGGCCTGCCCGCCGCTTGCCATTACCCGCACCGGATCACAGCCGGCAATCAGGCGCATCAGGTCAAAGAAATGGCAGCATTTTTCCACCAAGGTGCCGCCGGAGTTGCGGTTGAATCGGTTCCAGTCGCCGACCTTTTCCAAAAAGGGAAAGCGATGCTCGCGGATCGTCAGCATCTTTATCCCGCCTGTTGCTGCCTGTGCGTTCTGGATCAGATGCGCGACGGGCGGCATATAGCGATATTCCATCGCAACCCAGATCGGGGCCGGATAGGCGGCACGCAGCGCGGCCAGACGGGGCGCATCAGCGGGGTCTGTGAACAGTGGCTTTTCGCACAGGATCGGCAGCGCGCGGATGGCAGCGATCTCCTCAAGCTGGCCAAAATGCATGAAGTTGGGGCTGACGATCAACAGGCAGGTCACTGCGGGATGGCGCACAACCTCGGCCAAGCTGTCAACAAAAACCGCGCCGGGGCAGAGGGTTGCCGCAATCGCCCGCATCCCAGCATCCGGCTCAAAGATGGCCGCGACACTTGCCCCCTCGATCAGGGCGATATTGCGCAGGTGTTCCTGCCCCATCATGCCGCAGCCGATTATTCCGAATGTGAGCGGGTGCACGTAAGGCATTCCTTATTTCAAACGGGCCACATAGGCCACTTTGTCGGGGTCAAACCACGTGAAAGAGGCTTCGACCGGGGTGTTGTCTTGCGCCCAAGAGACGCGGGTGATCAGCGGCAGGGGCGTTCCATGGGCATGGGGAAACTCTGGCGGGGCCCAGTCAGGCAGGCGGCCAAGGCCAATGCGGTCCTCGGCGCGGGTGATCCAGAGGTTCAGCTTCTGGCGGTAAAAGAGGTAAAGCGATTCCGACAAATCCTCTGTCGCGATGCGCGGCGTCTGACTGGCATCAAGCCAGATTTCTTCGACAGCGGCCACCTGTCCCGACAGATACCGCAAGCGCCGGATCCGGTGGCCATCAGGCGATCTACCAAAGGCGGGCAGGGCGGGGTCTTTTGGCAGGCAGTCCACCGCAAGCACACGGGCGGTTGGCAGGCCGCCACCTGTCAAAAGCTCAATGCGCAGCAGCGCATAGACCGAGGTCGCGTCAGTTCTGGCGCGGATGTAATTGCCCGACCCTTGGATCGAGTCGATCAGCCCCTTGTCCACCAGCACCTTCAACGCTTGACGCAATGTGCCGACAGCAATGCCAAGGCTGGCGGCCATCTCACGCTCGGGTGGCAGACGCTCGCCATCCATCAAGCGACCGGACGCCACATCGCGGATCAGCAACTCGCTGATCTGCAGGTAGAGGGGAAGGGCGCCGTTTTGCGTCATTCAGGCATCGCTGTCGGGGGGCAAGAATTGATATAGTATTGATCTACATCAAGCGCGATGATACGCAAGAGGAAATGCAGTGGCGCGCGAGAACAATTTTGCGCCCGATGGGGGGGAAGTGGATATGACGGTGGTGCCTGTCACCTCGGCCGATCTGGATGCAAGCGAGGTCAGTTGGTTTGCCGCGCTCTGTTCGGATGATTATGCATTTCTTGGCGTGCCCGACGGCGACCTGAGGTCAAGCTGGGAGCACTGCTCAAGCATCGTCACACGGGCCGAGGGGCACGGGTTTCGCAACATTCTTTGCCCCAGCAGCTATCAGGTTGGCCAAGATACCTTGTCCTTTGTCGCCGGATGCGCCCCGATCACGGACCGCATCAATTTTTTGGCCGCCATCCGCTGCGGCGAGATGCAGCCCGTGATGCTGGCCCGCACTGTGGCGACCCTGGACCACATGCTGCAGGGTCGCCTGACGCTGAACGTCATCTCATCCGATTTTCCGGGCGAGGTGGCTGACAGCGCCTATCGCTACAAGCGCAGCCATGAGGTGGTCGAGATTTTGCGTCAGGCTTGGACGCGCGATCACATCGAATATGACGGCGATATTTACAAGATCAGCAAACTCAGTGCCGATCCGGCGCGCCCCTATCAGCAAAACGGGGGGCCGCTGTTGTATTTCGGGGGCTATTCCCCGGATGCGCTGGAACTGTGTGGCGCGCAATGCGACGTTTATCTGATGTGGCCCGAACCCAAAGAGATGATCGCCCAGCGGATGCAAGATGTGCATGCCCGCGCCGCCGCCCATGGCCGCACGCTGGATTACGGTCTGCGGGTGCACATGATTGTGCGCGACACCGAGGCCGAGGCGCGGGACTATGCGGAACATTTGGTGAGCAAGCTGGATGACGAATACGGCAGCCTCATCCGTGCCCGCGCGCATGACAGCATCAGCCTTGGCGTGGCGCACCAATCGCGCGCGCGGGAGCTGGCTGACAAGTTCGGCTATATCGAGCCGCATCTTTGGACGGGCATTGGTCGGGCGCGGTCTGGCTGTGGTGCGGCCTTGGTCGGCAGTGTTGATCAGGTGATGACCGAAATCGAGGCTTACCGCAAAATGGGCATTCGCGCCTTCATCTTTTCGGGCTATCCCCATCTTGATGAGGTGGATCAGTTTGGAACCAAGGTTCTGCCCCAGCTTAAAACCTGCTCTTTACCGCATGAATATGGGCGTGTGCCATCCAGCACCCCCGCCACCCCCCTTGGAACTGGAGTCCGTCGTTGATGCAAAAAATCGCTCTTTCCCCCGATGTCAGCCTGTCGCGCCTTGTCTATGGGATGTGGCGGCTGGGGGATGATGGCAACACCAGCGCGTCCCATGTGCAGGCCAAGGTCGAGGCCTGTCTGGCCCAAGGCATCACAACCATGGATCAGGCGGATATCTATGGTGGCTATGTGGCCGAGGCCCTTTTGGGAGCAGCGCTTAGGGCTGCGCCCGGATTGCGCGACCAGATCGAGATCGTGACCAAGTGCGATATCGTGGCCCCCGTTGGTCGCCATTCGGCGGCGCGGGTCAAATATTATGACACCAGCGCCGCGCATATCACGGCCAGCGTCGAAGCATCCCTGCGCGACATGGCGACGGACCGGATCGACCTTTTGCTGATCCACCGCCCCGATCCCTTGATGGATGCCCAAGAAACCGGTGCCTGCCTAGACGGGTTGATGGCCAGTGGCAAAGTGCGCAGTGTTGGGGTTTCAAACTTTCGCCCTTGGGATTTCACACTGTTGCAGTCGGCGATGCGTGCGCCCTTGGTGACCAATCAGATCGAGATCAGCCTGAAAACCCACGCGCCCTTTACCAATGGCGATATTGCGTTCCATCAAGAGCGTCACATTCCCCTGATGGCGTGGAGCCCGCTTGCCGGGGGAAGCCTGTTGTCGGGCAGCGACGCGCCGCTGCGTGAGGCGCTGCACCGCATTGGGGCGCAACAGGGCACGGATTGGTCCGCCGTTGCCATTGCTTGGCTGCTGCGGCATCCCGCGCAGATCATGCCAGTTCTTGGCACAAACAGTCTGGAGCGGATTGCAACGATTTCCGACGCTTTGCGGGTGGAAATGGATCGCCAGATGTGGTTCGAGCTTTATACCCACGCATTGGGGCATGAAGTCCCCTAGGGGCAAGCGGAGCAGCGATGACAGAATTGGTTTTTACCCCGGACGCGGATAACGCGCGTGCCTTTCGGGATGCTTTGGGGCGATATCCGACCGGAGTGACAGTTGTCACCGTGGCTACGGCTGAAGGCCCGATGGGGTTCTTGGCCAACAGCTTTGCCAGCGTGTCGATGGACCCGCCGCTTGTGCTTTGGTCGCCCGCGAAATCCTCAAGCCGGTTTGCGCACTATGCGGGCGCGCCCTACTTTTCCATCCATGTGCTTACAAATGATCACGTGGATTGGTTGACCCGGTTTTCCCGCAACGGAGAGGGATTTCACGGCCTGAGCCATGAAGTGACCGCAGAAGGGATTCCCGTGATCCATGGTGCCCTTGCCCGGTTCGACTGTGCGCAATATGCAACGCACGAAGGCGGGGATCACCTGATCGTCGTGGGCCGTGTGATCCGTGCGGCCTTTCGGCAAGGAGCCCCCCTTGTCTTTAGCCAAGGAAGCTATGGCGATTTTGTCGCGCGCACCTGAGACGTGATGATCTGCGGATCGGCAGGAAAGCGGGCGTTAGAAAAGGCCCGCTTCCTTGGCAAGCATCGCAGCTTGCGTCCGATTGGCCGCACCGATCTTGCGATACAGGGTTTTCACATGCAACTTAACCGTGGGTTCCATCAACTCCAGATCGCGGGCAATCTCTTTGTTTGATTTGCCTTCGCACAGGCCCTGAAGAACCTGCAATTCACGACGCGACAACTTTTCACTCATCGCGTTCTGGGCGGTCTCATCCGGGGTGGCGGTCATGAAATCAATCGGCGCATATTGCTCGCCCATGGCCATGAAACGCACAGCATTGGCCAATGATTTTGCGGGCAGCGTCTTAGGCAAGAACCCGGCCGCACCCAAAGTAAGCGCCTGTTCTGCAATATCACGCGGGGCAATGCCCGAGATCAGCGCAACACGCGCAGCGCCCTTTTCCAACAGAGCGGCCTTTAATCCTTCAAGCCCATTCATTCCGGGCATGCCGAAATCCAATAGAACCAGATCAAATGGACCATCAGACCGAATCTTGTCCAATGCCGAAGGCAAGTCCTTTACGGCAACCGAGTCGATACTCTGGCTTTGCAAGAATAAGACAAGCGTATCACGCAATAGGTCATGATCATCGGCAATCAGGATACGCATTTTGCAACAATCCTTTTCAATTCTGACGTGAGTCTAGCGCGGCAATGGCTATATCCACAAGGCCTTGTGAGGAAAGAGGCTTCCCAAGGACAGCAAAAAATGAAGGATCTTCCTGTCTTTTCGAGTCACGCTGCCGCCAATCTGGAAGGGCAGTGATCAAAATCACTGGCAAACCCGGGTCCCTTTGGTGCACCGCGCGGGCCAGATCTGCCCCTGTGGTCTCGCCCATGTCAAAATCGGTCAGGACCAGATTGAAGGCATCGCTGTCTTCCAGAAGAATTTCAATCGCTGCGTGTGGGTCGGAGGTCGGCGCAACCTCGGCTCCTGCGCGCTCAAGCATCGCCGTGATCACGGAAAGCACATCCTCATCGTCATCAACGACCAAGATCGACACCCCTTTCAGGGGCTGTTTTGATGTGGTCGATGCCGCGCGCTTTGTTTGGGAATCCGCTGATTTCCCTTCTGTCGCCACAGGTGTTGCGACAATTCCCTCTGGGTCCGACAAGGGCAGCAAGACCTTGAAAATAGAACCTTTCCCGCTTGTTGACAAAAGCTGTATGGACCCTTGGGCCGCCGTGACCACGCCCGAGACGATAGACAGCCCAAGGCCGCTGCCCTTTTCCCCTTTGGTCGAAAAATAGGGTGTGAAAATCTTGTCGGCTGTGGCGCATTCGATCCTGGGGCCTGTGTCTTCGACGATCAGGCAGGCATAATTGCGTTCAGGGGATGACACGCCGATGCGGAGTTGCACGTCTGCGCCATCGGACTCTCCGGTGACATCGGCCAATGTCGCTTCGCGCAATTGGATGCGGATATGCTTTTCCGCCTCAGATCCATGGTCTTGCGCCATGGCGTCGCGCGCGTTGATCCCAAGATTTAGAACGATCTGCAAAATATCTGTTTGCTCAATCTTGGTCATCAAAGGCTCAACGGGCTGTTCAAAACTGAACCTGATCTTGCGGCCCAATCCGGGTCGCAGCAGTTCGGTCGCCTCACGGACGATCGCGTTCAGGTTGCTGGACGTGGTGCTTGACGGGCGTGCGCCAAGTGCCAAAAGCTTGCGCACCATGATTTCGGCACGTTCGGCGGATTTCTGAATGCGCTGGGCGTGGTCATGCGCCCGACGGATTGCGCCGTCACCATCATCTTCGGCAATCAATGTGGCCGACCCTGAAATGGCCGCGATCAGATTGTTAAAATCATGTGCCAGTCCAGCGGCAAGTTGGCCGATGACCTCACGCCTTTGCGCAATCTGAAGGGTTTCGCGTAAAGTATTGGTCTCAAGTTCGGCCTGCCTGCGTTCAGCAAGGTCGCGCACAACCCAGACCAAAGCGCCGTCGGCACGCCGGGTCAGCGAGAGTTCGATGTCGGCCAATGACCCATCCTGGCGGGTGATACGAACCTCTCCTGTCCAGTTCTCACCACTTTCAACCAAATGGGACAGGCCGTTTTCCAAGATTTCTGTCGCCGCGTCCTGCCCAACCAAAGCACTCCAGTTCCGCCCGATAGCCGAGATCGGTGGCGACACGCCAAAGATCGACCGAAAGGCAAGGTTGGCATAAAGCAAGATGCCATCTGGTGATGAAATTGCCATTCCATCGCGCGCGGCGTCCATTGCTGCGGCCCGGTCTGACAAGGCGCGAGCCTCGGCCTCTTTCAGGGCAGTGATGTCAATCCGCAAGCCGACGCGCCCACCGTCCGGGGTGATCTTATCAAAAACCCGGATCCAGCGGCCATCGGAAAGGCGAACTTCCAAAGAAACGTCCCCCGCATCATGGGCGGACAGGCGCGTTTCAAGCCATTCTTGTTCGCGACCGATCGCTTCGGGGTAATGTCCCATCTGCAGACCGCGCTGCAGGATTTCGGTCAGTGTCACGCCCGGTTTGATCTCATCTTCAAAGCCGGGTGCAATGCCGCGATAGCGATCATTGCATATGACCAGCCGTCCGTTCTTGTCGAACAGGACAAAGCCATCTTCGAGGGATTCGACCGCTGCGATCAGGCGATCTTGGGCTTGCTTTGCCTCTCGGGCGGCCTTCTCAATGGCAGCTTCTTGGTTCTTGCGTTCGGTAATCTCGGTTTCGATGGCCATAAAACCAGTCAGGATTCCGCGCTCGTTGAACATCGGCTGAATATCAAGCTCGATCCAGTAAACCTCGCCATTGCGTCTTGTGTTGATCAGTTCCGCGTGGACGGGTTCGCTCTTCTCAAGCGCAGATCGAATTCTGTTGATGGTGCGCGGATCACTGAGATCCGATTGCAACAACCTTGCGGGGTTTGTGCCCTTTACCTCATCACGCGTCCATCCCGTTACACGTTCAAAGGCTGCGTTGACCCATGTGATACGGCGCTGTGTGTCAGTGACGACGATAAGGTTGCTTGCGCGTTTTGCAACTTCGTCCAACAGGGCGATGTCTTCGGCTTGTGTCGTCTCGCGGGTGATATCGCGCAACACAAACAGATAACCCGGCTTGTCTGTTGGCGAGTCTGCTTCGCGCCGGGTGGCGCTGGCACGTATCCAGCGAAGGTCACCGTTGCCAACGTCATAGCGAAAGGTGTGGCCCAAAGAACGTCCGGTTGCCTTTACCTCATCAAGCATTTCATGGCCTTGCGTCGCCAGTTTTGCATCCAGCGTTTCTTGCAGCGTTCGGCCCATCAACTGACTTGCGATGCGGCTCATTACACCGTTCCCGCGTGAGTAGTGGTCAACGAAGCGGCCCTCATCGTCCAGTTCGACGACCAGATCAGGCAGCGCGGCCAAGGTCGCCTGAAGGCGGTTGTGCGCACGGTTCAGGGCGTGCTGTGCCTGTCGGTTAAGGTCTTCCGTGCGGTGTTGGCGTGTGACGGCACTGATTGCATTTGCGGCGGAACGGAGCAGGAAGATCTCACCTTGCAGAAAGCTGCGCGGGGCAGAGATCATCTCAAACCCGACAAAACCGTGGAGTTGGCCATTTGCAAGCATGGGTGTGATAAGCAAAGACTTGGCGTTCTCGGAGAGTAAGCCGCGACTTTCGGGTCTGCCATGAGGTGAGGCACTGGCGTATTGAATGAGGATTTCCTGACCCTCGAGCAGCTTTGGCAGCCATGGCTCCAGATCTACGGCGGGGAAACGGTTCAGCACGTTTCGGAGGGGGGGCACGCCCGGCGCGACCCATTCATGCGTGCAGGTCAGATGCGCATCATCCTGCAATTCAACGACATAGCTGCGGTCCGCGTCGCACAACCTGCTTAGGTCTGACAGAGCTTTGTCTATCGTATCATTTAGGGTGCTGTGGGTTGCCGTAAGAAGGTCGTTCAGCAAATCGACGGCCAGCGCCTGGCCTTGCGTGAGCCTGCCGTAGGCCCGATTGACCGCTTGAAAAGATGGATCCAGCCCGTCATCTACGGGATCTGCCCTATGACCATCGATAAGCGCCACAAGGTCTGCATTGCGTTGAGCAAGCCGAAGCGCCCGAAGCGGTTGAACCGCAACCCGCGCCATATGGGAAAGGCGTGCAAGATCGGTATTCTTGCGCGGTTCGTTATCAGAAAACAGGACGACAATGGCCATTGGGGGGCCTTCGCCCAAGGGCAGTGGCGCCATGAGTGCAGATGTGAACTTTGCCGCACCAATCGCTGCGCCCAACCGCGCGACATCAAGCAACCGCCGTGGCCGGTGTAAAATGTCAGGGTGTACGTCAAGGATTTCTGGAAGATTCGGGGCCACCCCTGCCTGAGCGGCTGAACAGATCTGATCTCCGTCCGTGGTCGCCTGAACGATCAATGCTTTCGTCGCTCCAAACTCTTCCAAGGACAGGGCAAGAAGCTGATCGAGGGCGCGTTGCACCGTCGTGGCCGCAATGAGTTTGTCCAGCACACGAAAAGAAGCCTGCGAGTCGCGCAACGCGTCTGCTTCGCGATTGCGCAAAAGATCTACCTCGATCAACGCCATGCGAAGGGCTTCGTTCTCTGACATCACAACGTCCAATCAGTGTCGGCGGTAGCCGAAGCTATTTTCAGCTGAAGACGGCACATGAAATCATCAGGTTTCCATGTTCCGCTTGCCCTTCAACAACGCTTCCTTGTTCGCCAAATGTAAAAATGCCCAAGAATGGGCTTTGACCCAAGGCATTGGAGATGGTTTTTGTCACCTCGGGCATACGTGAGGCTACGGCCATCATACACCCAGCGCAGAATATTACGAGGCTCGCCTTTGGCTTTTCGGCCCCGGCAAAGGCCATGCGTCCAACGCTTCCAACCCGCTCGATGATGTTGTCGGGTGTGCTTTTCATCAAGAACACTTCATCGCCCTGATTGATGTTGGCCAGAAAGTCGATGCTGCCGTCGGCATGGAAGAGAGTTGGCAACATCAACAAGTGAATGGGCACAGAGTTCACATGCGATGTCACACGACCCAACGGGTAAAGGCTGCCCTGAGCCAAGATGGGAAGCGTGACTTGGTCGCCGCTTGTGGCGGGCGTTGGCAGTCCTGTCCATTGTGCGTAGACCTCCGTCGCACTGACGCCATCAATCGAGATCAGTTTGCGGCCGATAGCCTCGGTGACAATGCCTTTATGGCCGACGGGTCGGTAGCCACTTTGATAGCCGAATTGCGGTGGCGACGCGAGAAACAGCACCGAGACGACGACACCTTCGGTGTGAAATGCTTTATGAGAGAACTGGGACCATTTGCCCGATAGGTCATCATCCGCCGCAGTCCCGCCCATCAGCATGGTGCCATCGCCGACGACAGAGCGGATACCGGCAAGCACCGATTCCTCTGATCCGGGGGCGGACGATAGGAAGACGATTTGCGGGGCCTCTCCGGGACGACCGGCGGCCTCCAATGCGTCGCGCGTGGCCTGCTCGGCCGCAGCCTTTGGGTTGTTGCCCAGATCGGCCGAACCGGTCCCAAAATCGCCTTCGGGATCGAAGAACGCGATGGCGCCACACGTTGCCATCGCATCGCCTTCGTGGGCCTGATGACTTATGACACCGGTAAATGAACTGCCCGCGTGCACTGGCCTGCCATCAAAGGCCGTGACGGCGGCCTGCTGCATGACCGGTGTCATCACGTCATGGCGCCCATAGATGGCTACAAAGTCTGGCAAAGCTGCGTCGTCGGCCCCGCGGCGCAGGTTGGAAAGCAATTCACTGATGGCAGTGGCGGGATTTCTGCTGGTACTCGTTGAGACTTCAATACGCATTCGTTTACCCTCCAAATTAAACAATAGTATGTCCGAGGGATGCTTGCGGAATATCGTTGGTATAGGTGATTGATCCAAAAGGATATGTTCGCCTGACCAATGAAGGTAGATACCTTCTTTTGCGTCGGCTGAAAGGCGCCTCCGTCCGGGCTAGACACGAAGATGTCAACAAAAAGCCAGATTCGGAGTGACGCTCATGACCGGAACAGCAGATTCTAAATCAAATGTCGTTCTGATGAATGGTGTCACGCGGATAGCATCAGCCGTTCCGGTAGGAAAGGCCATAGACGCAACATCAATTGGCCAAATCCGGCGGGACAATGATGATGAGTTGTGGACCAGACTAGAGCATAAACTTTCAGAACGAGACGCAGAAGCGCACAAGGAGTCTCAGCGATCTGAGCGCAAGTCGAAAAGCTGGTTGTGGCAGATTTTCAAGAGCATCGGCCTTTAACGCCCCTGATGGCGGATTTCTGAAACCCTTACCCTGACTAAGTTTTTTAGACCGGTATGTTGTCGATCAGACGGACGTCATCAAGCCATGCTGCCGCCAGCATCCTGCGCTCAGCGCCCGAGTGGCTGACCGGCAGCAACGTGGCCGCATCCCGCAACTCGATGTATTCGACACGCTCAAAGCCCGCCGCAATCAACTGTGAGGCCGCAAGGTTCAAGGTCTGCGTCGGATCGGCTCCATTGCGAATGGCCTCTGCTGCGCTTGTCATCGCGGCGTAAAGGGCGCCCGCCTTTGGTCGCATTTCGGCATTTAGACGGGCGTTGCGGGAAGACATCGCAAGGCCATCCGCCTCGCGGATGGTTTCGCAGCCAACGACGTGAACCGGGATATTCAGATCACGCACCATTTTTTGCACGACCTGCAGTTGCTGCCAGTCTTTCTGCCCAAAATAGGCCCGGTCGGCCATCGTCATGCCGAAAAGCTTTGTCACAACGGTGGCCACGCCTTCAAAATGGCCGGGCCGCATCGCCCCCTCCAGCGGTTCGGAAACGCCAGCAACGGTGATCGTGGTGGAATAGCCCTCGGGGTAGACCTCTTCCGGCGGGGGCGCGAAAATAAGGTCCACACCCGCGGTGGCCAAAAGGGCTGCGTCGGCCTCTTCTGTCCGGGGATACTTCAGCAGATCTTCGGGATTGTTGAACTGTTTTGGGTTCACGAAGATCGTCGTGATCACACGCTCACATTCGCGCTTTGCCGCCCGCGCAAGGCTGAGATGCCCGTCATGCAGCGCGCCCATTGTGGGGACGACCCCCACCATTTCGCCAGTGGCTTTCCAAGCGCGCACCTGTTGGCGCAGATCAGCAACGGTTCTGACGATCTTGGGTGTGATCACGATTTGGCTTTCGTCGCAGGGGGCAAGACATCGGGGAAGCTATGTTCGGCGGCGGGAAAGCTGCGCGCGCGAACTTCGGCTGCATAGGTGGCAATCGCCTCATCTGCAAGCTTTCCAAGCTCTGCATAGCGCTTGACGAACTTGGGCCGGAAATCAGTGAACAGACCAAGCATGTCGTCGATCACCAGCACCTGTCCGTCGCAATCCACGCCGGCCCCGATGCCGATGGTTGGAATGCTCAGGGCTTTACAGATCCGACCCGACAAACCCTCGGGCACTTTTTCCAGAACGATGGAAAAGGCGCCCGCCGCTTCGCAGGCCTTGGCATCGGCCATCACCTTGTCCGCCTCATCCGCGCGGCCCACAACCTTGTAGCCACCCAGGGTGTTGACCGATTGCGGGGTCAGGCCGACATGGGCCATCACAGGAACCCCGCGCGCGGTCAGAAAGGCGATGGTTTCGGCCATCGTCACGCCGCCTTCCAGCTTCACAGCCGGGGCGCCGGTTTCCGCCATGATCCGTGCCGCATTGCGAAACGCTTGGGCGGGGCTTTCTTCATAGCTGCCAAAGGGCATGTCGATCACCGCCATCGCCTTGCCAAGGCCGCGCACAACCGCGCGACCGTGCAAGATCATCATCTCCATCGTCACGCCGACCGTTGAGGGCAGGCCATGCAAAACCATTCCAAGGCTGTCGCCAACAAGGACGATGTCGCAATGAGGATCGACCAGCCGGGCAACCGGGGTTGTATAGGCCGTCAGCACCACAAGGGGCGCGCCGCCCTTGCGGGCCTTGATATCTGGGGGCAGAACCGGGCGGACGGGGGCTGTTGCGCTCATGTCTTTCACTCTCCTGCCGGGGGTGTTGTCAAACTGCCTGCCATCAGTGCATGACATGCGCGAAATGCGCAAGAATTTTGCGCTGCGCTGCGGCGAGATTGCCGTGCTTGACCCCATGGGCCACCTTGTGCCCGATGGTGTTCTACAGATGGAGGCTGGAATGACCCTGATCGAACGCGTCACCCGTGATGGAACAGACCCCGAAGTGGAGCGGCCCGACCCCGCTAAGGTCATCGCAGGGGATCCTGTCCATACAACGTGGAATCTGGAAGAGGCGGATGGTCTGTATTGCGGACTGTGGCAATCCACACCGGGAAAGTGGCATATTGCCTATGCCGAGTGGGAATATGTCTACATTCATCAGGGATACTCGATCCTGACCGCGCATGACGGCACACAAACCCATTTGCGGGCAGGTGACAGTTTCATCATCCGACCGGGTTTTGTGGGCTCGTGGGAGGTGGTCGAAACGACCCTGAAGGACTATGTGATCCGCCTTTGAACGATCGAGAAACGCATCGGTTTCAAAGCGGCACGTTCCCGGAATTGGCGGGCATCCCATCGCGGGGATCATCAAAGATCGGCGGCGGGTCGTTTGCAATCGCCTCGGCGCTATAGATCCGATCCGGATCGACCGTGCGGGGGGGCAATTCCACACCACGACCGAAATTCTCGGGGTCAACGCGCAGCGATTCCGCCTCAGATCTCACATGCACCGGTGTTCCCAGTGGGACAATGTCATACAGCGCGATGATATCTTGATTGAACATCCGAATACATCCGGCCGAGCCGGAATTGCCGATGGACTCCAGATCATTGGTGCCATGAATGCGGAAATACGTGTCGCGCCCGCCTTTGTAGAGGTAAAGCGCACGGGCCCCAAGCGGGCTGCGTCGCCCGCCGGGAATGCCGCGTGCAAAGGGGCCGTAAACCTCGGGCTCGCTGCGTAGCATGTTTCGTGTTGGCGTCCAGCCTGGCCATTTGCGCTTTAGCTGAATCGCGCCATTGCCGGAAAAGGCGCGCCCCGCCCGGCCAACCCCAATGGGAAACCGAACGGACTCTGCCCCGCTGCGGACAAAGTAAAGAAATTTGGCATAGGGATCGACGTCAATCGTGCCGGGGGCCTGTTCGCCAAGGTATGTTCCCGTGATGCGCCGGTTCACGCCCTGAAGATATTGGGTTGGGATGCCGGGTAGCGTGTAGCCGCTATCAAAAATCGGGCCATAGCCGCTGATAAAACCCGAAGTGACCAGAGACTTGCCATCTTCGGTGCCTGACGATGCGCAGGCCGATAGCGCCGCAAAGCCGCTGAGGGAAAGAAAGGTGCGGCGGCTTACGTGAGAATGGGTCATGGTGTACCTTAGTAGGATCAGTTCATATCCTTCTAGCATGTTGATGACTTTCGGGAATAGCCCCGTAAGCGATCTTCTAAACTGCATTCCCAAGCGTGGCCGTTTCGCCCCTGTCCCGCAATTAGATAAAAAGGACCCGCGCTGTCACGCAGGGCCATGATCATTTCAAAAGGTCAGATATTACTGCATGGACCCGATGGACCAAAACAGTGTCTCGCCCGAACTGTCATCGACGCCGTCATTATCGGTGACGACATAGCCGGTACCCGCAGCGTCAATCGCGAAACCTTCGATCTTGTCCACGGCATATCCGTTCAACACAGCCAGATCGGGAAGCAAATCGCGGACCAATTCCTTGGCGACGACCGGCAATTCACCGCCCAACTCTGCGGGCACCATCGAAGCGGCGGCAACCCGGTAAAGTTTCTTGAGGATGGCCTTGTCGGCGATCTGGTTGTCACGCTCGACGATATAGACCCAATCGCCATGCAAGCTGATTTCCGAAAGGCCGACCCATGTGCCCTCGGTCGGAGCGTCCAGCGGATAATGCACGGCCCCCCATTTCTTTTCCTTGGTGTTATAGGTCACCAGCTTGACCATGCCCTTTGGGTCATCTTGCCACTCGCGCTGCACGGCCATCCACAGCCAGTCGCCGGCCACCGTGATACCTTCAAAGCCAAAGCGGATTTCGTTGTCCAAAAGCGCCTCGGGCAGGGCGATTTCTTCCTTGATCTCGCCCTTGTCGTTCACGTGATAGATCGCATGCGGGATCATGCGGTCGCTGCGCCCTTCGGACGCCAACCAGAAGCCGCCCTTGCCATCCGCCGCGATGCCTTCAAGGTCCAGCTTTTGGGCCGCATCGCCCCCGCGTGTCACGGTCATCTCACTGGTGATGCGGGCTGGGTTTTGCGTGGCATCAATGGTAAAGATACGCGGCTGGGCGGCATAGACGCTGTCAGAGACAGCATAAAGCTTGCCTGCAACCTCTGGATCGGCGGCAAGGCCGGACAAAGCACCCCAGCCGATCAATTCGTCGCTGCCAGCGCTCGTGATCATCGGATAGGCCGCGGTGCCTTCAGCCAGTTCATAGACCATGACATGCGCCGGGGCGAGGCCATCGCCGCGCAGATCAACTTCATTGGCCGAGGCGAGGAGGTTGCGCTGTGGGATGGCGACCATCCCCTCAGGGCTGACCCCAGATGGCAGGATCTGGCGCAGAACCGGGGCCGCCGGATCGGTGACGTCATAAACGCCGATGACCGAAGCCCGCTCGGAGGCCACAAACATCATCGGCGTGCCGTTGAACGTGGCGGCCTCGACCGACTCCAGCTCCACCCCTTTGGAGTGGCTGCGGTGTTCTGGGTAGTGGCCCAGTTCAATGATCGCATGTTCAAGGCTTGGCCCGGATTCGTAAATCAGCGTGCCATCTTTCTTGAAGATGCTGAAGCTGCGCGAGCCGCCCTTCCAGTCGCCCTCATTGGCAATGGCGAAATGATCGGTGTCGATCCATTTGATGCCATCAGGCTCGCGTGCGACGGCCTCTTTCTTGCCGGTGAAGTCCAGCTTGCCATTCCGCTTGGTGTCGATCCCGTCAAGGTCGATGCTGCCTGCGCTGAAATGGCTGGCAACAGCGCCATCCGCGCTGATCACCACGATATGGTTGTTTTCTTGCATCGTCAGGACGATTTCGCCCGCATCATTGATGTCGATGAATTCCGGCTCCGGGTCGTCGCCAGCGATATCGGAAAGGCCCGTCACGTCGATCTTTTGCTGGCCTGCGCAATCGGCCACGCCGTCCGCAATCGCGATCTTGACGACATAGCCTGCAGGCATCTGCGGCAGGTCGCCGTCATTGAACTCCTCATCCCGTTCATTCTCGACCGCGATGGCGACAAAGCTGCCATCGGCAGAGCGCGCGACCGAATCCGGCTGGCCGCCAATCTCACATTCGGCCACAACGGCGCGGCTTGCCACATCAACCGTGACCAGCTTGCCCGAGGGGTTGGTAAAGCTTTCCGAGGTGTTCACCCCGACAAAAATCTTGTCACCCACGAAATGCGCCGTGGTCGGCTCGCCGCCCATGTCGATATTGCCAAGCGGCTTTGGCGTGGATGGGTCGGTGATATCAACCAGACCGATCACGCCAAGGGGGCTGTCGGTATAGACCAGCGTCATGCCATCATCCGAGGCCGAGATGATCTCGGCACTGGTGTCCCGCGCGCGGTCTTCGCCGTCGGCCATATTGTTGGGCGTCGCAAAGGACGAGATGCGATTGAAGACCATGTCGGCATGCGCGGGCATCGCAACAGCGAAAGCCAAGGCCGAGGTCAGGCAAAGCGGGCGAAAGGTCATCGGGGCCAATCCTGTGATAAATTACGCTGAACAGCAGGAATGGCGGCAATATGTGACTGTCAGGCGATGTATTTGTGACAGTTTGGTTAAGAGGCGGTCTTGACCAGTTAGAATTGGGACGGGCCCAAAGTATCACGCGGGATCGTATCCCTCTGTCTGACCGCTGGTTGCGCCGTCTGTCGCGGACACAGGGCGGGCGGGAACCGTTGTTTTTGGACCATCGCTTTTTGACAAAGGGACCGTCAAGTATCTAACAGAAATGGTCTTTTTCTAGATTGGGATCTTGGGGATCTAGGCTTGGCTAAGCGAAAGAGGCGGCAAAATTACGGCATCAAACCGAGACGACATACCTGTTTGGTCGCGGCTTTCCTGTCTGCTCTGTTCAGCGAAAAGCTAGCCATTGGCTGCGAACGCTGTATCAGTCTCTTTGGCCTTGCAGAGGCCAAAGACCACGCATGCATGCACCAGAAACGCCCGCCCCAAACGGGACGGGCGCAAAGATTAGCCAACCACGTTGAAGGCGGGGCCATAGGGGTAGTGGGTGATGTCTTCGGGTTCGTCCTCGGTCACCACAAAGATGTCATGCTCGCGGTAGCCGCCAGCGCCCGGCATGCCTTCGGGAATGGTCAGCATCGGTTCCATCGAAATCACCATGCCGGGTTCCAGCACCGTGTCGATATCCTCACGCAGTTCCAAAGCCGCCTCGCGGCCATAGTAGTGCGACAGAATCCCGAACGAATGGCCATAACCAAAGGTGCGGTATTGCAGCATCTGCCGTTCGGCCAGAAACTCGTTGATCTTCATGGTGATTTCGGCACAGGAGGCACCGGGGCGCAGCAGTTTCATGCCAAACTCATGGCTGTCAATATTGGTCTGCCAGACGCGCATGCTGGCATCATCCACCTCACCCACAAAAAGCGTGCGTTCCAGCGCGGTGTAATAGCCCGAAATCATCGGAAAGCAGTTCAGCGACAGGATATCGCCCTGCTTCAGCTTGCGGTTCGTCACCGGGTTATGCGCGCCATCGGTGTTGATGCCTGACTGGAACCAGACCCAGGTGTCGCGATATTCGGCATCGGGAAAGCGTTTGGCAATCTCGCGCTCCATCGCGTCGCGGCCTGCCATGGAAATCTCAAGCTCCGTCGCGCCGACCTTGATCGCCTCGCGGATGGCGTAGCCGCCCACATCGGCGACGTTCGAGCCGTGCTTGATCAGCGAAATCTCGGCGGGCGACTTGGTCATGCGCTGCTGCATGGTGGCGGGGGCAATATCCATCCCGCGCTTTGGTTTCAGGAAGGTGTTCAGCTTTTCGGCGCGTTCCATCGTCAGATGATCCGCCTCACAGCCCACCGCCTTGCCCACGCCCGTGACCGAAGCCACCGCGCGCCACATATTGTCCCGCGCCCAATCGGTATAGGTGATGTTGTCGCCAATGCTGCGCCGCCACGGCTGGCCCGCATCAATCCCCGCGCTGATCGTCACGCATTCGGTTGCCGTGACCACACAGGCATACGGCCGCCCGAAGGAACAATAGAGAAAGCCGGAGTAATAGGCCACGTTGTGCATCGAGGTCAGAACGACCGCGTCCAACTCATGCATCTCCATGATGTCGCGCAGCCCGGCCAGACGGTTGTGATATTCCTCATCGGCAAAGGGCAGCGTATCCTTGGCCCCGCCATTGTGAAAACGGTACATTTCAGGACGGTTCAACGTCATCTCAGACCTCATCCAAGGGGGCGGGCCACAGCCACGGAACCCCGAAAGGTCCCGGCGTACAGGACGGTGGCAGATCGCTCTGCAAGCGGCGGGGCCAAAACTTGGCCCCTGCGGCGACGCCATCGCCACGGCTCGGTCGCAACATGCACCCAAGGACGGATTCTGGCAAGGGTCGGTGCAGTTTCTGAATATCTATCGTGCTTCGAGATCGGCCTGAGGTGCAACCGGCAGCCTTGATGTCGTTTCACCAGTTCGTCGGTCGGTACAGAACGACAAGACGGTCGCTTGCCAAAGGGGCTGCAGCGGTGACTGGGAATTGATAAGAGTGATGGTTTCAACCTTTGCCGTGTAGCCATTGATGTCTATGCCAGAGGCAAAATGATCGCGGTCATCGGCCATGGTTCTGAAAAGCCACGGGTCTTTGCCCGGCACCTTGGCGACGTCGTTGAGGTGGGGGCAGCGGCCATCAAATGGGCTTGGGCAACGTGATGGTCCGCAGCGACAAATTCCACGTTCAAAGGCTCTCGCGCCTAGCAGGGTGCTGAAATAGTTGGCTCTCGACCTGTTTTGCGGAACATGATTCACTCTCTGCACATCAATGGCGAGGGTGAAGATGCGTGGGACGGATGAGGCAAGTGGGTCGCTGTTCAGCTTTGTCGATCTTGAAG
>JAIOYF010000017.1 GCA_021741245.1 Paracoccaceae bacterium
CGTTGAAAGACAAAGGGATAAAGCCATGCACCCCAGGCCGGAAGTCGCGCGTCAAACCCATCAAATACGACAAGCGCCGCAACAAACGCCGCAACAGGATCGAGATCATGTTCGGCAGGCTCAAGGACTGGCGCAGGGTTGCGACGCGCTATGATAGGTGCCCGAAGGTCTTTCTCTCAGCCGTTGCACTCGCTGCCATTGTCATGTTCTGGCTATGAAACGAGAACGAGCCCTGACCCTAGTGAAATGCTACCACAATTTTAACTGGTTTGAAATCTGTGTCCGACAAGAAAATGCGAATTGTCTTGACAAAATACTGAAAAATATCGGTTTTCCGAGTATCTGGTGGCATGATCTCAGGAGATGGTAGTGCATGAATTCACCCTTCGCGTCTATTACGAAGACACCGATCTTGCGGGGATCGTCTACTACGCGAATTATCTGAAATTCATCGAGCGGGGCCGCAGCGAGTGGGTGCGGGAGCGTGGGGTTGATCAGACAAGGCTCAAGGCGGAAACCGGGGTGGTCTTTGCCGTGCGCCGGGTCGAGGCGGACTATCTGCGCCCTGCGGTCTTTGACGACCTTCTGGAAGTGACGACCAAGCTTGTGGAGTTGGGTGGCTCGCGGATCGTGTTGGATCAAGCCGTTTGGCGGGGTGAGGACCAGCTTTTTACGGCGCGCGTGGTCCTTGTTTGCATCGCGGCATCGGGCGCTGTGCGGATGCCGACTTCGGTGCGTGCGGCCCTTCAGGACTGAACTTGCAGGAACTGTTGGGCAAAGCGCCTTGCGCATTCCCACCGCGCTCAGCACAAAAAGTGAAGCCTGTCAGTGTGTTTCAGCAATCCCTTGCCCAAGCACGCAGATGTGTTGGCAATCCCCTTCAATTGCGGATAGAATCACTGTTAACAGGCGGCAAACAATGCCCCGATAACAAGAGCAGGCGTAATGGAAACGGAAACCCTTGCGATGGCGCAGGAGATTGATTTCTCCATGCTGGCCCTTTTTGCGCGTGCCACGCTGACCGTGAAGGTCGTGATGGTTCTTTTGATGGTCATGTCCTTTTGGTCTTGGGCCACGATTGTGCAAAAGCACATCCTCTACCGCTTGGCCCGCAAAGAGGCCGCGGTGTTTGACCGGGCCTTTTGGTCAGGCGAGCCGTTGGATGAACTTTTCGAAAAGATCGGCCCGCAGCCCGGAGGGGCGAGCGAAAAGATCTTTGCGGCCGGCATGTTGGAGTGGCGTCGCAGTCACAAGCAAGACGGCGCGTTGATCGCGGGCGCTCAGGCGCGGATCGACCGGGCGATGAATGTCGCCATTGCGCGCGAATCCGAGCGGTTGAACAACGGTCTGGCCTTTTTGGCCACCACCGGGTCCACCGCGCCGTTTATCGGGCTGTTTGGAACGGTTTGGGGGATCAAGCACGCTTTTGAGCAGATCGCCATCAGCCAAAACACAAACCTTGCCGTTGTGGCCCCCGGTATTGCCGAGGCGCTGCTTGCCACCGGAATCGGCCTGATCGCGGCCATTCCAGCAGTCGTCTTCTATAACAAGCTGAATTCAGACAGTGAGCGTATCCTTGGCGGCTATGACAGCTTTGCCGATGAATTCGCCACAATCCTGTCACGCCAGTTGGATTCCTAGGCCATGGGCGCGGGGGTTGTGCGGAAATCAAGTGGCGGCAGCGGGCGCAGGCGGCGGGGCCAAGCTGCCGCGATGAGTGAGATCAACGTCACGCCTTTTGTGGATGTGATGTTGGTGCTGTTGATCATTTTCATGGTCGCGGCGCCTTTGCTGACAGTGGGTGTGCCGATCGAATTGCCCAAAACCGCAGCAAGCGCGCTTCCGACCGAACAAGAAGAGCCGCTGACCATCACCTTGACCGCAGACGGGCGGCTCTTGATCCAGAACGCGGATGTTCAGGCGCAAGAGCTGATCCCGAAGCTGACAGCCATTGCGGCAGAGCGCACCAGCAACAAGGTATTCTTGCGCGCCGATGGTGCCATCCCGTACCAGCGTGTGGCGGAAGTCATGGGTGCGTTGAGTGCTGGTGGGTTCAACAACATTGGGCTGGTGACCGATACCGACGGCCCAAGCTTTGACGGCAACGGCGGCTAGGCCGGGGCACGCAGGTGATGCAAAAGGGCACTCTCATCTCAGGCGCGGGACATGCCGCGCTGATCCTCTGGGTGGTTCTGGGGGATTGGCTTTTTGCGCCCCAAGATGCCCCACCGGTTCAGGTGGCCGAAGTCTCGCTGATCTCAACGGCCGCGTTTGACGCGATGGTGGCTGCCGCCCCCTCAACCCCAGAACCACTGCCCGCGGCAGAACCTGCGCCCGAACCGTCCCCACAGCCAGAAACCGTTGTAGAGCCGCCCCCCGTTCAGCCCGACGTGCCCACGCCCCAGCCAGAGCCGCAACCCGCCCCCGTTCAGCAACCTGAGCCGCTGCCAGAACCGGAACTGCAGCCAGAACTCTTGCCACAAAACAACGGCGTGGCAGATGCCGAGCCCTTGCCTGTGGACCCTGATCCCGTGCCCGAAGTGGCCTTGCCGCCGACGACCAGCCCACGCCCAAAGCCTGCACCCCGCGTGGCCCCTATTCCTGTCGATACGCCCGATCCCGTGGTAGAGGTGGCCGAGGCCCCGGTCGAGGCTGTGTCCCCCGAACCTACGCCCGAACCGCAAGTGGTGCAGCCCGAACAGCCCCCCGTTGCCCAGGAAGAAGCGGGCACCGTGCTGGAGACCGAGGCCAACAGGGATGAGGTGGTCGTCGCCTCCGGCGCGCCAAAAACCAGCCCGCGCCCAAAGGGGCGGCCCGTCCGCGCGGCCACGCCAACCCAAACGACCGAAGCGCCTGCCGCGACGAATGACAGTGTGGCCGATGCCATCGCAGATGCCGTGGCCGAGGCCGTCAGCACACCCGCCCCAACCGGGGCCACCAACGCCCCCCAAGGGCCACCCATCACCAGCGGCGAGAAAGACGCGCTGCGCGTCGCCGTTCAGCAATGCTGGAACGTCGGCTCCTTGTCGTCAGACGCGCTGCGGGTCACGGTGATCGTTGGCCTGTCGGTCGCGCAAACTGGCGTGCCCGAGGCCGGATCGATCCGCATGGTGGAGTTCACGGATGGGACTGAGGCCGCCGCCCGTCAGGCCTTTGAGGCCGCACGCCGTGCCATCATCCGCTGTGGCGCGCGCGGCTTTCCACTGCCACAAGAAAAATATGAGCAATGGCGCGAGATGGAACTTGTCTTCAATCCGAACGGAATGAGGCTAAGATGAACAGCAATGCGCAAAGACCTGCCGAGACGGGGCCTAATTGGCCTCTTTTCCCCCTGACCCCGGCGAAGGTGGCGCTATGCTGCCGCGCACAGACCGAGGACACACCAAGGCCATGATGACAGTAACCCGTTTTCTGACAACCGCCCTTACCGCCACACTCTTGCTTGTTCCTGTATCAGGGCACAAGGCGCAGGCCCAGAATGGCCCCCTGCGGATCGAGATCACCGAGGGCGTGATTGAACCCTTGCCCTATGCCGCCCCCGATTTTGTGGCCGAGAATGGTGCGGCCTCCGATTACGCCCGCGACATTGCCCGCGTGATCGCCTCGGATTTGTCGGGCACGGGCCTGTTTCGCGAAATCCCGGCCGAGGCGCATATCGGCCGCATCTCCAGCTTTGATGCCCCTGTCGCCTACGAGGATTGGAAGGCGATCAATGCCCAGGCTTTGATTACGGGGGCGGTCAGCGCTTCGGGCGACCGGATCGTGGTCAAGTTCCGGCTTTATGACGTCTACTCGGGCCAGCAACTGGGCGAGGGGCTGCAATTTGCAGGCACACCCCAAAGTTGGCGCCGCATGGCGCACAAGGTGGCCGATGCCGCCTATAGCCGGATCACGGGCGAGGGCGGCTATTTTGACAGCCGTGTGGTTTTTGTCAGCGAACGCGGCCCAAAGAATGATCGTCAAAAGCGCCTTGGCGTGATGGATTATGATGGCGCGAATGTGCAATACCTCACCGACAGCAGCGCCATCGTTCTGGCCCCGCGCTTTTCCCCCAATGGCGACCGCATCTTGTACACCAGCTATGCCAGCGGCTTTCCCCGCATCACGCTGATGGATGTGGGTTCGCTTCGCACGCAAACGCTTGCCGAACAGCCCGGCACCATGACTTTTGCGCCGCGCTTTTCGCCCGATGGCAATCGCGTCGTGTTCAGCTTGGAACGCGGCGGCAACTCTGACCTCTATATGCTTGATGTCGCCTCTGGCGGCCTGAACCAGCTGACCAATGCGCCGTCGATTGAAACCGCGCCGTCGTTCAGCCCGGATGGCAGCCAGATCGTCTTTGAAAGTGATCGCTCCGGCACCCAACAGCTTTATATCATGAGTGCAGGTGGCGGCGAGGCGCGTCGGATCTCGGCAGGGCAGGGGCGCTATGGCACCCCGGTCTGGTCACCTCGTGGTGACCTGATCGCCTTTACCAAGCAAAATGCGGGACGCTTCCACATCGGCGTGATGCGCACGGACGGCAGCGAAGAGCGTTTGCTCACCGCTTCGTTTCTTGACGAGGGCCCGACATGGAGCCCGAATGGCCGTGTGATCATGTTCACGCGTGAGACAAGTGGTGCCGGCGGGCAGTCGGCCCTTTACTCGGTGGATATCTCGGGACGCAACCTGCGCCAGATAACCACGGATGGGGCTGCGTCTGATCCTGCATGGTCGCCACTTTTGCCCTAAATCTTGCGTCGCAGATTAACACGCGTCGCAAATGCTGATAGACTGCCGTTAAATCGAGCACAGAAAAAGGAATTAACCTGATGTCTCTCCTTCCCAAGGCCCTCTTGGTCGTCACGGCCTTCGCCCTTGCCGCCTGTAACAACCCCGACCGTTTTGGCGCCGGTGGTGCCGGGGCAGGTGGCGCGGGTGCGGGCGCTGGCTTCATCGATACAAACGGATTGGGCGACCCGAACGATCCGGCGTCGATTGCCTATTTCAATCAGCGCGTAGGAGATCGTGTGCTGTTTGCCGTTGATCAGCATACCCTGTCGTCCGAAGCGATCGCTGTTTTGTCTGGGCAGGCGCAGTGGCTGGCCTCCAACCCGTCCTACGCGGTGATCATCGAAGGCCACGCGGATGAGCAGGGCACGCGGGAGTATAACCTTTCCCTTGGCGCGCGCCGTGCCGCAGCGGTGCAGAATTATCTTATCTCTCAGGGCGTCTCATCCGGTCGGATGCGCACCATCAGCTATGGCAAGGAAAAGCCGATTGAGGTTTGCTCGACCGAGGAATGCTATTCCAAGAACCGCCGCGCCGTGACGGTTCTGTCCATCGGTGCGGGGGCCTGAGCCTGATGCGGGCGCTGCTGGTTGCCCTTTTGTGTCTGGCTGGTCCTGCGATGGCGCAGGACCGTGCCCAGACTCTTGCCGATATCCGGGCTGAACTCAGCGCGCTTGCGGGCCAGTTCAACGGCCTGAAAGCCGAGTTGGTGCAAAGTGGCGGTGCGGGGGCGGGCAATGCTGGCGGCTCGGCCTTGCAGCGGATGGATGCCATCGAGGCTGAGCTTTCGCGCCTGACCGCCCGCGCCGAAGACATCGAGTTTCGCCTGAACCGTGTGGTTGCCGATGGCACCAACCGTTTGGGTGATCTGGAGTTTCGTTTGTGTGAGGTGACCGAGGGCTGCGATATCGCGAGCATCGGCACGACGCCAATCTTGGGGGGGGACAGCGCTGCATCCACCCCTGTTTTGGAACAACCTGCCGAACCCTCGGTCGGGGCCGAGCTTGCCATCGGAGAACAGGCTGATTTTGACCGGGCCAAGGGGGTGCTCGGTCAAGGTGACTTTCGTGCCGCCGCGGACCTCTTTGCGACCTTTGCCCAATCCTACCCGGGTTCGCCGCTGACCCAAGAGGCGCATTACAATCGGGGTGAGGCGCTGAATCAGTTGGGGGAAACCTCGAACGCCGCCCGCGCCTATCTGGAGGCCTTCTCTGGCAGCCCTGATGGCCCCTTTGCAGCCGACAGCCTGCTGAAACTTGGAGAGGGTCTTGGTGCCTTGGGCCAGCAGCCCGAGGCCTGCGTGACCCTGTCCGAAGTGGGCGCGCGTTTCCCCGGCAGCATGGCCGCCACGCAGGCGGATGTCGCCATGACGGGGCTGGCTTGTCAGTAACGCCGGAAGAGGCGGTCGCCCGCGCACTGAAACCTTTTCTGGCAGATCGTGCCGCGCCGCTCCCCAAGATCGGCGTGGCCGTTTCTGGCGGGGGGGACAGCATGGCGTTGTTGCATCTGGCCCATGATTGGGCACAGGCGCAGGGGGTAACGGTCTGTGTCGCCACCGTAAACCACGGGTTGCGGGCCGCGGCGGCGGATGAGGCCGCGATGGTCGCACGGGTCTGTGCCGGGCTTGGACTGTCCCATACCACGCTGCTGTGGCAGGGATGGGACCAGCGCGGCAATGTTCAGGCCGAGGCACGGGATGCCCGCCGGGCGCTTTTGGCCGCGTGGGCCGCTGACCTTGGGCTGAGCGCGGTCTTGCTGGGCCATACGGCCGATGATCAGGCCGAGACGTTCCTGATGCGCCTTGCACGGGGCTCTGGTGTGGATGGTCTGGCGGGCATGTCATCATGGGAGGGGGGCGGGCTGTTCTTGCGTCCGCTCTTGCCCGTCAGCCGTGCGGCCCTGCGCGACTGGTTGACCACGCGGGGGATTGCATGGGTTGATGACCCCTCGAACGATGATACGCGGTTTGACCGGGTCAAGGCCCGGCAAATGCTGGCGATGCTTACCCCTCTTGGCCTGACCGTGGATCGCCTGAATGACACCGCCGCCCATATGCAGCGCGCCCGCGGAACTCTGCGCAGTGCCGCTGCCGATTGGGCCGCGCGGTTCGTGCGGGCCGAGTGGGGCGACCTGATCTTTGCGCATGAGGCGCTCCACCTTGGCCATACCGATACCGAGGCGCGGGTCTTTGCCGCTGCGGTGCAATGGATCGGCGGGGCAAGCTACCGTCCCCGCTATGATGCGCTTATGGATGCGGCGGCGGCCTTGCGGCAAGGCAAGGCCCGCACGCTGGGTGGTGTGCAGATGGTGCCCGAAGGCAAGACAGGTGCGCGACTGACGCGTGAGGCGTCGGCGGTGCAGGGCCCGGTTCCGGTAATGGCTGCGCAAGGGGCCGTCCCGCAGTGGGATGGGCGTTGGCACGTGGTGCAGACGGTGCCCAACCCCACTCCCGGCCCGTGGCACATCGCCGCGTTGGGCGAGGCGGGCTTGTCGCTTTGCCCATCGTGGCGGGAGACCGGATTGCCCCGCACATCCTTGCTGGCAACGCCCGCTGTGTGGTCTGACGGCACGCTGATCGCGGCCCCATTGGCGGGATTTGCAAACGGCTGGCAGGCCAATCTGAGCCCGACCTTCGAGAGATTTGTCTTATCTCATTGAACACAGCGCCGTTCTGTCTATCTTAAGGGTCAAGACCGCGTCGCCGTGTGCGAGGGCGGATATTCGAGGAGTATATTCGTGGGTAACGCACGAAACATCGCGTTCTGGGTCGTTCTGTTTCTTTTGATCCTTGCGCTATTCAATCTGTTCGGTGGCAATCAAACCACGATGTCGTCGCGGACGATTTCGTATTCTGATTTTGTCACCCGCGTCGATGCTGGAAACGTCTCCAGTGTTGTTATCGATGGGGAACGGGTTCTGGTGCGGTCCAAGGACGGCAACCAATATACCGCCATCATTCCGCAAGGCGCTGATATCTCTGGTGATCTGATCGCCAAGGGCGTCGGGGTCGAGGCCAAGGCACAAGAGCAATCGGGCTTCTTGTCGCTGGTCAGCCTATGGCTGCCGTTCCTTGTGCTGATCGGTATCTGGATTTTCTTCATGAACCGGATGCAGGGCGGCGGGCGTGGTGGTGCCATGGGCTTTGGCAAATCCCGCGCCAAATTGCTGACCGAAAAGCAGGGCCGCGTCACGTTTGACGATGTCGCGGGCATCGATGAAGCCAAGGAAGAGCTTGAGGAAATCGTCGAATTCCTGCGCAACCCGCAGAAGTTCAGCCGTCTTGGCGGCAAGATCCCCAAAGGCGCGCTGCTCGTTGGCCCCCCCGGCACCGGTAAAACGCTTCTGGCCCGCGCCATTGCGGGTGAGGCGGGCGTGCCCTTCTTTACAATCTCGGGTTCTGACTTTGTGGAAATGTTCGTGGGTGTGGGCGCAAGCCGTGTACGTGATATGTTTGAACAGGCCAAGAAAAACGCGCCTTGCATCGTGTTCATCGACGAAATCGACGCCGTTGGTCGCGCCCGTGGCGTTGGCATGGGCGGCGGAAATGACGAACGTGAGCAAACCCTTAACCAGCTTCTGGTTGAGATGGACGGGTTTGAGGCGAATGAAGGCGTGATCATCATCGCCGCCACCAACCGCAAGGATGTGCTGGACCCCGCGCTGCTGCGTCCCGGCCGCTTTGACCGTCAGGTCACCGTGTCAAACCCCGATATCAAGGGCCGTGAAAAGATCCTGTCCGTTCATGCCCGCAAGGTGCCGCTGGGCCCAGACGTCGATCTGCGCACCGTGGCACGCGGCACACCGGGTTTTTCGGGCGCTGACCTGATGAACCTTGTGAACGAGGCTGCCCTTATGGCCGCGCGAATCGGTCGGCGCTTTGTGTCGGCCGAGGATTTCGACAAGGCGCGCGACAAGGTCCTGATGGGCCCGGAACGCCGCTCGATGGTCATGTCCGAAGAAGAAAAGTCGATGACCGCGTATCATGAGGCTGGCCACGCGCTGCTTGGCCTTCTGCTGCCAAAGCATGATCCGATCCACAAGGCCACCATCATCCCGCGCGGCCAAGCGCTTGGCATGGTGCAACCGCTGCCCGAAACCGATCGCCTTAGCTGGCACAAGGATGAGATGGAGCAGCGCATCGCCATGGCGATGGCGGGCAAAGCTGCCGAAATCTTTCAGTTCGGCCCGGAGAATGTCTCGGGCGGTGCGGCCAATGATATCATGCAGGCCTCTGGTATGGCCCGGATGATGGTGATGCGGCTGGGCATGTCGGACAAGGTTGGCAACGTCGATTACCGTGAAGCGGCCGAAGGCTATCAGGGCAACACGGGTGGCTTCTCGGTCTCGGCGAAAACCAAGGAAACCATTGAATCCGAGGTCAAGCGGATCATCGACGAAGGCTATAATCTGGCTTTCAAGACGATCACTGACAATGCTCAACAATTCGAACGGATCGCTCGTGGCCTGCTCGAATATGAGACGCTGACCGGGGATGAGCTGAAAAAGATCATGGCCGGAGAGCCTTTGGGCGGCAATGACGATGACGACAAGGCCAACTCAGGGTCAAGCGTCTCGTCCATAGCTCTTGTCCCAAAGACCAAGCCAAAGGCGCCAAAGGGTGGGATGGAACCGGAACCTACCGCGTGACCGCCCTTTGAAATCAGGATCTGGCCCCGGACTCCGTTGGAGTACGGGGATTTTTTCATAGCTGAACAGGAAATGATCAGATCAATGCCCGCGCTTATTCCCACCGATCACTATGGCACCATCACCTTTCTTGGCCTTGTTCCCGACCGCGCGGCACAGTTGCAATCCACGCCCATGCCCGAAATTCGTGCGCTGTTCTCCGGGCCGCAAGGCGAGGATCATGGCGGTCTGACGCGGGCTTCTTGCTCGCGTGTGCTTGGTCAATACCCGCGCGGCACGACCATCCGCAACACGCGGCAATTCTCGATCGTCTCGGCCGAGGAGTTGGCCCTGATTGCCGCCGACATGGGGTTGCAGAGCCTCGACCCTGCCTTGATCGGGGCCACGATGGTCCTTTCGGGCCTGCCGGATCTAACGCATCTTCCCCCCTCCAGCCGATTGCAGGCCGAGGGGGGGGCGACCTTGGTTGTCGACATGGAAAACCAGTCTTGCACCCTTCCTGCCAAGCCGATTGAGGCGCGCCACGCGGGCTTTGGCGCAAAGTTCAAATCGGCGGCCAAAGGGCGGCGCGGCATCACCGCCTGGGTGGAGGCAGAGGGGATTTTGCGCCTGTCCCAATCCGTGCGTCTGCATGTGCCCCAGCAACGCCCGTGGCGCGCGGGGCTTTGAGCCTTTTCGCCGCCCAGACAAAAGTTTCTGAACGCGCGCGGCTTATTTCCGATCGGAAACCGCACGCGGCGAATTTCACGTCCCATAGGTCGGAAAACTGCCTTTACGACAGACGATGAGCCGCTATCACGACATGAAACGGGCAAAAGCCTGCCAAGAATGCCATGGGAGACGCAGATGACCTTCAAGACCGATATCGAGATTGCGCGCGAAGCCAAGAAAAAGCCGATCATGGAGGTCGGTGCAAAGCTGGGCATCCCATCCGAACATCTGCTGCCCTACGGCCATGACAAGGCCAAGATCGGGCAAGAGTTCATCAAATCTCTTTCCGGTCAAACGGATGGCAAGCTGATCCTTGTCACCGCCATCAACCCAACCCCTGCGGGGGAGGGCAAGACGACGACCACGGTGGGCTTGGGCGACGGTTTGAACCGTATCGGCAAAAAGGCGGTCGTGTGTATCCGCGAGGCCAGCCTTGGGCCGAACTTTGGCATGAAGGGCGGGGCTGCAGGTGGCGGCATGGCGCAGGTTGTGCCGATGGAAGAGATGAACCTGCATTTCACCGGCGACTTCCACGCCATCACATCCGCCCACAACCTGCTGGCCGCGATGATCGACAACCACATCTATTGGGGCAACAGCCTTGAGATTGATGAGCGTCGCATCGTCTGGCGTCGCGTGATGGACATGAACGACCGCGCCCTGCGCGACATGGTCGTGAACCTTGGCGGTGTGGCCAACGGCTTCCCGCGCCAGACCGGGTTTGACATCACAGTGGCCTCCGAAGTCATGGCGATCCTGTGCCTGTCCAATGATCTGGCCGATCTGGAAAAGCGTCTGGGCGACATCGTCGTGGCCTATACGCGTGAGAAAAAGCCGATCTATGCCCGCGACATCAAGGCTGACGGCGCGATGACCGTTCTGCTGAAAGACGCGATGCAGCCCAACCTTGTGCAAACCTTGGAAAACAACCCCGCCTTCGTGCATGGCGGCCCGTTTGCCAATATCGCGCATGGCTGCAACTCGGTCATTGCCACCAAGACCGCGCTGAAACTGGGCGAGTATGTCGTGACCGAAGCGGGCTTTGGGGCCGACCTTGGCGCGGAAAAGTTCTTTGACATCAAGTGCCGCAAGGCCGGGCTGAAACCAAGTGCGGCGGTGATCGTGGCCACGGTGCGCGCGATGAAGATGAACGGCGGGGTGGCGAAGGTCGATCTTGGGGCCGAGAATGTGGCCGCGGTCGAAAAGGGATGCCCGAACCTTGGCCGCCATATCGCCAACGTCAAATCCTTTGGCGTGCCGGTTGTGGTTGCGATCAACCATTTCTACAGCGACACCGATGCCGAGGTTGAGGCGGTAAAGGCCTATGTGGCGGGCCAAGGCGCCGAGGCGATCTTGTGCAAGCATTGGGCCCAAGGCTCTGCCGGGATCGAGGATCTGGCGCATAAGGTTGTGGAAATGGCAGAAAGCGGCGTGGCCGATTTCGCCCCGATCTACCCCGATGACATGCCGCTTTTTGCCAAGATCGAAGCCATCGCCAAAGGCATCTACCGTGCCGATGGGGTGGAGGCTGACAAATCGATCCGTGACCAGCTGAAAACATGGGAGGCCGCAGGCTATGGCCATCTGCCGATCTGCGTGGCGAAAACCCAATACAGCTTTACCACCGATCCTGCGGTGCGCGGTGCGCCCACCGGCTTTACCATCCCGGTGCGTGAGGTTCGGCTTTCGGCAGGGGCTGGCTTCATCGTCGCCATCTGCGGCGAGATCATGACCATGCCGGGCCTGCCCAAGGTGCCAAGCGCCGAGGTGATCCGCCTGAATGACGAAGGCTTCGTCGAAGGTCTGTTCTAAAACCCCGGTGGCGGGGACACCTGCCACCACCTTTCGTGATCATGTTGGGGGGAAACCCCCAACATCCTTTTCCCCTTACTGCCCAAGGATCCTGCCATGCCCGCCACGATCATCGACGGAAAAGCCTTTGCCGCCAAGGTGCGCGGCCAGGTCGCGGCCCATGTCGCCCGCCTGCGCGAGGAACACGGCCTGATCCCTGGCCTTGCCGTGGTGCTGGTGGGCGAAGACCCGGCCTCACAGGTCTATGTCCGCAACAAGGGCACCCAGACGCTTGAAGTCGGCATGAACAGCTATGAACACAAGCTGGCGGTGGACACATCCGAGGCCGATTTGCTGGCGCTGATTGCCAAGCTGAACGCCGATCCTGCGGTGCATGGCATCTTGGTGCAACTGCCGCTGCCTGCCCATCTGAACAGCGATCTGGTGATCAACGCCATTGATCCGGCCAAGGATGTCGATGGCTTCCACATCTCGAACGTCGGGCTCTTGGGCACGGGGCAAAAAAGCATGGTGCCCTGCACGCCGCTCGGGTGCCTGATGATGCTGCGCGACCACCACGGCAGCCTGTCGGGGATGAACGCGGTTGTCGTTGGCCGGTCGAACATCGTGGGCAAACCCATGGCGCAGCTTTTGCTGGGCGACAGTTGCACCGTCACCATCGCGCACAGCCGCACCAAAGATCTGGCCGAGGTCTGCCGGCGCGCCGATATCCTTGTTGCCGCCGTGGGGCGGGCAGAGATGATCACAGGCGATATGGTCAAACCCGGTGCCACCGTGATTGACGTCGGCATCAACCGGATCGAACGCGACGGCAAGGCAAAGCTGGTGGGCGACGTGGAGTTTGCCAGCGCGGCGGAGGTTGCAGGCGCAATCACCCCGGTGCCGGGTGGGGTCGGCCCGATGACCATTGCGTGCCTTTTGGCCAATACCCTGACCGCCTGCTGCCGCGCCAAGGGCCTGCCCGAACCCGAAGGTCTGACCGCCTGATATCCTGTTATACGTCAAAACAGTTATTGCCTCGACACGGTTCGCGCGCTAACTCCTGTTGGGTCGGGGTAGCGCAAGGAAGCGCATGTCAGGTTTTCTCCACCATTGGTTGTCAGATTTTCGAAGTCCAAAGCCATATGTGATCTGGATCATTCTTACGATCATTATCGGCTTTGCCGGACCGTTCGATACGTATAGCTCGGGCCCTTTGCCCAAGCGTCTGCTTCTTTGGTCATTGCTGATTTCGGCTGCTATTCTGATTGGTGTTTCAAATCGTGCCTTTGTGTTCGGAGCCCTGAATCTGCGTGGTTTTTGGGATGGAACAATGCTTGTCGCGGGATTGAACGCGATATCGTTGCCACCAGTGATCGCGGCGATCATGTGGTCTGTCGATGCTGGTATGCATTTACCAAAGTATGATGAATTGGCAATCTTTGCCTTTTTGGTCACCTTGGGGGTGGGGGCCTATCGCAGAACCGTGCTCACCTGGCCGTTGGCAGCGATCGCCCCGCCGCCGGACAATCAAAAGCCTGCGGCTTCACATACCCCGGATGTGGCGTTGCCTGCGCCGGTCAAGTCAGCCCGAATACAGATGCGCTTGCCCGAGTTGCTCAGAGGCGATCTGATCGCGATTTCTGTGCGAGATCACTATGTGGATGTGTTCACCACAAAAGGCTCCATGGGTCTTTTGATGCGCCTGTCAGATGCGGTTGAAGAGACACTGCCGATTGATGGGGCAAGGGTGCATCGGTCCCACTGGGTGGCGTGGGATGCGGTGGAGGGTGTTGAGAAAAACGGTGAGCGTTTGCAATTGCGGATGTGCAATGGTGCGCTCGTTCCTGTTTCCAAGACCTATCGCGCCTTGGTTGAAGAGCGGGGCATCGGAATGGCCCGCGCCGACGCGCCACCGCAAAGGATCGCCACGGCGCCTTTGGTCATCAAGGAAGATAGGGCAGGGTCCTCGCACCAAAGTCCACCAGTATAGGTGCCAAAGGCGGGCAGGATGATCCGCGTGGCGTCACAGGCAAAGCAGCGCCATGACCGGCCCGCCAGCCGCGCCTTGGGGTGGTAATGGCCCGAAACTTCGCCCTGCGCCCCCACCTCTGCGATATGGCGAAACACAATCCCGCCTTCATGGATCTCGCTGCGGTGGCTTCCCGCAATGTCGAGGGGGCCTGCATCGTGATTGCCCGCGATCCAATTCCAATCGCGCCCCGCCATCATCCGCAAAAGCCACAGCCGATCAGGGGTATCCAGACCCGTAAGGGCGGCGCTATCGTCGAAACTGTCACCGAGGCAGATCACCCTTGCGGCCCCGGTTGCCTCCAACTCGGTTTCCAGTCGCGTTAAGGTTTCGCGCGTTTCATAGGGCGGCAAAAGGCTTCCACCGCGTCGGGCCATCCGCTCGGACTTCCCCAAATGCAGGTCCGAGACAACCAAAAGCCCCCGCTCCGGCCAATAAAGCGCGCCCGAGGGGAGGGCCTCAAGCCTGTGCCCATGAAATGTAAGATGGTATGAAACGATTGCGTCGGACATGCCTGCGATGTGCCGCAGCTGCGGGGCAAAAGGCAAGGGGCGGATATCCGAAAGCCCGCGATCCGCACCAGTGCAGCCAGAAGGTTGCAAGTGGTGCTCATCCGGCCCCGGTGATGGCGGAACCGTCGGTTCAATCCCCGGCTGGCGGGTCTGCAAGCACCTTGGCCATATGCACGGCGAGTGTTTCTACATTGGGCGGGGCAAGAATCGACAAATGGTCGCCCGGCACATCAAAGACCTGAAAACCTGCCTCTGCAACCGAGGCCCAGCCAAGCCCTTCGGCGCGGCTTTCGGGGCTATCAAAGATGTTTTCCTCGGCCCGGAAGATGGTGAGCGGCAGATCGATGGGCTGCGCCTCATAGGCTTCGACGGCAAGTTCATTGGCAGCGACAAAAGAGCCGATGGTCATCGGGCTTGCCTCGCCCTTTTGGGTCGCCGCGCGTAGGCGCAGCTTTTCAACGCTATTGCGCAGGTTGACCAAGCGGTTCGACAAGATGTGCAGCAGATAGGCCGCACCTTCATGGCGTGCGCGGCGAATATGGGCGGCAAAGCGCGCGCTGCCGCGCAGGCGCGAGCGCCCGCCCGGACCTTCCGCATCAAACAGCGCCAGCATCCGCACCTCGCGGCCAGCGGCCAAAAGCTGTTGTGCCAGATCAAAGGCGATGTAGCTGCCAAGCGATACGGCGGCAAGGCTGACTGGCCCCTTTGGGTGGTGCTGCTGAATATCCTCAAAATACCGCTTTGCGGTTTCCTCGACTCCAATCGGCGTGTCTTGTGTCAGAAGTCCAACCGAGAGGCCAAAGAACGGTTGATCAGGGCCAAGGGCGCGGGCCAAGGGGCGATAATATTCCTCATTGCGGCCAAGAACATGCACCCCAAACAGCGGCGGCTTTGATCCGTTGGGTTGAATCGGGATGATATAGCGCGGCCCGCTTTGTGCTGCATCCACGGCGGCAGCAAGGGCCTTTGGAGTCGGGCAGTGGTGAAGGTCCGCCACGCCAAGGCGATGCCCAAGGTCGGCCTCAATCCGGCCGATCAGTTGCACGGCAAGCAAGGAATGCCCGCCCAGATCATGAAAACTATCGTCCGGGCCAATCTGGTCCAGCCCTAGCACCCTTGCCATCAATTCGGCCACACGGCGGGTGGTCGGGTCTGTAGACTCGGTCGTGGTGACAGAGCTTGTGACCCGGTCCGGAAGGGGCAGCGCCTCCATATCGATCTTCCCGCCGGGGGTGCGGGGGAATTCGTCGATGGCGACAATGGCGGGCATCATGTGTGGCGGCAATTGCCCTGCCATGGTGTCGCGCAGGGCGGCGGCATCGGGGGTGCCATATCCTTCGGCCCCGGCGACCCACGCGGCCAGCCTTGCGCCGGGCGTCCCTTTTTCCAGCACCCGTGCCACGGCGCGCCCGACACTGGCATCACGCTCCAAAACCCGCTCCACATGCCGCAGGTCGACACGAAAGCCCCGGATTTTCACCTGACGATCCCGGCGGCCCAGAAAGGCCAAAGTGCCATCGTCGCGCCAGCGGGCGCGGTCGCCCGTGCGATACATGCGACCTTGTCCGGCAAAGCGGTCGCGCCGAAAGGCCTTTGCCGTTTCGTCTTCGCGTCCAATATAGCCATCGCTGACGGCCAGCCCGCCAATCCAGAGCTCGCCCGCCGTGCCCATGGGCGCCAGTGATCCGTCTGCCGCCAGAACATAGGCGCGGGCATGTGCCGTGGGGCGACCGATGGGAATATCCTCGCCCGGTGCCAGTGGCCCCGGTTCGTGCAAAGTGCAGGTGATCGTCGCCTCGGTGGGGCCATAGCCGTTAAGCCAACGTGGGCCGGGCGCAATGCGCTGCCATGTGGCAAGGGCGCGGGGGCTGATCTGCTCACCCCCAACAATCACCAGCCTCACGTGCGGCGGCAACGAACGAGCGTTGCGCGCCATGTCATCGACCAGCACATGCCAAAACGCGGTCGGAAGGTTCAGCACCGTGATGCCCTGCGCCTGCACCGCATCCAGAAAATCGGGCACTGCCCCGGCCATTTGGTCATCGCGCAGGATCAGATGGGCACCCGACAGCAGGGTCGGGATCACCTCTTCAATCGCCACGTCGAAGGACAGGCTGGCAAATTGCAAAACCTTGTCCTCGGGCGTCAGCGCAAACTCGGCCGAGATGGCGCTGGCATGGGCCGAAATCGCCCGCATCGGCACACGGACACCCTTTGGCGCGCCCGTGGAGCCAGAGGTGTAAATGACATAGGCCAGCCGATCCGGGTCCGGCGCGGGCCGGGGCGGTGGGGTGGCTTGGGCTTGGGCATTGGGTGAAATGAGGGTGATATCGGGGGGCGGTTCTGCCTGCGGGGCCGCAATCATCAGGCGCGTGCCGGAATCGGCCAACATATGCGCGATCACCGCCGCCGGATACGACGGGTCGATGGGCAGGAACGCCGCACCCGCCTTTAGCGTGGCCAGCATCGCCACAATGAACTCGGGCGAGCGATCAAGGCAAATCGCGACGATCACGCCCGGAGCTGCGCCTTGCGCGACCAACCTGTGCGCCAATCCGTTTGCACGTGCATCCAGTGCTGTATGGGTCAGACCTTCGCCATGCCCAACCATCGACAGCGCCGCCCGCCCGCCATGGGCAAGGACCGCTTGTTCATAGCGCGTGGCAAGGCAGGGGATGGCAGGGGGCAGTTTGCGCTCTGGCCGACCCTTGGTCAAAAGGGCGGCCTCTTCCCAGCGGGGCAGCATGGTCAAATGTTCCAGCGGCGTGCCGGGTTCGGATTTCGCGAAAGACGCCAGCAGTTCCACAAAATGGGTCAAAAGCGCACCCGCCTTTTGCGCAGGGATGCTGTTGGGGGCGTATTCCAGCGCAATCAGCATCTGGCGATCGGCATAGACGGCAAGCGTGACGGGAAGTGCCCCCTCTTCCCGCAGGGTCACCCGGCGGTTTTCCCAGCCATTGCCCTTTTGGTGCATGGTCTGCTCAAGGCTGTTGCGCTCAAACATGACCATGGAGTCAAACATCGACACGGTGCCCGCAAGGCCGCACCAACGGCGAATATCTGTCAGGGCGGCATGTTCATGCGGGCGCATTGCCAAAGCATCACGCCTCAACTGCGCCAAGAGATCATCGCTTTGCCTGCCTGCGCCAGCCTGAACCTTGAGCGGAATGGTGTTGATCAGGCATCCAACGGTCCTGTCCGACCCGGCCAGCAAATGCCTGCCTGCACGGGTGACCCCAAAGACCGCATCATCGCGCCCGGTCCAGCGGGCCACCACCATGCCCCAAACCGCATGGATCACATTGGCCAATGTGGCCCCTGCGGCTTCGGCCCGGTTGGCCAACGCTTCGGTCAGATCAGCCTCCAGACGGCGCTCGATCTGCATCTTGCGGCCAAGGGTGGATGGTTCCGACAGATCCTCGGTCGTGGCCAGATCATTGGGCTGATCAAACCCGTCAAGGTAGGTTTTGAAATGCACCACCGTTTCGGGGGACGGCCCCTTTGACAGGGCAAAGCAATAGTCGGAAAAGCTGGCGACCATCCCGCCCGATGGGGCGCCGGTTGTGGGTTGGGCCAGTTCTGCAAACAGATCCTCCAGCACAATGGCGATGCTGCGCCCGTCAACCATCGCGTGGTGTACGGTCCAGATCATGACCGAACGCCGCGCGCCCAATCGGATCAACTGAACCCGCCAGCTGGGCGCTGCCTCCAGATCCACGCCGCGCTCGCGATCAGCGGTCAGAAAACGTTCAAGCGCAAGGGTTTGGCGTTTCGGGCTCAGGGCAGACCAATCCTCGACAGGCAGATCGACGGACATCTCGGGGTGGATCACCTGCACGGGCGAGACACGTTTGCGCCATAGGATCGACAGCCGCAAAGCATCGTGGCGTTTGGCAACAGCGATCCACGCCGCCCGCAGGGCAGAGGGGTCAATCTCTTCGTCGTCTAGATGCACGACAACCTGTTCAAGGTTTACCCAAGGCTGACCGGCCAAGGCGCTTTCGTAGACCATGCCCAATTGCAGGGGGGTCAATCCGAATTCGACACGCCGCCCAGAAATCTGGTTCGCCTTTCCCATCTCCATCCTGCGCTTTCCCTCCTTCGGCTAAGGTCCGACCCCAAAAAGCGCAATCAGGGCGCGGATTGCTGTTTGGTCGGCGACAAGGACCGTGATCCCAAGCGCCAAGCCCACAGCGGCGAAAATACTGTCATGCAACGGATCCCAAGCGCCATGACGCCGGGCAAGCCACACCAGAATGGGATAGACGGCAATCGTGGCAATACATTGACCAATCAGCGCACCAACCAGACCCATCATTTCGGCCCCCGTGATCATGCCAATCACAAGGAGCAGGGCGCGCGCGGCTGTCAGCAAGAAATAGTTTCTGCTATCCCCCGCCGCGAGGGCGGATTGGTCATACGTCATTCCAATGACCTGTGGGATCTGGATCACCGCGATC
Organism: Paracoccaceae bacterium; assembly: GCA_021741245.1. Lineage (GTDB taxonomy): Bacteria > Pseudomonadota > Alphaproteobacteria > Rhodobacterales > Rhodobacteraceae > Pseudotabrizicola. The sequence goes on from JAIOYF010000017.1 coordinate 18,924, forward strand.
AGAACCAAAATACCCCCGGCATCTGAATAGCGCGCATCGTAAAGCAGGCCCACCAGCCATTCCCCACTAAAGGCCATGATCGCCAGCATCACAAACAGGGCACCCGTGAGGCTAAGGCGCATCCGTTGAATTTTCGTGAAGTTCTCGGCGGAGTCTTTCGGCGGGCTTTCACGGTAAAGGGGTATGAGGATGCGGCCCGTAACAGTTTGGCCCAAAAGCAAAGGGAACGAGGCAAGGAAAAAGCCGATGTTGTAGAGGCCAAGGTGTTCAAGTGTCAGGTATTTGCCAAGAATGGCCTTATCACCCTGCGCCACCAAAAATCCGCAAGCGGTTGACAGGAACAACCAAAAGCCAAAATGCATCAAGTCCCGTGCGGCATCTGGTTCCCACCGGATACGGTTGCGTTGCCCAGACAGAAACGTGTTCATCAACACCAGCTTGGCCAAGGACGACACGATCCATCCCGCGACCAAGGCCCAGACCGATTGGAACACAAAGGCAAGGATCACCATCGAGACGATCCCTATTGCCTGCGAGATCAGATCAAGCAAGGTGACGCGGCCCACCTTTAGATGGCGGATCGCCGTTTCGATCCGTGTCGGCTCAAACCCGTTGATCAGCAGGGATATTCCGGCCACTGGCAAAAGCCAGATCAAGTCCGGGTGCCCATAGAACGCGGCGACCGGAAAGGCCATGACGCAGGTGGCCAGAAACAAGATAACGCCGCGTGCCAGTTGTATGGTCCATGCGGTATCAAGGAAATCTTGTTCGTCGCCGCGCTTGTGCTGCAAGATGGAGGGGCCGGTGCCCACATCCGAAAACATTGTCAGCCCGACAAGGAACACGGAGACAAGCGCCATCATCCCAAAGGCTTCGGGGAACAAAAGACGCGTCAGGATCAGGTTTGAGGCCAGCCGCATGGCCTGCGACGCACCATAACCAAGGGCGGTCCAGGCCGAACTTCGCATGACTCGCGCAAAAAGCCCTTCACCGCGCAAACGTGACAAAAGCGGGCTCATCAATAATATCCTGCACAACGCGACGAAGGCGGATCGCTCCGCCTTTACTGCGCACGACCCTGCCCGAGACATGTGGCCGGATCAAGGCGAGAACGTGCGAGGCATGGTTTCCCCAAGCGGGGGGATGCAGGATTTATAGGCGTTTCCGGGCTGAAAGCGTTACATAAAGCGCGCCAGACTGGCCAGAAGGCCCATCAGTGCCGCCCCAAATGCCGATCCCGCAAAGGTCGAGATTTCGGCGACCATGGACGAGGGTTGATCATCTTCCTCTTCGGGCTGTTCCTCGGGCACATCTTCCTCCTTGAGGAGAAGCTGCGAAAGGTCGTCATCGCTATCACCTGCCTCGATGCCTGTGCTGCTTTGGGCCTCTGTGTCGGGTTCGTTCGCGTCTGGCGACGGGTCTTCGTGCGTTTCCGTATCAGGGGTGGTGACCACAGCTTCTGGGAAAAGTTCTGCAATCGCCGAAAATGCCGAGTGATCCAGCCCCTGCACGGCAGTGTCTGATCCTGTCGAGGCGGCAGCACGGTGAACAAACGACGTGTCCGGGGTCGCACCATGCGCTTCTGTGTCGTCCTGAGCCAGAACCTCCTGTGCAGGCAGCGCTGAATTCGAAATGGTCGCTGAAGCGGTGGATGTGTAGGTCGGGGCCACTGGTGCTGGTGGTACAATCTGGCTTGCCGTTTCCAGCCCTGCGATCTCTGACTTGTAGTCGCCTGCCTGCGAACCTTCATAAGGCGACCCGATCTCTTCGGCGTCATGCCGTGAAGTGCCAAGAGAAGGATCAACACCGGCCAATGGCAACAGAAGGCTTGCAGAATCGGATACATGGTCGACCGAGGCAAATTCTGCCGTGGATCCGGCGGATTTTTCAAAATCCGGATCCCCGGCCCATTCCGAGATCAGGGCTGCTTCTTCTTGGCTATGGGCCACCAGAATGCGCACAACTTGTCCCGGTTGGGTGAAGGTGACGGTGACCTGATCGCCCTCTATCGTTGTCTCCACGTCACCGCGCACGCCAAGGGCATAGGTTTGCCCTTCATTGCTTTCATCGACATTCGGATTGTCGGGAACTCCAAAGCGTTCCATCCAATCGGCAGGCACCTCGGAGGTCAAAGACTCTGTCCAGACGGCTGCATAGCCGCTGTCCAAGCCTTCGATCTGGACCGTGACATCGCCCACGACGGTGTCATCATCTGACGCCAGAAAGACCACCACCCGGTCATCGCCCTCATAGGCATAGGTCCACAGATCACTGGATCGAGTGTTTTCTTCGGATACCTCCAGAACCTGCGTGCCCTCGACGCTTTCGTAGATCATCGAGATCATCTCGGCCCCGACAAACTGCACCGGATTGCCATCCACATCCGTATAGGTCATCCGGCCGGCATGCATCAGATCCGCCGCATGGATCGACGCGGCCCCAAGGCCTTCGGCCTGATATTCCGAAAACAACTCCAGATATAGCTTTGGCACTGCCACGCCATAGTCACGGGTTGACAGCAACTCTTGCCAAAAGTTTTCAAACTCGGTGCTTGTGCGCCCTGCAAGGTCAATATCGGACCGATGGACGGTCATCCCCTCTTTGGCCATATCACGGATGTAACTGGTCAGCCCCTCGGACCGGGTGACCGAGGCCACGTTCCATTCGCTCAGATGAATCTGCGGTGGCTCGCCGCCCACCTCGGTGACGTCTTGCTGCCAGGCATCAAGGATGGGGCTAAAGGGTTTGAGGTTGAAATCAATCCCCTCGGCCTGTGCGGCATAGCGATGATGCATGACCAGATCGACATTGGCCAAGGACTCGTCTGAAAAGCTGTCGCGGATGGTTTCATCCTCGGCCATTGTCCGCCCGGCTTGCACCGACAGATCGATGTCTGCGCCGATCAGGTTGACGGTCGGATCGTTCAGGGCATGGGTCAATTCCTCGACCATGGCTGCCGCCACGCGGCCATATTCCGCGGCCGCCCCATCGGGGCTCAGGCCCTGAAAATGGGCATAGTGTTCGCTGCCAACGTGAAAGATCAGGCGCTCGGGTAGGTGTCCGTATTCCCCTGACAGCAGGTCTTGCATGAAGTTCTGGATATCGACCCGCATCTCATCGATATGGCCCGAGTAGCGCACGGTGGGCAAAACGACCGACAGTTCAGCGCCTTGGTCATTCGCGATCTGCATCATCTCGCTGAGGGACGGCATCTTGCTGTCAGCACTGGTCAGATCGTGGAATTCAAGACCATAGCTGCTGGTGCTTTCCTCGGCGAGGGTGCCGCCCGGCCAAGAAATGAGCCCGACATGCAGATCCTTGATCTGCTCGATAAAGCGATCAATGGAGCGAAATCCAGAGTACCGGACACCCAAGTCTGATGCGGTGATCTTCTCAACGCCTTCGACGACAGCATCGGCACCCGTGTTTATGGAAACAAACATTCTGTTTTTCCTGCACAAGTGTCTGCAGGCTAAACAGCAAGGCATGTGCCGAAATTTCGATCCCAGCTTAGGTGTGCCGGGATGGTCCAAATGTAGAATCTTGTGATTTTGGATATGAAAACAATATCTTGTGGGGAATTGGTGGCCTTTCCACGTCTTGAATCATAGCCTTTTGATGCTTTTAGATACCCTTTTGGCATGGCGGGATAATCCGGATGACAAAGGTCAATTCCTTCTGACAAATGGCCGATATCTGCTGATTGGCCGTTCTCGATCAGGCTTGCCGCCCAGATCCCATCCTGCGCGACGAAGGGGAGGGGGCCGTTCATCGGTCTGCGGGATGTCAGCCCAAAATCCTCACAGGACGACATAGTCCGGCGGTGGCATAAAGCCGTTTTGGGCCCTAAGGTGATCGGATGGATAGGTAAGGGCGGTCAAAAATGCGTCAGGGCGAGGTGTCTTTTTGGTGGCGCGACATTGGCTTGCCCGCGCCCCGCGCCCCCTTGGCGGGGGATACGCAGGCCGATGTTTGCATCATCGGCGCGGGCTATACCGGGCTTTGGGCCGCCTATTACCTTAAGAAAGCGCAGCCCGATCTGGATGTCTTGGTTGTCGAGAAATCCTTTGCGGGGTTTGGGGCATCAGGGCGCAATGGTGGCTGGCTGACGGGCGGCTTTGCTTGGGCGCATGAGCGGTATGCCGGGGCGGGGCAGGCGGGCGTGCGCGATCTGGTCACGGCGATGTCGGGCACTGTGGATGAGGTGATCCGCGTGGCCCGTGCCGAAGGGATCGAGGCCGATATCCATCCGACGGATGAGATCATGGTGGCGACCCGGCCTGCACAGGTGCAACGGATGATGGCCGAGGCCGTGCATCGCAGCCAATGGGGCGAGGACGACCGCATCCACCTGATCGGGGGGGATGAGGTCCGCGCCCGCGTGGCCATTCCGGGTGCGCTTGGGGCTATGGTGGTGACGGGTGTGGCGCGGGTGCAACCAGCAAAACTGGTGGCGGGGCTTGCACAAGCGGTGGAGCGTTTGGGGGTTCGGATCGTTGAAGGGACAACCGTCCAGACCATCGCACCGGGAACGGTGCAGACAGACCATGGGGCGATCCGCGCCCCAACCATCCTTCGGTGTACCGAAGGGTTTACCGCCTCCTTTGCCGGGCATAGGCGGGATTGGCTGCCGCTGAACTCCGCCCAGATCGTGACCGAACCCTTGGCCCCCGAAATCTGGGCCAAGATTGGCTGGCAAGGGCATGAGATTGTGGGCGATTTCGCCAATGCCTATTGCTACTGCCAACGCACGCGCGAGGGGCGGATCGCGGTTGGCGCGCGCGGTGTGCCCTATCGCTTTGGCTCGGCCCTTGATGAGGCGGGTCGCCCCGACCCCGAGACGATCCGTCGCCTGATTGCCATTTTGCACCGTCATTTTCCTGCGACGCGGGACGCGGTGATTGATCACGCATGGTGCGGTGTGCTTGGGGTGCCGCGCGATTGGTGCGCGACGGTCGGTTTTGATCCCGGCACGCGGATCGGCTATGCGGGCGGCTATGTCGGGGTTGGCGTCTCAACCTCCAACCTTGCGGGGCGCAGTTTGGCTGACCTTGCCTTGGGGCGGCAAACCGATCTGGTGCGCCTGCCATGGATCAACCGCAGGCCCCGGAAATGGGAGCCAGAGCCGCTGCGTTGGCTGGGGGTGCGGGGCATGTATGGGCTTTATGCCATGGCGGATGCGCAAGAGGCGCGCGGTGGCCCGCCATCGCGGTTGGCCGCCCTTGCCAACTGGATCACGGGACGCTGATCAAGGCCCAGCCCTTGCCTTTGCGCGCCCGGACCCTAGGCTTGGCGAAAGCAACGAAGGCATCTGTCATGGTCAACACCACACCCATTCCCACCGGTCAGGCCTTTGATGTGCTGTTGGCGGGTTGGCAGGCGCAAGTGGCCGGGCAGATGACCGGCAGTTGGATGCTGCACGGCCGCCCCGGCATCGGCAAGACCGAGGTGGTACAGGCCCTTGCCACCCGCATTGGTGCGCGTCTGTTTGATCTGCGTCTGACCACGATCGAGCCGCAAGATCTGCGCGGATTGCCCTATTTCGACCACGAGGCCAAGCGCACGGTCTGGTATCGGCCCGAGGATTTGCCGGACGATCCCGCCCAGCCCTCGGTGCTGTTTTTGGATGAATTGACCGCCGCCGCGCCGATGCTGCAACCCACCGTATATGGCCTGTTGCAAGAACGGCGGGTCGGGCGGCACGCTTTGCCCAACAGTTGCTTTGTTGTCGCGGCCGGAAATGGCACCGAGGATGGTGCCGTCGCCTATGAGATGGGGACAGCCCTGTCGGACCGCCTGATCCATCTGAACCTTGTGGCCGAAGCGAATGACTGGCTGGCCCAATATGCCCAACCGCAGGGCCTGCATCCGGCTGTTCTGGCCTTCATTCGCACCCGGCCTGACCTTTTGGAGACCACACAAACCGCGCTCCGCCGGGGCGAGGTGATTGCCTGCACCCCGCGATCATGGGCGCGAGTCTCGGCCATTCTGGGCGCTGTGCCGGACAGGCGTCTTCGCGATATCATGATCGCGGGCACCTTGGGTGAGGCGGCAGCGGCAGAGTTCTTGCTGGTTGCCAATGATATCGCCGCGACCGTTCAGGTGGACGAAATGCTAAGCGCTGGGCGTGGCGACCGAATGGCGCTTTATCCTGCCTCCATGCATGGGTTGACCGCGTTGGTCTATGCGCTTGTCAGCCGTGCCGATGGGGGGAACCTGCCCATCTTGATCGATATCATGGCTGACCTGCGCCATCTTGGGCGCGAGAGGGGCGAGGTCTTTTCCCGTCTTCCCTTGGGTGAACTGACCACGCATGGATTTGAGATGCTGATCCGCAAGGCATTGGACAATGGTTGGCAGCAAGGCTTTCTGACCTCAGCCAGCTATGCCGAGTATAGCGCCGAGCGCAAACGCGCTGGGCTGGAATGACCCATTCCACCCGCGCCACGGCGGCCTTGCGGGCGCTGACGGAATGTGATCCGGCGCTTGCGGCCCTGTCTTTGTGGTGCGCGCATCGCGATGACGCGGGGGCCACGCGGACGATTGGCACAGAGATCCGCTATGGGCCGGGTTTTGCCACCTTGCCGCTGCATGAACAGATCGGGCTTGCGGGGCACCACATCTTGCACGCGGCCCTGCACCACGGCGCGCGACTGGCGGCGATGGAGGCGCGCTTTCCCGACAGCTTTGCCCCGGACCTGTGGCAGATTGCGGCTGATGCGATTGTCAACGAGGTGCTCTTGCATGCTGGTCACGCGCTGCCCCGACCGGCCCTGACCCTGTGTGGTCTTTTGACCGAGGTTTTTGGCCGCACCCCATCCACCACCGAGGCGCTGGCCGAATGGGATGCAGATCGGCTGTATCTGCGCTTGCAGGCCAGTGAGGGCGGGGGCGAGGCAGGGCGTGCCCGCGCCTATGCGGCGGCGCATGGCTTTGCCCCTGATCTGGAACCCGAACCCAGCAGCGGCGAGACCGATGAAACCAAGGCCGATTGGCGCGCGCACCTTTCCCGCGCTATGGCTGCGGGGGCGGCGGCGGGCGTGGGCGTGGGTGTCTTTGGTCACCGTCTGGCCGATCTGCCGCAACCGCGAATCCCATGGGAGGTGACATTGCGCCGCCTGTTGTTGCGCGCGACCCTGCCGCAACCCCAGCAAAGCCACAGCCGCCCCGCCCGATCATGGCTGGCCTTGGAGGCCGAGGCCCTGCGGATCGGCGGCCCCGTGCCGGTGTTTCAACCCGGCCTTGCCCGTCGTCGGGACGTGCCGAGTATTTTGTGCGCCCTGGATTGCTCGACCAGCATCGACGCGGCCCGGATGGGCCTGTTTCTGGCCGAGGTGTCGGGGATTGCCCGGCGCATGGCGGGCGAATTGCATTTGGTGGCCTTTGATACCGAGGTTCGTCAAAGGCAGCGCCTTGATCCGCATCGACTGGCAGTCCAACTGAAGGCTCTTGACCTGCCCCAGGGCGGTGGCACCGACTTTGGCCCTGTGCTGGCCTTGGCCGCGCGAGAGCGCCCTTCGGCCCTTGTGGTGCTGACCGATCTTGATGGCCCCTTTGGCCCCGATCCGCGTGTGCCTGTGATCTGGGCCGTGCCGGGGCAAGATGCGCCGCCAAACCCGCCCTTTGGCCAAGTGCTATCGCTGATCCATTAGGGCGGCCATTCGCGCATGGGCCGAGACGCGCGCGGCCTCCAGCACGATGTCACGCAAGGCTTGGTCTTGTGCGATGTTGATCCGGCGCAGATCACGCTCGGTCAGCGGTGGCTGAAACAGGGTTTGCGTGATCAGGGCGCGCTCTTCCACGGACAGGCGCAAAATCTCGGGGCCATCTTCGGATTGCACCGAAACATAGGTCAGCGGGGCAAGACGCGCCATATCGGATTGTTCGATCACCAGATGCAAACGGCCCTGCGCCAACCCGCGCCCTGCCGATATCTTTGTCAGGATCGATTGGCCACGCGCCCGCAACAGATCAAGGCCGCGCTCTGCCTCGGCCTTGTCGATCAACCCGGCCCGCTTTGCCTTGGGCACCCGCAAAAAGCGGTTCTCGACAAAGTAGACCACGATCAGCATCGGCACAGGGGCCTGTGCGATGGCCAACGCATATTCTTGCCAGACAAGGGCCGCGATCACAAAGGGCGAAAGCGCCAGAACATAGCGCCACACCTCAATCTCAAACAGCACGCGCAGCCAAAGCCCCACCCCGGCCCCCGCCGGATACAAGGTGGCGCGCCCCAAGAACTTGCGTGGAAGCGCGCGCATTTCCAGCGCGGATCGGTTCAGGATCGTATCATGGGTGACAATCAACATGGCATCACACATGGCCCAAGGGCTGACCGCGTCAAGGGGGCTGCCGTTGCAGACCGCTCAGCCACGCCCTTTCCATGGCACCAGACGCTTTTCGGCCATGCGCACCAGAATATCGATCCCATATCCAATGACCCCGATCATGATGATGCCCATCACGACAATATCGGTCAGCTGGAACTTCGACGCGGCAATGATCATCATGCCAGCCCCTTTTTGCGCCGCGACCAGCTCCGCCGCGACAACCGTGCCCCAGCAGACCCCCATTGCCACCCGTGCGCCCGTAAAGATGTCGGGCAGGCTGTTTGGGATGATGACATGGCGCATGATCTGCCACTTGCTTGCGCCAAGACTATAGGCGGCATGGATCTTTGAGATCCGCACCCCCGAAACACCCGAGCGCGCCGCGATCACCATGATCCAAAGCGCCGCCAGAAACAGCAACACAACCTTGCCGGTTTCCCAGATGCCAAACCAGATGATCACCAGCGGAATAAGGGCAAGGGGCGGCACCGGGCGCATGAATTCCACGATCGGGTCAAACCAGCCCCGGAACCAACCCGACAGGCCCATGGCATAGCCCAGCGGAATTCCGACAAGCGAGCCCAGAACGAACCCTGCCATGACGCGGGCAAGAGACGCCCCCAGATGTCCCCAAAGCGAGGTGTTTTGATAGCCATTGGTTGCAATCTCAAAGAACCGTGCGACGACCGCCTCGGGCGAGGGCAGCCAGATCGGCTCCATCTGCAAGCCCTTTTCGGGTACGAAGTTCAGCGATCCGCGTGCGGTCAGAACGACAGTTCCGTTTGCAACATCAACGGTCTGGTCAACCGCAATGGGCGTGCCGTTGATGGCAATGATCTGTGCGCCCTCTCCATCATTCTCGGCGGGTTTGAGCAAAACTGACCGCCATGCCGCCACGGTCGCGGCATCGTTCTGGGCAAAACCTGATGCGGTGCCAACCGCAGGCGCGTCATCCTTCGCTCCGACTTCAGTGACCAAGATGCGCACCTCGGCCTGATCCTCGGCCCCGGCGGGATTGCGCACGGTATAGGTAAAGCCCGTCTCGCCCATAAAGGGGCCGGGCACGTGCAGCGGTACGATTTTAGAGCCGGTAAAGGCACCCCAGATCAGAAAGATCGACAGAATGGAAATCACGCTGGCAACCCGGTCAGGGCTGATCGCGCTTTCATCGCCAAAGGTCACAGTTTTCAGCGAGGTATAATCGTGCAGCGCCCGACGTCGCTTTATCGCCCCCCAGACCAGCATCGAGATCACAAAGATCGCGATGTAAAAGACCAAAACCATCATGCCGCACCGTCCTTGATTGCATCCATGCGGCCCATGATTTCCTCTTCCATGCCCCAGATCATCGACAAGATCTCTTCACGGGTTTCGGCAAATCCGTCAGATTTCTTGACCTCGCGCAGATCGGCGGACACCCCGCGTTCGGCAAAAGGCAGGCGGTATTCCTTGAAAATCCTGCCCGGTCGTGGGGCCATGACCAACAGGCGCTCGCCCAACAAAAGCGCCTCTTCGACCGAATGGGTGATCAAGACAACAGTCTTGCCCGTTTCCTTCCACAGCTTGAGCACAAGCCCCTGCATCTTTTCACGCGTCAACGCATCCAGCGCGCCCAAGGGTTCGTCCATCAAGATCACATCGGGATCATTGGCAAGGCAGCGGGCGAGGGCGACACGCTGTTGCATGCCCCCGGAAAGCTCGTAAACCGCCTTGTCGCCAAAGTCATGCAAGCCAACGGTTTCCAACAAATGGTCGGTGATCCGATCCCGTTCTGCCTTGGCCATCCCCTTCATGCGGGGGCCAAAATCCACATTCTGGCGCACGTTCATCCATTCAAACAAGGCACCTTGTTGAAAGACCATCCCCCGTTCGGGGGACGGGCCCGTGACCCGCTTGCCCCCCAGCAAAACCTGCCCATCCGTAGGCGCAAGAAAGCCTGCCAAGATATTGAGAAGCGTTGTCTTGCCGCAGCCCGAAGGGCCAAGAACGGACAGTAATTCGCCCTCTTTCAACTCCAGTGAGACATTTTGTAACGCCTGCACCGCCTTGCCACCGGGCAGGTCAAATCGCATCGAAATGCCGTCGATGATCAGTCCTGACATCGCCTCTCCTATTCCAAAAGGGGCAGCCCGGCGCAGGCCGAGCCGCCCGATAGAGGGGTCTTACATGCCCTTTGCGGCCATCAGCGGACCGGTGTTGATGCGGCCCTCATAGCTGTCAAGCGCTGACGGGATCGCACCCGCGCCAACGAAGACCCCGGCCACGCCCTTCATAAACACCGCGGAGCCGCCGCCAAGCCACTTGGCGGACAATTGGTCGTCGATGGATGGGAAGACAAAGGTCGACATATCGGCCTTGGCCTTTTCCAGATCCATGCCCGCGTCCTTGGCAATCACTGGCAGCATCTCTGCCTGCTTGGAACCTTCGTTCCACATGGCGTTTGCATCTGCCGTAACCTTGACGAACTTGGCGACAAGATCGCCGTTTTCGGCAATGAATGCCGCAGGTGCCGAAGTGACGTCGAACACCAAGATGCCAAGGTCTTCCTTTTCCGCGCCGGTCAGCAAGACATTGCCATGCTCTTTCATCCGGCCAAGTCCGCCGCCATAGCCGCAGGCCATGTCAACGGAGCCCTGCGCGATGGCCGCAGCGCCCTCTGGGGGTGCCATGTCGACAATCTCAAGCGAGGCAAGGTCGATCCCGAAATGGTCCATCTGCTTGAGAAAGCCATAGTGGGCCGCGGTGCCAAGTGGCACGGCCACCTTTTTGCCAGCAAGGTCTGCAGCGTTGTCTTTGGTGATCTCAAGATCGGTGCGCACCACACAGTTGTCATTGTCGGAATAGCTGACGGCCACATCAATGACCTGCAAATCCTGCCCGGCGCTGGTGGCAACCACGAAAGGCGGCACGCCTTGGCTAAGGGCGATATGCACATCACCCGAGGCCATGGCCGCAGACATGGCGGTGCCGGTGTCAAACGCGACCCAGTTCACTTTGACGCCCATTTCTTTGTCATAGGTGCCCATGGACTTGGCGTATTCAAAGGGCATTGGCCATTCGAGGAAGTAGGCCACCGTGATTTCATCCATCGCCATCGCGGCGCCCGATCCCGCCAGCAAAGCCGCGCCCGCGACTGCACCCATCAAGGTCTTGCGAAGTGTCATTCGTTTAGTCCTCCGTGTTGGTTTTTTGCGTTTGTTCTTAAGACTTCTATTGGTCAGGGCCTTTTGTTTTCTGTCTAGCGGGTTTGGCTGGGTTCAGGAAAACGGAACCCGTTCTTCCGCAACCGACATCCCCCCTAGTCGCTGATCTTTGCCGCACAATACTACAGCGCAAAATGTTTTTGTAACTGGCCCTATCAACGCAAGGCCTCTGGCCCTACGATTGCGCACTTCAAAGGCAGATGCTGCGCGCAGCAGATCAGCGGGGTTCCCGGGTGGTCGATTTGTCTTTGAGAGGGACATCATGGAAGGTTTCAGCGCAGCGAATGACATCTCGGACGTGGTCGAAGCAGATCGCGTTCATGTCTGGCATCACCTGAGCCAGCACAAAGCCTATGAAACCGCCGATCCGCGGGTGATCGTCGAAGGCAAGGGGATCAGGGTTTGGGATGCCAAGGGCAAAGAGCATATTGATGCCGTCTCGGGTGCGGTCTGGACCGTAAACGTGGGTTATGGGCGGGAAAGCATTGCCAATGCGGTGCGCGACCAATTGCTGAAGATGAACTATTTCGCAGGGGCCGCAGGAACCGTGCCGGGCGCTGTCTTTGCCAAACGTCTGATCGAAAAGATGCCGGGGATGAGCCGGGTGTATTATTCGAACTCGGGCTCCGAGGCGAATGAAAAGGTCTACAAGATGGTGCGCCAGATCGCGCACAAACATCATGGCGGCAAGAAGTGGAAAATCCTGTATCGGGAGCGGGACTACCACGGCACCACCATTGCCACGCTGGCCACAAGCGGCCAGATCCAGCGCGCCGAGCAATATGGGCCGTTCCCCGATGGCTTTGTGATGGTTCCGCATTGCCTTGAATACCGCAAGCAATGGGATGTCGAAAACTATGGCGAACGCGCAGCGCAAGCCATCGAAGAGGTGATCTTGCGCGAAGGGGCCGACACGGTTGGCTGCCTTGTGCTTGAGCCGGTAACCGCAGGCGGCGGCGTCATCGTTCCCCCCGATGGGTATTGGGAAAAGGTGCAAGAGATTTGCCGCAAGTACGACATCTTGCTGCACATCGACGAGGTGGTCTGCGGCGTGGGCCGGACGGGCACATGGTTTGGCTATCAGAACTACGGCATCAAGCCGGATTTCGTGACCATGGCCAAGGGTGTGGCCAGTGGATATGCGGCGATTTCCTGCACCGTCACAACCGAGGCGGTGTTTGACAAGTTCAAGGATGATCCAAGCGATCCGATGAGCTATTTCCGCGATATCAGCACGTTTGGCGGCTGCACCGGTGGCCCGGCGGCGGCGCTGGAAAACATGCGCATCATTGAAGATGAGGGCCTTCTTGCCAATACCTTGGCGATGAGTGATCGTCTGTTAGGCAACCTCAACGCCTTGATGGACAAGCACAAGGTCATTGGCGATGTGCGTGGCAAGGGGCTGTTTTGCGGCGCGGAACTGGTCTCGGACCGCGCCACGAAAGAAGCGGCCGATGAAAAGCGCGTTCAGGCCGTTGTTGCCGATTGCATGGCCCAAGGGGTGATCATCGGGGCCACCAACCGCTCACTTGCCGGGTTGAACAATACGCTGTGCCTTGCGCCAGCATTGATTGCGACGGCAGATGACATCGACCAGATCACCAATGCCATCGACGGCGCATTGGGCCGGGTGTTCGGCTAAGGAGCGGATTTCGCGTCAGAAAGGGGCTGCCCGGCGGGTAGCCCTTTTTGTTTGGCCACGGGTTAAGGTCGATTGCCGCGTATGGGGGCGGCCTGTCGGTTTCGGGGGGCGATAGGTCCAGATGACGTGGGCCTGTGCCCATGATCATGGATTTTTGCCAAAGATCTGCACAACCCATTGCCACGGAAGCAAAGTGCGCGCTTCATCTGGACTTAACCAAAGTCCGAGGTGCCATGTCGATTCCTGCCGAAGCCTTCTTCCTGCCGCCGGGGGCTGCGGGCACGCTGCAAAGCCGCATTCGTGCGATGGTGGTGCAGGGCATTCTCGCCGGGCGTTTGCGGCCGGGTGACAAGATGCCCTCCAGCCGGGGGTTGGCGCAGCATCTTGGGATCAGCCGGATCACGGTGACGCTGGCCTATGCCGATCTGGTGTCTTCGGATTACCTGATGGCCAAGGGGCGCTCGGGCTATTTCGTTTCTGACACCGCGCCGCGGGCGCAAGAATTCCCCCTCGCCCCCAAACGGGATGAAGGGGTGGATTTCACCGCCCTGACGGGCGCACGCTTTTCGCGCCAGTTGCGGCTTGCAAAGCCGGACGATTGGCAAACCTATCCCTATCCCTTTATCTATGGGCAGGCGGATGCATCGCTTTTTGATCATCAGAACTGGCGGCATTGCGCCCTGCGTGCCCTTGGCAAGCGCGATTTCGCGGCGCTGACCTCCGACTACTACGAACGAGATGATCCCATTTTGATCGAGCAGATCCTGCGCACCATTCTGCCGCGTCGGGGCATTGCGGCACGGGCGGAGGAGGTGCTTTTGACCATGGGCGCGCAGAACGCGCTGTGGATCGCGGCACAGGTGTTGCTGGGTCCGGGGCGACGGGCGGTGGTGGAAAATCCCGGATATCCGGGGCTTCGGGCGATTTTGGAACCCTCGGGCACCGAGGTTCTTCCTGTTGATGTCGATGAGGACGGCCTGCCCCCTGAACGGGTGCAAGGCGCGGATGTGGTTTTCACCACCGCCTCACATCAATGCCCGACCAATGCCACCATGCCCGTGGCGCGGCGGGTGGCCCTGTTGGAGGCGGCCAGCCGCGAGGGATTTGTCATCGTCGAGGATGACTATGAATTTGAGATGTCGTTTTTGAAACCAGTGGCCCCTGCGCTGAAGTCGCTGGATCGTGAGGGGCGGGTGATCTATGCGGGCTCGTTTTCCAAATCGATCTTTCCGGGGCTGCGGCTGGGTTATCTGGTGGCCAGTCCCAGTTTCATCGCCGAAGCACGGGCCTTGCGCGCCATGATGTTGCGCCATCCACCGGGGCATATCCAACGCACGGTCGCCTATTTTCTGGCCGACGGGCACTATGATGCGCTGATCAACCGGATGCGCACCGCCTTTCGCCGCCGCCGTCAGGCGATGGAAGAGGCGATTGCCGAACAGGGGCTTACCGTGGCGGGGCAGGGTGGTTTTGGCGGTTCGTCCATCTGGATGCGCGCGCCGGACGGTGTGGATACCGAGGTCATGGCCCAAAGATTACGGGCCGATGGCGTGCTGATCGAACCGGGCCGCGCCTTTTTCCATCCGTCGCGGTCCAGCAACCGCTTTTATCGTCTTGCCTACTCCTCCATCCCGCCTGACCGTATTCACAAGGGGATAGGCTTGATCGCAAACGCCATTGGAAAGACTGTGTCGGTGTAGGGTCAGGAGCCGAGATTGAGTCCACGGCTGCGCGCAAAGGACCGACAGTATTTCATCCAGTCACGATATTCTTCTGTGATGAAAAGCGCAGGGCCTTTCGCTTCCCATTCGGCGGATTTTTGATCAATCCGGTCCCAGACCGAGATCGGGTCAAGCGGATTACCCTCGGCGCAACTCTGGTCATAGGCGCTATCTGCCCAAAGGCGCGCGGCGCGCAACAGCTTTTCCGACGCCTGTTCGCTGGTGACGAACTGGGCGGAATTTTGATACAGTGCCGCACATTCCAGCATGCTTTCACTAAAGGGCTGGGCCATCACATTGAACGGGGCAAGAACGAAAAGGCCAAGAAGGAAAGGGCGCATGGCTGGGCTTACCGGTGTTGGGAGGCTTGGATTTTTCCAGATCTTCGTGGCATGAATATGTCGATCTTCTGGCTATAGTCCGCAAGCGATACTGGCCCTATCCTTATCCCCGCGCCGCCGTAGTGTCTGCCCAAGTCACGGGAGAAAAAGCCATGCGCATGACCACCGAAGAAGCCTTTGTCAAAACCCTGCAATTGCATGGGATCGAACATGCCTTTGGCATCATCGGCTCGGCCTTCATGCCGATTTCGGATCTGTTCCCGCGCGCGGGGATCACGTTTTGGGATTGCGCGCATGAAGGCAGCGGCGGGATGATGGCCGATGGCTACACGCGGGCGTCGGGCAAGATGAGCATGATGATCGCCCAGAACGGCCCCGGCATCACCAATTTCGTGACCGCCGTGAAGACCGCCTATTGGAACCACACGCCGCTTTTGCTGGTCACACCACAGGCCGCCAACAAGACCATCGGCATGGGCGGCTTTCAGGAAGTCGAACAGATGGCGCTGTTCAAGGACATGGTCGCCTATCAGGAAGAGGTGCGCGACCCCTCGCGCGTGGCCGAGGTGCTGAACCGCGTCATCATCAACGCCCGCCGCCATTCTGCCCCGGCACAAATCAACATGCCGCGCGATTACTGGACTCAAGTGATCGACATCGACCTGCCGCTTCCGGTGGAGTTTGAGCGCCCGATGGGCGGCGAGGCCGCGATGGCAGAGGCCGCGGCCCTGCTGTCGGGCGCCAAGTTTCCGGTGATCCTGAACGGCGCGGGCGTGGTGATCGGCGGCGCGATCCCGGCCAGCATGGTGCTGGCTGAACGCTTGGATGCCCCGGTTTGCGTGGGCTATCAGCACAACGATGCCTTCCCCGGCAGCCATCCGCTGTTTGCGGGGCCGTTGGGCTATAACGGCTCCAAGGCAGGGATGGAGTTGATCAGCAAGGCGGACGTGGTTTTGTGCCTTGGCACGCGGCTGAACCCGTTTTCGACCCTGCCGGGCTATGGGCTGGACTACTGGCCAAAGGACGCCAAGATCATTCAGGTCGATATCAACCCCAACCGGATTGGTCTGACCAAAAAGGTCAGTGTGGGCATTGTGGGCGATGCGAAAAAGGTGGCCGAAGGGCTGCTGGCCCGTCTGTCAGCCACGGCAGGGGATGAGGGGCGCACGGCGCGCAAGGCCATGATCGCGCAAACGAAATCGGCGTGGGCACAGGCTCTGTCCTCGATGGACCATGAAGATGACGATCCGGGCACCACATGGAACCAGCGCGCCCGCGATGACAAGCCCGATCGGATGAGCCCGCGGATGGCGTGGCGTGCGATTCAGGCAGCACTACCGAAAGAGGCGATCATCTCCAGCGATATCGGCAACAACTGCGCCATCGGCAACGCCTATCCGACGTTCGAAACAGGCCGCAAATATCTGGCGCCGGGGCTGTTTGGCCCCTGTGGCTATGGCCTGCCGTCGATCGTGGGGGCCAAGATCGGCTGCCCGGAGACGCCGGTGGTGGGCTTTGCGGGCGACGGGGCCTTTGGCATCGCGGTGACGGAACTGACGGCGATCGGCCGCCCGGAATGGCCCGCAATCACCATGGTGGTGTTCCGCAACTATCAGTGGGGCGCGGAAAAGCGCAACTCAACCCTTTGGTATGACGACAACTTTGTGGGCACCGAGTTGGACGAGCAGGTATCCTATGCGGGCATCGCGCAGGCCTGCGGATTGCAAGGCGTGCAGGCCCGCACGATGGACGGTTTGCGCGACGCACTGGCAAAGGCGATTGATGATCAGATGAAGCATGGCAAGACCACGCTGATCGAGGCGATGATCAATCAGGAATTGGGCGAACCCTTCCGCCGTGACGCAATGAAAAAGCCGGTCGAGGTGGCGGGCATTTCCAAGGCTGACATGCGCCCACAATTGGCATGATCCCTTTTGGCCTGACTGGGCAAGAGGCGGCCCTAGTGGCCCTTGGCATGGGGGTCGCGGGCTATGTCCGCGGCTATTCCGGCTTTGGCTTTGCGGCGCTGGTGATGTCTTTTGCCGCACTCGTCACCGACCCGTTTCCTTTCGTGCCCGTGGTCATTCTGGCCGATGTGGTCATGACGGCGGGGCAGGCGCGGGGCATCTGGCGGCATATCGACTGGCGGCGGGTGGCTGCGCTGTTTGCAGGCGCTTTGGTGGGCGTGCCTGCCGGAGTTGTGGCAATTGCTTGGGTTCCGCTGGACCTGGGAAGGGCCGTGTTGTCGCTGTTTGTGCTGGGCATGTGTTTGATGCTGCTGCGCGGCTGGCAGATTGCGCCGCAGGGGCGGGGCGCGCATGTGGCGGTGGGTGTGGTGTCGGGGGCGGCCAATGCGATGGCGGTGGGGGGCCTTCCGGTGGCGGTGTTTTTTACCGCGCAGGGGCTGGCCCCGGTGGTCTTTCGTGCCACCGTGATTGCCTATTTCACCGCACTAGACCTGTGGTCGATCCCGGTGATGGCGCAGGCGGGCATGATCACACGCGACAGTTTCATCGCGACGGGGCTGGGTTTGCCCTTCATGTTGCTGGGTCTTTGGCTTGGCGGGCGGCGCTTTGCCTCAACCAGCCCGCAAGATTTCCGGCGCTTTGCGATTTTGCTGTTGGCGGCGCTGTCGGTGCTTGGTCTGGCAAAGGCGGTGATGTGATGTGGCTGATCGTCAATTCGGGGTCGTCTTCGGTCAAGCTGGCTGTGTTCGATGAGGGGCTGACTGAGGTGGCGCAGGCCCGCGTGACCGAGATTGGCACGGGCGGCCCAGCCGATCATAGCGCAGGTTTTGCCCTTGGGTTGGGGGAACTTTCTGCCAAGGGCTTTGTTCCAAAGGGTTTTGTTGCGGCAGGCCACCGGGTGGTGCATGGCGGCGCAAAGCTTACGCGCACTTCGGCCCTGACGCCAGAGGTGGAGCGGGCGATTGAGGCGGCGGTTCCGCTTGCGCCCCTGCACAACCCACCTGCGCTGGAGGGTATCCGTGCGCTGCGCGCCCTCTGCCCGGATGTCCCGCAATTCGTGGCTTTTGACACAGCGTTTCACGCGAGCAACCCCGAGGTGGCGGTAAGCTATGCCCTGCCTTTGGCCGAACGCGCGCGCGGGCTGCGCCGCTATGGCTTTCACGGTCTGTCCTATGCGGCGGTGGTTCGAAAGGTGCGAAAAATCAGCCCTTTTTCACCGCCAGAGCGACTTCTTTCGTTCCATTTAGGCAATGGCTGTTCGATCTGCGCGATTCATCAGGGACGGTCTGTGGCCACCAGCATGGGCTATTCGCCGCTGGATGGGCTGACCATGGGCACACGGGCAGGAGGGGTGGATGGCAATGCGGTTCTGGATCTGGCCGCGCACCACGGCATCGAGGGAGCTGCCCGCATCCTGAACCGTGAGGCTGGGCTTTTGGCCCTTGGCGGGCAGAGCGATATGCGGGCCTTGCACGCTGCAGGCACAGCAGAGGCCGCCTTTGCCATCGACCATTTTGCCTATTGGGCCATTCGCCACGCGGGCAGCCTGATTGCGGCCATGGGCGGCGTCGATGCCATCAGCTTTACCGGCGGGATCGGTGAGAATGATCACATCATCCGTTCCAAGATTTTGAACGGGCTTGCCTTTTTGGGGGCAGTCGTGGACGCTGAGGCGAACCTGAAGCACGCGCCCGTGCTGCAGGCCCCGTCAAGCCGCGTGGCGATCTGGATCATTCCCGCCGAAGAGGAACGCCAGATCGCGATTGAAATGCGCGATTTGGCGGCAATGGGGGAGGACAGGGCATGAACCAACCGCGGGTTGACACCTCGCCGCATGTCTCGGATGAGATCCGGCAGACCACATGTTACATGTGCGCCTGCCGCTGCGGGATCAATGTGCATCTGAAATCCGGCAAGGTCAGCTATATCGAGGGCAACCGGGATCATCCGATCAACAAGGGGGTGCTCTGCGCCAAAGGGGCCAGCGGCATCATGCAGGTGACGGCCCCCAGCCGCCTTCGTGCGCCCTTGAAACGGGTTGGGCCGCGCGGATCGGGGGCCTTTGAAGAGATTTCATGGGATGAGGCGCTGGAGATTGCGACTGGCTGGCTAAAGCCATTGCGCGAGACCGCGCCGGAAAAGCTGGCCTTCTTCACCGGGCGCGACCAAAGCCAGAGTTTCACCGGCTGGTGGGCGCAGGCCTTTGGCACGCCCAATTACGCGGCCCATGGCGGGTTTTGTTCTGTAAATATGGCCGCTGCCGGCATTTACACACTGGGTGGCGCGTTCTGGGAATTCGGCGCGCCGGATTGGGAGCGTTCCAAACTCTTCGTGCTGTTCGGCGTGGCGGAGGATCACGACAGCAACCCGATCAAGATCGGCATCGGCAAGATGAAGGATCGCGGTGCGCGTGTGATCGGGGTGAACCCGATCCGCTCAGGGTATAACGCGGTGGCCGACGACTGGATCGGGATCACGCCGGGAACGGATGGGTTGATGATCCTGTCACTGATCCATTGCCTGTTGGAGGCGGGTAAGGTCGATCTGGACTATCTCGCGCGCTATACCAATGCGGCACTGCTGGTGAGCGAGGCTGAAGGCGCGGAAAAGGGCCTTTTCGTGCGCAATGCCGAGGCGCAGCCCTTTGTCATCGACCGCCGGACGGGTGCCCCGGCACCATGGGATGGCAAGGGGGTGGAGCCGGACCTTGGCGCTGTCTGGCAGGGCCATCGGACAGTGTTTCAGCATATGGCCGAGCGTTACCTTGCACCCGACTATGCGCCCGAGGCGGTTGCCGCCCGCTGTGGCGTCAGTGCGGCGCGCATCCGGGCGCTGGCAGCGGAGCTTGCGGATGTGGCCTTTAATCAGGCCATCGTGCTGGACCGTCCTTGGGTCGATTTCCGGGGCGATGCTCATACCCATATGGTGGGCCGTCCGGTCAGTTTCCACGCGATGCGGGGGATTTCGGCCCATTCCAACGGCTTTCAGACGGCGCGTGCGCTGCATCTGTTGCAAATCCTGCTGGGTGCCGTGGAAACCCCCGGCAGCTGGCGGATGAAGCCGCCATACCCCAAACCAGTGGAGGCGCATCCAACCCCGCATTTCGGCGTGGTGCCCGGCAAGCCCCTCAATGGCCCGCACTTGGGCTATGTGCGCGGGCCGGAACAACTGGCGCTGCATCCTGACGGCAGCGCAGTGCGGATTGACAAGGCCTTCACATGGGAGAACCCGTTTTCGGCCCATGGCATGATGCATATGGTCATCCCCAATGCCCATGCGGGCGATCCCTACAAGATCGACACGCTGTTTCTGTACATGGCGAATATGTCGTGGAATTCGTCGATGAATTCGGGCCGTGTGATGGAGATGCTGACCGACAAGGGCGCGGATGGCGACTATGTCATCCCACGCATCATCTACTCCGATGCCTATGCGTCGGAAATGGTGGCCTATGCCGATCTGATCCTGCCCGACACCACCTATCTGGAGCGGCACGACTGTATCAGCATGCTCGACCGCCCCTGTTCCGAGCCCGAGGCCGCGGGCGATGCGATCCGCTGGCCGGTGGTGGAACCTGACCGAGATGTGCGCGGATTTCAGTCTGTGCTCCTTGATCTGGGTGTGCGGTTGGGGCTGGGGCCGATGGTCAACCCCGATGGAAGTGCCAAGTTCAAGGACTACGCCGATTACATCGTGAACCACCAGCGCCGCCCCGGCGTGGGGCCGCTGATGGGATTTCGGGGCGCGGATGGGCAGGGCGAGGGGCGCGGCGACGTGAACCCCGACCAGATGCAGCGCTACATCGACAATGGCGGGTTCTTCCAAGCGCATGTCCCGGAAAACGCAGGGTTCTTCAAGCCATGGAACGCAGGCTATCAGGATTGGGCCGTCGAGGTTGGTCTTTATGAGACGCCGCAGCCCTATCTGTTCAACATCTGGTCTGAACCGATGCGTCGCTTTCAACTGGCGGCCGAGGGGCATGGCTTTGTCCTGCCGCCGGACCATTTGCGCGCCCGCTTGATCCAGTCGATGGACCCGCTGCCGCTGTGGTATGCACCCTATGGTGACGCAGAGGATGGGTTTGATGTGCATGCCCTGACGCAACGCCCGATGGCGATGTATCATTCATGGGGCAGCCAGAACGCTTGGCTGCGCCAGATCCATGGCAAGAACCCGCTCTATGTGCCAACAAAGATTTGGGAACAGCACGGGTTTTCCGAGGGCGATTATGCAAGGGTCACCTCGGCGAATGGCCAGATTGAGGTGCCGGTGGCCCATATGGCGGCGCTGAATGAAAACACCGTCTGGACATGGAACGCGATCGGCAAGCGCAAAGGGGCATGGGCCTTGGACGAGGGCGCGCCTGAGGCGACCGAAGGGTTCTTGCTCAACCACCTGATCAGTGAGTTGTTGCCACCAAAGGGCGACGGGATGCGCTATTCAAACTCGGATCCTGTGACCGGGCAGGCGGCGTGGTTTGACCTTCGCGTGAAGATTGATCGGATCGCCCCGCAGGCCGAGGCGCAACCAGCCTTCCCGAAGCTGCACCGCGTGGTGCCAAAAGGAGGACGTCGGGAATGATGCTGCAAAATTCTTCGAAGAATTTTGCAAATCTTTTTGAAAAGATTTGCCGGAGGGCGTTGTGACCTGTTTGCCTGCAAAAACCGATAAGGCCTTGGGCCTTGTGATTGATCTGGACACCTGCGTGGGGTGTCATGCCTGCGTGACCGCTTGCAAGGGCTGGAACGATCAGGGCTATGGCGCACCCCTTTCGGATCAAAACCCCTATGGATCAGATCCTTCGGGTACCTTCCTTAACCGCGTTCACAGCTATCAGGTGGTGCCTGACTTGACGGGTGGCGTTCAGGCGGCAGCGCAGATCATCAATTTCCCCCGGTCTTGTCTGCATTGTGCGGATGCGCCTTGTGTCACCGTCTGCCCGACCGGGGCCAGTTACAAACGGGTTGAGGACGGGATTGTTCTGGTCAATGAGGATGCCTGTATCGGCTGCGGGCTGTGCGCTTGGGCCTGCCCCTATGGCGCTCGAGAGATGGACGCCGATGCCGGCGTGATGAAGAAATGTACCCTGTGCGTCGACCGCATCTATAACGAGAACCTACCCGAAGAGGACCGGGAGCCTGCCTGCGTGCGCACGTGCCCCACGGGCGCGCGGCATTTTGGTGATCTGGGCGATCCGGACAGTGATGTCTCTAAACTAGTGGCGTCGCGGGGGGGCTATGATCTGATGCCGGAACAAGCCACCCGCCCCACCAACAAATACCTGCCACCCCGCAAGAAAGACCGCCCCGATCAGGCCAGTTTGCTGGCGCCGCTGCTGGATATTCAAGCGACAGGCTTTGCAGGTTGGCTTGACAAGGTCTTGGGGAAACTCTGATGCATCCTGCACGTTCCGTCATCATTTTTACCGTTCTGTCGGGGCTGGGCTTTGGCTTTCTGGCGTTCCTTGGGGCGGGGCTTGTGCAGCCTTCGGGATGGGCCGCCTTTTGGCTTTGGGGCCTTGGCTACGCTCTGGCGGTGGGGGGCTTGTTGTCCTCGACCTTTCATCTGGGCAATCCGCAGCGGGCCCTTCTTGCCTTTACCCAGTGGCGCAGCAGTTGGCTGAGCCGCGAGGCTTGGGCCGCAGTCGCGGCGTTGCTGTGCCTTGCGCCCATGGCCCTGTCAGATTGGCTGGGGCTTGGATTGCCCCGGATCATCGGCCTTTTGGGGGCGGTGCTTTGTGCACTGACCATTCTGTCGACCTCTATGATCTATGCGCAGATCCGCGCGGTGCCCCGTTGGAACAATGCCAGCGTGCCTGCAGCCTTTATGGCCCTTGCGCTGGGCGGTGGGGCGATCTTGGCGGACCAAACCGGGTTGGCTGTGGTTCTTCTTGCGGCCTCTGGCGCGGCGATGGCATGGCATTGGAGGCAAGGGGATCAGGCCTTTGCCGCTGCGGGCAGCACGATGGGCACAGCCACGGGCCTTGGCGATATTGGGCGCGTAGAGGTCTTTGAACTTCCCCATACAGGGGGCAATTACCTTTTGCGCGAGATGATTTTTGTGGTGGGGCGCAAGCATGCCCAAAAGGTGCGGATCATCGCGATGGCCTGTGCTGTTGTTCTGCCAATGGTCTGTCTTTTGCTTCTGCCGCCCTTTGTGGGGCTTCTTGCGGCGCTTGCCGCCTATCTGATCGGGGCCTTTGCGCAGCGGTGGCTGTTTTTTGCCCAAGCCGAGCATGTTGTGGGCCTTTATTACGGCAAGCGCTGAATGACCTTTGGCTTGCGTCGCGCCAGAGAGTGCATCATCATTCAATCTATGGGTGAAACCCGTTTGGGTGGTGCTGCAAAGGATTGGATCAACTGAACGCGATGGACGGACAGCTGCCACGGGACGGCGCATCGGGTGCGCCAGCGGCCCAACCACTCGGTGCCGAGTCATCGGCCCTGCACAAGGCGCTGGCCGCGCAAGCAAGGGCGCAGGGCGATGTTTTGGTTGAAGTGGACGGGCACAATCACCTGACAGGCTGGGCGTCGGATGGGATTGCAGAGGTGGCGATCGGTCCGATCACAGCGGGACTTGGGCTGGAGGATGCCTTTCCCGCCCCGCTTGCGGCAGCGTGTCGTGCCGTTTTGGCGGGCCACTCCGTGCCAGCAACATTCGACAATCGGCCAGACGGTGAGGAGTGGTTCCAGATCACCGAAATCCCCATTGAGGGTTTGACCAGCCGCCTTTTGTCTTTTCGCAACTGCAGTGCCCTGATGGAGGAGCAGGCCCGCGTCGGGCGGCGCGACGCTTTGCTCAAAGATCTGTTCGACCTTTCCCCGGTGGGTGTCTTGCTGTTGAACTACAAGACGGCACAGGTGCTGGAGGCAAATGAAACCTTGCTGCGTCTTGGAGGCTGGGCCCGCGAGGATATTGTGGGCCTTCCGGTTGACGCGCTTTTGTCCGCCGATGTGACGGGTGACATTGACCTTGCGGTCGCAGATATGAAGGCAAAGGGCCAATTCGGACCGATTGAAAAGCTGTTTCGCCGCCCCGATGGCAGCTTGTTTGAGACCATTGTTAAAGGCTTGAAGGTGGGGCTTCCCGGCAACCGGCGGGTCTGGGTGTTGGTCGAGGATGTCAGCCAAATACGGGCCCATATGGCCGAGTTGCGCTTGGCCCGCGATCAGGCCCTGCGTTCGCGGGCTGAATTGCAGGTCGCGGTCGAGGCATTGCCGCATGGCTTTGTCATGTTTGACGCCGAAGATCGCATTGTTCTGACCAACAGCCAGATGCGCATGATCTACCCTGAACTCACGGAGCAGATGTTGGTCGGGCGCAGCTATGAAGAGGTCATGCGCTATGGTCTGCGTGCAGGTGCCTTTCCTGCGGCCATCGGACGGGAAGAAGCTTATGCCAAAGCGATCCTCGCGGCACGCAAGGACGCCTATTTTGAGGGGCTTGGACAGACCTCTCAGGGGCGAACGCTGCGGCTGATCGAACGCCGCATGCCCGACGGGGGGCGGGTCGGGCTGCGCATCGACGTGACGCAAGAGCTGGAGGTGCAGGAACACCTGACCCAAGTGATCGAGGGCGCGCAAGTTGGCACTTGGGAATGGGATTTGCGGACACATGTGATGCAGATCAACGAACGCTGGGCGGCTATGCTGGGCTATCGTCTGGAAGAGCTTGTGCCGCTTGATGGCCACAGGATCATGACGTTGATGCACCCCGAGGATGTGCCGAAGATCAGAAAAATCATGGCGGCGATCCTTGGCAAGCAGCAAGACTTTGTCGATCATGTCTTCCGCATGCGCCACGCTGAGGGGCATTGGGTCTGGATCGAAACCCGGGGCAAGGTCTCACGTATCGCACCTGATGGCGGTTTGCTGACCATGTCAGGCGTTCATATTGACGTAACGGCGATGAAGGATGTCGAGCTTCGCCTTGCTGGTATCATTCGGGGGGCCGAGGCTGGAACGTGGGAGTTTGACCTTCGCAGCAACTTGAACCGGATCAACGAACGCTGGGCCGAGATGCTGGGATATACCCGGGCAGAATTGGAGCCTCTCACGGTTGATCGGTGGCAATCCATGCTCCATCCGGATGATCTTGCGCATATTCTGGCGACGGAAAAGCAGGCCTTCTTGGAAAAGAGCTGGAGTTATGCCTATGAATTGCGGCTGCGCCACAAGCTGGGCCATTGGATGTGGATACAGTCCCGTGGTCAGGTGACCGAGTGGGATGCCAATGGCCACCCTGTTGCCATGTCGGGCGTGCATCTGGATATAAGTGAGCGAAAACGACTGGAAGGCGCGCTGGAGGAAGAGCGGGATTTCCTGTCGACCATGATGGAAACATCGGTTTCTGGGATCATGGCTGTGGATGCCGAGGCCCGGATCATCTTTATGAACCGGGAAATCCAATCCATTTTCGAGGTGCCCAATGACCTGCTGTTGGGTCAGATCTGTGACCCCTTGGCGCTCAGGATTTCGGATCATGCAGGGCAGAGCATGACCTTGGCGCAGATGCCCTGCCGTCTTGCGCAAACCAGCGGCACAACGCTGCGTGATGTGCGCTTGCGGATTGGTATGGCGGATGGGCGCGAGAAAGTCGTGTCGGTCAATGCAGCACCCTTGCCTGATCCCAATGGACTAGCGCGGGTGGTCTGCACCATCACCGATATCACGACTGCGGCAGAGGCCGAGGATCGCCTGCGCGACGCCACCTTGCGGGCCGAGGCGGCCAATCAGGCCAAGTCGCAGTTTCTTGCCAATGTCAGCCACGAATTGCGCACCCCGCTGAACGGGATTCTGGGCATGGCTGATCTTATGGCACACCCGCAGCCGGGGGATGATCCGACCGATATGCTGCGCACGATCCGGGAATCCGGCGCGCATCTGTTGTCTATCGTGAATGATATTCTGGATCTGGCAAAGATTGAAAGTGGCAAGCTGACGCTTGACTGCGGTCCGGTGGCTTTGCCCGATCTGGCGGCGCGAGTTGACGCGATGCACCGGGTTCCGGCGAAGGCCAAAGGTGTCAGGTTGTGGGTGCAGTTAGATGAGGCGCTTTGTGCCCCGCGCCTTGGGGATGCAAAGCGGGTGTTGCAGGTGCTGCATAACCTTGTTGGCAATGCGATCAAGTTCACCCGGCAGGGCGAAGTCTCCCTTACATTTTCATCGCAAGGACAAGGGGGCATAAAGATCACTGTGGCCGATACCGGCATCGGGATGACCGCCGAGCAATCGGCCAATGTTTGGGAAGAGTTTACGCAGGCAGATGGATCGATCACGCGGCGATTTGGCGGCACTGGTCTTGGCCTGCCGATTGTGCGCCGCCTTGTTGCCTTGATGGGGGGCGAGATCACGCTCGACAGCACCGCCGGTGTCGGGACCAAGGTGATCGTGACACTGCCCCTGTCGGCCCTTGAGCAATCGCTTGTGTCCAGTGAGCCTGTGCCACGCGAGCCGCCGGATGCACGCAAACAGCTGGCTGGTCTGCGCGCCCTTGTGGCAGAGGACAATGCCACAAACCGCATGATCTTGGGGGCGATGCTGTCCCGGCTGGGGATTGAGGCCGTGATGGTCGAAGACGGGGATGAGGTGGCGGGCGTCTGGGGGCCGGGCGCGTTCGATGTGGTCTTGCTTGACATATCGATGCCGCGCAAAGATGGCATCAGCGCATTGCAAGACTTGCAGGACCTTGCGCGGCACCTTGGCGCAGAGCTTCCGCCCGCCATCGCCGTCACGGCCAATGCGATGACGCATCACGTCGATGCCTATCATCAGGCAGGCTTTGCCGCCGTGATATCAAAGCCTGTCAGGCTGGGCGCATTGGCGGATGTCATCGGGCAATTGTGCAAGCCACAAAACACGCCCTAAAAGGCTATGCGTTCAGAACAATCACATCCTTGCCTGAAATGCTGATTTCAACCCGCTCGCCAATCGCAGGTGGCGGGTGATCTGCACGGTTGAAGGTGTCAAGCGAGACCTTGCTGCCCGCCACATCCGCCCGCAATCGGATGACCGATCCCATGAACTGCACCTCTTCCACGGTGGCGGGCATCACGGCCTCATAGCCTTCGGACCGGCCAAGCCGCAGGGCCTCAGGGCGCAAGGCGATGGCCATAGCCGAACCTTTGGGCGGCAAAGCTGTGCCCATGGGCAGGTTCAGGGTCTGTCCCGCAATTACCAGTTGTCTGCCATCCGCAACTTTGGCGTCAAATGTGTTCAACGTGCCCACGAAATTGGCCACGAACTTGGTGGTCGGTCTGTTGTAAATCTCAAACGGGCTGCCGACCTGATCGGCGATGCCGGCATTCATCACGACGATCCTGTCGGAAATGCTCATCGCTTCTTCCTGATCGTGGGTAACGAAAATGGTCGTGATGCCAAGATCCTTTTGGATCGCGCGGATTTCGTTGCGCAGACTGACGCGGACCTTGGCATCCAGTGCAGACAAAGGCTCGTCCAGCAAAAGCACACGCGGGCTGGGTGCAAGTGCCCGGGCAAGGGCGACGCGCTGCTGTTGGCCACCCGAAAGCTGGAACGGATAGCGGCCAATCAGATCGGACAGGCCAATCAGCTTCAGCATTTCGGCCACGCGGGCATTGCGCGCGGCGCGTGGCACGCCCTTGACCTTGAGGCCGAAAGCCACGTTTTCACCAACCGTCAGGTTTGGAAACAGGGCATAGGCCTGAAACATCATGCCGATATTGCGGCTGTTCGGCTTTAGCCCGGTCACCTCTTGCCCGTCGATGGTGATCCCGCCCGAGGTGGGCGTTTCAAATCCTGCGACCATGCGCAGCACGGTCGTCTTGCCGCAACCCGAAGGGCCAAGCAGCGAGATGAACTCGCCCTTGGCAACATCAAGGCTGAAATCCTTGACGACACGGTTCTGGCCGAAGGTCTTTTCCAGATGGGTCAGGCGTAGGAAGGACATCAGGCTTTCGCCCTTTCATGTTTGGACAGCCGTGTGAACAACTGGATCAGGCCCATGCAGGCCCATGTTATGGCAAAGGCGATCACGGCAAGGGCCGCGGGTTCATAGGCCTTGTTCGATCCCATCCAGACCATATAGGGGCCAAAGGCGGGGCGGTTGAGCAAGGCCGCAAAGACATATTCGCCGATCACGATGGCAAAGGTCAAAAACGCACCCGACAGCACCGCGACCAATACGTTTGGCAAGATCAGGCGGAACATGATCGTGATCCAACCCGCGCCCAGCGACTGCGCAGCCTCGGTCAGGGTGACGATGTCGATGGTGCGCAATCCGGTATCGACGGCGCGGTAAAGATAGGGCAGCGCCAGCACCGAATAGCCAAACATCAACAAGATATTCGTCCCCATGGCCGAGCCCGTCAGCGGCAGGAAACTGGAGGTGTTGTACATGCGGATATAGCCAAACACGATCACGATGGGCGGAATGACCAGCGGCAACAGCGTGATGAATTCGATCACCGGACGCAACTGCGGCAGTTTCAGACGCACCCAAAAGGCGGTCGGCGTGACCAGCAGCACGCCCCAGACAATGGTGAACATCGCCATCACAAAGGAAAAGAAGAACGTCTGCTGAAACTGCGGGTCGCCCAGCACGTTTTGATAGGCAAGGAAGGAATACTCCCCCCGCTTGGCGCGCAACGAGAATTCGAACATGCCGATCAGCGGCACGAAAAAGTAGAAAAGCCCGCCGCCAAAGGCAATCCAAGACCAGAATTTCGGGCTTTTCATCATTTCAGCCACCTTTCAGCCCGGGTGCGCAGCACGATATAAATGACGTTGGCGATCCCGGTGATCACGATCATGCCAAAGGCGATGGCATAGCCCAGATAGGGGTCTTGCAACACGTCGCCCCGGATTTGGGCGAACAGGATGATCGGCACAATCGACAGCGAAGACCCTGTCAGCGCCATGGCGGTCGCGACCGCGCCAAAACTATTGGCAAAGAGCAGGGCCAAGGTGCCAAGAAGCGATGGCCAAAGGATCGGCAGGGCCACCATGCGCCAATATTGCGACCCTGTGGCCCCAAGGCTTTCGGCAGCCTCGCGCCACTCGCGCTTTAATCCGTCCAGCGCGGGGGTGATGATCAGGATCATCAAGGGGATCTGGAAATACAAATAGGTCAGGGTCAGGCCAAGGAATGAGATGAGGTTGAAGCCCAGCCCCATCAGGCTGACGCCGAACACCTCTTTCGCGATCACCGTCACAAGGCCAAGGCGACCCAGCGTCGCGATGAAGGCAAAGGCGAGCGGCACACCCGCGAAGTTCGAGGCGACGCCCGAAAACGTCAGCATGCCGTCGCGCAGGCCCTTTGGCAGTCCGCCGCGTGTGACGGCGGCAGCAAGGATGATGCCGATCAGGCAGCCAAGGGTTGCCGTGACAAAGCTCAGTTGGATCGAGATCCAAAACGGCCGTGCGATTTCAGGGCGAAACAGTCCTGCGATATTGGCAAGCGTGAAGCCGCCATCGGGGGTTTGGAACGCGCCAACCACAATGTTGAGTGTGGGCAGGATCAGGAAAAGGGCCGCAAAGATCAAGAACGGGGCAACACCCACCCATTTGAGCAGACCCTGCGGCAGGCGCCGGGGGCGCGGGGTGGTGGCCCTGTCTTGTGGCCGGATCGCGGCGGCATCTGTCATGCGTATGACCCTTGGAAAACGGTCCTCCCCCGCACGCAGATGCGCCGGGGGAGGGAGGGGAAGTTTCAGATCAACAGATCACTCGACCTTGGCGCCGACGACTGCATCCCACTGCTCGGACACAACCTTCTTGTTTGCACCCTGTGCTTCAACCGATGGGAAGACTGCGCGGGCATAGCCCTCTGCCGGGGGCAGCTTGTCCAGCAGGTCTTGCGGGATCTTGCCAGCCTCGACCATCGCGTTGAACCGTGCGGGGTGGCAGTAGCCAGCCAGCCAGCCAAGCTGACCTTCGTCGCTGTACAGATATTCCATCCACAGCTTGGCCGCATTTGGATGCGGTGCATAGGCGCTGATGGCCTGCACATAGACCCCTGCAAGGCTGTTTTCGCCAGCCGGGATGATCACGTCCATCGGAGGGTTGCCAGCCAGGCTGTCACGCCATGCCAGCAGGTTGTAGTCCCAAGCGGCGACGATCGGGGTCTGGCCTTGGGCAATGGTGCCAGCCTTGCCCTGAACCGGCACGAAGTTGCCAGCCTTGTTCATCTCGGCCATGAACTCCAGACCTTTGGTGCCCGAAGCTTCGCCCGGCTCGCCGCCGCGCGACATGCCCATGGCAAGGATCGCAAGGATCGCCTGATTCGAGGCGCGCGGGTCACCGGTCAGAGCAAAGGAAGCGGCATATTCTGGCTTCAGCAGGTCATCCCAAGTGGTGGGCGTATTTTCCACCAGATCCTTGTTCACGCCAATCGCCATCACACCGTAATAGTCGCCGTACCAATAGCCATCGGCATCTTTGACGTCTGCTGGGATTTCGTCCCATGTGGCGACTTTATATGGCTGGATCAGACCTTCTTCTTTCGACTGTGGGCCGAAAGCCAGACCGACGTCGATGACATCAGGGGCCTGCGGGCCGGTGTTGTCCTTGTTGGCGCGGATCGCTTCCAATTCGTCGGCGGAACCGGCATCGGGGTTCAACTCGTTGACGGTGATTTCGGGATACTTGGCCTTGAAGCCTTCGATCACGGCACCATAGCCGCACCAATCATGGGGCAGTGCGATGGTGGTCAGCATGCCTTCGGCTTTGGCGGCGGCCTCCAGTTCGGCCATGGATTGCGCGGAGGCTATGCTCGCGCTCAGAATCATCGCAAGGCTGGTGCTTGCAGTTAGCATCGTCTTGATCGTCATTGGGGTCTCTCCCGGTTGAAAAAAAGGTCCGTTTCTCGACACGCGTGGATGGATGAGCCTGTCCCACCGCCCGGACGGATTGTGGCGCAAGCCTAGCGAAGGCATGCCGAGTCTAGCAAGCCATCTATCGTTGCTTCGTAACAATTTTTTCACAGTTTTACTCTGTGTAACGATCTTCTCTGTTTTGTTACATTGCCGGAAGTTCACGCAGTTCCCGCCCGAACGGCGCTCTTTTGTGCAAGGAACAAGATAGCGTTGCTCAGATACCCATTTTACAGGGCCCATTAAGGGGCGGGTGCGCCTTTCTTGGCAAAGTACGTAGGATGCTTTGGTGGCCACAAAAACAAACCAAGGGGCAACTGTCTGCGTGTCTTTTTGCCCCCATGTCGCCGGATGGCCGTTCTTGATGTGGGCCACGTTCGTGTTCATGGTGGCATCACGCTGGGCCGCAAAGGGAAGACGCATGTTCGATCTGCTGATTAAGGGGGGAACGCTGCCCAATGGGCAGGTGGCCGATATTGGCATTCAAGGCGCGCATATTGCCGAGATTGGCAAGATCGAGGCCGGGGCCAAGCGCGTGATCATGGCACTGGGCGATCTGATCAGCCCGCCCTTTGTGGACCCGCATTTCCATATGGATGCGGTCCTGTCCTATGGCCTGCCGCGGATCAATGCCTCGGGCACGCTCATCGAAG
The DNA here is from genome assembly GCA_021741245.1 of Paracoccaceae bacterium. GTDB lineage: Bacteria > Pseudomonadota > Alphaproteobacteria > Rhodobacterales > Rhodobacteraceae > Pseudotabrizicola. The sequence goes on from JAIOYF010000017.1 coordinate 50,630, forward strand.
GCATCGCCTTGTGGGGAGAGTTGCGCGACCTTGCCACGGTTGAGGATATGATTGGCCGTGCCGTCACCTATTGCGATTGGGCGGCCAGCATGGGCCTTTTGGCAATTCGCACCCATGTCGACACAACCCCTGATCACCTGCGCGGAGTCGAGGCGATGCTGGAGGTCAAGCGGATCGTTGCCCCCTATATCGATCTGCAACTTGTGGCCTTTCCCCAAGACGGCCTTTACCGGGTTGCCAATGGCCGGGCCAATGTGATCCGCGCCTTGGATAAGGGCGTTGATGTGGTGGGGGGCATTCCTCATTTCGAACGCACGATGGAAGACGGGGCGGAGTCACTGCGTGATCTGGCCCGCCTTGCGGCGGACCGTGGCCTGATGTGGGATGTGCATTGTGACGAAACCGACGATCCGCTGAGTCGCCACGTGGAAACCATGGCGCGCGAGGTGACGCGGCACGGCTTGGGTCAAAGGGCCGCTGGCAGTCACCTGACCTCGATGCATTCGATGGACAATTACTATGTGTCCAAGCTGATCCCCTTGATCGCAGAAAGCGGGATGACTGCCATTCCAAACCCGCTGATCAACATCACCCTGCAGGGCCGGCACGACAGCTATCCAAAGCGGCGTGGCCTTACGCGGGTGAAAGAATTGCAGGCGGCAGGCGTGACCGTGGGCTGGGGGCAGGATTGCGTGATGGACCCGTGGTATAGTCTTGGCACGGCGGATATGTTGGACGTGGCCTTCATGGGCCTGCACGTCGCGCAGATGACGCACCCCGAGGAAATGGCCCGCTGTTTTCGCATGGTGACCGAGGACAATGCCAAGATCATGGGCTTGCAGGACTTTGGCCTTCGCAAGGGGGGGCTCGCCTCGCTTGTCATTTTGGATGCCGCCACGCCAACAGAGGCGATCCGCTTGCGTCCGGATCGCTTGGCCGTTGTGTCGCGGGGACGGGTGATCAGTGAAAAGGCCCGCAATGATGCGCGCCTGTCTTTGCCCGGTCGACCGGCGCAGGTGCGCCGTCGCCATAGCTGAAATCAGGGGATGACCTGCTGACCCGTTTGTGCCATTGCGCAGCAGGCTCTTCATGTTGCTTTCGCAAGTGGTCCTTGTATGGCCAAAGCACTGGTGTGATGCCGTGGCGCCGAGTTGGGGCCCACGGTTCTGGAAAGGAAGATCAAATGGTCACGGATACGGTGTTGCTCCGCCTTGTGGGCGCAGGCATCCTTCTGGGCATCTTCTTCACGATCGTTCCGCAAGGTGATCTTTTCGTCTCGTCGCTTTTCTATGGGGCCGATGGTTTTGCGTTGGAGCATGTGGCTTGGCTCCAATCGCTGCGCATGGTGTTTTGGAACATCACGCTCTTGGTGCCATTGGCGCTGCTTTTGCTGATCTTGAGCGGGCTTTTCCTTCCCAAAGTAAAGGCTGCAGTCTGCTTGGGGCCGCTGTTGTTTTTGATCCTTGGGCCCGGTGTGATCGTCAATCTGATCTTGAAAGCGCATTGGGGCAGGGCGCGGCCGGCGGCTGTGGTGGAGTTTGGTGGCGACGCGCTGTTTACCACGCCCTTCACCATTGCGGACCAATGCCTGAAAAACTGCTCTTTCGTCTCGGGTGAGGCCGCTGGGATTGTGGCGACCAGCCTTGTCGTTTTCTATTTGCTCGCCAATCGTCTGGGACCGGTCGGTCGTCGGCGGCTGATTTGGGCGCTTGGCGTGATCAGTGTGATCGGCTCGGGCCTTAGGGTCATGATGGGGCGGCATTTCTTGTCTGACGTGATCTTTGCGGCCCTCTTCATGCTGGTGCTGTTCCATGTGATGCGCCCCCTTTTTCGCTGGCTGGAGGCAAAGGGACAGCGCGGTTGGTGCCTTTTGCGACCGTCAAAACCCAAGGTCTAGGTCTGAAAATTGGGGGCAAAGGGTCTGGATTCATGATCAAAAAGCAGTTGGAAGGGAAAAGATTTGTGTGATGGCCCAAACCTTAGGCGCAGGTGCCGGGCCGAAAAGCCACATTTGGGCGGCATACTCAGGTATTCCGGCAATTCCCTTTCCCCTCGCTCCGTCACGCCCTAAATCTTCGAATGCACCGCCAGAAAGCCTTTGTCATGCCGACGATACCAGATCACCCGCAGCGCTATACGATCGTAAACGAGCTTCACGCCCGGCCCTTTCCATCGCTCACCGTGCCAAGTCACGCGGTGTTCTTGGCGATCAAGGAACCGATTGAGGCGGTGAACCGGGATCGCGCCATCGACAAGGCGCATCTGCTTGCGTTGCTGGATCGTCATGGTGGTGCGCATCCCCAACCCGAGGCCACACATTTCTTTGGCGATATCGGTCGGCATGAGTTGAAATGGGAAAGCCATACCGAGTTTGTGACCTATTCCGCCTTTGCCAAAGGCAACTCCGCGCGGGCCTTTGATCCTGTCGAGGCAGAGGTGTTTCCCGAAGACTGGCTGACCATGGCGCCGGGCAAAAGGCTGTGTTCCGTTCTGATCCGGGTTGAAGAGATGCCTGCCGATGAAAGCGAGGTCTTGGCCAAGCTTGAGGAGTGGTTTGTGCCCGAAAGCCTTGCTGTTTCAAAGGTTGTTGATGGTGCGGCCATCGTCGCGGGCGATTTCCGCATCGATCCGGCGGGTCATATGCGGTTTGCCGTCTTTGTGCGCGGCGATACCGGGGGGCGCCGGATTGGTCGGATCGTGCAGCGCCTGTGCGAGATTGAGACCTATCGCTCCATGTCGATGCTGGGTCTGGTGCGCGCCCGCAGCTTGACCGCCCGGCTCAATGCGCTGGATCCACAGCTTTCGGGTCTTGTGTCCGCCTTGGATGGGCAGGCGCGCAGCCCAGAGGCAGTTTTGCATGAGCTTTTGACCATTTCAGCGGAACTGGAAAGTCTCGCCGTGAAGTATTCCTTCCGTTTTGGGGCCACGGCTGCCTATGAGGCGATCGTGAACCAAAGGATCGAGGTTCTGCGCGAACAGCGGTTGCAGGGCCGCCAGACCTTTGGCGAATTCATGATGCGGCGCTATGATCCGGCGATGCGCACGGTTAAATCTGCCGAAGGGCGTCTGAAAAGCATGTCCGAGCGGGCGCAGCGGGCCGCCGAACTCTTGCGCACAAGGGTGGATGTGGAGCGCAGTGCGCAGAACCAAAAGCTTTTGGAATCGATGGACAAACGCGCTGATCTGCAATTGCGCCTGCAACGCACGGTCGAGGGTTTGTCAACGGTTGCCATCAGCTATTACGCGGTCAACCTTGCCGCCTATGCGCTGGAACCCTTGGCCCATGCGGTGCACCTCAGCCACGGTGGTCTGATGGCGGTTCTGACGCCTTTGGTCTTGCTTGGTGTGTGGCTCATGGTGCGGCGCATCCGCAATCACTTTGATTGACGGTTGGCCTTTTCAATGATTTCAAATGAAAGAAGCGCCCGAGGTTCCCCTCCGGCGCTTCTACGTTGAAAACCGCTGCTTATTGCAGGGCTTTGTCAGTGATCGCGTGGCTCCATGCCATGCCTTCCGGGGCCTTGGTGATCGCCGGATTGTCGGGCGATACGGCAGCCAACAAGGTGGCAACGGTCTGGTCGTAATCGGCAGGGTCCAGCGCGCCGTTTGATCCGGCGGTCAGCTTTGCAACTTCGGACATCATGTATTTTTGATGCTCCAGCGACTGTGCGCCGGTTTCATCATTGTCGATGATGATCTGGGCCGCTTCATCAACATTGGCTTCGGCGTATTTCCAGCCCTTCATCGAGGCCCGCACGAATTTGACCATGGTTTCTTCAAAGGCCGGATCGGCCAGACGGTCTTCGGCGACGTAAAGCCCGTCTTCCAAAACGCCCACGCCTTCGTCCTTGTAGGTAAAGGTCACCAGTTGGTCGGCGCTGATCCCGGCGTCGATCACCTGACCATATTCGTTATACGACATGACCGAGATGCAATCAGCCTGCTTTTGCAACAGGGCGTCCACGTTGAACGCTTGCTTGAGCACCGTCACGCCACCGTCCGAGCCATCCGTTTTCAGGCCCAGTTTCGCCATCCACGCATAGAACGGATATTCGTTCCCATAGAACCACACGCCAAGGGTCCGTCCCGGAAAGTCTGCCGTGCCACTGACGCCGCTATCCTTAAGGCAGGTGAACTTCAGGCCACCATTCTTAAACGGTTGCGCGATGTTGACCAAGGGCAAGCCGCGTTCGCGGGCGGCGAGGGCAGCGGGCATCCATGTCGTGATCACATCGGCATTGCCTGCCGCGATCACCTGTTCCGGGGCAATGTCGGGGCCACCCGGTTTGATGGTGACGTTCAGGCCCTCTTCTTCATAAAAGCCCTTGTCCTTTGCCACGTAATAGCCCGCGAATTGTGCTTGCGTCACCCATTTGAGTTGCAGCGTCACATCTTCGGCCTGCGCACCTGTCGCCATCGCGGCGAAAAGGGCACCTGTCAGAAGCTTCTTCATGTCTTCACCTCCATTTTGGGCCCCGATCTGGGCCGGTTATTGCCGTTGAGAAGGGTGCCAAAAGGTCACCCGCCGTTCCAGAAACGCGATCAGCCCATAAAGCGCCGATCCCGCCAATGCTGCCACCACAATCTCGGCCCAGACCATGTCAAGGCCAAGCCGCCCCACCTCGGTCGAGATGCGGAACCCCATGCCCACGATGGGGCTGCCAAAGAACTCTGCCACAATCGCACCGATCAGCGCGAGGGTGGAGGCGATCTTCAACCCGTTGAAAAAGAAAGGCATCGCCGCCGGAAGCCGCAGCTTTATCAGGCTTTGGACATAGCTGGCCGACCATGTGGACATCAGGTCGCGCTGCATCCGTTCCGTTGCCTGCAAGCCAGCCACAAGGTTCACCAGCACCGGAAAGAACACCATGATCACCACCACCGCAGCTTTGGAATGCCAGTCAAAGCCGAACCACATCACCAAAATCGGCGCGAGGCCGACGATGGGCAGCGCCGCGACGAAATTGCCGATGGGCAACAGGCCGCGCTGCAAAAACGGAAAGCGGTCGATGGCAATGGCCGTCACGAAGGCCGCCCCCACCCCAATGGCAAAACCAGAAAGCGCGCCCTTGACCACGGTTTGCACGAAATCAGCCCAGAGGGTCGGCAGCGAGGTTGCGAATTTGGCAGCAATCGCCGTTGGGGCGGGCAAGATCACGGGGCTGACCTGAAACCCCCGAACATAGCCTTCCCACACGACAAGCAAGGTCACGCCGAACAACAGCGCGATCCCCAGCCTGCCCACCCGGTGCTGTGCAAGACCCAAACGCACCGCCGCGACATTGGCGGCCCAAGCCGCAGCCCAAAACCCAAGGGCCCCCCAAAACCAGATCATGGGCGCACCCCCATCCGGGTATTGGCCAGCCGCTCAATCCCCCCAACAATCACGATCAAGCCCCCGGCAAGAAGGGCTGCGGCAAACAGCGCCGACCACATGATTAAGGGCTCGCCAAATTGCGACCCGATCAGCATCCGCGCGCCAAGCCCCTCAATCGCGCCGGTTGGCAATTCTCCCACAATCGTGCCGATCAGGGCCGCTGCGACCGCCACTTTCAGCGAGGCAAAGAAATAGGGCATCGAGGCCGGAAGCCGCAGCTTCCAAAAGGTCGCTCCTTCGCCCGCGCCATAAGTTTTCAAAAGGTCCAGCTGCATCTGATCAGGGCTGCGCAAGCCTTTGACCATACTCACCAAAACCGGAAAGAACGAAAGATAGGCCGAGATGATCGCCTTCGGCACCTCGCGCGAATCTATGCCCATTTGGTTCGACAGGGTCAGGATCATCGGGGCAAGCGCCACGATGGGGATGGTCTGGCTGATGATCGCCCAAGGCATCACGCTCATCTCCATCACCCGAAACCGGACGATTGAAATGGCCAGCGCAATTCCCAAAACAATGCCAAGGGTCAAACCCATCATCGTGCCGCGAAAGGTGACATAGCCATGGTAGACCAGACTACGCTTTGAGGTCACCTTTTTTCCCGCGATGCCTTTCCACAACTCTGACGCCACCTGATGGGGGGGCGGCAGAAGTGGGCGGTCCTGCGCCATGGTCTGCGGGACCACCTCGGCCCAAGTGACCGACTGGCCCGCGCGGGCGGCCTGATCAAAAACCCAGGTCGCATTCATCCACACCGTGGCCGCGTACCACAGGGCAATCAGGACGGCGAGCACAGTCAGCACGGGCAGGGCGCGGTTAGTCATCGATATGCCCCGCCCGCAGCCCCTCACGCACGCGGTGAGCGATCTCGATGAATTCACGGCTGTCCCGAATATCAAGCGGGCGCTCACGTGGCAGCGGGCTTTCAATAACATCGGTGATCCGCCCCGGACGCGGGGACATGACGACGATCTTGGTCGACAGATACACCGCCTCGGGGATCGAATGGGTCACAAAGCCGATGGTCTTTTGGGTGCGCGCCCAGAGTTTGAGGAGTTCCTCATTTAAGCGGTCGCGCACAATCTCGTCCAGCGCGCCAAAGGGTTCGTCCATCAACAAGATATCGGCATCAAAGGCCAAGGCCCGCGCGATGCTTGCGCGCTGCTGCATCCCCCCCGAAAGCTGCCATGGAAACTTGCCACCAAAGCCCGACAGCTCCACCAGCTCCAGCACTTTTCGAACGCGATCCTCTCGTTCGGCCTTGGTAAACCCCATAATTTCCAGCGGCAATTGCACATTTCCTGCAATCGTGCGCCATGGGTACAGCCCCGCCGCCTGAAACACATAACCATAGGCACGACGCATCCGCGCCTCGTCCGGGGTCATCCCATTGACGGTAAGCGTGCCACCTGTTGGGTGCTCCAGGGCCGCGATGCAGCGCAGGAAGGTGGTCTTGCCACAGCCTGATGGGCCGATGAAACTGACAAAATCCCCCTTGTTGATGGTCAGGTCCACGTCCTTGAGCGCATGAACAGACCCATCACCGGTTTGAAAGGTCAGGTTCAAACCCTTTGCCTCAATCACGGCAGGAAAGCGTTCTGTCGTATCTTTCATTCCAAAGCACCGTTCCACCGGCGCGTACTACAGAATATCAGGGCCAATAGCGCCAAGTCTCAAACCCCCGTCGCCGGAATGCCCGTCCGCATCACCGGGCGTGGGGCGGTCAGGTCTTTCCACTGGCTCAGCGCCCGATTCACGGCAGGCCGCGCCTCACGGCCCACGAATTTGCCATGGCCCGTCTGCGCCTTGACCGCACCATCATCGACCGCCACTTGCCCACGGCTCAGCACAAAGCGTGGCAGGCCCTTGACCGTCTTGCCTTCGAACACGTTGTAATCGATCGCAGATTGCTGTGCACTGGCGGTGATCGTCTTTTCCTTCTCCGGATCCAGGACGACAAGATCGGCATCCGCCCCCACCAGAACCGCCCCCTTTTTCGGATAGCAATTCAGGATCTTGGCGATATTCGTGGATGTCACGGCAACGAATTCATTGGGCGTCAGACGCCCCGTCGCAACCCCCGTGGTCCACAGCATCGGCAAACGATCCTCCAGGCCCCCCGTCCCATTCGGGATTTTCGAGAAATCACCCAAGCCAAAGCGCTTTTGCGCTGTGGTAAAGGCACAGTGATCCGTCGCCACACAAGACAACGACCCAGACATCAGCCCGGCCCAAAGGCTGTCTTGATGGCTTTTGTTGCGGAAGGGCGGCGACATGACGCGCCGCGCGGCATGGTCCCAATCGGGGTGGAAATACTCAGACTCGTCCAGCGTCAAATGCTGGATCAGTGGCTCGCCCCAAACCCGCTTGCCCGCCTGACGCGCGCGCCGAATGGCCTCATGCGCATCCTCACAAGACACATGCACCACGTAAAGCGGCACGCCGGCCATATCGGCGATCATGATGGCGCGGTTGGTCGCCTCTCCCTCCACCTGCGGCGGGCGGGAATAGGCGTGACCCTCGGGGCCCGAATTCCCCTCTGCCAACAGGCGCGCGGTCAGTTCTGCCACCACATCGCCGTTTTCGGCATGCACAAAGGCCACCCCGCCAAGGTCCCCAACCCGCTGAAAGGATTGATACATCTCATCATCATTCACCATCAAGGCGCCCTTATAGGCCATGAAGTGCTTGAAGGACGTAATGCCCGCCTTGACGCTGTCCTCCATATCCTCCCACACCTTTTGACCCCACCATGTGATGGCCATGTGATAGGAATAGTCGCAAGAGGCGAGGGTGGATTTGTTGTGCCACATCTGGGCTGCATCCATCAGACCCTGCCCCTGACCGGGCAGGATGAAATCGACCACCATTGTGGTGCCCCCCGACAGCGCCGCCCGCGTGCCGGACTCGAAATTATCGGCCGAATAGGTGCCCATGAAGGGCATCTCCAGATGCGTGTGCGGATCAATGCCGCCGGGCATCACATAGCAGCCCGTGGCATCCAGCACTTTGTCGCCTGAAAGGTCAGGACCGATCTCGACGATCACGCCGCCCTCAACCTTCACATCCGCCTTATAGGTCAGATCCGCTGTGACAACCGTGCCACCCTTGATCACTGTCGACGCCATCGCGCTCTCCCTGATTTCATCTGTTCATAAATATCCCGGGGTCCGGGGGAGAGCCCCCGTCTTATCCGTTACGATACCACTTCTGCCACCTCAAGGCAGGCATGCAGCAGCACATCCGTCCCCGCCGCCGCCCATTCCGGCGAAATCTCTTCCGCCTCGTTGTGGCTCAAGCCTCCCACGCAAGGGCACATGATCATCACGGTCGGGAACAGTCGGTTGATCCAGCAGGCGTCGTGACCCGCGCCACTGACAATATCCATATGGCTATAGCCAAGCCGTTCCGCCGCCCCGCGCACCACCTTGACGAGGTCGGCATCAAAGGTGACCGGGTCGAAATGGCCAACATCCTCGATCTCACAGCCCAGGCCCAGTTCGGCCGCAACCGCATGGGCGGTGCGCGTCACCTCGGCCTTCATCGCGTCCAGCTTGCCCTGTTCGGGGCTGCGGATATCAACCGTAAACACGGCACGTCCGGGGATCACATTGCGGCTGTTGGGGTAGACATTGGCATGCCCCACGGCGCCGACGGCGTTTGGCTGATGGCTCATCGCGATCTGATGAACGCGTTCGGTGATCCGCGCCATGCCAAGGCCCGCATTCACCCGCATATGCATCGGTGTTGATCCCGTATGCGCATCCTTTCCGGTCAGGGTGATTTGCAGCCACCACAGGCCCTGCCCATGGGTGACGACACCAATATCGCGGCCCTCGGCCTCCAGAATCGGTCCCTGCTCGATGTGAAGCTCCAGCATGGCGTGCATTTTCCGCGCACCCACCACCTCATCCCCGACCCAGCCGGTCCGTTTGAGTTCATCGCCAAAGGTTTTCCCTTCGGCATCCACACGGGCATAGGCGTAGTCTTGGCTGTGCATCCCGGCAAAGACGCCGCTGGCCAGCATGGCCGGGGCATAGCGGGTGCCTTCTTCATTCGTCCAGTTGGTGACAACGATCGGATGCCGCGTTTTGACCCCAAGGTCATTCATCGTGCGCACCACCTCCAGCGCGCCCAAAACGCCAAGCACGCCATCGTATTTCCCGCCCGTGGGCTGGGTATCAAGGTGACTGCCCATATAGACGGGCAAGGCAGTGGGGTCCGTGCCCGGCCGGGTGGCAAACATATTGCCCATGGTATCCACGCCCATGGTCATCCCCGCCGCCTCGCACCAGCGTTTGAACAGATGCCGACCTTCGCTATCGGCATCGGTCAGGGTTTGGCGATTGTTGCCGCCCGCAATGCCGGGGCCGATCTTGGCCATCTCCATCAGGCTGTCCCACAAACGCGTGGGGTTGATACGGAGGTTTTCCCCGGGTGCTGGCATCAGCTTGCTCTCCCTGACTTGCCAAAGGTGTCTGATGCACCCCTTGCGGCGACTCGTTTCCTGACCGTATGGTCAAGGCAGAGCGCACCACAACCTGACCAATCGGTCAATATAATTCCAAACTGACAGATGAACGAAAACGCCCAAGTTTCACGCATCACCAAGGCAAAACGCACGGATATCCGGCGCGAGAATGAGCGTGTTATCTTGGCCGCGGCCGAAAAGGTCTTTGCCGAGGCGGGATTTGGCGGGGCCACGATGCAGCTGATCGCCGATATGGCGGGGCTGCCAAAGGCCAATCTGCATTATTATTTCGCGACCAAAGAGGATCTGTATCGCAAGGTGGTGCATGATATTTTTGAGATCTGGTTGCGCGCGGCTGATAGTTTTGACAATGCGCCCGGCCCGAAAGAGGGGATTGGCGCCTATGTCGATGCAAAGATGGATATCTCGCGTCGCCATCCCTTTGGCTCCAAAGTCTGGGCGTCAGAGGTGATGCACGGCGCGCCAGTCATTCAGGACTATCTGGAAACCACCTTGCGGGAGTGGACCGATGGTCGGATCGCCGCCATTCAGCGTTGGATCGACGAAGGCAAGATGGCCCCGGTCAACCCGAGGCACCTGTTGTATATGCTTTGGGCCACCACCCAGCACTACGCCGATTTCGGCCATCAGGTAGAGACTTTGAACGACGGTCGTGCCTTGACAGACCGGCAGTGGCGAGAGGCAAAGGACAGCGTAAAGACGATCATCCTGCGCGGCATTGGCGTGCTGAGTTAAGTCGCTTATCCGACGGGGACCCAGATCACATCGTCAATGCGCGGGGCGCCGGTTGCCAGCATAACTAGCCTGTCAAACCCCATGGCAATGCCGCTGGCGGCGGGCATCTGCGAAAGGGCGGCCAAAAAATCCTCATCAATGGGATATGTTTCTGCGTAAAGTCGCTGCTTTTCGGCCATTTCGGCCATAAAGCGTCGGCGTTGTTCGTCGGGATTGGTAAGTTCGCCAAAGCCGTTGGCAAGCTCAACACCGCAGGCATAGACCTCAAACCGTTCGGCAAAGCGCGGATCATCGGGGCAGGGGCGGGCGAGGGCAGCCTCACAAATCGGATATCGGTCAAGGATGGTGATCTGACCGTGGCCCAGATGTGCCTCGACCCGGTCACCCAGGATTCGGCTGAACATATCCGACCACCCGTCGCCGGGGGCGCGGCGGAGGCCTTTGGCCTCCATTTGCCGCGCCAACGCGGCAGGATCGGGCGTGCCGCTTGCGTCGAGGGTGCTTGCCAGATCAATGTCGGCATAGCGGGCAAAGGCCTCCACCACGGAAATCCGTTGAGGATTGGCAAAGGGGTCGCAAGTGACATCACGGTGGCGCAGGCTGGGGCTTTGGCAAGCTTTGGCGGCCAGCCGTGCAAAGGCCACGCAATCTTGCATCAAGACCTCATAGCTTTCGCCCGTGCGATACCATTCCAGCATGGTGAATTCGGGGCTGTGCAAGGCACCGCGTTCACGGTTGCGCCAGACATGAGCAAAGGCGTGAATGCGGGTTTCCCCCGCCGCAAGCAGCTTTTTCATCGCAAATTCGGGACTGGTGTGCAGATACATCCGGCGTGACAGGCCATCATTGCCGATGGCATCGGTGCCAAAGGCATGCAGATGGGTCTCATTCCCGGGGCTGATTTGCAGGGCTGCAGGATCGACTTCGGTAAAACCTTGGTCAAAAAAGAAATTCCGCAGGGCACCCTGAATGCGCGCCCGAGCCAGCAAGAGGGGGCGGCGGTCCGCATGGCGGGCCCTGTCCCACCACGGAGTGGGTGTTGTCTGGCGCGGTTGCGTCATATTTGGCGCGTCCTTGGGTAAATTGATGTCAGCTAGTGCTGGAATTTTCCAATCAGATGCGCTAGGCGCGCATCCAATCATGGCATGTGCTAGCGTGCCGTCTCAAAATTCACAAGGATACCTGCCCGTGAAAGTCATCGCCTCCTCCCTTCGCAAAGGAAATGTCGTCGAGATGGACGGCAAGCTTTACGCCGTTTTGAAATGCGAGAATTTTCATCCCGGTAAGGGCACGCCGACCACTTCGGTTGATATGCGCCGCATCTCGGATGGGGTGAAGGTGGCAGAACGTTGGCGCACGACCGAGATGGTCGAAAAGGCCAATGTTGATGAACGGGAATACGCGTTCTTGTATGAAGATGGCGAGGGCTATCACTTCATGGAGCCCAACACCTATGAGCAGATTGCCGTTTCGGCCGAAGTGGTTGGCGACGACAAGGTGTTCTTGGGCGAGGGGATCAAGGTCTACCTGCGCACCTATGAGGATGTGGCCATTGCCATTGAGTTGCCACAGCGCGTTGTCGTTGAAATTACCGAAACCGAACCTGTGGTAAAGGGCCAGACGGCCTCATCTTCTTACAAGCCGGCAATGTGCACGAATGGGCTGCGTATCATGGTTCCCCCCCACATCGGGGCAGGCACGCGCGTTGTGATCAACACGGAAGACTATTCCTATGTTGAGCGTTCCAAGGACTGAGTCCTGATTTCGATTCTTGTCTTAAAGACCAATCCCGGGCCTGCCATGGCCCGGGATTTTGCGTTTCGATCTTGCCTTCGCGGTCTTGAACGCCGCAGCCATCGCTGACGTCCCCGGCCGCTGAGGGATCAGAACTCTTCCCAGCCAGAGGCATTGCCCTGCAGTGCAAGGGCCGTATTGGATTGTGCGGCAGGCATCCGTTCAGCACGGGGTACCGCCCGATAGGCGACCGGGACGGCCTTGTCTTTCGCCTTTGCCACAGGCTCCCCCCAAGAACTTGCCGTGGTTCCCCGCACCTGAGGTTTTGGGGTTTTGAGAGACGTGGCATCGATCTTGAAGCGCTGGGTGGTTTGGCTAAGGGCGTCTGCCATCCGGTTGAGCGATTGTGAGGCAGCCGCCGTTTCTTCAAACATTGCCGCGTTTTGTTGCGTGACCTGATCGAGGTGCTGCACAGCCGTGTTCAATTCGGAAATTCCATTGGATTGTTCCTTTGACGAACTTGCGATGTCTTCAACCAGCCCATGAATCTCATCGACCGCTTGTTCGATCCCTTGCAAGCTGAGGCCAGCCTCGGCCACAAGGCTGACGCCGCGTTTGACCTGATCGGAGGAGGCGGAAATCAGGGTGGCAATTTCTCTCGCGGCAGCGGAAGAGCGTTGGGCAAGCTCGCGTACTTCGGTTGCGACGACGGCAAAACCGCGCCCTGCCTCCCCTGCGCGCGCAGCTTCCACACCGGCGTTCAGCGCCAGAAGATTGGTCTGGAACGCAATCTCGTCAATGACAGATGTGATCCGCGAGATCTTGGAAGAGCTTTCCTCAATATCGCTCATGGCGGCAACGGCCTCGCGCACCACCTTGCCAGAGCTGTCTGCGCTGGCCTTGGCGTGAACGGCACGGGCGTTGGCATTGGTCGCAACCTGGGCCGAAAGCTTGACCGATGCGGTCATCGCATCAAGGGCGGCTGCGGTTTGCTCCAGCGTTGCGGCCTGTTGTTCGGTGCGGCGGCTCAATTGTTCGGCTGCTGAACTGATATCGCCCACCTCGCCGCGGATGGCCACGGCATTCTCGGTCACTTCGCCCATGGTCAGGGACAGCCGTTCTGCGGCCGCGTTGAAATCCTCCCGCAGCGTTTCGTAATCGGTGGGGAAGGTTTGGGTAATGCGGATGGTCAATTCCCCATCGGACAGTTTCGACAATGCGCGGCGCAGATGGTCGACGACCATGGCCTGTTCCGCCTGCAAGGCGCGGCGCATTTCTTCGGCCTGCAGGGTCACCTCCTGTTCGCGCGTCACATCGGTGCCGACCAGAAGATAGCTCCGCAGACGCCCGTTTTCATCAAGCAAAGGATTGATCTGGGCGGACAGCAAGACAGCTTTGCCATCAGGTGGGCTCAACTTGAGCAAACCATTGACTGGCTTGCCCTGCGCCAGCTTGTCCCAAAGGCTGCCACTGTCGCCAATGGCAAAATCCAGCTGACCCTTCAGGCTTCGCCCCGGACCGGTCGATGTGCCCCGATCCATCGACGAAAGCCCAAGCGCAAAGGCCAGCTTCTCGTTCATCTCTTCGAGATCCCCGTTTGGCAAGAATTCACCGCGCAACTGCGTGGCATCCATCGCGGAGAGGGCGGCGGAGTTGCGGCGCGACTGTGTTGTTGTCCGCCATTCCAGCACATAACCGCTTTGTTTGCCCTTGGCGTCCGTTACGGCGTTGAACGCAAGGTCAAGCATCTCCTTGCCATGCGAGAATCCGATCCGGCCAGGCATGCCCTTTTGCACGAGGCTAGGAAGGACCCGCAACGCCGGGTCAAGCTCAAGCACAGAGCTGCCTTCGATCTGCCGTCGGGACATCGTGTGTTGGAAATGGGCTGCAAGCAACGCTTTGGCCGCGCCATTCAGGAACAGGATGTTGAAGTCAGGGTCCGTGACGATCAGCGCGGCGGAGGCGCCTTCAAAACCTGATCCCTTGAACATACCGATGCGGGTCGTTTCTACCGATGCGGCAAGATCGTCGCGAAACCCCTCGATGGCGCGGGCGATGTCACCTATTTCGTCGGTGGCCTTGATGCCGACAACGGTGGTGCCATAGTCCCCGGCCGCGACCTGATCGATGGATTGGGTCAGGCCTGCGAGGGGGGTCGAAACAATCGCACGAAACACAAAGGATGCGCCAATCAAGGCCGCCAGGAACACCAGACTGGCCTTCAGCAACATCGTGCGCTGATCCGCTTGAATGCGATCAAGTATGATGTTCGGGTCCGACCTCATTACAATAACACCGACGATTTCAGCGTCTGCTCCAAAATAGATCGGATGCGCAAAAAGGGCTGACTCACGGTCGACAAAGAGTTCGTCTTGATGGTGAAGCGTCTGCCCCGGAGAAAGGGCACCGATCTTTCCGAACAGAGTGTTGGCAATGGTTTGCATTTCGGGCAGCATGTCCGGGTGCCCCTGCGACTGGTGCCGGTAAAAAATCGTGCGGTCCATTGTCAGGAAAAGCACTTCAATAACCTCGCCAGAGGTCATCTCAGTCAGGTTTTCGGCAGCGCTTTTTGCCACCTCGGTCTTGCCGAATTTGAGTGCGCCACCGACCTGATGGCCGACCAGTTCTGCCAAGGAGCCGCCCATCGCGACCAGACGGTCCATCGCCAGTTCCCGCTCTGAAAGGCTGCCAAGGTAAGTGATCGTTCCTGCAACGAGTGCAGCACACAAGGCCACGATCGCCGTGGCTTTGACAAAGATGGATTTAAGTCGAAAAGCAGGGCGAGACACGGAAGCGGTCTGAGGCATTGGCATGGTCCTTATCTGTCGAAATCGGTTGCGGCGAGGCGCAGGGGGCCATGGGCCCTGACGATCGGCCTCACATCGATTCGGCGTTCAAGGCGACGGTCATCGCACCGATCACTGAACCGTCCGCCGGGTTGATGAGTGAAAAGGACACCTGAACCTGATAGGTCTGGGTGCTTTCATCGAGTTCAACGTCGCCCACATGCATGGCGTTCGCGCCCTTGGGAAAGGTTTCCGAGAATTTCTCCTCATCCCCTTGCCAATAGTCCGATGTGACGGCTGACGCGGCGACGTTCAGGCCACGCGCATCCATGATGAACACTTCCGTTATGCTGCCCCCTGCCTCGGTCACCCGATCAACCAGAAAGGCGGCCGCCGCATTCTGAAGCACGCCCATGATCAGGGCGGAATTGGATGCCCCTGTTTCCACGCGCCATTGGGCATCAAGCGTGTCGATCTCAGCTTGTGTCAGACCACCCGTGCGGGCGTTTTGCGCCAACACCGCAGACACAAGCACCGGGTCAGAGGCCCATCCGGCCACGTTCTGGTTGATATAGGCCCGTGCTTTGTCGGCGCTTTCGAGGGCAAGGGCAGGCAAAGCAAAGGCGAGGAAGCTCGCGGTCAGAAGGAACGTTTTCATCAAGGTCTCCCATCAACAAAATAAAGTCAGGTTCACTGCCTTCATTCATTAGCGCCCTGCCGTTGCAGATGCCTTAACGCCGAAGCGGTCCATAAATTTGCAGCTATTTTCCCAAGCTTGCCCGCGCAGCGTCCGTTGCAGACTTGGATTCATCCCGGAATGCGCTATTGCGTCGGCGACACTGACAAAAAGGGCATGACAGATGGCGCAACGCTTCGGTTTTCGTCTTGACGCAACAGATGGCGCGGCGCGGACCGGCGTGATCGAGACCCCGCGCGGCGAAATCCGCACGCCTGCCTTCATGCCGGTGGGCACCGCAGCCACCGTCAAGGCCATGTTGCCCGAAAGCGTGCGGGCGACGGGGGCCGACATCTTGCTTGGCAATACCTATCATCTGATGCTTCGCCCCACGGCCGAACGGATTGCGCATTTGGGGGGCCTTCACCGTTTTATGAACTGGGAGCGCCCGATCCTGACTGACAGTGGCGGGTTTCAGGTGATGTCCCTGGCCTCCCTGCGCAAACTGACCGAAGAGGGGGTGCGGTTTTCCAGCCATATCGACGGGTCCAAACACATGCTGTCGCCAGAGCGCAGCATGGAAATTCAAAAGCTTCTGGGCAGCGATATCGTCATGTGCTTTGACGAATGCCCCGCCTTGCCCGCAACGGAAAGCGAGGTGGAGAAAAGCATGCGTCTGTCGATGCGCTGGGCGCAGCGGTCACGCGATGCCTTTGGCGACCGGCCCGGCCATGCGCTGTTTGGCATCATGCAAGGCGGCGTAACCCCCGTGTTGCGCGAGGAAAGTGCCAAGGCCCTCGTCGATATCGGGTTTGACGGCTATGCCGTGGGCGGCCTTGCGGTGGGTGAGGGGCAAGAGGCGATGTTTGGCGTGCTGGACTATGCGCCCGGCTTTTTGCCGCAAGACAGGCCGCGCTATCTGATGGGGGTTGGAAAGCCAGATGACATCGTCGGCGCGGTTCAACGGGGAATCGACATGATGGATTGTGTGCTGCCCTCACGTTCGGGGCGGACGGGGCAGGCGTGGACGCATCGCGGGCAGGTGAACATCAAGAACGCCCGCCATATGGACGACCCGCGCCCGCTTGATGCCGACTGTACCTGCCCTGCCTGCCGCAGCTATAGCCGGGCCTACCTGCACCATGTGTTCAAGGCGCAAGAGATGATTTCGGGCATGCTACTGACTTGGCACAACCTGCACTATTATCAAGAACTTATGCAGGGCCTGCGCGATGCGATCGCGGCGGGGCAACTCTCGGCTTTTGTGGCGCAGTTTCATGCAAAACGCGCCGAGGGGGATATAGAGCCAATCTGATCCGCGCGCGGGCAGGGGGGCAAAGCCAAGAACCAACGGCTGCTATATCGCTTTTTGCCCAAAACCTGAGTCTGGGGTACGGTGCCGCCGTGCAAATTCCCTGCGCCCCAGATGGCCTCTGCGGTCCGCATTGGGGCGTCCCAGACCATTTCCCTTTGGTGATGATCGACCGTGGGACGAACCGCGATCTGAGGTGGCGGATAATTGATTATCAAGTTCATACGCTTATGTTCGGAAGCGTGCGTTTCAATAAATACAGTTTCTTTTTCGTTGTAAAATTTGGTCTTGTGCAAGAAGTTATTCGTCTGACCACTAAGCTGACTCGACAGCGCCCTGCGAGATCGGACTAGACATTGAAGTTTATACAGACCTTTTGTGTGGTTGATTCCTCACTTCGCATCCTTTGGGTTGGTGGAGACTGGGATGATTTTGCCCTTAAGGCGGGGGGGGAACGCGCTCTTGCCAACAATGTGTTGTCGACAGATCTGACAGGCCACATCACCGATATTCTGACGGCCGACAAGGTTAGTGAGATGGTCAAGACGGTGATCCGGATCAATCGGCCGCTGCGCGTGGAATATCGCTGTGATTCCCCTGACGAAGTGCGCCGCTTTCGGTTGACGATCCAACCGATGAAAGATCGGCGCGCCTTGATGGTGCATGATCTGCGCGATGCCCTGCGTTTGGAAACCCCGATGGTGGAGTGGTCCTTTGATCCCTCGGTGCGGGAGGTCAAATGCTCCATGTGCAGCAAGATCCACCTGCCCAGCGGTTGGCGCGATCCGTCTGACCTTAGCTTTCCGCATCCGCCGCTTGTGCGCTATTGCCTGTGCCCAAGCTGTGTTTCCCGGGTGGATCAGGCCATTCGGGCCGCGATTGCTGGCGACAAGGTCGAGGATACTCCGGCGATTGTTCCCAAATCCGGCATCATGTTGGAGTGATGTTGCGGCCAAGTTTGCATGAAATCCTGCCTTGTGGGTCTGCGTCCCTCGGTCCATGATTGGGGCAACGTGTTATATGTTGCACGGCACGATGGTTGCAGTGGTTGACACCCCCCGTTTGCCCCCCCAGATATAGGGGCCGCACAGGGGATGGCCGAGCTGCTGCCGATTAACGGGGCCGTGGCCATCCTGCCGAGAAAGGATACGCCAAATGAGCGAACCGAAGTCCACCAGCTACCCCGTCCTGCCGTTGCGGGATATCGTGGTGTTCCCGCATATGATCGTCCCGCTGTTTGTCGGGCGCGAAAAATCAGTGCGGGCGCTGGAAGAGGTCATGCAAGATGACAAGCAAATCTTGCTCTCCAGCCAGATTGACCCTTCGGTTGATGATCCGGGTTCCGACGGCATCTACCGCGTCGGTGTTTTGGCCAATGTGTTGCAATTGCTGAAACTTCCCGATGGAACGGTCAAGGTTCTTGTCGAAGGCAAGACCCGCGTCAAGATCACCGAATTTGTCGAGAACCCCTCGTACTTTGAAGCGCGCGTTGGCGTCTTGTCAGAGACCCCCGGCGACACGGCTTCGGTTGAGGCGATGTTGCGCGCTGTTGCAGATGAGTTTGAACGCTACGCAAAGATCAAGAAGAACATCCCCGAAGAGGCGCTTTCCGCCGTCTCTGAAACGCGCGAGCCTGCGCGGCTGGCCGATCTTGTGTCGGGTCATCTTGGCATAGAAGTCGGTCAAAAGCAGGCGCTTTTGGAAACCTTGGATGTGTCCGAGCGTCTGGAGCGTGTCTATGGCCACATGCAGGGCGAGATGAGCGTTCTGCAGGTTGAGAAAAAGATCAAATCCCGCGTCAAAACCCAGATGGAAAAGACGCAACGCGAATATTATCTGAATGAGCAGATGAAGGCCATTCAGCGCGAACTTGGGGATGGCGAAGAGGGCCAGAACGAAATCGCCGAACTTGAGGCGCGCATCCGTGCGACCAAGCTGTCGAAAGAGGCGCGCGAAAAGGCGGATGCGGAGCTTAAAAAGCTCAAATCCATGAGCCCGATGAGCGCCGAGGCGACCGTCGTGCGCAACTATCTGGATTGGCTGTTGGGCGTGCCGTGGGGTGTGAAATCCCGCGTCAAGAAAGACCTCGGTGCCGCGCAAAAGGTTCTGGATGCCGATCACCATGGTCTGGAAAAGGTCAAGGAACGCATTGTCGAATACCTTGCCGTGCAGGCGCGCTCGACCAAGCTGAAGGGTCCGATCCTGTGCCTCGTCGGTCCCCCCGGCGTGGGCAAGACCTCACTTGGGCGGTCGGTTGCCAAGGCGACGGGGCGTGAATTCATCCGCATCTCGCTTGGCGGGGTGCGGGACGAATCAGAAATCCGTGGCCATCGCCGGACCTATATCGGCTCCATGCCGGGCAAGATCATCCAGTCGCTGAAAAAGGCCAAGACCAACAACCCGTTGATCTTGTTGGATGAGATTGACAAGATGGGGCAGGATTTCCGGGGCGATCCGGCCAGCGCTTTGCTGGAGGTTCTGGATCCGGAACAAAATGGCACGTTCGTCGATCACTATCTTGAGGTGGAATATGACCTCTCGAACGTGATGTTCATCACCACGGCCAACAGCTATAACATGCCGGGCCCGCTGATGGACCGGATGGAGATCATCCCGCTTGCAGGCTACACCGAGGACGAAAAGCGCGAGATTGCACGTCAGCATTTGCTGAGCAAACAAATCACCGCGAATGGCCTGAAAAAGGGCGAGTTTTCGGTGACCGATGGCGCGCTGAACCACATGATCCGCTATTACACACGTGAGGCGGGCGTGCGGAGCCTTGAGCGGGAAATCGCGAAACTGGCCCGCAAGGCCGTGACCGATATCCTCAAGGGCAAGACCAAATCGGTTGAGGTGGATGAGGCCAAGGTGGAAGAATACCTTGGCGTTCAGCGGCATCGCTATGGTCTGGCCGAAAAGGAAGATCAGGTTGGCGTGGTGACGGGTCTTGCCTGGACATCCGTTGGCGGCGATTTGCTGCAGATCGAGGCGCTGAAACTGCCCGGCAAGGGGCGGATGAAGACCACCGGGAAACTGGGCGATGTGATGAAGGAATCCATCGATGCAGCGGCGTCTTACGTCCGCTCCATCAGCCCGCAGATCGGGGTAAAGCCGCCAAAGTTCGAGACGATGGATATTCACGTCCACGTCCCGGATGGGGCGACACCAAAGGATGGCCCCTCGGCGGGCCTTGCGATGGTCACCTCGATCGTTTCGGTTCTGACGGGAATCCCTGTGCGCAAAGACATCGCCATGACTGGCGAAGTGTCGCTGCGCGGCAATGCAATGCCCATCGGCGGCCTGAAGGAAAAGCTGCTGGCGGCCCTGCGCGGCGGGATCAAGACGGTGTTGATCCCTGAGGAAAACGCCAAGGATCTGGCCGAGATTCCGGACAATGTGAAACTGGGCCTGCAGATCATCCCGGTGACCCATGTGCGGCAGGTGCTGGAATACGCCCTTGTGCGCAAACCCGAGCCGATCGAATGGGATGAGGCCGCCGAAGAGGCTGCTGCCGCTGCCGCGCTGAAGGCAGGCGGCCATGTGCCGGCACAGACCGCACACTGATCCACCAGCATCGTGAATGCACGGGGCGCGCCTTATTGGCGCGCCCTTTTTGTTTGGGGCAGTGGCAACAGTCGCGGCAACAATCTTGCCGAAAAGCACTATGTTGTATAAATATGGTGGTAATATAGACTTTTGGTGGCTAATCTGGTGCAAAATAAGAACCGATCACATCAGGGAGATGATGTCATGGCAACCACAGCCACGCGAAATACAGGACCAAAAGGCATTCCCGCGCCCAAGCCGAAGGCCGCTTCGCGTCCAGCACAGACCGCACTTTCGCCTGCCGTTGACCCGGCACCTGAAACGGCCAGCGCCGAAGTTGTCGCCCACCCTGCGGTGAAACTGCGGGACTTGGTGGAGCGGGTGGTCGAAACGACCGGGGGAAAGAAAAAGGGGGTCAAGGAAATCGTGGAGGCCACGCTTACCCAATTGGGCGCGGCACTGGCCAAGGGCGAAGAATTGAACCTGCCGGGCGTGGGTAAGGTGCGCGTGGCGCGGTCTGTTGATCGCGATGGTCGGGCCATGATGACGCTCAAGGTCCGCGGCGCGGCGGCGCCAAAGAAGAAAGACCCACAAGAGGCCCTTGCAGAGGCTGGCGAAGACGTCTAAGACCCTGCGCACCGGGCGATTAGCTCAGCGGTAGAGCGCTTCGTTCACATCGAAGATGTCAGCGGTTCAAATCCGTTATCGCCCACCATTATTTCCAACAAAAGGCGATCCTTCGGGATCGCCTTTTGCATTTCGCCCCTTGCCTGCCGCACAGCGACAGGCTAAACGATCCCGCGATCAGGGTGATTAGCTCAGTTGGTAGAGCGCCTCGTTTACACCGAGGATGTCGGGAGTTCGAGTCTCTCATCACCCACCATCTAACCTCTTTATTTTTGAACGCTGGCTAATTGGCTGAGTTTAAAGCGTAAGTTTTGGTCGGCGTGGTCGTTTCTCGTTTGCAAATGCCTGATCGCCGTCAACAGACAGACCGCTGCCCGATGCGGGGAATGGCTTTGTCCCCGGCGCCCCAGCACATTTAGTTTGGCCTGAACAACACCCATGCCATTGATTTTACGCCGAAGCGTTAGGGTTTTTCTCACCCTCGCCTACAGGCTTTTATTTAGTTTATTGCGAAACCCTGCAATTTTGGTCTTGCCCATGAAGGACCGCCCGCGCGCTTTGGAACAGAATGATCCGCTGCGTCGGCGGCTGGTTGATATGATCGATCAGCGGCATGAACTGGTAAAACTGACGGCGTTGATCGACTGGGAGGTGTTCGAGCGTTCGTCGGGCAAAACCGTCCGGGGGACGGTTTTGCCCGACGACGGGCGGGGTTCTTTCCGTCCGGCAAGGGGCGGCCGACGACAGAGCCGCACTTGGTGGCGGGGCTGCTCTGTCTCCAGCACGCTTACCGGCTGTCGGACGAGGCGGTTGTCGCGCGCTGGGTGGAAAATTCCTACGACCAGCACCTCACCGGCGAGACGTTTTCCAGCACAAGCTGCCGATCGACCCAAGTTCTCTGACCTGTTGGCGTGGCTGGATTGGCGAAGAAGGTGTCGAGTGGCTGCTGACCCAGACGGATGCAGGCCGGGCAGAAGTCCGGTGCCATCAACGACAACAGCATCAAGCGTGTGGTGGTCGATACCACCACGATGGAGAAGGCGATTGCCTATCCCACGGACTCCCTGCTTTATGAGCGGGCGGGCAATCAGCTTGTGACGCGGGCGCAGGAGGCCGGGGTGGAGTTGCGGCAATCCTACGCCCGCTTTGCTCTGCGACTGGCGCTGCAGGTGGGCCGTTACGCCCGTGCCAAGCAGGTCAAGCGCATGCTCAAGGCGTTGAAAAGGCAGAAGGGATATACCGGTAGGGTCTTGCGGGATCTGCGCCGCCAGTTGCAGGACTTCTCCGAAGGCCCCCTGCGGGATCGCATCATCGCCAAGCTCGCCCTTGTGTCGTACCTGCTGCACCAACTGCCCAAAGGGGCTGACAAGATCTACGCCCTGCATGAGCCTGAGGTCGAATGCATCTCCAAGGGCAAGGCGCGCGTCCGCTACGAGTTCGGCTGCAAGGTCAGCTTGGCCACCGCGCTTGACGAAGGCTTCGTCGTTTGCATGCGCAGCTTTGCGGGCAATCCCTACGACGGCCACACTCTGTGTCCGGCACTAGAGCAGGTGGAAATCCTGACCGACCGGCGCCCCTACCTCGCTGTCGTCGACCGCAGCTATCGTGGTCACGGTGAAAACAGGACCCGCGTTCTGATCAGCGCCACAAGGCCCGTCTTGACGCGAAAACTGATCGCAGACCTGTGACGCCGAAGCGCCACCGAGGCCGAAATCGCCGATATGAAAACAGACGGCC
>JAIOYF010000003.1 GCA_021741245.1 Paracoccaceae bacterium
CACCGAGGCCGAAATCGCCGATATGAAAACAGACGGCCGCCTGTCGCGCTGCCCGTTGAAAGGCACCATCGGCGACGCACTGTTCGCCGGCCTTTGCGCCTGCGGCCACAACATCCGAAAGATCCTGGCCCACCTCCGGACTTGGCTTGCCTAGAACATTGCCGCCATTCTGAACGCAGCCTAACACCCGCGGCGCCAGTATCAGGTCGTCACATCAGACTGAATGGATTGTTCATAGCAATCTTCAGAACGTCGAGGCTATGCCGATCCCCAATTTGACGTCGCGTCGGTCACGCGGGATGAAGTCTGACCAGTTGCGGCTGGCCTCTAGTGTCAGTTTTGGCGCAAAGCCCATGTAGTCGATCTTTGTAAAGGTCATGCTGGCCCCTGCGGTCACCTCTACCTCTGGGTCCAGACCGATCATTTTGGGGAAATCTTTGACCTGCGCCCCTAATTGCAGGTCCGTGACTGTGCCTGCGGGGTGCCATATGGGCCGCCACCCCAAGGACAGACCAAGGCTGCGCCGATCAAGGTCGCGGGCGGCGCTGTCGATCTGGCCCAGCGTCACTCCCATACTGACGCGCCCCATCGCCGCTGTCTGATGCACCAGACTGGTGCCAAAGCTGAGCGAGGTTGCATCCCTGCGTCCATCACGCAGGTTCTGCGCCGTGTTTGCCATGATCTCACCGCTGATCAGCGTCTGGTCCGACAGTGACCACCCCGCCCGCAGCCGAAGCGCCACATCGCGAGATGCGGCTTGCTTGGCCGCCCAGGATTGACCTGCACTCAGGCCAAATTCCAAGGTCACGGGGCGGTCGTCCCAAGGGCGCATGCGGTGGGTCACGCCAATTCGCGCAGCCGTCTGGGCAAAGTCACTTGCCTTTGCCGTCGGCTGTCTGCGCTTTGCCTCTTGGCTTAGCCACACACCACTTTGGCGCAGGGCAAAGGTGGCAAGGGTTTGCGACGTGGCGTTTTCGTGCAGCCGATAGTCCCCGGATACCCCCACATGCCACACGCCACCGGGCAGGGCATCCGTGATGGCAAAGGGCAAGCCGATGATCCACATCACATCCGACAGGCTGCCGCCATTGACATTGTCACTGGGCCCGATCCCGAAATCGAAGTTCAGGGTAAGGGGGCTGCTGCGCGCCACCGAGACAAAGCTGCGTTTCGCCAGATCGCGCGACGCGTCCGAGGGGGCCACTTCCGCCGCCCGGCGCAGCCACAGTTTCGTGGCCAGCGGTCGTTTCGCCTTGTCCATCGCCGCCGCCGTCAGATAGGCGGCCTCAAACTTTTGGCCCTTGTGCTCTGCCTGCCGGTAGGCGCGCTTGCCTGCAATGATCGCCAGTTTGGTATAGCCGGTCTTTGCGCCCGCCATGGCCATGACCATCAAGGCTGTCATGTCATCGGGGTCTTGCTGCAACAGCGCAAGCGAGAGCCGTCGCGCGGCATCCATCTGCCCCGCTTGCACCGCGCGCAGCGCATGCAGGCGCGCCTCTTGCGGGGTCAGGTCGACAACCACCATCTGCGGCGCTGTGGCGGTGCGCGCCTTTGGCGTTTCTTGCGCCACAGCAAACAGCGGTGGCCCAAGGATCAGCGCAAAACTCGCCAGACCAAAAAGGGCCGCCGACCGAAGCCGTCGTGGCCCTATGGGCATGCCGGCCCGCCACCGATGGCGCACGAGGGCAGAACGATCAAACCGCGCTCTTCCAGATTGGTGATGGGCAACGGTTGGAATACTAGCAGCGCTGCAACCTCATCCGCATTCTCGCCAAAGATTCCAGAATAGCTGCCGACGGATTGGGGGCCGCGATAGACTTCGCCCGCAAAGGTGCCATCTGCGGTAATCGTGCTTTCAAACAAACCAATCGACGGCAAGATCAATTGACCCGTCACCCCATCAATATCCCCCGGTGCGACCGGCAGCGTGCCATCCGTAACGGCACTTGTTTCCACGATCCGGCGGGTATCAACCCCGCCTGTCACGGTCAATTCGGTGAAATCTGCGGTGATCAATGTCCGTCCCGTGACACGATAGCCGATTTCCGGGTTCAGGTCGCCCCCCGGACCACCGGGGGCAGGATAGCCCACGTTCATGATGCCGACGTATGTGCCCGAATAGCTGGCAGGGGCGCCAAGCGTGCCACTGACCGCAGCTGCATCAAAGGTAAAACCATCGGCCCGCACGGCCTGCGTGCCGCCATAATAGTTGACGAACTGGCCGCCCTCCATCCCCAGCGCCCCTGTCAGCGTCCCGACCTGCCGCACCAAAGCCACGACAAAACGGTTCGAAGTGGTCTCTTGATAGGTATAGGCCTCATAGCCCGTGATATCAAAAGCCGCGTTCCGACTATACGTCGCGGTCAAGGCCGCCGCATCTTGCGCCGTCAGCGTGATCGACATCGTCGGGGCCCCGGGCGTATAGCTGAAGGACTGCAAGTTCCCCAAGGACAGCGTGTTGACGGGCGTCGCGCCACCGCCGCCTGCGCCACCGCCCGCGCCGCCGCCACCGCCCGCGCCGCCACCCCCCGCCGTGGTGGTGTCGATGAACGGATTGCCGCCACAGGCCGCAAGGCCAAGACCGGCCAAAAAGACCGCCTTCAATCGCCAAGACATGATCACTGCTCTTTTTTGGTTTATTTTGTCCGAAAAGATGTCTCGCATTGATCTTTCTGTCAATGAATCCGGGCCCCTCCACCCCTTGATGATGCAGAATTGCCGCGCACCCTTGCCCCGCAATCCCAACCTCTCGTATCTTACAGGCCAACAGCCACCACATTTCGTCACACAACGGATTCGCAAAGGCCACCCCATGCCCCTGACACCTGATCAAAAAGCCGAGATCGAGGCCGCCCGCGCCACCCCGCGCCCCACTTTGCGCGCTGTCAGTGAGGGGATGGAGGCCCATCTCTACCGCGCGCATGAGGTGCTCGATCACGGTTTTATCCGCGTCATCGACTATATGGGCGACGACAGCGCCATCGTGCAGGCCGCCCGCGTCAGCTACGGCGCCGGCACCAAACATGTGCAAAACGATGATGGCCTGATCCGCTACCTGATGCGCCACTGGCACTCCACCCCGTTTGAGATGTGCGAGATCAAGCTTCACGTCAAACTGCCTGTCTTTGTCGCCCGCCAGTGGATCCGCCACCGCACCGCCAACGTCAACGAATACTCCGCGCGCTATTCGATCCTGGACCGGGAGTTCTATATCCCCGAGCCGTCCCAGCTTGCCGCGCAATCGGTCGTCAACAATCAGGGGAGGGGAGAGGTGCTGTCGGGCGAAGAATCCGCTCGCGTGCTCGCCATGCTGAAATCCGACGCCGCCCAGATGTATGACCATTATGAGGAAATGCTGAGCCAGGACGGCCAGCAGGGCCTCGCCCGCGAACTCGCCCGCATGAACCTGCCGATGAACATCTACACCCAGTGGTATTGGAAAACGGACCTGCACAACCTCTTCCACTTCCTGCGCCTGCGCGCCGACCCCCACGCCCAATATGAAATCCGCGTCTACGCCGAGGCGATTGCGAATTGCGTGAAAGACTGGGTGCCGCTGGCCTATGCCGCCTTCGAGGACTACCGCATGGGAGGCGTAACACTCTCGTCAAAGGCGATTGACGTTTTGAAGCGGAGGTTGAAAGGTGAGGTCGTGACGCAGGAAACCTCGGGCATGAGCAAGGGGGAGTGGCGGGAGTTTGAAGGGGTTTGGGGGTGACTAGTTTCTCATCCCGTTTCGGCTACGCAAAGCCAAGTTTTGATCTTCGTGAAGACGAAATGCCGGAGCCACTGCGCAATGGCCTTTGGGATGCGGTAAGTCTAACTTACTTTCAGGATATTGCGGAGTACGATATAATTGGTCGCCAAGTAAGGTTAACAACTCAATTTGAAGAATTAACAGAAATTATCTGGTTTCACTTCTTCAGGAAGCCAACCGACACTAGGGATAGAGAAGCGAAAGCAATTATCTCTTTTATTAGAAAATTCTTCTTTGGGTCAAATTTCTTTTCGGTGTACGATTTTATTGAGTTTCTTGCTCAGAGTGAAATTGATCACTTTCGATTTAAAGGGGGTGGTGAGGATTTTGCACGCTTCTGCAATAGGGTCTTGGAGCGAGAAAGAGCAGCTTTTCGATTCGCAGGCACGACTCTTGTTAAGATTACAGATGAAAACCAACTTGAATCGGTCGAACAAGCAATGGGTGACGATTCCCCAGCGGCGGTTCGTGAGCATATTAAGCGTGCTGCCGAATTGTACAGCCAGCGCCCATCACCGGACTACCGAAATAGCATAAAGGAGTCCATTTCCGCCGTGGAGGCAGCAGTTGCTTTTGTAACAGACTCAAAGAAAGTGGGTGGCATATCAACCCCTTTAAGAAAGGCTGTAGACAAAGTGGTTGTACATCCCGCACTTAGAGATGGTTTCGAAAAACTCTATGCATATACATCAGATGCAGATGGCATCCGGCACGCGCTTCTTAACGATAACACTTTAACACAAGCGGATGCGAGATACATGCTCGTCTCCTGTAGTGCTTTCGCAAATTATTTGATGGCGCTGAAATCAAATTAACAAGCACACGGCAGGACGCGTTTAGCATTTTCTGTCTACTCTATCCATAGTGTCCCCCGGCCCTTGCAAGCGTGCTCGGGCGTTCGTGGCTGAAAACAGTCCACTGGACTGTTTTCGCCCCGCGCAAGCGCGGTGCCGCCTCTCACCCCGTCAGATTTGCATCCATGCGTCATGTGGCTGCATCAAGGGCAGAAAAGGGGCCTGCTGCATCGACAGCACCCGTAGGTCGGGCTTCAGCCCGACTCTCTCTCTCTCTCCCTCCCTCACCCCCCCCCCAACCGCCCACCAAAATGGCGGTCTGAAGCCCGCCCTACGCCTCACCCCGCCACTCGCCCCATGCATCCGCATCGCGGTGCCAACTCGAATACGGCCAGTCCCCGGGATGCGCGACCAACCCATGCTTGACCGGGTTGATCCAACAATACCGCACGTGGTTTGCCATATCCGCCTCATCCCGGATGTGATGCTCCCAAAACCGCTTTTGCCAAATGGGCGCCTCATCGCCCCGTGCCTCGACCGGTAGGTCGGGCTTCAGCCCGACTCTCCGGCGACCGCCCCTCGCCCCATAGGGGTTGGAGGGCGGAGCCGGGCTGAAGCCCGACCTACGCAAATCACGCGTAAACCGCGCCTTGATTGCGGCCATGCGCGTGGAAAAATCTGCATCCCCCTCGGGCAATGTCCAGATGGCGTGAAAATGGTCTGGCAAGACAACCCATGCCTCAATCCGAAATGGCCGCTCGGCCCGCGTCTCGCGCACGGCCTGCCGCAACACCTCAACTCGCTCGACCAAGGTCTGCGCGCTGCGGTCGGCCAAAGCCACGGTGAAGAACACCGATGCGCCGGGTTGTTTGGGGCGGAGGTAGCGAGACATGGAACCATCTTGCTATGGATGTGGTTAACAAATTATTGCCCCGCGCGCCTTTCCCTCTACATGATCCCAAACGGGAGTGACCCATGCAAATCGCCATCCTCTATCTCTCCACCGCCGCGATCTTTTTGATCGTGGATGCAATCATGCTGACCTTCGTGATGAAGCCGCTGTTTGCGCGCCACATCGGTGCCTTGATGGCCGAGCCGATCCGCTTTGGCCCGGCCGCCCTGTTTTACGCGGCCTATGTGGCGGGGCTGCTCTACCTCGTCAGCCTGCCCGCGCTCAAAACCGGCGCGCCGGTTCTGATCCCGGCGGCGATCATCGGGGCGATGGCTTATGGCACCTATGAGTTCACCAGCTATGCCATCATGAAAGATTGGCACTGGACCATGGTGGTGACCGACACCACATGGGGCGCGGTGCTGACGGCCCTGGCGGCTTGGGGCGGGGTCACGGTGACGCGGGCGCTTGCCGGATAGGCTTGCGTCGTGCCTGCGCGCTGCGCTATTCCCATGGGCAAGTGGTGTGCGTCCGGTCTGTACAGGGGGTGCACAGCAGGTGCACTGGCGGTGCATCGCAAAATCCAACCGATAAGACGGGGCCCGAACCATGATCCTTTACGGCATTCCAACCTGCGATACCTGCAAGAAAGCGCTCAAAAGCCTTGAGGCCGCAGGCCATGACGTGGCCTTTCGAGACGTGCGCAAAGACCCGCTGAGCGAGGCGGAAGTGGATAGAATCGTTCAGGAATTTGGCGATCGCGTGATCAACAAGACCTCGACCACCTATCGCGGTTTCAGCGACTTTCTCAAGGCAAGCGACGCCGATGCCCAGATCAAAGCGCAGCCGACAGTGATGAAACGGCCCATTATCGAAGCGGGCGGCGTCTGGACCCTAGGCTGGGACGACACCACAAAAGCAAAATGGATCTAACTCGCGCGATCCATAAACGCGCGAGTCATGAAATCTTGGGGGCTGCCGAACTGGGACGCCGCATGGCACCGCCCGGTTCTGGTCCCTCAGAGCAGTCTTAGGTCACTTGCCGAGGCCCGGCCATCGCGGCCAGACTGCATCTCATAAGCGATCTTTTGGTTGTCGTTCAGCCCCTGAAGACCCGCACGCTCGACCGCAGAAATATGCACGAACACGTCCTTGCCGCCATCATCGGGTGCAATAAACCCAAATCCCTTGGTTGCGTTGAACCATTTAACAGTGCCAGTGGCCATGTCGAACTTCCCTCTCCAGTCCTCTCACGGCGGAATTGCCGTAAGCCGTACGGCCAGATTTCATGGCCTTCGGTTTTCGAGGCGGTCAGAAAGTCTGTCGTCACTGAGTGACAGAATGCCGCAGTTTTACCCAAAATCAAGCCCAATCACGCATCATCCCATCTGCTCGGGGCCTAAATTCCCTGTGAAATGGGTGTCTTTGGCTATTTCTTGCGCATAAATCGCAATGCAGCATCAGCTGAGATCGGTCCGGCCCCCTGAAACACGAGGACAAGCAACGGAAGGATCCAAAGTGCGCGCTGGTCCAGGATCAGCGCATCAGAGGCGCGGTCGAACCAAGCGCCAACGGTTGCCGCATCTGCCCCATGGCCGACGATATCCGTCAGGCTCTGCACAATGATAAACCCGACCATCCCAAGTGCTGCAAAGCGGGTAAGAAGACCAAGGACGACAAGAACGGGCAGAACGAACTCCGCATAAGTGCCGCCCAGAACCACCAGCTTTTGCCACAGCGCAAATCGGCTGGGATCATAACCAAGGGCCTCAAACGCACGCGGAAAGATCTGAGCATAGGCCCCGCTGGAGGGGGAAAACAGACCCTCCCCGATCTTGGTCAGGCCGGAGGCCCAGAAATAAGCAAAGAGCACGCCTGCGAACACCAACCGCGACAGCGTCGGCAAGGCAAGCGGTGCAAGGGCGTTGAGGCGCAAGGCAAGCGCCTCGTATAGGGCAAGGGCTGGGTTCAACGTGTTACCTCCAGAATGGCACGGCCCTGCAGCAAAGGGCCCAGAATGCTTGCGGGATCGGTCATCGGTGACAGCTCTAAAGCCGTGCCAAGGGCGACGCCGGACAAGAGCCCGTTTATGATCCGCGCGCCGCCTTGGGGCAGGGCGAAGGGGATCGGATCAAACTCTGGCCGCAACACCAGCACATCTTGCGGCTCCATGGTCGGAGGCGGGCCACCCTTGCTATTGGCCAGCCAAATGCCGTGAATCGGCCAGTTCGATTGCACCACCCGCAAGCTGGGTGCCAGCCGAAGCCGTGATGCCATCAAGACATCGGCCTCCAGCCCTGCAATGGCCTCAACAGGCAATCCGGCCGCGTCTGCCGCTTGGTAGCTTTCCCGCAGGGCCAGTTCCAGCTGCGCCACATCGGGCAAATAGCCCAAGTGCTGCACCGGTGGAAACCGCCGCAAAAAGGCAGGAAAATCTGCCCCATAGAGCATAAGAAGGGGTGAGGTTGGCGGATGTTCCCGCACAAACACACCTGCCATGGCGCTGAAAAACGCATCTCCGACAAGGCGTTGAACGACGGGAAACCCCTGTTCCAGCGCTTTGCTCAGGCCAACGGCGACGTTGTTGCGATAAACGGCAAAACGCTTGGGCGCGGCCCGGCCCTGCGGGTCGGTCAGCCCCAGGCGAACACCAAGGTCTGGGTTCAAAAGTGCTTGGGCAAAGGCAGCTTGGTTCATGCCACAAGATCCAACATGTGGGCTGCACGCGCGGCCTCGGCGGCCAGCGTGGGCCAATCGGGCACATCATTGTCCCATTCGATCAAGCTTGGCTTGGGCCCGCCCAAGGCAATTGTGTCCGCAAACAGGGCCCAGACCGGGTCCGCTACGGCTGTTCCATGGGCATCGATCAAGAGCATCTCGCCACAATCCGCGCGGTCTTCATCATGACCGCCCAGATGGATTTCCCCGACTTTCTCAAGGGGAAAGCGGCGGATATAGTCCATTGGCTCAAATCCCTGATTTGTGGCAGAGACAAAGACGTTGTTTACATCCAGCAGCAGCCCGCAACCGGTGCGCCGCGCGATTTCGGATAAGAAGGTAACCTCGTCCATCGCCGTTTCTGAAAAGGCGAGGTAGGTTGAGGGGTTTTCCAAAAGCATCGGCCTGCGCAGCACCTCTTGCACGTGGTCGATATGGTCGCAAACCCGCGACAGTGTCGCTGACGTATAGGGCAGCGGCAGAAGGTCGTTCAGAAACACGCCCTCATGGGTGGACCATGCCAGATGTTCGGAAAAGCTGGCCGGGTTCAGCCAGTCGCACAGATGCGCAAGGCGTGACAGGTGGTCTTCATCCAGCGGTCCCTCGCCGCCGATCGATAACCCAACCCCATGCACCGAAATGGCAAAGCGTTCGGCCAGATGGCGCAGTTGCGCCAAGGGTCGCCCACCCGCACCCATGTAGTTTTCGGCATGAATTTCAAGCCATCTTACAGGTTCTGCCCCTGCCATAAGGGCTGCGAAATGCTGCGGCTTGTAGCCTACACCTGGGGCCGCAGGCAGCCCCTTGTCGGTTCCATCCAGCATCCGATTGCCCTCCATCATCTGTTCATAAATATCCCACAGGGGGTCCGGGGGACGTGAAGTCCCCCGGCGCGCGCCATCAGCCAGCCATGTCGCGGTCAAGGGCTTCAAGGCTGCCCATGCGGCCATCGGGGAGTTCCATGGTGGTGCAGGTGCCTGCCGGAACCAGCGTCCAGGCATTGCCCTGATAATCCACCTTGGAGGTGCCGGCACAGGTGGTGCCGGGGCCTGCGGCACAATCGTTCTGACCGGCAAGCGAGACACCAAAGCATTTTTCTTGCGCGCCTTGGGCTGCAGCATGGGTGGCAAACTGGGCTGTCATCGCGGTCGCGAGCGCACCAGCAACGGCGAGGGTCTTGAGGTTGTTTGACATTGATTCATCCCTTTGGGTGTTCAGCATCGCATCTTTTGGCGATATCCAAATGGGTGCCCCAAATTGATGTTTCAGAACAGTCACAGGCCCGTGTGGAAAAACCTGTGTGAGGGGTGTAACGAATGCGGTTTTGGATGTTCGTCGCCAGACGGCATGAAAAAAGCGCCGAACAACCGGCGCTTTTTCATCGATTTCAGGGGCTTGCGATCAGCGCAGGTCGGGTGCAAGAGCTTCGGCTGCAAGCTCGGCCACGATCTCGGCAAAGCCCATTGTGCGGGTTTGTGTTTCACCCAAGCGGCGGACTGAAACAGTTTTCTCCTCGACCTCTTTCATCCCGATGGCCAGAATGACCGGAACCTTGCCCACAGAATGCTCACGCACCTTGTAGTTGATCTTTTCGTTGCGCATGTCCGCCTCGGCCCGGACGCCGGCAAGCGTCAGGGCCGTGACAACCTCGGCCACGTAATCATCGGCATCCGAGACGATCGAGGCCACGACCACCTGACGGGGGGCCAGCCAGAACGGCAGTTTCCCTGCGTGGCTTTCGATCAAGATCCCGATAAAGCGCTCAAACGACCCAAGGCAGGCGCGGTGCAGCATGATGGGGCGATGCTTGGCGCCATCTTCACCAATATAGGCCGCATCCAGCCGCTCAGGCAGGTTTGGATCGACCTGCAAGGTGCCACATTGCCAGTCACGGCCAATGGCATCGGTCAGCACAAATTCCAGCTTTGGCCCATAAAACGCACCCTCGCCGGGGTTCAACTCATAGCTGTGACCGGCTGCGATACAGGCATTGCCAAGCGCCGCTTCGGCCACATCCCAGCTTGCATCCGTGCCAATCCGCTTTTCAGGACGGGTAGAAAGCTTGATGCGCCACTTGTCGAACCCAAGCTCGGCATAGATCTTCGACAAGAAATCGATGAACTTCTTGGTTTCCGATTCAATCTGATCTTCGCGGCAAAAGATATGCGCGTCGTCTTGCGTAAAGCCGCGCACCCGCATGATGCCATGCAGCGCGCCCGACGGCTCATACCGGTTGCACGACCCAAACTCGGCCATGCGCAGCGGCAGGTCACGATAAGATTTGAGGCCCACGTTAAAGATCTGCACATGGCAGGGGCAGTTCATCGGCTTCAGCGCGTTGACGGTTTTCTCTCGGGCGTGGTCTTCATCCACTTCCACGATGAACATGTTTTCCTGATAGCTTTCCCAGTGACCCGAGGCTTCCCACAGCTTGCGGTTCACCACTTGCGGGGTGTTCACTTCGACATAGCCATCGCGGCGCTGTTGGCGGCGCATGTAATCTTGCAAGGTTGTATAGATCGTCCAGCCGTTCGGGTGCCAGAAGATCTGGCCGGGGGCCTCTTCTTGCATGTGGAACAGGTTCATTTCGCGGCCCAGCTTACGGTGGTCACGCTTTGCGGCCTCTTCCAGCATGATCATATGGGCTTTCAGATCCTCGCGGGATTTGAAGGCGACGCCATAGATGCGCTGCAATTGCGGGCGGGTGGCATCGCCCAACCAATAGGCCCCCGCCACGTGGGTCAGTTTGAAAGCATCCGCAGGCACTTGGCCGGTGTGCACCAGATGCGGGCCACGGCACAGATCCTGCCAATCCCCATGCCAATACATCCGCAGATCCTCGCCCTCGGGGATGCGGTTGATCAGCTCCACCTTGAACGGCTCGCCGCGCTGTTCGTAATAAGCGATGGCGCGGGCGCGGTCCCAGACTTCGGTTTTCACCGGATCGCGGGCGTTGATGATGTGTTTCATCTTGGCTTCGATCTGGCCAAGGTCTTCGGGGGTAAAGGGCTCGGCACGGTCAAAGTCATAGAACCAGCCGTAGTCGCGCACAGGGCCGATGGTGACCTTCACATCGGGCCAGATCTCTTGCACGGCGCGGGCCATGATATGGGCAAGGTCGTGGCGGATCAGCTCCAGTGCGGCACTGTCATCCTTCATCGTGTTGATCGAGATTTTGGCATCCGATGGGATCGGCCACTGCAAATCCCAATGCGCGCCGTTCAGCTGCGCCGAGATTGCGGCCTTGGCCAAAGAGGGCGCGATGGAGGCCGCGACCTCGGCTGGCGTCACACCAGCATTATAATGTCGGACATTGCCATCCGGAAAAGTCAGGGAAATCTGGGCCATATCAGCCTCCTCGTCGTTTTGGCGCCTACGAAACGCCCGGTTGCGGGTTATAACGGCGCGTCTTTTGCGCCTTGGGCGTAGCAATGTCAACTCCATCCCGATAGAAGCCTGTCCAACGGAGGATGCCATGCCAGAGCCTGACGAATTCATCACCCCACAGGGTCGCAAACTCGCCTATCGCAAGACCGAAGGGGCGGGGCCAGGACTTGTGTTTCTGGGCGGTTTTCGATCGGATATGGAGGGGACAAAGGCGGTCTTTTTGGAAGACTGGGCGCGCTCTAAGGGCCGGGCCTTTCTGCGCTTTGATTACTCGGGCCATGGGGCGTCTTCGGGGGCTTTTCTGGATGGGTCGATCGGCGATTGGTTCGAGGACGCCCTTGCCGCGATATCCTCGCTTACCCGTGGGCCTCAAATCCTGATCGGCTCGTCCATGGGGGGCTGGATTGCGCTGTTGCTTGCAAAGGCGATACCTAACCGTATTGCGGGCCTTGTTGGCATCGCCGCGGCCCCGGATTTCACCGAAGACAGCATGTGGGCCAGTTTCAGTGCGGCGCAAAAAGCTGAAATGGAACGGACGGGGCAGGTGGTCTTGCCCTCCGATTATTCTGACGAGCCTTACATCATCACCCGACGGCTGATCGAAGACGGGCGGGACAGGTTGGTGCTGCGCACGCCGCTGAATCTGCCGTTTTCGACCCGATTGTTGCAAGGCACTGCGGATGACGATGTGCCTGTATCGGTCGCAACCCGCCTATTGGATCACGCCTTTGGCCCGGATATCCGCCTGTTGTTGGTCAAGGGCGCAGATCACCGCTTTTCTTCACCGCAATGCCTTGCGATGATCGTGGCAGCGGCAGAGGAAATTTCGGGGCAAGTGGGGTGATGATGCGATAGGGTGGGCCTCCGTTCAATGTTGCGTGTTTCCCCAAATCCACAATTCATCCATTTCTGGTGACCCTTCAGGAAGTGGATTATTCATCGGTAAATTTCTGTTGTTCAATCTATTAGGGGGTAAAGTTACAGTGAATATGCTAAGCAATAAATTGCACTTTTCGAATATTGGACAGAGCTGCCAAAACGATCGCATAGCCGCCGCTGGGCGGTCGATGGAAATGTCTTTCCTTCGCTTCCAAATTTTTGCCATTTGGGGCGGTCTTGGGCCTACTGCCACTTATTGTAATCCGGGAAAAAAGGCACGGCCATGACTGATCCCATCGTCTTTGTTCCCGGTCTGATGCAAGATGCGCGGTCGTTTTTGCCACAAATGGTTGGTCTGGGCACGCAGCGCGCGGTGCAGGTTGTTCTCCCGGTTGCAGATACGGTTGAGCGGAACTCCGAGGCGGTTCTGGCGGGCGCCCCTGCAAGGTTTGCCTTGGCAGGCCATGGCTTGGGAGGCATTGTGGCCCTTGACGTAATCCGACGCGCACCTGACCGCGTGAGCAGCGTCATTTTTCTGGCAACTGATCCATTGGCAGAGGCACCGCAGGTGGCCGCCGCGCGCGAAGCCCGCATGATCGCCGCACGGTCCGGCCGCTTGTTGCAAGCCATGTCCGAGGAAGTGCCGGTAGTGGCCCTGTTTGACGGCGATGACCGCGCTGCCGTGCTGGCATTGGCCGAGGATATGGCGCTTGGACTGGGCGAGGGTGTCTTTTTGCGGCAATCTCGCGCCTTGCAGCGCAGGCCAGATCAGCAAAAGACGCTGCGCCGCACGCTCTTGCCCGCGCTTTTTCTGGCGGGGGCCTTTGATACCGTCGTGCCCCTGCGGCGGCAGGAGTTTGCCCGCGATCTGATGCCTAATTCGGTGCTGAAAGTCTTGGA
The DNA here is from genome assembly GCA_021741245.1 of Paracoccaceae bacterium. Taxonomy (GTDB): domain Bacteria; phylum Pseudomonadota; class Alphaproteobacteria; order Rhodobacterales; family Rhodobacteraceae; genus Pseudotabrizicola. The sequence continues at coordinate 13,328 of JAIOYF010000003.1, forward strand.
ACATGCAGGGCATCTTCCGATGCTTGAATCGCCCGAGGAGGTCACTCGGGCGATTGAGCAGTTCTTGTCCGGGCCGATGATCCTACGCTGAGGCCAGCTTGATCTCGGCCTTTGGGCGCTCCTGCTTGGGCGAGGACGAGTTTGCGTCGATGAAGCTCAAGACCAATGGACGAATGTTCAGACGCCATGACTTGCCAGCAAATATGCCATAGTGGCCCGCGCCGGGCTCAAGATGGCTGGCTTTTTTGCTGTCTGGAAGGTTGGTCAGCAAATCAAGCGCTGCAAGGCATTGGCCGGGGGCGGAAATGTCGTCATTCGCCCCTTCGACGATCTTGACAGCCACATCCGTTATGGCCCCGAAATCAACTTGCTTTCCAGCAACGACGAAGGAATTCGTCGCGATCTCGCGCTTTTTGAAGATCCGGTCCACGGTCGACAGATAAAACTCTGCCGTCATGTCCATGACCGCAAGGTATTCGTCGTAAAAGCGGTTGTGGGCGTCATTGTCGCGTGACTCGCCGCGCGCGGCGCGCATGATCTGCTCGCTGAACGCCTTGGAGTGCCGTTCGGCATTCATCGAGATGAAGCTTTGCAGCTGCAAAAGGCCCGGATAGACCATGCGGCCCGCACCTTTGTACTTAAAGCCGACGCGCTGAATGGCGGTTTGTTCCAACTGACCCATGGTCACGCGACGACCGAAATCCGTCACATCCGTGGCAGCGGCGTCCGGATCAACCGGACCGCCGATCAGCGTCAAGCTGCGGGGCTGGGCCTTTGGGTCTTCGGCGGCAAGATATGCTGTCGCGGCAAGCGTCAATGGCACGGGCTGACAGACGGCGATCACGTGGGTGTCAGGCCCAAGGTGGCGCATGAAATCAACCAGATAGAGGGTGTAATCTTCGATGTCGAACTTGCCCGCGCTGACGGGGATATCGCGGGCATTGTGCCAATCGGTCACAAACACATCGCAATCGGGCAAAAGCGACGACACGGTCGAGCGCAAGAGGGTGGCGTAGTGACCGGACATGGGCGCGACCAAAAGCACCTTGCGCTTCATCGGTTCGCGGCGGCGCACAAAGAACTGGACCAGATTGCCAAAGGGGCGCTCGACCACCGTGTTCACATCGACAATGTGATCTTGGCCGTCTGGGCCAACGATTGACCGGATCCCCCAGTCAGGCTTTGCCACCATTCGGGCAAATGTGCGTTCAGTCACTTCACCCCAGGCTGCGGTCAGTTGCAGCATCGGGTTCATCGTCATTGCGAAGGCAGGGTAAGATGCCATGGCCCGGGCTGTTGCACCCAACCACTCATTGGTGTTGCGTGATGTTTCCATCAGGTCGTAGTTGAGCATGAATTTCAACTGAGTCTCCATCTCCGGCATTGGTGCCGGGCCAATTCGCCGCTTCCCCCCTCCGTCTGGCGGCGGTATGCTGCGTGGCAGCAAGATAGGCGGGAAACCTTAACATGACAACCGATGACAGCGAACCGGGACTAAAGTTAGAGAGGATGCAAGCCAACCTTGCCCGCGTGGACGAGTTGTCAAAGCGTTTGATGGCCGCATTGGCCCATCGAAAGCAGGCAGATGGTGCGCTGCAAGGGCCGTCGAACGAAATCTACATGAAGGCTGCATCGGCCTATCTGGCCGAGATGATGCAGAACCCTGCCAAGATTCTGGAGCATCAGATCAGTTATTGGGGCAAAAGCCTCAAGCACTATGTCGAGGCGCAGCAGGCTCTTGCCAAGGGTGAGTTCAAGGCCCCTCCGGACCCGACCCCGCAGGATCGCCGCTTTTCCAACCCGTTGTGGGAAACCCATCCGTTCTTCAATTACCTCAAGCAGCAATACATGCTGAACGCCGAGGCGGTGACGACGGCGATTGGGGATATGGAAAATATCGATCCTGCCGATCGCCGCCGGGTGGAATATTTCACACGGCAGATCGTCGACATGTTTTCGCCCACCAACTTCTTGGGAACCAACCCGGATGCGCTTGAAAAAGCTGTGGCCACGGATGGCGAAAGTCTTGTGCTTGGCCTTGAAAATCTGGTCCGCGATATCGAGGCGAACGATGGCGACCTGCTGGTGACCTTGGCCGACCCAGAGGCGTTTCAGGTGGGCCGGAACATCGGCACCACGGCGGGCTCTGTCGTTTTCCGCAATCGCATGCTGGAGTTGATCCAATATGCGCCGACAACGGAAACCGTTCATCAGACACCCCTCCTGATCTTCCCGCCATGGATCAATAAATTCTACATCATGGACATGAAGCCAGAAAATTCCTTGATCAAATGGATTGTGGATCAAGGCTTTACCCTGTTTGTTGTCAGTTGGGTCAACCCCGATGCCAGCTATGCGGGCGTGGGGATGGACGACTATATCCGCGACGGATATCTGCGTGCCATGGCCGAGGTGCGCCGCATCACAGGTGAGCGGCAGATCAATGCGGTGGGCTATTGCATTGCGGGCACTACGCTGGGCCTTACCCTTGCGCATCTGGAACGGGCCGGCGACACCTCGGTCAAATCGGCGTCCTTTTTCACGACCCTTGCCGATTTTTCTGATCCCGGCGAAGTGGGCGTTTTTCTGGAGAATGATTTTGTCGATGGGATTGAGCGTCAGTCGGCCCAAGACGGGATCTTGTCCAAATTGTTCATGGGCCGGACGTTCAGCTTCTTGCGCTCCAACGACCTGATCTACCAGCCTGCCATCAAAAGCTACATGTTGGGCGAGGCCCCTCCGGCCTTTGATCTTTTGTTCTGGAATGGCGATGGCACGAACCTGCCCGCCACCATGGCCGTCGAATATCTGCGCGGCCTGTGTCAGGGCGACGGGTTTTCCAAGGGCACCTTCCCGGTGTTCGGAGAGCCGGTCAGCCTGTCGGGCGTCAAAGTTCCGCTTTGCGCCATTGCCTGCGAGACGGATCATATTGCCCATTGGCGCGGAAGCTTTAACGGCGTGGCGCAAATGGGGTCCACCGACAAGACGTTCATCTTGTCACAGTCTGGCCATATCGCAGGGATCATCAACCCACCCACCAAGAACAAGTATGGCCATTATACAAATGATGGTCCCGTGGCAGGTGCACCCGAGGACTGGAAGGCCGCCGCCACATTCAACAAAGGCAGTTGGTGGCCGCGCTGGGGGGCATGGCTGGCCGAGCGTTCGGGGCCGAAAATTCCTGCCCGCGTGCCGGGTGATTCGACCAATCCTGTGCTCTGTCCGGCGCCCGGAACCTATGTGATCGCCAAACCCGGTGGCGGAAAGGGTTGACGCTCAATACTTTACGGGGACTCAACCTGAAGAAATGCTGCAGTGCAGAAAAATGTTGCAATGCTGCACTGCAGCATGTATAACCTTCTCATCAGAAACGGGTCAGACAACCCGGATGCCAAGGAGTAGAGATAATGAACACGACACCAGATTTCACCAAAGTCATGCAAGATATGATGGCATCCTTCCCAGTTGATGCCTCGTCCATGCAAAACGCATTCAAAACTCAGGCTGCAATGGCCGAGAAAATGTCGAAAGTAGCTTTGGAAGCTGCTGAAAAGTCGACTGAAATCACTGCAAAGTGGACGAAAGACACCATCGCCAAGATGGCTGACATGTCCAAGGCAAAATCCGAGCCAACCGATTACACCAAATCGGCAACCGATTTCGCCTCGGCCGCTGCCGAGATGGCTGCTGAAAACATGGCCGCCTTCGCTGAAGTTGCCAAGAAAGTGCAGATGGAAACTGTCGAGTTGATGCTTGCTGCTGGCAAGGACTTCTCGGAAGACGCGACCGCCGCTGTCAAGAAAGCAACTGTCGAAGTGACGACGGCTGCCAAGAAAGCTGCTGCTGCAAAGTAAGGACGGTTTGCTTTAGACCCTTCCTCCCAGATGTCTAAAGCATATGGCGGGCCCTTGTGGTCCGCCCTTTCTTTTTCTGCGGGGCTGCCCTAGTCTTTCTGCACGTGCAAATGCCACATGGCAGAAATACTGTTGGGAGGGTGGCCTATGGCCGATACTGCAAAGCCGCTGTTGATCAAGCGTTACGCGAGCCGTCGTCTGTATAATACCGAGACGTCGGATTACGTGACACTTGAGGACATTGCAGGGTTCATCCGAGCAGGCCGCGAGGTTCAGATCGTTGACCTGAAGTCCGGGGATGATTTGACGCGCCAATATCTGCTGCAGATCGTGGCCGAGCATGAATCCAAAGGCGAGAACGTTCTGCCGATCGGTGTGCTTACGGATCTTGTCCGCAGCTATACCACCAATGTCCAATCCGTGGTTCCCCAATTTCTTGCGGCAAGCTTCGAGATGCTGCGCGACGGGCAATCAAAGATGATGGAAAACATGACCACCTTTACCAGTCCGATCTCGGCCATTCCAGGGTTTGACGCCATGCGCAAACAGCAAGAGGCCCTGATGAAGACAATGCTTGTCGGCATGCCCGGTTGGGCAGGCTCTGGCCCGGCAAAGGAAGAGGATGCGCCTGCCAACAGTGCGGAGGAATTGGCGCAGATCAAACGGCAACTCGCGGAATTGCAGCAAAAGCTGTCAAAGCTGTAAGCCAGAATGGCCGAAGAACAGGGCCGGGTGACGATCTGGGGCATCGAGGTCTTTCTGGCCGTGGCCGAAGAAGGCTCGATTTCCGCAGCGGCCCGCAGATTGGGGGTCTCGCCGCCTGCGATCAGCCAACAGGTAGCGGCGATTGAGGCCACGCTTGGGGCCGTGTTGTTTGATCGCAGCGCGCGCCCCTTTGGTCTGACGGCGGCGGGGGCCTTGTTTCGTCGTCATGCGCAATTGATCCTGAACACCGAGGCTGAGGCCCGCGCCGATCTGGCCCGCGCCGATCTTTCCAGGTTGACCACCTTGCGGCTGGGAATGATCGAGGATCTTGACGCCGAGGTCACTCCCGCCTTGTTGGCGGGCATCTCTGAATCGCTGCCCGACTGTCGTTTTTTGCTGGAAACCGGGGCAAGCCATCGGCTGCTGGATCAGCTAGAGGGGCGGGCGCTGGATCTTGCCGTCGCCGCAGAGTTGGGGACAGAGATGGGTGAGACGGGCTGGCGAGAGGTTCACCCGATCCTTACCGAGCCATTCTTGGCGATCAGGCCCAAGGGGGCAGGGGATCTGCCATTGATCCAGTATTCCACCCGCCATCTGATGGGGCGTCAGATCGTGACGCATCTGGCCCGCCAAAACCTGCGCTATGCCGTGCGCTTTGAATTGGACAGTTACAACGCCATTCTGGCTATGGTCGCACAGGGGGCCGGGTGGACGATCCTGACCCCGCTTGCCCTGCACCACGCCGCACGTTTTTTACCTGCGGTGGAGGTTAGCCCTTTGCCGGGCGCACCGCTGGCGCGGATGATATCGCTATCTGCCCGTGCAAATGCTTTGGGGCCAATTCCAGAGGTTTTGGCCACGCAGGTGCGCGGGTTGGTGGACCGACAGGTGGTGCAGCCCGCCTTGCGGCACTGGCCTTGGCTTCAAGACAGCCTTCGTTTGCTTTAGGGCAAAGCGACTTTTGCCGCGTCCAGCAGGGCGCTCGCGATAAAGTCCAACTCTTCGATGCGCAAACGTGCGGGCAGGCGCACATCGCAGGCCCGCATCAGCATGGCGCGGGTTTGCGGCAGGTCTGGCACGTCGCCCAGAAACTGCCAGTTCCAAAAGGCCCGTGCATTGCCCTGCGAGAGGCCAAAGACCTGAACAGATATGCCGCGCAGCTTTGCTTCGGCCTGAAACCGCAGTGCTGCCTCATCGCTCCACGCGCCGATCAGATTGAACTGGATCGAGTCTGGCGCGCGGCGTTCGGGCGGCAGGGCATCTGGCACGCGCAGATGCGCGCTTTGGTTCAGGCGTCTGGCCACATGGTCATGGTTGCGCAAGCCGTCGCGCACGCGGCGGTCTACCTCGGGCAATTGCGGGCGGATCACAGCGGCCGACAGGTTTTGCAGACGCAGATTGTACAAGGGCAGCTTGTTTTGCCATGCGCAGAGGCTATCGGCAAAGCCGGGGTGCTTTTTCCAGTTTTCTTCATAGGCCCCCGACATGATCACGGCGCGGGCCGCGAGGTCGGCATCATCAGTGATCAAGATGCCGCCTTCGCCTGCATTGACCAACTTATAGGACTGAAAGCTGAAACAGCCGACCCGCCCAATGGTTCCCACCTTGCGCCCTTGCCACTGGGTGCCCAGCGAGTGGGCCGCATCTTCGATTACGGGAAGGCCCGCTGCATCCGACAGGGCCATGATGGCATCCATATCCGACGTATGCCCCCGCATATGCGAGATCAGAACGGCATCGGCACCGGGCAGTTTTGCCGCAAAATCCGCCATGTCGAGCCTGTAATTGGCGCCAACCTCCACCATAACTGGGATGCAATCCGCATGGACCACAGCCGAGGGGACGGCGGCAAATGTAAAGGCCGGGATCAGAACCTTGGCGCCTTTGGGCAGGTTCAGCGCCTTGAGCGACAGGAACAAAGCCGCAGAGCAAGATGACACCGCCAGCGCAAAGCGTGCGCCCATCATCTGGGCAAACTCGGCCTCCAACAGCGCCACGGGGGAATCCTTGGCCGCCGTATAGCGAAACAGGTCACCCGAGGCGAGCAACTGCTGGATTGCCTCCATGGCGGCAGCGGGGATCGGTTCCGCGTCATAGACATTCGGCGCGATTGCACCGCTCAGAGAGATCTGGCCATCAGGCGCCATGAAGATTTTCCTTAATGTCACATTAAGGATGACTTAACCTTGATGCCATCTCAAAGCCAGTGACAATTCGATGACGGGGCGGTTCCTTGCCTAAATGCCAAGCCTGTCGCGCAGGGAAAACCACGTCATGGCCATGACCAGAAGCGGCCAGCGAAGGGCACTTCCACCGGGAAAACGCGCCATGGGAATCTCTGCCATCAGATCGAATTGGCTGGCCTGCCCGTGAATGACCTCGGCCATGATCTTGCCCGCCATGGTCGCTATCGCCACCCCGTGCCCCGAAAAGCCCGAGGCCGACAGCACATTTTCATGGGGTCGCAGAAAACATGGCATCCGGTTTACGGTGATGGCAAGCGTTCCGCCCCAAGCATAGTCGATCTTGATATCACGCAGCTGCGGATAGATTTGCAGCATCGGCTTTGACACGCTTTTGGCAATGTCGGGAAAGCGATAGCCGTAGCTTTCTGCCCCACCAAACAACAGCCGGTTATCCTCGGACAAGCGCCAATAGTTGACGACGAATTTCGTGTCTGCCACCGCAATGGGTTGTGCCAGAACGCTTGCGGCGCGGTCGCCCAAGGGTTCGGTTGCCACGATGAAATTGTTGATGGGCATCACCTTGGACGCCACCTGCCTGTCCAGCCCCCCAAGATAGCCATTCGCCGCCAAGATCAGGTGATCGCAGGTCACCCGACCGGATGCTGTGCTGACGACCGGCTTTGCCCCATGGCGAATGGTATGCACCTCTGAACGTTCATGGATATGCGCCCCGGCCTTGGTTGCCGCGTGCGCAAGCCCGATGGCAAAGTTCAGCGGATGAAGATGGCCAGCCCCATGATCCAGATCGCCGCCGTGATAGACCTCCGATCCGATCAGTCGGCGGATAGAGTCGCGATCCAGCGGCTCAATCTGGTCATAGCCATAGTCGCGCCGAAGTTTCTCGGCATAGGCATGGGCGTGGTCGACCTCGGATCTGGACCAGCAGGCATGGGCGATCCCGGAATGAAAAGTGACTGGCATTGCGTGTCGGTCAATCAGGTCGCGGACCAATGTCTTGGCGTCTTGCGACATCTCCCACAGCCGGTGGGCCTTGTCTTGCCCGACTGTTTTCTCCAGCCAGTCCTGATCTTGCCTTTGGCCCGATCCGACCTGCCCGCCATTGCGGCCAGAGGCACCAAAGCCAACGCGATGCGCCTCCAGCAAGACCACATCAAACCCGCGTTCGGCCAAATGCAACGCCGCAGAAAGGCCGGTATAGCCGCCGCCGATGATGCAGACATCCGCCCGCCGCTCGCCCATCAGGATCGGATAGGGGGCCAGCGGCGCGGCGGTGGCCGCGTAATATGACGCGGGATAGCTGCCCGGCCGATCGTTTGCGTGCAGCAGGTTCATACGTTCAGCAACAGATGCTCACGCTCCCACGGGCTGATCACCTGTAGAAACTCTTTGTATTCATTGCGTTTGACGCTGTCATAGACCTTGCAGAACTCCAGCCCCATGATCTCTTTCAGGGCTTGATCGTCATCCAGCAGATCAAGGGCATCGCCCATGTTGACTGGGATTTCATCACTGTCGATATAGGCCGAGCCCGAGAATTCCGCCCGTGGCGCGCGCTTTTCCATCAGCCCCAGATAGCCGCAAGCCAAGGTTGCGGCGATGCCAAGATAGGGATTGCAATCCATCCCCGGAAGGCGGTTTTCCACCCGGCGCGCGGCGGGCGTGGAAATCGGCACGCGCAAGCCCGTTGTGCGGTTGTCGCGGCCCCACTCCAGATTGATCGGGGCGGCAAAGTCGGGAACATAGCGGCGGTAGCTGTTGACATAGGGGGCCAGCAAGGCAATCCCCGCGCCAAGGTGGTTTTGCAAACCCCCGATAAAGTGCAAGAACGCTTCGGTTTCAACGCCCTTGGGACCTGAGAAGATGTTCTTGCCCGTCTTGGTATCCACGACCGAGGTGTGGATATGCATTGCGGACCCCGGTTCCCCCGCAATGGGTTTGGCCATGAAGGTGGCAAAACAATCGTGGCGCAAAGCGGCCTCGCGGATCAGGCGCTTGAAGAAAAACACGTCATCGGCCAGCCGGACGGGATCACCATGGGCAAGGTTCAACTCGATCTGCCCGGCACCGCCTTCTTGTAAGATGCCGTCAATTTCCAACCCCTGTGCCTCGGCGAAATCATAGATGTCGTCGATCACCTTGCCATATTCATCGACCGCAGACATCGAATAGGCCTGCTTGCCTGCCGCGCGGCGGCCAGAGCGGCCCATGGGGGGCAGAACCGGCATATTGGGGTCGATGTTGCGCGCGGTCAAAAAGAATTCCATTTCGGGCGCGACAACGGGCATCCAGCCTTGCGCCCGGTATAAATCCACGATCCGCCGAAGCACATTGCGCGGGGCAAAGGGCACAAGCTTGCCCTCTTGATCCTTGGCATCATGGATCACCTGCAAGGTAACATCGGCCGTCCAAGGGGCTGCGGTTGCCGTGGAAAAATCCGGCTCAAGGATCATGTCCGGCTCGGTAAAGGCGTCAAAGGGATTATCAGCCCATTCCCCGGTGATCGTTTGCAAAAAGATCGAATTGGGCAGGAAGTAGTTGGCCTGATGCGCAAACTTGGCGGCAGGCATCGCCTTTCCCCGTGCGACACCAGCGATATCGCCAATGATGCACTCCACCTCATCGACGCGGCGCCCGGCGATGAAATCACGGGCGGCCTCGGGCAATTTATCGGTCCATTTGGACATATGTCACACTCTTGTCTGGCGACGGCGATCAGCGCGTCCGTGCCGCTTTGAAAAAGGCGGCGATTTGGGCCGCTATTGTCTTGTCTTGCAAAGGAAGGTCCAAGCGATCACGCGCCACGCTCAGCAGATCGTCCGGAACCACCCCCTTGCCCCGCGTCTCCATCAGGCCCTCGACGAACTCGCGCTGAAATTCGGGATGGGCCTGAACCGAGAACGCTCGGTCATCATAGAGCAGCGCCGCATTTTCGCAAAACGCATTGCTTGCAACCACCTTGGCCCCCTTTGGCACTTCGGTCACCTGATCGCGGTGCCATGCGTTCAGGGTCAAGGTTTGCCCGCCAAAGTCATAGTCTGTGGCCCCGACTGACCAGCCCTGCGCATAGCGTTCTACCTTCCCCCCCATGGCTTGGGCAATGATCTGATGGCCAAAGCAGATCCCCACGACGGGGACATGTGCGGCAAAGGCATCGCGGATGAACTGTTCCAGCGGGGCAATCCACGGATGATCCTCATAAACCCCATGCCGGGACCCTGTGATCAACCAGCCATCGCAGTCGGTGACGGCAGCCGGAAACGCCCCCTCGACAACCCGAAAGGTGCGAAAGGTAAATCCGTTGCCATCCAGCAGGCGGGCAAACATGGTGGGGTAATCCCCCATCGAGGGCGCCAAGACGTCAGGGGCAAGGCCCGTTTGCAAAATGCCGATCAGCATGAGGGATAACCTGTTTGGACTATGGTCTGGTGGTTCGGTCACCCCGGCGTGCATTGACGCCGGGATGCCTGACAGCACTTACACGGTATCGAGATAGAGTTCGACCAATTCTGAATCCGACAACTCCGCAATATAGTGCAGCTCTTGGCGTTTGGTCTGCACAAGGTTGCGGATGATTTCCTTGTTCAGGATGCGCGGCATGATTTCGCTATGTTCAAAGGCCTCGATTGCGGCCTCCCACCCAGAAGGGATCTGCTGCAAACCATCCACCGCATAGGCGTTGCCCGAAATCGGGGCAGGGGCCTCCATCTCGCGCTCCATGCCGTCAAGGGCGGCACCAAGAATGACCGCCAGCATGAGATAGGGGTTCACATCCCCCCCCGCGACCCGGTGTTCGATCCGGCGCGCCGAGGTGCTGCCAGCCGGAATGCGAATGGCTGCTGTGCGGTTTTCATAGCCCCAGCAAATCGCCGTCGGGGCATGTTTGTCGGGGACAAGGCGTTCATAGCTGTTTTGGTGGGGGGCAAAGATCAGGGTCGAATCGTGCATGGCGGCCAGACAGCCCGCGACGGCCTGCCTTAGCATGGCCGTGCCCTTTGGCCCGCCACTGTCAAAGATATTGCTGCCAGAAGCATCAAGCACCGAGAAATGCGTGTGCAAGCCAGAGCCGGAGTATTCCGGATAGGGTTTCGCCATAAAGCTGGCGGCAAAACCGTGGCGGCGTGCAAGGCCCTTGACCAGCATCTTGAACAGCCATGCGTCATCTGCCGCACGCAACGCATCATCGCAATGCATCAGGTTCACTTCGAACTGACCAAGTCCGGTTTCCGAAGTTGAGGTATCGGCCGGAATATCCATGGCCTCGCAGGCGTCATACAGATCCGTAAAGAACGTATCAAAGGCATCGAGGGCGCGGATGGACAACGTCTCTGCCGCCTTGCGGCGCTTGCCGGACCTTGGGCTTGGCGGCACCTGCAGGGTTTTGCCGCTGTCATCGATCAGGAAAAACTCCAACTCGATGGCAACGACGGGGGTCAACCCCTTGGCCTTGTAACGGTCCACAATGGCGCGCAAGGCGTGGCGTGGGTCGCCCTCATAGGGCTGGCCGTTTTCACGGAACATCCAGATCGGCAGCAGTGCCGTCGGCGCCTCCAGCCATGGCATTGGCATAAAGCCGCGTTCGGTCGGGCGCAAAACGCCGTCCTGATCGCCCTGTTCAAACACCAAGGGGCTGTCATCAATATCTTCGCCCCAGATATCAAGGTTGAGAACCGAGAACGGAAAGCGTGTGCCGTCCTTTACAACCTTGTCGGCAAAACGGGCGGGGATCCTTTTGCCGCGCGCCTGACCGTTCAGGTCAACAGCGGCCACTCGGATAGTGCGCACTTCGGGGTGCTTGCGTAGATAGTCCTTCATCATGGTCGTTTTGGTCGGGGCGCGGGTCGCATGGCAAGGTGCCAAAGCGGGTCACGCCTCTGGTCCATCCCTCTTTGATCGCTTCTTCCCGTAGGGCGGGTTTCGCCCCAAAATAACAGGTCCGGGCGGGTGCCCGAATAATTTGATCAAATATACGCTACTATCGGATAAGCTGTGGACGCAAGCGAATTTTGCGGCTCATGTTCGATGGCAGGTGCCGATTGAGGCGTTTGTTGATCATCCCAAAGACCCATGTCAGCAAAAGCGTCAGAATAACGAAATAGACGGCGACGATAGGGTAGGGGATGAAGGGGTTGAACGTCTTGTCCGCGAAGTAATTGGCGTAATAAAGCGCATCGCCCCGTTGCTGAAACGCAGGAAAGCCCGAGAAATACACCAGCGTGGTGGAGTGAAACAAAAAGATCGCCTCATTGGTATAGGCGGGCCATGCAAGGCGCAGCATTGTTGGCCACTGAATCCGCCGATACCGTGACCATCCCGAAATCCCATAGGCATCTGCGGCCTCCAGATCGCCTTTCGGGATCGACCGCAACGCGCCGTGAAAGATTTCGGCAGAATAGGCTGCGGTGTTCAAGAACAGGACAAACAGCGCCCCGGCCCATGCTTTCGTGACCCAAGAGGTCTGGACCGTCAGGCCAAAGATCTCGATCCCAGCACGCGGCAGCAACACAAACGCCTCATAGGCCAAAAAGAACTGGATAAACAGCGGCGAGCCGCGAAAGACAAAGATGAACCATTCGGCTGGCTTGCGCAGCCACGGGTTCGAGGCGGCCTTTGCCATGGCGATGGCATTTGCCAAAAAGAACCCAAAGGTCAGCGCGATCAGGCCAAAATAGATGTTCCAGATCAGGCCCGAGCCGATCAGGGTGAATTGTTGGCACAGGGTAAAATCGCTGCGTGGCAACAGCCGCTCACCATAGCCCAAAGACCGGAACGCATAGGCCGATACGGTTTCCCAACAGCTCATATCCCGGCCTTCCGCATCGCTTCGCCCGCAGCCGTTGCCTGCCCGCGCGATAATTTGGCCGTGAGGCGGCCCAGAATGATTTCTGAAACCCGCGTGAATGACAGGTAAAAGACCAGCAGGAACAAAAAGTAGTACAGGCGCCAATCGCCATGGGGGTATTCATAGGCACTGGTCTTGGCCCCACCCAATTCGCGGGCCCAATAAACGATGTCTTGCACACCCAGCAGGAACAACAGCGGCGTGGCCTTAATCAGAATCATCCACAGGTTCGACAGGCCGGGCAGGGCATAGACCCACATCTGTGGCACCAGAATGCGGCGAAAGACTTGCGACTGGCTCATGCCATAGGCTTCGGCGGTTTCCAGTTGCGCGCGCGGCACCGCCTGCATTGCGCCGTAAAGAACATTGGCAGCAAAGGCCCCAAAGACCAACGCAAAGGTCAAGATCGCCAGACCAAAACCATAAAGCTTGTGTAGCCATTGGGGCGAACTGCCCAAGGGCACCTTTGCCTCAGGGCAGACGCGGAACTCCAGCCCCTGACGGATCGGGGCCGTCCAGTCTGGACATTGCACCTGATGGTTCAGCCACTCGATGCCCTGATCCAGAGCAATCACAAAAAACAGAAAAAACACGATATCGGGCACGCCGCGCACCATGCCCGTGTAGCCCTTGCCCAGCCACCGCAGGGGCAAGATCTGACTGCGCGCCGCCATTGCACCGGCAAAGCCAAACCCCATTGCCACCGGGGCCGTGATCGCCAACAGGCTCAGGACAGTCGCGAAAGACCAATAGAAATCAACGTGCTTTCCCGTGGTCAGGTAGCACAGCAGCCATTGCAGGCCTTCTATCGACTTTGGGTCAGCGCAGGCTGAAAACATAGGTCAGGCGCCCCTGCCAAACGGATCTGGCAGGGGCAGTTCCATCAAAATACTGCGGCTGCGTCGCCGAACCACTTCTTGATCATGGCATTAAGCGAGCCATCCGCCTTCAACGAAGAAATGGCGGCGTTCATCTTTTCCTTCAACTCGGTGTCGGATTCACGCAGGCCCATGCCCACACCACCGCCAAGTTGAACTTCCTGCGCCATCAGCACCAGTTGGCCGCCCGATTCAGCCGCGATTGGGGCCAGATAGTCCTTATCGGCAAACACGGCATCCGCTTCACCATTCTTGACGGCTGCAACGGTTTCGTCAGGCGTTGCGAATTCCAGCAGCGTCGCACCGGATTCCGCGATGTAGCCCGCCTGAATGGTGCCGACCTGCGCCGAGATCACGGCACCTTCGCCAATATTGGCATCTGCCGAAAGCGCCATATAGGACGAAGAGGCTGGCGGAATGTAGTTTTGGGTAAAGTCGATGACCTTGTCGCGCTCATCCGTGATCGACATGCCTGCGATGATGGTGTCGTAGTTGCCCGATTGCAGGTTCGGGATGATGCTGTCCCAATCATTGGTGACCCATTCACAGGTCAGCCCAGCCATTTCGCACAGCTTGTCGCCAAGTTCACGCTCAAACCCGTCAACTTCGCCCTTGTCGTTGATGAAGTTGTAGGGAGGGTAGGCCCCCTCGGTGCCCATACGGACGGTTTGGGCCATCGAGGCCCCGGCAGTCAGCGCCAGAAGCGCGGTTGCAAGCATCAGTTTTTTCATGGTGTCTCCCCTTAGGTAGCTGTTGTTGTGAGTTAACTTTTGCCTCAGGCCGTGGCGGAAAGAAAGCCGCGCAAACGGTCAGTTTGCGGGTTTCCAAAGACTGCTTCGGGCGGGCCTTGTTCTTCGATCTTGCCTTGATGCAAGAAGATCACGTGATCTGACACATCGGCGGCCAGTTTCATGTCATGGGTCACAAGGATCATCGTGCGCCCCTCTTCGGCCAGCGCCTTGATCACCTTGACCACCTCTTGTTCCAGTTCGGGGTCAAGGGCACTGGTTGGTTCATCAAACAAAAGGGCGCGCGGTTCCATGCAAAGGGCCCGCGCAATGGCCGCCCTTTGCTGTTGCCCCCCCGAAAGCTGGGCAGGCCAGGCGTCGCATTTTTCTTCAATGCCAACTTTGGCCAGATAGCCACGGGCTTTATCCTCAACCTCGGCCGGATCGCGCTTCATTACGGTGACGGGTGCCTCCATCACGTTTTGCAAAATGGTCATGTGGGACCAAAGATTGAACTGCTGAAACACCATCGACAGGTTTGTGCGCATTCGCGTGACCTGCACTTTGTCGGCGGGGTGCCGGTTCAGTCCCGTGCCTTTCCAGCGCACGGCCTCGCCCTCAAACCGGATCTCGCCCTGTTGGCTATCCTCAAGCAGGTTGCAGCAGCGCAGAAGCGTGGATTTCCCCGACCCGGACGATCCGATCAATGACACAACATGCCCACGGTTTGCCGTCAGATCGACGCCTTTCAGCACTTCAAGGTTGCCATAACTCTTGTGCAGGTCATGGATCTCGATCACGGGGGCTTGAGGAGGGGGTGGTTCAGAGGTCACGTTGTCTCGCGGCTTTGCTGTTTGTCGGCCAAGTAGGGCCCAAGATTTGACCATTTGCAACGGTCATTGTGGCAAACGTTGCGGCACTTGCCTGTGTTTTGGTCAAACCACATGCGCAGATTGTGCCGGTGCCTGTGGTATGGGCACAGCAAGATAGTCCTGCGCTGGGATACGCAGAACCTGCCGCAGCATCAAAATATCCCGATCTTGGGGCGACAGGGTGCTGATGGCATGAGAGATGGCCTCAAAGGTCGCATCACCATCCGCGCCAATGGCGGCAATATAGGGCAGGCCCGGTGTGGCAAAGGTGGTGCCAATGGGGCGCAACCCGTCTTGCACATCGGTATGTCGGCACAAAAGCTGCCATGTCACCGCATCAATCGCCGCAAAATCCGCTTTGCCCTCTGCCACCGCACGGGCGGACGCAGCATGGCCGCCGGACTGAACCATGGGGGCAAGTGGCAGCCCATGCGCCTCAAACCATGCCAAGGGGGCCGCCCACCCTGATTGTGAGAGCGCGTCATTATAGGCAAAGGGCGCAGAGGCATAGTCGCCAACCGTTTGGCGGGGATCGCTTTTGCGCCCAACAAAGACGGAATGATAATAGCCGGGCGGGCATCCTTCGATCCCAAAATCGGGCGTGCCAATCAGCGTTACAGATGACGCAAGTTTCGCGCGATAGGGCAGACCACAGGTCTGTGACAAGAGAAGATCGGGGGATGTCCATGCGGGCCAATAGGCCCCCTCGCCGCGTGTCAATCCATCAGGCGCCCCCAATCCGGCATCGCGCAGCGCATCGCGGATCAGGCCCCAAAACCGATCATGTGCCGCAGCCGTTTCCGGGCGGTCGTACATCCCAAGCGAAGCGATCATGTCCGCGCCGCTTTTTGCCGGGCAAGGGCCGAGTCCACATCCGTCAGGCCAAGCAGGCTGGTCACGAGGCGGATCAACTGATCCTCTTCGGCTCCGCGCTCTCCATCTGCCAGCGCAACCGACCACAGGGCCTGCAACAAGACGGCACGATCCTCATGCTCGGTCGTGGCCTTTAAGGCGCGGGTGAAGCGCACCGTATCGGGGGCGCTTGCCTCAAAAGCTTCGGCCTCGGCGCGCAAACTGGCCGCTGCAAAGGGCGAAAGACCATGGCAATCTGCCAGCACCCGGTCAATGCGGGCAATTTCCGAAGCGGCATAATCGCCATCAGTGCGCGCCAGACGCACCAAGAGCGCGGCTAGGGCAAGGCGCGCGTCCGGTTCGGGCAAGCGCGCAGGTGTCGGTGCCAAAAGGCGGTTCAGGAGGGATTGTATCATAAACGATAGCTATTGCGCGGGCGCGCCCTTGGCAAGCAGGCCACCGGGCCAGTCGCATAAAGTTGTTGACCAAAGCAGCGATCTAAGAGGCCAAAGCCCCGCCATCAGCCTGTGCAATAGGCTTGGCTGCGGGTCCATTCCGCAATATCGGCGCGTTTGCTGCTGCTGTGGAAGGGGGCCCAATCACGACCGATGCCCAATTTGCCATTGCCCGCCACCACGCCGTCGCGACCAACCTGCTTTGACATGATCTTTATGGCACAGGCCAGATTGGCCACCCCGTCTTTCAGGGCGGCCGTGGTTTGGGCCTCACAATGATAGGCGCGGGCCGTTTTGGGGGATATCTGCAAAAGGCCAATCCATTTGCCTCCACCGCCCGCCGCCTTTGGGTTTCCCGCACTTTCGTGCTTGGCGGTTGCCGACAACAGCCCCGCCCAGAACGCGCGTCGTTCAGCGAGGCTCGCGTCTTCATATCCGGGGCACCAACTACCAATGTCTTGGGGAACCTTTGTGGCCAAGACGTCATCGTGTTTGGCCAGCGACAAAAGCGAGGCTTGGGTCCATTGTGCAGCCTCGGGCCGATTATCCCAGCGCATGACAGGCAAGGAATCAAAGTCAGCCTTCGTTTGTTCTGCGGTAACGCCAGTGGCGCATCCCGCAAGACAAATGGCAATACAGGCCCAATGGCGCCACGAAACAGTCATCCAATACCCTTTGACACGCCACGATCCTTGCCGCGACAAGGGCGAAATGACCCCCAAGACCTGAGTCGAACAAGCCTTTCCTCAACGAATAGGCACCATTCCGCCACTGCCCACCCTTGCCCCGCGCCGCGCAGACCCCTAAACAACGATCAAGCGACGAAGGAGTTTGCCATGCTCGACCTGACCTATGACACGCCAAAACCCAAAGTGATTGCGGGCGCAAAGCATGATTGGGAACTTGTGATCGGGATGGAAATCCATGCGCAGGTCAGTTCCAACTCCAAGCTTTTCTCTGGCGCATCAACGCTGTTCGGGGCCGAGCCCAACTCCAACGTGTCCTTCGTGGACGCCGCCATGCCCGGTATGCTGCCGGTCATCAACGAATTCTGCATTGAACAGGCCGTGAAATCGGGCCTTGGGCTAAAGGCCAAGATCAACCTGTTTTCCGCCTTTGACCGCAAGAACTATTTCTACCCCGATCTGCCGCAGGGCTATCAGATCAGCCAGCTTTACCACCCCATCGTGGGCGAAGGTGAGGTCTTGGTGGATATGGGCCCCGGTGTCGCGCGCCTTGTTCGGATTGAGCGGATCCACCTTGAGCAAGACGCGGGCAAGTCGATCCATGACATGGACCCAACCATGTCTTTCGTCGATTTCAACCGCACTGGCGTGGCACTGATGGAGATCGTCAGCCGTCCCGATATACGAGGGCCGGAAGAGGCCGCCGCCTATGTAGTCAAGCTGCGCCAGATCCTGCGCTATCTGGGAACGTGCGACGGTAATATGCAAAACGGCAACCTGCGGGCAGATGTGAACGTGTCGGTCTGCCGTCCGGGGCAGTATGAAAAGTATCAGGCCACACAAGATTTCAGCCACCTTGGCACAAGGTGCGAGCTGAAGAACATGAACTCCATGCGCTTCATTCAACTTGCCATCGATGTTGAGGCCCGGCGGCAGATCGCCATTCTGGAGGATGGCGGCAAGGTCGATCAAGAAACCCGCCTCTATGATCCGGACAAGAACGAAACCCGTTCGATGCGCAGCAAAGAAGAGGCGTTCGATTACCGCTACTTCCCTTGCCCGGACCTTTTGCCGCTGGAGATCGAGCAAGCTTGGGTCGATGACATCGCAGCCTCCATGCCCGAATTGCCAGACGCGAAAAAGGCCCGCTTCATGGGCGATTTCGGTCTGACCGACTACGACGCCAATGTTCTGACCGCCGAACTGGAGGCCGCCAGCTTTTTTGAGGCTGTCGCGCAGGGCCGTGACGGCAAGATTGCGGCCAACTGGGTGATCAACGAGTTGTTCGGCCGTCTGAACAAAGAGGGTCTGGGGATCGCCGACAGCCCCGTGTCGGCTGCACAATTGGGTGGGATGCTGGACCTTTTGGGCAAGGGTGAGATCACGGGCAAGATGGCCAAAGAGCTGTTCGAACTTCTTTGGACCGAAGGCGGCGATCCTGCTGAAGTGGCCGCCAAACACGGCATGAAAGCGGTCACCGATACGGGCGAGATTGAGCGCGCGCTTGATGCCCTGATCGCGGCAAACCCGGAACAGGTTGAAAAGGCAAAGGTCAACGCAAAATTGGCCGGCTGGTTTACAGGTCAGGTGCTGAAAGCCACGGGTGGCAAGGCAAATCCTGCGGTCGTAAACCAGATGGTTGCGCAAAAACTGGGTCTGTAATCCATTCTATTGCCATGAAAAAAAGGGGCGGTCTTTTCAGACCGCCCTTTTTTCTATGTGTTGATCCGATCATTCAGACGGTTGCACGCCGCCGACGCCGCAGGGCCGCCAGACCGCCCAATGCACCGACCAAAAGGAAACCTGCTGCCGGAACCGGAACGGCGGAAATCGACACATTGTCGATCAGGCCGCCCAAGGAGTTGTCGATGCCCGTCGCTGCAAAGACCAGATTGTAAGATCCGGCTGTCGAGATCGAGAAGACCGAGGTGATCTCGGTCCACAGTCCAACCGCCGTAACGGGTATGATGCTTGGGCCAGACACATTTCCGGACAGACCGGCAATGCTGTAGTCAATGCCGTTGTCTCCCAAGGTGCTGACGCGCGGGCTATACCAAAACGACAGCGCATAGCGACCGACGCCCAAGGCAACCGACTGCCCCATGGAGGAGTTGTTGTGGCTGTCGAGTTCGACATAGGCCAGACCGTCTTGCGCATTGATCGTGCCAAGGGTTGGGTTCGTCTGGATTTCGATTCCCGGACCCGACAAAGTCGTCCATCCCGGAATGGATGCGAAAACGCCCCAGCCTGACCCGTTCAGCCCACCGGCGTTGAAAGATTCAAAACTGCCATTCTCAACAATGGTCGCAGCTTGTGCTGGCAAGCTGAGCAGCAAACCAACAGCAGCCGAAGCCAAATATAGCCTCTTCATAGGGTGTCCTCCAAAAAATCGTCGCGAAAAAAGTCAGCGTTGCATTGCCCTTTAATTGCCCTTTCAAAGCCACAATTGCAAGTTTGTGACGCGCAGACGATAGAAAAGCCCGCATTTTGCAAGAATTCCATACCATGCTGTTTCGATGCAAAGCCTTATCGGGCCAGAAAACGCGTACTCGCGATTGCGTCAGAAACAGTGAATGTCAGGCTGGCTTTGCCAAGTTGAAAGAAAACTCAGGTTAGACCGAATCACCAATTGGCATCTTCGGATTGCGCCAGTCCTGCGGCAAAGTCGCTGTGCAGAACGCTCTTGTCGTGTCGCCTTGTGCCAAAGGATCCTTCCAAGCATCTCGGTCACTCGGTTCCATTTTTTGGCCCGCGGAACGATTTGCGGCATCTAGGTCACAATACTGCAGCGGGTGGTTTGCGAAGTATGGTTGTTTTTGAAATCAATCACACAACATCTTCTCAGACGGCCTGCAGGCCCTTGCCCCATCGCCACCATTGGGAAATTTCTGCCGACTGGCTTTGCCTGAGTGGCAGGCTTACAGTATGTTTCGTCCTGATCTCGATAAGGAACTCATGATGCAATGCTTTGAATACAAGGTCGTCCCGGCGCCAAGACGAGGCGAAAAGGCCAAGGGTGCAAAGACGACCGAAGATCGCTTTGCACATGTCCTGACTGTGATGATGAACGAGCTTGGCCGTGAGGGCTGGGAATATGTTCGCGCCGATACCTTGCCTTGTGACGAACGTGTTGGGTTGACCGGGTCCAAGACCACCTATCAAAACATGCTGGTCTTTCGCAGGGCGGCACAAGTCGCGCTCCCTGTCGCTGACCGCGAACTTCCCATCCCCAGCTTTCCGCCACGGCGTGACATCACTGTCGAGGGGACACCCAGTGATCTTGCGGCAACCTTGGGGCCCGCGAACCGCCCGGCTGGACTGACACCGCCGCTTGGGCCCGCAGCCAAACAAAACCTCGCGGCCGAGTGATCAGCCAACCGCTTTGATCGCTTCGGGCAAGACTTCGCCCAGAATGGCCATCGCCGCTTCATCTCCAAGGCTGATCCTTATGCAGCGGTCCAGAGGGGCCGCGCCGGGCATGCGAATGAACACACCCCGCGATACAGTCTCGCGCAAGATGGCGCGGGCATAGTCGCCATCCCGTCCGCAATCCACGGTCACGAAATTCGTAGCCGAAGGCAGCGGAGTGAAGCCATTGTCTCGGGCGATCTGGCCCACGCGGACGCGGGCCTTTTGGATCTGGTCGCGGACATGATCCAGCCATTCCTGATCGCGCAATGCCGCCAGCGCCCCAATCTGCGCAATCCGCCCCATGCCGAAATGGTTGCGGACCTTGTCAAAGGCCTGTGCCAATGCGGGGTTGGTGATCGCATAGCCCACCCGGCCCCCCGCCATGCCATAGCCTTTGGAAAAGGTCCGAAACCGGATCACCTGTGGGTGGTCAGCAGGGATCGAGGGGATCGCGCCTTTGGGGGCAAGGTCGCTATAGGCCTCATCCAAGATCAGCAAACTGTGGTCAGGCAGATTGGCCACCATATCCTCAAGCACCGATGCCGGATGGTGGCTGCCCATCGGATTGTCCGGGTTGGCAAAATAGATCAACCGGGCGTGGGTCTGCCGCGCCGCATCCAAAAGGGCCTGCGGGTCTTCGTGGTCACCGAGGTAGGGCACGCGTGTCAGGGCACCACCAAAACCTGCGACGTGGAAATTGAAGGTTGGATAGGCCCCAAGGCTGGTGACCACCGACGTGCCTGCTTCAAGCGTCAGTCGGCAGATCAGGCCCAGCAGCCCGTCAATCCCGCCGCCGACAGCGATGTTTTCTGGCGCCACCCCATGATGCGTTGCAAGCGTCGCCTTCAACGCATGGTTCTCGGGGTCTGCATACATCCACATCTCCCCCACGTCGGCCTCCATGGCGGCAATGGCGGCAGGCGAGGGGCCGAAGAGCGATTCATTTGCCCCCAACCGCGCCCGAAAGGGGTGCCCCATCTGACGCTCTTGCGTCTCTGGCCCCACGAAAGGGACGGTGGAGGGGAGCGAGGCTGCGAGGGGTGTCAGAAATCGGGTCATGGGGGGAGAATGTGGGGAAATACCCAGGTCTGCAAGAGGGCGAATGAGGGGGCCTGCAACAGCAGTAGTCGCCTTACTGCGCTTCACCTGACACACAAAGCGGGCCGCACGCGCGGGGAGAGAAAGGAAGGGGGGCTGTCTGCCCCCCTCGGCCTTCGGCCTCACCCCCCGAGGATATTTTTGAACTGATGAAAGGAATTGCAGCCCCTTTCATCTGTTTCTAAATATCCCCCGCGGAGCGTTCTGTCGGTCGGGCTAGGCGCTGTCAGCCGAGTTCGGCGAGGCGATCAAAGGCGGCTTTCAGTTTTGCGGCCTCATCCTCGCGGGCCTCTAGATTGGCTTTTGCCTCATCCACGACCTCTTCGGGGGCGGAGGCCACGAAGTTGGGGTTGTTCAGCCGTCCCTTTAGTCCGCCGATTTCCTTGGACAGTTTGTCGAGAGATTTTTGCAGGCGGGATTTTTCTTCGGCGATGTCGATGATCCCTTCGAGCGGGATGGCAAAGGTGGCGCCGGGCAGGGCGATGGTGATCGCACCTTTGGGGGCAGCGCTGGCGGGGGTGAGGGTTTCGATCCGTGCGAGGCGTTTGATCAGCGCCTCATTGCGGGCCCAAGCCCCCATCGCGGCTTCATCCAGACCCAGCGACAGCATGTCGAGTTTCAGGCCAGCGGGGACGTGGGTTTCGGTGCGGGCCGAGCGGATGGCATCAATGAGGCCCGTGACCCATGTCATCTCGGCATCCGCCGCCGGATCGATCAGGGCGCTGGTGAGGGTGGGCCAATCGGTGTGGACCAGCAGTTTGGCGCGTGTGCCCGTGGTGGACCAGAGTTCCTCGGTGATGAAGGGCATGATGGGGTGCAAGAGGATCATGCATTGATCCAACACCCAAGCCATGGTCTGGCGAGTCTCGGCGGCCTCGGGGCCATCGAACAGGGGTTTGGCGAATTCCACATACCAGTCGCAGACCCGGCCCCACACGAATTTGTAAAGCGCATCGGCGGCGGTGTCATAGCGGTAGTCGGCAAGGGCCGCGTTCACCTCGGCAAGGGTTTTGGCGGTTTCGCCCATGATCCATTTGTTGACCGTGGCGGTCGGGGTTGGGGCGGGCGAGGTGCTATGCCCCTCCCACACGCCATTCATCTCGGCAAAGCGGCAGGCGTTCCAGAGTTTGGTGCCAAAGTTGCGATAGCCTTGGATGCGCTGGGTGTCGAGTTTGAGCACGCCGCCAAGGCTGGCCATGGCCGCATTGGCAAAGCGCAGCGCGTCGGCACCGTATTCGTCGATGATGTCCAGCGGGTCGATAACGTTGCCCAAGGATTTCGACATCTTCTTGCCCTTGGCGTCGCGGACGAGGCCATGGAGGTAGACGGTTTTGAACGGCACCTGATCCACCACCGCCAACTGCATCATCATCATCCGGGCGACCCAGAAAAAGATGATATCCGCCCCGGTGATCAAGGTGGAGGTTGGGAAATACTTCTGCAATTCCGAGGTGTTGTCGGGCCAACCCAATGTGCCGATGGGCCAGAGGCCCGAGGAGAACCAGGTGTCAAGGACGTCGGGGTCGCGCCAGACCGGATAAACCAGATGGGTCGGATCCTGGCTGAGGGTGTAGTCGGCAAGGGCGGCGGCAAAGGTTTCCACCGCCGTTTGCCGGTCTGCAACCTCTATAACGCGGGCGGTGTTGAGCGGGTGCGGCAAGGCGGCCAGATCATCAAGGAAACGCTCGGTGACCGCATCAAGGCTGGCGGCGCAGTGAAAGCGGGCCTCCCGCTCCAGATGGCCGCCATCACCGAGGATGGTCAGGATTTCGACCTGATCCAGCGCAGCGTCCCCGTCATCTTCGATCGCTTCGGCCGCATCAATGGACAGGCCATACCAGACCGGGATCTGGTGCCCCCACCACAGTTGGCGGCTGATGCACCACGGCTCGATATTCTCCAGCCAGTGGAAATAGGTCTTTTCGCCGGATTCCGGGATGATCTTGGTCGCACCCGTGCGCACGGCCTCCAGCGCGGGTTCCACGATCTTGGCGGTGTCGACGAACCATTGGTCGGTCAGCATCGGCTCGATCACCACCTTGGAGCGGTCGCCAAAGGGCTGCATGATCTTTTTCGCCTCGACGAAAGGCTCACGCGTCAGGTGTTCCGACCCTGTTTCCGGGTCGATCTCGGTCATCAGGGTCGAGACGCAGAGGCCAAGCGCGTTGATATCGGCGATCACGGCTTTTCTGGCCTCAAACCGATCCATCCCGCGGTATTTTTCTGGGACAAGGTTCAGGGTGTCGACTTCAACCTCGGTGGTGGACGCGCCTGCTGCAATCTCGCGGGCACGGGCGACGGCCTCGGCATAGGGGGCACCGTCGGCGCGCATATGGCCCTTGGTGTCCATCAGGCGGTAGCAGGGCAGGTTCGCGCGTTTGGCCACGGCATAGTCGTTGAAATCATGCGCGCCGGTGATCTTGACCGCGCCAGACCCAAACAACGGGTCGGGGTATTGATCGGTGATGATCGGGATCAGGCGGTCGCAGAGCGGCAGGTGGACCATCTTGCCCACGATGGGGGCATAGCGTGCGTCGCTGGGGTGCACGGCCACGGCCCCGTCGCCCAGCATGGTTTCGGGCCGGGTGGTGGCGATGGAGATGTAATCCCGCGTCTCGCGCAGGGTCACGTTGCCCTCTTCGTCTTTCTCGACATATTCATAGGTGTCCCCCCCGGCGAGGCGATATTTGAAGTGCCACATATGGCCCGCGACTTCGATATTCTCGACTTCAAGGTCGGAGATCGCGGTTTCAAAGTGGGGGTCCCAGTTCACGAGGCGCTTGCCGCGATAGATCAGGCCCTTGTTGTACATATCCACGAAAACCTTGATCACGGCGTCGTGGAAGTTGCCGTCTTCGCCTGCAGGGGCGCCGGGCGCGCCGGACATGGTGAACGCCTCACGGTCCCAATCGCAGCTTGCGCCAAGGCGCTGCAACTGGCCGATGATGGTGCCGCGCGATTTCACCTTTTGCTGCCACACGCGGGACAGGAACGCCTCGCGCCCCATCTCGCGGCGGGTGGGTTCTTGATGCTGCGCCATGTCACGCTCGGTCACCATTTGCGTGGCGATCCCGGCATGGTCGGTGCCTACCTGCCACAGCGTGTCATGGCCCTGCATGCGGTGCCAGCGGATCAAGATATCTTGCAGCGTGTTGTTGAAGGCATGACCCATATGCAGGCTGCCCGTCACATTCGGTGGCGGAATCATGATCGAAAACGCCTCCGCCCCCGGTTTGGCATTGGCCCCTGCGGCCCCGACCTTTTGGTCAAGCCAGAGTTTGGTGATGCGGGCCTCGGCTTCGGCGGGGGCGAATGTTTTTTCCATGGGCATGGGCGTGTTCCTCACAAGTCGCCGGGGTTGTAGCGCGACAGAGGGGGAAGGGGAAGTATCAGATGGCCTAAGACGCTCAGGTCGCGCGGTCGATCTTGGTTGACAGGTGGATCAGGCTTTCCGAGGAATGCACGCCATTCATCGCGCCGATCTGGTCCAGCACCTGATCCAGCACCTGGGTTGTAGGGCAAGCGATTTGCAACAAAAGGTCGACACGGCCCGAGGTGGTAAAGACGCGCTCCACCTCGGATATCGCTTTCAGCCGTGTGAGCAGGGCGGCTTGGGTGCGTGGCTCGATTGTCAGCAAAACGGTCGCGCGCAGACGGTTCGGGTCC
Source organism: Paracoccaceae bacterium (assembly GCA_021741245.1). Classification (GTDB taxonomy): domain Bacteria; phylum Pseudomonadota; class Alphaproteobacteria; order Rhodobacterales; family Rhodobacteraceae; genus Pseudotabrizicola. The sequence continues at coordinate 38,579 of JAIOYF010000003.1, forward strand.
GCGCCTTCGCCCAGTTTCAGCGTGTAGCCCGCGATGGTGCCATTGGTTTCCAGCCGCTCAAGCCGGGCCTGAATGGTGGACCGCGCGACCTTGAGCCGCCGGGCCAGAGTCGCAAGCGAAAGGCGTGCATCGGCCCGCAGCAACGCCAACATGTTTCGATCCAGATCATCCATACAATTTAACCGCCTTTTCCGTCATTATAACGATATTTCACTCCGTTTATATAGTTTTGTTCGGTGAAATTGTGCCCCATATGCAGCATCCTAATCTGCAGGAAAAGGGCGGCTCATACGCACCTGGCCTGGTTCACTAGAAACCACGCCCGTGCCTGGCCCCGTTGTTTTTGCAGCGGTCAAGGGTGACGCGTCTTCTTTAGTCAGGGGATCACACCTATGGGACTTTCCAAGACAATCTGGACCAATCCAACCGAATTCCTGCGCGTGCAGCAGCCGCAGAATCCTGTGTTGTTCTTCGCGCCCACAATGGTGCAGGCGGCAGCCCGTCGTTTCATTGACGGATTTCCGGGTATGGTGACCTATGCGGTCAAATCCAACCCGACCGAAGAGGTTGTCGAAAACCTGTCGGCAGCAGGTGTGCGGGGATATGACTGTGCATCGCCCTTCGAGATTGACCTGATCCGCCGCCTCGCGCCGGATGCGGCCATTCACTATAACAATCCTGTCCGCGCCCGCCACGAAATCGCCCATGCCGTCGCGCGTGAGGTGAAGTCCTACAGCGTCGATTCGAACTCTGAACTGGCCAAGTTGATTGAGATGGTGCCTGCGGAAGGCACCGAAATCAGCGTGCGCTTCAAACTGCCGGTGGCAGGTGCCGCCTATAACTTTGGCGCGAAATTTGGTGCCACGGCCGAGCTTGCGACCGAGCTTTTGAAGACGGTGGCCGATGCGGGCTTTATCCCGTCGCTGACCTTCCACCCCGGCACACAATGCACCGACCCTGCCGCATGGGAGACCTATATCCTGACGGCCGCCGATATTGCCCGCGACGCTGGCGTGACGATTGCGCGGCTGAACGTGGGCGGCGGGTTCCCGAACCATCGCCTGAACGGGTTGATGCCCGCGCTGGAAGAGACCTTTGCCCTGATCGACCGTGTTTCGACCCAGGCATTCGGGGCGGATCGTCCGCTTTTGATCTGCGAGCCGGGGCGTGCCCTTTGTGGCGATGCCTTTACGCTGGCCGCGCGGGTCAAGGCTGTGCGCGATGAGACGCATGTGTTTTTGAACGACGGTGTCTATGGTGCGATGACCGAACTGCCGCTGATCGGGGTAATTGACCGGATCGAGGTTCTGACCCCGGCTGGCGAAAAGCGCGAAGGCGAGATCGTGCCCCGGATCGTTTTCGGCCCCACCTGTGATTCCGTTGACCGCTTGCCCGGCGATATTGCGCTGCCGGGTGACATTGCCGAGGGCGACTTTGTGGTGATCCATGGCATGGGCGCCTATTCGACCGTGACCAATACGCGCTTCAACGGTTTTGGCGAACTCTCTGTCGCGACGGTGCTTTCACAGCGCCTCTGATCCAAACTTTCATCGTTTTCTCGCGCCCCCGACTGGACTTCCCAGTTCGGGGGCGTAGGTTTTTGCGGGCAGACCAAAGGGAATCGCACGATGGAAAAATTCGGCAAATCACAGCCCGCTGGGCGGCGTGAGGATCTTCGCTTTCTGACCGGCAAGGGCCAGTACGTGGATGACATCGCACCGGCAGGGGCGCTGCATGCGATTTTTCTACGCTCAATGGTTGCACATGGCGAGATCACGGCGCTGGACCTTTCGGCCGCGCGCGAGATGCCGGGCGTTCATCTGGTCCTCGACGCGGCTGGGCTGGAGGCGCTGGGCGTCGAGCTTGGGATGAAGGGGGCGCGGCTGAAAAACGCCGATGGCACCATGGGTGCCGGACCCGAGCGCCCAGTGCTGGCCCGTGACAGGGTGCGTCACGTGGGCGAGGCTGTGGCGGTCATTGTGGCCGAGACCGTGGCCCAAGCCAAAGATGCCGCCGAAGCCATTGTTCTGGATATTGATGAAGCCCCGGCCATTCTGGCGATGACGCCGGGAAGTAACGCGATCCACCCCGAGGCACCCTGCAACCTTGCCTATGATTGGGAGGCAGGCAATGCCGCGACCACCGACGCCGCCTTTGCCGCCGCCGCCCATCATGTGTCGCTGGAGGTGATCCACAACCGCATCATCGTGAATGCCATGGAGCCACGTGGAGCATGGGCAGATTGGGCCGACGGGCGCTTGCACTTTTGCGTAAACGGGCAGGGCGTCTGGAACCAAAAGGGGGAATTGGCGCGGATGCTGAACCTCCCACGAGAGGCGGTTCGCGTCACCAACCCCGATGTCGGCGGCGGCTTTGGGATGAAGGCGATGACCTATCCCGAATATGTGGTGATTGCGGCGGCCTCTCGGGCCCTTGTTCGCCCCGTGCGCTGGATATCCGAGCGGACCGAGGGGATGTTGACCGACAATGCAGGGCGCGATCTGGTCGCACAGGCCGAACTGGCCTTTGACGCTGACCTCAAGATCACAGGCTACCGCGTTAACCTTGTGTCCAACCTTGGCGCGTATAACTCGCAATTCGCGCAACCCATCCAGTCGGAGCTGTTTTCCAAGGTGCTGACAGGGGTCTATGACATTCAGGCGGCCCATATGCGGGCAGTGGGGGTCTATACCAACACCACCCCCGTCGATGCCTATCGCGGGGCTGGGCGGCCCGAGGCGATTCTGACCCTTGAACGCGTGGTGGATGAGGCAGCGCGCGTGCTGCGCGCTGATCCCTTCGATCTGCGCAGCCGCAGCTTTATCAAATCCTTCCCCTACAAGACGGTGGTGGGTGAATTGATTGATGTCGGTGATTTTGACCGTGTCTTGGCGCGGGCCAAGGTAGAGGGCGATGTCGCTGGCTTTGCGGCCCGGCAGGCTGAGGCGCGGGTGCGCGGCAAATTGCGCGGGTTGGGGCTTGCCACCTATATCGAGTGTATTTTGGGGGATGCCACGGAAACCGCCCGTCTGACCTTGGATGCAGATGGCGGGGCCACGCTTTATGTCGGCACCCAATCGAATGGGCAGGGGCATGAAACCGTCTATGCGCGCATGGTGTCCGAACAGACTGGGATTGATCTGGACAAGGTCCGCATCATTCAGGGCGACTCGGATGCCATTGCCACGGGGGGCGGCACGGGTGGCTCTCGTTCAGTCACGGTTCAGGGCACGGCCACACGGGCGACCGTTCAAACGGTTCTGGCAGCCTTTCGCGACTTCTTGTCAGACGAATGGCAGGTGGCTGGGGTGGAATTTGATGGCCTTGCCTTTGGCGCACCGGGGACCAACCTGCGCCTGACCTTGGCCGAGGCGGCAGAGATCGCGCGCAACCGGGGCCGGACCGATCTGCTGGATACCAGCCGTAAAACCACGCTTGACGGGCGCAGCTTTCCCAATGGTGCCCATATCGCCGAGGTGGAGATTGATCCCCAGACCGGCGCTCTGACCCTGGATCGTTATACGGTCGTTGATGATTTTGGCACCCTGATCGCGCCAGAACTGGCCGTGGGGCAAGTGCATGGCGGTGTGGCGCAGGGCTTTGGTCAAGCGGTGACAGAGGTTGGTGTCTATGACGCGCAGGGCCAGCTTCTCACGGCAAGCTTCATGGACTACGCGATGCCGCGTGCCGATGATCTGCCGATGTTCCATTTCGCGACAGAACCCGTGCCCTCCATCATGAACCCGCTTGGCATGAAGGGCTGTGGCGAGGCTGGCACCGTCGGTGCCCTTGGCGCTGTGTCGAATGCCGTACGTGATGCCCTTGCGCAGGCGGGGGTCGATCGCGTCGACATGCCCTTTACGCCCCTGCGCATCTGGACCTTGCTGGAGGAGGCAGGCTACGACGCTCATTGATCGCCTCAGCCGGTTCTTTCGCCGCAGCGGTGTCGCACAAAGCGATATGGCACCGCTTGGCGAAGGGGGCGCATTTCAGCGCGGCTCAGTCGATCATGTGATCATTCTTGATGGCACATTGTCCTCGTTGGAACCGGGGTATGAAACGAATGCGGGTCAAACCTTTCGGCTTTTGTCGGAACCTGTTCCGGGTGTCAGGCGACGTGTTTACTATGAGCCGGGTCTTCAATGGGAAGGCTGGGGCAGAACGCTGGATCTGGCCTTTGGCCGTGGCATCAACCGCCAGATCCGGCGCGCCTATGGCTGGCTCGCCTCGCATTACCGGCCGGGGGACCGGATTTTTCTGTTCGGCTATTCAAGGGGCGCTTTCGCCGTTCGGTCCTTGGCGGGGGTGATTGATCGGGTGGGGCTGTTGCGCCACGATCATGCGACAGAACGCAATGTGACCCTTGCCTATCGCCACTACCAAACGAACCCCGAGAGCCGTGCCGCCCAGCTTTTTGCGCAGTCCCATTGCCATCTGGAAACCGAGATCGAGATGGTTGGCGTCTGGGATACGGTCAAAGCGCTTGGCCTGCGGCTGCCGCTGCTGTGGATGCTGTCGGAAAAGAACCACGCCTTCCACAACCACCATTTGGGATCGTCCATCCGGCATGGCTTTCATGCCCTTGCCTTGCATGAAACACGGGCGGTCTTTGCGCCTGTGCTGTGGGATTGCCCGCCGGGGTGGGAGGGCAATGTGGAGCAGCTTTGGTTTCGGGGCGCGCATGGCGATATCGGCGGTCAGATCGGTCAAACAGCGGCGGCCCGTCCCTTGGCCAATATCCCCCTTGTCTGGATGATGGACCGGGCCGAGGCCTGCCGTCTGCACCTGCCCGAAGGGTGGCGCACACGGTTTCCCTGCGATCCGGATGCGCCCATGGTGGGCACTTGGACAAGCTGGGGCAAGCTTTTCTTGTTGCGCCACCGCCGCACTGTCGGGCGCGATCCGTCTGAGCGGCTGCACCCCTCGGCCGAAGGGGCGGGGAAGGTACTTTGGGATCAGGCCATCACCCAGAACCAGCGAAACGTGCAATAGGCTATCGCCATACCAATGGCAGGCGGCTATTTTGTGCAAAATCCAAAAGGGGCCCACCCATGCGTACCGTTTGTTTTGCTGCGACCCAATTTGCCTGCGGCTGGGATCTGCCCGCCAATCTGGAGACCGCTGAACGTGTGGTCCGGCAGGCGGCGGGTTTGGGGGCAAATGTGATCTTGGTTCAAGAACTCTTCGCCACCCCCTATTTTTGCATCACCCAGCGGCCGGAATATCTCAAACTGGCCGCCCCGTTTGAAGGGAACCCGCTGATTGCGCGCTTTAGCGATCTGGCGCGGGAGTTGGGGGTGGTGCTGCCCTGTTCTTTCTTTGAACGGGCAGGCCCTGCGTTTTTCAATTCGGTTGCGATGATTGATGCGGATGGGCGGGTTTTGGGCCTCTATCGCAAAAGCCATATCCCCCAAGGGCCGGGATATGAGGAGAAGTTCTATTTTTCCCATGGCGATACCGGGTTTCGGGTTTGGGATACGGCCTTTGGCAGGCTGGGTTTGGGCATTTGTTGGGACCAATGGTTCCCCGAGGCTGCCCGCAGCATGGCGTTGATGGGGGCCGAGGCGCTGCTTTATCCGACCGCCATCGGTTCCGAACCCCCAAGCCCCGGCTATGACAGCCAGCCCCATTGGGAAATGACGATGCGTGGCCATGCGGCGGCAAATATTCTGCCCGTTCTGGCCAGCAACCGCATCGGTCGTGAGGTCGCACCCGAAGGGGTGGAGGTGACCTTCTACGGGTCCAGCTTTATCGCCGATCAGACTGGCCAAGTCTTGGCCAAAGCCGGGCGCGAAAGTGAAGAGGTGATCACCGCCCACCTTGATCTGGATGCAATCGCAGAGCTGCGCCAAAGCTGGGGCCTGTTCCGCGATCGGCGTGTCGATCTTTATGGCCGCCTTCAGACGTTGGACGGGCACATATAAAAAAAGGCCGCGCCAAGGCGCGACCTTTTTCTATCATCCTGACTACCGCTTAGCGGTGGCGCACATCCACATAGTCACGGTTCGCGGGGCCAACATAAAGCTGACGCGGGCGGCCGATTTTTTGGTTCTTTTCGCCAATCATTTCTTTCCACTGCGCGATCCAGCCAACTGTGCGCGACAGCGCAAAGATCGGGGTGAACATCGCGGTGGGGAATCCCATGGCGTCAAGGATGATGCCCGAATAGAAGTCGACGTTCGGATACAGCTTTTTCGAGACGAAGTAGTCGTCCTCCAGCGCGATACGCTCCAGTTCCTTGGCGACTTGCAGCGTTGGATTGTTGTGCACACCAAGCAGCTCCAACACCTCATCCGCTGACTCTTTCATCACCTTGGCGCGCGGGTCAAAGTTCTTGTAGACGCGGTGGCCAAAGCCCATCAGGCGGAACGGGTCGTCCTTGTCCTTGGCGCGCCGGATGTATTCGGGGATGCGGTCCACGGTGCCGATTTCGCGCAGCATCTCAAGACAGGCCTGATTGGCACCGCCATGCGCCGGGCCCCAAAGGCATGCAATCCCGGCCGCGATGCAGGCGAAGGGGTTCGCACCCGAAGACCCGGCAAGACGCACGGTGCTGGTCGAGGCGTTTTGTTCGTGATCGGCGTGCAGCATCATGATCCGGTCCATCGCCTTGGACAAAACCGGGTTCACCACATAGTCCTCGGCCGGAACCGAGAAGCACATGTGCAAGAAGTTGCCCGCATAATCGAGGCTGTTCTTGGGGTATACGAAGGGCTGACCAATCGAATACTTGTAAGCCATGGCCGCGATCGTGGGCAGTTTTGCGATCATGCGGATCGCGGCCACTTCGCGCTGCCATGGGTCGTTGATATCAAGGCTGTCGTGGTAAAATGCCGACATCGCGCCGACAACGCCCACCATTGTGGCCATCGGATGGCTGTCACGACGGAACCCACGGAAGAAGTTGTGCATTTGTTCATGCACCATGGTGTGATTCGTGACGCGGTTTTCGAAATCGACCATCTGCGCTGCCGTCGGCAGTTCACCGTACAGCAGCAGATAGCAGGTCTCCAGATAATGCGAGTGTTCTGCCAGTTGTTCAATGGGGTAGCCCCGGTGCAGCAATTCGCCCTTGTCGCCATCGATAAAGGTGATTGCACTTTCGCAAGCTGCCGTTGACGTGAAACCCGGATCAAACGTGAAGACATCCGCCTCGGCGTAAAGCTTGCGGATATCCAGCACGTCAGGGCCGAGTGTGGGGCTGTGGATGGGAAGGTCGAACGCCTTGCCATCCAGCGTCAAAGTCGCGGTTCTGTTCGTATCAGCCATCTCTCACATCCCTCTCAAGCAGCCCGTGTGGGGCTTTGTTTCGTTCCGTCCAGGCGGGGGGCCACCCGCGTGGACTATCGTGCAAGCTTTTGGCTGGCAACGCAGGGTCAGCCGACCACGTCCGACAGCCGCGCAATCGTCTCGTCCTGACCAATGACAAGCATCATGTCATAGACGCTTGGCGTGGCCGTTTTTCCGGCAAGAGCCGTTCGCAATGGGGCTGCCAATTTTCCAAAGCCAATGCCATGCGTGGCACAAACTTCGGTCAGAAAAGCCTCCAAAGCGTCCTTTGTCCAGCTAACATTTTGCAGGCGCGGCGTCAATTCGTTCAGTATACCACGGGATACCGGATCAAGGTGTTTCAGGGCCGCCTCATCCGCGACAATTGGCCGAGATGTCAGAACAAAGTGAGCCTTTTCAATAAGTTCAACAAAGGTCTTCGCGCGTTCCTTTACGCAGTAAAGCGCCTTGGCCAAACCGGCTCGTTGATCGTCGCGCAGCGCCGGCAATCCAGCCGCCGCAAGATAGCCCTCGATTTCATGCAGCAGTGCAGCATCTTCCCCATGGGCGATGTGCCAGCCACATGTTGATTCCAATTTTTTGAAATCTAACCGGGCCGGGCTGCGCCCGATTCCTTCCAGACTGAACATCTCCAGCGCCTGCTGGGTCGTGAACAATTCTGCGTCTGCATGCGCCCAACCAAGCCGGGTCAGATAGTTGCGCATGCCAGCCGAAGGATAGCCTTGGGCCTGATAGTCACCCACGGCTGTCGCCCCATGCCTTTTTGACAGTTTCTTGCCGTCGGGCCCGTGGATCAACGGAATATGCGCCCAAACGGGAATGTCCCATCCCATCGCCTCATAGACCATTGTCTGGCGTGCAGCATTGCTGAGGTGATCATCGCCGCGAATGACATGCGTCACCCCCATGTCGTGGTCATCAACGACCACGGCAAGCATATAGGTGGGGGTGCCATCTGAACGCAGGACAATCATGTCGTCCAGTTGATCGTTGCGGAAGGTTACTTTTCCCTGAACGACATCATCAATAACGGTTTCGCCCGTTCTCGGGGCCATCATCCGAATGGCAAAGGGCTGATCCGGATGGGTTGCGGGGTCTGCGTCGCGCCAAGGGCTTTGAAACACGGCATAGCTTGCGCCTGCGGCCTCTTGCTCGGCCCGATAGGTGGCGATTTCCTCTTGCGTCGAGAAGCATTTGTAAGCCGTGCCACGGGCCAGCATCTCATGCGCCACCTCGGCATGACGATCCTTTTGCGCAAACTGGCTGACGGCCTCGCCATCCCAATCCAGCCCAAGCCATGTCATGCCCTGCAAAATGGCCTCTGTCGCCTCTGGGGTGGAGCGTTCGCGGTCGGTATCTTCGATCCGCAGCAGAAACTTGCCACCATTGGCGCGGGCAAAAAGCCAGTTGAACAGCGCCGTGCGGGCCGTGCCGACATGCATATAGCCGGTGGGAGAGGGCGCTATGCGCGTAACGATCTGGGCCATGGGGGCGTTAACCTTTCAGAAACCAAGTCAGAGCTAGGGTTGTCGCGGTTCTAGAGTGTGGCGAGGCGGGAAACAAGGTGGAGGTCCCAATCCATTGGTTGATGCGCCCGATCGCGGCGCTGCGTCAGGCGCGCGGGCACCTGTTCCCGTGGGTGCCGCTGTTCATCGGGACAGGGGTTTCGATCTGGTTTTCCCTGCATTGGGAGCCGGGCTTGGTGGCCTATGTCGGCGCGGGCGGCATCTGTGTGCTTTGCCTGTTGGTCAGGCTGCGGGGGCCAGAGGTTCTCCACCCCTTTGCAGTGGCAATTGCCTGTCTGGCTGCGGGAATTCTGGCCTGTGGTCTGCGGGTTCAGATGGTTCAGGCCCCTATGCTTGACTTTCGCTACTACGGCCCGGTCACAGGGCGGGTGATTGAGTTGGACCGAAGCCAAACAGATGCGCTGCGAGTGACCTTGGATCAGGTGATCCTTGATAGGGTCGATCCAGACAGGGGGCCGGTTACCGTCAGGCTGTCCTTGCGCAGCAAAGAGCCGGGCCACATCCCATTTCCGGGCGAGGTGATCATGGTCACGGGTCACCTTTCAGCCCCACAAGGCCCGGTGGAGCCGGGATCGTTCAACTTTCGCCGCATGGCCTTTTTCGATCAGCTTGGTGCCGTCGGCTATAGCACAACACCTGTGATGCTGTGGCAAAGGTCGGAACCCGGCGCGCGGCTGATCGACCGTTTGCGAAGCCATCTGTCAACGGGGATGCAACGCGCCATGCCCAGTCAGGCAGGGGCCTTTGCCGCAGGGGCGATGACGGGCGATCGTTCAGGGATCACGCAAGACACCGTGCAGGCCCTGCGCGACAGTTCGCTGGCACATTTGCTGGCGATTTCGGGAATGAACTTGGCGTTTCTGATCGCCTTTGTCTTTGCCCTGATCCGCTATGGTCTGGCGCTGATCCCGCCCGTCGCTTTGCGGGTCAATACCAAGAAGGTGGCGGCGGTTGTCTCGCTTGGGGTTGCCGCCTTTTACCTTGCCTTGTCTGGCGCGAATGTCGCGACCGAGCGGGCCTTTATCATGGTCAGCGTGATGCTGGGCGCGGTGCTGTTGGACCGAAAAGCGCTCACCCTGCGATCCGTTGCGATTGCGGGGGTGATCTTGCTGTTGTGGAAGCCAGAGAGCCTGTTGGAGCCGGGGTTTCAGATGTCATTTGCGGCAACTGTGGCCTTGATCGCAGGGTTTCGCGCGGTGGATCGGCGCGTGGTTGCGGGGGGCATGCCGAAATGGGCGGTGCCGGTATTTGCGCTGGTCTTGTCCAGCCTGATCGGCGGATTGTCGACCGCCCCCTATGCGGCAGCGCATTTCAACCGGTTCACCGATTATGGGCTGGTGGCCAATCTGCTGACCGTGCCGGTGATGGGGGCCGTCGTCATGCCTGCCGGGGCGATTGCAGCGTTGCTTGCCCCTTTTGGTATGGCGGCACTTCCCCTGTGGTTCATGGAAAAGGGGGCAGCTTGGATTTTGCTGATTGCGCATTGGGTGGCGGGCTGGGATGGGTCCGTGACGCCAATCCCGGCCCCCGGCCCTTGGGTGCTGCCACTTGTCACTTTCGCGGGGGCCTTGGTGATTCTGACCGCCGGTTGGGTCAGGGTGGCGGCCATCGCTCCGGCAGCGCTTGCCGTCGTTTTATGGGCCACGGCAGAGCGTCCAGTGGTCCTGATTTCCGAAGACGGCGCCCTCGTTGGCGTGATCGGGGCCAAGGGGCGGGCGGTTTCCGCGCCAAAAGGCGCAGGATTTGCGGCGCGAAGCTGGCTTGAAAACGATGGTGATCTGGCCGTTCAGGCCGAGGCTGCCACGCGTGAAGGGTTTGACGGAGACCCCGGTTGGCGCAGTTTTAGCGTCGCAGGCCTGCGAGGGATCGCGCTGAAAGGCAAGGGCGTGCAAGACCGTATTGCCGAGGCCTGTGCCCAAGCGGACATTGTCGTGGCCCCCGTTCTTGCCGAAAGCCCACCAAAAGGGTGCATCTTGTTCGATCAGGGCGCTTTGCGGCAAACCGGGGCGGTGGCATTGCTGTCGCATCCGATGGGGTTACGCGTCTGGGCCGCAAAGGCCGAAAACCGCGTCTGGTCCCCCCCAAGGCGCGAAAGCCCCTTGCCCGATATCTTGCGACCCGACCCTAGCCGGCGTGCGGCACGCCAAGTTGCAAAGGCAAATCAATAGCTGCGGATCAGACCCACAAGCCGACCCTGCACCTTGACAAGGTGGTCAGGAAAAACGCGGGTTTCATAGGCAGGGTTTGCGGCCTCCAGCGCGATCATGCCACCTTTGCGGCGAAAACGCTTCAAGGTGGCCTCATGATCCTCGACCAAGGCCACAACGATATCGCCGTTATCGGCCGTCGATTGCTCGCGGATCACGACGATATCGCCATCGTTGATACCAGCCTCAATCATCGAGTCGCCCCGCACCTCCAGCGCGTAGTGATTGCCCTGTCCGGACAGCATCGAACCCGGAACGGCCACGTGATGCGAGATTTCCGATATCGCCTCAATCGGCACACCGGCGGCAATGCGGCCCATCACGGGCAATTCCATTGCATAGACCGCCTCAACCGGGATGGCCCCACGCGGCGGGCTGGGCGGCGGGGCAGCGCGGTCGCCTGCGATCACCCGCGGGTTGAACCCCGGCTTTTCCATCGCGTCGGGCAGCTTGATGATTTCGAGCGCCCGTGCCCGATGTGCAAGGCGACGGATAAAGCCACGCTCTTCCAACGCTGTGATCAGCCGATGGATCCCGGATTTCGACCGCAGATCCAAAGCATCCTTCATTTCGTCAAACGATGGGGGGACACCATCCCGATCCATCCGCTGCTTGATGAAATCCAGAAGTTCCAGCTGTTTGCGTGTGAGCATGGTGCACCTTGAACGTGAATTCGTTAACGTAATGTTCTGCCCGTGTTCCCGGTTTGTGTCAAGAAAAAATCGAATCAGTCGTGCAAGGGAAGATAGGTCACCCGCTCTCCCGCACCACGTGCCGCGTCGCCCAGCGGGCGGATCAGCAGCGCATCGGCCGAGGCAAGGATCGACAAAAGCGAGCTGTCCTGACGATCAAACGGGGCAATCAGTGGCAGGCCCTCACCCGGGCTGAGTCGTGCCCGCATGTAATGCGTGCGGGGGCCATTGGCGTCGACATCGCAGGCCAGAATGGCGGGGCGGTTGGCAGGCGGCAGGCAGTCATCTGGCATGCCCAGCATCGCGCGGATCATCGGCAGGGCGAACAAATGCGCGCAGACGATCGACGACACCGGATTGCCTGGCAGGCCCAGCATCGCGGCCGAGCCAAGGCGCCCCGCCATCAGGGGCTTGCCGGGGCGCATGGCGATTTTCCAAAAGCTGCGCTCCATCCCCATGCTCTCGGCCACCTTGGCCACCAGATCATGATCGCCGACCGACGCCCCCCCCGTGGTCAGGATCAGATCAGCCCCTTCAGCAAGGCGCAAAACGGTCGTCAGGGCAGCCTCGGTATCATGCGCGATGGGCAAGAGGCGCACGGTGGCCCCTGCGGCTTCGCACAAGGCTTTGAGCGCAAAGGAGTTTGAGGCGATGATCTGATCCGGGCCGGGCGCTTCCCCCGGCATGACCAGCTCGTCACCCGTGGCAATGATGGCCACAGTGGGGCGCCGGGTGACACACACCCTTGGGATGTTCATGGAGGCCAAAAGCGCCAGATCGTTGGGGCGCAGCCTGCGCGGTCCAAGGCTGTCGCCCACCTTGAAATCCTGACCTGCAGGCCGGATATGGCTGGCCGTATCGGCCCCGGGGCGGATTGTTATGATGTCCGCCTCGCGGGTGACATCCTCTTGAATGACCACGCGGGTGGCCCCCGTAGGCAAGGGCGCGCCGGTAAAGATGCGCAGCGCCTCACCTTGGGCCAATTGCCCAGCCCAAGCGTGGCCTGCACCGGCCTCACCCACCACACGGAATTGCGCGCCTGCCGCTGGATCACCGATCAGCGCATAGCCATCCATGGCAGAGGCCGCAAAGGGCGGCTGATCGCGCAGGGCGGTGGCGGGATGCGGCATGTAGCGGCCCGCAGCTTTGCCCAAGGCCACATCTTCTACGGGCAGGGCGGTGACAAGGGCCAAGCACTTGGCAAGCGCCTCATCGACGCTGATCATGGGGTCGCCTCATAGCGTCCTGATTTGCCGCCATCTTTAAGGATCAGGCGTATCCCTTCAATCCGCATGGATTTTTCGACCGCTTTCACCATGTCGTAGATGGTCAGACACGCGATGGAAACCGCTGTCAGCGCCTCCATTTCCACCCCGGTTTGGCCCCCGGTTTTCACCGTGGCCTCTACCACAATGCCGGGCAGGGACGGGTCTGGGCGCAGATCGAGCGCGACCTTTGTGATGGGCAGTGGGTGGCACAGCGGGATCAGGTCTGCCGTCCGCTTTGCTCCCATGATCCCGGCCAGACGGGCAACGCCAAGAACATCGCCCTTCTTGGCCTGACCGGAGGTGATCATCGCCAGCGTGTCGGTCGACATCACCACGCTTCCGCAGGCCACGGCGATCCGATCCGTCACCGGCTTTGCCGAGACGTCAACCATATGGGCGCGGCCTTCGCCGTCGAAATGCGTCAGCCCGGCAGCATCAGGGGTTGTCATATGCCACCTTGGGCTGTCAGAGGATGGGAGAGGATCGCCCGCGTCGCCGCAGCCACATCGTCTTGCCGCATCAGGCTTTCCCCGATCAAAAAGCACCTTGCACCATATTGGGCCAGATCGGCCAGATCCGCCGGGGTGAACAGGCCGGATTCCGAGACGATGATCCGATCCTCGGGCACGCGGCGCGCAAGATCACGTGTGGTGTCCAGAGTGACTTCAAAGCTGTGAAGATTGCGGTTGTTGATCCCGATCAGCGGCGATTTCAGGTCAGCTGCGCGTTCCAGTTCCGCCCGGTCATGCACCTCGATCAAGACATCCATGCCCCAATGGAACGCGGCATCTTCCAGTTCCTTTGCCTGCTCATTCGATACCGACGCCATGATGATCAAGATGCAATCGGCAGAAAGCGCCCGCGCCTCGGCCACCTGATAGGTGTCATACATGAAGTCTTTGCGCAGGCAGGGCAATTTGGTGGCATCATGTGCCTGCACCAAAAAGCTGTCGTCGCCCTGAAACGACGGGCCGTCGGTCAGGACCGACAGGCAGGTGGCGCCGCCCTCTTCATAGGCGCGGGCCAGATTTGGCGGATCGAAATCCGGGCGGATCAAGCCTTTTGACGGGCTGGCCTTTTTGATCTCGGCGATCAACCCATAGCCAGAGGCGGCCGCCGTCGACAGCGCCTTGGCAAACCCCCTTGGTGCAGGGGCCGAACGGGCGGCGTCTTCGACTTCCACAAGCGGACGGGCGGCCTTGCGGGTGGCAACCTCTTCCAACTTGTAGGCTTTTATACGGTCAAGAATGGTGCTCATGGGACAGGCCTAGCCAAATCAGGGGCGGAAGGAAAGGGGCGGGTCAGCCCTGTGTCAATCGGGCCAAGGCCGCAACCTTGGATTTCGCAGCGCCAGAATCGATAGAGACGCGGGCCATCTCGACCCCTTCTTTTAGATTGGTGGCCTTGTCTGCAACCACAAGGGCAGCGGCGGAATTGAGCAAGACCGCATCGCGGTAGGCCCCGCTTGCGCCATCAAGCAGCGCGCGGAAGGCTGTGGCGTTTTCGGCTGGGGTGCCGCCAAGGATGCTTTCAAACGGGTGATAGGGCAGGCCCGCATCTTCGGGGTGCAATGTGAATTCGCGGATCATGCCATTCTCAACTGCCGCCACATGCGAAACGGCGGCAATCGACAGTTCATCCGTGCCATCCCCGCCATGCACAAGCCACGCCTTGACGCTGCCAAGGGCAAGCAGGGTTTCTGCCATGGGCCGGATCAGCGAGGCGCTGAAGGCCCCGGTCAATTGCCGCCTGACGCCCGCGGGGTTGGTCAGGGGGCCAAGGATGTTAAAGATTGTCCGTGTTCCCAATTCCTGACGCACGGGCATCACGTGGCGGGTCGCGGGATGGTGCATCGGCGCCATCATGAAGCCGATGCCCGCCTGTTCGAGGCATTTTTCCACGATTGCAGGGCCGACCATCACGTTCAGCCCCATTTCCGTCAGCGCATCGGCTGCCCCGGATTTGGATGAAAGATTTCGGTTGCCATGCTTGGCCACGACCACGCCAGCCCCTGCCACGACAAAGGCTGTCGCGGTCGAGATGTTCAAGGTGCCCTTGCCATCGCCCCCGGTGCCCACGATATCCATCGCCCCCTCGGGCGCGCGCACCGCGTTGCACTTGGACCGCATGACAAAGGCGGCGGCGGCATACTCATCGACCGTTTCGCCCCGCGTGCGCAAGGCCATCAGGAAACCACCCATTTGGGCAGGCGTGCCTTGGCCCTCAAACAACGCGGTAAAGGCAACCTCGGCCTCGGCCCGCGTAAGGCTGCGTTCTGCCGCGATGCCGATCAGGGGCTTTAGGATGTCGCTCATACCGTCACCTTCAGATCAACCTCGGCCTCTTGCAAGAAATTGCGCAGCAATTGGTGGCCATGTTCGCTTGCGATGCTTTCAGGGTGAAACTGGACCCCTTCGATCAGCGCAGATTTGTGCCGCAAGCCCATGATCGTCCCATCCTCAAGCCATGACGTCACCTCAAGGCAATCAGGCAGGCTGTCACGTTCGACAATCAGCGAATGATAGCGCGTCGCCTGAAACGGTGATGGCAGGCCACGGAACACGCCCTTTTGGTCGTGATGCATCGCTCCCATCTTTCCATGCACGATTTCATGGCACCGGATCACACGCCCACCAAAAGCTTCGCCAATGGTCTGATGGCCCAGACAAACGCCCAGAAGGGGGATTCGCGCCTCAAACGCGGCAAGGGTCAGGGGCAGGCAAATCCCCGCCTGTGCCGGATCACAGGGCCCCGGAGACAGGATAATGGCCTGTGGTTTCAGAGCCATAACCTCTTGAACATTTAGCGCATCATTGCGTTTTACGACGACATCCGCGCCCAATTCGCCAAAATAATGGACGAGATTGTAGGTGAAGCTGTCATAGTTATCGATAAGAAGCAGCATCTTGCTTGGGCCTGTCGGATAGGGGATGAAGCCCTTGCAGGCCCGCGCTATAGATGGTCAGACCGGGCAAGGGGCGTCAAGGCCACATTGGGGCCAAAGGCGACTTGAACGAAGGGGGCGGTACGGTGCGTGGTTTTTTGAAGGGCGTTTCATTGGGTGGCGTGATCGCCGTTGGTGGCATCGGCGTGCTGTCGCAGTTGGCAGGGCCAGAGGCTGTGCGCTCGCCCCAGCCGCAGGGTGATCAGGTTGCACCCGCCATTCCGTCACAAAAGCCAGAGACACCGCCAGAGGTCCTGCCAGAGGTAACGCAAATTCCCGTTACGGACAGTGCGGCCCCGCCCCAAACTGCTGCCGAACAGGTCGAGACCCCCGCCGACGTCGCAGTTGAGGCCGCACCTGATGTCGCCCCCGAACAGGCGGTTCCTGCCGAAGTAGAACCATCGCCGGAGCAAGTCGCAACGGAGACTCCAGAGACACCTGCGAACCAAGAGACACCTGCGACCTCAGAGCCGACGGCCCCCCCAGATACAACTGCGACCCCAGAGCCGACGGTGATCGCCGACGCACTCACTGACACCCCGCCCGAGGTTGTGACCGACGCGCCCCTCAGCCCCGAAGGCAACGGGCCTGTTGCCGCTCCGATTGGGCCAACGGCAGGCTCTGATGCCCCGCCAATGGTACAGGTTGGGGCTGCCCCCGTTTTGCCTGCTGACGCCGATGCCACAATCGCCGCGCCCTCTGCACCGGTCGAACCACCGGCCCGCCCCTCGGTGGAGCCTCCGGCTGATCAGTTGGCGTCGGCGGATACAGGTGTTGGCGCTGTGGCAGCGGTCCCCAACGTATCTGCATCGACGGAACCATCGGCTGCATTGCCCCTTGCGCCGGGGCCCCCCATGGCAGAGGCCGCGCCTCAAGCCGCAGAATTGCCGCCCCCGCCACCCTTGACGGCAGAGGAAGAGGCGCTGCTGAAGCCCTTGCCCGAAGCCGTGGCCGAGGTCGCGCCAGATGCCACACCAGAGCAGGCACCCACGCCGCAGGCACAAGTGACAGAGGCGCGAGACGCCGACGTCCCTTCGGTTGACGCGCCTGCACAGGCAGAGCCGCCCGCCGTTCTGGCCGTTGAACCCGCTGCGCCATTGCCCCGGACCCAAGGCCTGACCGATCAGGCACAGGGCGTTGTCACGGGTCGCTTGCCCCGCATTGGGGTGGAAGATCCCGCTGCGGAAACCGCCGCAGAGTCTGATAGCGACATCGCAAGCGAAGAGGCGATGGATTTGCCGCCCCTGCAACGCTTTGCGCGCTCGTTTGAGAACCCCGATGCCAAGCCGCTGTTTGCGATTTTGCTTGTGGATGACGGCAAGGACGGTGTGAACCGAAGCGAACTTGCAACCCTGTCTTTGCCGTTGACGATTGTGATCGATCCCCTGTCTGAAGGGGCGGCCGAGCGGGCGGCGATCTGGCGGGCGGGCGGGCAAGAGGTCGTGCTTGCGGCCACCGGCATTCCTGCCGGGGCAACGGCCTCTGATCTGGAGCAGACCTTTCAATTGCTCCTTGAGGGTCTGCCCGAAGCGCTGGCGGTCATTGATCCCGATGGGCGCATCTTTCAAGACAACCGCCCCCTTGCCAGCATGGTCGTGCCGCTGATTCAGGCTGAGGGGATGGGGCTTGTGACCTTTGATCGTGGTTTGAATGCCGCCGATCAGGTCGCGCGCCGCGAAGGTGTCGGCGCGGCGCGGATATTTCGCATTCTTGATGCCGAGGGCGAGGCTGCGCCCGTCATCCGCCGCTATCTGGACCGCGCCGCCTTCAAGGCTGCCCAAGAGGGTCAGGTTTCAGTGATTGGCGACCTGCGGTCTGAGACGGTCAAGGCCATCATGGAATGGGCGGTGGAGGGGCGGTCGGCCACGGTGGCCCTGGCCCCGGTTTCGGCCCTGATGCGCCGCTAGGGCAGGGGGCGCTATGCGCCGCCCTCGTCCATCTGGCGCAAGCGCCCAAGGACCGCGCGCAAGATCAGCGTCACGCAAAGCCCAAAGGCCGCGCCCGGCTCAAATTTGATCATTGTCCCCATCAACCCTCCGATTGAAAGTCCCAGCAGGGACGCAGGCACCCAGCCGAACCATCCCGCCCGGATCAACACAGCCGCAAGGGGCAGGGCAAGGATCATCCCCGCCACTGTTTGCAGGGGGGAAAGAATAAGCGCCATCGCGATGACCCAGATCATAAGATCCGGGCCATTGGTCAGAACCGACCGCGCCATCAAAAACAGGGCCAACAGCACCACTCCGATGAAAAACGGAACCGCAACCGCGACAGCCGCGGCGCTGAAAAGATCGCGCCACGGTGTCCCATCTGTTGGGGCGGAGCGGATCAGGCTCATGCCTGCGAGCCACCCACGGTCAGCCCGCCAATCATAAGCGTGGGCTGACCCACGCCCACCGGCACCCATTGCCCGGCCTTGCCACAATTGCCGATGCCGGGGTCAAGCTGCAGGTCATTGCCGATGGCCCGGATCTGGCGCAACGCGGTTGCGCCGTCCCCGATCAGGGTCGCGCCCTTGACGGGGGCCCCCACCTTGCCGTTTTGCACGCGGTAGGCCTCGGTGCAGGAGAACACGAACTTGCCGTTGGTAATGTCGACCTGCCCGCCGCCAAATCCCACCGCATAGATCCCGTCCTTCAGCCCGGCAAGGATGTCCTTGGGGTCATCGGTGCCTGCCAGCATATAGGTGTTGGTCATGCGTGGCATCGGGATATGGGCAAAGCTTTCGCGACGCCCGTTGCCCGTGGGGGCAACCCCCATCAGCCGGGCATTTTGCCGATCTTGCATATAGCCCACCAGAACCCCATCCTCGATCAACACGTTGCGGGCGCTGGCGGTGCCTTCATCATCCACGCTGATGCTGCCACGTCTGTCAGGGATGGTGCCATCATCCAGCACCGTGACCCCGCGCGCCGCTATTTGTTGGCCCATAAGACCGGCGAAAGCACTGGTTTTCTTGCGGTTGAAGTCGCCTTCCAGCCCGTGCCCGATCGCCTCGTGCAGCAAGATACCGGGCCAACCGGGGCCAAGCACCACATCCATCATGCCCGCCGGGGCCGCCACGGCATCCAGATTGACCACGGCGATGCGCAGAGCCTCTTTCACCATGGGCTGCCAACGATCAGGTTGCATCAGGCCGGCAAGCCCGAACCGGCCGCCGCCACCCATGCCCCCCTGTTCGCGCCGCCCGCCTGCCTCGACGATCACCGAGACATTCAGCCGCGCCATGGGGCGGATATCGGTAAAGCGCAGGCCTTCGGGGCGCAAAATCTCCACCTCTTGATAGGAGGCCGAAATGGTTGCCGAAACCTGCACCACGCGCGGATCAAGGGCGCGGGCAAAGGCATCGATCTCGCGCAACATGTCGATCTTGACGGCAAAGGTCGCATCGGCCATCGGGTCAGCATCGCCATACAGCTTGACGTTGGTGCCCTTTGGCGCATCGGCAAGCACACCGCCCCCTGACCCAACCGCCAGACGCGCGGTCCGGGCGGCACGGCGCAGGGCGGTTTCGCTGATTTCGGTCGAATGGGCATAGCCTGCGACCTCGCCGTTCACGGCACGCAGACCAAATCCTTCGGAAGCGTCATATGAGGCGGTCTTGATTCGACCATCATCCAGAACAATCGCCTCGGAGCGTCGACGCTCCAGATAAAGCTCGCCATCCTCTGCGCCCGCTGTCGCGTCGCGCAGCACCTGTAGCGCTGTCCCCTCATCCAGATGAGTCTCAAAGGGGCGGAAGGGCGCGTCTGTCATAAGGGTTGTCCTTGATATGTGTCAAATAAGCGCGGCTTTGTCGCAACTGTTTTGCTTGTAGCAGCGCCCCTAATATGGTTTCACAGCGACCGGAAACAACGGGATTCTGCCCAAGCTATCGTGACTTGGCTGGGCGGGGCAGACAAGCGGCATCCGACGCCGTCTGAGAGAACGGGAATAGAACATGCGTCTTTTGACTTCCTTT
Source organism: Paracoccaceae bacterium (assembly GCA_021741245.1). Taxonomy (GTDB): domain Bacteria; phylum Pseudomonadota; class Alphaproteobacteria; order Rhodobacterales; family Rhodobacteraceae; genus Pseudotabrizicola. The sequence continues at coordinate 58,467 of JAIOYF010000003.1, forward strand.
GGCGGGTTCGCCGCCGCTATCGCCGGCCTGACAGCCGGGGGCGCTATGGCGCAAGGGCTTGAAATCGTTGGCCGTCCGGTCGACGGCAAGATGGGCTTTCAGCCGCCTGCGACCGAATTGGCACAAGACCTTCAGGGTCTTGACCATATGATCTTGATCATCATCACGGTGATCTCGATTTTTGTAACGGGCCTTCTGCTTTGGGTTGCCTACCGCTTTAACCAGCGTCGCAATGCAAAACCGGCAACATTCACGCACAACTCCCCTTTGGAAGTGGCATGGACCGTCGTTCCGATCCTGATCCTCGTGTTTATCGGGGCCTTCTCGCTTCCTGTGCTGTTCAAGCAGCAAGAGATTCCTGTCGGGGACGTGACCATCAAGGTGACGGGCTACCAGTGGTATTGGGGCTACGAATATGTCGATGATGGCGTGTCATTCGACAGCTACATGATCGGGGCCCCGGCGACGGGCGGCGAAAACCGTTTGACGCCAGAAGTTGAGCGGCAACTGGTCGACGCGGGCTACAGCAAGGAAGAATTCCTTTTGGCCACCGACACAGCGATCGTGGTGCCGGTCAACAAGACCATCGTGATGCAAGTCACCGGGGCGGATGTCATCCACTCGTGGAAGATCCCGGCTTTTGGCGTGATGCAAGACGCTGTTCCTGGACGCCTTGCCCATCTGTGGTTCAAGGCCGACCGTGAGGGCATTTATTTCGGTCAGTGTTCGGAACTGTGCGGGATTGCGCATGCCTACATGCCGATCACGGTCAAGGTCGTCTCGCAAGAGGTCTATGACAAGTGGCTGGAAGGCGCGAAAGCCGGTGACGTTGTTCTGTCAGCCGCCGATGTGGCAGAGTATTCGACGATCAAGTTTGCAGCCAGCAACTGATCGCAGTCCCCCGGTTTGGGGCAGATGAAACAGGGTGGCCCCGACAATCGGGGCCATTTCCCTAAGCCAAGGACCAAATGATGAGCGATATTCAGGGCTACAGCCAACCCACCGAGGCGCAGTTTGGCGACTACGTCGCCTTGCTGAAGCCGCGCGTGATGTCGCTGGTTGTGTTCACGGCTCTGGTCGGTTTGTTGGTGGCACCGGTCGGCGTGCACCCGGTGATCGGTTTTGCGTCGATCTTGTTCATCGCTCTTGGGGCAGGGGCCTCTGGCGCGTTGAACATGTGGTGGGACGCAGATATTGACGCCGTGATGCGCCGCACAATGGGCCGCCCTGTGCCTGCGGGCAAGGTGCAGGCGGGCGAGGCCTTGGCCGTTGGTCTGTCCCTGTCGGGTATCGCCGTGGTGATGCTGGCGCTCGCGTCAAACCTGTTCGCGGCTGGCCTGCTTGCCTTTACCATATTCTTCTACGCCGTGGTCTATTCCATGTGGCTGAAGCGTTCGACACCCCAGAACATCGTGATCGGCGGTGCCGCAGGTGCGTTTCCGCCCATGATCGGGTGGGCCGTGGCGACCGGGGGCGTGTGGATTGAATCGGTGCTGATGTTCATGCTGATCTTCATGTGGACGCCGCCGCATTTCTGGGCCCTCGCGCTGTTCATGAAGGAAGACTATCATACGGCCGGTGTGCCGATGTTGACTGTCACCCATGGGCGCAAGGAAACCCGCCGTCAGATCCTGATCTACACGGTTCTGCTTGCCCCCATCGGGATCTGGGCTGCGCTGACCTCTATCGGAGGCCCGTTTACCCTGGCTGTGACGGTTGTTCTGAACGCGATCTTCCTCAAGGGCGCTTGGGATATCTATCGCCGGGACGAAACCGTGGCCGAGGGTGACAAGTATCTGGTCGAGAAAAAGGTGTTCAAGTTCTCGCTGGCCTATCTGTTCGTGCATTTTACCGCCTTCTTGGTAGAAGCCGTGTTGAAAACCTATGGGATGGGGGGCTGGTAAGATGAGCTTTCGCCCCGATCACGAATTGCACCGCCGGCGTCTGTCGCGCAATGTCGGTGTCGGCCTGACGCTTGCGGCCTTCATCTGTCTGGTGTTTGCCTTGACGGTGGTAAAAGTAACGCGGGGGGAACCGATGCAGGCCTTTGATCACGTTGTTCGGCCCGAGTTGTTGAAGGCGCCCGATCAATGACGCCCGTCCAAAATACTGCCGCAAAACTGGCTGGCGTTGCGGTGTTGATGACCTCGCTGTCCTTCGCGGCCGTTCCGTTCTACGACTGGTTTTGCAGGGTCACTGGCTTTGCGGGAACCACTTTGGTGGCGACACAGGCGCCGGATCAAATCCTTGACCGAACGATCCAGATCCGGTTTGACGCGTCGACGGATGCGGCGATGCCGTGGGAGTTCAAGCCCATGCAACGGACCATGACGGTACGCATTGGTGAAAACGCTTTGGCGTTCTATGAGGCCTATAACCCAACAGATCGCGTTGTCGGCGGCACCGCCAGCTATAACGTGGCACCGGACGCGGCGGGTGGCTACTTCTCAAAAATCGCGTGCTTTTGCTTTACCGAGCAAATCTTGCAACCCGGTGAACGGATTCAGATGCCCGTCAGTTTCTTTGTCGATCCAGAAATCGTCAAGGATGAGGATGGTAAGTTTGTGAAAGAAATCACGCTGTCTTATACGTTTTACGAAACTCCCTTGACCGAAGAGCAAGCGCGTCTTGAAGCCGTGCCTTCGAACAAGGTAAACTGACAAAAAAGAACTCGAGGGAACCGACCATGGCCCACGCCAAGAACCACGACTACCACATCCTTCCGCCGTCAATCTGGCCCTTCCTTGGGGCTTTGGCGGCGTTTATCATGCTGTTTGGCGCCGTGCTCTGGATGCATGATTCAGGCCCATGGATGGGACTGATTGGCCTTGTCGGCGTGCTGTACGTCATGTTCGGCTGGTGGGCGGACGTGGTGGCCGAGGCGCATCAAGGCGATCATACCCCGGTCGTGTCAATTGGCCTCCGCTATGGCTTCATCATGTTCATCATGTCTGAGGTCATGTTCTTTGCCGCATGGTTCTGGTCCTTCTTCAAACACGCGATGTACCCGATGGGGCCTCTGTCACCCGGCGTGGATGGCATATGGCCGCCAGCCGGGATCGAGACGTTTGACCCATGGCACCTGCCGCTGATGAACACGCTGATCTTGCTGTGCTCGGGTTGTGCGGCCACTTGGGCGCACCATGCGCTTGTGCATGAAAATAACCGTAAGGACATCAAGAACGGTCTGCTCTTGGCCGTTCTTCTGGGCGCGTTGTTTACCGTGCTTCAGGCCTATGAATATAGCCACGCGGCCTTTGGGTTTGCCGGGAATATCTATGGCGCCAACTTCTTCATGGCGACGGGCTTCCACGGTTTCCACGTGCTGATCGGAACAATCTTTTTGACCGTTTGCCTTATCCGCACCATGAAGGGCCATTTCACCCCCGAAAACCATATCGGGTTTGAAGCCGCTGCTTGGTACTGGCACTTTGTTGACGTGGTTTGGCTGTTCTTGTTTGCAGCCGTCTACGTTTGGGGCCAATAAACCCCGCAACCGGATGTCCGGGGCCGAATGGTCCTGACCATGGAAATCAGGCGCGGGCCAAAAAGGTCCGCGCCTTTCCTTTGGAGGTCTGAATGACCAAGCGAATGATCCTGCCCTTGATTTTCGGTCTTGTCGGTGCGGCTATCTTGATTGGCTTGGGTGTCTGGCAGTTGCAGCGTTTGGCGTGGAAAGAGGGTATCTTGGCCGAGATTGACGCCCGAATTCAGGCCGATCCTGTCGCCTTGCCGGAAGCACCGTCAAAAGAGGCTGACCAATACCTGCCGGTGATGTTGGATGGGGTCTTTACGGGTGAGGGGCTGGATGTCTTGGTCAGCCGCAAGCAGCTTGGCGCGGGCTACCGGGTGATTGCGGTGATGGAAACGCAGGGGCGCAGGGTTCTTGTGGATCGCGGCTTCATGCTGGAGGAGTATCGCGCAGAACCCCGCCCCGACGCGGCGGCAGGCGTGATCACCGTGCGCGGCAACCTTCTTTGGCCGGATGAGGTCGATGGCTATACCCCCGCACCCGATGAAAAGACCGGGATCTGGTTCGCCCGTGAACTGCCCGCCATGGCAAAGGCGCTTGGCACAGAGCCGGTTTTGGTGGTGCAATGGGCGGCGACGCTGGAGGATCCCTCGGTCGATCCGATGCCTGTGGATACGATCAACATCCCGAATGACCATTTTGGCTATGCAATTCAGTGGTTCGGGCTTGCTGCTGTCTGGTTGGGGATGACAGCGTATCTTCTGTGGCGTATCAGGCGAAAGACGGTTTAAAGGCGAGACTGTGATGAACTATATCTCTACCCGTGGCACGGCCCCTGTTCTGAGCTTTGGTGAGGCCATGATGACGGGCCTTGCGCGTGATGGCGGGCTTTACGTTCCACAAAGCGTGCCGCAATTGTCTTTTGATCAGATAGCTGCCTTTGCGGGGCTGTCTTATGAAGAGATTGCTTTTCGGGTGATGCGGCCCTTTTTGGGTGAAACTTTCACGGATGATGAGTTTCGCGGTCTGATCGACAAGGCCTATGCCGGCTTTGGTCACGCTGCGCGGGCACCGCTGGTGCAGCTCGCCCCCAATCATTTCTTGCTGGAACTGTTCCACGGCCCGACACTGGCGTTCAAAGATTTCGCCATGCAACTCATCGGGCAGATGATGCAGGCGGCTTTGGCCAAGACGGGCGAGCGGATCACCATCGTCGGCGCCACCAGCGGCGATACCGGCTCCGCCGCTATGGAGGCGTTTCGCGGCCTGTCGAACGTCGATCTGTTCATCATGTATCCGCATGGCCGCGTCTCGGACGTGCAGCGCCGCCAGATGACCACGCCTGTCGAGGCGAATGTGCATGCCTTGGCTGTGGACGGTGATTTCGACGATTGCCAAGCGCGTGTGAAGGATATGTTCAATGACTTTGCCTTTCGCGATGGGGTGCGTCTGGCGGGGGTGAACAGCATCAACTGGGCACGGGTTCTGGCGCAGGTGGTCTATTACTTTTCCTCCGCCGTGTCCTTGGGGGCGCCGCATCGGGCGGTTTCCTTCACGGTGCCAACGGGTAATTTCGGCGATATCTTCGCGGGCTATATCGCGCGCAAGATGGGTTTGCCGATTGAAAAGCTGGTCATTGCAACCAATCACAACGACATCTTGCACCGCGTGCTGAGCAGTGGGGACTACAAGACCGATGGGGTGAAACCCTCGATCAGCCCGTCGATGGATATTCAGGTCTCTTCCAACTTTGAGCGCGCGCTGTTCGATGCCTACGGCCGCGATGGCGGGGCGATTGCGCAATTGATGGACGAATTGCGGTCGGGCGGCTTTTCGGTCAGCCAAGGCGCGTTGCAATCCTTGCGCGAAACCTTTGCCTCGGGCCGCTGTTCCGAAGAGGAAACCATCGCCACGATCCGCGCCGAGTTTGCCCGCACGGGTGAGGTTCTGTGCCCGCATTCGGCAGTTGGCGTAAAGGTCGGAAATGATCATCTGGGGTCAACACCGATGATCACACTTGCCACGGCACATCCCGCAAAATTCCCCGATGCGGTGGAATCCGCGATGGGAACGCGCCCTGCCTTGCCGCCGCGCATGGCCGATTTGTTTGACCGCCCCGAACGCATGACACGCATTGCCAACGACCTTCCGGCCATTCAGGCCCTGATCCGCGAAAGGATCGCCCAGTGAGCCTTCAGATTTCGACGCTTGCCAACGGCTTGCGTGTAGTGACCGAACATATGCCCGGGCTGAAATCCGCCTCGATCGGGCTGTGGGTGCAGGCTGGGGGACGGCATGAAACCTCGGTGCAAAATGGCATCGCACATTTCTTGGAACATATGGCGTTCAAGGGCACCGCGCGGCGGACCAGCCTGCAGATCGCCGAGGCCATCGAAGATGTGGGCGGCTATATCAACGCCTATACCTCCAAGGAAATGACCGCATATTACGCCCGCTGTCTTGTGGCGGATGTGCCTTTGGCCCTTGATGTGATTTCGGACATCGTTCTGAACCCGCTGTTCGATCAGAAAGAGATCGAGACGGAACGCCATGTGATTTTGCAAGAGATCGGTCAGGCCTTGGATACGCCCGATGATATCGTCTTTGACTGGTTGCAAGAGGTGGCCTATCCCGATCAGCCCTTTGGCCGCACCATCCTTGGACCCACGGAACGCGTCAGTGCCTTTGGCCAAGATGATCTGCGCCAGTTTGTCGGCCAACACTACGGCCCTGACCAGATGATCCTGTCGGCCGCAGGTGGGGTCGATCACGAGACGATTCTGGCACAGGCGACCGAGATTTTTGGCCATCTTTCCGCGCTTGGCAGCAGTGTCATTCAACCGGCCGAATTTATCGGTGGCGAGCGCCGTGAAGTCAAAAAGCTGGAGCAGGTCCATTTCGCCATGTCGTTCGAGGCGCCCGGCTACCGGCACCCGGATGTCTATACGGCGCAGGTCTATTCGATGGCGATGGGGGGCGGCATGTCGAGCCGCCTGTTCCAGAAAATCCGCGAAGAACGCGGCCTGTGCTATTCGATTTTTGCCCAAAGCGGCGCCTATGAGGATACCGGCTCCATCACCCTTTATGCGGGCACCTCCAAGACCGAGATCGCCGAACTCACGCATCTGACTGTAGATGAGATGAAGCGCGCCGCCGACGATATGACCGAGGCCGAAGTTGCCCGCGCGCGGGCCCAGTTGAAGGCCGGGTTGCTGATGGGGCTGGAAAGCCCGTCAAGTCGCGCCGAACGCAACGCAAGGCTTTTGGCCGTTTGGGGCAGGGTGCCCGACGTTGATGAGGCGGTCGAAAAGATCGACTCGGTCACAACCCAGAATGTGCGGCGCTTCGCGGGCGAACTTGGTGGGGCGAAAACTGCGCTCGCCCTTTATGGCCCGGTCGCCAAGGCGCCCACATTGGAGGCGATCCGCGACAGGCTCGTCGCCTGATGCTGCCCTTCCGGCGCCGACCGAAACTAGAGGCCGAACGTCTGACGCTGCGCCTTCCGGTGCATGCCGATTGGCGATCTTGGTCTGAATTGCGCAATGAAAGTGCCGCCTTTCTGACGCCATGGGAACCGGTTTGGGCCGCCGATCATCTGACGCGCCGGTCGTTTACCAACCGGGTCTATTGGGCGCAGCGGGCCGAGGCTCAGGGCACCGCCCTGCCATTCTTGTTGATCCGGCGGCAAGATCAGGCCCTGCTGGGGGCAATCACTCTCGACAACATCCGCCGTGGGCCCGCGCAATGCGGCACCATCGGTTACTGGATTGGTGAGCAATTCAGTCGGCGCGGCTATATGCGCGAGGCGATCCAATCCGTCGTGCACTATGCTTTTACCAGTCTTGATCTGAGCCGGATCGAGGCCGCCTGCCTGCCCGAAAACACGGCCTCGCGCGGGGTGCTGGAAAAGACCGGGTTCAAGTATGAAGGCGTGGCGCAAAGCTATCTGCAGATCAACGGGCGCTGGCGCAATCACGTGCTGTACTCGGCCCTGCGGGCAGATCGGCGCGGGAAGACGGATGTGGGGTGACCGGTCGGTTGCCTGAACGCGCCCCGCGGTGCCCAAAGGATACACAGTTGCCGCCTGATTTGGGCCGCTGACGCATCCGTGATCGGGCCCGGTCCGTGACCTTTGCAAATCTGTGCTACCTTTTGGGCAGGATCCTTGGAGGTGCCAGATGCGACTGACCCTGCTTTCCGTTCTTTTGTTTGCCTTCCCGGCTTCGGCGCAAGAGCGTATCCCGTCTCATTGTTTTGCCGTGGCCCAAGGGCCGGGGCATGGGGGCGAGACGATCATGCGTGCGGGGTTTGGCGACGCCTTGGCCGACGATCACGTGCGCATCCGCTATATCGACCACGCCAGCTTTGCGCTTGAAACGCCCAAGGGCATCCGGGCGGTCACCGATTACACCGGCTATACCGGCTTGCGCGATTGGGTGCCCGATGTGGTCACGATGAACAACGCCCATGGCACGCATTGGACCGCAAGGCCCGACCCGCGCATCCCGCATATTCTGGAGGGTTGGGCAGATGCCTCTGGACCTCGCTTGCATGAGGTTGATCTGGGCGAGATGCTGGTGCGCAATGTGCCCACGGATGTGCGCTCACGCTATGGCGAGGGGGCACGGGTGAATGGAAATTCGATCTTTGTGTTTGAGGTGGCAGGGCTGTGCATCGGCCACCTTGGGCATTTGCATCATATGCCTGATGATGCGCAATTTGCCTCTATCGGGCGGCTGGATGTGGTGATGGTTCCGGTGGATGGTGGCTATACGATGGCCGTTTCCGAGATGGCCGAGGTGGTCAAGCGTCTGCGCTCTTCCGTCGTGATCCCGATGCATTGGTTTTCCGGCGCATCGTTGCAGGTTTTTCTAAAAGATATGGAAGGCGAGTTTCAGGTGGTGGAAACCGGGTTGAGCGAGTTGGAGCTTTCGCTGCGGGATTTGCCGGGGCGACCAACAATTCTGGTGCTGGAACCCGCATTGATCGACTGACAAGGCGCGCGCCACGGGCTATGACAGGGCCACAAAGGAGAAGGCCCATGCTGACGCCCTGCACATCTGATTTCCTTGAAGAATTGTCCCGCCAAATGCCGGGCCTCTTGCGCGATACGGCGCCGCGCGATGTCGAAGAGCCGCGCGGCCGTTGGCGCGGCAAGGGGCAGGCGGTGGCCATGCCGCGCGACACGCAACAGGTGGCCGCCATCGTGCGGGCGGCGGCGGCTCAGCGCGTCGGGATTGTGCCTTTGGGCGGGGGCACGGGGCTTGTTGGCGGGCAATTGCTGCCCGAGGGGCCAGATCCGCTGATCCTGTCCTTGGAACGTATGACGGCCTGTCGCGGCGTCTATCCGGATGAGAACGTTCTGGTGGTTGAGGCCGGGATGGTTCTGGCCGATGTGCAGGCCGAGGCGGAAAAAGTGGCGCGGCTGTTTCCCCTTTCCCTTGCCTCCGAAGGATCAGCGCGGATCGGGGGCAATCTGGCCGCGAACGCGGGCGGTCTGAATGTGCTGCGCTATGGCAATACGCGCGATCTATGTTTGGGGCTTGAGGCAGTTTTGCCCGACGGGTCGATCCTTCACGGGCTAAAGCGGTTGCGCAAGGACAACACGGGCTATGATCTGCGGCATCTGCTGATTGGATCAGAGGGCACCCTTGGCATCATCACCGCCGCCAGTCTGCGCATGGTTCCCAAACCCGCCGTGCAGATTGCGGCGCTACTGGCCGTGCCATCGCCTGCCGCAGCGTTGCGCTTGTTGTCACTGGCCGAGGATCGGCTTTCGGGGATGATCTCTGCTTTTGAGCTGATCAACCGAATGGGCTATGACTTCTTGGCCGAGACGATGCCCGAGGTAACGGTGCCATTGGCGCCTTTGCCGGAATGGTCCGTGCTGATCGAACTGGGACTGCCGCGCGAGATTGAGGCCGAGGAAGCCATGGCCATGCTTTACGCCGAGGCCGAGGATGCAGGGCTGGTGTCGGATGGCGTCATCTCTACCTCAGAGGCGCAGCGCGCCGCCTTGTGGCGCATTCGCGAAAGCATTCCCGAAGGCAATCGCCGCATTGGCGCGGTGTCCAGCCATGATATCAGCCTGCCGCTGTCTGCAGTGCCCGCCTTTATCCCGCGTGCGGGGGCCGCCTTGGCCAAACTGGGCGACTGGCGGATCAATTGCTTTGGCCATCTGGGCGATGGAAACCTGCATTTCAATGTCTTTCCGATGCCGGGGCGCAGCCGAAAAGATCATGAGAATCAGCGCGATGCGGTAAAGGCTTGCGTTCATGACATTGTGGATGACATGGGCGGATCGGTCAGTGCCGAGCATGGGATCGGGCGGCTGAAGGTGGCGGATCTGGAAAAATATGGCGATCCCGCCAAGCTGATGGCGATGCGGGCCATCAAGGGGGCCTTGGACCCCTTGGGCATCATGAACCCCGGTGCGGTGCTGCGAGGGTAGGGCGCGTTGCGTCCTTGCGCCGCGCCAATCCTAATCAATCTTGGGAAAGGTGCAGGTTTCTGTTGCCAGGTACCTGCGAACCCCGCCTTACGCGGCTAAGCGCAAGGGCTTAAGTTTCGATGTTCGAACTGCTTACGCAGCAAGAGCCATCGGAGCACGGTTGTCGTTTGCAACTGTACTTTTGGACCGATAACGGTGGTACCTCACCGAGTAAAAGCTGGCCTCTTTGAACGTTCGTCGATCCTATTTCGGCCCCGAACCCCCGAAACGAACGGGTGAAATGGTGGAGCCGCCGGGTACCGCCCCCGGGTCCGAGCCGTCTATTACAGGTGCGTTTATCACCATAGTCTGGGTTGCCCCGAGCAAGGCCAATATAGGGTGTCAGATCGCGCGCCACAAGCGGCGAAAAACAAAACGCCCGGATGGGCGATGCCATCCGGGCGTGCTGTTGGCTAAAAGTTTTGGATCAGAAGCCCGACTTGATCAGTTCAAATTCGTTGATCATCTTTTCGCGGAAATCTGCCGAAACCGGGGTCTGGGCCAGAAGGGTCGTCGACACTGGGTCCACAAAGGCGGCCTTCAACTCGTCTTCGGTGATTTCGGCCATCGCCGCATTGTTGGAATGGGCGTAACCCAATTCGTCCAGCAACGCCTTGGCCGAGCCATGAGCGAGCAAGGAGTTCATGAAATCATAGGCTTTGTCTTCAGAACCGGGAGCGTCCTTGAAGTTCACAAAACCGCAAAACCATGTTGCAGCCCCTTCGGCGGGCGAGCGTTGAAAGCCGATCGGAAAGCCCTCGGCCTGCAACAGCGCCACGCCATCATTCCACGACCATGCCACCAGAACCTCGCCCGTGGCCATCAACTGCGACATCTCGGCCGGGTCTGACCAGTAAGCGCGGACATTTTGATGGGCTTCACGCAGCCAAGCCGCGGCGGCGTCGAATTGCGCGTCTGTGACGTTGGACCAATTGGTGGTTCCAGTTGCCAGAAACGCAAGCGACCAGACGTCATCCGACGAATCCGGCAGGGAAATCCGGTCTTTATACTTTGGATCGGTAAAGACGCCCAACGTGGCCACATCTGCCTCTGGCACCTGATCCTTGTTATAGGCGGTGGCGGTATAGGCATAGTCGGTGGGGATGAACCAAACGCCCTGATCATCCTTGATCACGGCCGAATCAAGAAGATGCGGCGCGATATTGGCAAATTCTGATAGCTTTGAGGTGTCCCAAGGTTCAATCAACCCTGCCTCACGGTAACGCGGCAAGGAGGCCACGCAGGGGTGGGCCACATCCGCTTTGAACCCTGATGACACCTTCTGAAAAGCTTCGTCATCGTCGCCAAAGAAGGAATAGGTCGGGTGCTGACCATTTTTGGCAACATAGTCGGTCAAAACGCCGTCGATTTCCCAACCTGCCCAGTCAAAGACCAACAGATCTGGGTCGGCGGCATGTGCGGCTGAAGCGATAGCAAGTGCGGATACAGCGCCTGCGATGTATGCGGTGGTTCTGGACATATATTCCCCTTTTCGATTCTTAATCCTTGGCCTTGGCTTCCCCAGTCGTCCCAGCCCAAGCGTGGAAGGTAGTTAAGGATTGCTTGCCTCACAAGCGTTGACCCGACGTTTTTTTCCCGTGTTTGATTTTGATGAGTTTGGGGGGAAATACGTTCTAGTCTTGACCTTTTTTGCCCAAAATTGCCTGTTGTCTGGGCAATCGGCAGAAGGTGTTTGTCCGATGCACATGACAAAATACGTGGGAGATGACGAATGCGCGCCTTGCTGATGGAAAAGGGTGATGATGGTGTAGCAAAGGCACGTATTGCGGATTTGCCAGATGACAGTCTTCCGGCAGGGGACGTGACCGTTCGGGTGGAGTTCTCGACGCTGAACTATAAAGATGGGCTGTGCCTTTCGGCAAATGGTGGCGGCCTTGTGCGCAATTACCCCCATGTGCCGGGCATTGATTTTGCTGGCGTGGTCGAAGCGTCGGATGATTCCCGTTATGCGCCCGGTGACCGTGTCGTCTTGACCGGCTGGCGCGTGGGCGAGGCCTATTGGGGCGGCTACGCCACCTTGGCGCGGGTCAAGGCTGATTGGCTCGTGCCGCTGCCAGACGGGCTGACCGCGCGTCAGGCGATGGCAGTGGGCACGGCCGGATTTACCTCGATGTTGGCGGTGATGGCGCTGGAAGATCATGGCCTTACCCCGGACAAGGGCGAAGTGTTGGTCACGGGCGCGGCTGGCGGCGTCGGGTCGGTTGCGGTGGCGATTTTGGCCCGGCTTGGCTATCAGGTTGCTGCGGTCACGGGGCGGCCCGAAACGGAAAGCTATCTTCGCGATCTTGGGGCCGCGCGGATCATTGCGCGGGACGAACTGGCCGAGACAGTCAAGCGCCCGCTGGAGGCCGAAACTTGGGCCGGATGTGTGGATGCCGTCGGGGGTGCCATGTTGGCGCGGGTTCTGGGGCAAATGAAATATCAGGCCTCCGTTGCGGCGGTCGGCCTTGCTGGCGGGGCTGCTTTGCCTGCCTCGGTCGTTCCGTTCTTGCTGCGCGGGGTAAACCTTTTGGGGATCGACTCGGTGATGCGCCCTTATGCGGATCGGGTGCGTGCTTGGGACCGGATCGCCAGCGATTTGCCGATGGAAAAACTGGAAAACATGATCCGTCCGGCAACCTTGTCCGATTTGCCGGAACTGGGGGCCGCCATCTTGAAGGGTGGCGTGCAGGGCCGGGTTGTCGTGGATGTGACGGCCTGAGCGGATCGGCCGGAAAAGGAAAACAAGATGTTGGATATGGATTTCGTCCGGGCCCAGTTCCCGGCCTTTCAAAGCCCGGTGCTCAGCAGCCACGCGTTTTTTGAGAATGCTGGCGGCAGCTATCCCTGCCAGCAGGTCGTGGACCGGCTCACGCGGTTTTACACGCACCGCAAGGTGCAACCTTATGGGCCCTATCCGGGGGCGCAGGCGGGCGGGGCAGAGATGGACGAGGCGCGCACGCGCCTGTCTGCCATGATGGGCGTTGCCCCAAAGGAAGTGTCCTTTGGCCCCTCGACCAGTGCCAATACCTACGTCTTGGCGCAGGCCGTGCGCCAGTGGCTGCGCGGGTCGAACGCTGCAATCATCGTGACCAACCAAGACCATGAGGCAAACTCGGGTGTCTGGCGTCGCTTGGCCGATGAGGGGATTGAGGTGCGCGAATGGCAGCTTGATCCCGCGACCGGATCGCTTGATCCGGCGGACCTGACAGCGCTTGTGGCTGATGGTCGGGTAAAACTGCTGTGCTTTCCGCATTGTTCCAACGTGATTGCCGAGATCAACGATGTGGCGGCGATCACAGCCATTGCCCGTGCAGCTGATGTGCGCACGGTGGTCGATGGTGTCAGCTATGCGCCGCATGGATTTCCGGATGTTCCGGCCTTGGGCTGCGACGCCTATCTCTTTTCGGCCTACAAGACCTTTGGCCCGCATCAGGGGATCATGGTTTTGCGTGAAGCCTTTGGGATGGAGCTGCCAGGGCAGGCGCATTACTTCAACAATGCAACACTCTACAAGCGCCACACCCCGGCCGGCCCGGATCATGCCCAGATCGCGGCCTGTGCCGGGATGGCAGATTATGTCGATGCGATCGCTGCCCATCATGGCTTTGGCGGTGACGCACTGGCCCGCAATCGCGGGGTGCACGATTTGATGCGGGCGCAGGAAATTGCGATTATCGCCCCACTGCTGGACTATTTGGCCGGTCGCAACGATGTGCGGCTTTTGGGGCCCCGTGATGCGACACGCCGCGCGCCAACGGTCGCGGTAGAGCTTGACCGCGCTGCCGAACCGGTATCCGAAGCCTTGGGCCGTGAGGGGATCGCCTGTTGGGCCGGGGATTTCTATGCCGTGCGGCCATTGCAGGCCTTGGGGATTGATCTGGACAAGGGCGTCTTGCGGATGAGTGCTGCGCATTATACCAGCCCGCAAGATGTTTCCCGCCTTATCACTGCCTTGGACAGGGTCTTGTAGACCGGTCGCCGCCGCAGTTTTGGGGGAAGGCAAGTTTTTTTGCCGCGTCCGGGTCTGTCTTTGATCCGATTGGCTGGGTGATACGTAAACCTTTCTAAAGAAATGAGCCGTCGCCAATGACCGATGCCCCTCTAATTCTGTGGTTCCGTCGGGATTTGCGCGTGTCAGATCATCCGATGCTGTCGCAGGCTGTCAAAACGGGCCGCCCCCTGATCCCGGTGTTTATTCTGGACCCCGAGACCGAGGGTTTGGGCGCCGCCCCGAAATGGCGGCTTGGTCTGGGGGTGGAGGCTTTTGCACAAACCCTAGACAGTTTGGGCGCGCGTCTGATCTTGCGTCGGGGTGCCGCGCGTGAGGTGTTGGAACGCCTGATCGCTGAAACCGGAGCCACAGGTGTGTGGTGGTCGCGGCTTTACGATCCGGCTAGCGTTGCGCGCGATACCGAGGTCAAGGCGCGCCTGAAGTCCCTTGGCTTTGACGCCCGCAGCTTTGATGGGCACCTGTTGCGCGAGCCTTGGACGGTTGAAACGGGGCAGGGCGGCTATTATCGAGTCTACACGCCGTACTGGCGCGCCGTTCGGGACCGCGCCGTGCCCGAGGCTGCGGCCGCAATCTCGCGCATGCACGCGCCCGAGGTGTGGCCCGCGTCCGAGAGTTTGCCGCACTGGGCGCTTGCAAAGGCGATGATGCGCGGCGCGACCATCGTGGCGCCCCACCTGCATATTGGTGAGGCGGCCGCCTTGGCGCGGCTGGATCGCTTTGTTCAGGGGCCGATTGCGCACTACGCCCAAGCGCGCGATCTGCCCGCCGAGGATGCCACTTCGGGCCTGTCCGAAAATCTTGCCTATGGCGAAATCGGCCCAAGAGCCATCTGGCATGCAGGCTGGCGCGCGATGCAAGAAGGGAAGGCAGGGGCCGAAACCTTTCTAAAGGAATTGGTCTGGCGCGAATTCGCGTATCATCTTATGCATCACACCCCCCATATCACCCAGTCGAACTGGAAAGTTGAGTGGGACGGTTTTGCATGGCGCGAGGATAACAAGGATGCCGAATACTGGCGGCGGGGCCTGACCGGAGAGCCCTTTGTCGATGCCGCCATGCGCGAGATGTATGTGACGGGACGCATGCACAACCGGGCGCGCATGATTGTGGCAAGCTACCTGACCAAGCATCTGTTGACCCATTGGAAGGTAGGCCTGGATTGGTTCGCGGATTGTCTTGTGGATTGGGACCCGGCGGCCAATGCGATGGGGTGGCAATGGGCGGCGGGGTCCGGTCCCGATGCCTCGCCGTTCTTTCGGATCTTCAACCCGGCGACGCAGGTGGAAAAGTTCGATCCGCGCGCCGAATATCGTCACCGTTTCATTGCAGAACTCAGCCGCAAACCTGGACAGTTGGCGCTGTCATACTTTGATGCCGTGCCGCAATCCTGGGCGCTTTCACCGACCCGACCCTATCCCAAGCCCTTGATCGACTTGGCTGAGGGACGAAATCGTGCACTTGATGCATATACGCGACGAAACTCTTGAGGCGCGCACGCGTATCTGAAAGTGTAAACGCAAACAGACAATTCCCCGGGGAGGGAAGATGGAATTTCTGACGACGACCAAAGGTCAAAAAGACCTGCCGCGCTATTTCAACACCGCCTTCGAGGTGGCTCGAAAGCTTGGCGAGGGCCGGTTGGATTTTGTGCTGCCCGATGGCCGCCGATTCAGGCTTGAGGGACGCAAACCCGGCCCCGTGGCCGAGATTGCCATTCACGACAACGACCTTTTCGCTCGGATGATCCGCGAGGGTGATCTTGGCTTTTGCGACGCCTATCTTGATGGCAGTTGGTCCTCGCCGGATTTGCAGGCCTTTCTGGATCTGATCCAACTGCCTGCAAATACCGTTGTTAGCGACGGCTACCCTGGAATGGGACTTGTCCGCGCGATGGAAAAAATGCGGTTCTGGTTGCAATCGAATTCTAAAAAGCAGGCCAAAAAGAACATTCAGGCCCATTATGACCTTGGCAATGATTTCTATCGCCTCTGGCTGGATGACAGCATGACCTATTCCAGCGCCCTGTTTCACACCGGGCAGGAAAGTCTGGAAAAGGCGCAAGAACAAAAATACGCCAGCATGGTTGATCAGATGGGTTCGGTTCCCGGCGATCACGTGCTGGAAATCGGCTGTGGATGGGGCGGGTTTGCGGAATATGCGGCCCGTGAACGGGGGCTAAGGGTCACCTGCCTGACCATCAGTCAGGCGCAATTTGACTATGCTGTGGATCGCATTGCCAAGGCGGGCCTGTCAGACCGGGTTGAGATCAAATTGCAAGACTACCGCGACGAACAAGGCACCTATGACGGGATCGCCAGCATCGAGATGTTCGAAGCGGTGGGTGAAAAATACTGGCCCGTCTATTTCAATACACTGCGCGAACGCCTGAAACCCGGTCGGCATGCCACGCTTCAGATCATAACGGTTCCCGATAGCCGCTGGCATATCTATAAACGCGGCGTGGATTTCATACAGAAATACATCTTCCCCGGTGGCATGTTGCCTGCCCCCGGTGTGTTGAAAGCCGAGGTGGAGCGGGCCGGTCTGCGGGTCAAACACTCCATCGAGTTTGGCGAAAGCTACAGCCAAACCCTGCGCCGCTGGCATGAGGTGTTCAATGACCGTTGGGAAGATGTGGCCAAGCAGGGCTTTGACGAAAGATTCCGCCGGATGTGGAACTTTTATCTGACCTCTTGCGCTGGTGCGTTTCGCGGCGGAAACTGTGATGTGACTCAAATTACCGTGACGCGCCCGTCGTAACGTAAGGGCCAAAGGGGAAGTTCAATGCCCACAGCCGCCAAGTTGTTTTCTGCTATTGTTTTTGCCTGTGTTGCTTGGCTTGCAGCCCAACTTTACGCCGAAGCTCTGCCAGATGGTCGTCCAGCAGGTCTTTTGCGTGAAATCAGTGCCTTAGTCGGCGTGGTTTGCGGCTGGTTCATTATGGGCCGCTTTGCCCGGCGGGGGCGGGGTAGGGTTGAATCGATGGGAACCGGGGTGCGCACCTCGCTTTCGATTGTGGTCAGTCTTGTGCTGTTGTTCGCCGTCCGCGAGATGCTGCAACGCTCGGTCAAGGGGCGCTACGACTCGCCCATGGATGCCGTTTTGGGCATCTTTGAGCAGGCATTGATTCTGGGTGGCTCTGTCTTCCAGTTGGAGGTTCTGGCGGTGTTGCTGCTTGGCGGCCTGTTTGGGGGGGCCGTCGCCCATTGGGCGGCAGAAAACTGGAACTGAACGCTCTGCCATTTTTGCAGTTGGCATAACGCTGCGAAACGGCACCGCCACCACTATAGGAACCCATGATGGGCACACAATTCTTCCATGGCGCGTTGTGCCATCCCCCCGTGCTGTCCATCGTTCTTGGACATGAGGCGCAACCAATAGAGGCCAGCCTTTCAGGGCATCAGGTGTGCTGGGGCGAAGAGCATGCCTTTCCGATTTTGGTTCGTGATCCCGCCGCGTTACATCAGGTTCAGGGCGTGGCGCTGCGCGATCTCACAGAGCATGATCAGAACCGGATCGCCTATTTTCATGGCTGTTTTGGGCAGATCATGGGGGAGGTGACGATCTCCATCGGCGCGCAAAGGCAAAAGGCTAGTGCCTATTTCGGTCCCGACACGTCACCCACCGCCGCGGGGCATGGGGATTTCGCCATATGGCAGGCCCGCTTTGGCGAC
The DNA here is from genome assembly GCA_021741245.1 of Paracoccaceae bacterium. Taxonomy (GTDB): domain Bacteria; phylum Pseudomonadota; class Alphaproteobacteria; order Rhodobacterales; family Rhodobacteraceae; genus Pseudotabrizicola. The sequence continues at coordinate 76,118 of JAIOYF010000003.1, forward strand.
ACTCTTGTCGCGACCGCCAAGGATATCATGCATGGTTTTGGGCAGGTCGCCCCGAATGTGATGCAGGACCGACAGGCGTCCCTTCTGGTGCGCGGTGCCAGCCGTGCCCGCGCAGAGACAGGGGCAGGCGATGCGGCATGTTCGGTCCGTCGCTTTGCCCAGCCTCAGGATGTCTTGGTCTCTGCAATCGCCAGTCCCTATGCAAACTTCTTTGCGGTCGAGGAATATGATCTGAGCTTTCGCCGTTTTGATGGCACCGACAGCGCATCCATAAAGCGGGCGGCCTTCATTTCCGGCGATGCCGTCACGGTCTTGCCCTATGATCCAAAGCGGGACCGGGTCTTGCTCGTCGAACAGTTCCGCACGGGCCCCCTTGCGCGGGGCGATCATCAGCCGTGGCAGTTGGAGGCGATTGCCGGGCGGATCGATCCGGGTGAAAGCCCCGAGGCCGCCGCGCGCCGTGAGGCAAGCGAAGAGGCCGCTTTGACCCTTGGCGACTTGCTGCAGGTGGCGCAATACTACCCCTCGCCGGGGGCGTTCAGCGAATATATCTTTTCCTATGTGGCCCTTGCGGACCTGCCCGATGGTGCGGCAGGGGTGTTTGGGGTTGAGGAAGAGGCCGAAGATATCCGCGGCCACCTGATGGGGTTCGATGCCCTCATGTCGCTTATCACCCAAGGTGAGGTCGCGAATGCGCCGCTGATCCTGACAGCACTTTGGCTGCAACGCGAACGTGCCCGCCTGCGCGGCTGATGTCGATGCTGTTGCAGCAATGGCCCGCCCCCAGGAACGCGCCTCAAAGGTTCAGCTTTACCCATGCCGCATTGCGCGCCGACGACCTGATGCAGGCATCCACAAAGGCGACCCCTTCCACCCCTTCTTTCACCCCCGGAAAGGTGATCGCCGGATCAAGGGCGGTACCCTCACGTCGTGCAACAATGGCGCGCGCCACCTCGGCATAGATATTGGCAAATCCCTCCAGATATCCCTCCGGGTGCCCGGCCGGAATGCGTGTTGTGCGCGCGGCGCTGTCCCCGGACCCGGCCCCGCCACGGGTCAGCCGATACTTGGGCTGACCAAGCGGGCCAACCATCAGGTAATTCGGGTTCTCCTGCTCCCATTCGATCCCTGCCTTGGTGCCATAAACCCGCAAGCGCAATCCGTTTTCCTGCCCTGCGGCCACTTGGCTGCACCACAGCATTCCCCGCGCACCACCCTCATAGCGCAACAGCACATGGCCATTGTCATCCACCCGCCGCCCCGGGACAAAGGCCTGCAAATCGGCGGCCAGTTCCTGCACCGACAGGCCAGTGACGAAACCGGCAAGGTTGAAGGCATGGGTGCCGATATCGCCGGTTGATCCCCCTGCACCCGAGCGCGCCGGATCAGTGCGCCAATCCGCCTGCTTCTGGCCAGAGGCCTCGATGGGTTCGGCCAGCCAGTCTTGCGCATATTCTACCTGCATCAGACGGATTTCCCCCAGATCGCCCGCCTCGACCATTGCCTTGGCCTGACGGATCATCGGGTAGCCGGTGTAATTATGCGTCAGCGCAAAGATCACATCCGACGCCTCAGCAGCCTTTGCCAGTTTCTTGGCCTCAGCCAAGGTATGGGTCAGGGGTTTGTCGCAAATGACATGGATCCCGCGCTTGAGAAATTGCAACGCCACCGGGGCATGCATGTGGTTGGGGGTCACGATGGCCACGGCCTCGATCCCATCCTTGCGCCGGGCTTCTTTTGTGGCCATCTCGGAAAAATCGGCATAAGCCCGCATCACGCCAAGGTCTGCTGCCGAAGCAAGTGACTTCTCCGCGCTCGACGAGAAGCACCCCGCGACCAACTCATATTGATCGTCAATGCGTGCCGCAATCCGATGCACCGCACCGATGAACGCATCGCGCCCGCCGCCCACCATGCCCAACCGAATGCGCGGCGCCCGCGCCACATGTGCTGCCGTGATGGCCATAAACTCCGCTCCCGTCCTTCATCTGTTCATAAATATCCCACGGGGGTGCGGGGGTGTGAAACCCCCGCTTCCGCACCCTCAATCAAGCCCCAGCATCCGCCGGTTCACCGCCCGGTCCGTACCCGCACCTGCAAAATCGTCAAAGGCCTTTTCGGTCACCCGGATCATATGGGCACGCACGAACTCGGCCCCCTCACGCGCGCCGTCTTCGGGGTGTTTAAGGCAGCATTCCCATTCCACCACAGCCCAGCCGTCAAAGCCATATTGCGTGAGCTTTGAGAAGATGCCGCCGAAATCCACCTGCCCGTCGCCAAGGCTACGAAAGCGGCCAGCCCGGTTGACCCAAGATTGAAAGCCCCCGTAAACCCCTTGCCGCCCCGTCGGGTTCAACTCGGCATCCTTGACATGGAACATCCGGATGCGTTCATGATAGATATCGATATGCTCAAGGTAATCAAGATGTTGCAGCACATAGTGGCTGGGATCATAGAGCATGTTGGCCCGCGGATGCCCCCCGACACGCTCCAAAAACATCTCAAAGCTGATCCCATCATGCAGATCTTCGCCGGGGTGGATTTCATAGCAGAGATCTACGCCACAGTCTTCTGCATGGTCCAAAATGGGCCGCCAGCGGCGGGCCAATTCATCAAAGGCTTCTTCGACCAACCCTGCCGGGCGTTGTGGCCAAGGATAGATATAGGGCCACGCCAAGGCCCCCGAAAAAGTGGCGTGTGCGTTTAGCCCAAGGTTTTTGGAGGCGGTGAGCGCCATTTTGACCTGATCCACCGCCCATTCTGCCCGCGCCTTTGGATTGCCGCGCACCGCAGGGGCGGCAAAGCCGTCAAACGCCGCATCATAGGCCGGATGCACGGCCACAAGCTGGCCCTGCAAATGGGTGGAAAGCTCGGTCACCGCGATGCCCGATGCCGCCGCGATCCCCTTGATCTCATCACAGTAATCCTTTGAGCTGGCCGCCTTTTCCAGATCGAAAAGCCTGCCGTCCCAGCTTGGGATCTGCACGCCAACATAGCCGCAATCGGCGGCCCATCGGGTGATGGAGTCCCACGAATTGAAGGGGGCCTCGTCGCCCGCAAACTGTGCCAAGAAGAGTGCGGGGCCTTTGATGGTTTTCATAACGATCCTCCCAGGTCGTCCTCGGCCTGTTCAACCCGAACCGGCGCATCCAGATATTGTCTTTCGCCAGTGGTGCGCCGCTCAATGGCGGCCACGGCGGCATGGGCCAGAAATTCACCCGCGTGACCGACGTCTTCGTGCACCACCAAGACCTCGCGTCGGAACCTGCGCATGAAGCGGATCGCCTCTTTGACGACGACATCCACCTGCGTCCCCAAGTGCAGCCCTTTGTGCTCGGCGGCATTGATGATGGCCATGGCTGCTGTCGTGGACCCGGCAACAAAGCCATCTGGCGGGTTGGCTTGGCCCAGACGCTCCAGCACCGCCGCCTCGATTGCCATGGCGCCACTGTCAGAGGTGACCACCTTCATCACCTCAAAGCTGGCCCCGACTTCGCCTGCAGCGTCGGCAAATCCGGTCGTCATATGACGGGCATAGGAGTGTTCCCGTGGCGGGGGCAGCAGCAAAAGGCGCTTTTTGCCACGCCGCGCCAAGGCTTGCACCGCGATGCGACCAAAGGCTTCGTTGTCAAAGTCAAAGAACGGATGATCGATTCCCATTTCGGTGCGCCCATGCGTGGCAAAGGGGAACCTGCGTTCCGCCATATAGCGAATGCGCGGATCGTCTGGCCGCGTCTGATTCAAGATCACGGCATCGGCACTTTCGGTGTCCACGATATAGCGGATCGGGTCCATCGGATCTTGATCCGGGAAAAAGGGGGTCACGATCAAATGGTAGGCCGTGCCCCGCAAGGCATTGGCGATCGAATAGATCAAGCGTGAGGTGTGGTTCATCACATCCGCTTCGGTCGACAGGACAAGGGCGATGACGTTGGTCTTCCCTGTGCGCAGGCGCACGCCTGCGCGATTGGGGCGATATCCCAGCCGGGCCGCCGCCTCGCGCACACGTTTTTTCGTGTCTTCGCCGATGTCAGGCGCATCTTTCAGCGCACGGCTGACCGTGGCCACGGCAAAGCCCGTATCGGCCGCTATGGTTTTGAGTGTTGGACGCTCCGCCTCCGAATCGGGGGCACCCCTTGGGACATCAGCGGTGGGTGAGTCTGTCATTTACGCCCTCCTTTCCCCGAATCATTTTCCATGACGAAACCACAACATCGCCAATCCCTGCGCCTTCTGCACCTGCGAAATGGTGCGCGGCATCAGGCCCGCTAGAGGCCTTAAGAATGTGCGATTTCTTTTGGGTGCGGCAGTGCGGCATCGTCTCTCTATGATGGGCTAAATCGGGACCTGCAACGGCGAATTTGCTCGCATTGAACATCACGACGTCCCTCAGCAACAAGCGAAAAGATTTCTTGCTCGGACAAACTATAACGTTATAGAAATTGCCTATAACGATTTAGAAACCGGGAGGACTGCATGAAAACCTTTAAACTGGCGACCGCGCTTGCCGCGTCGGTGGCATTGCCCTCGATTGGTCTGGCGACCGAACTTGAGGTGACCCATTGGTGGACCAGTGGCGGCGAAGCTGCTGCTGTGGCCGAGCTTGCCAAGGCCTTTGATGCCGCTGGCGACAAGTGGATCGATGGTGCCATTGCGGGCGGCGGCGGCACAGCGCGTCCGATCATGATCTCTCGCATCACGGGCGGCGACCCGATGGGGGCCACGCAGTTCAACCATGGCCAGCAAGCGCTGGAACTGGTCGAGGCAGGCCTGATGCTGGATCTGACCGACGTGGCAGAGGCCAACAATTGGAAAGATATCGTCTACCCCCCGTCACTGCTGGACAGTTGCACGGTGGACGGTCGCATCTATTGTGCACCAGTGAACATTCACTCGCCCGAATGGCTGTGGCTGTCGAACAAGGCCTATGCCGATGCAGGCATTCCTGTGCCCACCAACTGGAATGAGTTCGTGGCCTCTGCGCCGGCGCTGGAAGCGGCTGGAAAAATCCCGCTTGCTCTTGGCAACCAGCCTTGGCAGTCGAACCTTGCTTTCGGTGCCATGACCGTGGCTGTGGCCGGCCTTGATGTCTGGAAACAAGTGAACGTCGAAAAGAACATGGATGTTGCTGCTGGCGCAGAAATGGCCGCAGTCTTTCAGGCTGCAGCAGATGCCCGCAAGTTCGCGGCGAAATCGAATGTTCAGGACTGGAACCAAGCGACGAACCTTGTGATCTCGGGCCAAGCTGGCGGTCAGATCATGGGGGACTGGGCGCAAGGGGAATTCCAAGTCGCGGGCCAGGTGGCCGGCACCGACTATACCTGTCTGCCGGGGCTTGGGCTGAACGCCTATCTGTCAACGGGGGGGGATGCGTTCTATTTCCCCAAACTTCAGGATGCTGACAAGGAAGCGGCGCAAAAGCGTCTGGCGGCCCTGATGGTCAGCCCAGAAGTGCAGGTTGCCTTCAACCTCAAGAAAGGCTCGTTGCCGATCCGTGGTGATATCGACCTTGCCGCCGCCAACGACTGCATGAAAAAGGGGCTTGAGATCCTTGCCAGCGGCAACCTCGTGCCATCGGGCGATCAGGTCTGGTCGCCAGACGTGCAAAAGCAGAACGAAGACCTGATGGTCGAATTCTGGAAATCCGACATGGACCCCGGTGCTGCCCACGCGCAGTGGGTTGAGAATCTGAAGTCGGGTCTGTGATCTGACCCAACTTTCCGGGCCGTCCGGGCGCAATGTCCGGTCGGCCCCTTTGTCTCAAAATGTACAAGCGGGGGGAAACCCATGGCGGCGACCAAGCGTCCCGGCAGGCTGTTGCGCAATCTGAACGGAAAGATTGCAGCGGTGCCGATGATCTTGACCACCTTGGTGGTTTTTCTGGGGGGCACGCTTTGGACAGTGCTGTATTCCTTTACCAATTCCAAACTTTTGCCACGCACAAATTTCGTAGGCTTTGACCAGTATGAGCGGCTGTGGGCCTCCAGCCGGTGGAATACCTCGATCGAAAACCTGCTGATCTATGGCGTGTTTTCCTTGGTCTTCACGATTTCGGTCGGCTTTGTTCTGGCCGTCTTGATGGATCAGAAGATCCGGTTCGAGGATACCTTTCGCACCATCATGCTGTATCCCTTTGCGCTGTCCTTCATTGTGACGGGGCTGGTTTGGCAATGGATTTTGAACCCTGAGTTCGGCATCCAGCATATCGTGCGGTCCATGGGCTGGGAGAGCTTTGTGTTCTCGCCCCTGACCAACCCTGATCTGGTGCTGTACGGGCTGTTGATCGCGGGGCTTTGGCAGGGCACGGGGTTTGTGATGTGCATCATGCTGGCCGGATTGCGCGGCATTGATGAGGATATCTGGAAGGCCGCGCGGGTGGATGGGATTCCGGCGTGGAAGACCTATACGATCATCATCATCCCCATGATGCGCCCGGTCTTCATCACCACGCTGGTCTTGGTCGCAAGCGGCATCATCAAGCTTTACGATCTGGTCGTGGCGCAAACCTCGGGCGGGCCGGGGACGGCCAGTCAGGTGCCGGCGATGTATGTCTATGACTATATGTTTCAGGCGCAGAACCTTGGTCAGGGCTTTGCCGCATCCACAATGATGCTGCTGAGCGTGCTGATCGTGCTGATCCCTTGGGCCTATCTGGAATTCGGGGGCAAAAAGCATGGCTGATACTTTTGCATCTGGTGCGGTAGAGCCGCGTGGGCCAAAGCCGCGCCGCGTCTTTTCGGGCCGCAACATCATGATCTACGGCACCCTGATTGTGGTGTGCCTGTATTACATCTTGCCGCTGTGGGTGATGGTGATGACCTCGCTCAAGGGGATGCCCGAAATCCGCATGGGCAATATCTTTTCGCCCCCGGTCGAGATCACGTTTGAGCCATGGGTGAAGGCCTGGGCCGAGGCTTGCACAGGCCTGAATTGCGACGGGCTTAGCCGGGGCTTTTGGAACTCCGTCCGTATTTTGATCCCTTCGGTGGTGCTGTCGATCATCGTGGCCTCGGTCAATGGCTATGCGCTGATCAACTGGCGGTTCAAAGGGTCGGATCTGTTCTTTACGATCCTGATTTTCGGGGCCTTCATCCCCTATCAGGTGATGCTCTATCCCATCGTGATCTTGCTGCGCGAGATGGGGCTTTATGGCACGCTTTGGGGCCTTGTTCTGGTGCACACGATCTTTGGCATGCCGATCCTGACGCTGCTGTTCCGCAACTATTTCGCCAGTCTGCCGGAAGAGTTGTTCAAGGCGGCGCGTGTTGACGGGGCAGGGTTCTGGGGCATCTATTTCCGTATCATGCTGCCGATGAGCCTGCCGATCTTTGTGGTCGCAATCATCCTGCAAGTCACAGGAATCTGGAACGATTTTCTGTTTGGCGTGGTTTATACCAAGCCTGACCTCTACCCGATGACCGTGCAGTTGAACAACATCGTCAACTCGGTTCAGGGGGTCAAGGAATACAATGTCAATATGGCGGCCACCCTGCTGACGGGGGCGGTTCCCCTGATCGTCTATTTCATCTCCGGCAAACTGTTCGTCCGTGGCATCGCCGCGGGTGCCGTGAAAGGCTAAAAGGCATGACCAACTCTATCTCTGTGAAAGACCTGACGCTGAACTTCGGGGCGGTCTCGGTCCTTAAAAAGATGAACCTCGATGTGGCCGAGGGGGAGTTTATCGTGCTGCTTGGCCCCTCGGGCTGTGGCAAATCCACTTTGCTGAACTGTCTGGCGGGGCTGTTGGATATCACCGACGGGCAAATCTGGATCAAGGGCAAGAACGTGACATGGGCCGAACCCAGTGACCGGGGCATCGGCATGGTGTTTCAATCCTATGCGCTTTACCCGCAGATGACGGTGCGGGGGAACCTGTCCTTTGGCCTGAAGAACGCCAAGATGGCGCAAGCCGAGATTGACAAGCGCGTCGCGCGGGCCTCGGAAATCCTGCAAATCGGCCCGCTGTTGGACCGCAAGCCCGCCGCGCTGTCGGGCGGGCAGCGTCAGCGTGTGGCGATCGGGCGGGCGTTGGTGCGTGATGTGGATGTGTTCTTGTTTGACGAACCGCTGTCGAACCTTGACGCCAAACGGCGCTCCGAGTTGCGGGTGGAAATAAAGCGCCTGCATTCCCGTCTGCAAAACACCATGGTCTATGTGACCCATGACCAGATCGAGGCGCTGACACTGGCCGACCGCATAGCCGTGATGCGGGGCGGGGTGATACAGCAACTTGCCGCCCCGCAAGAGATTTATAACCGCCCCACCAATCTGTTTGTGGCCGGGTTTATCGGTAGCCCGTCGATGAACTTCCTGCACGGTGCCACCGTCGACGGGGGGCAGGCGTTTCAACTGGCGGACCTGAAGCTCAGTCTTCAAGGCTATGAGGGCGGGGCCGTTGGCGCACGGGATCAGGCCATTCTTGGCCTGCGCCCCGAACACCTGATCGTGCAAGACTATGCCGAGCCGGGCCTGACCATCCCGGCGGTGGTCGAAATTGATGAACCGATGGGGGCAGACAGTCTGGTCTGGCTACAGGCAAGCGGCAAGCAGGTTTCGGTGCGGGTTCCGGTGGAGCAGCGCATGGCCCCCGGCACGCGGGTGCATCTGAGGGTCGATATGTCAAAGGCAAGTATCTTTGACACCAAGAGCGAACTGAGGGTCTGATCCATGGATCTGTCGGGCGAATGGCGTTTGCGCGATGAGGCGGGCACGCTGGAGGTTCCCTTTACTCTGCCCGGCGATGGCGTCACGGCCCTGCACCTTGCAGGCGCGATCCCCGATCCCTATTGGGGCCAGAATGAATATGACCTGCGCTGGATCGCAGACCGCAACTGGATCGCCAGCCGCAGCTTTTCGCACTCGGGCGTGTCCAGCGTCTTGGTGATCGAAGGGCTGGATACTGTGGCCGAGGTCCGGCTGAACGGCATGCTGGTCTTGCGGGTGGCCAATGCCTTTCGCCGCTGGCGGGTGCCAGTGGCGGGATTGTTGCGCCGGGGCGAGAATACTCTGGAAATCTTGTTTCACAGCCCCGTTCACGAAGGTGCGGACCGTCACGCGGCACAGCCTTTTCCCATTCCCTATCACGCGGGCAACTGCCCCATTCCCTTTGGCAATATGCTGCGCAAGCCGCAGTGTGATTTTGGGTGGGATTGGAACATCGCGCTGCCCAGCTTTGGCATCTGGGGCCAGATTGCGTTGGAGGCGGATGTGCCGCGCATCGGGGATATCTTTGTCACCCAGACTCATACCGCCGATCTGGCCGAGGTCAGCCTTCGGGTGGAGGCACGGGGCGAAGATGTCACGGCAACCCTTTGCGGTGTCACCGTGACCGCCCCTGTTCAGGGCGGGGTGGCCGAACTGGTCTTGCGCATACACGACCCCGTTTTGTGGTGGCCCGCTGGGCTGGGGGCGCAGACCCTGCATCGGCTTGTGGTTACCTCGGCGAGTGCGACGGCCACGCGGGACATTGGCCTGCGCGACTTGCGCCTGATCGCGCAGCCTGACGACGCGGGGCGGTCCTTTGGGTTTCAGATCAATGGCCATCCCGTCTTTGCCCGTGGCGCCAACTGGATTCCCGCCGATGCCCTGCATGGCCGGATCACACGTGCTGCCGTGCGTGATCTGCTGCAATCGGCAGTCGATGCCAATATGAACATGATCCGCGTCTGGGGCGGCGGGCGGTATGAGCCGGACTGGTTCTACGATCTGTGCGACGAGATGGGGCTGATGGTCTGGCAAGATTTCATGTTCGCCTGCCACCTTTACCCTTCGACCCCCGATTTTTTGGCGGAAGTCGATGCCGAGGTGCGCGATGTCGTGGGCCGCATCAATCACCACGCCTGCATTGCCCTGTGGTGTGGGGATAATGAGTTGATCGGCGCGCTGGGCTGGTTCGAGGAAAGCCGCCGCGACCGCGACCGCTATCTGGTGAATTATGATCGTCTGAACCGCACCGTGGAGGCGGCCTTGTTTGACGTGCTGCCACAGGCCAATTGGTGGCCATCCTCGCCATCCCCCGGCCCGATGGCCTTTGGCGATGCGTGGCATGATGACAGCAGTGGCGACATGCATTTCTGGTCGGTCTGGCACGCGGGTCGGGATTTTGCACATTACCGCGACGTAAAACCCCGGTTCTGCTCGGAATTCGGGTTTCAGTCCTATCCGTCGATGTCTGCCATCCGGCGCTTTGCTGATCCTGCCGATTTCAACATCGCAGCCCCGGTGATGGAAAGCCACCAGAAGAACCATGGCGGCAATGCCCGGATTGCCGAGACCATGTTCCGCAGCTTTCGCTTTCCCGAAGGGTTTGAGAATTTCGTCTACCTCAGCCAAGTGCAGCAGGGCCTTGCCATCCATACCGCCGTGACCGCGTGGCGGGCGCTAAAACCGCATTGCATGGGCGCACTTTATTGGCAGTTGAACGACACATGGCCCGTGTGCAGTTGGTCCAGCCTTGATCATGGCGGGGGGTGGAAGGTGCTGCACCATATGGCACAGCGCTTTTTCGCGCCGGTGACGGTTGTTGCGGTGCCTATGGGCGACGATCTGATCTTGCGGGGGGTGAACGACACCATGGCCCCCGTGGAACTGACCATTGCCGCACGCGCGGTTGGGATGGATGGCACGACCCGCCTCTTGGCCGAAGCGACCGTGATGCTGCCCATCGACCGCGCGACCGATGCGCTGCGCGTTCCATGCAGCATGATTGGCCGGGCTGAGGTTCTGGCTTTTACATGGTCAGATGGTGCGGATCATCATTCAGGGGTGGATATCCACGCCCCAAACCCATGGAAAAGCTACGATCTGCGCCCCTCGGGTCTTGCGGCACTGGTGACAAGGGACGGCGATCTGCACCGCATCGCACTAAGTGTGCAGTCCTTCGCGCCCTTTGTCGCGGTCGAGGCGGATGTGCCGGGACGGTTTTCAACCAATGCCATCGCCCTGTTTCCCGGTGAACCCACAGTGCTGACCTTCACGCCAAAAGATCCCTCTGCCAATCCTGTCTTTACCTATCGTGATCTGCATGCCGCGACCTCTGTGTTGCACTCCTGAAAGGGCCCATTCATGTTTTCTTACCAGCTCTACTCTTCACGTAACTTCCCGCCCGTGGCGGATACTTTCACCATGCTGGCAAAAGCTGGGTACACGGCAGTTGAGGGCTATGGCGCGCTTTATGCCGATGACGCCATGGTTGCCGCCACGAAAGAGGCGCTTGGGGCAACAGGGCTGACGATGCCGACCGGGCATTTCGGCCTTGCCATGCTGGAGGGTGAGGTTGACAAGGTGCTTGGCATCGCCAAGTCTTTGAATATGCAGCGGCTTTATTGCCCGCATTTGATGCCCGATCAACGGCCCACGGATGCCGCAGGCTGGCGGGCCTTTGGGGCTCGGCTTGAGGCGGCGGGCAAGCCATATCGCGCCGCAGGTCTTGGCTTTGGATGGCACAATCACGACTTTGAATTCAAGGCCCTGCCGGATGGCACCATGCCGCAAGACGCGATCTTTGAGGGTGGCCCGACCCTTGAGTGGGAAATGGATGTGGCTTGGATCATCCGGGCGGGGACGGACCCTCGGCGCTGGATTGTGCGACATGGGCACCGCATTACGGCCGCTCATATCAAAGACATCGCGCCCACGGGCGAAAACAGCGAAGAGGATGGCTGGGCAGATGTTGGCTATGGCACCGTAAGGTGGCCACACATCATGTCGGATTTGCGCCGCACACCGTGCAAATATTTTGTCATGGAGCATGACAATCCGTCTGATCACACCCGGTTTGCAACGCGTTCGATCGCAAAAGCTCGGAGTTTTTGACCCATGGCGACCCTTGGATTGGGCATCATCGGATGCGGTAATATTTCGGCAGCCTATCTGCGCCTTGCGCCCCTGTTCAAAGGGCTGGAGGTGCGGGCGGTGGCGGATGTGAATATGGATGCGGCGCGGGCGCGGGCTGCAGAATTCAACGTGCAGGCGCAATCGGTTGAGGATCTTTTGGCCAATGGGGCTGTGGATGTGGTCATCAACCTGACCATTCCTGATGCCCATTTTGGGGTGACGAAGTCGATTTTGCAGGCGGGCAAACATGCCTATTCCGAAAAACCGCTGGTTCTGTCGCTGGAGCAGGGCAAAGAGTTGCGCGATCTGGCGGCGGGCAAGGGGCTGGCCGTTGGCTGCGCGCCCGACACGTTCTTGGGCGGCGCGCATCAGCAGGCACGCGCTGTGCTGGATGAGGGGCGGGTTGGCACCATCACCGCAGGCTGTGCCGCCGTTCTGAACCATGGGATGGAACATTGGCACCCCAACCCGGACTTCTTCTTTTTGCCCGGTGCGGGGCCGATGCTGGACCTTGGGCCCTATTATGTGGCCAATCTGATCAACCTTCTGGGGCCGGTGCGGCGCGTTGGGGCGCTGACCTCATCAGCGCAGGCCGCGCGGACCATCTCAAACGGGCCGCGCAATGGCGAGAAAGTGCCGGTCAAGACGCCAACCAACATCCATGCCCTGCTGGAGTTTGCCAGCGGCGCCACGGTCAACCTGTCGACCAGCTGGGATGTCTGGCACCACAAGCGCAACCACTTTGAGCTTTATGGCACCGAAGGCACGCTTTACGTGCCGGACCCGAACTTTTTTGGCGGCCAGATCGAGATTGGCCACAAGGATGGCAGTCTTGAAGTGCTGCCCGCATGGGAGCACCCCTTTGGCGTACCAAATCAAGAGCATCCGCAGCGCGGCCCCTTGGCCAATTACCGCACGGCAGGGTTGGCCGATATGGTGCAAGCGTTGATGGCCGGGCGGGATGCGCGCTGTTCGCTTGAACGCGCGCTGCACGGGGTGGATGTGATGATGGCTTGCCTGACCTCGGGCGAGACGGGGGAATTCGTCACTCTGACCACCAGTTGCACCCGGCCTGCCGCCCTTGGGCTGGATGAGGCACGAGCGCTTTTGGTCTGAGGGACGCGCCCGTGTTGAGGACGGACGGGGGGGCTTTGCGCCCCCCCGCACCCCCCCGCAGGATATTTATGAACAGATGAAGGGGAGGGGCATGGCCCAAAATCCGGTGTTGCGCGGCTTTAATGCCGATCCGAGCTTTTGCCGGGTGGGCGAGGATTACTACATCGCGACCTCGACCTTTGAATGGTATCCGGGGGTGCAGATCCATCACAGCCGGGATCTGGTGAATTGGCGGCTCGTCAGTCGGCCGCTGAACCGGGCGGCCTTGTTGGACATGCGTGGCAATCCTGACAGTTGCGGGATCTGGGCGCCGTGTCTGTCTTATGCCGATGGGCGGTTCTGGCTGGTTTATACGGATGTGAAGCGGCTGGACGGGGCGTTCAAGGATGCGCCGAATTACATCACCACATGTGAGACGATTGACGGGGTCTGGACGGACCCTTGGTATGTCAACGCCTCGGGGTTCGATCCGAGCTTGTTCCACGATGCGGATGGCAGCAAGTGGTTTTTGAACATGCGCTGGAACCATCGTGGCAAGGGCACGGGCGTGAACGCGGCGCATGACAGTTTCGATGGGATTGAGCTGCAGCAATGGTCGCCCGAGCGGGGTGTGTTCGGGCCTAAGCATGACATCTATGCAGGCACCTCGCTGGGCTTGACCGAGGCCCCGCATCTGTTTCGGCGTAATGGCTGGTATTACCTGACCGTGGCCGAGGGCGGAACAGGTTATGATCATGCCGTCACCATGGCGCGGTCGCGCAACATTGAGGGCCCCTATGAGACGCACCCGCAGGGCCATCTGATCACGGCCCGCTTCGCCCCCGACAACCCGATTCAGCGCATGGGGCATGGGCAATATGTCGAAGGGCATGATGGCCGCCATTGGCACAGCTTTTTGTGTGGTCGCCCGGTTCTTGACCCCTCGGGCAAGCCGTTTTGTGCCACGGGACGCGAGACGGGATTGGCAGAGGTTGTCTGGCGGGAGGATTGGCTTTGGTTGAAAGAGGGCGGGCAGGTGCCGCCCACGACATTGCCGCTCGACAGCCCGCAGATCCGGTCAACCCCGGTGACGCGCGATTTTACCGGACCTGACTTGCCGCCGGAATTTCAATGGCTGCGCACCCCGCACCCGGAGCGGCTTTTCACCATGACGGGCACCCGTCTGCGCCTGACAGGGCGGCAAAGCATTGGGTCGTGGTTTGAACAATGCCTGATCGCCCGTCGGCAAGAGGAAACCGCCTATCGCGCCGGGGCTGTGTTCGACGCCGATCCGCCAAGCTGGCAACAGGCGGTGGGTCTGACCACCTATTACAACCGCCACAAATTCCACGCCGCCCTGATCACGCGCGAGGGGGATGCGCGCGTTGTGTCCCTGCTGTCCTGTCTGGGCGATTGGCCGGGCGAGAAACTCAGCTTTCACGGGCATTTCGCATGCCCCGAGGGCCAAGTTTTTCTTGAAGTGCAGGTGGAGGGCGCAAGTCAGCAGTTCTTCCTTAACGGTGCGGCGATTGGGCCGGAGCTGGATGCCTCCGTCATTTCGGATGAAGGGGGGCGGGGCGAACATGCCAGTTTTACCGGTGCTTTTGTCGGGATGTTTGCGCAGGATCTGACGGGTTTGGGGTGGCAATCAGAGGTGATCCGCTTTGATTATGCCGATATGATTTGATCAAGTCTTGATTGCGGGCCCTGCCTTGGCGTAACTGGCATTTGCGTCAAGGGGAGATGGAATGGACGGGGATAGCCGCAAGATACCGACCCATGAGGTTACCTATGCCCGCCTGCGGGACATGATCTTGTTTGGCCATCTGGCACCGGGGGCGGCGGTGACCATTCAGGGCCTGGTGGTCGATCTGGGGGCCGGGATGACCCCGGTGCGCGAGGCGATCCGCAGGCTGACGGCGGAAGGCGCGCTAGAGCCGCAGGGCAACCGCCGGGTAAGTGTGCCGCGCATGTCTGCCGGCATGCTGGAACAGGTGGCTTTTGCCCGGTTGACGATCGAGCCGAAACTGTCTGAAATGGCTGCAAAAAACCTGACGCCTGAGTTGATCGGTCTGTTGCAATCACTGGACAATCAGGTGGATCAGGCCATTCGGGCGGGTGACGTGCCCGGCTATCTGGAGGCCAATCACGCCTTTCACTTTTGTCTCTATGAGGCCTCCGCCGCGCCGGTGCTGGTTGATATGGCGAGGTCCATGTGGCTGCGCTTTGGCCCATCCTTGCGCGTTGTCTGTGCCCGGTTTGGCCGTGTGTCGCTTCCTGACCGGCATCTGGAGGCCTTGGCCGCCATGCGTGCGGGCGATGGGACTGCACTGCGGGCGGCCATTGAACGCGACATTGCCCAAGGGATTGAACAGGTTCAGGCGGCGCTTGCCCAAGGCGAGATCTGATGGGTCTTGCGTGGCTGCGATAATTTGATCAAATTTCTTGAACCCTTTTGTATTTGATCATATGCTGCCCCAAAGTCAGGGCACTTGGCCCTGCCAATTCCGAGGCTTGCCATGAACGCGATCACCAACCATATGCCGACTGCCGAACTTCAGGCGCTGGATGCGGCCCACCATATGCACCCCTTTACGGATGCAAACGGCCTTGCCGCCAAGGGTGCGCGCATCATCACCCGAGGCAAGGGGGTTTGGCTGACCGACAGCGAGGGCAACCAGATCATCGACGGAATGGCGGGCCTGTGGTGCGTCAACATCGGTTACGGGCGTAAGGAACTTGCCACGGTTGCGGCGCGCCAGATGGAGGAATTGTCCTATTACAACACCTTCTTCCAGACGACCCATGTTCCAGCCATTGCTTTGGCGGCCAAAATTGCACAATTGGCACCGGGCGACCTGAACCATGTGTTTTTCGCCGGCTCTGGCTCAGAGGCGAATGACACCAATATCCGCCTTGTGCGACGTTATTGGGATGTAAAGGGCCAGCCAGAGCGTCGCATCATCATCGCGCGTAAAAACGGCTACCACGGATCGACCATGGGCGGGGGCAGCCTTGGCGGCATGACACCCATCCATGCCCATGGCGGCAAGATTGACGGGATCGTGCATATCGATCAGCCCTATTGGTGGGGTGAGGGCGCGGATATGACCGAGGACGAGTTCGGCATCGCGCGTGCCAAACAGCTTGAGGACATGATCCTTGCGCAAGGCGCAGACAAGGTCGCGGCCTTTATCGGCGAGCCGATCCAAGGGGCAGGGGGCGTGATCGTGCCGCCTGCAACCTACTGGCCCGAAATCCAACGGATATGCGACAAATACGGCATCTTGCTGATCGCGGATGAGGTGATCACGGGCTTTGGCCGCACCGGGAACTGGTTCGGCAGCGAAACCTTTGGTATCCGTCCGCATATCATGACAATCGCAAAGGGTCTTTCGTCGGGCTATCAGCCCATCGGCGGATCAATCGTTTGCGACGAAGTGGCCGCAACCATTGCTGAGGGCGGCGAGTTTTTCCACGGCTACACCTATTCCGGCCATCCCGTCGCGGCGGCAGTTGCCCTTGAAAACCTGCGGATTCTGGAAGAGGAACACGTGGTCGACCACGTGCGCAATGTGGCGCATCCCTATCTCAAGGCGCGGTGGGATGCATTTGCGGATCATCCCTTGGTCGGGGAGGCGAAACTGGTTGGCCTTATGGGCTCCATCGCGCTGACGCCTGACAAGGCAAAACGCGCGAAATTCGCAAGTGAATCGGGTACCGTGGGCCTGCGCTGCCGCGAGCGGTGCTTTGCCAACAACCTGATCATGCGCCATGTCGGTGACCGGATGATCATTGCCCCGCCGCTGGTGATCACGCCCACAGAAATCGACATCATGATGGACCGGGCCAAGACCAGCCTTGATGAATGCTATGCGGGGCTAAAGGCTGACGGGCTCTTGGTCGCCGGATGATCTTGCGGGGCTGTTTGAGCCGGGGCTCTGACATCGCGGTATGAAGGGGCTGGGCCGCTTTGGCCCTGCGATCACGCTTGCGGTTGAAGCCGCCTCCTCCGCGCAGTAGCGTAAGGCGATTGCCGGGCTGCTCCGGTGTATAGGAGGTGTCATGACCGACGCATCGACCGCGCCCAAGGCTGTTCTTCTGGCCGATTATCAACCCTTTAGCCATGTCATCTCGCAGGTCGATCTGGTCTTTCACCTGTCGCCACAGGCAACACGGGTCAAGGCGCGGCTGGCGCTTTCCCCTAATCCGCAGCGCTCCGCCGGGCTTGATCTGCGGCTTGATGGTGAGGGGCTGACCCTCATTTCATGCAAGGTCGACGGCGCAGAGGTTCACGTGACGCCCGATGCAACGGGACTGACCCTGCCTGCGGCGGTGTTGCCAAACGGGGCTTTCGTTTTGGAAACGGAGGTTGAGATTGCGCCCGAAGCGAACACGGCGCTTGAGGGGCTTTATATGTCAAAGGGCATGTATTGCACCCAATGCGAGGCAGAAGGCTTTCGCAAAATCACCTTTTACCCGGACCGTCCTGATGTGATGGCCGCCTTCCGCGTGCGGGTGGAGGCAGAGGCCCCGGTCTTGCTGTCCAACGGCAATCTGGTTGGCAAGGGCGAGGGCTGGACGGAATGGCATGATCCGTGGCCCAAACCGGCCTATCTGTTCGCACTGGTGGCGGGCGATTTGATCGCCCATTCGGCCCCGTTCAAAACCGCCTCCGGCCGTGAAGTTGCGCTCAATATCTGGGTGCGTCCGGGCGATGAGGATCGCTGCGCCTATGCCATGGACAGCCTGATCCGGTCGATGCAGTGGGATGAACAGGTTTACGGGCGCGAATACGACTTGGATATTTTCAACATTGTTGCGGTCGATGACTTCAATATGGGGGCGATGGAGAACAAGGGCTTGAACATTTTCAACTCCAAGTTCGTTTTGGCCTCGGCCGAGACGGCGACGGATGATGATTTCGGGCGGATCGAGGCCATCATCGCCCATGAGTATTTTCACAACTGGACCGGCAATCGCATCACCTGCCGCGACTGGTTCCAACTGTGCCTCAAAGAGGGGCTGACGGTCTTTCGCGATCAGCAGTTCACGGGCGATATGCGATCCCATGCGGTCAAGCGGATCGAGGATGTCTTGATGCTGCGTGCCCGTCAGTTCCGCGAAGATCAGGGCCCGCTGGCCCATGCCGTGCGCCCCGAGGCCTATGTCGAGATCAACAATTTCTATACCGCGACGATCTATGAAAAGGGCGCCGAGGTTATCGGAATGCTTAAGCGGTTGGTCGGCGAGGGGGGCTATGCAAAGGCACTGGACCTCTATTTCGACCGGCACGACGGGCAGGCCGCCACGATCGAGGATTGGATCGCGGTGTTCGAGGATGCCACGGGCCGTGATCTGACCCAATTCAAACGCTGGTATTCCGAGGCAGGCACCCCGCGACTGAGTGTCCAAGAAGACTGGGCGGATGGCACCTATACCCTTCATTTTGCACAAGAAAATCCTGCCACCCCCGGTCAGCCGGTCAAGGGGGCCAAGGTCATTCCGATTGCGGTCGGTCTGTTGAACCCGAATGGGGATGAGGTGGTTGAAACCACCGTTCTGGAAATGACCGAAGGCCGCCAAAGCTTTGCCTTTACAGGGCTGTCTGCCCGACCGGTGCCCTCAATCCTGCGCGGTTTTTCGGCGCCCGTTGTATTGGACCGCAGCGTTTCGGCGTCCGAAAGGGCGTTTTTGCTGGCCCATGACACAGATCCGTTCAACAAATGGGAGGCCGGGCGCGGCCTTGCCAAGGATGTCTTGGCGCAGATGGTCACTGATGGGGCGCAGCCATCTGCCGACTGGCTGCAGGCTCTCGCGCGGGTGGTCATGGACGACACCCTTGATCCTGCCTTCCGCGCCCTTGCCATGCGCCTGCCGTCGGATGATGACATGGCGCAGACACTGTTCTTGTCGGGCCATGTGCCCGATCCCGACCGGATCTACGCCGCGCGCAGGCATATGGGAGACGCGCTTGCACATCGGCTTTCGGCGGATTTGCCGCGCCTTTTCAATGATCTGAAAGTTCCCGGCCCCTATTCCCCGGATGCGGTCGCCGCAGGGCGCAGGGCATTGCGGATGGCCGTCCTTGATCTGCTGTCACGGTTGGATGGCGGAAAGGCAGCCGAGGCTTTGTCGCAATCTGCCGATAACATGACCGAAGAGGTGGGGGCTCTGTCGTGCCTTTTGTCGGTGGGCGCAGGCGACGCCGCCTTGGCGCGGTTCAAGGCGCGATGGTCAGACAATGGCAATGTGATGGACAAATGGTTTGCGCTGCAGATCGGCTTGGCCCCGCCTGCCAAAGCGGCGGCCGTGACCGAAAGCCTGACCGCTGATCCCGGCTTTGCTTGGCGCAACCCAAACCGCTTTCGCAGTGTGATCGGCGCGCTTTCGGCCAATCATGCGGGTTTCCACATTGAAAGTGGTGCTGGCTATCGGCTGGTGGCGGATTGGCTGTTGAAGCTGGACCCGCTGAACCCACAGACGGCTGCGCGGATGTCGTCGGCCTTTGAAACATGGCGGCGCTATGACGCGGATCGCCAAGACCTGGTTCAGGCTGAGTTGCAGCGCATACTGGCCACGCCGAACCTGTCACGGGATATGACAGAAATGGCCCAGCGGATGCTGGCGGGCTGAGCTATTTCAAGCTGCTGAAGCGCTGGGTCAGGCGCTTTAGCTCGCCCTCGATCCCGAAGGGCGGGTTGATCATGAACAGGCCAGACCCGATCATGCGGTGCCCTTCCCGTGCCGGGGGAAACCGCACCTCATGCACCAAGGCATCGGGGTGATCTTGCCGCAAGGAATTGAGCATGAGGCGGTGTGGGGCGTCGGTCAGGATCGGATACCATAGGTAGATCAGACCCACATTCCACTTGCGTGCAATCTGCCCGATGACACGCGGAATCGTCTCATAATCGGTCTTGACCTCATAGCTGGGGTCAATCAGCAAAAGCCCGCGCCGTGGCGTTGGCGGCAGGATGCTTACCGCCTTTGCAAGCCCGTCCTCGGCATAGACATGCGCGCCAAAGGGGCTGGTGGCATAGTCGAGGGCCGCGTGTTCTTGCGGGTGCAATTCGCACAGGTGGATGGTATCGGTCTCGCGCAGCGTATGGCCCGCGATCAAGGGACTGCCGGGATAGGCGCTTTGCCCGCGTTCCGCCTTGGTCTTGGCGATAGCGCGGGAATAGGGATGGCTTGGGGCAAACCAATTGGCACAAGTCTCGATGCCTTTTTCTGCCTCTCCCGTCTTTATCGCCTCGGCTGCCGAAAGATCGTAAAGACCCCGGCCAGCATGGGTTTCCATATAGGTCAAAGGCTTGTCCTTCTGGATCAGATAGTCGAGCGTCCAAGCAAGGACCGAGTGCTTTTGCACGTCAGCCAGATTTCCCGCGTGATAAAGGTGTTGATATGACAGCATCTGGCGGGTGTAGACTGAATTGACCCGCGCGGAAAGGGTCACCTTGCGCGCGGGGTTCGCATTTTTTGCGATCAGGCCGCCGCGGCCGCGTCTTGCATCACAGTCGACAACAGGCCGTAGCAGGCCGTCCACGCCTCACGCTCGGCTGCGGTAAAGCTTGGGCCTGACGTGACCTCCAACGCATGCAAAAGCGCGGCCCCGACCACCTCATATTGAGCGGGATCAACGTCATAATCGCGATGCTGCACCCCAAGGGCCTGAACAACGGGAATGATGGAATGGGGAAACTTCAGCCCATTGACCGCATAGGTCAGGGTATGAATCAGCTTTGTACGCTGCTCGCCCATGTCGGCGGGGAAAATATGCCGCAACTGGGGGGCTATGCGAAAAACCTCATCATAGAAGGTCTTTACGAGTTGCGATGCCTGTGGGGCAACCCGATCAAACGAGGATTGGACGAGCTCAACTTGCACTGGGGTCATGACTGTATCTCCGGAACTGTACCGGCGGACTATGGTATGTATGCCAAAAAATGCAGGCGTCACAACGGTATGAGAGTCGGCGGCATCGGGATGGTGATTGTCGACCGTCGCTGTTTTGCGTGACGAAAGAATGGGGGTGATGCTGTTGCCCTGCGCGGCACTTGAGGCAAAGTTTGCGGCATTCGCGTGCCCCTGCTTGGCAACAGGCTGGCAAAGGGCGCCGAATGACCTCCGATGTTCCCAAAACGCCGAGGCCAGCGGGCCAAGGCCTTGGAAAGGATGACAAAAGGGTGATCAAAAGACGGGCGATTGGTCTGGCACCCCAAGGGCAGTGACCATAGCCCGATGGCGGCTAAGCACATCCAAGTCATTGGGCGGGAATGGCTTCTTCAACAACCATACCCACCCGTTATGCGACAAAGATCCAGCAAGAAACGGTTGGGTTTACACCAATCGGCTCACTTCGATCGCGGCCCGCACGAAATCGGCAAACAGCGGGTGGGGTGCGAAAGGCTTGGATTTCAGTTCGGGGTGGAACTGAACGCCGATAAACCACGGGTGATCCTTGACCTCGACGATCTCGGGCAATTTGCCGTCTGGTGACATGCCAGAGAACATCAGGCCAGATTTTTCCAACTGGTCGCGGTACTTTATATCCACCTCATAGCGGTGGCGATGGCGCTCTTCGATGGTCAGGGCACCATAGACTTCGGCCACTTTGGAGCCGGGCGTCAATGCCGCAGTATAGGCGCCAAGCCGCATGGTGCCACCCTTGGCGTCATCCATCTTGCGTCGTACCGTATGGTTGCCCTGCACCCATTCCTTGAGGTGATAGACCACAGGGGTAAAGCGGCGATCGCCAGTGTCTTGGTCGAATTCTTCAGAGCCCGCATTTTGCAGACCCACCAGATTGCGGGCGCTTTCAATCACGGCCATTTGCATGCCCAGACAGATGCCCAGATAGGGGATCTTCTTTTCCCGTGCGAATTGCGCCGCCTTTATCTTGCCTTCTGTGCCGCGTTCGCCAAAGCCGCCGGGCACAAGGATGGCATGGAAGTTTTCAAGATAGGGGGCGGGGTCTTCACGCTCAAAAATCTCGGCATCGATCCATTCGGCGCGCACACGGGTGCGGTTGGCCATGCCGCCATGGGTCAGGGCCTCGGCAATGGATTTATAGGCGTCTTCAAGTTGGGTGTATTTGCCCACGATGGCCACACGGATTTCGCCTTCGGCATGGATCAGGCGGTCCATCACATCGGTCCAGCGATCAAGGTTTGGCTTGGGCGCGGGCGAGATGCCAAACGCGTCAAGCACGGCCTGATCTAGCCCAGCCCTGTGATAGGCAAGCGGGGCCTCATAGATCGTGCTCAGGTCATAGGCTGGGATCACATGCTCTTTGCGCACGTTGCAAAACAGGGCAATCTTCTCCAACTCCCGATCCGGGATCGGATGCTCCGACCGACAGACCAGCACATCGGGGGCAAGGCCAATGGATTGCAACTCTTTGACCGAGTGCTGGGTTGGCTTGGTCTTCAACTCGCCAGAGGCCGCAAGATAGGGCAGCAAAGTCAGGTGCATCAGGATGGATTGGCCGCGCGGACGTTCGTGGATGAACTGACGGATGGATTCAAAGAAGGGCAAGCCTTCGATATCGCCAACTGTGCCGCCGATTTCGCACAGCATGAAGTCAACCTCATCCCCGTCGATGCGCAAGAAGTCTTTGATTTCATTGGTCACATGGGGGATCACCTGAATGGTTTTGCCAAGGTAATCGCCGCGACGTTCCTTTTCCAGAACGTTGGAATAGATGCGACCCGATGAAATGCTGTCGGTCGCGCGGGCATGAACACCGGTGAACCGTTCATAATGGCCAAGGTCAAGATCGGTTTCTGCGCCATCGTCGGTCACGAACACTTCGCCATGTTCAAAGGGCGACATCGTGCCGGGATCGACGTTCAGATAGGGGTCCAGCTTGCGCAAGCGGACCGTGTAGCCCCTTGCCTGCAACAGCGCCCCAAGGGCTGCCGAGGCCAGACCCTTGCCCAAAGAGGAGACAACGCCGCCTGTGATAAAGATATAGCGTGCCATTGGAGTCTCCCGCAGTTTGATTTCGCGATTCGATGTGTGGGAATCACAGCACCACGGGACTTAGCCCATACCTGAGCCAAAGCCATCTTGCAACAGCACCGCTAGATGCTGTTGGCAATTTGAGGGCGGCGACAACCGTTAGTGGTCAGTTTTCGGCTTTTGGCGGGGTCAGTGGTGCGTCAGCAGGTACTGGCGGCAACAGATCGGTGCCCAGTGGCGCAGGCGCCTGAGCCGCCGGCGCAGGGGCTGTACCACCGATCTGGTCGATGATCGATCCGGTTCCCGCCTTTTGCGCAGCGAACACGGTCAGCGTGATCGAGGTGCCAATGAACAAAATGGCAAAAAGCCACGTCAACTTGGTCAATGCCGTGGCGGCCGCCCTGCCGGACATCGCGCCACCGCCGCCCATTCCCAGACCGCCCCCTTCGGATCGTTGTAGCAGAACCACACCGATCAAGAGCAGAGCAAGGATCAAATGGACAGTTAGAATTACGTTTTCCATGGGCTTTCCCGAAGCTGACGCGCCTATCTAGGCGCATGGGCCGGAGGGTGCAAGGGCTTTGGACGCCGAAGGTCGATCAAAGGAGGGGGCCACCTCTGGGGCGATTGACCCCCCCGTCGGTGGCGTTGCCACGCAAAGCGGCACCCACCCACGATCCACAAGCCGCGCAGATGCTGTCACGCCTTGAACTTAGCCTTCAATCTCATCGACCGAGGCTTGCCCCGACAGGCGTTGGCGCAAGATACTCCATGACAGGCCGATCCCGAGGATCAACGAGCCGACCAATATTCCAAGCCAAAGGTTCATGGATGGATTGGCAAGCGTCAAAATCCCCCAATCGATCAGCACCCAAAGCCCCGCGCCAAAGATGGCGGCGATCAGCAAGACACCGAACGGCCCGATGGAGCGCAGGGTGGCCACGCCATAGACCATATAGGCCACGGCCAATATCAGCCCCAGAAACACGGCAAGCGGCATCTGGTCGGGCCATGTGCGGCGCACCCAAGCGATGTAATTCCAATCTGTCGGGTTGTAGGTGACGCTCAGCAGCACAAAGGCCCCAAGCCAGCGCAGAAAAACGCCCATCTCATTTCCCCCATGCTTTGCCCTTTGGTGCCCCATGAATGGCCGTCTGTCGAGAGGCACATGGTGATTTTGGTGTTTCCCCCCGGGGCAGGGGCCGCTATAGGTGCGACGGTTTTGGCGCGGGGGCGGCCCGCTGGAAGGATCAGGCATGGCGAACGTAGTTGTTGTAGGCGCGCAATGGGGCGACGAGGGCAAGGGCAAGATCGTCGATTGGCTATCGGAACGCGCTGATGTGATTGCGCGGTTTCAGGGTGGCCACAATGCGGGCCATACGCTGGTCATTGATGGCAAGGTCTATAAACTGTCACTCTTGCCCAGCGGTATCGTTCGGGGCGGCAAACTGTCGGTCATCGGCAATGGTGTGGTGCTGGACCCATGGCATCTGGTGACCGAGATTGCCAAGCTGCGCGATCAGGGGGTTGAGATCAGCCCTGACAATCTGATGATTGCCGAAAATGCGCCGCTGATTTTGCCAGTCCATGGAGAGTTGGATCGCGCCCGTGAAAACCAGAACGCGGTTGCAAAGATCGGCACCACAGGACGTGGCATTGGCCCGGCCTATGAAGACAAGGTGGGCCGCCGGGCGATCCGCGTGGCGGATCTTGCCGATGACGCCACGCTGGAGTTGCGTGTTGACCGTTTGCTGACCCATCACGACGCGCTGCGCCGTGGCCTTGGGCTTGACCCCATCGACCGCGACGCCCTCTTGGCGCAGCTGCGCGAGATCGCGCCCCAAGTATTGCCCTATGCGAAACCGGTCTGGAAAGTGCTGAATGAGGCCCGCCGGGCGGGCAAGCGCATTTTGTTCGAGGGCGCGCAGGGTGCGCTTTTGGACATCGATTTTGGCACATATCCCTTTGTCACCTCGTCCAACGTCATTGCGGGGCAGGCGGCAACCGGCACTGGCCTTGGGCCAGGGGCGATCGATTTCGTGCTGGGCATCGTCAAGGCCTATACCACACGTGTGGGGGAGGGCCCGTTTCCGGCAGAGCTGTTTGACGCCGATGGCGAGCGTCTGGGCCAAAGGGGCCATGAATTTGGCACAGTGACCGGCCGCAAGCGCCGCTGCGGCTGGTTTGACGCGGTTTTGGTGCGCCAAACCTGCGTCACAAGTGGCGTGACGGGCATCGCACTGACCAAACTCGATGTGTTGGATGGGTTTGACACGCTTAAAATCTGCGTCGGCTATGAGTTGGACGGCAATCGTCTGGACTACCTTCCCACCGCCGCCGATCAGCAGGCCCGTTGCACGCCGATCTACGAAGAGATGGAGGGATGGTCCGAAAACACCGCAGGTGCGCGCTCATGGGCTGACCTGCCGGGGGCCGCGATAAAGTATGTGCGGCGGATTGAGGAATTGATCCAATGCCCGGTCGCGCTATTGTCCACCTCTCCGGAACGCGATGACACCATTTTGGTGACCGATCCGTTCGCAGATTGAGGCGGCCTTTCGCGCGATAGCGCAAGGATCGCGAAACAGGGGGCTATGATGGCACTGGGTTACAAGACGCGCCGCAGGCTTTCGCTTTTGGTGCTGTTGATTGGTTTGCCACTTTATATCGTGGCGGCGGTCACGGTTGTGAACTGGCTGGATCGACCGCCAATCTGGATGGAACTGCTGGTCTATGTCGGCTTGGGCTTTTTGTGGATGATGCCGCTGCGCAGCGTCTTTTTGGGTGTTGGGCAGGCGGATCCCGATGCGCCCACATCTGACAAGGCTGATGCACCAGAATGACAACAGGCGGAATGTCCGTGACATTCCGCCTGTTTCCGGGGCCTTGATGGCAGCCTCGGCCCGCTATTCGTTGATCAGGTCTGCGCCTAGCCTGCGATCTTTTTCGCTTCGCTCAGGATGTGGGAGCTTGTGGGGAGTGAAAACTGGCCGCGACGGTTCTTGGTTATGCGACCATCGCGCAACAAGACGCCAAAGCTGCGCAGGCTGTCTTCACGGCTGAGTTGTTCGGTCGCAGCGCCCACATGGCGCATCAGTTGCGGGCGGGTAAAGCTTTCACGGCCCTCGACACAGGCGATAAAGGCTGCGGCGGCCTCCAGAACTTCGGGTAGGTCGGTGGCACCCAGACGCTCTGCAAACTCGGCAAAGCCTTGGTTCGTGCCAAAAAGGTTCGCAGCGTCGTCGTCGAGGTCAAAATCGTCGTCGTCGTCCAGCGCGTCGTCATCATAGCTTTGCATGGCCGCAACCGCCCCGCCGGTGCCTAGGCGGCGCGGGCGGACGGGCTGAACCTGTGCCACTGCCGGGGGGGCAACGGGGGCCGAGACCTGCGGTGCAGGTCGGTCAATCCGCTGTTCCGACACCAAAACCAAGGGCGCGGGCCGATCTTGCGCCGCGCCATTCGCGGCGGGGCGGACAACCTTTGCCAGATCGTTGCGATAGGCATCCATCCGGCCTTTGCCATCCTCGGCCAAGGTGTTCCCGGTGGCGCGACGCTCGGCGATGGTGGCGGCAACAGCGGCTTTCAGATGGGCAATGGCCGATTGGCGGCGCTTGGTCTCTGTGCCTTCCATCTGGGTGCTGGCCTCGGCCATCAGGCGATTGACAGCCTCATCAGCGGCAGGCGTCAGGCGCTCATTCGCCTCGGCGGATTTGGCCGGACGGCTGGCCTGCACCGGAGCGACGGGCGTTTGCTGTTCGGCGGGGGCGTTGTCACGTTCGGCCTCGACGGCCGCGAGTTCTGCGGCAAGGGCGGCTTCGGCCTCGTCCGACAGGTTTCTATCGGCGACTTCGGCCACGACAGGCGTCTCTTGTTCAGCCACAGGCTGACTTTCGCTGCGGCGGATCTTGATCACGCGGGCGCGGGCGCGCTGCAGTTTTTCGACGGTGATCGGTTCCTCGGGGGCGGATGACCGATCTTTGGGCTGGCTTGCTGTTGCGGGCGCAACGGGCAGCGGTTCGGGGCGCGTGTCGGGCGTGCTTTGGGCCCTTATCGTGCGGACCGGGCGAACAGGGCGGACCGGTCCATCAGGCGCAGTCGGTGCGGCAGGGGGGGCGACAATGAAAGCCTCTGCAGCCAGCGGTGCGGGGTCTAGGTCATCATCTTCCGTTTGGGCAGTTGGCTCCTGCGTGGCGTCAACGCTTTCGATGCCTGTGTCCAGATCGGCCTCAAGATCATCCGCGTCGCTTTCCGTCGCATCCGTCTTGTCTGACATATCTATGTCAGCCAAGGCGGCACCTTCGTCGTCCATGTCCGGAACGCTGTCAGCCATCGGGACTTCGGCATTTTCTGCGGCGATCTCGTCAATGACAGTCGACGCATCTTCGTCATCCACAGCCGCATCGGTTGCTTCCAGATCGGAAACAACGGCCGCTACAACGGGCTCTGCGTCCTCAACCTTTGGCGCGATCAGATCGCCAAGGGTGGCAAGCAAGCCATCATCATCGTCATCGACGCTATCTGCCACGTCGGTCGCCATCGAATCGGCGTCAGCCGAAAGCGCGTTTGCGGCCTCGGCAAAGCTTTCGGCGCCCTGTTCTGGACCTGTGGCTTCGGTGGCCGAGGCGATGGCGGCCAGGATATCATCTTCATCACGTGCTGCGGCCATGCCGTCGGCAACGTCATCTGCTTGGTCACCGTTAACACCATGATCGTATGCCACGTCGTCTTGCGGTTCTTCGATGTCTTCTGGTGTCGGGTCCGCTGCCATGATGGCGTCCAAGGCCGCAAGATCGGCCAGATCGTCGGCATCAACCTTTGCGTCATCATCAACGGCAGCCTCGGCCTCTGGCGCCACGGCTTCTGGCATCGGCGCCGGTGCAGCCTCGGCCACGACGTCATCAAAGTCGGCCTCGGGGGATTGGCTGGCCATGTCTTGCACATCGACAAGATCATCTTCTTGCTGGTCTTCTGGCGTCAGATCGCCCTGCACCACATCTTCGGCATTCGGGGCCTCGGCCTCGGGCTGCAGGTCATCATCAAAGGACGCATCATAGGTGGTCTGGTCGACCACGTCTTCAATCTTGGCGGGGGCCTCGGCAAGCGGGGCGTCCATGTCTGCATGTTGATCTTCGCTGAATTCTTCAGCGAATCTATCAGCAAAATCATCTGCTTGCACGAGGGAGGCGGGGGCAGATGCCACAACACTCAGGCCCGTCGTGTTGGTGGTCGTAGCCATGCCTTCGGCCGCAGCCTTGCGCAGGCGTGAGAGTTTTTGTGCAACGGAATCCGCCCCTGTATCGACAACAGCCAAAGCGGCGGCATCAGACACGGTGGGACTGGGTTTGTCGGCTTTCACATGCGAATCGGCGGGCATCCGCACGACAGGTTGCGCCATCTGTGCCGCAGGCTCTGGCGCGTTTTGGGGCAGGGACGCCGCAGGGGACGTGCCTTGGCCAAAGGCCGATGCATCATCCCCAGCCCGCAAAATAACGCCGTTATTTTGGATCTTGGCCTCGACCCTGCGCTGGATTTCACGCTCGGCAATCTTGTGAAGCATGGCCGCATCTGGCTGCGGGGGTTCCGCACCAAAATAGCGGTCCTCTGCCGCGAGATCGCGAAAATATTCCGCAATCGCTTTCATGGTGTTGAATGGGTCGTCAAAGCCCTCCAGAGTGCAGGAGAACGTCCCATAGGACACTGTAAGGATCTTACTCGCACCGTTCATCGGATGCCCGCTTTCTGCCAAGTTCGATGAGCCTTAGTCGCCCTCTACCTGTTCGATTTCGTGGACAGAACAGGGTTATTTGAAGGATTGATTGTGTCCAAAGCCTTCCGTTTTGCCTCAATTCAAGGAACAGTATCGCCATGAATGGGGTGATTGTGCAATCCCAAGGCGGTATCACGCTTGTGGGAGGGGGGCCTGTCAGCCCAGCATTGTTTCGTCTTGCGACGCAATACGCACCGCGCATTGTGGCGGCAGATGGGGGGGCGGATCGTTGCCTAGCCCTTGGGGCAGAGCCGGAGGCGGTGGTTGGCGACATGGATTCGGTCAGCCGCAGGGCGCGCGAGCGTTTGGGCACAGCGCGGTTCCATCCGATTGCCGAGCAAGACAGCACCGATTTTGACAAGGTCCTGCGTTCTGTCCATGCGCCCTTTACCATCGGCGTGGGGTTTTTGGGCGCACGGGTGGATCATACGCTTGCGGTCTTCAACGTCTTGGCGCGCAGGACGGAGCGTTGTGTGCTGCTGGGGGCGCAAGATGTGGTGTTTCAGGCCCCGGCAGATCGGCGGATTTGCCTGCAGATGCGGGCGGGGGATCGGTTCAGCCTGTTTCCCATGATGCCGGTGACGGGTGTAAGTGAGGGGCTGGAGTGGCCCATCGATGGGCTGAACCTGTCGCCGGGCGGGCAGACCAGCACCTCAAACCGGGTGACGTCGGGCAAGGTGAGCGTTCATGCGGCAGGGCCGGGGCTTTTGGTCATCCTTCCGCGCAAGCGGCTGGAACAGGCGCTGACGGCGCTGGGTGTTGGAGGTCTGGACGGTGCGGGACCTTAAGCCACAGCACGTACCACCCGACGCGAGACCATGCGCTCGCGGTAGATGATATACAGCCCCGATGAGGTGATGACCGCGATCCCTGCCCATGTCAGGGCATTGGGGAAATCGCCAAAGACCAGATAACCCAGTGCCACGGCTGAGACGATCTCAAGGTAATGCAGCGGGGCAAGGGTGGCCGAGGGCGCGAATTTCAGGGCATAGGTCATGCAGATATGGCTGAGCGAGGCCCAGAAACCCACGCCAAACAGCCAAAGCCAGAACAGACCCTGCGGCCAGACCGGATCAAACTCGGCCCAGCCCGTGCCCTCACAGGCGATCAGGATCGGCAGGCAAATGGCAAGCCCGGTCCATGAGGTGTGGAATTGCATCGCCACGGGATGCATGTATCCCGCGACCTGCCGCGTTGACAGCATGTAAAAGGCAAAGAAGAACGCCGTGCCAAGCGGCCAAAGCGCCACCAGACCAAAGGCCGCAAGGGATGGCTGGATCACCAAAAGCGCACCCGCAAACCCCACGATAGAAGCGGCGATCCGGCGTGGCCCGACCTCATCGCCAAACAGCACGCGGCCAAGGATCAGCAGAATAAAGGGCTCCACAAAGGCAATCGCCAGTGCATCTGCCACAGGCATCACCGAGATTGCGGCGATGAAACTGAAGGTCGACAGGATCAAGAAGATCGCGCGCAGGCAAATCTGGCCAAGGGCCCGGCGCGCAATGCGCAGGGACAGCCCCATCACCAGCATGACAGGCAGCATCAAGGCCCCCTGAACCAAAAAGCGGGCCGTGACGATCTGCGCCACCGGAATCTCGGCCGAGGCCAGTTTGGCCGCCACGTCCAGCATGGGGGCCAAGGTGCAAAAGGCGAGCATCAAGATGACGCCGGGAAGAATACGGTCGGGTGCGCGTGTCATGCGCCTTGCTAGCCTTGGGTGCGGGTCAGGTCCAACACAAAAACGACATTGTTTTCGGCCTTTAAGGCCATCTTCGCTTGCCCAAGGCCGCGCCATGCCCTTAGGCTTTGACAAAAATCATTTTGCGGTCGGTGGGGCTCTGCGGTGTTGGTATTGAAAAAGGCACGGCTGGTGTTTCTGGCCAATCCAAAGACCGCAACACAGGCGTTGCGCGCCATGCTGGCCCCTCATGCTAAGGCTACCCCCCAAGACATCGGCGACAAGCATATCAACGCCCAGATCTATCATCGCAAATGGGCCAATCGTATCGCAGCCCGCATTGGTGAGGTGCCCGAGACCATCGCCGTGATGCGCCAGCCGGTGCAGCACCTGAACAGTTGGTATCGCTATCGCCAACGCGACGCATTGAAGGGGCACGAGAATTCGACCCATGGACTAAGCTTTGCCGATTTCATCGAGGCTGTCTTGATGGAGGATCCGCCGCCCTTTGCCCGGATCGGGCGGCAGGCGCGGTTCTTGGGCTTTTTGAATGATGGCCCGCCGGTGAATTACATCTTTGACTTCGCCCGTCTGGACCTGATGGTGATGTTCTTGTCCGAACGGCTGGAGGTTGATCTGAAACTCGCCGTTCGCAATGTCTCGCCCGAGTGCGCGCCCAATTCAATGGACCTGCCCGAAGAGGTGCTGGCCCGCCTGCATCAGGCGCAGATGGCTGAATTTGCGCTTTATGCCAAGGTGACGGATATGGGAGTTCTGGAGACACATGCTGCGGTCTGATCGGCAGACCCAGTCGTGTTGGCGTGGCGGCGCGTTTCGCCCTCACGATTTGTCCGTGTTATCGGGTCAGCAGTTGGGAACGTTGACCGCCAACCCCCCGAGCGAGGTTTCCTTGTACTTCTCATGCATATCGCGGCCGGTTTGGCGCATCGTCTCGATACAGACATCCAGACTGACCAGATGCTGACCATCGCCGCGCATCGACAGGCTGGCGGCTGACACGGCCTTGATGGCACCCAAACCATTCCGTTCAATGCACGGCACCTGCACCAGCCCTTTGACGGGATCGCAGGTCATGCCAAGGTGATGTTCCAGCGCGATTTCGGCGGCATTTTCCACCTGTTCGGGCGTGCCGCCCAGAACGGCGCAAAGTCCCGCGGCCCCCATCGCGGCGGCCGACCCCACCTCGGCCTGACAGCCGCATTCCGCGCCCGAGATGCTGGCGTTATGCTTGCACAACCCCCCGATGGCGGCGGCAGTCAACAAGAACTCGGCCACCCGCGACGGGGCCGCCCCCGGCACATGGTCCAGCCAATAACGGATCACCGCTGGCACGACACCTGCCGCGCCATTGGTGGGGGCAGTCACAACCTGACCTCCGGCGGCGTTTTCCTCATTCACCGCCATGGCGTAAAGGCTCATCCAGTCGTTGATCGTATGCGGCGCTGTCATGTTCAGTCCACGCTCGGCCAGCAATTGGTCATGGATGCCTTTGGCGCGCCTGCGCACCTTTAGACCGCCCGGCAAAATGCCTTCGCGTTCCATTCCACGGCTGATGCAGGCATTCATCACGTCCCAGATCCGGGCGATGCCCTGATCCAAATCGCTGGCAGAGCGGAACTTCAGCTCATTCGCGCGTTTCATCGCGGCAATCGACAGCCCGCTTTCACGGGCCATGCGCAACATCTCATCCGCCGTATCAAAGGGATAGGGCACAGCGGCGCGGGAAGTCTTTTTCGTCTCGCCCGCCGCATCAAGTTCGGCAGCGGTCAGAACAAAGCCGCCACCGATGGAGTAATAGGTTTCTTGCAAGATCACGTCGCCCTGCGCATCCGTTGCCCGCAAGATCATGCCATTGGCATGGCCGGGCAGGGCAGGGCCGTAGTCAAAGCTGAGATCGCGTTCCGGGTCAAACCGCATCGGCCCAAGGCCGGGGGGCGTGATCTGGCGAGTGATGCGGATGTCATGCAAGGCAGCCTCTGCCTTTTGCGCGTCATAGGTCTCGGGCAGAAAACCGGCGAGGCCAAGGATCGTGGCCCTGTCGGTCGCATGGCCGACCCCGGTAAAGGCAAGGCTGCCATGCAGGCTGGCGCGGAGCCCATGGGCCTGAAACGGCGAGGCGCGCAAACGGTCAACAAAGCGCGCAGCCGCCACCATGGGGCCCATGGTATGGCTGGAGGACGGGCCGATACCGACCTTGAACATGTCGAAGACGGAAAGGAACATTCTTGACCCTGCATCTGCTGCGCTTTTGTCAATGTGGGGCAGATCGGCCTAAGACCCAAGGTCGAAAGCGACATGGCACGCTTATCTGCGTCATATGCCTCAGGTCGCGCTGCCCACTGGTGGGGTGGCAAGGCGGGGCGCAGTAAAGGGGCTCGGTCCCAACCCTTCGACCAAGGCAAGACGTGCGGTCTGTGGCGTGGCCTCCATTGCGACCGCAATGGCGTGCAGCGCCGGAAAATCCCCAAGCACGAACCACGGTTCCTGTCCCCGTGGATACAGGACGGACCACCGCATCAGGGCACACAGATAGGGCGCAAGGATGCCGCTGGTTGCAAACACCTCCGGGGTAGCTGCTGCGGCATCATTCAGCACACGGAAATGTCCCTTCATGCGGTTCACGATGATCTGATGATGGGCGGAAATGGCATTCGCGGGAACATAGTGCTCAGGATAAAACAATTGGCGCAGATCGGCGTGCGCGGTGTTTGAGGTAAAGAACAACCACCGCAATAGCGCGCCACGATTGGGGTCTTGTGGCCTTGGCGCAATGCCGTGGGTATCGGCCAGCCACAACAGGATTGCCCCGGTTTCACTGATCACACCTTGGGTAGTTTCCAGTGTTGGGATCAGCCCGGTCGGGTTCAGCGCGCGATAGGCGGGGCTGTCTTGTTGGCGGGTCGTGCGATCCACAAGGGCGGTGCGATAGGGCAGCCCCACGCCCTCCAGCACCAGCCGGACGATCAGCGACGCATTGTCGGGCGCATAGTGCAGGACATACATGATCTTCCTCCCAAATTGCGGCACAGGCTGGTGTCATAGCGCGCGCATGGCAAGGATGCTTGCCTGAACCGCGCTCTCAATGGCCCTTTGCGACCCGCGCCCCGCTTCCCAAAGGCCGCATGCTTGTCTTGATGGGAAGATTGCCCCTCGCACGCGCGCGGCATAGTGCCTATAACCCTTTCATCTGCTATCCTAATGGAGTCTTCCCATGCCTGCCGAGCTTTCCCCCATCGACAAGGCCAAGTTTCTGGCCGCCAAGCGCGCAACCGAGTTTGTCGAGGATGGGATGAAGCTGGGCCTTGGCACCGGCAGCACCGCCGCGTGGATGGTGCGCTGCCTTGGTGAGCGGATCCGCGAAGAGGGGTTGCGCGTGGTCGGCGTGCCCACCAGTCGCCGCACAGCACAGCTGGCCCAGCAGGTGGGCGTGCCAATCACGACGCTTGATGATGCAAAATGGCTGGATCTGACAATTGACGGGGCCGATGAATTCGACGGCAACCTTAACTTGATCAAGGGCGGTGGCGCGGCCTTGCTGCAAGAAAAGATCGTGGCCACGGCCAGCGATCAGATGATCGTGATTGCCGATGCCGCCAAGGATGTGACCCAGCTTGGTGCCTTTCCCCTGCCGATTGAGGTGATCCCCTTTGGCTGGCAGACGACAAAGGCGCTGGTCGAAGAAACCTTGGTCTCGCTGGATGTGTTGAACCGCGATGTAACATTGCGGATGAACGGGGCCTCGCCGCTGATCACGGACGAGTCGAACTATATCCTTGACCTGCATCTGCGGCGCATTGGCAACCCGCGTCAGTTGGCGCTGGTGTTGAACCAGATTCCGGGTGTGGTGGAAAATGGCCTGTTCATTGACATCTGCGATATCGTGGTGATCGGCCATGGTGATGGCCGGGTTACAGTGCGCGACATCAACTCGGGCGAGGAACATGACGACCGGGTGGAATTTGCCCCCACAGACAATGTATTTGCGGATCTGGACTGATGGCATTTGACGTAGACCTGTTTGTGATCGGCGGCGGCTCGGGCGGGGTTCGGGCGGCGCGGATGGCGGCGGCCACGGGGGCCAAAGTGGCCTTGGCCGAGGATAGCCGCATGGGTGGCACCTGTGTGATCCGGGGATGCGTGCCCAAAAAGCTGATGGTCTTTGCCAGCAGTTTTCGGGAATTGCCGGGCGAAGCGCGGGCCTATGGCTGGGATATTCCGGATGGCAGCTTTGACTGGCAGGCCTTTCGCGGCAAGCTGCACGCCGAGTTGGACCGGCTGGAGGGCGTTTATCGCCGTTTGCTTGATGGTTCGGGGGTCGCAATCCATGATGCGCGCGCGCGGCTGAGCGACGCACATACGGTGGAATTGTCGAACGGCACGCGGGTCACGGCCAAGCATATTCTTGTCGCCACCGGCGGGCGGCCAGAGCGGCCTGATTTGCCAAATGCCCAGCTTGGGCTGGTGTCGGATGACATTTTCTTGATGGACAAACTGCCACGCTCTGTCTTGATCATAGGCGGCGGCTTCATCGCCTGTGAGATGGCCTGCATCCTCAACGGCCTTGGCGTCAAGGTCACGCAATTCTACCGCGGTGCGCAGATCTTGCGTGGCTTTGATGATGAGGCGCGGGGTCTTGTCGCCGAGGCCATGAAGGAAAGCGGGATCGACCTGCATCTGGGCACGAACATCGTCGAGATGGCCGAGGCTGCCGCCATGGGCGAACAAGACTCGGACATGGGGGCGGATGTGGGCTTTTCCGCAGATCTTTTGCCGCATTCGGGCAAAAAGGGCTGTCCGGTCTGGGTCAAATCCACCAATGGCCATGAGGCGGTCTTTGACTCGGTCCTGTTTGCCACCGGACGCGCACCAAACAGCCGCGACCTTGGGCTGGAGGATATTGGCGTCAAGATCGGCAGACGTGGTGAGATTGTGGTCGATGACTATAGCCAGACAGCGGTGCCGTCGGTCTATGCGATTGGCGATGTGACCAACCGCGTTAACCTGACCCCGGTTGCCATCCGCGAAGGCATGGCCTTTTCGCGCACCGTCTTCGAAGGCGACCCCACCCCGGTCGATCACACGTTGATCCCCTCGGCCGTCTTCACCCAGCCTGAGCTTGGCACCATTGGTCTGACCGAGGAAGAGGCCCGCGCTCAGGAGCCTATCGAGGTGTATTGCACCAGCTTCCGTCCCATGCGCTCGGCCTTTGCGGGCAGCACGGCGCGTGTCATGATGAAGATCGTGGTGTCTCAGGAAAGCCGCAAGGTCTTGGGGGTGCATATTGTCGCACCCGAAGCCGGGGAAATGATCCAGCTTGCCGCAATTGCAGTGAAGATGGGGGCCACGAAAGAGGATTTTGACCGCACCGTGGCGGTTCATCCCACAATGGCAGAAGAACTGGTCACAATGCGTGCGCCAGTGCGTCGTTCCTGACGGGGATCGCTTGAATTTCGCGCCAAAATGACCAGTTAAGACACAAGGTAAGAAAAGAAGGGTTTCAACGTATGGCAAGTGGAGGTCCCTGGGGCGGCGGTGGCGGCACGGGCGGAGATGATCGCGGCAATGGCAAGGATGACGATCGTCGTCCGCAAGGTGGCCGCAAGCCTGGCAATGACGGCCCGCAAATACCCGAGATCGATGAGATCGTCAAAAAGGGGCAAGAGCAGCTGCGTGTCCTGATGGGCGGTCGCGGTGGCAAGGGCAACCTTGGTGGCGGCAACGGCGGGCGCGGTCCGGATGGGCCAAAGGTGACCAAACAGGGCATCGCGCTTGCTGCCTTGGCGGCGGTGGCGTTGTGGTCATACATGTCGTTTTACACGGTCAAGCCCGAAGAACGCTCGGTCGAGTTGATGCTTGGCAAGTTTTCCACAATCGGAAATCCGGGCCTGAACTTTGCGCCTTGGCCTTTGGTCACGGCGGAAATTGTGCAGGTCACCAACGAACAGCAGACAGATATCGGACTTGGCCGGTCGGGCGAGGATGGCGGTCTGATGCTGACACGCGATCAGAACATCGTGGATATCGGTTTTCAGGTGGTCTGGAACATCGATGATCCTGCCAAGTTCTTGTTCAACCTGAAAGATCCGGCGGACACGATCCGCGCCGTTTCGGAATCGGCGATGCGTGACATCATCGCCCGGTCCGAGCTTTCGCCCATTCTGAACCGCGACCGGGGGGCGATTGCGACCGACCTGCGCACGGCGGTGCAAAGCACGCTCGACAGCTACGATGCAGGCCTGAATGTCATCCGCGTGAACTTTGAAAAAGCCGACCCCCCGCGTGAAGTGATCGATGCCTTCCGTGCGGTGCAAGCGGCACAGCAGGAACGTGACCGGCTGGAGAAAGAGGCAGACGCCTATGCCAACCGGGTGACCGCAGGGGCCCGTGGTGAAGCGGCGCGGCTGTTGGAGGAATCCGAGGCCTATCGCGCGCAGGTCGTCAACAACGCCAGCGGTGAAGCCAGCCGCTTCTTGTCGGTCTATGAGGAATACATCAAGGCCCCGGAAGTGACCCGCAAGCGGATGTATCTGGAAACGATGGAACGTGTGTTCGGAGGTATGAACAAGGTGATCCTTGACGGTGTGTCTGGCAGCGATGCCGGCGGGCAAGGCGTGGTGCCGTTCCTGCCGCTCAATGACCTTGGTCGCACAACGTCCACAGGGGCTGCTGCAGCCACCACCGGGGGGAACAACTGATGAAGATGCAACTTATTCTTCCGGTGATTGCGATTGCCGGGGCTGCCGTGCTGTCCTCGCTGTTTATCGTGACGGAAAAGGAAAAGGCGTTGGTCCTGCAGTTCGGGCAGGTCAAACAGGTCAAGGAAGATCCGGGCCTTGGCTTCAAGATCCCGCTTATTCAAGAGGTTGTGCTGTATGATGACCGTATCCTCGGTCTGCCGACACAGCCGATCGAAGTCACACCATTGGATGATCGGCGGCTTGTGGTTGACGCCTTTGCCCGTTGGCGGATCAGCGAGCTTGTGACCTTTCGCGAAGCGGTCGGGGCAGGCGGCACAGACGCCGCCCAAGTGCGCCTTGACCGCATCTTGAACGCGGCCATCCGCGAAGTCTTGGGTTCTGTGCCGTCGAACCGGGTCTTGTCCGAGGATCGTACGGCGCTGATGAACCAGATCCGCGACCGGGCACGTGAGGAATCGGGGGCCTTGGGCATCGAAGTGATCGACGTGCGCCTGACCCGGACCGACCTGCCCGAGCAAAACCTTGCTGCCACCTTTGCAAGGATGCGGGCCGAACGGGAACGTGAAGCGGCGGACGAAATCGCCCGTGGTGGTGAAGCGGCCCAGCGTGTCCGCGCTGCCGCCGACCGGACCGTGGTGGAACTGACCTCCGAGGCGCGCAAGAACGCCGAGATCATCCGCGGTGAAGCGGACGCTGAACGCAATGGCATCTATGCCGAGGCCTTTGGTCGCGATCCGGAATTCTTTGCCTTTACCCGCTCGCTCACGTCTTATGAGCGGTCGTTGCAGGGGACAAATTCCTCGATTGTGATGCAGCCAGACAGCGAGTTCTTCGACTATCTGCGCAGCGAGCAGGCCCCGGCAGACCGGCCCGTGCAGCCGTGACGCCGATCTTGTCAGCCCTTGGGCTGGTCTTGGTATTGGAGGGGCTGGCGCTTGCGCTGGCCCCTTCGCGTATCGAAGACCTCTTGGCGTTTTTTGCCCGATTGAGCCGGGATCAGCGGCGCATGATGGGTTTGGCCGCAGTGGCCATTGGCGTGGTTCTTGTGGCCATAGCGCGCCTGTTTGGGCAGGCGGGATAAATTCCATGAGAATGGAATTTGCAATTCTTTTGGGAAAAGAATTGGCGCCCATCTTCCGGCGCCCAGGCGCGCTGAAACCGCAGGATCATGGGTTGGCGGCGCCGACCCGGTGACCACCAGTCAGCCGCAGCGCTGCGCGCGTGTCAGGTCGGCTTTGCGTTTCAGCGGGCCAAGATCGGTGACAATTGCGCCCTTTGCCGACAGGCGCACCTCCATGATCCTTGACCAATCGGCGGATGCCAAGATCAGGCTGTCTTGCCCTTTGCAGCTTCGGGTCCCGCCCGAGAGGAAAGCATCGCCGATCTGATGATTGGTCAGGCCCTTGATACGGGCAATCTCGGTCAGTTTTGCGCCGGATTTGCGAACAAAGACCAGTTCGCGGGCCAGATGCGGGCGGTCGACATAGGCGATTTCGCTTTGTCCATCCCCATCAAAATCGCCATATCCTGCGGGGGAAAGCCAGCGTTGCGGCTGGCCGATAAAATCTGTTGTCGCACTGCGGGTCAACTCTGTGCTGCCGGGGGTGTCGTGGCGTGGGTAATCCCAGACCACAAGCCGCGCACCCTTGTCGATGTGGCTTTCCACCACCACGATTTCGGGCCGCCCGTCGCCATCCACATCCCAGAGCCTTGGTGCCACATCCTCAAAGACCAATGTGGGTTCAAGGCGGATCGCTCTGCCTTCGGTGCCGGCTCGGCACGCGCCGCAGGACAGGCCGCTGACATCAAGCTTCGCAAACATCGGGATTCCGCCGCGCACATCATGGATGTAGCGGTCGGTTGGCATGCTCAGACGGGCGCGCAGGGGCCATGTCGGGTGGTTTTTGTCACGCGCTTTGGGTGCGGGCACCTGCACCTCGACAAAAGCCCCACCATCGGGTCGGGCCCATGTCTCTTGTGCAAGCGTGGGCGCAGCAGCGACAAGCAAGGCCGCAAGGGCAAATGCCTGTGTGATCCTGCGGCCCATCGCCTGCCTCAGATCTGCTTTTCGGGCATGAAGACCTTCAACCCGTCCAGTGCATCCGACACCTTCAACTGGCAGGTCAGGCGAGAGCGGGCCGGGTTTGGTTCATAGGCAAAGTCCAGCATGTCTTCTTCCATGCTGTCCTTTTTGGGCAGCTTGTCGACCCATGCAGGATCCACGTAGACATGGCAGGTAGAACAGGCGCAGGCGCCGCCGCAATCGGCCTCAATGCCCGGAATGCCGTTATCACGCGCGCCTTCCATCACGGTCAGACCATTGGCGACATCCACCACATGTTCCTTGCCGCCGTATTCCACATAGGTAATCTTCGCCATTTCCGTCCCTTTTCGCCAAACTCGTCTTTTGACATATGGCAAATTCATGGCATTTGCCAGAGGGGGAAGGGGCTGGATTTTGGTGGGGAATGTTCTACTATTGTTCTTATGAGCATCGCCCGGAACTGGTTGTCAACGACTCCCCCGCCCAATACATGGCCGCGCCCGCCCGCAGCCATTCCCAATGCGCGTCTGGTGGAGCCATCGGTTGGCGCGCGGATCTGTGTGGCGGGGTTGGTTTTGGTGCGCCAACGTCCGGGGACGGCCAAGGGCGTGATCTTTCTGACGCTGGAGGATGAGACGGGCACCTGCAATGTGGTGGTCTGGGCCAAGGTTTATGAGCGGTTTCGCCGCGCGGTGATCGCGGGGCGCCTGTTGCGGGTGACGGGGCGGTTACAGCGTGAGGCCGATGTGGTGCATGTGGTGGCCGAAGAGATCGAAGATATCAGCCCCATGCTGGACCGCTTGCTCGATCCGGCCTTTCGCTTTGATGGGACGCGGGCCGGGGATCAGCCCTAGCGCCGCGCAAAAGCGATGGTGACCCTGCGGCCACGGCCTTGGTCAAGATGGATGTGCCGTCTAGGACCGGGGGACTGCCCATGCTATGGTCCTGCCCAGAACGGGTAAACCGGCACAGGCAGGATACGCAATCACTATGAAAGCCTTGGCGTCACGATGGGTCACAGGTGCCTTGCTTTGTGCCGCACTGTTTGTGGCGGCTTGCGCGCAAACGGGCCAGCCTGAGGCACCAAGTCGTGCGGATCTGTCGCTTGAGGTGCTGCGGCCCAAGAAAGATGCCCGACCTGTGGCAGAGCCCGGAAAATGCTGGCAATCCGATGTCACCCCGCTTGTGATCGAGACGGTCAGCGAACAGGTGATGGTGCAGCAAGAGCGTTTGGGCGCAGATGGCAGCCTGTTGCAGCCTGCAGCCTTTCGGACCGAGACCCATCAGCGCATCGTGCAAGAGCGCGAAGAGGTCTGGTTCCGCAGCCCCTGTCCCGAGGACATGACGGTGGAGTTCATTGCCACCGTTCAACGCGCGCTCAAGGCGCGGGGGTTTTATCTTTTGCCTCTGACGGGTGTGCTGGACGCGCCCACGCGTGAGGCCATTCACCGCTTTCAGACCGAGCGCGGGCTGGACAGCCCGACCCTGTCCTTGGCCGCCGCGCGGGAACTTGGGATCGTGGCCACCGATCTGGATCAGCTATGAGCGACCTTATCGCCGAAGCCGAGGCCGAGGTTGCACGCCTTTGGGCAGGGCAGCGCGATGGGGCGCATGACTTTGGCCATTTGAACCGCGTCTGGGCCACATGCCGGATCATCATGTTGGACGAAGGCCCTGTTGATGCCGAGGCTTTGCGGCTGGCGGTGATCTTTCACGATGCAATCAACCTGCCGAAGAATGCGCCCAACAGGTCGCAGGCATCAGTCCTTTCGGCGGATCATGCGGCCCAATGGCTTGCGGCAAAGGGTTGGAACGCCTCTCGCATCGCGATTGTTGCCCATGCGATCGAGGCACATAGTTTCTCGGCCGGGATCGTGCCGCAAAGTGGCGAGGCCCGGATTTTGCAAGATGCTGATCGGCTGGAGGCCTTGGGGGCCATTGGTTTGGCGCGCATGTTTGCTGTGGCGGGCCAGATGGGCGGGCAGTTGTTCGATCCGGCAGACCCCATGGCGCTGCACCGGCCCTTGGACGACAAGGCCTTTGCGCTGGATCATCTGGAGACAAAGCTATTTCCAATCGCCCAAACGATGCAAACCCAAACCGGGCGCGCGATTGCGGCAGAGCGGGCGGAGTGGATGGCCTCTTTCCGCACGCGCCTGTTGTCGGAAATCGAATAGCAGACTTGCCGGGCAAAGAAAAACGCGCGGCAGGGGGCTGCCGCGCGTTTTGGTCTTTCATGCGAACGCTGGCTTAGTCGATGGCCAGCGCCACAAAGCGCAAGTCACCGGCGCGGCGCACCAACAGCAAGATGGACTTGCGGCCTGCATCCTTGGCCTCTGCGATGCGGTCCTCAAGATCCTTCAGACGAACGATTTTTTGCTGACCGGCCTCGGTGATGTTGTCGCCATCCCGCAGCCCCTTGGCATAAGCCTCTGAGGCCACATCAACCTTGCCCACGATCAGCCCTTCGGCGTCTTTGGGCAGGTTCAACTGCGTCTTCATCTCATCCGTTACGGGCGCCAGAGTCATCCCAAGAATTTCAGCCTGTTTGGGTTCTTCGGGGGCGTTGGCGACGGCCGGAAT
Organism: Paracoccaceae bacterium; assembly: GCA_021741245.1. Classification (GTDB taxonomy): domain Bacteria; phylum Pseudomonadota; class Alphaproteobacteria; order Rhodobacterales; family Rhodobacteraceae; genus Pseudotabrizicola. The sequence goes on from JAIOYF010000003.1 coordinate 117,808, forward strand.
GGCAGTTGCTTCGGCCTCTTCGCGGCGACCAAGGGTCACGGCAAGGGTTTCGGTCTTGCCTTCGCGCAGCACAATCACCGGAACCGCCTCGCCCACCGGGCTATCGGCCACACGACGGGTCAGGTCACGCGTGTTCTTGACAGACTGGCCCGCAAATGTGGTGATCACATCACCCGATTGGATGCCTGCATCCTTGGCCGGGCCCTCTGGCACGTCGGTCACCAAGGCACCTTCGGCAGCGGCAAGGCCCATGGCCTCGGCCACATCCGGGGTGACGTCTTGAATACGCACGCCCAACCAGCCACGACGGGTTTCGCCAAATTGCTTCAGCTGGCCCACAACCTTGTCCACCACATTGGAGGCCATCGAGAAGCCAATCCCGATGGAGCCGCCGTTGGGCGACAAGATCGCCGTGTTCACGCCGACCACTTGTCCGTCCATGTTGAACAACGGCCCGCCCGAGTTACCACGGTTGATGGCAGCGTCGGTCTGGATATAGTCGTCATAAGTGCCCGAAAGCGCACGATTGCGCGCCGAGACGATCCCGGCTGACACAGAAAAGCCCTGTCCCAGCGGGTTACCCATCGCCACAACCCAATCGCCCACACGCATCAGATCGGAATTGCCGAACTTGACAAACGGCAGGGGGATATCGCTTTCCACCTTCAAAAGCGCGATGTCGGTTTTCGGGTCAGTCCCGATCAGCTTTGCGTCCAGCCGCTTGCCCGAGAAGAATTCAATCTCGATCTCATCGGCATTTTCGATCACATGATTATTCGTGACGATATAGCCGTCTTCCGAGATGACAAAGCCAGAGCCAAGCGCCTCGGACCGGCGGGGGGCGTTATTACCGCCGCCCTGACCGTTGCGATCCATGAAATCGCGGAAGAAGTCTTCAAACGGGCTTCCGTCGGGCACTTGCGGCCCGCCGGAAACGGGGCCCGCGACCACAGCCGATGTGGTGATATTGACCACCGATGGGCTGATCTGCTCGGCCAGATCGGCAAAGCTTTCGGTCACGCCGCGGGCAAAAGCGCCATTGGCATGGCCCAACGACAAGGCAAAGCCGAGGCCGATGGCCAACAGGACGGCGCGCCCTTTTTTGGTGACACCAGTGCTGCTGATCGCAGTATTCTGGGGTCTTGTGATGACTTTGGTCTGCACTCCCGAACTCCTTTCGTTTCGACAGGTCTCCCCGCAGGAACACCCATGAAGCATATCCTATCATCGGCCATGCGCGCCGGAATGCAATGCAAACCGGGTGTCAAAGTTTCAAAGCCTTGTGATTGGGCAGAGAGCCGCGCGTGATGCGAGGCTGGGTGGGCTATTGATTTCCGCGTCGCGCAAAAAGGCCGGCATCCTCGGCCGCCCGGCGCAAGGCCCGCGATTTGTTGACGGTTTCCTGAAACTCCGCCTCTGGATCACTGTCATAGACCACGCCGCCACCGGCCTGAATATACAACGTTTCGTCCTTCAACACGCCTGTGCGCAGGGCGATACAAAAGTCCATTTCGCCATTTGCTGCAAAGTATCCGACCCCGCCACCATAGATGCCGCGCTTTTCCGGCTCCAGCTCGTCGATGATCTCCATCGCCCGCACCTTTGGGGCGCCCGAAACGGTGCCTGCGGGCAAGCCGGCCAGCAGGGCGGAAAGCGCGTCTTCATCGTCACGAATCTGGCCCACGACGTTCGAGACGATATGCATCACATGGGAATAGCGTTCGATGATGAACTTTTCGGTCGGGCGGACGGTGCCGACCTTTGCCACGCGGCCCACATCATTGCGGCCCAGATCCAGCAGCATCAGGTGTTCTGCCAATTCCTTTTGGTCGGCCAGAAGGTCGGCCTCCAGCGCGCGGTCCTCTTCGGGGGTGGCGCCGCGCACACGTGTGCCTGCAATCGGGCGCACCGTCACCTCACCATCGCGCAGGCGAACAAGGATTTCGGGGCTGGCCCCGATCACCTGAAAGCCACCAAAGTTGAAAAAGAACATGAAAGGCGACGGGTTGGTGCGGCGCAGACTGCGATAGAGCGCAAAGGGCGGCAATTCAAACCGCTGCGCCCAGCGTTGGCTGGGGACGACCTGAAAGATATCGCCCGCGCGGATGTAATCCTTGGCCTTTTCCACGGCGGCTTTGTAGCCGTCCTTGGTGAAATTCGACGCCGCCGCCCCCACGGGGGCCGCCTCGCCCAGATCGCGCTGCGTGGCGGGGGAACGGTCCAGATCACGCAAGGAGTCCATCACGCGTTCCGCCGCCTGAGCATAGGCGGCACGGGCCGACAGCCCGCTTGCCGCCCATGCGGGCGCAACCAGCGTCACCTCACCCTTGACCCCGTCCAGAACTGCGATGACAGAAGGGCGCATCAAGACCGCATCGGGCAGGCCGATGGGATCGGGGTTCACGTCGGGCAGGTTTTCGACCAGACGGATCATGTCATAGCCCAGATAGCCAAACAGCCCGGCCGACACCGCAGGCATGCCTTCGGGCATGTCGATGGCACATTCGGCAATCAGTGCCCGCAATGTCGTCAGCGGATGGCCATCAAGCGGGGCAAAGGCATTGGCGTCGAACCGCGCCTCGCGGTTGATCTCTGACGCGGTGCCGTGACAGCGCCAGATCAGATCCGGCTTCATCCCCACGATGGAATAGCGCCCGCGCACCTCTCCGCCCGTGACGGATTCGAGCATGAAGGTGTCTTTGCGCGCCTCGCCCAGTTTCAGCATCAGGCTGACGGGCGTATCAAGATCAGCCGCCAGCCGCGCCCAGACCAGTTGGTTTTTCCCCTGTTTCCAGTTTTGCTCGAACTCTTCAAACGAAGGGGAAAGGGTCATCCATCAAGGCTTTCAGTTGAATTGCGCATGGACCGCGTTGATTGCGGATTGATCAAGGGTAATGCCCGCCTCATTGGTCAGCGCATTGGAAAACAGCGCCAGCGCATCTTGTGAAAGGGCCTGTTCCACCTGCGTTGCAATCGCGCCTTTCAGGGCTGCCGGGCCATCGCCCTCTTGCGTGGCGGCGGTGACCTCGTCCAGCCGGACGATCCCGGTAAAGCCCGGCCCTTCAATCACACGCATCTCGCCCGCTGCCATGGCAAACACGGCCTGCAACAGCGACGTCGGCGCGCCTTCAACAAAGCCATCACGGGCGATATTCGCGGTCCGGTCCACGATCCCAAAGCTGCCAAGCGACTGGCCAGCTTCGACCGCTGACTTGATCTCGACCGCACGCGCAGACAGGGCCTTTGCCAAGGCATCTGCACGCCACGCGGTCGTCACAGCCTCGCGGGCCGTTTCAAACGGGATCGGCGCAGGCGGCACGATTTCTTCCAGACGCAAGGCAACCACACCGCCATCATCCAGCAAGATCGCTTCGGGGAAATCCCCGTCGGCAAGGGCGGCGGCGGCATCGCGGAATTTGGGATAGGCGGCGATGCCTTCGGGGGATTGGGCATCGGCCACGAAATCAAGCGTGCCCAGCGTCATGCCATGATCCTTGACCAGATCTTCAAGCGTGGCCCCGCCAGCCAGTTGGTCATCAATCGCCTCAACCTTGTCCGAGATGGCGCGCCGTGCCGCGTCGGTCTTGATCTCGGCAGCCAGATCGTTCTTTGCCTCGTCAAAAGTGGTTTCCTGCGCTGCCAAAATCGCATTCATGCGAAAGAGCGCTGGCCCCAGATCGCTGTCAAATGGTCCCACCACACCCGGTTCGGTCAACGCAAAGACCGCGTCACCCGCAGCGCCCAATTCCTCTTGCCCCACATCGCCAAGGTCGATGTCATCAAGGGCAAGGCCACGGTCGGCCACAAGGGTTTCAAAGGGGGTGCCCGCATCAAAGCGGGCCTTTGCAGCCTCTGCCTCGGCCTGCGACGGATAGATCAGCCGTTCAACCAGACGCTTTTCGGGCTGCACATAGGTGTCGATCTTGTCGTCATACATCGCGCGCAGCGTGGCTTCATCGACCGGTTGCTGATCGGCAATCGTCTCGGGCAAAAGGGCCGCATAGGTAATGCGCTTTGCCTCAGGTGCGGTAAAATTTGCGATATTGGCGTCATGGAACGCGGTCAATTCGGCATCGGTCGGGGTGGGCAGGGGGGCTGTCAGATCCGCTTCGCCCAAACGCAGCAGGGAAGAGCCGCGACGCTCGCCGATATAGGCGTAAAGCGTATCGGTTACGACCGCAGGGGTCGCAAAACCACCGGCGACGGCCCCTGTCAAAACCTGCCGCGCGATGTCTGCGCGCAGGCTGGCCTCAAACTCCGTTTCCGTCAGATTGGCGCGATCCAGCGCAAACCGATAGGTTTCGCGGTCAAAACTGCCTGAGACTCCGTGAAACGCTGTGGTCTTCTGGATTTCTGCCGCAACAGTCACATCGCCGACAGAAAGGCCAATGCGATCCGCCTCGTTGTCCATCGCGGTTTGCGCAACGATCTGCTGCAACACCTGACGATCCACCCCAAAGGCCTGCGCCTGCGCGAAGGTGATGTTTTGGCCAAATTGGGCCGACAGGCTGCGCAGTTCTTGCTGCATGGCGCGGGCATAGGCATTGATCGGAATCTCGCGATCCCCGACCTTGCCGATTGCGGTGATGTTGCCGCCGAAATTGGTGATCCCAAAGCCGCCAAGCCCCAGCACCAGCATGGCCATCAGGGTCCAAATCACAATCTGGCCTGCCTTGCCCTTTTTGCGCGGGGTCTCTTCGGTGTTCTTGGCCATGGCTTTGCCCTTCAGGAAAAAGGTTTTCGACTGTCTAAGCGGTTGCGCCGGGGGCGGCAAGGCCCGCCGTCGCCCCGGCGCCCTTGATCCCTAAGGGCGAAAGGCCGCGAGCCTGCCAAACATCTCGGCTATTCCGGCGGCATCGACATTGGCAAAGGCGATCCGGATCTGACGCCGCCCCTCGGGAGAGCCTTCGGGTTGAAACATCGTGCCGGGCAGCATCAAGATCGAGGCATCGCGGACAAGCTGTTTGCACAGCGCGTCAGAGGCCATGTCAAACGGGTGCTCGACATAGGCGAAATAGGCCCCGCATCCCAAAAGCTTCCATCCCGGCAACTGACCAAAACCTGCGACCATCGCCGCGCGGCGGGCCAAAATCTCATCCCGCTCGCCCGCGACCCATTGGCCAAGGTTGCGCATGCCCCAAAGGGCTGCGATCTGGCCAAGCTGGCTTGGGCAAATCGCGACGGTATCAAGAAATTTTTCTACCTCTGCCAAGCGTGCCGGATGGGCGACCATTGCGCCCACGCGGTGCCCGGTCAGGCGGTAGGCCTTGGAAAAGCTGTAAAGCTGGATCAGCGTGTCTGACCAATCCTCATCCATGAACAGATCATGCGGGCGGCCCGTGCGGCTGTCAAAATCGCGGTAGGTTTCATCCACGATCAGGGCGATATCATGCGCCCGGCACAGATCGCGGAACGCGGCCAAGGTTTCGGCAGGGTATTCCGATCCGCCGGGGTTATTGGGCGAAACCAGCACGATAGCGCGGGTCTTTTCCGTGATCGCAGCTGCCGCATCTGAGACCAGTGGCACAAGGCCGGGGCCTGCAGGCAGGGGGACGGTTTTCACGCCTTGCATATCAAGCCACATTTTATGGTTGAAATACCAAGGCGTTGGCAAAATCACCTCATCCCCCGCGCCAGCAAGGGTGGACATCACGGCGGTAAAGGCCTGATTGCAGCCCTGTGTAATGGCAACCTGATCTGGGCTGATCTTGCCATCATAGGCCGCCGACCATTGCGCCGCCACCTCGGCCCGCAACTCGGGCAGGCCAAGGACGGGGCCGTACAGATGCGCCGCGTCATTATTCAACGCCGCGTCCGCAATCGCCTGACGCAGCGCCAGCGGCGGTGGCTCCACCGGGGCGGCCTGGCTGACGTTGATCAGCGGGCGATCTGCCGGGAACACCACACCTTGCAGCCAACGCCGCGCCTCCATCACAGGCGGGGCTTCGGTCGCGGCCATGGCGGGGTTGAGGGGCAGGGTCATGGGTGGCACCTTTGGCTGGCGGCGGCACCGGGGGTTTCACACCCCCGGACCCCCGTGGGATATTTATGAACAGATGAAGGCGGGCAGAACCGGGGGCACAGCGAAGGGGGCCTTAATCCGTGCCGCGATAGGGTTGCACGTATTGCAGCGCCATATCCCATGGAAAGAAGATCCAAGTGTCTTGGCTGACCTCGGTGATAAAGGTATCGACCTGCGGACGGCCCGAGGGTTTGGCATAGACGGTGGCGAAATGCGCCTTTGGGTAAAGCTTTCGCACCAGTTCCAGTGTTTTGCCGCTATCGACCAGATCGTCCACAACCAAAATCCCGGTGCCATCGCCCATCAGGCTGTCTTGTGGGGCCTTGAGAACCTTCGCCTCGGTCTGTGCCTGATGGCTGTAGGATTTCACGCTGATTGTGTCGACGATGCGGATATCCAACTCGCGGCTTACGATCATTGCGGGCACAAGGCCGCCTCGGGTGATCCCGACCACGGCTTTCCACGCGCCCTCATCCGGCCCCTTACCATCCAGCCGCCAGGCAAGCGCGCGGGCATCGCGGTGAATCTGGTCCCAACTGACGTGGAACCCTTTTTCATGTGGCAAACGGTCGGCAGACATGGGCGCCCTCCTTCAGGTGGCTGCGATTTTCAGGCCCAACAGGGCAAGCAAACCGCCAAAGCAGCGGTCGATGATGGTTTTAAGGCTGATGTAGGCCGTTTTGGACCGCTCGAACGAGAAGACCCGGGCGACAAGAGTATTCCAGATCGCCTCGTTCAGAAAGACCACGACCAGCAGGGCCGCGATCACCCAAAACGGCGTGCCTTGCGGCACAGTGCCGATAAAGATGGCCGAGAACAGCACGGCAGGTTTCGGGTTTGACAGCTGCGTCATCAGACCCAAGCGAAAAGCAGAAAGGGCCGAGCGGGGCGGACGGGCGTCTTGCGACATATCAAGCGGCGTATCCGCCTCAACCCACATGCGCCACGCCATGTGGATCAGGTAAAGCCCACCCACGATCTTGAGCGTCCACAGGAGGGCAGGGGCCGCCTGAAACACCAGTGCAAGCCCGAACAGCGCCGCCGATGCCCAGACCACGGCCCCCGCGCCAATACCCATGGCCAGAAACGCGCCTGTGCGCATGCCTTCGGTCACGCCCGTGCGCGCTGCCATCAAAACGGCAGGGCCTGGGCTTATCGCTGCCATCAGATGCAACAACGCCACGGCAAGAAAGGCGGTCAGGGTCATTCTTTGCGCCCGGTGACGACATCAATATCGGGGGCATCCACGGCCTTCATCCCCACGACGTGATAGCCCGCATCCACATGCAGATTCTCACCCGTCGTGCCAGAGCCAAGGTCGGACAGCAGATAGAGCGAGGCTTTGCCAACCTCTTCTTGCGTCACATTGCGGCGCAGCGGCGAGTTCAACTCGTTCCACTTCATGATATAACGGAAGTCGCCAATGCCCGAGGCGGCCAAGGTCTTGATCGGGCCGGCCGAAATAGCATTGCAGCGGATGCCGTCCTTGCCCAGATCCTCGGCGATGTATTTGACCGACGCCTCCAGCGCGGCCTTGCACAGGCCCATCACGTTGTAGTGCGGCATCACCTTTTCCGCGCCGTAATAGGTCAAGGTCAGCAAGCTGCCACCATCTGGCATCAGGCGGCTGGCCCGTTGGCACACCGCCGTAAAGCTGTAGACGGAAATATCCATCGACATCAGAAAGTTGTCACGGCTGGTTTCGACATAGCGGCCGCGCAACTCGTTCTTGTCGGAAAAGCCGATGGCATGCACCAGGAAATCGATCTTGCCCCATGTGGCCTCAATATAGGCAAACAGAGCGTCCAGTGAGGCCTCGCTTGAGACGTCACACTCGATCATCTCAGACATCCCGATGGAGGCGATCAGAGGCTGCACACGTTTCTTCAGCGCATCGCCCTGATAAGAGAACATCATTTCAGCACCATGGTCGGCCAAAGTCTTGGCAATTCCCCATGCGATAGACTTGTCATTGGCAAGCCCCATGATCAGCCCGCGTTTTCCAGCCATCAGTGCTGTTGACATTCTTTAACCCTCGTCCACTTTTCGCGTTGTTGACGACGTGTAGGCGAAAGCCCATGTCCGTTCAAGCAGTGGCTGCAGGCATGACGCAAGGCGCGTCAAGGAAGGACGATCATGGATAGGGGCGGAATTTTTGCGGGGGACGATCCCTTTGCCATCGCGCAATCGTGGTTGACCGAGGCCGAGGCGACAGAGCCAAACGACCCCAATGCCATCGCCCTGGCAACGGTTGATCCCGACGGCATGCCGAATGTGCGGATGGTTTTGCTAAAAGACATCGAGGATGACGCATTTGTGTTCTACACCAATTACGGGTCCAAAAAGGCGCAAGAGATAGAGGCCGCTGGCAAGGCAGCCTTTGTGCTGCACTCGAAATCGCTGCGCCGACAAATTCGTGTGCGCGGTGTGACAGAACGTGAGGACGGCCCGCAAGCGGATGCCTATTATGCCAGCCGCAGCCTGAAAAGCAGGCTTGGTGCATGGGCAAGCAAGCAATCGGCCCCTTTGTCTTCCCGTGAATCCTTGATGGCTGATGTTGCAAAGCTTACACTTAGCCTTGGGATAAACCCGCCAAGACCGCCATTTTGGGGCGGGATCAGGATACGTCCAATAGAGATAGAGTTCTGGGCTGATGGCGCCTTTAGGTTGCACGACCGGTTCCGCTGGACACGCGAAACACCCAATGATCGTTGGGAAGTGACCCGGCTGAATCCTTGATTTTCACGCTTCGTGAAATATTACTATCCTTTATGGTTGTGCATTTGCCCTTGAATTCGGTTGAATAATCGGATCAACACTGCGCTTCGAAGCTATCTGGGGAACGGCTCGACAATGGAAGATCAAGAAGAGGAAGCGCACGTTGTGCGCGGCCGCGTGAAGTGGTTTGATCCTGTAAAAGGGTTTGGGTTCATTGTTTCTGATGAAACGGGAACTGATATCCTTTTGCATGCAAACGTTCTTCGCAACTATGGTCAGTCGACCGTTGCCGATGGCGCGCTTATCGAGGTGACAGTCCAGCAAACGCAACGCGGTTCGCAGGCTGTGGCGGTGTTGTCGATTGAGGCACCCGAGGGAACGGGACTGTTGCCCTTGGCGGATGAGGGGCAACATATTGCTGCCGCTGAGATTGCCGTGCTTCCGCTTGAGCCTGCGCGGGTAAAATGGTTCGACAAGGCAAAAGGTTTTGGCTTTGCCAATGTCTTTGGCTTGAACGAAGACGTCTTTATCCATATCGAGGTCTTGCGGATGTCGGGCTTTGCGGATCTTCAGGCTGGCGAAGCCGTCGCCCTGCGGATCATGGACGGAAAGCGCGGCCGCATGGCAGTGCAGGTGGCATCATGGGAAGCAGCGTCGCGGGTTTAAGTGTGTGGCGTCGTGCCACCGGGATTTGCAAGATCCTCCTTATCAGTCTGATCCTTGTCACGGTAACGGGGTTAAAGGCGCAGGCCGAATGTCGTCCTGATCAGGTCGAATTGCGATGGCCGGGCGGACAGGCCCGGTTTTCGGTTGAGCTTGCCGATGATGAGGCCGAGCGTGCACGCGGTCTGATGTATCGTGAAACGATGCCACGGTCTTCGGGCATGCTGTTTGCCTATGAGGGGCCACGGCGCGCCCAGTTCTGGATGAAGAACACACTGATTCCCCTCGACATGATTTTCGCCGATCAGCATGGCGTGGTGACACGCGTGCACTCCAATGCCATCCCGCAAGACATCACCGTGATCGATGGCGGCGATGGCGTGCAATTTGTTCTGGAAATTAACGGTGGTCTTGCCAAGCGTTTGGGCATCATCGCGGGCGCAGAAATGCGTCATCCAAAAATAGCTTCATCTCTTTGGGCCTGTAACGCCGAATAGGCCTTTTCAAGCCCCTCAGCATTGGTTAGGAAGCCCGCAGTCGGGGCGTAGCGCAGCCTGGTAGCGCGACGGTTTTGGGTACCGTAGGTCGAGAGTTCGAATCCCTCCGCCCCGACCACTTCACCTTCCATATACGTTTGGTTTAGGGTCATGACTTAAGGTCAAAACCTATGCTTGAGTATAGCGGCAAGCATCCTTTGTTTGGGGTAGGGTTGTTGCTGGCCTTGTGGAGGACCTTCGTGCGATTCCTTTTTTCCCTTTGGATGGCGATTGTGGTGGCCTGTGCCATCGCGCCGGTGCTGGTGTCGCGGGCTCAGGCTCAGGAAACGCAAGGCACCGCACTTCCCCCGCCAGAGGGGCCGGTGATTCTTACAGTGACGGGTCAAATCGGGGCTACGAACGCCGAAGGGCATGTGGCACTGGATGTTGCACTGTTGACGGAGATCGGCCTGACCAAAATCGATACCAACACAATTTGGACCTCGGGCGTGCAGCATTTCGAGGGGGTGTTGCTGGCTGATTTTATTGCAGCGGTCGGCGCAAAGGGTTCTGCACTGCGTGCGACGGCCCTGAATGATTACGCGGTTGAAATCCCGCTATCCGATGCGGTCGCCGGGGGGCCCATCCTCGCATTTCGGATGAATGGCGTTGATCTTTCGCCGCGCGACAAGGGGCCGATCTGGATCGTCTACCCCTATGATCAACACACAGACTATCAGACCGAGGTGATTTATTCCCGTTCGATCTGGCAGTTGGACAGGATCGAAGTTCTGCCCTGATCCGGTGCCGGGATATGTCGTCTTTGGCGCTTGGACCTTGCTCCTGCGGGCATAACAACCATATTCATGGGAACTCCTTTTGTTTGAGGGCCCATGACCGCTGCATTTACCCCACCCTCCTCTGGTCTGTTGTTCGACAACAGCTATAGGCGTGATCTGCCCGGCGCTTATCTGGAGCTTTCACCGGATGCAGCGCCCGCGCCGCAGATTGTGGTTCTGAACCGCGCCCTTGCCGGGCAATTGGGTCTTGATGCAGATGTTCTGGCGGCAAATCCCGGCTGGTTCGCCGGAGGAAGCCTGCCAAAGGGGGCGGAACCGATTGCCCTTGCCTATGCCGGCCACCAGTTTGGTGGCTTTTCCCCGCAGTTGGGGGATGGGCGTGCGCATCTGCTTGGCGAATTTCTGGGGCCGGACGGGCGTCGCTGGGACCTCCAACTCAAAGGATCGGGGCGCACGCCGTTTTCACGGGGGGGCGATGGCAAGGCCGCTCTGGGGCCGATGCTGCGCGAATATCTGATTTCCGAGGCGATGGCAGCACTGGGTGTTCCCACCACCCGCAGCCTTGCCGTCACCCTGACGGGTGAAGACGTCTGGCGAGAGGCGGGGCGTCTGCCGGGCGCTGTGGTGGCGCGCATCGCAGCCAGCCACATTCGGGTGGGCACATTCCAATTCTTTGCGCAGCGCGGCGAGATCGACAAACTGCGCGCCTTGACCGAATACTCCATCGCCCGCCATGATCCCGATCTGGTTGGCACGGAAGGGCGGGAGCTTGCGTTTTTTGACCGGGTCGTGGACCGACAGGCGCGGTTGATTGCCCAATGGATGGGCCTTGGCTTTATCCATGGGGTGATGAACACCGACAATATGGCGCTTTCGGGCGAAACGATTGATTACGGTCCCTGCGCCTTTATGGAAGGGTATGCCCCCGGCACGGTGTTTTCGTCGATTGATCGTCAGGGGCGCTATGCCTATGCCAACCAACCCTTGATTCTGGGATGGAACCTTGCACGGCTGGCCGAAAGCCTTGTGCCGCTGTTGCCGGGAGAGCGGGAGGCGATCATCGACGCCCTGAATGTTCGGCTCGGCTCCATTGCAGGGCAGTTCCGGGCGGCGTGGCTGGATGTGATGCGGGCAAAACTGGGGCTGGAGGGCGCGGCTAAGGACGATGGCGCGCTGGTCGACGATTTGCTTGCGGCAATGAATGGCGCGGATTGGACGCTGACCTTCCGCCGATTGGCGGATGCCGTTGCGGGTGAGACGGGCAGCCTGCGCCCGTTGTTCACCGATTTTGCGGCGATGGAGGCGTGGCTGCCGCGCTGGCGCGCGCGACTGGCACCGGATGCGGCGGCACAGATGCGGGCGGCCAATCCGCTGGTCATCCCCCGCAATCACAAGGTGGAAGAGGCGCTTGACGCGGCGGATCGTGGCGATCTGGCACCCTTTCACGCGCTTTTGGCCCAGATTACCGACCCCTTCCGCGATGGTGCAGATCGTGAGGCCTATGCCCTGCCTGCGCCTTCGGACTTTGGGGACTATGTCACCTTTTGCGGCACCTGATTGACCCCATCGCCACGGCGGGGCAGTGTTGCGCGTATGAACCCACGTTCCGATATCCATGACCGTCTGGCCATCTCGCTGCGTGATACGCGGCGCGCACGGGGCCTTTCGCTGGATGCCGTGGCCAAGCTGTCGGGGGTCAGTCGCTCCATGGTCAGCCAGATTGAGCGCGGCGAATCCTCGCCCACTGTCGCCACGCTATGGAACCTGACACAGGCCTTGCAGGTGGATTTCGCGGGCCTGCTGGAGGGGCGCGCGCCTGCGGTGATTGAGGTCACTCGCGCCAAGGCCGCCCCGGTGATGCAACGCGGACCTGGGGTCAAGATCCGCATCCTGTCGCCCCCGGAATCGGTCGGCGCGCATGAGGTCTATGATCTGGAATTCACCGAAGGGGCCGTGCTGGCCTCCGAGGCCCATGGCATAGGCTGCCGCGAGCATCTGACTGTGATTCATGGCCATTTGCGCCTGCGCTCTGGTGACGAGGCCGAGGTGCTTGGCCCCGGTGATGTCGCCCGATATGCCGCAGATCGCGCCCATGAAATCGGCGCCGAGGGTGGCCCGGCAAGGGCTATTTTGATTGTGCAGGGCAGTTGATCTCGGTTTTGTGGGTTCTGCTTCGCTATTTTCCCTGATGTGGTCGAGGTTGATGGAGGGAAAACCTCAGATGCAGATCGGGATGGGTCCGGTCATCTGAACGCTCCCCGGCACGCTGGCACTGGTGAAACCAGCGCTTTTTCTCAACACGACTCATGCTTTGATGAAAAGTCCGCGGGCCATTTCATGGGGACCAGTCCGTGAAGTGAGTCTTGCACAGCGCTGGCCGCACCTGTGTTGTCAGTGGTTCCGCCGACGACAGAAGGCTCTGCAAATTTGGGGGCTAGCTTCTCCCCTAACAGGACTACCTCGCGGGATATGCTAAGATCTCCGACCACACTTGAAGGATAAATATCAGGGTAACCGTTTTCCGTTGTCGTTTCATCTATCGAAGCGTCTTGGTCAGCGATTGCCAATGCATAGGGAACGGCTTCGTAAGCGGCAAGAATGTCGCTCGCAAAATCAGATACATCACTGGAGGCCAATGGGCTTATCTGTTCACGCCCAGTGGCATAGACGACTTTTGGGATGGATGGATAGGAGCGCGAGTGATCGTCTGGCATGGTCCACACATGGTTTGGAAGCCGTGATGCCTACATCATTCTTGAATAAGAAAATAATGCCCAAGAGGGGCAGCGACGATGTAAATATGGGATCTTGCAGACCTTTTGGCCTTAAAAATATTCCGATGGTGGATTTGGCCTCTAAAGTACAAGGCGCAGGCGAAAGTATGATTTTGACCTCCTTTCGTAGCGCCGGGGCCAGCTGATGTGACATTTAGTTTGACCAACACACCTAGCCTTGGCCTTGGTGAAGGGCTTTTTGCTCTTTCAGAATGCCGCGTTCAACCCGCTAAAACCGTGCTGCGGCAGGTGCCAGTCTTTTCTTTGTGTATTGCTCTGGGTCTTCTGAAAGAACTCAAGTTATAAGCACCATCGCCGCGTGTCGATCCGCCCGCATTGCCCCATTTCCTCGCACAACACGCAAAAGGGGTTTGATCATCAAAACAGCGCAAGGGGTTGTTGGGGGGGGCGCTCCCGCGGGCAATGGGGGGCGGCGAATGGTGGTCTGATAGAATATTGGTATGGTATCCCTGTCGTGCTGGGCTATCATGGCGTGTGATGAACGGCGGGTGAAGAACGGCGGGCGCGGCCTGCTTTTGGGGTGAAAACCATGACAGACGCAGCGCAGGATATCGCGGGGAACGCACCCCAAGGGGGCGACGGGCTTCTGGCGGGGTATATTGGCTATGGAATGAAGCGCGCGATGTCCATTGTGCAGGCCGATCTTTCGCGGGTTCTTGCGGACTATGATCTGCGGGCGGTGTCGTTTTCGGCGCTTTCGATCATTGTGGGCGAGCCGGGTTTGACCCAGACCCAGCTTGCCGATGCGTTGCAAATCGAACGGTCAAACCTTGTGACGATCATCGACGAATTGGCGGGGCGGGCCCTGATCATCCGCGCGCCCGTCGCGCATGACCGGCGGCGTCATGCGCTGATGCCGACTACCGAGGGGCGCAAACTGGCCGAGGCCGCACAACACAGCGTGGCGCAACACGAACGCGCGCTCTTTGCCTGCCTGACTGTCGCGGAACAGGCTGAGCTTCAACGTATCCTGCAAAAGTTCCGCCTTGCGGCCAAGAGTTGATCCGCGTCGGTTGGACTGGTCTTGACCGTTGCGGCCGACACTGGGCAAGGCGTCTTGCTTGACAAAATGCCTAAGCGGGCGAAAGCACTGACCAAGCGTGGCCGCGACAGGGGGCAATTTACGGCGCTTTCCCTGCGGACGGGCGTTGTGCCTATGTTGCAGATGGCCTTCGCCTTTGGCTTTGCGCAAGGATAGAGGGTTCGCGCCGAGCACGGCAATTGTCAAGTTCGCACGTGCGGCAGGTCAGGCCAACGGGCCGGGCCGACGTTTCAGTTGTCTTGTCCGCGTTGTGGAGAGTCTGTGGCACAATCAACATATAGGCGCGCAACAGCAGATCTTCCTCAAACCCGATTTCTGCCACGGGGGCCGCGACTGTAAAGGTCAGGACGGTGGAGCGATCCCGGTTGCTTTGTTGCAGCAGGCGCCGCATCGGGCGCAAGGGCTGGGTCAGCGATTGGAACAAGGGCCACAGCGGACAAGCCGCCCCATGGCGGAGCAGCGAAAACCCCTCGACCTGTTTGCGCAGAATGAATGCGCCCGAGGCATCGCAGATCGCAAGGCCAACGGGGCCGGGCAGCATCACCTCTGGCATCGCGGCAAGGCGGCGAAGGACAGTTGCCAAATCAACGTCAAGATCGCGAGCGATTGCCAGCGGATCAATTCCGTGCCGCGCCACGGCCCCTGCGGCAACGTCCAGCGGTATCTTGTGTGCGTCATGCAGATAGCCGCGCAGATGCTCGCGTGCCATTGCCTTGGCCTGTGGGGATTTCAGGCGCGTCTCTGACGTGACGATCAATTCGATCGCATCCGCCCCCGAAGCCTCCACCGTTGGAAAATGATAGGCGTGGTCTTCCAAGAACGCCTCAAGCTCATCGCGGGGGGATGTCGTGCCGTCGGGGGCTGTTGCGTCAACATCAAGGTAGTCGACAAGTGCCTGCGCGCCGCGGGCCAAACGGGCGCTGTCCTCGATGATGTTACGCTCAAACCGGTCGCGCCAGACCTGTTCAAGGGGGCGCACGTCGACCAGAATGCTGGCGCTGGAGCGGATGGCCGTCACCGTGGACAACAGCTCATGCAACGCATCGGCAAGTTGACGATCATGGGCCAGCCGGTCAGTCAGCGATTCCATCAGCTGTTCCAGCGTAAGGGCCCGCCTGTGCCGCGCCGCCAAAAGCCTTGCCCATTCGGGAAATCTGCTGACGAAGGCCTCTGGTGCGTCAAAATCACCTGTCAGCCGTTGTTCAGAGGTCTGGGCGTCACGCAACAGATCAATCAGCCGCGCGTTGGCACCCTCGGCCAGAAGGGCAAGGTCGACCCCAAGGGATGTTGCGATATCTGACAGCAACTTGCCGCCGATTCTTCGCCGATTTTGTTCGATCTGATTGAAGTAAGAGGCCGAGATGCCCACCATTCTGGCCAGTTCCACCTGTCGCAGTCCCAGCCGTTGCCGGTGTTCGCGGATTGCCGAGCCGGTCAGCTGCCCTTGCGTCATCGTCATTTCCTTCCAGATCAAGGCACTGCCGCGCTGCAGAAAAATTTCTTCGCAGAAATTCACAAGATGCTGCGAATACGTTTGCAGAAATATTGTTAGTTGTGAAGTAGTTCTTGCGATACTTTCCTTCGTGGCACGATACTAAAGATGCACAGCAAGTGCCGACGGCGGTCGATCCAGGAGGGGGGGCCGCCGTAGATATCGACCTAGGGAGGATGATATGTCCAACAGCAGATTTACCCGACGGGGGTTGCTCAAGTCCGGCACCTTGGCGGGGGTGGGCCTGGCGATGCCCACGATCTTTACCTCACGCGCCAATGCTTTTACCAATGATCCGACCGGGGGCACTGTTACCCTTGGATTTAACGTTCCGCAGACCGGCGCATATGCCGACGAAGGGGCAGACGAACTGCGCGCCTTTGAGCTTGCGGTTGAGCATCTGAACGGCGGCGGCGATGGTGGGATGTTGTCCACCTTCTCGTCAAAAGCGCTTCAGGGCAACGGCATTCTGGGCAAGAAAGTCCAGTTTGTCACGGGGGATACCCAGACCAAATCGGACGCGGCACGGGCATCGGCGCAATCGATGATCCAAAAAGATGGCGCGATCATGATTTCGGGCGGCTCGTCCTCGGGCGTGGCCGTGGCTGTTCAAGGCCTGTGCCAAGAAGCGGGCGTGATCTTCATGGCCGGTCTGACGCACTCTAACGACACCACAGGCAAAGACCGCAAGGCCAATGGCTTCCGCCACTTCTTCAACGCCTATATGTCGGCCGCAGCGCTGGCTCCGGTTCTGAAGGGGCTTTATGGTTCGGATCGTGCGGCCTACCACCTGACGGCCGATTACACATGGGGCTGGACGCAAGAAGAATCCATCGCGGCCGCAACCGAGGCGATCGGCTGGAGCACCATCAACAAGGTTCGTACGCCATTGGGTCTGGGGGACTATTCGTCCTATATCGCGCCTGTGCTGAATTCCGGCGCAGATGTGCTGATCCTGAACCACTACGGCGGAGACATGGTCAACTCGCTCACCAATGCCGTGCAGTTCGGCATCCGTGATCGTCAGGCGAATGGCAAGAACTTTGAGATTGTCGTTCCGCTATATTCGGAGTTGATGGCGCGTGGCGCTGGTCAAAACATCAAGGGCATTCCGGGGTCACAGAACTGGGACTGGAAGCTGCAAGATGATGGCACCAAAGCGTTCGTCAAATCCTTTGGCACCAAGTTCGGCTTCCCTCCAAGTCAGGCGGCACAGACCTGCTATGCGCAAACCCTTCTGTACGCTGACGCCGTAACCCGGGCTGGAACGTTCAATCCTTGTGGTGTCGTTGAGGCGCTTGAAGGCTTTGAATTTGATGGTCTTGGCAATGGCAAGACGCTGTATCGGGCCGAAGATCACCAGTGCTTCAAGGACGTGATCGTGGTGCGTGGCAAGGAAAACCCCGAGAACGAGTTTGACCTTGTGGAAATCGTCGAAGTGACGCCGGTTGGTCAGGTGACCTACGCGCCGGATCACCCGATGTTCGCGGGCGGTGCTCTTGGGGCCTGCAACCCGGGCGCCTGACGTTAACCTGATACTGGAATGACCGAGCAAACCTGCCCGGTCATTCTTGCTTATGCCCTCGTCCTTGTCGGGACGGGGGCATCGCATCGCATGGCGGGGACAATGGACGCAATCATCCTTCAAATTCTCAACGGTTTGGACAAGGGCGCAGCCTATGCGCTGATTGCTCTGGGCCTGACGCTGATCTTTGGCACCCTTGGCGTGGTGAATTTCGCCCACGGTGCCCTGTTCATGATCGGTGCGTTCTGCGCCGTTGCACTGCAGGCGCTTTTCAACGCGAGTACGGTCACCCTTGATCCGACAAAGTTGGATTTTCTGGGCAATCCGGCAAAGGTTGAAACCCCCTACCTAGTGTCTTGGTTCGGGCCAGAGATGGGGGCCAGTATCATTGACTGGTCTGTTCCGCTTGCGATCTTGTTTGCCTTTCCGATCATGGTCATTTTCGGTTTTGTTCTGGAACGCGGCCTGATCAAGCATTTCTACAAACGCCCCCATGCGGATCAGATCCTTGTTACCTTTGGTCTTGCCATCGTTTTGCAAGAGATCGTCAAATATTTCTTCGGTGCAAATCCGATCCCGACGTCTGCCCCGGATGTGTTTCGCGGCAGCCTCGACTTTGGCGTGTGGCTTGGGTTTGAGGCGAATGCGATCATCTATCCCTACTGGCGGCTTGTTTACTTTGCCTTTGCGGCTTTGCTGATCGCCTCGGTCTTTGGGTTCTTGCAGTTCACCACATTCGGGATGGTGGTGCGTGCAGGCATGGCAGACCGGGAAACGGTGGGGCTGCTTGGGATTGATATCGACAAGCGGTTCACCTTGATCTTTGGTTTGGCGGCGGCCGTGGCGGGGCTTGCGGGGGTGATGTACACGCCCATTCTTTCGCCCAACTATCACATGGGAATGGATTTCCTTGTGCTCAGCTTTGTTGTGGTTGTTGTGGGGGGCATGGGGTCATTGCCCGGGGCTGTGCTGGCCGGCTTCTTGTTGGGGATCTTGCAAAGCTTTGCCTCGATGAACGAAGTGAAATCGCTGATCCCCGGAATTGACCAGATCATCATCTACCTTGTTGCCATCATCATTTTGCTGTCGCGTCCGCGCGGCTTGATGGGGCGCAAGGGCGTGATGGAGGAATAAGATATGCTTGGACTGAACCGCAAAGACGCAATCCTTTTGCTGATCGTTGCCGTGCTTGCCCTTTTTGCCCCGTTCATACTGAACCCGTTTCCGGTGGACAGCGCCCTTGCACAGTTCAACGCGGGCTATCCTGACCTGATGCAGCGATTTGTGATCTTCGGGATTTTTGCCATCGGCTTCAACATCTTGTTCGGTTTGACGGGCTACTTGTCCTTTGGTCATGCGGCCTTTCTGGGGGTGGGCAGCTATTCGGCCGTTTGGATGTTCAAGCTGCTGAGCATGAATGTCTTGCCTGCGCTGGTCTTTTCGGTGGTGATCGCGGGGCTGTTTGCGCTTGTGATTGGTTATGTGTCGTTGCGCAGGTCAGGCATCTATTTCTCGATCCTGACGCTGGCCTTTGCGCAGATGTCGTTCAACCTTGCCTATTCAGTGCTGACGCCAATCACCAACGGGGAAACCGGGCTCCAGTTGGCGCTGACCGACCCGAGGATTTTGGACAGCGCACAAGTGGGGGGCTCCCTTCCTGTCACAAGCCTTTTCGGGGCCGAGATGCGCTCTGCGATGACCCTTGATCTGGCGGGATGGAGTTTCACATTCAGCGTTGGCTACTACCTTTGCGCCATTATCATGCTGATTGCGTTCTACCTGTCGGTCCGCTTGTTCCGGTCACCGTTTGGCCTGATGCTGCGGGCGATCAAGTCCAACCAGCAACGGCTGAACTATACCGGGCTGGAAAGCCGGCCCTATACGCTTGCGGCCTTTGTGATCTCTGGCATGTATGCCGGTCTGGCCGGGGGGCTGCTGGCCAGCATGGACCCGCTTGCCGGGGCGGATCGGATGCAGTGGACAGCCTCGGGTGAGGTGGTCCTTATGACCATCCTCGGCGGGGCAGGGACCCTGATCGGCCCTGTCCTCGGGGCTGGCTTCATCAAATACTTCGAGAACATCTTTTCCAAGATCAACGAGTCCATCTTGCATCAATGGTTCGCGTTCCTGCCCGATGGGGTGCAAGATTTCATCGTGATGATCCTCTATCCGTTCATCGGCAAAGGCTGGAGCTTGACGCTCGGGATCATGTTCATGCTGGTCGTGATCTTTCTGCCCGGCGGCCTTGTAGAAGGCGGGCAACGCATTGCGCGGCTGTTCCGCCGCACCAAGACCACTGATGGTGACGTGGTTTCCACCAAGACCAAGCCTGCCGAATAGGAAAAAGCACATGGGAATTCTTGAAATCAAGAATGTGAACAAGCGGTTCGGCGGGTTGCAGGCGCTTGGCAATGTAAATCTCACGGTCATGGAGAATACTGTCCATGCCATCATCGGCCCCAATGGTGCGGGGAAGTCCACACTGTTGAATTGTCTGGTGGGAAAGCTTTTGCCAGATACTGGCACGGCAATGTTTGACGGAAGGTCTGTGCTGGGCAAGAAACCGCATCAGATCAACCAGATGGGGATCAGCCGCGTGTTTCAGACGCCTGAGATTTTTGCCGATCTCTCGGTGCTTGAAAACGTCATGATCCCCTGTTTTGCCCATCGGGATGGATCGTTCAAAATCAACGCGATGAGCAGCCTGATGCGCGAGCGCGACATGCTGGACAAGGCCGAGCATATTTTGGAAGACCTGAACATGGCCGACAAGCGGGATATGCACGCAGGGTCCATGTCGCGCGGCGACAAGCGGCGATTGGAACTGGCGATGTGTCTGGTGCAAGAGCCTCGGCTTTTGCTGCTGGATGAGCCAACGGCCGGAATGGCGCGGGCGGATACCAACAACACGATCGACTTGCTGAAGGAGATCAAGGCCAAGCGTGACATTACGATGGTGATCATCGAACATGACATGCATGTGGTGTTTTCTCTTGCCGAACGGATTACCGTTATGGCGCAAGGCACCCCGCTGGTCGAAGATACACCAGATAAGATCAAGGGCCATCCAAAGGTCAAAGAGGCCTATCTTGGTGAGGCCGCGTAGGAATGTCAGCCATGAATGATCGCCCAGATTTTTCGAAGAATCGCAACGCAGCGGCCACTGCCCCCGCTTTCTTGTCGGTGTGGGATGTGCATGCCTATTATGGCGAAAGCTATATCGTTCAAGGCATTTCCTTCAACGTGCATGAGGGCGAGATCCTCGCCCTTCTTGGCCGTAACGGGGCGGGCAAGACCTCGACCATGCGCAGCATTGCCCGCTTGGACAGCCCGCAGGTCAGGCACGGTGAAATCTGGCTTGACCATCAGCCGCTGCATAAGATGAAGAGCTTTCAGGCCTCAGTCGCCGGGGTTGGGCTTGTGCCCGAAGATCGCAGGATCATTCAGGGTTTGACGGTGGAGGAAAACCTCAAACTGGCGCAGATCGCAAAGCCCATCGGATGGAGCATCGAGCGTCTCTATGAATTGTTTCCGCGACTGGGTGAACGACGCAATCAAGAAGGCGTCACGCTGTCGGGGGGCGAACAGCAGATGCTTGCCATCGCGCGCGCCCTTGCCCGCGACATCAAGATCCTTTTGCTGGATGAGCCTTACGAAGGGCTTGCCCCTGTGATCGTGGACGAGATTGAAAAGACGCTGCGCCTGATCAAATCGCAGGGCATCACGACCATTTTGGTGGAGCAAAATGCCCTGCGTGCGCTGAAACTGGCAGATCGGGCGATCATTCTGGATACAGGCGGCATTGTCTTTGACGGGACTGCTCAAGAGGTGCTGGAGAACGAGGCATTGCGGGCCGAATATCTGGCGATCTGATCACGGGCTAAGGCTAAACCGCGAGATACCCTATACCGCAAAAGGTGATGGCGCAGCCAAGCCATTGTGGTGGCGTCATTCTTTCACCTAAGAATGCCCAAGCCATCACAATTGTCAGTAGTCCGAACACCGATGCTGCGACGGATGCGTATTGCGCATCCGCCAAACTTCCAGCCGACACCATGCACAACAGCGCCAAGCCATCTGCCATTCCCATCAAGATCAGCAGTCCAAGCGCGTGTCGGCCCGGCCAGAACGGCAGTTTCCACAGCGTGATCACACCGATCAACAAGATGATGGCGGTGGACCGGGTGACAAGTGTCGCGGGCAATTGATCCGACATTTCGGCGGCCAACTGGCCAAAGGCAAAGGTGCCTGCATAACCCAGTGACGAAAGGCAGGCGTAAAGGATGGTCAAACCCTTTGACGGCCCGATATTTTCACTGTCATCGGAAAAATAGGCCACTGCCGAGACTCCGGCCACGATGGCCAAAACCGCTGCCCATTGCCAAGGTGACACCTCAGCCCCCCGAAGCACTGCCCAGATAACAGAAAGGATCGGGAAACTGGCGATGATGGGCGAGACAAGCCGCACCGGCCCGCGTTGAAAGGCACCGTAAAGGCCAAGGCTGGCAAGTAAGAAAAAGATACCGGCAAGAACCGCATAGGCCGAGGCTTTGATCGAGATCGGGTGAAACCCACCTTCGCCCACCATGACCGCCAGATGAAACAAAAGACCCGTACAAAACACCACCAAAAGGGATGCCATCAGGGGCGTTTTTTGGCTGACGTAGCGCACACAGATATCGTGAAAGCCCCACGCAAAGGCAGCAATCAGGCCCAAGCCAAGTGCACTCATCGGCTGTATCCTTCAGGGGGCAGGGCGGTCATCATCTGTGATCTTTCGTACCACCTTCTGGCATCGCAAAGGCGCACCAATGTTTACAGCCAACTTCTGGCAAGTGTAACGCCGGATGCGCGATCCGCCGCACAATTGCATGCGGCCTCATTCGACGGGCTGGCCAAAAGCGGCAATCACCACGCCAAGCACAGCCAATGGCGCGAAAACCGCAAAACGCGGCAGGTCACGGCCAAACCATGCTGAGGTCGCAGCGATGCCCGCCTGAATGGCGTAATAGGCCGCAAAGGCCCGTGACGCATAGGCAATGATTTCAAAGATGTTCGATGTCCATGTCAGAAAAAGCCCAAAGACAACCAACACTGCATAGGCAAGGCGGGGGGATATGCGGTTGCCGCTGACCTCGGCGATCAGGCCACCTGAACCACTGGTGTCCGCAACGGCGGCGCTGAACTGTGCGCTTAGTGCTGCGGCAACCAGCAAGAGCGGCAGAATGGGGGCCACGATCTGCATCATATCGATGATGGATGTCTCATTCAGGGCCATGGTGCCGGGCGCAAAAACATAAGCCAGCAGCACGATGTAGACCATGTAGATCATAGCCGAGAGGTTCTGGGCCAGCCGCATGGAGAGGATGCGGGTTTTTGCATCATAACTGTGCCCCAGATAGCGAGAGGTTTCAAAGCCCTGCACCGTCACGATCAAGCCAAAGATCAGCGTCAACGCAGGCCAGCCTGACACCGTAGCCGGGTTAAAGATCAACGCGCCACTTTGTGCCGTCTTGGCAAAATGCACCCCCAGCCCGAACAACAACCCCGCGATGATCGCCAGCTTTATCCCGACCGAAACCTGCTCCATCCGCTCCAGCGCCGAGAACCCTTTGCTCCAGCCGACGATCAGGATCAAAAGGAAAACAGCGCTCGTCAAAAGCCGCGCGTGATACGCGTCGTCCAAGGTGGTCAGGCTGACGCCAAAAGCACCGAACAGATTCAGATAATAGGCGACCGAGATGATATAGGCGAATGCCAGAACCGCCGAGGCCAATGGCTCAATCCGTTCCACGGCGCGGGGCCTGTGTGCGACGGCGTCGATCCGCCCGATATTGAAGCGGATTGCACTGCCGAACAGATAGGCGACCACCACAAGGGCCAGCATGACAAGCGGTGCATAAAGCCCGAAATTGACCTCAAGGATGGGGCCAAGCACAAGAAAGCCACTGCCAATGATCGAGGCCAGCGGCGTAATCGTCGCGCGCCACAGCGGCGCATTGGCGATGCGCGGATAAAACAGAAGGCTGCCACACAGCACAACTGCAATCAAAATGCCTGCGTTCAGCACGTCTTGATGTTCACGGGTTCAGGCCTGCGCGCAAGATACATCAGGCAAGGTCGACGCTCTTTATCCACGTCATGGCATCTTCCTCAAGCGCGGAGATGTGTTTGCCATGCGCCTGAAGATCAGCGATGTCGCCATCAAGCTCCGCCTTGAGAAATGCATGCCTCGCCAAAAGTTCGCCATTCGACAGCCTGTGGCCATCATGCAGTGAATTCTTGAAGTCCAGTTTTGCTTTTGCATCCGTTAGTTTTTGTCCCAACGCATCAAGCCGGTCGTGAAGGTCATGTTGCAAAGCCATCAACCCAATCCTTCTGTTGCTGCACAGCCTATACGCCTTTGGGGCATCAACTGTCCAAACATCATTTGGACGGCCCGTGCAGTCCCATGCGCACGGGGTGTTTGACCCGGACTAGATATCCAAGGTGTTTTCTTTCTCCCACTGGGTGAAATGAGAGGTGTAGTCGTGCCATTCTTGCAGCTTCATCTTGATATATGAGGTTGAGAACGCATCCCCCATCATCCTCCGCAGGCTGGTGTCCTTGTCATATTCCCGCAAGGCATCCAGCATGTTTTGCGGCAATTTGGGCGCGTCGGTGACTGTGTGCCCCTCGGCATACATATCAATGTCGTGCCGTTTGCCGGGGTCGGCCTTGGACCGCACCCCCGACAGTCCTGCCGCGATGATGACCGCTTGCAGCAAATAGGGGTTGGCCGCGCCATCGGGCAGACGCAACTCGAACCGCCCCGGTCCGGGCACGCGCACCATATGGGTGCGGTTGTTGCCGGTCCATGTCACCGAATTGGGTGCCCATGTCGCCCCCGACATGGTGCGGGGCGCATTGATGCGCTTGTAACTGTTGACCGTGGGGTTGGTGATCGCGGCAAGGGCTGATGCGTGTTTCATGATGCCGCCCAGAAAGTGCCGGCCCTGTTCGCTCAATCCCAGTTCTGCCGTTGGGCCCTCGCCCTTGGGCGCGGCAAAGACATTGACCTTGGCCTCCTTGCCCGGCGCATCCCAGACCGAGATATGGGCATGGCAGCCATTGCCGGTCAGCCCCGGAATGGGCTTGGGCATAAAGGTCGCGCGAAAGCCGTGCTTTTCCGCCACGCTGCGGGCCATGAACTTGAAAAAGCTATGCTTGTCAGCCGTGGCCAGCGCGTCGTCATATTCCCAGTTCATCTCGAACTGGCCATTCGCGTCTTCATGGTCGTTCTGGTAGGGGTTCCAGCCCAGATCGAGCATGTAATCACAAATCTCGCGCACAACATCATAGCGGCGCATCACAGCCTGTTGGTCATAGCAGGGCTTGGAGGCGGTATCGAAAGGATCAGAGATCTGGTCGCCTGCGGGGCTGAGCAAGAAGAACTCGGCCTCGATCCCGGTTTTGACATGCATTCCATCGGCGGCGGCTTCGGCGATCAGGCGGCGCAGGACATTGCGGGGGGCTTGGGCGACGTCTTCGCCCTCCATCACGCAGTTGCTGGCAACCCAAGCCACCTCGGGCTTCCACGGCAATTGGATGACGGAAGAGGGGTCGGGCACGGCCAGCATATCGGGATGGGCGGGGGTCAGATCAAGGTGGGTCGCAAAACCTGCAAAGCCCGCGCCGTCTTGTTGCATGGCCGCGATGGCTTGGGCGGGCACAAGTTTGGCGCGCTGGCCCCCGAACAGATCGGTGTAGGAGACCATGAAATACTTGATGCCCCTGTCAGCGGCGAAGGATGCAAGATCGGTGGTCATATGTTGTTCCCCTTGATCTTAAATATGTGACAAGGGCGCGACTTCGCGCGCGCCCTTTTGTTTTCAATAGGATGTGCCGGGTTTGCCCGGATACCAATCGGTGCCCGCAAGGGGGATCTTGGCCATGGCGGCGGCCTCCATCGTCAGGGCGCACAGGTCTTCGGGTTCAAGGTTGTGCAGGTGGTTCTTGCCGCAGGCCCGTGCGATGGTTTGGGCCTCCAGTGTCATGACCTTGAGGTAGTTGTTCAGCCGCCGCCCGCCCTCAATCGGGTCAAGCCGGGACATGAGGTCGGGGTCTTGGGTCGTGATGCCTGCCGGATCGCGGCCTTCGTGCCAATCGTCATAGGCCCCCGCGGTGGTGCCAAGGGCGTTATACTCGGCCTCCCATTTCGGGTCATTGTCGCCAAGTGCGATCAGGGCGGCCGTGCCGATGGCCACCGCATCGGCCCCCAGCGCCATGCACTTGGCCACATCCGCACCCGAGCGGATGCCGCCCGAAACAATCAGTTGCACCTCACGGTGCATCCCCAGATCCTCCAGCGCGCGCACGGCTTCGCGGATGCAGGCCAGAATGGGCTGGCCCACATTCTCGATGAACACATCCTGGGTTGCAGCCGTGCCACCCTGCATGCCGTCAAGCACCACCACATCGGCCCCGGCCTTGACGGCCAGAGTGGTGTCAAAATAAGGCCGCGCGCCACCGATCTTTATGTAGATCGGCTTTTCCCAATTGGTGATTTCGCGCAGCTCCAGGATCTTGATTTCCAGATCATCCGGCCCCGTCCAGTCCGGGTGACGGCAGGCCGAGCGTTGGTCTATCCCCTTGGGAAGATTGCGCATATTGGCCACGCGGTCAGTGATCTTTTGCCCAAGCAGCATGCCGCCGCCACCCGGTTTTGCCCCTTGACCCACCACGATTTCAATCGCATCGGCGCGGCGCAGATCGTCGGGGTTCATGCCATAGCGCGAGGGCAGGTATTGATAGACAAGCGTTTTGGAATGGCCGCGCTCTTCTTCGGTCATGCCGCCATCGCCCGTGGTGGTCGAGGTGCCTGCTAAAGTCGCCCCACGGCCCAACGCCTCCTTTGCAGGGCCGGACAGCGCGCCAAAGGACATGCCCGCAATGGTGACGGGTATGGCCAGCTTGATCGGGTTCTTGGCAAAGCGGGTGCCCAGCGTGACGGATGTTTCGCATTTCTCGCGATACCCCTCCAGTGGATAGCGAGAGATCGAGGCCCCCAGAAACAGCAGGTCGTCGAAATGCGGAACCTTGCGCTTTGCGCCACCGCCGCGAATGTCATAGATGCCCGTTGCCGCCGCCCGGCGGATTTCGGCGTTCACCTGACTGGTGAACGTGGCCGACTGGACCGGGACGGTGCGTGGTGCGCCGGCAGGATCGTCTTTCATGGCGCCCTCTCAATATGCGTTGTCGATGTTGAAGTTGTAAAGTTTGCGGGCTGAGCCATAGCGCCGGAACTCCGATGCCTTGGCCGCGCACCCGCCGCGCGCCAGAAGGTCGGTCAACAGATTCAGATGTTCGGGCCGCATCTCTTTCTCGATGCAATCCGCGCCCAGCGATTTGACCGACCCGCGCACAAAGAGCCGCGCCTCGTAGATGGAATCGCCCAATGCATCGCCCGCATCGCCGCAAACCACAAGGTTGCCCGATTGTGCCATGAAAGCCGACATATGGCCGATATTGCCATGCACGATGATGTCGATCCCCTTCATCGAAATCCCGCAGCGCGAGGAGGCATTGCCCTTGATGATCAGCGTGCCGCCGTTTCCCGTGGCCCCGGCATATTGCGAGGCATCGCCTTCGACGATCACGGTCCCGCTCATCATGTTCTCGGCCGTGCCGGGCCCTGCAGAACCGTGCACATGCACCGTCGCCTGCTTGTTCATCCCCGCGCAGTAATATCCCGTAGAGCCGCGCACATTCACCTCGATGGGGGCATCCAGACCCACGGCGATGGCATGGCTGCCCTTGGGGTTCAGAACCTCCCAGACCGTCTGGTTGGTGTCATTCTTTTGCGCCTGAAGGGTCGTGTTCAGGGCCCGAAGCCCCTGCGCTTCCAGATCGAATATGTGCATCTATGCCGCCTTCCCGGTTGCAAGGGGGGGGGCGGAATGGCTCCAGAAATAGACCGTCGCAGGCTCCGGTTCCCAAACCCGCGCCGTCTCGATCCCCGGCAGGTTGACCAAGGCCCGGTATTCCGAGCCGAAGGCCACATATTGATCGGTTTCCGCCATGACTGCGGGCTTGCAGGCAATCGGATCACGCACCACGCCAAAGCCATCCTTGGTGCCCACGACAAAGGTGAAAAAGCCGTCAAGGTCGTGCAGGCTGCTTTCCAGCGCCTCGCCCAAACTTGCCCCATGCTGCATTTTCCACGTCAGATAGGCGGCTCCCACCTCGGTGTCATTCTCGGTCTCGATATGGATGCCATCACGGCGCAGCTTGCGGCGCCATGAATTGTGGTTGGACAGCGAGCCGTTGTGCACAAGGCACTGATCCGGCCCGGTGTTGAACGGATGTGCGCCCATCGTGGTGACCGCCGATTCCGTCGCCATCCGGGTGTGACCAATGCCATGGCTTCCTGAAATGGACCGCAAGCGAAACCTCTGTGCCACATTTTTGGGCAGCCCGACCTCTTTGTAAATCTCAAGACTGTCACCGCTGCTCATGATCCGCACTGACGGGCGCAGTTTGGCGATGGCGGCGCGCGCCTGTGGCAGGTTGTCGGCCTTGATCACGAGCACGGCATGGGTGTCGACCAGCGAAAGGGCGACCGCGCCACCCAAGGCCTCTGTCAGGTCGGCCTCCAATCCCGAGAAATCCGCAAGCGGGGTGTCGGACTGCAGAGTCAGCTTTGTATGACCCTCTGATACAGAACGATAAATGGCGATTCCTGCGCTGTCTGGGCCTCGGTCGGTCATGGTGATCAGCATGTCTGTCAACATGTTGCCAAGAGAGGGCTCCAGCGATTTGTCTTTCAAAAACAGTCCGACGATCCCGCACATTGCCGGTGCCTCCTTCAAGGGACGATTGCTCGACTCAAAGGCTATCACCTAGAGGCAGCCAGCACAACTTGCGAGGAAACTAATTTTCCCAATGGGCAAGTGAATTTGGGGGCGAACCTTGGGATGACTAGTTTTTCAGCACTGGATCGCGGCTGTCTGCGCCCGGTTTGATCTCGGGGTCTTTCAAAGCCCTTTTCGGAGGCTATGTGCTTGGAACGGAACAGTTGATTGATCCGAAAAACCCGAGGCGACAGACGCATGAGCAGATCCGATAGCCCCCTTGCCATTGTCACAGGCGCGTCTTCCGGTGTTGGTTTGCACACGACCCGTGCATTGATAGACAAGGGGTGGCATGTGATTATGGCGTGCCGCGATCTTGGCAAGGCCGACGCCGCCGCGAAATCCCTGAACCTGCCCGAAGTGTCGTATGAGTTGACGCATCTGGATCTGAGCGATCTGAGCAGCGTGCGTATGTTTCACGCGGCGTTCCGGGCGCAGGGCAGGGCGCTCGACGCGCTGGTGTGCAACGCGGCCACCTATCTGCCGCAGCTTAAAGAACCCCTGCGGTCCCCCGATGGGTATGAGATCAGCATTGCAACCAACTACCTTGGGCACTTCTTGTTGGCCAATCTGATGCTGGAAGATCTTCAAAACGCATCTGCCCCGCGATTGGTGACCTTGGGCACCGTGACGGCCAATTCAGAAGAGTTTGGCGGAAGGATCCCAATTCCTGCTCCGGCCGATCTGGGGGATTTTCAGGGGATGAAGGACGGGTTCAAGGCCCCGATTGCCATGATCGATGGCAAGCCGTTCAAGCCGGGCAAAGCCTATAAGGACAGCAAGCTTTGCACAATGATGATGAGCCGAGAGTTGCACGCCCGCTATAGCGCATCCACAGGCATTGTGTTCAGCACGCTTTATCCCGGTTGCGTGGCCGAGACACCGCTTTTCCGCAATGCGCCAAAGCTGTTCCAAAAAGTGTTCCCGTGGTTCCAGAAGACCATCACCAAAGGCTATGTCTCACAGCCCCTGTCGGGGGAACGTGTGGCGCAGGTGGTGGCTGATCCCGCCTTTGCGCAATCGGGCATTCACTGGAGTTGGGGAAACCGCCAGCACAAAGGGCACAAGGCCTTTGCCCAAAGCCTGTCATCCAAGGCCAGCGATGCGGCCCGCTCACGCGCATTGTGGGACTTAAGTGCAGGATTGGTTGGCCTGTAGGGGCGGCATAATCACCGCAGCATGATGGCCCCACGGTCCAGATAGGTGTCCAGAAACTGTTCCAGCCTTGGTTCGCGCGGCGCGGCAAAGACCTTTTCCGGGGTGTCGTGGAACAAAAGTTTGCCGTGATCCAAAAAGCAGATCTTGTTCCCGACCGAGGCTGCAAAGCCGATTTCATGCGTGACGACAACCATCGTCATCCCCTCATCCGCCAAAGCGCGCATCACATTCAGAACCTCACCCGTTAATTCCGGATCAAGGGCTGAGGTTGGTTCGTCAAACAACATAATCGTCGGATCAAGCGCCAGCGCGCGCGCAATCGCAACGCGCTGTTGTTGGCCGCCCGACAACTGCGAGGGGTAAAATCCCGCCCGTTCCTTGAGCCCCACCTTTTCAAGCTGCGCCATGGCGCGATCTTCGGCCTCAGCCTTTGACAGTTTGCGCACCCGCCGCAAAGAGGCCGAGACATTGCCAAGGGCCGTCATATGGGGCCACAGATTGAATTGCTGAAACACCATCCCGATTTTCGAACGTGTCTGGCGCAACTCGGCCGCTGTTTGCAGCCGGCGGCCGTTGGGCCCTTCGACAAAGCCCAAGGGTTCACCTTCGATTGTGATCGTGCCGCTGGTTGCCTGTTCCAAAAAGGCCATGCAGCGCAGCAAAGTGGATTTGCCGGACCCCGATGGCCCGATCAGACAAGACACCTGTCCGCGCGGCACCTCTAGGTTGATGTCACGCAAGACCAGAGTGTCACCGAATTTTTTCGAGACGTTTTTGACGAGGATGGCAGCGTCGGTCATATCAGGTGGTTCCCAGTTTCGAGAGTTTGCGCTCGGTCATCCGGCCCAGAAAATTCGCAAGCTCCACCAAGGCCCAATAGACCACGGCAAGCACCACGAGGGATTCGACAAAGGCATATTGCTGCGAGCCGATGGCGCTGACGGTCATGGTCATTTCGGGCACCGTGATCAGCGATAACAGCGCGGTTTCCTTCAGCAAGATCACCGCCATGTTCAGGGATGGCGGCATCACCAGCAGCGCCATCTCGGGCAACAGCACGAAAAGAATGGTCTGCCCGCGCGAAAAACCAACGCATGTTGCGGCCTCAACATGGCCGATGGGCACCGATTGATAGCCCGCACGGAAAATCTCGGCGTAATAGGCTGCGCCATAAACGCTAAGACCTAGAAGACCCGCCGTGATCGGATCAAGGCGCAAGCCGATGTAAGGCCCGCCAAAATACAAAAGAAAGATCTGCACCAAGAACGGGGTGCCGCGCAGAACCTCGATTGGCAGGGTCAAGAGCGTGTCAACAAGCCGCCCCCCGAACCGCCGGGCGGTTGCCACGACAAAGCCAAGGATGACCGCAAAAAAGGTGCCAACAATCCAGATCAGAATGGTGACACCCAAACCCATCAGGATTTCTGGCCCTTTGGCCAAGATGACGGCGAAATCAAAACTCATTTGGCAGGCAACCCCGGCAAAGCGTTTTCAACCCGGCGCCCGACAACAGCCACACCCCAGTTGATCACCAGATAGATCAACCCGGCGGAGGCAAAGATCGGCAAGGGTTGATAGGTGGAGGCCGAAAGGTTCTGGGCCATTTTCGTCAGTTCAACCAAACCCACAACCGATACCAAGGACGAGGCTTTCAGAATCAGGATCGCCTCATTGACCAAGGCCGGAAAGGTCATGCGCAAGGCAATCGGCGTTCGGATCCAGAAAAAGGATTGTGTGCGGGAAAACCCGGCCATCTCGGCACTTTCGATCAGTCCGATGGGCACCCCTTCAAACCCGCCGCGCAGGTTTTCGGCCTGATAGGCCGCCGTGCACAGCGACAGCCCGATGATTGCCGTGGCAAGGCTGGGAAGGGTGATCCCGATCAGGGGCAGCAGGTTGAAGATCAACAAAAGCTGCACCAGCAGCGGGACGCCCCGGAAAAACGAGATGAACATCCCCGTTCCGGCATAAAGCCAACGATTGCCCGACATCCGCATCGCCGACAGAACGATGGCAATCACCAACCCCGCCAGAATAGAAATGAAGCTGACAAAGATCGTCATCAGCGAAGCCTGCAAAAGCAGTTCAAACAGTTTCCAACTCATGGGTTCTGGGGCCGATCCGGAAAGGTCACAGGCAGTGCACGTGGCAGGGTGAAACGACGGCGGCGGGCGGGGGCAGGCCCCATCCGCCGCCTTGGTATCGTGGCTCAGATATTCGGCTCGGTGACCAGTTCGGGCATGTCAAAGGTGGTGCCGAACCACTTTTGCTGCAGCGCCTCCATCCGCCCATCGGCCCGCATCGCCAGCAAGATTTCGTCGATCTTGTCCATCAGGCTGGTGTATTCCGGCTCGATCCGGCCCGGATAGCCAAAATAGGTGGCTGTGCCGAACGCGGGTTTCACAACCTTGAACACCTCTGGACGCTGGCTGGCGACAAAGGCGATGTTTGGCAAGGAGTTGGCGACAGCCTCGATCCGGCCCGCGGCAAGGTCGGCATAGGCTTCGTTGAACGAGACATATTCGCGGTATTCGGTGGGAGGTGTCGCAAGCGTCGCGCCAAAGGCCTGAAGCTGGGCCAACTGCGCCGTGCCGGTGCCAGAGCCCACGGGCTTGCCCGCGATCCCGTCCGCTACGGCAATGTCACTGCCCGCACCAACCAGCAAGGCCACGGTGGCCTCGGCAATCGGGCTGGAAAAACGATAGCGCGTCATGCGTTCCTTGGTGATGGTGGCCGGGCCTGCCACGACGTCAAAACGTCCGGCCTCCAACCCCGGCAAAACTCCGGTCCAGTCAAGGGTGATCCATTCGATCTGCACGCCCATGTCTTTGCCGATTTCATTGTAGATATCCATGTTCAGGCCCGTATGGGTGCCTGCATCGATAAAGTCGAAGGGGGCAAAGGCTGTTTCGGTGCCAACCTTAAGAACACCCGCCGCCATCACACGCTCCAGCGCATCTTCGGCATGGGCCGCAATCCCGGAGGCGAGGGTGAGGGCCGCCCCAGCAATGGCGGCAAATAAGTGCTTACGCATATGTAGTCTCCCTGGTCACCCCATGTGGGGCATTCTTGGTTATGGAACGTTCTTGCGGCACCGCTGGCGCCATGCGCCTTATGTGCATACAAATTCAGCACCTCGTCAAAAGCCAGAGTCAAGGTTTTTCGAGAATAACCACTTGCGCCCGTCTTTCGGGCGGTCTTGCAAAGAACAGCCCAATTTTCAGGCAACCTGCGAGGGGCGGCCTTTGGCTCCTCATGCGGCGAAGGTCTGATCTTGCTGACCGGGTGGCGTCAACCGCACCGCAATCATGCGCGCAGCCCGTGACGGGTCGGGGAGGACAGGAGAAACTCCAAGACTGCGTGGGCCCTGACCCCGACGCCGATTGTGTCGGCATCCCTGCGCCCCCGTTTGGCCGGAGGGTCGCCATGTGCCCATACTCACTGGCGGGGGATGTGCTAGACTGCCCCCATGAACACGACACAGCAGTACAGGTTCCGAAAAGCGACTTTGGAGGATCTCGCCTTGCTTGAGGCGTGGCAATCAAACCCGCATGTCCGCGCGTGGTGGGGCTCTGATGCGCCCTATGATGCGGCGAAACTGGCCGATCCTCGGGTGGACCGCTGGATTGTTTCACACGGCGCGCGCGCCTTTGCATATATGCAAGACTATACGGTTCACGGGTGGGAGGATCACCACTTTTTCCATCTGCCCAAGGGCGCGCGGGGCATTGATCAATATATCGGAGACCCGGAAATGATCGGTCTTGGGCATGGGTCCGCGTTTATCAATGCAAGAATGCAGGTGCTGTTTGCTCAGGGGGCACCAGTGATCGCGACCGACCCACATCCGAACAACGAACGGGCGATCGCGGTCTATAAGAAATTGGGCTTCGAGACGTCTGGCCCAGCCCAGAAAACGCGGTGGGGCTTGATTGTCCCAATGTTGGCTTTTGCCCGTGCTGAGGGTCGCCACAGTTGCCACCCTGCGCCAAGCCTGCGCCGCTGAGGGTATCGACCCCGACGCGCCCCGTGTGGGCATCATGGCAGCCGCCTTTGGATCGTTCCAAGGGCACTAGGAACCACCTGACACCCGTCGCCGCAAGGTTTCGGGTGTCTTCTTCATTGCTGCGCCGGATTGGCCTTAAGTTTTGCAACAAGTTCCGAAGTTGCTGTGGTTAAGCCCGAAGCAATTTGCCACGCTTGAAAAAGTTCTTCGTGAAGTTCTTCTAACGCCGCAATCATTGCATCGCGGCCTTCGTCGGTCTGTATCTTGAAATTGTGCCTTTCATAAAAACCATGATTGAGGCGGTTTCTTGCTTTGAGTGCAGACACGAAGCGTTCTCCCAAGTGTTCGTCGAACGCGACTTTGCCCTTTAGAACGCCAAGCAAGCGGCCAAGTGTATGCGCTTCGATTTCGTCCAAAGCTTTCCTCGCCTTCTTCGGATCAGGGGTAACATGCCAGCCATTTTCAAGCGCAGTGACGGAAAGCAACAAAGTTCCAAGTTCCGTTTCGAAAAGCTGCGCTGCTTCGGCGGTGATGCCGAACTTTGCGTATAGTTCGTTGCGTGTTGCCATGCTTGCACTAAATCCTTCGCGACACTTCGCCCGCGCAACCACTTCGGTTGAGGTTGCTCCCTAGGATTTGCTTACAGTTGCGACTATTTCGCGCGCTTTGTAGTCAATGATACGGGCGGTGTCTGCGCCATTGCGTATCAGGCCGTCTTGCGCGCCCTGTTTCGTCTTTTCATGGCTTCCTGCCCAAGGTGTTGAACCCAAGTTTCGGCCTTCTTTAGCGTATTCAATGATGTAGGGCATACGCTTTTGCGCTCCATGTTTTCGACCATCTCGCGCCGACTGCCGCCGGTTCGCAAGTCGCTCATTCACGTTCGCGTGATCACTTTCAGCCTGTCGCAGCGCACATAGGGCCGCTTTCAGGGGTCATTCTGTCATGGGTAGATTGTGGGTAGAGATTTTCGACCATGCCGATTATTGAGTGAAATCAATAACTTACACAGGTTGAGTGGCAGCCCGTAGGGGAGTCGAACCCCTCTTACCAGGTTGAAAACCTGGTGTCCTAACCGATAGACGAACGGGCCACTGACGGGGTGAATAGGCCAGCCGTCCAAACAGTGCAAGGGCAAAAATGCCCTATCTACTGATCTATGCGCTTGCCCATGATCGCGATGGCCTGCTGATAGACCGTGGCGGCGTTCCATTCCTTGATGACGGCAAAGTTCGCCTCGCCCTGCTGATAGCCAGCCCCCGGCGTCCAGCCCTTCTTGCGCAGGTAGTTCGCGGTCGAGGCCATGGCGTCGGTCAGATTGTTCAGGTCAACCTTGCCATCCCCGTTGCCATCAACCCCATAGGTCAGGGCGTTTCCGGGAAGGAACTGTGTATGGCCAAGCTCGCCATGTTTGGCGCCAACCGATGCCGGGCTGATGCTGCCGCGATCCACAAGCTTCAGGGCCGCGATCAGGTGCGGTGTGAAAAAGCTGCTGCGGCGGCAGTCGTAGGACAGGGTTGCGATGGCCGACACCACATTGGTGTCCCCCATAAAGCCGCCAAAGCCTGTTTCCATCCCATGAATGGCAATGACCACGCCTGCGGGAACGCCGTATTGCTTTTCAAGCGCTGAAAAGAGATTTGCATTCTTGGTCTTTTTCGACCGGCCTTGTTTGACGATCGTATCTGCACCACGGACCTGCATGAACTTGTCGAGCGAGTATTTAAAGCTTTTCTGGTTGCGATCAGCCGAGATTGTCGCCTTGGAATAGCTGCTGGCCATCAGGGCCGCGATGCCCCTGTCACCCACGCCTGCGGCTTTGGCTTCGGCGGCCATCTCGGGCTTCCATGCCTCATACTTGCCGCTTGTGTCTGAACAAAAGGCCGCCATGGCCGACGTGCCTGCCACGCAAAATGACAGGCCCAAGGTGAGTGACTTCAGAAAAGACATTCCAACGCTCCAAATGCAATAAACGCGGTCAGTTTACGGGTTCGCAAAATGCAATCAAGCCAATGCAAAGCGCAAAGTATCCTCACGCTTGCGTGAACGCAGACTGCACCTGAAGCTGTGGCCAAGGGGGGATGCATTCGCCCTGCGAAGCCACGTTCTTCACGCCAGAGGCGGGCCAACTTGGACCAAAGCGGCCAGACCTCTGAGTTTGTCGCACCCGCATAGGGGGGGGTGCTTTCCTGTGGCGGACCATCGGACAGGATTGATTTATTCCCAATGTCTTGACAGGGTGCCGCAACCTGAGAGGTGATCTGATGACACGCAAGCTGAACCAACCGCTGGGCGGGAACGAGATGCCGCGTTTTGGCGGGCCTGCCACAATGATGCGACTGCCCAGCCAAGACACGGCCGAGGGGCTGGACGCCTGTTTTGTCGGGATTCCGATGGATATCGGCACCTCAAACAGGCCCGGCACCCGGCTTGGGCCCCGCCAGATCCGCGATGAAAGCCGGATGATCCGCCCCTATAACATGGCCACCGGGGCTGCGCCTTTTGACAGTCTGCAGGTGGCCGACATCGGCGATGTGCCGATCAACACCTTTGACCTGAAGAAATCGGTTGCCATCATCGCCCAACACTACCGGGGCATTCTGGGCCATGGGGCCATTCCCTTGACCCTGGGTGGGGACCATACCCTGACGTGGCCCATTTTGCGCGCGATGAAGGAACGCCACGGCCCTGTGGCGCTGATCCATGTCGATGCCCATTCCGACACCAACGAGCACATGTTTGGTGAGGCCGAGGCGCATGGCTGCCCCTTCCGTCGGGCATGGGAAGAAGGCTGCTTGCTGAACGACAAGGTCTTTCAGATCGGGCTGCGTGGAACCGGTTATAGCCCGCAGGATTTTGACTGGGGCCGTGACAAGGGCTGGACGGTTTATCCCGCCGAGGCGTGCTGGTATAAATCCATGACGCCCCTGATGGCCGAGATCCGCGCGCGCATCGGCGATGCGCCGGTTTACCTGACCTATGATATTGACAGCCTCGATCCCGCATTTGCCCCCGGCACGGGCACGGTTGAGGTGGGGGGGCTGACGACGATCCAAGGGCTGGAAATCATTCGGGGCTGTGCCGGTCTGAACCTGATCGGAGCCGATCTTGTAGAAGTCTCGCCTCCTTATGATCTTGCGGGAAACACCGCCGTGATCGCGGCCAATTTTCTGTATGAGATGCTCTGTGCCTTGCCCGGCGTAAAGCGGATGGCCTGAAACGGGTGGCTGTCCCGACCTGTCTGAAAGGCGCTTGTCTTCCCATTTGACCGGGGCATCCGGCTGCGCCCGGTTACTTTGCGGCGAAAATTTTATAGTCTTGCACGATTCGTGTGGCGGGCCTGCCACCTTGGACCTTTTGAAAGTAGAAACACTCAATGCCTGTTTCAGCCAACAAAATGCCCCTTGATCCCGTTGCTGATCCAAAGCTTGGGACCGAAGCACTGGACAGGCTGATCGGGTACAATCTCAAGCGGGTGTATATCACCATTCAGGCAGATTTTCGCGAAACACTGGCAGAGGAAGATATCTCTCCGCGGGTATTTTCCGTGCTTTCCCTTGCCGTTGAAACGCCGGGGGTCACGCAAAGCGAAGTTGCACGGCTGTTGGGGATCGAACGATCGGGGTTGGTTGCAATCGTGGATGAATTGGAACGCAGGGGATTTGTGACCCGCGCCTCGGTCTTGGGCGACCGGCGGGCCCAAGCCTTGCAGCCGACGCCGTCGGGCCAGTCATTCTATCGCTCTGCCCTTGCTGCCGTGCAGGCACATGAGGACAAATTGCTCAGCGTGCTGTCCAAGGCCGAACAGGCGCAATTGCTTGACATGCTGCACCGCATCCGGCGCATGTCAGAGGGGGACTGACTGCGTGAGTGGCCGTTAGGCCTTTGCCCGTCAATAAATCAGCCAGACCAGCCAAAGCGTAAAGGGGGGGAAGGCGGCAAGAAAGGCCACGCGGACAATATCCGTCACGACAAAGGGCAGGGCCCCGCGAAAGGTCTGGCCAATCGGAATATCCCGCGCCATCCCATTGATGATGAACAGGTTCATGCCCACCGGCGGGGTGATCAACCCGACCTCGACCACGATCAACACCAAGATACCGAACCACAGGCCGAAATCGTCAGGGGCAATCCCAAAATCCAAGGCGGACATGATCGGATAGATGATCGGCACCGTCAGCAAGACCATGGAGAGGGAATCCATGATGCAGCCAAAGACAAGATACATCACCAGAACCATGATCAGGATCGACCATGGCGAAAAACCCTGGCCACTGACCCATTGTGCTGACATTTGCGGCAACTGCGTCAGGGCAAGGAAAGAATTGTAAAGCCCGGCCCCAAGCACGATCAAAAAGATCATGGAGGTGGAAGAGGCAGTTGCCAAAATGGCTTGATTTAGCTTGCTGAGGGTCAATTGCCCCGACAGCAGCGCCGCAATCCCCGTGCCCGCCGCGCCAACCGCCGCAGCCTCGGTCGGGGTAAAGACCCCCAGATATATGCCGCCCACCACGACCAGAAAGATCGTCATCACGGGCCAGACCGCCGCAAGCGCCCGCATCCGGTCCCCCCATGGCACCCGCGCCCCCACAGCCGCCGAATTTGGGGCAACGCGCACCCAAATGGCGATGGCAATCATATATCCGGCCGCCGCCAAAAGGCCGGGCAACATCGCCGCCACAAAAAGTTTGGCAATGTTTTGCTCGGTCAAAATGGCATAGATGACCAAGATGACCGAGGGTGGAATAAGAATGCCCAAGGTCCCCCCGGCAGCCAATGCCCCGGTCGACAACGA
This sequence comes from Paracoccaceae bacterium, assembly GCA_021741245.1. Lineage (GTDB taxonomy): Bacteria > Pseudomonadota > Alphaproteobacteria > Rhodobacterales > Rhodobacteraceae > Pseudotabrizicola. The sequence goes on from JAIOYF010000003.1 coordinate 156,189, forward strand.
CCCCGGATAGCCATAGCGGCGCAGTTCTGGCAGGGCCACCTGACCCATCGTTGCTGCCGTCGCAAGGGACGAGCCACAGATCGCCCCAAACCCCGCACAGGCCCCGATCGCCGCCATGGCAACCCCGCCCTTGCGGTGGCCCAAAAAGGCCTCTGCCGCGCGAAACAGCGCAGCCGACATGCCAGACAGGGTTGCAAACTGCCCCATCAGCAAAAACAGCGGGATGATCGACAGCGAATAGTTCGCGAAGGTGCCAAATGTCAGCGTTTTCAGCTGGCTGAGCGTCATGTTCGGCGTGCCCGTCACCAGATAGGTTCCGGCAAAGCCTACGGCCAGCATCGCAAGCGCGATGGGAAATCGCAAAAAGATCAGGCCCAGCAAAACCGGAAAGGACCACAAAGCCAGTTCGATATTCGTCATGTGCGGGTCCTAGGTTTTCTTTGCGGCGAACAAACTGCGTCCAGAGCGCAAGACGCAAAATGCAACGACGATCACAAAGACAACCGCGCCAAACAGGCAGGCCGCATAGGCGATCCAGATCGGGAATTGAAGGATGAAGGTGGTCTCACCATAGCGCTGCTTGTCCAGCAGGCCCAACCACAGCCGCCATGCGATGATGCTTGCCGCGATAAACATGGCGATATCGACGGCAACGTCGATGATCCGGTTCATCACGGGGGGAAAGACCGGCTGAAACAGATCGACGCTCGCATGGCCCCGTTGCAGATGGCACCATGGCAAGAAGGCAAAGATGGCAAAGCCCACGCCCAACTCAATCCACTCAAAATCACCATGCACCGGACCAAGGCCAAAGGGAACCAAGGCGCGACCCGTGATTGAGGTGCAGGTCATCGCAACGACCGCCAGCAAGACAAGCCCGCCCAAAAGGGCGGTGCCGCGCGCCAACCGGTCTGCGGCCGTTTCCAACAGACTGTACATCAGGTCCGCTCCGGGAATAGGGGGCGCGGGCGCAGCAAAACCTGCGCCCGCGAAAAGCTTAGCGCATCGACTTTTCGACGATCAGTGCCTTTGCCTGTTCGATCAGCGCCGCACCGTCGATGCCTTGCTGGCCAACTTCGGCGATCCAACGCGCGACCACGGGTGCCGAGGCCGCTTTCCAGCGATCCACTTCGGCATCATCCAGCACAACGATTGTGTTCCCTGCGGCCACGGCAATATCGCGACCGGGCTTGTCATACTCAAACATGATTTCTGAGGCGAATTCCGAAAGTTTCGCGCCGGACTCGGCGTCCAGAATGGCGCGCAGGTCATCTGGCAGGGCCTCATACTTTTGCTTGTTCATCACCAAGACGACCGTTGCCGTATAAAGCGCTTCTTTGCTGCCAAATTCGGTATGGTTCGTGACAAGTTCCGCCAGCCGGATAGAGGGGGTTACCTCCCACGGAATGACGGTGCCGTTTACAACGCCCTTGGACAGCGCCTCTGGCACGCCGGGCAGGGGCAGCCCGACCGGGGTGGCACCAAGTTCCGACAAAAGATCGTTAATTACGCGGGTTGGGCCGCGCAGCGTCTTGCCCTGCATATCCTCCAGCTTGGACACGCCGTCCTTTGTGTGGATCAAGCCGGGGCCATGAACCCAAGCCCCCAAAACCTTTACATCAGCATATTCGTTCGACTGGAAATCCTTTTCGACCATGTCCCAATAGGCAAGGGAAGTCGCGACCGGATCGGTCATCATGAAGGGCAATTCAAAGACCTCGGTCCGGGGAAAGCGGCCGGGGGTATAGCCGACGAGTGTCATGCTCATATCCACAACGCCGTCGCGGGCCTGATCGATCAGATCCGACGGGCGCCCGCCCAGTGACATGGCATCAAAATGCTCGATCTTGATGCGCCCGTTTGAGGCTGCGGCGAGTCTTTCGCCCCAAGGCTTCAGGATCTTGGCCGGCACCGTTGCCACCGGGGGCAGGAACTGGTGCAATCGCAGCGTCACCTCTTGGGCAAGACTTGGCACCGATGACAGGGCAAATGCCCCTGCGGCCAAGGTCGACAGCACTGTACGTCTTTTCATGATTTCCTCCGGGTTCGATTGGGCCTCGCTCTTTGGCGTGGTTCCCAGCGTTTGGTTTGCGATATGGCCGAGATGAAGAGTGCCTTTTGGTCCGCCTTCATCCTAAGGATAGGTGCAATACGTGTGGCTCGCCATTGAAAACAGACTTTCTGTCCGTTTCGTCCAGCCAGCTATTTTGTTATATAGTTAAACAATTATTCGACAAAGTAATTTATTTACCTGACTTTCGCGCGTCTTCGTCCAGACGCATCGGTCAATGGGTGCTGGCAGGGCAGCCATTTTTTGGGCCAACTGATGGCTGCCATAGAGTGATCTACAAGGCATCAGAAACATAAGATTATGTCTATGGCGACATTTGAATTGGGCACAGACGTGATGCATGTCCAGATGGGGCTGGGGAAAGACAACTGCGCACGCAGACTATCAACGCGCTGTTTTAGCATGGATTGGCATGTTATTGGGGGGAATACGGCCAAGCGGGGGGGAATGGTTAGTGAAATCGGCGGTGCCGCGCTTGACCAAACTGTGATCATCCATACAAATTGCGATGGCATTGCGGCCCCTGATTTTTTGGCCAGACTGTCAAAATCGAATGAGCGCCTTCGTCATCGGCCAGCCCCATGGGATAGGGCTGTCCATGTTCAAAGTCATCCCACAGCCGGAGCTACGCCGGACAAATCGTGGCACCATAAGGGAGGAAACCATGCAGACCATCACCAAAAAACTCTTGGCGCCAATCGTCGCGACGGCGTTTCTGGCATCTGCCGCAATGGCAGAAGAGCTTAGCTTTGCGCATTTCGTGCCACCGGCGCACATCATCACCTCATCCATCGTTGAACCGCTTTCGGCAGCCCTTGCCGCCGCCTCAAACAATGACCTGAGCATTCGGGTTTATCCGGGCGGCGAACTTGGGCCCGGCCCCGTGGAACAATATTCCCGCGTGGTGCAGGGCGTTGCCGATATGGCTTGGGGGTTGGCGGGCTATAACAGCCAGCAATTCCCGCTGTCGATGATCATCGAACTGCCCGGAGTGGTCGATGCGGCGGGTGTCGGCGAAGGCTACAAGGCGATGTGGCGCGCCTACAGCGAGTATCTGACCGGCGAATTCCCGGGCACAAGGGCCCTTGCCCTGTGGACGTCAGAGCCGAACGTTTTGATCATGCGCGACAAGGATGTGCGGAGCCCGGATGATGTAAAGGGGCTGAAAATCCGCGTCTCCGGGGCCTTTCCGGCGCAGGTGATCGAGGCTTTGGGCGCAACCCCGGTGCAGATGCCTGCCAATGAAATGTATAACGCCATGCAGACCGGCCTGATTGACGGCATCATGACCGGCGGTTCGGCCATTCAGGACTTCAAGATCAACGAAGTCGCACGCAGCTATACGACCGGCGCAAGCCTTGGAAACATCTTGTTCTATGTCGTGATGAACGAGGCCCGCTATCAAGGCCTGTCGGATGCGCAAAAAGCCGCCATCGATGCATCGGTTGGTGAGGCTCTGTCGGCCTCGGGCGAGGCGGGTTGGAACAAGCGCGCCAATGAAACCATTGCGATGCTGAAGGCTGATTCCAGCAAAACCGTCATCGAGCTGACCGCAGATGAAGCGGCGGCTTTCAACGCCCTGACGTTGGCTGTGACCGACAAGGTTGTTGCAGATCTTGACGGCCAAGGCCTTCCGGCCACGGCTGTCAAAGCGGCAATGATCGGGAAGTAAGTCATGAGCCTGCTTTCGCAGCTGTCCCGGTTGACTGACCGGTTGATTGATCTGTCGGCCCTTGCGGGGGCTGCGGGGCTGATCGTGGCTTTGGGTGTGACCTCGGCGGATGTCGTCGGCCGCGCCTTTGGCGCGCCCCTTTTTGGGGCGCGCGACATTGTCTCTATGGCGGGTGTCTTTGTGGTGTTCGGTGGCATGGCCCATGCGCATCGCAAAGGCGGCCACATCGCGGTTGATCTTCTGGAGCGGCACTTTCCGCCCGCGCTCAACCATCTGCTGACGATTGCAGGCCACGCCCTTGGGGCCATCGTGTTCTTGCTGATTGCGTGGCAGCTTTGGGTTGCGGTTGATCTGGCCCGGATGCTCAAGATGTCGACCAACCTGCTTTACCTGCCGCGTGCGCCGTTTTTGATGGCCATGACTGCGCTATCGCTGATCTGTGCGGCCTCGATGATCCTTCGGGCCATCGAGGCCGCAGCAGGGCCGCGCACATGAGCCCGGAAATGATTGGTCTGACAGGCATCGTCGTGATGCTGATCTTGCTGGCCTTCCGGGTTCCGGTGGCCATCGCGATGTTTCTGGTCGGCCTTGCAGGCGTTGCCATTTTGCGCAATCCGACGGTGGCCTTCAGTTTTCTGGCGTCCGAGAGTTTTTCGCTGTCTGCAAGCGCGGATCTACTGGTGATCCCGTTGTTCATTTTGATGGGCAATGTGGCCACCGAAAGCGGGATGAGCCGTAAACTGTATGATGCCGCCTATTCGTGGATCGGCCATTGGCGCGGCGGCCTTGCCTCGGCCACCGTGATCGGATCGGGCGGCTTTGCGGCGCTTTCGGGATCATCCGTCGCCTCGGCCCTGACCATGGGGCGGGTGTCATTGGGTGAGATGGAGCGGTTCAACTACTCCCCGCGTCTGTCAACCGGCGCGGTTGCGGCGGGCGGCACCTTGGGGATTCTGATCCCGCCCTCCACAGGCTTTGTGCTTTACGCAATCTTGACGCAGCAATCTATCGGGCGGCTGTTTTTGGCTGGTGTCTTGCCGGGGCTGGTGCTGATGGTGCTGTTCATCTGCACCATCCTGATCCTGACCACGATCAACCCCGCCCTTGGCCCCCGTGGCCCGGTGACAAGCTGGGCGCAAAAGGGCCGGGCGACCTTGGGCTCGCTGCCCCTGATCGGTTTGGTGTGCGTGACCATCGGCGGCATCTATGGCGGGCTTTTCTCCCCGACCGAGGCGGCGGGTGTCGGGGCCTTGCTGGCCATCCTTTATGGTTTGGTGACGCGGACACTGTCGTTCAAGGGGCTGTTCGCCGCGCTGACAGATAGCGTATCGACCACGGCTGTTGTGATGCTGATCTTGATCGCCGCCCATGTCTTTGGCCCGTTTCTGGCGCTTAGCCATGTGCCGACGATGGTGGGGGCTGCGCTCACATCGCTGCCCATCGGGCCCTATGGCATCTTGCTCTTGATCCTTGGAACCTACCTTGTTCTGGGCTGTTTCATGGAGGGCTATGCGATGCTGGTCCTGACCATGCCGATCTTTTTCCCGGTGGTGACCGGCCTTGGGTTTGATCCGATCTGGTTTGGGGTGGTGGTCGTGGTGATGCTGGAAATGGGCCTGATCACGCCACCCGTCGGCATCAATGTCTTCATCGTGAAATCGGTTGCGCCACAGGTGCCCTTGTCCGAGATTTTCTGGGGTGTGGCCCCGTTTCTGCTGGCGGTGGCCGCCTTGGTCGGCCTGTTGATCCTATGGCCGGGGCTGGCGCTTTACCTGCCCAACACCATGCTGGGGGTTGGATGAGACAGCCTGAAACCCATCCGGCACGCCGCACACCGACAGACATAACGCAAAAGGGTTGAATAATGGAGCCATGTCACGACATTGCCCATCTGGGCCATGTGGAAATCCTGACAGACAAGTTTGAAGAAAGCCTTGATTTCTTCACGCGGGTCTATGGGCTGAAACTGTCAGCGCTTGACGGCGACAGCGCCTATTTGCGCGCTTGGGATGATTACGAGTTTCACACGCTGAAGCTGACCCGCAGCAGCACGACGGGCGTGGCCCATATCGGCTATCGCTGTGACAGCGAGGCCGCCCTTGCGCGGCGCGTGGCGGTGATTGAGGCGTCGGGTTACAAGGTGCATGGCTGGGTCGATGGCGATTTGGGCCATGGCCGGGCTTTTCGCTTTGAAGACCCCTTTGGCCATGTGTTTGAGGTTTACTGGGACACCAATCGCTATATCGCGCCCGAAGGCGACCGGCCCGCACTGAAAAACCTTGCCAGCCGCTACACGGCCCAAGGCGCCGCACCAAGGCGGCTGGATCACCTGAACCTGCTGGCAAGCGATGTGACGGTGTTTCGCGATTTCATGCAGACCTGTCTGGGCAGCCGCGTCACCGAACAAATCCGCCTTGATAACGGGCGCTTGGGGGGCTGTTGGTTCACCATCAACAACAAGACCTATGATCTGGCCTGCACCGAGGAACATGGCGGCGGCCATGCGCGCCTGCACCATGTGACCTATGCCACCGACACCCGCGAAGACATCTTGCGCGCGGCTGATATTTTTCTGGAAAACGGCGTCCACATTGAAACCGGCCCCCACAAGCATGCCATTCAGGGCACGTTCTTCCTCTATGTCTGGGAACCTGCGGGCAATCGGGTGGAACTGGCCAACGCGGGCGCGCGCCTGATCCTTGCCCCCGATTGGGAAACCGTCACCTGGACCGAGACAGAGCGCAAGCGCGGTCAGGCATGGGGGTTGAAAACCATCGAGACTTTCCACACCCACGGGACACCCCCGGTCCAGAAAGGCTGACGTCATGAGCCAGAAAACCGCCCTCGTCGTCTCTGCCCATGCCGCCGATTTCGTCTGGCGCTGCGGCGGGGCCATTGCCTTGCATCAGGCCCAAGGCATCAATGTCACCATCGTTTGCCTGTCTTTTGGCGAGCGGGGGGAAAGCGCCAAGCTGTGGAAACAACCCGGCATGACCTTGGACAAGGTGAAATCCGCCCGCAAGGCCGAGGCTGAACGCGCCGCAAATGCCTTGAAGGCGCATGACCTGATCTGCATGGATCTGGGTGACTACCCGATGGAAATGACGCGCGACAACCGCTTTGCCCTTGTCGATGTGATGCGGGCGGTACAGCCCAGTTTCATCCTGACCCATTCGCTGGAAGACCCCTATAACTCCGACCATCCCTTTGCGACACGCGTCACGCTGGAATGCCGGTCCACCGCGCAGGCTTGGGGGCATAATCCGGGGCAAAAGGTTCTGGGCGCGCCGCAGGTCTATCTGTTTGAACCGCATCAGCCCGAACAATGCGCGTGGAAGCCTGATACGATCCTCGATATCTCTGACGTCTGGGCGCAAAAGCGGGCGGCGATTGAATGTATGGAGGGGCAGCAGCACCTTTGGGATTACTACACCAACGTCGCTGAAATCCGCGCCAACCAGTTTCGCCGCAACTCTGGCGGGCAGGCGGGCGGGCGCGACGCGACGCATGCCGAAGGCTTCATGTCGATCTTCCCGCGCACCGTGGACAGCCTGTGATGTCGGTGGTCGTGCAACATATTGCCCGCGCAGAGGCACAGGTGATTGCGGGCCTTGCCGAATGTGGTGTGGCCACCGTGCATGAGGCGCAGGGCCGCCGGGGCCTTTTGGCCAGCTATATGCGCCCCATTTTTGCGGAGGCGCAGGTTGCAGGCTCGGCCGTGACGATCAGCGCCCCGCCCGGCGACAACTGGATGCTGCATGTCGCGATTGAGCAGTTGCAGCCCGGCGATATCATGGTTCTGGCCCCAACCAGCCCCTGTGAGGATGGGTATTTTGGCGATCTTCTTGCCACCAGCGCGATGGCACGCGGCTGCAAGGGGCTGATCATCGACGCGGGCGCGCGCGACATCCGCGATCTGACCAGGATGGGGTTTCCCGTCTGGTCGAAATGCATCAGCGCACAGGGCACCGTGAAAGAGACGCTGGGTTCGGTCAATGTGCCTGTGGTCTGCGCCAATGCGCTGGTGCAGCCGGGGGATGTGATCGTGGCCGATGATGACGGCGTCTGCGTCGTGCGAAGGGAGGAGGCCGAGTCCGTTCTGACCGCCGCCCGCGCCCGCATGGTCGCCGAAGAGGAAAAGCGCAAAACGCTGGCCGCAGGGGTGCTTGGCCTTGATCTTTACAAGATGCGGGCACGGCTGGCCGAAAAGGGCCTGAAATATGTCTGACGGCATTCGCGCCATGTGGATGCGGGGCGGCACGTCGAAAGGGGGGTATTTTCTGGCCTCTGACCTGCCTGCCGACCCTGCACAGCGTGACGCGATCTTGCTGCGCATCATGGGTTCCCCCGATCCGCGCCAGATTGATGGCATGGGCGGGGCGGACCCGCTGACCTCAAAGGTCGCGGTGGTGCGCCGGTCAGACCGCGCTGGGGTGGATGTCGACTATCTGTTCTTGCAGGTTTTCGTGGACCGGGCTGTTGTGACCGATGCGCAGAATTGTGGCAATATCCTTGCGGGCGTCGGCCCCTTTGCCATCGAACGCGGGCTTGTCGCCGTGCAGGGTGATCAAACCCGTTTGCGCATCTTCATGCAAAATACCGGCCAGCTTGCGGATGTCACCGTGCAAACACCCGCGGGCCGCGTGACCTATGCGGGCGACAGCGCCATTGACGGTGTGCCGGGCCACGCCGCCCCCGTGGAGATTGTCTTTCAAGAGACCGCCGGGTCAAGCTGCGGTGCGCTATTGCCGACAGGGCGTGCGGTGGATTGGGTCGAGGGGATCGCCTGCACGCTGATTGATGACGGAATGCCCTCTGTCATCATGGCCGCAGCGGATTTTGGCCTTGTTGGGGATGAAGATCCGGCAGAGCTTGACGCCATGACCGATCTCAAGACCCGGATCGAGGCGATCAGGCTAAAGGCGGGGCCGATGATGAATTTGGGCGATGTCGCGGCCAAATCCGTGCCAAAGATGGTGCTTGTCAGCGCTGCACGGCACGGTGGCACGATCATGACGCGCAGCTTCATTCCCCATGTCTGTCACAAGGCCATTGGCGTTTTGGGGGCGGTCAGTGTGGGCACCGCATGCCTGCTGCCCGAAGGGCCCGCCGCGCACATCGCCCAACAGGGGGCCGGGCGCGAACGCCGCCTGTCGATCGAGCATCCCACGGGGGAATTTACCGTTCTGGTTCGCCTTGATCCCGAGGGGGCGGTTCTTTCGGCGGGGGTGCTGCGAACCGCGCGCAAATTGGCGGATGGGGTGGTTTTTGCATGAGCCGCGCCCAGATCTGGCGGCAGGGGACATCCCCAACCTGCGCCACCTGCGTCTGTTTGAGGCGGCCATTCGGCTGTCCTCGCTGACGCAAGCCGCAGAAGAGGTTCATCTGTCGCAACCCGCCGCCTCGCAGGCGGTGGCCCGTCTGGAGCGCCTGTTTGACACACGCCTGATGGATCGCACATCGACGGGCGTTGTGGCGACCGCAGCAGGGGCTATCGTCAACACCCGGATCAGCCGCGCCCTTGCCCATCTGGCCGAGGCCAGCCGCAGGGTGGCCGTTCGCGCAAAGCTGGGGCGTGGGGCGACAAGCAACTGGATGGAGCGGCATGCGACGTCCGTGCAATTGCGCGCCCTTGTGTCTTTTGCCGAAAGTGGCAGCTTTTCCGCCGCCGCCCGTGCCTTGCAGCAAACCGAGCCTGCCGTTCAACGCGCCGCACGTGAGATGGAGCAGTTGATTGGCCTGCCGCTGTTCGAAGGCATGCACCGCAACATCCGCCTGACCACGCTGGGCGACATCATTGCGATGCACGGCGCACTTGCCCTCAAGGAAATGGCCGCCGCAAAAGACGAACTGCGCGAACATCGTGGCAAGTTCAATGGTCGGCTGGTGATCGGCACCTTGCCCTTGCCGCGCACGAGGATCGTGCCCGATGCGGTGGTGACCCTGATCCAACGCCACCCCGACGCCCGGATCGAGATTGTGGATGGTGACTACCAGACCCTTGTGCGCGCCTTGCGCACGGGGGCTTGTGATCTGATCGTGGGGGCCCTGCGTGAGGCGCGGTGCCCAGCGGGCCTTGTGGAGACGGCGCTGTTCAAGGATCAACTCAGCATCGTCGCCCGTGCGGGCCACCCCCTTGCCGGGCGGGCGGTTACGCCTGACATGTTGGCCCAATACCCATGGGTCTTGCCGCGGCGGGAAACACCGGCACGTGGTATTTTCGAACGGCTTGTGGCGGGGCAAGGCGGGCTTGATCCGGGGCGCGGCTATGTCGAGACAGGCTCGCTTGTGGCCTTGCGGGGTATTCTGTCGGCGTCGGATGCGATCTCGATCATGTCGGTTCACCAGATCGATTATGAACTGCGCCAAGGTCTGTTGACCGTCCTTGAGGTATCCTTGCCGGATACGACGCGGCCCATCGGCGTCACGACGCTTGCGCATTGGCAGCCAACCGCGCTGCAAAGGGAGTTTCTTGTGGCACTTGGTCTGCCTGAATAGGCGTCCGCTTTGCCGGTGACGAAGAAAGGGGCGCTGCGGACAGCGCCCCCTTGGAGTTAGCTTTTGGTCCGCCAGCTGTCGGCGTAATTGGTCCGTGCCTCGGCTGCATAGGGGGTCGGGGCCACGCGCACGCGGATTTCGGCTTGCTTGTGCGCTTCGGTCGAGGTTTTGCCCGTTGTCTCCGGCTCCCCCCACATAAGGGTCAGAACATCGCCCTCTTGCACGTCTTGGGATACGACACCCAGCGACAGCAGGCAGCGCTCGTTATAGGAATAGCCGTTGAACATGCTCATCCCCACCATCTTGCCGTCCTTCATCACCATATCGGCACTGGAGGAGGCATAGTTTGGCTGTGGGAAGTCGATCCACTTGTAGGGCGTGCCTTGCTCGAATGCCGAGGCGATGACCTTCAGCACATCTTCGCGGTTCCACTCAAAGGTGACCTTCTTGCGGTTGGTCTTGCTGTCTTTCATCTTCACCAGTGCATCCTTACCGATGAAGTTTTCCTTCTTCCAGCCGATGTAGAAGTCATAGCCCAACTCGAACGGGTTCACATAATAGTCTTCGATATTGTCCGAAACGAAAGAGCCGCCAATGGCGCCAGCCGCCTCATAGCTGTCTGCGCCAAGCCAGTCGCGGTAATCGGCCAACATGCCGTCGCCGGTATAGATGCCGGGCAGCGGTGATGGAATCCATCCCGATTCCAGTGTGTTGGTCGAGTAGGCGCGGCTGCCGCACTGTACAAGGTTGACCCCCGCATCACGGGCCGCCTGCAGGATGGTGGAATGGATGTAATCCTTGTCCTTATAGGGACCCCAGATTTCCAACCCCGGCGCGCCCGACATGCCATGGCGCAGCGCCTGCACCTTTTTCGAGCCGATGTTGATCCAGTCCACGTGGAAGAACTTGATGTCCTGAATCGGTCCGCCGTTCATCACGTCAAAGATCTTGGGCGCATCGGGGCCCTGAATCTGATAGCGGTAATGTTCGCGCAAGACGCGTTCCCCTTCGGGGCGCGAGGGCGAGCGGGGGTCGTATTTCAGCCGCACATTCCATTTGCCATAGGCCGCGCAGAACATCAGCCAGTTCGAGGTCGGCGCACGACCGACCAGAATGAACTTGTCCATCCGCTCGCGGAACACGATATGGTCGCCGATCACGTGGCCATTGGGGGTGACGGGCACGAAATGCTTGGCGCGGTTCAGGCCAAAGTTTGAAAAGCTGTTGATGCCGTGATGGGCCAGAAACTCTTCGGCCTGCGGCCCTTCGATAATCACCTCATCCATATGATGCGATTGGTCAAACAGCACAGCCGACTCACGCCAAGCCACCTGTTCATTGCGCCAGTTCTGGAATTCGGGCGCGACCACAGGGTATACATACATCCCCGTTTTCGAATTGCGAAGGACGTTTACCGGATTTCCGGCAGCGGCCATGACCGCAGAAAGGCTGGAATTTGACACGAAGGTTCCTCCCAAGGAAAATTGCATGTATACATAGGCGCCATTTTGGCCGGGAAAATCAAGACCAATTCTTGCGATCCGCGCCTGTCATCCGGCGCGGCGTGTCAGCCCGCGATCAAGGCAAGGCTGGGCAGGCTGTTGCGCAGGCTCTGGTCACCACCAAAAATCTGTTCTGCATTGCGTTTGGCTGTATGGGCGTGTTCGCGCGCGATGGCCTCGGCCCGTGCCCCCTCACGTCTGGTGATGGCATCCACGATGGCACGGTGCTGTTCTTGCGCAGGCATCAGGGTTCTTCGAAAGATATCGAGCCGCCCATGATCGGGCAGGAATGCAGAGGGGGAGGCAAAGGGAAGCCGCGTGACCCTTTCGATCTCGCGCTCGATCACGGCGCTGCCACTCAGCCGCGACAAGGCAAGGTGGAAGTCAGCATTCAGCTCAGAGTATCTTTCTAAATCAGTGTCCTGCGGGGTTTCCCCAAAGCAATCATCCAACTGCTTGACGATTGTTTGGATGTGCAAAAGCGGCCCCTCGGCCACCCCGCGTTCGGCGGCAAGCCGCGCGGCAGTTCCTTCAAGGACGCCACGCAATTCGATGGTGTCGACAACATCGCTATAGGCAAAGCTGCGCACGGCAAAGCCGCCACCGGGCGCGCGTTCAAGCAGGCCCTCTTCGGCCAGTCGCGACATTGCCTCCCGCACGGGCGTGCGTGAGATTTCCAGATCCTCTGCCAAGGCGACCTCAAACAGGCGCGTTCCACCACTCAAGGTGCCGTTCAAGATCCTCTGTCGCACCTCGATCAAGGCGCGCAAGGTATGGGTCTTTGCAGTGGTCTGGCTGGCCATGGCGTTCATTCCCCCTGAATTTCAGTGTATACATCAGATGATGATCCGCCACCAGCACCGTCGCATCGCGTATGTATACATTGCCGTCGGGCGGGCCCAAAAGACGCTCTGCCGACAAAGGCCTGCGAACCGCGCCATCAGGCCCAAGACCTATTGATCAAACCGGGCGCGGTAGGCCCCCGGTGACATCCCGATCTGGCGCCGAAATGCACGACTGAAATAGGCCGGGTCGTCATAGCCAAGGTGATAGGCCACGCCCTGAATCGGCAGGCGCGTGTAGACAAGCAGCCGGCACCCCTCGCGGATCCGTTCCGTCTCGATATAGGTCTTGGCTGAAAGCCCGGTTTGCATCGTGCACAAGCGGCTGAGGTGGCGGGCAGAGACACCGATGGCGCGGGCATAGTCCTCGACGCCCAGCTTTTCGTGCAGACCGGCGCGGACCTGCGCCTGAAAGGCAATAACACGCGGATCGCTGCGATCCTTTGGATGCATCGCCACGGGAGTGCGGGCCTGTGCCACCAGAACCATCCCCAAGAGGGTTGCCGCCGCCGCCCGCAAAACCGTTCTGCGATAGGGGGTTATGGTGGCGTGGCTCTGCGCCATCCGTTCAAACTGCGCGGCAATCTCGGGACTGGCTGGCACAACAAAGGGCTGTGAGGCGGCCTGTCCCATCTCGGCCTCCGGCCCGAAAAGGTCGGGGAAGTCTTTTGCAGGCAGGGTCAGGACAAAGCCTTCGGTTCCGCGCGAAAACGAAAAGCCATGAACATGGCTGCGCGGCACGTTGATCACCATGGGGGGCGTGATCGCCACATCCGTGCCATCAAGCGCCAGTTTTACATGCCCGCTTTGCAGTAAAAAGATCTGATGCAGATGCACATGGCGATGCGGTGCAATGGTCCAATCCAGTCCGGCCGCCCGATCCGCGATGCGCTCCACGTGCAGCACGTCCGGAAACGGCGTGTCTTCACCATAAAGCTGCCAGTTCGGGATGGGGGCAGGGGCGTCGTTCATGTCTGATAAGTACCAGAGTTGCCACGGTTCGTCCATTCCCTGCCGCAAGGGTCTGGCCTATGCCAAACCGAGTATCATCGCAAAGGGGCACGCCGTGAAGACACAGGTTGCCATCATCGGCGGAGGACCCTCGGGGCTGTTGCTGTCACAACTGTTGAACAAGGCAGGGATCAGCACGGTCGTTCTGGAACGCAAAAGCCGCGATTACGTGCTCTCGCGCATCCGGGCCGGGGTGCTGGAATGGGGCACGGTCGAGATGCTGCGCAAGGCCGGGGCCGGGGCGCGTATGGACGCCGAGGGCGCGGCGCATGGTGGCTGCTATCTGGCCAGCGATGGCGCGATGTTTCGGGTGGATTTCAACGCCTTCCTTGGCCGAAATGTCATGGTCTATGGCCAGACCGAGGTCACCAAAGACCTGTATGCCGCCCAAGATGCCATCGGTGCCACCATTTTGCACGAGGTGGACGATGTCGTCTTGCACGATCTGACAACCGCATCCCCCCGCGTCACCTTTACCCAAAATGGCCAGAGCCACGCGTTTACCTGCGATTTTGTGGCGGGGTGCGATGGGTTTCACGGGATTAGCCGCCCCTCGATCCCCGCCGAGGTGCGACATGAATTCGAAAAGGTTTATCCCTTTGGCTGGCTTGGGGTTTTGTCACGCACCCCGCCCGTGCGGCATGAGTTGATCTATGCCGCCCACGCCCGCGGCTTTGCCCTGTGTTCGATGCGCAACCCGATGCTGTCACGCCATTACATTCAGGTGCCCCTGACGGACCGCGTCGAAGACTGGTCTGACGCGCGGTTCTGGGATGAGCTGAAGGCGCGTCTGCCGGCGGAGGTTGCCGCCGATCTGGTGACCGGGCCCAGCATCGAAAAGTCCATCGCCCCCCTGCGGTCCTTTGTGACAGAGCCGATGCGCTGGGGCCGGCTGTTCCTGTGCGGTGATGCCGCCCATATCGTGCCCCCGACAGGGGCAAAGGGGCTGAACCTTGCGGTGTCTGACATCCACTATCTGTCAGATGGGCTGATCCAGTTCTATACTCAGGGCGATCCTGCCGGGATCGATGCCTATTCGGAGCGTGCCTTGGCGCGGATCTGGCAGGCGATGCGATTTTCGTGGTCTTTGACCACGATGATGCACCGCTTTCCCGACAGTTCGGATTATGACCGCCGCATGCAAGATGCGGAATTGGCCGGTTTGATGCAATCCGAGGCCGCGCAAAGGGCTTGGGCCGAAAATTACACTGGCCTGCCTTATTGAGCGGCAACCAAGGCCGCAAAGGCCCGCGCCTCATCCGGGGCTGTGCCCAGGTTTTGTGAAAGATCAAGCTCGGGCCAGCGGTCCTTTGCCAGCGCCAAAAGCGTGCCCTGACCATCGCGGACCTCTGCCACCAAGGATGCCACAACGCCAGCGGCCTCAGGGCGGGGCATCTGTTGGGCAAGGGCAAAGGTCAGCGCCTCGGCATGGATCAACCCGCCATGTTGCCCAAGGTTGCGGGCCATGGCGTCTGCATCGGGGGCAATCTTGCCCGCCAGATCAAGCGACAGCGACAGCGCCTTTCCCGTGGACAGGCACAGTTGCGGCAGGGTCAACCATTCGGTGAACCATGCTGCCCCATCACGCTGCAGCCCGTGAACGGTGGCGTCTTGCATCACCGAACTGAGCGCGGTTGCCTGCCGTGACAGGGCCACAAGCACCGATGGGCCCACCGGATTTTGCTTTTGCGGCATGGTGGAGGACCCCCCCGCGCCGGAAATGCTGACCTCGGCAATGCCGCTTTGTGACAAAAGGATCAGGTCTTGGCCCATTTTGCCAAGCGAGGCACAAAGCCCCGCCATCCACGCGGCAAAGGCGGCAAGGCCATCACGCTCGGCGTGCCAGCTGGCCCCCGGATCGCGCAGCGCCAAGGCCTGTGCAAGGCCCGCGCGCACCTCGGGCCCCAAGGGCCTCATGGCCGCCAGTGTGCCCGCCGCACCAGACAGCGAGACAACTGCCACATCATCGCGCAAACCCGCCAGCCGCAAACGGTGGCGCAGCAAGGGTCGGCCCCATGCGGCGACCAATGCGCCAAAGCTGGTGGGCGTCGCAGACTGCCCATAGGTGCGCCCGGCCATCGGCACCTCGGCATGGCCCGCAGCCATTTCCCCCAGCCGTGCCAGCAGCGCCGCAAGCCGGGCGTCATACAGATCGCAGATGCGACGCAGGCGCAGGGCCTGTGCTGTATCCATGATATCTTGGCTCGTCGCGCCCCAATGCAGGTATTGCATCATCTCGGGGGCCTGCGCCTCTTTGCGAAAGGCGGCCAGCAGCGCGGGAATCGGCACGCCATTGCGCGCAGTTTCCGCCGACATGGCCGACGGGTCGAGGACCACCTCGCGCGACGCGCGGTCAATATAGGCGGCGGCGTCAGCCGGGATCAGGCCCAACTTGCCCTGAACAAGGGCAAGCTGCCCCTCCACCAGCAACATGGCGCGCAGCACGGCACTGTCAGACAACAGCCGCGCGGTTTCATCATCGCCAAAAAGATCGCGGTAAAGGGCGGAGTCTGCCGGGTTCGCGGGCATCAGCGTCAGGCCTCAACCGGACGCAGGCCCAGAATGGCGCGGGCCTCAGCCGGGGTCGCCACGGGGCGGCCGTATTTTTGGCAAATCTCGACCGCGCGGGCGACAAGGGCTGCGTTCGAGGGCGCGAGCCTTGCCTTGTCCAGCCGCACGTTATCTTCAAGCCCGGTGCGGGCATGGCCACCCGAGGATATCGCCCAATCGTTCACAACGATCTGGTTTGGCCCGATCCCGGCCGCGCACCACGGCACATCTGCCCCAAACAGGCGGTGCACGGTGTTGATATAGAAATCAAACACCTCCCGATCCACGGGCATCGCGTTCTTCACGCCCATGACGAATTGCACATAGGGGGTTGGCGCAAGCTGGCCCTTCTCGGCCATCTGGGCGGCTTTGAAAATATGGCTCAGATCAAAGGCTTCGATCTCGGGCTTCACGTCATAGGTTAGCATTTCGGACGCCAGCCAATCCACCAGATCCGGCGGGTTTTCATAGACTCGCGTCGGGAAATTGTTGGAGCCCACGGAAAGTGAGGCCATGTCGGGCCGCAGCGGCAGCATGCCGCCCCGCGCCTGACCCGCACCAGACCGCCCGCCTGTGGACAGCTGGATGATCATGCCGGGGCAATGCGCCTCAACCGCCTCTTTCAGCCGGGCGAAACGCTCCGGGTCTGACGTCGGCTTGCCCTCATCATCGCGCACATGGGCGTGCATGATGCTGGCCCCGGCCTCAAAGGCGGCATGGGTCGATTCCACCTGTTCGGAAATGGTGACGGGCACGGCCGGGTTGTCGGCTTTTGTCGGCACCGATCCGGTGATTGCAACGCAGATGATGCAGGGTTTGCCTGCATGCGCTTTGGTCATCATGTGTCAGCCTATATATCCATGAACACGGTTTCATCGTCGCCCTGCAGGCTGATGTCGAACCTATACTGCCCCGCGGCGATTTTGGTCGCAATAAGGGTCTTCACGCGACCGCGCTGCTCGATGGAACCAAGGATCGGATCGGCGGCATGCAGGGCCGTATCCTCGGGAAAATAGAGCCGCGTGTTCAGCCCGATATTGATCCCACGTGAAACGATCCACAGGCTGAGGTGCGGGGCCTGCACGCGCCCCATGCGGCCGGGGCAGGGACCGGGCTTGATCGTATCCAGCGTCCAGACGCCACTGTCGAAATCGCTGATCACCCGGCCCCAACCGCGAAAGCCGGGGGCCACATCGGCGTGGCGCGGGTCCTCGGGGTGGGGATAGATGCCAGCTGCATCGGCCTGCCAGACCTCGATCAGCACATCCTTCACCGACGCGCCAAGGCCATCATAGACGACCCCCTCAATCCGGACACGCTCGCCGGGCGCATTGGGGCCCGCGATATCGGTGCCCAATTCCCGCTCATAAATCTCAAACCCGGCGGCACCGGGGGCAAGCCCGATATGCACATAAGGGCCTGCGGTCTGTGACGCGCTTTCGCGCAGGTAATTCAGGGGCTGGGTTTTGTTGTGGGCCATGTCAGTTCCCCTCCAGCCGGTTTTCAAACAGGGTCGAACGTCGCCCCCGCAAGACGATGTCGAACTTGTAGGCAAGGCAATCCATCGGAATAGCCGTGTTCATGTCCAGTACCGCCGTCAACTGCTCCACCGCTTGCGGATCGGGGATGGTCTGCACGATAGGGCATTTCGGGATCAGCGGGTCGCCCTCGAAATAAAGCTGGGTGATCAGACGTTGGCTGAACGAGGTGCCAAAGACCGACACGTGGATATGCGCGGGCCGCCATGAGTTGACGTAGTTCAGCCACGGATAGGGGCCGGGTTTGATGGTGCGGAAAAAGTAATAGCCCTGATCGTCGGTGATCGTGCGCCCGCAGCCGCCAAAATTGGGGTCCAGCGCGCCAAGATACACGTCCTTTTTGTGCCGATAGCGGCCCGAGGCATTGGCCTGCCAGATTTCGACCAAGGTTTTTGGCACTGGCCTTGCGTTTTCGTCCAAAACCCGCCCGTGCAAAATGATCCGCTCACCCACCGGGTCGCCGCCATGATCGAAATTCTTGATCAGGTCATGGTCCAGCGGTCCCATATCGTTATGGCCAAAGGCGGGGCCGGTGATTTCCGACAGGCTTTGCTGCACGGTCAACAGCGCCTGCTTGGGCGAGCGTGGCACGCTGGTCTTGTAGCCGGGGTGATAGGACGGCGGGTGCAGTGTGCGGTCACGCATATAGAATTCTGCGGGCTTCATTTGGTATCCTCCTGCGCCATGGCGGCAAAGGTTTCCTTGGCGATCCTGATGGCATTATTGGCGCGGGGCACGCCTGCATAGATGGCCACGTGCAAAAGTGCCTCCATCACATCGGCCTCACTGGCGCCCGTGTTGCGGGTGGCGCGCAGGTGCAGGGCCAGCTCATGGTCATTGCCGAGGCCAGCAAGCAAGGCGATGGTCATCATCGACCGTTCGCGCAGCGAGATCGTGTCCCGCGCCCAGACATGCCCCCATGCCGCATCGGTGATCAGCGCCTGAAATGGCGCATCGGCTGGGGTCTGGTTGGCCAAGGATCGGTCGACATGGGCATCGCCCAGCACGCGGCGGCGCGTGGCTGTGCCTTTTTCGCGAAGGTCAGTCATGTGGGCAGGTCCTTTGCAAAACTCTGGATCAGGGCAGCGGTTTTTTGCGGGGCGTCGATGGCCGGGATATGCCCGGAACCGATGAGTGTTTCCAGCCGCGCGCCGGGAATAATCGCCGCCGTTTGTGCCACAAGGGCCAGCGGTGTTGCCTGATCCTCGGACCCGGCCAGAACAAGTGTGGGCACCCGCAAGGCAGGCAGTTGTGCCCGAAGGTCCGCCTTGGCCAGGGCCTCGCAGGTGCCGATATAGCCGTCCAGATCACAGCGCAGCAGCATTGTCTGCCACGGCAGGCTGTCGGGGCTGTGCAAAAAGTCGGGGGCAAACCAGCGTTCCAGAATGGCCCCGCTGATGGCGGCTATGCCCCCCGTGCGCAGGGCGGCAATCCGGGTCGCCCACATTTCTGCCGTGCCGATTTTTGCTGCGGTGTTGCTCAGGATCAGGCCCGAAACCCGGTCCGGATGGGCGAGGGCTACGGCCTGCGCGATCAGTCCGCCCACCGAACAGCCCGCCACAATGGCGCGCCCGATGCCAAGGTGATCCATCAGCGCAATCACATCTTGCGCCAGATCCTCAACCGTCCAAGGCTGCGCAGGCGTGGCCGATAGCCCATGGCCGCGCTTGTCAAAGCTGATGCAGCGCAGGCCGGGCAGGGCGGTCGTGACCCCCTCCCACATCCGTAGATCGGTGCCCAAGGAATTGGCAAAAAGGATCGTCATCCCCCCATGTGGGCCGCTGTCGCGATAATTCATATGGCCCCAAGGCCGCAAAAGGCATGGCATGGATGGTCCTCCCGCCCCTTCTGTGCCATGAATTTAGGGATCATAATAATAGAAAATGCGGTGTGAGCTATATGGATTTGGTTATACATCCGGGCGTAAAGCTGCGGCACATCCGCGTCTTCTTGCAAATTTCCGACAGCGCCACGCTGTCGGCGGCGGGGCAGGTCTTGGGCCTGTCGCAACCTGCAATCTCAAAATCCCTTGCCGAGTTGGAAGGGTTGATTGGCGCGCCCTTGGTTCATCGCCTTGGCCGAAAGCTGGTTCTGACGGCAGAGGGTGAACAGGTGCGCCGCCACGCGCGAGAGGCCTTGGCCAGTCTTGATGCCGCAGCCCGTGCCGCCCGCGCCGTGCCAGCGCATCAAACCGTTGGCGTCGGGCTTTTGCCAACGGTGTCGACCCGTTTCTTCCCCGCCGTGATCGGGCGTTACATGCAGCAAGGCGCGCGCGCCACGCTGGCCGTCGAAACCGGCTCCCACCCGTTTTTGGTGCGCAAGCTGCGGGATCGTCAGATTGATCTGATGATTGGCCGCATGCCGAATGCCGCCGAGATGGAGGGATTGGAGTTCGAATTTCTGTATGAAGAACCCGTGGTTGCCGTGGTCAGGGCCGATCATCCGCAGCGGCGCGCCGGGATGCCCGAGGTTCTGAGGGCCAGCCCCCTTGTCCTGCCCCCGCATGAGGCGATCATCCGCAAAAGCGTGGATGAATATCTGGCTGCCCTTGGCTTTGCAGGACTGCGCCCGGCGGTCGAGACAAGCACACTTGCCCTTGGGCGCGGGATTGTCCTTGCCTCGGATGCGGTGTGGTTCATCTCATTGGGGGTGGTGCAAAACGAGGTGGACGCGGGGCAACTGGCCTGCATCCCGCTGGGCGCAACTTATCTGTCGGGTGCGGTCGGCATGACGCGGTTGCGGGGGGCCACGCTTGGCGAACCCGCGCTGGATCTGATGCGCTATGCCCGCGAGCGGGCCTTTGGTGTCGCATCTGGTCAATCACGCGCCCCTGATCTAGGGTAGTGGTGACGTTTTGAAAGCCCCAGACATGGCCGCTGTCCTTCCCCTTTCCGGCCATATCGCACGCCCCGTAAAGGGAGTTATTCTGGTCGCCTTGGCCACCCTTGTATTTGCCTTGGCCGATATGATCACCAAACAGCAATCCATGCGCCACCCGGTCGCGGTTGTGGTCGCGGTGCGTTACATCGTCAATCTGGCCTTTCTGATTGCGATCTTTGGGCCAAGGCTCGGGCGTGGGCTTTGGGCCGTGAACCGGCCCGGACTGGTCTTTGTGCGCAGCCTGTGCCTGACCCTTGCGTCCTTGACGATGGGGCTTGCGCTGCGCGAGATGCCCTTGGGCGAGACGGTGGCCATCATCTATCTTTATCCCATCGCAGTCATGTTGTTAGCTGTGCCACTTTTGGGCGAAACGGTTCGGCCTTTGGGGTGGGTTGGCGCGGCTTGCGGTTTTGTCGGGGTCTTTTTGATCGTGCGGCCGGGCAGCGGGTTGGCCCCGCTTGGGGTGATGTTCGCGCTGGCCAATGCGGTCTGTGCGACTGGCTATAACCTGTTGACCCGCTTTTTGTCGCACAGCGAAAACACCGTGGCCTTGCTGTTCCAGACAGCACTTCTTGGCTGTGTCTTCTTTTGCCTCATGGCCCTCGGGTCGCTTGAGGGGCTTGTCATCGGGTGGCAAGACCTTGGGATGATGGTGCTTTTGGGGGCATTGGCGACGCTTGGGCATTTCTTGTTTACCGCCGCCTACCGCGAGGCGACTGCGTCCCATCTGGCCCCGATCACCTATCTGCATCTGTTTTGGGCCACGGGTCTGGGCTGGCTGGTCTTTGGGCATCTGCCGGATACCTTCGCCCTTGGGGGGATGGCCCTGATTTTTGTGGCGGGTGTTCTCGTCACGATGTGGTCGGGCCGCGCGGTCAAAGCTTGAGGGTCAGGCTAAGCGCCTTGCGGCACAAGGGCTTTTACAAAGGCGCGATAGTTGGACAGATAGGCCTGCCGCGTATAACGCTCCAACCCAAGGCTTGTGCCGCGTTGATAATGCGCCGGGCGTGACAAAACCCGCCGCATCGCCCCCGCAATCGCGTCGATATCGCCGGGCCTGACCAGCTCCCCCTTGATACCCGACAAGATCATCTCGCGCGGGCCATAGTTGACGTCATAGGAGATCACCGGGCAACCATTTGACAGCGCTTCGAGGATGGAAAGACCGAAGCCTTCGGTCATGGTCGGATAGACCGAGGCAATCGCACCCCGGAACACATCCAAGGGACGGTTGGTATAGCCCATAAGGCGCACGCGGTCGCCACAGCGCAGGGCGGCAATCTGGCCTTCCAGCTGGACCTGCCCACTGCCGACGCCATAGATCAGATAATCCACGTCTGGAAACTCATCCTTGATCTTGCAAAAGGCCGCGATGCATTCGTCAATGGGTTTGCCCTGCAATTCCAAGCGCGAAACGGTGACAAGGTGCTTGCGCGCCTTCACCGGCTTGCCCGATGTCTCGCAAAAATGCGGAATGACATGGACCTTGGCGGCAGGCGAAACATCGGCCTCCATCTGCATCTTGTGAACTTCAGTGGAGGTCACAATCGCCTCGCCCTTGAAATTTTCGATCAGGAATTGCGAGCGGGGCACGATCTCACCCTTTGGGCCCCGATGATCGGCATGCAAGAACAAGGCCCGCTGCGCCTTGGTGACCGAGGAGAGGTAGGCCGAGGTCACGCCATCGAAAAACACAACCGAGCGGTCCCAAGGGATCATCTCGAAAAAGGCACAGCCAAAGGCGCGGGGCATGCGATAGATCTTGCCGTCGATCAGGTTCCGGCCAAGCTGAAACTCGCCGCCCTTGGTCTTTGTCCATCGGATGGGCAGGCCTTTGACGAAATCCGTCGTCTCTACCACGCCGTCGGCCTTTTTTTGAACCAGCTGATGAAGGGCGCCGTCAATCAAAAGATAGTCAAGATCGCCGTCCTCATGGGGAACAACGCGCTTGATCATGGTGCCCAAGAGCGAGGTCTTGGTCTTGTCGACCATGACCTCTTGGCCCTGTCGCGTGTAAAGGGTCGTGTTGCCCTTTTTCTCGCTGTGGTCAAAGGCGGGGAACCCGTCGAACACCGTGATCCCGGCGTTCAGCGCGATCTGATAGCAGGCCTCTGGCACGGTGACGTTTCGCACGCGTTGGGCGATGGTTCCTGCGGCCTGAAGGTCGAGGAAATTGAGCTTGCGGCGCGGGCAATGGTCGATGCTGAGCAAGATCGGCTCAAACTCATCCATCTCGGCCAAGGCATTCATGCGGTGATAGACGGCCTTGATCTTGCCGCCGCCCCCAAGGCCGATCCGTTCAAAGATGCTATAGACCCGTGTCAAATGCAGATCAGCCTTGGTTCAATCAAAAGGATGAGGCCATCGTGTCATATCTTTCGCGACCAAGGAATCGTTTCTTTGCAAAGGTTTTGCGGGGTGTGACCGAACTGAAACGGTGCAATCCGCCCGACAGATGATGCCGGGCGGACCTTTTTTTGCGACGACGCGTGGCCGACACTTCACCCCAGATGACGCTCACGCGTCAGGCTTGGTGGCCTCGCTGCTGCACGCCTTAGCCAAGTACGTTGCGAACCGCTTTTCGGGCGGCGGCGATGACGATATCAGCCTCGTCCTTGGTCATGCACAGCGGTGGGGCAAAGCCAAGGATATCGCCTTGTGGCATCGCGCGTCCGATCACGCCCTGTTCCAACAGGGCCCCCGCAATGGCCGGGCCGATCTTGCGGGCCGGATCGAAAAAGCGGCGGTCGTCGCGGTCTTCGACGAATTCCACAGCAGCCATCAAGCCATCGCCGCGCACTTCGCCCACATTGGCATGGTCGGCCAAGGCATCTGTCAGACCTTTGCGGAAATATGCGCCGACCTCGCCCGCGTTTGTCACAAGGTCCATCTCGTCGATAAGCTTCAGGTTCGCCACACCTGCCGCCGCACAGATCGGATGCGCCGAATAGGTCCAGCCATGCCCGATGGGGCCAAGCTGATCGGAGCCTTGCACCAAAACCTCCCACATCCGCTGCGAGACGATCGATCCTGACAGCGGCGCATAGGCCGATGTCAGACCCTTGGCGATGGTGATTAGATCGGGCTCCATCCCATAATGCGTTGAGCCGAACATGGTGCCCAGACGGCCAAAGCCCGTGACGACCTCATCCGCCACCAGCAAGATGTCGTATTTCGTCAAGACCGCCTGAATTGCGGCCCAATAGCCCTGTGGCGGGGGAACGATGCCGCCGGTGCCCAGGATCGGCTCACCGATAAAGGCCGCAATGGTATCGGGGCCTTCGGCAAGGATCATCTCTTCCAGTTTGGCCGCGCAATGGGCGGAGAATTGCTCCTCCGTCTGGCTGCGATCTTCGCGGCGGAAGAAATAGGGGGCTTCGGTGTGCAAGATCGGCGCGCGGGGCAAATCGAAATTGGCATGAAACAGCGACAGACCCGTCAGCGATCCGGTCATCACACCCGAGCCGTGATAGCCACGCCAACGGCTGATGATCTTTTTCTTCTCGGGGCGACCAAGGATGTTGTTGTAATACCAGATCAGCTTGATGTTGGTTTCATTGGCATCTGACCCGGACAGGCCAAAGTAAACCCGGCTCATATGCGCCGGGGCGCGTTCCATGATCATGCGGGCAAGGGTGATGCTGACCTCGGTCCCATGGCCGACATAGGCGTGGTAATAGGCCAGTTCGCGCGCCTGTTCGGCGATGGCATCGGCAATCTCGGTCCGGCCATAGCCGACATTCACGCAATAAAGGCCGGCAAAGGCATCAAGGCTGCGCTTGCCATTGGTGTCGTGGATATAGCAGCCCTCGCCCCCGGCGATTACACGGCGCGGGGTCTCGCCGCGTGCGTGCATCCCCATATGGGTTGAGGGGTGAAAGAAATGGTCGCGGTCCCAAGCGTTCAGTTCATTTTCGCGGTCAAGCATTGTGGTTCCTTTCCCGCTCTCAGGCGGCGGTGTCGATACAGATGTATTTCAGTTCGGTGAAGGCTTCCATCCCGTGGCGCGATCCTTCGCGCCCCTGACCGGATTGCTTCCAGCCGCCAAAGGGGATGGGTCCCCCGGTTATTTTCACACGGTTCACAGCCACCATGCCAAATTCAAGCGCGCGCGACAGGCGCAGCGCCCGTGCGCCATCGCGGGTGACAACATAGGCGACCAGACCATATTCGATGGCATTGGCCCGTGCGATCACCTCGGCCTCGGTGTCAAACGCCATGACAGAGGCGACAGGGCCAAAGGTTTCCTCGCGATGGATCAGGGCGACTTCGGGCACGTCGACCAACAGCGTTGGCAGATAGGCAAGGGGCAGGTCGGGGTGCACATCGCCGCCCGTCACGATATGGCCGCCACGGGCAACCGCATCTTGCACTTGTGCGGCCACCTTGGCCAAGGCGCGGGCATGCATCAAGGGGCCGACATCGGTGCCGTCGGTTAGACCGGAGCCAACCTTCAGCGCCTTGATCCGCTGGGCAAACCGCGCCGCAAAGGCAGGCAAGATTTCGCGCGCAACGTAAATGCGGTTGGCGGCCAGACAATCCTGACCAGAGGTCGCGAATTTTGCATCCATCGCGATCTGAACTGCGCGGTCGATATCGGCATCGGCAAAAACGATCAGCGGGGCGTGGCCGCCTAGTTCCATCACAAGGTGCTTCATCGTCGGCGCACATTGTGCCGCGATCAGACGGCCGACCTCGGTCGATCCGGTAAAGGACATGGCGCGCAGCCGCGTATCGGCGCACATGCGCCCGACGATGGTCGCGGCATCGCCCGTGACGACATTCATCACCCCCGCAGGCAGGCCCGCACGCTCTGCCAGTTCGGCCAGCGCAAGCGCGGACAGCGGCGTTTCCGCCGAAGGATGCACCACCGCCGTGCAGCCAGCCGCCAAAGCCGCGGCCACCTTGCGGGTGATCATCGCGCTGGGAAAGTTCCATGGCGTCACCACTCCGATCGGGCCAAGCGCCTCACGCCGAACGATCATCTCGGCCCCTTGCAGATGGGGCGTCACCCCTTCGGCGTTCATCCGCTGTGCTTCGCCCGCATACCACTCCAGAAACTCGGCGGCATAGGCGATTTCGCCGCGTGATTCTGACAGGGGTTTACCCTGTTCCAGCGTCATGATCAGGGCCAGATCTTCGGTTGCGGCCAGCATCAATTCGCCCCAGCGGCGCAAGATGCGGGCGCGGTCCTTTGGCAGACGGTCGCGCCAGATCGGAAAGGCACGTGTGGCCGCCGCAATCGCCGCATCTGTTTCGGAAACGCCAAGGGCCGCCACGCGGGCGACCAAGGCCCCGCCTGCAGGGTCGGTCACGGCAAAGTCAGCCGCATCGGGGGCTGCGGTCCAGCGGCCATCAATATAGCCAAGGCTGCGCAACAGGGCACGGTCGGCAAGGCGCGAAAGGGCGGGGTGGGCGGTCTGGGGAACTTGGGCGTTCATCGACATTGGCTCCTGTCCGGTTTCACCCAATATGACGCGGGTTGGCCAGAGAAGGGGGCCAAAACCAGCCCCGACCATGGACAATTCCACAGGCCAAACCGGTTCGGCGTAGAGACTTTCTCTATTCCCCCGAAAACAGCGACATCGGCAGGGGGCTGTCCTCTTTGACCGTCTTGGTCACGATATAGGTAAAATAGCGGTCGATCCCGATTTCATCGCCCAGCATCCGGTCGATCAGGCGCTGATAGGTGTCGATATCGCGTGCCACGACCTTTAGGATGTAATCCACGCCACCGCCCACCGACCAACAGGCCGTCACCTCGGGC
Source organism: Paracoccaceae bacterium (assembly GCA_021741245.1). Lineage (GTDB taxonomy): Bacteria > Pseudomonadota > Alphaproteobacteria > Rhodobacterales > Rhodobacteraceae > Pseudotabrizicola. The sequence goes on from JAIOYF010000003.1 coordinate 182,520, forward strand.
ATCTGGGCGATGGCCTGCTCGAACCGGGCAAAGTCGGCTTGGCGATGGTTGGCCAGCGTGACCTCGACCAGCACAGTTGCAAAGGGGGCGATCTTGCGTGGCGACAGGCGCGCCTGATAGCCCGCGATGATCCCGGCCTGCTCTAATTTGCGCAACCGCAGCCAGCACGGCGTGGGCGACAGGCCCGCCACCTCGGCCAGCTTTAACTTGGTGATCCGACCGTCCTTTTGAACCGCGTCAAGGATCCTGAGGTCGATAGAATCCAGTTTCATCGCGTCACCCTGCATTTCGTTGTTTACAGATTGATATGATTTTGAGCAGATTTGCAATCATGACAAATTGGATGCCCAACCCGACCACGCTCTCGCGCCCTGCCTATCTGGCACTGGCCGAGCAATTCGCCCGCGCCATTGAAAGTGGTGCCCTTCCGGCGGCTGCCCGTCTGATGCCGCATCGCAAACTGGCCGATGCTCTGGGCCTGTCGGTCCAGACCGTGAGTCGCGCCTATGACGAGTTGATTCGGCGTGGGCTTGTCACGGGTGAGGTCGGGCGTGGCTCTTTCGTGCTGGGGCCGGGGGCCGAGGCGCGGCAGCCCTATCTGCCCGAACGTCCGGGCGAGGTGATCGATCTGTCGATCCTCAAACCCGTGGTAGAGGCAATGCATCTTGACCGCATGCGCGAGGGCTTTGCTTGGCTTGCCGAGAATCTGGCGGCCCCTTCGGCACTGTCCTTTCGACCCAATATGGTGATGCCGTATCACCGGGCGGTTGCCGCCGATTGGTTGGGGCGCCACGGTATTCCCGCGGAGGCAAACGGGATCGCCCTGACCAATGGGGCGACGCCCGCGATCACGGCGGCGATCATGGCAGTGGTGCCTGCGGGCTCTGGCCTGGCCTCAGCCGCCTTGACCCATCACACGATAAAGCCGCTTTGCGGCTACCTGGGCCTGCATCTGGAAGGTGTGGGCATGGATGACAACGGGATGTTGCCCGCCGCCTTGGATGAGATTGCGCGCAAGGGTTTGATCCGCGCAGTTTATATGCAGCCCAATGTTATCAACCCCTTGGCGCGGATGACCCCTGCTGATCGCCGTGCGGAACTGGTCGAGGTGGCGCGCAGGCATGATCTTGCCATCATCGAGAATGATATTCTGAACATGATGATCCCCGATCGCGCCACGCCTTTCGCCGCACTGGCCCCCGAGCGGACGCTGCATATCTGCGGGTTTAGCAAGATCACGGTTCCGGGCATGCGTATGGCCTATTTGCACGCCCCACCCCGCTATGCCACGTCCGTTGCCAACCGCCATCTTGTGGCCAACTGGATGGCCACCCCGCCGATGGCCGATCTGTTGTCGCATTGGGTCAAGGATGGGACGGTGGCCGATCTGGCCACATGGCAGGCGCGGGCGATGGCCGAACGTCATGTGGTTGCGGCGCAGGTCTTGGGGCGCTTGATGCCCGCTTGCCATGGCAACAGCCTGCACATCTGGATGCGCCTGCCGGAAGGCTGGGCAGAAGAGGCCTTTGTCGGGCAGGCCCGCTTGCAAGGCGTGGCTGTGGCGGCGGGCAGCGCGTTTCGTGCAACCGAAAAAGGGCGACGCGAGGCGATTCGGGTTTCGCTTGGCTCCACCCGCGCGGATGAGTTGCGGCGCGGGCTTCAGATTCTGGGCGACATGCTGACCGACGTTCCAGAGGCGCTTCTTCCGACCATTTGAAGAAAGGGGCGACATGGTTTGATCTAAAATTGTCATGATATTATTTAAAAATTGACATGATATATAGTCAGGTTAATTCTGCCGCCAAAGCACCAACCGGGGGCAGGCGTGGCAGATCCGATTATCCGTATCGAAAAACTGGACAAATCCTTTGGCACGCTGAAGGTGCTGGATGGCCTGTCATTTGAGGTAAAACCGGGCGAGAAACTGGCGCTGATCGGGCCTTCGGGGTCGGGCAAGACCACAATCTTGCGAATCTTGATGACGCTGGAAACCATCACCGCAGGCCGGATCGAGGTGTGCGGTGAGCCGCTTTACCATATACAGCGCGGCGGGCGTGAGGTTCCGGCGGATGAGGCCCACCTGCACCATATGCGCCGCCATATCGGCATGGTGTTTCAGCATTTCAATCTGTTTCCGCACAAATCCGTTCTGGAAAACATCACCCTTGCGCCCATGCTGACCAAGGCCGAGCCGCGCGCCAAGGCCGAGGCGCGGGCCATGGAACTGCTGGATATGGTGGGTCTTGCCGACAAGGCGAAATCGATGCCCAGCCAGTTGTCTGGTGGTCAGAAACAACGCGCGGCCATCGCCCGCGCGCTGGCCCTGCAACCCCGGATCATGCTGTTTGACGAGGTGACAAGCGCGCTTGACCCCGAACTGGTGGAAGAGGTGCTGCTTGTGATGAAGCGCCTTGCCGCGGAAACCGACATGACCATGCTCTTGGTCACCCATGAGATGGGCTTTGCCCATGAATTCGCCGACCGCGTGCTGTTCTTTGACAAGGGCTGCATCGTCGAAGAGGGCCCCCCCGACCGCATCTTTACCAACCCGACGCAAGAACGAACCCAAACCTTCCTGCGCAAGATTATCGCCGCAGGGCACCGCGTCTGAACCCACCCAACAGAGAGGACGACCCATGAAAAGAACTCTGCTTACCCTTGCCCTCATCGCGGCCCCGGCTGTCGCCATGGCCGAGAAACTGGACGATCTGCGTGAACAGGGCTTTGCCCGCATTGCCATTGCCAATGAACCCCCCTTTACTGCCGTGGCCGCCGATGGCACGGTTTCAGGCGCGGCCCCCGATGTTGCACGTGAGGTGTTCAAGCGCCTTGGCGTGGGCGAGGTTGTGGCCTCGATCAGTGAATATGGCGCGATGATCCCCGGATTGCAGGCCCGCCGCCACGATGCCATCACCGCTGGCCTGTTCATGAAGCCCGAGCGGTGCCAGGCCGTCGCCTATTCCGAACCGATCCTGTGCGATGCGGAATCCTTCCTGCTGCCCAAGGGCAACCCCAAGGGCTTCAAATCCTATGCCGACATCGCTGCCGACCCGACCGCAAAAATTGGCGCACCGGGTGGCGGGACCGAAGAGAAGCTGGCGCTGGATGCCGGTGTGCCGCGGGATCGCGTGATCGTGGTGCCAGATGGGCAATCGGGCCTGAAAATGCTGCAAGATGGCCGGATTGACGTCTATTCGCTGCCCGTCCTGTCGATCTCGGATCTGATGACAAAGGCCGCCGATCCCAATCTGGAAATGTTCGCCCCCGTCGTGGGCGCGCCGGTCTATTGCGACGGTGCGGCCTTTCGCAAGGAAGACGCGGCACTGCGCGATGCGTTTGACGTGGAATTGGCCAAGATGAAGGAATCGGGCGAATTTGCCGCGATCATTGAACCATACGGCTTCTCGGCTGCCGCCGCGATGTCGACCAGCCGCGCCACGCTCTGCGGCGAATAAGGTTCTACACCCGGGCGGCGCGTTTGCTCCCCGCGCCGCCCCCCCCCTTTTTACCCTGAGGTTTCCAAAGCATGGCCGAATGGTCCGGATATCTGACGCTCATCTTGCAGGGCGCGCTGGTGACGGCGCAGCTGACCCTGATGGGTTCGGCCCTTGCCCTTGTTGCGGCCTTTGCCGCGGGGTTGGCACGGCTGGCCCCTTTTGCGCCGCTGAACTGGCTGGCCACGGTCTACATCGAATTCTTTCGCGGCACGTCGATCTTCGTGCAGCTGTTCTGGGTCTATTTCGTGCTGCCGTTTGCGGGCGTGTCCCTTTCGCCCTTGATGGCGGGCGTTCTTGCGCTGGGCCTGAACGTGGGCGCTTACGGGGCCGAGGTGGTGCGCGGTGCGATCCTTTCGGTGCCTAAGGATCAATATGAGGCAACCATCGCCTTGAACCTGACCCGGTTTCAACGGATGCGCCATGTGATCATCCCGCAGGCCCTGCCGCTGATGCTGCCCACGTTCGGCAATAACGCGATCGAGCTTTTGAAGGGCACGGCGGTGGTCTCTTTGATCTCGCTGTCAGACATGACCTTTCAGGCACAGGTGGTGCGGGCGCAAACCGGCAGCACGCTGATCCCCTTTGTCACGATCCTGATCCTTTACTTCGCCTTTGCCATGGTCATCACCACGGGCGTCAAGGCATTGGAACGCCGCATGACGCGCGGCCTTGACGGGGTGCGCTAAGATGGAGTGGGACTGGGCCTTTGTTGCCGAAATCACGCCGACCCTGCTGCAAGGGTTGAAGCTGACGCTGTTCATCACCCTTTTGTCGGCCATCGTGGCCGCCGTCTTGGGGTTGGTGCTTGCCATTGCGCGGCGGTCGCAAAACCTGCTGATCGCGCGCCCGGTGGGGGCCTTTGCGGAATTCATCCGGGGCACGCCATTGTTGGTGCAGCTTTACTTCATCTTTTACGTCTTGCCCGATATCGGCATTGTGCTGTCGCCCTTGGTGGCAGGCGTGATCGGGATGGGGCTGCACTATGCCACCTATACCGCCGAGGTTTACCGCGCGGGCATCGAAAATGTGCCCAAGGGGCAGTGGGAGGCCGCGCGCGCCACCAACCTGACCATCCCGCAGACATGGCAGCATGTGATCATACCGCAAGCGGTGCCGCCGATGATCCCGGCACTGGCCAACTATCTGATCGCGATGTTCAAAGAGACGCCGTTGCTTTCGGCCATCACGGTGCTGGAATTGATGAATCAGGCGAAATCCGTCGCCAATTCCAGCTATCGCTATATCGAGCCGATGACCTTGGTCGGTGTCTTTTTCCTCGCCACGAGTCTTGTGTCCGTGGTCATGCTCAGGGCGTTGGAACATCGTTATGGAAGGTTGGGGAAATGACGGACATTCAGGTATCAACCCACAAGCCACGGCTTGACCCGCGCCCGGTCAGCCATCGGATCGGCCTTGTGGCCCTGTCAACGGATCACACCATCGAGGTGGATTTCGCCCGCATTCTGTCGCCTGCGGGGATCGGGGTCTATGTCAACCGCATCCCCTTTGCCAATCCCGTCACCCCCGAGACGCTGCGCGCGATGGAAGGTGATCTGGCCGAAGGGGCAGCCCTGATCTTGCCGGGCGAGGATCTGGACGTGGTGGTTTATGGCTGCACCTCTGCCTCGGTCTGCATCGGGGATGCTGCCGTGCGGGCGCAAGTGGCCTTGGGCAAACCCGGCGCCCCGGTTGTAACCCCCATTTCGGGCGCGCTTGCAGGTCTGCGGGCCATGGGTGCGCGCCGGATTTCGGTGCTGACACCCTATTTTGAGGAAACCACCCGCCCCATGGCCGCGATGTTCGAGGCCGAGGGCTTTGACCTTGACCGTGTCACCTGCCTGAACATGGCCGATGACCGTGACATGGCCCGGATTGCGCTGGACGAACTGGTCGACCTTGCCGCCATGGCCGCCGATCCTGCCTCGGATGCGCTGTTCATTTCGTGCACGGCGGTACGTGCGGCAGGCATCATCGCCCGGATCGAGGCCGCAACCACCATCCCCGCCTTGTCGTCGAACTATGCCGCTGCATGGAATGCGGCGCGGCTCTGTGGCGCGCAGGCCGCCCTTGCGCCGGGGCATCTGATGACCTTGCCGCTGGGGGACTGACTTTGGCGCATCCCGTCACCCTGACCGACATCTTGGCGGCCGAGGCGCGCATTCGCGCCCACATTCGCCACACGCCCATGTTGGCAGACCCTTTGCTGCCGGGCGTGATGCTGAAACAAGAATATCGTCAGGAGACCGGGGCCTTCAAGCTGCGCGGGGCGACAAATGCCGTGCTGTCCTTGCCACCGCAGGCCTTGGCCACGGGGGTTGTCACCGCCTCCACCGGGAACCACGGCCGCGCGCTTGCCCATGCGGCCCGTGCGGCGGGTGGTCGGGCCGTGATCTGCCTGTCGCATCTGGTGCCGCCCAACAAGGTGCAAGCCGTGCGCGATCTGGGGGCCGAGGTGCGCATCATTGGCCAAAGTCAGGATGAGGCGATGGTCGAGGTCGCCCGCGCCGTGGCCGAAGAGGGCCTTACCGAGGTGCCGCCCTTTGACCATCCGGCCGTGGTGGCGGGGCAGGGGACGCTTGGTCTTGAACTGCTGGCCGATTGCCCAACGGCCACGACCGTTTTGGTGCCGCTGTCGGGGGGCGGTCTTGCCGCCGGGATCGCTGCCGCGATCAAGGCGCGTGCGCCCCGCTGCCGGGTGATTGGCATCAGCATGGAGCGCGGGGCCGCGATGGCCGCAAGCCTTACGGCGGGCCATCCGGTTGAGGTGACGGAGCTTTCCACTTTGGCAGACTCGCTTGGGGGCGGGATCGGCCTTGCGAACGCTGTGACCTTTGCCATGTGCCGTGCACTGCTTGATGATGTGGTTCTGGTGACCGAGGACGAGATTGCCGCAGCCATGCGCCATATCCAAGCGGCCACGGGCGACACTGTCGAAGGGGCCGCCGCCGTGGGTCATGCGGCGATCCTTGCGGGCCGTGTGTCCTTCGGGCCCGGAACGATCTGCATCTTGTCAGGGCGCAACGTCGCGCCCGAAACCTTTGCCCGCGTGATGGAGGGGCTGGCGCAATGAAAGACCCCGTCGTCCTTCTGACCGAGGCGGATTTGCGCGCCCTTGTGCCGTTGGACCTTGCCGCGATTGATTGCGTAGAAAATGCCTTTCGGGCCCTTGCCACAGAACCGGTCGTGATGCCGCCAATCTTGCGCTTGGACATTCCCGAACATCGCGGCGAGGTGGACGTGAAAACCGCCTATGTGCCGGGGATCGACCATTTCGCCATCAAGATCAGCCCCGGCTTTTTTGGCAATCCCGCCCTTGGCCTGCCATCAACCAGCGGTCTGATGGTGGTGCTGTCGGCCAAGACTGGCCTGCTGCAGTCCCTGCTTTTGGACAATGGCTATCTGACCGATGTGCGCACCGCAGCTGCCGGGGCCGTCGCCGCGCGGCATCTGAGCCGGACAGACAGTCGCACCGCCGCAATCCTTGGCGCCGGGATGCAGGCCGAATTGCAGGCCGTTGCCCTGTCGCTGGTCCGTCCCCTGCTAGACTACCGCATCTGGGCGCGCGATCCCGCCAAGGCCAAAGCCCTCTGCGCCCGTCTGGTGGCAAAGGGGCTGGCCGCAAGCCCGGCGTCTTCGGTCGCGCAGGCCACCGATGGGGCCGATATCGTGGTCACCACCACCCCTTCGGAACAGCCTATCTTGCACTTGGCGCATCCGGGCCAGCATATCACTGCGATGGGATCGGACGCCGAGCACAAGAATGAAATCGCCCCCGCGCTGCTGGCACAGGCAAGGTATATCGCGGACCGCCTGTCGCAGACGCGGGTGCTTGGCGAATTGCACCATGCCATGGCCGCCGGCGTTATCCCCGCCGACCGCGCCTTTCCCGAATTGGGGCAGGTGATCGCGGGGCTGGCCCAAGGCCGCATCGCGCCCGACCAGATCACCCTTGCCGACCTGACAGGCACCGGCATTCAAGACACCGCCATTGCCGCCCTTGCCCTGACGCGCGCCCGCGCCTTAGGGGCGGGGCAAAGCATCACCGTTTGACGATCACACGCAGGGGCGAGATCCCCTCAAGGAGGACTGAAGACATGACCGAGGTGCAGTTGCGCTTCACGCGCGCAGAATTCGCCAGCCGTCTGGACAAGACGCGCCGCGCGATGGAAGCAAAGGGTGTAGACCTTTTGATCGTCACCGACCCCAGCAATATGAACTGGCTGACCGGCTATGACGGCTGGTCGTTTTACGTGCATCAATGTGTGATCATCCCACCGCATGGCGAACCGATGTGGTATGGCCGTGGCCAAGATGCGAACGGGGCCAAGCTGACGTCTTATCTGCAACACGAAAACATCATCGGCTACCCTGATCACTATGTTCAGTCCACCGAACGCCATCCGATGGATTATCTCTCGGCCATCTTGACCGACAAAGGCTGGGGCGGCCTGCGGATCGGGGTTGAGATGGACAACTACTATTTCTCTGCCGCCGCCTTTGCCGCGCTGACCAAACACCTGCCAAACGCCCGCTTTACCGATGCGACCGCCTTGGTGAACTGGCAACGCGCGGTGAAATCGCCGCAAGAAATCGACTATATGCGCAAGGCCGCGCGGATCGTTGAAAAGATGCACGAACGCATCGTCGACAAGGTCGAGGTCGGCATGCGCAAATGCGATCTGGTGGCCGAGATTTATGACGCGGGCATCCGGGGCGACGCCGAGTTTGGTGGCGACTATCCCGCCATCGTGCCGCTTTTGCCCTCGGGCCGTGACGCCTCGGCCCCGCACCTGACGTGGGATGACAAACCCATGAAGTCGGGCGAAGGCACGTTTTTCGAGATTGCCGGCACCTATCACCGCTATCACTGCCCGCTGTCGCGCACGGTGTTTCTGGGCAAGCCGACACAAGCCTTTCTGGATGCCGAGGCGGCGACGCTTGAAGGAATGGAGGCTGGCCTTGCCGCCGCCCGTCCGGGCAACACCTGCGAAGACATCGCGCGCGGTTTCTTCGACGTGCTCGCCAAATCCGGCATCATTAAGGACAACCGCACCGGCTATCCCATCGGTGTCAGCTACCCGCCGGACTGGGGCGAACGCACCATGTCCTTGCGCCCCGGTGACAAGACCGTCTTGCAACCCGGCATGACCTTTCACTTCATGACCGGCCTGTGGCTGGAGGATATGGGGCTGGAGATCACCGAAAGCATCCTGATCACCGAAACCGGGGTCGAATGTCTGGCCAATGTGCCGCGCAAACTGTTCGTAAAGGACTGATCAGCATGACCGCACAACTGAAACCGTCGCCCCTTTCGGCGACGGTGGATTTCAACGCTGACGGGGTGCAGCACGGCTTTTTGCGTCTGCCCTATAGCCGCGATGATGCGGCGTGGGGCTCTGTCATGATCCCGATTACCGTGGTCAAGAACGGCGAAGGGCCGACGGCCCTGTTGACCGGGGCAAACCACGGTGACGAATATGAGGGGCCGATTGCGCTGTTTGATCTGGCCCACACCTTGCGGGCTGAAGAGGTGATAGGCCGGGTCATCATCATTCCCGCGATGAACCAACCCGCCTTTGCGGCAGGCAACCGCACCTCGCCCATCGACCGGGGCAATATGAACCGCAGCTTTCCGGGCCGCCCTGATGGCACAGTGACTGAAAAGATCGCCGATTACTTTCAGCGCGTTCTGCTGCCGATGGCCGATGTGGTGCTGGATTTCCACTCGGGCGGCAAGACGCTGGATTTCTTGCCCTTTTGCGCCGCACATATCTTGCCTGACAAGACGCAACAGGACGAGGCCTTTCGTCTGGTCCGCGCTTTTGGTGCGCCCTATTCGGTCAAGATGTTGGAGATTGACGCGGTCGGCATGTATGACAGCGCCGCCGAAGAGATGGGCAAGATCTTGGTCACCACCGAACTTGGCGGTGGCGGCACGGCCTCGGGGCGCACAGCGGGGATCGCGATTGCGGGGTGTCGCAACGTCTTGATCGCGGCGGGGATCGTCAAAGGTGAGGCGGTCGAACAGCCCACGCAATGGCTCGACATGCCTGATGCCGATTGCTTTACCTTTGCCGAAGATGCCGGGCTGATCCGCTTTTGTGCCGATCTGGGCGACAGGGTCGTGCGGGGGCAAACCATCGCGATGATCTATCCCACCTCCCGCACCGGGCTGGCCCCCGTGGCACTAAAGGTTCAACGCGGGGGGCTGTTCACGGCGCGTCATTTTCCGGGTCTTGTAAAACCGGGGGATTGCGTGGCCGTGATTGCCGAAGAGATTACGGGCTGATTTCCACGACGGGACGCAAAGCGGCATCTGTCTCTGCCATGGAAAAGCCACCGGGCGATTGGTGGCAACCTTCATGGCAAGACTGGTGCCGCTGTTGCGGGGAACGGGCCCATGACGTGCGGTGCACAGGTCTGGAACCTGCGTGGCCCGCAGATTTGCCGGCGCCTTTCTTGGTCATCTGGCAAGCACGTAAGACGCGATGTTTGCAACCACAGTCACGGATAGGGCCAAGCCTACTCGCGACAACTGACGCGGTGAACGACTTCGCGCCGCTGAAACGCGAGCGCATGCCAGCCGGGCAGGGGGTCATTTGGACCGAGTGATTGGGCCGAAGGGGCCGCGATGACATATCCGGCCCGTTCCAGACATTGGCTTTGCTTCCCGAGGCTGCGCCCCTGCTTTTGCATGACTGCCATATGTCCATCACGCAGCGCGTCGCGGATGGCCCGAAGAACAGTGAGCACAGCTGTCGAAAGTTCGCCCCACTGCCGACATCTCTATTTCGGATCTCGAACAAACAGCGCGTCTGGAAAGCGCCGAAGCTATGCGACATAGGCCCCCGGACTCTCTTTTGCCATTTTCCGAACGGCGCGGATAAAGTGGGCCTGATCGTAGAATCCCGCAGCATGGGCAAGGTCGGTCAGGCTGCCGGATTTCTGGCCCACAAGGATCTCCATCGCTTGGTTGAGCATGAGTGCACCGACAAAACTCTTCGGTTTAAGCCCCACAACGTCACGGAACTGTCGCCGCAGTCGATCCTGTCTGATGCCGACCGCCTCGGCCACATCCTTTATTCTGACGTCTCCGTTGGCCGCCTCGAACAGATCGACGGCACGACGCACATAGTCAGACGCACGCGCCGCTTTTGGGATGAAGGCGCAGAGCGTTTGCTGGAACGCTTTGGCGGCGTATGCGCCGACCTGTGGTTCCTTGGCTGCCTTTGTATGGCCTGCAAATCCGTCAAGCCCAAGGTCCTCGGCGTGACAAGCGATCCCTGCGACCTGACTTCCGCGAACATGAAGCAATTCAAAAAGCCCGGTCGCCGTAAACTCGGCCAGAATCTGGCCGTAGCGTTCCGAATATTCCACGCGCACCCATTCGGTGTTCAAAGCACCGCCAATGAACACCGAAGGCTGCGTGAACGTCGCATGGGGGTGGTCATCAACGAATGTTGCCATGGTGCCGCGGAACACCCAACCCACATAGGCGTAACCCGTGGGCGCGATCATCGCGGCATGCGGGCTCATCGGTCCCGTCTCAGTCACAATCACACGTCGGATGTAGCGACGAAGCTCAGGAAAAACCTGCACATCTTGAAAGGGCGGTGGCTCCATCGGACTGCACCTTCAGGTTGCGATTATGCGCCTTTTTTACAATACAATTGCCCCTACGTCACTTAATTTGAGTGGATGACAGATCAAGGCGCGGCGGCGTGACTGCCAGCGTTGCCCGCCCTGTCCTCGGTGGCCACGCGCCATGCGGCTGACATGGCTGTTTTCTCTTCTGCGACTCCTTGGGCCGACGTTGCCCCGTTCGGTCAAACCCCCGCGACGAAAAGGAAGTATCGATGACACGGGACTCCAGAACCAACATCAACGTCGCCTTTGCTGCGCCGAACAATCGTTTGTTGCTTTGCCTGATCGCCCTGTTTTTGGGGTCAGGCGGGCCAATCGAGGCGCAGGTTTTCAAGCTTTGCGTCCATGGCAACAACAACAACGTCAAGGCGATACCGGCGGATCAGGAATGCAGCGAACTTTCAGGTCCCTTCACCGAGTTCACGGTTTCGGACGGGGACTGGCTGGGGCAAGGGACCAGTGTCCTGCACCCGGAGTCAAAGAGTGTCAATGTGGCGATCGGGCAAGAAGGGGCGACCGCGCGGCTGGAGGTTCGCGGCAGTCTGACCGCAAGCGCCGGTGCCTTCGAGATTGACAGCCCGTTCAGCAATTCCCCGGCGCTCGCCAGTGTCACCAACGGCCGGGCACCGGCCGTCTCGGCTGTCGCAAACGGGCGCGGCGCGGCCCTCTCTGGGCTTGTGACCGGCCCCAACAGCGCCGCCCCCGCACTACGGGCAACCCATGCGGGCGGCAGACGGGCGGCTGAGTTCGAGGGCGAGGTGCGCATCACGCGCGACGAAAACCAACTCGTGCTTCGCGACAGCAATGATGACCTCAAGACTTGGGCGCTAACCAGTCATCAGGCCACGTCGGGGATTGGGTTTTGGGAGAATGGGTCGACCGGGCGCCTGGTCATTGCTGAGGGCGGCAATGTCGGCATCGGAACGATCCAGCCGGGAACGCGCCTTGACATCAACGGGAACAACGCGGCAGGCGCAGATTTGCGGGTGACCGACGGTGCCTTTGCGCGGGGCGAGTTCATTGCAACCGGCACCGGGCCCTCGACTCCCTCCACGCAGGATGTGGAGCTTTCCATTCAGGCGCGCGCGTCCAGCCCGACAGTTCGCCGGGCCGAGATTGGAACCCGAAGCAATCACAGCCTGACCCTTTTCACGAACCTTACCAATCGCCTGATCCTCGGTGCCGATGGGTCGGTTTGCCTTGGGGCTTGCTAGAAGATGCCGTGTTCTGATGGGTCCAAAGTCGTGGCGGCGGGGGTCATTGCGTGGTCTTTGGGGGCCAGTTCGCCCAGTTTTGCTGCCGAATGCGTGATTCCAGACAATACCGACTGGACTGTCAATGTCTCATGCGAGATCACGGCGACCCGCATCGCGTCACGCAATGTTCGTGTGGCTGAGAGCGCGACGCTGACAGTGGAGTCCTCGGGCTCTCTGATCATCGACACGCGCAGTTTCGCGTTGCGGGTCGACCCTCAGGCGCGTGTTCGGATCAGGCCGGGTGGTCAGATACGAAGCAATCAGGTCGGCCCCTTGCTTCAGCGTCAGACCGACGGTGGCAGCTTTGGCTATTACCTCAAGGCTGTGAACGGACCCGTGATCGAGGCTTACAACCCCAACCTGTCTTTTCATCCCAGCAGTTCCATCAAGCTTCTCTACATGATCGAGGCGCTTCGGCAGGTCGACCAAGGGACGTTGAACCTCAACACGACAAATTTGAACACCTGCCCCGCCGTGATCGCGGCCGGGCCGCCAGCAACGACGACAAGTTGCCCGGTCAATTTCGTGTCCACCTCGGCCACGTCGACCGGTTCAGGTGGCAACGGAAACAACTGCACGGTTCCGCCAGTGGCCAATACCGTCGCGAGTTGCAGCGGTGCGCTGGTCAATCTGCCGCTGGGGACGGGCCTGTGCGCGATGATGAAAGTGTCCAACAACGTCAGCGCGAACGCTATTCAAGAGACGGTCGGGGCTGGAAACCCCGTGGCCGGATGGTCGACGATGCTAAGCGATGCGGGCACTGCAGCCGGTCTTACAAGCACATCTTTTGCCAACCGGATGGGGTGCGGCGGGCCAACCTTTGGTCCGACGTCCAATCAGACGACCTTGGTCGACATGGGCCGTCTGCTGGAGGAGATGGTCTCTGATCCGGCCATTCTGTTTCCCTCGACGCTGCCAGCCAACGTGAGTTTCGCAACCACTGCGGCGTATCTGTTCATGAACAACGACCGCAACAACGGCAACGGACTTGGCCCTAACCTACAGACCATCATCAACGAACAGGCCACGGAACTTGGTCTGCCAGCGGGCGTGAACACCAATTTCTTCAGCGGCACCGCGGGTCCCGGCGGTGCGGGCACCATTGGTGGCGTCCGGTTCGTCCACAAGCGCGGGTCCAATGCCAGCAAGGACATGGATGGCGACGGCATCATCGATCCGGATCTCAATGGAGATGGCGTGGCCGACATCACGGATCCGCGCGACTACCGGACGATGATCGGGTGGATTTCCCTTCCAATCAACGGTGGGGCAGGCAGTCGCGAGTATGTCTTTGGGCTTTTCTACAACGACATCGACCCGACATCGAGCCAAGACGACCTGCGTCTTGTTCTGCCCCAGATGCTGAGGCCGGTCATACGCAGCGCCTTGCAGAGTTTCTGAGCAACCGCTTTTATTTCAAGGAGGAATTTTCGATGCGTAACGTCTTCCTGTCGCGAGCCTTTGCCCTTTGTTCATGCGTTGCAATCGTATCATCGCCAGCCTTTGGGGCGGGCCAGATCATCGTGCAATACGGCGGTGGCGGTTCCCCGCAGTTTGTGGTGAACGGCTACCCGGCCGACCAGATTCCGGCCAATGCCTGCGGCTTTCGCCTTGAACAACCCGGCGGTTGGGATGGTGGATGGCACTTTGCCGTCACCTCGCCCGGCGACATCTACATTGACCCTGTGTTCGGAGAAATCAGTAGCCAACAGTTCGAGACATTGCCTGACGGACCTGATGCGGGCACGGCACCGGACCTGCCACCGTTCCTTCAAATGACGGGGCCGATCCATCCAGATTGTGACGACAATCTTTATCTGTTTTCGACGCCCGCTGCGCAAAGTCTTGGCACCCTTGAGGCGCCCCAAGCCACAAACTATTTCGTGGCGGACTTCTGGGATGACGGCGATATCGTCTGGCTTGGCGGTGCAGGCGAAGTGATCCCATTTCCAGAACCGCTCGGTGGGGAACCGCCCGAGACGCCCGACATTTGCGAGGTAGCGCCGGAATTCTGCGAACCACGAACGCCGTTTGTCACCTTGCAAGGGGCGGACAGCCTGCTCTTTCCGTTCAATTGCACGACCAACCCCTTGGGACCGGGATGCCCGCCGATCGGCGATCAGGTCGGGCGTGCAATCGGTATGCTTACCGTCCTTGCAGATAGCGCAGAGGTGGCAAAATATCACCTCGCCAACACGACCAACGCAAGGCTTGACCGTTCCCGAGAGGGGCTGAAAATGCCGTTGGAGATGCTTGGCGTTTTTGAAACGCGTACGCCACTGATCGGAAGCGTCCTTCGCCGGATCGAGCGGGACACCAGACTGGTCGCCGACGGCGTGACGGTAAACAAACTCATCCTCAGTGCATCTGCCGCGTCGGGCCGCGCCGAGATCGAGACCCGTGGGTGCCAGCGGGCATTGCGAAAGGCAATCGCATCCGTTGGCACAGACGACGCAGCGCTTCGCAATGCCATGCGGCACTGCGAGACCCTCTTTCGGTCGGCAACCAAGGCGCGAGACGCCCTCACGCGGCTTGAGGCCTATGCGCTCCCAGCGGAGTTGACTCGCCAATAGGGGATGCACGGCCAAATCCTGTTGACCTGCATCTGAGGTGACGGGCGGTTGCAACCAAGGAAATGACCACGGCAACGCGTGGTCACTTTTCCGGGTAAGGTTATAGCAGCCGCGCATAGGGAAGGATCACGACTTCTTTTCTTGGCAAGCGGTGCGGCGGTTATGCGACTTTATCCGAATGCAAAGATGGTTGGGTGGTCGAGCGCCAATGCCGCAAGGGATGCATCCTTGGCTGTGCCGGATCAGGCTGTCTTGAGGACACGAAAATTCCCACCCACAAACAGCCTATCCACACGCCGCATGCCCCCCGCCCAAGGCGTCACAGCGCGCGCCCGCGCATCCATTGCTGCAACTCTGCTTCCGCCTTTTCCAATGCGCCATAGTTCAGCAGTTTGCGCAGCATGGCCACAGTCACGGCCCGTGCCCGAAGATTGAATGGGCTGTCGTCGCGCAGGCCATCGGCGGCTTGATGGACGTCAAGTTTGCTGTAGATCTGTTGCAAACGGTTTTGCACGGACCGTAGCGACAGGTGACGCCGTTCAGAGATCACGCGGTCGGTCATGCCAAGCGCGATGTCCATCAAGATTTCATATTCGGATTCGCTGAACCCCGAGGTCTGCGCAAAGCTGCGTTGCTGCATGCTTCGCACCTCATTGTCGATCACGCATTGGTTTTCGATGAAGATGCTGCGCAAGGCCAGTTTTAGTCGCTCTTCCGAGGTGGATTTCAGCACATAGCCGTAGGCCGCGCCATTTGGCACGATCCGACTGACGCCGCGCACATAGGCCTCGTCGGCATAATTCGACCAGAACAAGATGCGCGTGTCGGGCCTTTCGCGCCAGATCGTGCGCGCGGCCTCGATGCCGTTGCGGGCGTTCATCTGCAAATCCATCACGACATGCGCCGCGCGATGCGATCGCGCCAAGGTTTCGCCTTGCTGGCCATTCTCGGCCTCATAAATGGTGATGCATTCTGGCAAGGCTGCGCTGACCTGCTCTCGCAGGAAAGACCGATGCAGCGGGTCGTCCTCGACGATCAGAACTTCCATGTCCGCCCCCTTCATTCCGCGACCGCCTGCAGGTTGGATGCGCACACAAGGGGCAGCACAATTCCGACGCTGGTGCCGCCACCGTCGATCCCCGCAGCCAGCGTGCAGCGCGCCGAGATCAGCCGCGCCCGCGTCTTCATATTGTCGATGCCGCTGCCTATGCGGGTGCGCTTTTTGCTGATCCCTTTGCCATCGTCGCTGACCGCCAGCGAAATCTGGCCCGGTGTGGCCACCAACTGCACCGAAATCCTGCCCGCCTCGGCATGGCTGACGGCATTGTTGATCGCCTCTTGCGCGATGCGGTACAGCGCGATGCTGACCGTCGGTTCCAAGGCGTCAAACGCCCCACCAGAGTCGTCACTCAGGGTCCAGTTGATGCCTTGGCCGGAGTCGCGAATGGCCCGGTCTAGATGATGTTCGATTGCGTGCGAAAAGCCGAACAGTTGCAAAAGCGACGGTTTCGCCTGTTCGATGATCTGCCGCAAATCTTGCATACATAGGTGCAGGCCACGGGTGATCGGCTCCAACACCTCGGCCGGTGCCGCGCCGTCATGCGGCAGCCGCTCCATATGTCGGGTCAGCCGGGTCAGATCGGCCAGCGTCTGGTCATGCAGGTCCATGCCGATGCGTTGGCGCTCTTTTTCCAAAGCTTCCGTCAGCTTGAGCGCTCCCAGCCGTAAGCCTTCCTCGCGGGCGCGCGCCTCGGCCTCAATGATCGCCGACCGCTGCGCCTGTTCGGCGGCCCTCAGCGCAAAGAAGTAGGGCGACAGCAGATCGGCAATATAGCGGGCATGGCGCACATCTTCGGCCCCATAGGCCCCGGCGCGCCGCAATGAGGCGCTGAACGCCCCGATCACTTCGCCATGCACCATCATTGGCACATGGATGCGGGCGCGCAGGCCGTGGTCGTGGATCGGTTTGTAAAACCCGCCTGTGAATTGAAAGCGCCGATCGGTGCAGGCGTCGTCGGTCAAGATATGATCCACCGCCCCTTGCAGCAGCGCCCGGATCGGGCTGTTGGCAATGGGTGCATGCGGTTGCTTGCCCCAGTCGGTTTCGATCCCGCTTTCATAGGCGGTGTGAAACTGTCCGTCCGGGCGCAGGATGCAGACATCCAGATGATCATGCGGCAGGATCTGCGCGATTTCCGCGGCGATCGCCTGTATGGCAGATTGAAAGTCAAGCTGCCCTGCCAATAGGCGTGAGATGCTGAACAGATGGTTCAACAATGCGACTGGGGACGTTTCGACCATCATGCGATCCTCCGCCAAAGCGGCCTCAGCCGCCGCGCCAGCATGGCAGAGAAGCCGCGCCAGACCTACAGCATCCCGCGCAAAGCACCTGCGGGAACCCGCACATTTTTGGGGAGACCCCGCAAGCGTGCTGCCTGAAAAACCCTATACAGAGATGGCCTTCTCACCCATTCTGGGTCTGTTGAGTGGAGGAACCTCGGCAAGAAGACAAGCGGAATTTGGTCGTCCTTGTGGGCGCCACAAAGGCTGCCATGCGTGCAGCACACTTAGGGAGAGAGACATGAATACCAGAACGATGTTGCTGGCCTCGGCCACGATCCTTGCTGTGGCGATGCCTGCTTTGGCAGACACTTCGGCAAAAAAGATTGCCCTTTCAAACAACTATGCTGGAAACTCGTGGCGGCAGGCCATGCTGACCAGCTGGGAAAAGATCACCGGTCCAGCTGTGGCTGCGGGCACGGTCGCTGCGGCCGACACCTTTACCACCGCTGAAAATCAGGCGACCGAGCAGGCCGCCCAAATCCAGAACATGATTCTGCAAGGCTATGACGCCATCGTCATCAACGCAGCCTCGCCGACCGCGCTGAATGGTGCGGTGAAAGAGGCCTGTGATGCGGGCATTACCGTTGTGTCCTTTGACGGTATCGTGACCGAACCTTGCGCATGGCGCATTGCGGTGAACTTCAAAGAGATGGGCCGCAGCCAAGTGGAATATCTGGCAGGCGTGTTGCCAGACGGTGGCAACCTGCTTGAAATCCGCGGGCTTGCCGGGGTGTTTGTTGATGATGAAATCTCGGCTGGTATCGCCGAGGGCGTCTCGCAATTCCCGCAGTTCAAGATCGTCGGGTCCGTCCACGGTGACTGGGCGCAAGATGTTGCGCAAAAGGCGGTGGCGGGGATCTTGCCGTCGCTGCCCGAACTCGTGGGCGTCGTGACCCAAGGCGGTGACGGCTATGGTGCGGCGCAGGCAATTGCGGCGACGGATCGGTCCATGCCGACCATTGTGATGGGCAACCGCGAGGACGAGCTGAAATGGTGGAAAGAGCAAAAGGACGCCAACGGCTATACCACCATGTCGGTGTCGATTGCCCCCGGTGTCTCGACGCTGGCGTTCTGGGTCGCCCAGCAGATCCTTGATGGCAAGGACGTGCCAAAAGATCTGACCGTGCCGTTCTTGCGCATTGATCAAGACAACCTTGAGGCAAATCTGGCCAATACCCAAGCCGGGGGCGTGGCCAACGTCGAATACAGCCAAGCCGATGCGATCGCGGTGATTGAAGCCACCAAGTAACGGCATCCCTTCCCACGCGTCGCTGACGCGCATGAAACCAGACCTGCCCCAAAGCGTTCTTGGGGCAGGTCGTCTGCGCCCTGTCTGATACCGGAAAACCGCCTTTGCCACAGCCGTCCCCCCCCGCCGTGTTGGATGTCGCCAACGCCACTGTGCGTTTTGGCGAGGTGCGTGCGCTTGACGATGTGTCACTGTCGATCCTGCCGGGCGAATGTATTGGTCTTGTCGGCCATAACGGGGCTGGCAAATCGACCATCGTGTCGGTGATCAACGGTGGCCTTACCCCCCAGCAAGGCGAGATCTTCAGTGACGGCAGCCGGCTGGCCGCCTATGGCATTGGCGTGGCGCGCGGTCGCGGCGTGCGTTCGGTGTTTCAGGAACTGTCGCTTTGCCCGAACCTTTCCATCATCGAGAACACCCGTATCATGCACCGCACTTTGGGTGGTTTCGGCTGGCGCAATCGGGCGCGGGCGATCATCGCCGCCAGCCTTGATCTGGTGTTTCCCGGCCATGGCATCGACGTAAGTGGCAAGGTCGGGGCGCTGTCGATTGCTCAGCGCCAGATGGTGGAAATCGCCATGGCGTTTTCCGATGCAGGCCACCCGCCGCGCCTTGTGATCTTGGACGAGCCCACTTCGTCACTAGATGCGGGGCTTGCGGCGCAGCTTTTGGCGCATGTCCGCCGCTTTGTGGCAACCGGCGGTGCTGTGATCCTGATTTCCCACATGCTCAACGAAATTCTCGAAACCGCCAGTCGTATCGTGGTGATGAAAGACGGCAAGATCGTTGCCGAACGTGGCGCAGGCGGCTTTGATCACGCCGGCCTGGTCGAGGCGATGGGAAGTGTCGCCACGCATCAGGCGGCCATTCGCCGCAGCACGTCTGCCCTTGAACCGGTGATGGAACTGAGCTTGCCCAAAGGTCAGCCGTTCCGCGCCTGCAAGGGCGAGGTCGTCGGTCTGGCGGGGCTTGGTGGCCACGGACAGACCCGGATGTTGCTGGCGCTGTTTGACCATCACAGCCCGCAATGGTGGCCCCGCCGTGATCCCGCCGTCACCTTCGTGGCCGGGGATCGGCGCGAGAACGGCATTTTCGATTTGTGGAGCATTCTGAAGAATATGACCGTGGCCTCGCTTGGGGACCTATCACGCCGGGGGGTGATGAATGATGCCTCTGAGGCCAAGCGCGGCGCAGACTGGAAAAGGCGCATTGAAATCCGCACGCCTGATATGGAAAATTCGATCTTGTCGCTGTCGGGGGGCAATCAGCAAAAGGTCCTCTTTGCCCGCGCCTTGTCAACGCGCGCGCCTGTCGTACTGATGGACGATCCAATGCGCGGCGTGGATGTCGGCACCAAGCAAGAGGTCTATGGCATGATCCGCGCCGAGGCCGAAGCGGGCCGCACCTTTGTCTGGTATTCAACCGAGATGGAAGAAATGCAGCTTTGTGACCGCGTCTATGTCTTTCGCAACGGGGCCATCGTGATGGAACTTGAGGGCGATGCGATCAGCGAGCAAAACATTCTGCGCGCCTCGTTCGAAGGGGAGGCGGCATGAAAGTGTCCACCGACACCCTGCGCCTTGCTGTTCCGGTGGCGTCGCTTTTGCTGCTGCTGGCGGGGGTGTTCTATCTGCAACCCCGCGCGATGAGCTATAATGGGCTGAACCTGCTGTTCAACCTTGCGGTGCCGATTGCTTTGGCCACCATCGCGCAGATGCTGATCATGGCGGTCAATGATCTGGATCTGTCGATGGGCACCTTTGTCAGCTTTGTCGCCTGCGTTGCCGCGACCTATCTGCATGATACGCCAATGCTGGGGGTCGTGATCTTGTTGGCGGCCGTGGCGGCCTATGCGCTGATCGGCGTCATCATCTATCTGCGCGATCTGCCCTCTATCGTGGTGACGCTTGGGATGAGCTTTGTCTGGGCGGGGCTTGCGGTGCTGATCCTGCCGGCCCCCGGTGGCACAGCACCTGCATGGGCGCGGGCGATCATGATCTCAAAACCGCCGCTGATGCCGATGGCGATTGTCGCAAGTGCGCTTCTTGCGGTGTTTGCGCATCTTTTGATCATGCGATCCTCACTCGGGGTGCTGATCCGGGGGGTGGGGGGCAACCAGCGGTCCGTGCAGCGTGCCGGATGGTCGATCGTTGCCGCCCGGGCCGGGGCCTATGCCCTTGCCGCCAGTTTTGCGGTGTGTGCGGGCATCTGCCTTGTCGGGCTGACCACCAGTGCCGACGCCAATATCGCCCTGCGCTATACGCTGTTGTCGATTGCCGGTGTCATCCTTGGCGGGGGCGAATTCACCGGCGGGCGGATTTCACCCATCGGGGCTGTGATCGGGGCGCTGACATTGACGCTGGCAGGGTCATTTCTGTCATTCTTGCGTATCTCGCCCGATTGGCAGATCGGCGCGCAAGGCGCGATCCTGATCATCGTTCTGGCCCTGCGGCTGTTGCTGAACCGGCTGGAAAGCAAGGGTGGTGCGCTATGAGGGCGCTCTTTGCAAAGCCGTGGATATGGTCCTTTGTCGCGGCACTTTCGGTGTGGCTGGCGACGATCGCAGTGACAAAAGGGGCCTCGACGGTGGGCCTGTCGCAAGCGGCGCTCACCTTTGCCGCCTTCTCGGTGCTGGTTGGCATCGGCCAGATGTTCGTGATCACCCTTGGCCCCGGTAACATTGACCTTTCCGTGCCTGCCACCATGACCTTGGCCGGGACCGTGACGCTGAAATTCATGGATGGGCAAAACGGTCTGATCGTGCAGGGTCTGGCAATCGCCATAGCCGTTGGGGCTGGAGTCGGGGTACTGAACTATGCGCTGATCAAGGCGCTGCGCATCCCGCCGATCATCGCCACCCTGTCGATGAGCTTTATCGTGCAATCCGCCGCGATCTGGACCAACCGGGGCCTGCGGATCAAGCCGCCGCAAGCGCTTGCGGATTTCACCACCCAGACCAGCCTCGGCATTCCCAACATCGCCCTGATTGCGCTGCTGATTTCCATTGTGGCTTGGGTTTTGCTGCACCGCACCCCCTATGGTCGGTGGATCGCCGCCATTGGCCAAAGCTTGCCTGCCGCACGCATGGCGGGCATCGCGGTCGATGGCTGCCGCTTTGTGACCTATCTGCTTTGCGCCATACTCGCTGCCGTCTGCGGCTATCTGCTTGCCTGTTTTTCGGGCGGGGCGGCGCTGAACATGGGGGCCGAGTATCTGCTGATGTCGATTGCCGTTGTGGTGATCGGCGGCACCGCCGTCGCCGGGGGCGACAGCAACGTGCCGGGCATTTGGGGGGCCTCGTTGTTTATGTTTTTGGTCGTGTCGATGCTGAATACCTATGGCCTTGGGGCTGGGGTGCGGCTGATCATGACCGGAGTTATCATCATCACCGTGATCTTGCTGGCCAGTGGCCGCAAAGCCGGCGCACGCTAGAACAAGGTATTGCCATGACTGCCCCGCTGTATCAGATCGACGACCCGGCCTTTTCGCAATTCATCGTGGGGTCTGCGGCGCTGGATATGCTTTATACCGGGTGCCGTTGGGCCGAGGGGCCGGTGTGGTTTGATGACATGCAATGCCTGCTGTGGAGCGATATTCCCAACCAGCGCATCTTGCGCTGGGCGGCCGATGCCGCGTCGGGCGGCAGCGTGACCACTTTTCGCCAACCTTCCAATTTCTCAAACGGGCAGACACGGGACCGGCAGGGCCGCCTTGTGACTTGCGAGCATGGGAACCGCCGCGTGATCCGCACCGAGGCCAATGGCGGCCTGACGGTGCTGGCCGACAGCTTTCAGGGCAAGCTCCTGAATTCGCCCAATGATGTCGTGGTGCACTCGGATGGCAGCATCTGGTTCACCGATCCGACCTATGGCATCTTGTCTGACTACGAAGGCTATCGCGCCGCGCCCGATCAGCCTGTGCATGGTGTTTACCGGGTTGATGGCACCAGCGGCGATATCAGCCTTGTGGTGGATGATTTTTGCCAACCCAACGGGCTGGCGTTTTCGCCTGATGAGCGCGTTTTGTATATTGCAGACTCCGGTGCCAGCCATGATGGCAGCAAGCCCCGCCACATCCGCGCCTTTGATGTGGACGGCGGCAAGCTGATCCGCGACCGGGAATTTGCCGTGATCGATGCCGGTATCCCCGATGGGATACGCACCGATCTTGCAGGCAATCTATGGTCGTCAGCCGCCGACGGCGTGCATTGCTTTGCCCCCGATGGCCACCGTTTGGGCAAAATTCTGGTGCCCGAGGTCGTGGCCAACCTGACCTTCGGCGGGCCGCGCCGCAACCGGCTGTTTATCACCGCCACGACATCGCTCTATGCGATCTATGTGACCACCACCGGCGCACAGCAACCTTAGGCAAGATCAAAGTGCGCGGGGAACATGCGAAAACCCTGCGCCAAACACTTTGCTGTTTGGATGCTGATTGCCCCCTTGGGCGGTTCAGAATTCGGCTGACAGCGCGGTTAACCGAATCATCACCACTCACTCCCACGGCTGGCTTTTCACGGGTGCCTGATTGCAGACAGGTAAATCAAAGCCAGAGGAGGGCCGCACCCACTGTTTTACAAGCCCACAGTCAATCAGACAGAAGGCGAGGCAAAACAGCGGCCTGCGCCACAAGCGATGTCAGCATCATGCCAAAGCGAGTGGTCCCAAGGTGGAAATCAGGCAAAATGCTTGATTGCAGAGCAAAACTGCGCAACTTTTTGACGACGTACGTTCTGCTTTTGAGATGTCTATGAGTCATCATTCAACTAAAAGGAGAATTAACATGATCAAAGTATTCGCTGCTTCAGCCTTTCTGGCCCTTGGTTTTGGGACGGCAAGCCACGGAGCAACCTTGGACTTCAACGAGCCTGGCGTAACGGGCATTGTTGGCTCAACAGTCATAAACCTCAGCAATGCCGTGCTGACCTCAGACGGTGCCGACTTCTTTATCGGATTTGGTTTTGGCGAAACGAATGGCAATGGGATTGCCTGCGGTGCAGCCGCCGATGGCTCTTGTGAAGCCGATTGGGCCATTGATTTTTCAACCGCTGCCACAAACTTGATGTTCTCGAGTTTTGCGACAGCGTCAGGCGACTTTGTGCAAGTTATGGCCTATCTGAGCGGAGGCTTGCTTGGTTCGGTGGACGTTACGACGGATACTCTGATCGATTTCTCAGGGTTCGGCGCAATTGACCGACTGGTCTTTGATGACAGCAGCACTGCTGCCGGAATCGGCTTTGGCGACTTCAGTTTTGATGTGGCGACGGCAACTGTGCCTCTGCCCGCCACACTGCCACTTGTTTTGTTCGGCTTGGGGGCGCTTGCTGTGGCGCGCCGTCGTTCTGCCCGCGCAAGCTAATCGATATCGCGCGATCCAACCTGCTCTGCATTGACCCAAGGGCCAAGGTGGTCAGCCAACGCCACGCTTTCTGGCGGGCGCGTTTGGCTTGCCGCCGCCTTTGCGCAGCGCACAGGCCAAAACGGCGCCCTTGTGGACCGACTTGGGCTAGATAGACGGTCTGATCGCGTCACCGATGCCATTCAGGAATGTTCCTGCCACTTGCATATTCTCCGACCTTGCCCCTCAGCGTTTTAGACCGGTTGGGCCCCTTGGCTGATCGTCTTGATAACTCTACCAAGGTGGGAGCTTTGCGCCGTAATAATTGTGTTTCGATTGCATAGAATATCCCTCTGGTTGACTCAAGGTCACTTTTGTGAGATGAGTCTTGTAAGGAATTTAGGCTGCCACGTTACTTTCATTTGGAGGGACCGATATGGCCGAAAGGACCGAGGGCGAAAAATCACTTGAAATGCGAGTTGCAGAACTGGAGGACAAACTCCGGGGAATGCAAGTTTCCGAAGACGAGATGAGAGCCTACCAAAAAGTCTCGATGATGCTTTCGGGCGGCCAGATGGGTGGTGCCGAGGCAGGTCTGACCGAGGCGAACACGGCCGCAGGCGCGACACCGGCAGCCGCCTGCGTGATCAACCAATGCACGATCAGGGCCTGCACCGTGGTGCAGCAATGCACGATCCGGGCCTGCACCGTTGTGCAGCAGTGCACAATCCGCGCCTGCACGGTGGTTCAGCAATGTATCGTCCAGCAATGCACGATCCGCGCGTGTACGATCGTTCAAGATTGCATCAACGAATGCGGCGGCGGTTGTGCTCCCGGCGGTGGCGGGTTCTCGGGTGGTGGATTTGGCTCGCTCGGCGGCTGACACCGGTAAGACGGCCCTGTGACGACGTGTCATTTCGGCTGATCACATCGCATCACTGTCGGTTGCGGAGGGGTACATGCACGTTGTCTTCCCGGTGGTTCCGTTTGCCGATGTGGGTCGGCCAGCGATGGGTGTGGGATTGCTGATCGCCGAAGCGCGAGAGGCGGGGCATTCGGCGCAGGCGATTTATTTCAACATTGATTTGGCGGCCTCGGCTGGGCTGGAGCCTTATCAGCGCATAGCTTCGAACTTTCCGCCCAATCTGATGATCGGCGAATGGGTCTTTGCCCAAGAGGTCTTTGGCGACGACGTCTCCCCCCCCGAGGATTACTTCGCCGACATCCTGCTGCCCTATACTGGCGAAGATACGGCGCTGTTCTCGTCGTTGCTGCACATCCGCCAGATGGTGCCCACATGGTTGGATGCCTGCGTGGCCGAGATCATGGAGCAAAGTCCCGACATCGTCGGCTTCAGCACCGTATTTCACCAGACCTGCGCCTGTCTGGCGCTTGCGCGGCGGCTGAAGGCATTGCCCAACCCGCCCATCGTGCTGTTTGGCGGTGCGAACTGCGAAGGCGAGATGGGGTTGCAGATGATCCGCAGCTTTCCATGGATCGACTATGTCTGCTCGGGTGAGGCGGATGCCAGCTTTCCACGCTTGCTGGACCGGCTTGCGGGTGTGGCCCCTGACGGGCCCATTCCCGGGGTGCTGGAACGGGGTGCGGCAGCAGAACCCGCGCGGTCGCAGGCCATTCAGGCGATGGATCGCCTGCCATTCCCCGATTTCGATGACTATTTTGCCCGCCTTGCCGCGTCGCCACTGGCGGGCGCGTTCGAGGGGCATTTGGTGTTTGAAACCTCGCGCGGGTGCTGGTGGGGGGCCAAACATCATTGCACGTTCTGCGGCCTGAACGGCGATACGATGGCCTTCCGGTCGAAATCGCCCGAACGCGCGTTTGACGAGATTGTCTGGTTGGCAGAGCGCCACAAGGTCACGCATATCGGGTGCGTCGACAACATTCTTGACATGAAATACGTCAACACGCTGTTTCCACGGCTTGCTGCCGCGGGGATCAAGCTTGATCTATTCTATGAGGTGAAGGCCAACCTGCGGCTGGACCAGTTGCGCGCGATGCGGGCGGGCGGCGTTACGCAGATTCAGCCCGGCATCGAAAGCTTTTCCGACACTGTCCTGAAACTGATGGAAAAAGGCTGCACGGGGTTTCAGAATATCCAGTTGATGCGCTGGTGCATGGAACTGGGCATCGAGGTGTCTTGGAACGTGCTGGCAGGCTTTCCGGGCGAAGATCCGCAAGAGTATACCCGGATGGCCGAGTTGATGACGCGGCTGACCCATCTTGATCCGCCCTGTTCGTGTGGCATGTTGCGGCTTGACCGCTTCAGCCCGTTCCACTCGCGTGCCGAGGCATTGGGCATCAAGCGGATGCGCCCGGCGCGGGCGTATTTCTACGTCTATCCACTGGGCCGGCGCGAATTGGCGCGGCTGGCGTATTTCTTTGATCATGACTACGACGACGGGCGCAATCCGAACGATTATGTGCTGCCCGTGCAGGCTGAAGTGGGCAAATGGAAAGCCGCGCGCTTTTCAGCTGATGGCAAGGGGCCAGTGCTGGATGCGGCGTTCGACGACCATGGCGGCGTGACCATCCACGACAGCCGATCAGGCGAACCCTTGGTACTGCGCCTCGACGGGCTTGGGGCATGGGTCTATGCGCTGTGCGATTCCACTGCGACCGTGGCGGGGTTGGCCCATGCCACTGGCGCCGCGGAACCGCAGATTGAGGCTGTTTTGAACCGGCTTGATGACCAGCGCCTTATTGCCCGACAGGGGGACCGGGCGGTCGCGCTGGCCGTGTTCCGTGTGCGCCCAAACCTCAACTTGCAGGAAAGTCATGCCATTTCAGAACCCGCATTTACCTGATTGCTTTCTGACTTGGACAGAGCCACCGGACGCCAGCGGCGACGAAGTGTTCCGCATTGTTTCATGGCGCAGGTCACTCACGCTCAAAGGGCATTCGTTCCGCGAGTTCAGCCGGTCTGTCATTCCCTTGCTGAATGGCTCCAATTCCATGGACATGATCTGCGAGTCCGTCTCGGATCTGTTTGACCGGCCGGATCTTGAGGCGGCGCTCGATATGCTGGGTGCGCAGGGGCTGGTTGTCGAAGCCGTCAATGCCGAGGGTGACCAGCCGCAACGACTGCATGCCCAGCTTGCGTGGCTGGGCGAGGCCGCGCCCGAGGGCCGTGTGGCGCAGCGATGGTTGACGGGGGCCAGTGTGACCGTGTTTGGCGCGGGCGGGCCGGGGGCCAGTGCCGCACGCATTCTGGCGGCCTCGGGGATCGGGCGGCTTACGCTGGTTGATCCGGCGCAGGTGGGGCCAACCGATCCCTATTTCTCGCCGCTGTTCCGTGCAGCTGATCAGGGCAAGAGCCGCGCCGAAGTGCTTGCTGCGGTGCTTGGCGACATTGCGCCGGAGGTAAAGATCACCGCCCATGCCAAGCGTCCCGAAACCCAAGGCGACGTGGCAGCCCTGATCGAGAACGCCGATTTCGTGCTCTGCCTTCTTGACAGCGGTGAACTTAATCTGGCGCTCAAGCTGAACCGGGCCTGTCGCGCGCAGGGGGTGCGCTGGCTGGCCGGGGCGATGGAGGGGACTGAACTGGTGATCGGCCCGGGCTTTTCCGGGGCGGCGGATGCGCCGTGCTATATGTGTTGGCGGATGCGCGAAGTGGCCTGTGCCACCAACCCCGAGGCGCGGTTCGCGCTGGAAAGGCGGCTGGACAAGCTGCGTCAGGATCTGTCGGGGCGGCGCGAAAATCTGGCGGGTGGCGCGGATATTGTGGGTGCGATGCTGGCCTGCGAAGTGATCAGCGTGTTGTCCGGGGCTGGTGAGCCTGCCCTTGACGGGCGGTTTCTGGTGGTCGAGGTTCCGGGCCTGCGGCAAGAAAAGCATACCATTTTGCGCAAGCCCGGCTGCCCGGTGTGTGGCGGCCCGCCCGAGGCTCAGGCATGACCGCAGACACCGCCGACGCCAACCGGCTGATCTCCGCCTTGGTCAGCCGCCGCAGCGGGTTGATCCGCGAAATTTCGCCACAGGGGCGCGGGCCCGAAGAACCTTGCCCGCCGCATCTTTGGACAGCAACACTGGCGCATTATGATTTCCAGAACGCGCCCCGAACCCAGCGACTGAATGCCGGGAAGGGCCGCACCGAAGCAGAGGCCAAGCTTTCGGCGCTTGGCGAAGCGATCGAGCGCTACTCCGCCTATCACTGGGACCCGGCCCGCGTTCGGGTCGGCCTTGCCCGCCCGGGGGCCATCACCCCGGCTGATTGCGTGCTGCATTCAGCGGCGCAATATGCGGCGGGGCTGACTTATCCCCCGTGGTCGCCCGAGGTTGAAACCTCATGGATCACGGGTGTTGATCTTGCTAGCGGTGCCCCGGTCGAGGTGCCCGCCGCACTGATCTATCTGGTCAGCCCCACGCCCCGACGCGAAGACCATGTGACCGCCATCACGTCCAACGGCCTTGCGGCGGGCGCTGATCTGACCCGTGCCATCATCGGTGGGCTGCAAGAACTGATCGAGCGTGACGCGCTGATGATCACATGGGCAAACCGGCTGCCCGCAACGCTGATCCGCACGCCTGACCGCGACTGCATGGCGGCGGCGATCATCCGCCAATACGCGCGCTACGGCGTCAAGGTGCGTCTGGTGCTGCTGGCCACCGATCAAGCGGCCAGCGTGGTCATGGCAATCGCCGACAACCCTGATCCGCGCGATGCCGCCCGCCTGATCGGCATGGGGTGCGATCTTGACCCGGTTGTGGCTGTCGATAAGGCGGTGTTCGAGCTGTGTCAGGCCCGTCCCAGCATGGCCGCACGGATGCAGGCAGCCAACCCCGCCGAGCGGCTGAAGCGGTATGAGGATGTGCGCGATCTGGATGACCATCCGCTGTTTCACGCCATCCCCGCGCATGGGGCCGAGTTCGATTTCCTGTTCGCCTCTGGTCAAGTGGTGGCGTTGGAGGATCTTGCCCCGCAGCAGCCGCGCACACCCGACGAAACCCTTGCGCAGATCGTGGGCGGCCTGACCCGCACCGGTTTACGTGCGGCCTATGTCGATATCACCGCCCCCGATATCGCGCCACTGGGCCCGCGCGCCGTGCGGTGCATTGCGCCGGGCCTGCAACCGATCCATTTTGGCTATGGTGAGGGGCGCTATGGCGGCCGGCGGCTGTTCGAGGCGCCCGTTGACTGGGGCCTGCGAACTGCGCCGCTGGACGAAGCCGCCCTGAACCCTGCCCCCCATCCGCTGGCGTGATCCGATGAGCACCTATGTCCACGACCCCATGGTCCTGTCGCAACTCTTTCACCTCAACTCTGAGCCGTGGCTGAATGAGGCCGCCTATCGCGGTGCCCCCTTTGTGCAGGAGTTCCGCAGCAATCCTGCAGCCGCGCGCATCGCACTGCCCGCAACCTTGCCCGGCCCGTTGCATGAACTGGCCACCAACCGCCGCTCGGTCCGGGCGTTTCAGCCCGCGCCCATGCCCTTGGCCGCTTTGGCCGCGCTGTTGCGGGCGGGCTACGGCGTGCATGGCCCCGACCCGATGGAGGGGGGAGGGCACTTCTTGCGTCGCCCGGTGCCATCGGCTGGTGGTCTTTATCCGCTGGAGATTTATGCGCTTGTTCACCGTGTCGAGGGGCTGGCGGCGGGCATCTATCACTATGACGCGCTTGGTGATGCGCTGGAAACCGTGCGTGCTGGCGATTGGCAGCAAGAGGCAGCCTCGATGTTTTACACTTGGCCCTTTGTTGATCAGGCCCCGGTCATCCTTTGCCTTGCGGCGATGTTCGGGCGCACCCAAAAGAAATACGGGCCGCGCGGCTATCGCTATATCTTGCTTGAAGCCGGGCATGTGGCGCAGAATATTTGTCTGGTCGCGGCCGAGGGAGGCCTCGCGTCGCTGTGCATGGGCGGCTACCGCGACGGTGCGCTGAACCGGCTGCTGGGACTGTCGGCCCCCGCCGAAGGCGTGGTCTACACACTTGGCCTTGGTCAGGCGGCGCTGCCGCTTGCCATGGGATCGCCACCCTGACCGAAAGGCGCACGGTGACCCCGCCGAAAGGCATTGCGAAGGGAACGCCGCATGTCGCTTGAAGCCAGTGTCGAGGGCGTTCCATCCCGCAATTGGCGGATACTGGCCGCCTTAGCGAGTCCGACGCGGGCAGTTCAACGCACTTGGCTGCTGAAATCCGTTTTAGCGGATTAAGGTCCGCTATATTGACATCACGTGCCACCCCGGCGCATACTTCCAGAAAGCGGAGGGCATTTTGTCATGGGCCAACCAACAGCATTCCTTGACCATCTGGGCGGCATTCTGCGCGGGATCGAGGCTGACGGCCTTTTGAAACGCGAGCACAGTCTGACTGGTGCGCAGGGGGCACATGTGGTGATGCAGGGGCGGGCGATGCTGAACCTGTGTGCCAATAACTACCTTGGCCTTGCCGACGATCCGCGCCTGATCACGGCGGCAAAGGCGGCGATGGATGAGGGGGGATTTGGCATGGCCTCGGTCCGCTTTATCTGCGGCACCCAGACCGGACACCGCGCCTTGGAACACCGGCTTGCCGCCTTTCTGGGAATGGAGGACTCGATCCTGTTCGCCGCCTGCTTTGACGCCAATGGCGGGTTGTTTGAGCCGCTGCTGGGGGCCGAGGATGCCGTGATTTCGGACAGTCTGAACCACGCCAGCATCATTGATGGCATACGGTTGTGCAAGGCGCGCCGCTATCGCTATGCCACCTCTGACCTGGCGGACCTGAAGACTCAGCTGGAGGCGGCACGGGCCGATGGCGCGCGGTTCATCATGATTGCGACGGATGGCGTGTTTTCCATGGATGGCTATCTGGCAAAATTGCCGGACATTCGTGCGTTGGCAGATGCGTATGGCGCGATCCTTATGGTGGATGATTGCCACGCCACGGGGTTCATCGGGCCGCAAGGGCGCGGGACGCCTGCACATTTCGGTGTGCGGGCGGATATCCTGACGGGCACTTTGGGCAAGGCACTTGGGGGGGCTTTGGGCGGCTATATCGCGGGGCCGCAGCTGGTGATTGACCTGTTGCGCCAGCGTGCACGGCCCTATCTTTTTTCCAATGCGCTGCCGCCTGCTGTGGTGGGGGCGGGGCTTGCCGCGCTTGCGATTGTCGAGGCGGCTGATGATCTGCGTGCGCGTCTGTTTGACAATGCCGCCTATTGGCGGGCGGGTCTGACCGACCTTGGCTTTCGCCTTTTGCCCGGATCGCATCCCATCATTCCGGTGATGCTGGGGGATGCCCATCTTGCGCAAGCCATGGCTGCCGACCTTGCGCTGCGCGGCGTGCATGTGGCGGGGTTCTTCTTTCCCGTCGTACCAAAGGGGCAGGCCCGCATCCGCACCCAGATGAACGCGGCCCTGACACGGGATGATCTGGATTTTGCGCTGGAGGCCTTTGCCGCGGCGGGCAAGGCGGTGGGGGTGCTGCGATGAAGGCTTTGGTGAAATCAAAGGCGGAACCGGGCCTGTGGATGGAAACCCGCCCCGTGCCCGAGATCGGCCCCGAGGATGTGCTGATCCGCATCCGCAAGACGGGCATTTGTGGCACCGATGTGCATATCTGGAACTGGGATGATTGGGCGCGCGCGACCGTGCCTGTGGGTCTGATCACTGGGCACGAGTTTGCGGGCGAGATCGTGGCCTTGGGCCGCGATGTGCGGGATCTGGGCATCGGTCAGCGCTGCTCGGGCGAGGGGCATCTGATTGGCAAGACCAGCCGCCAGTCCCGCGCGGGCAAGTTCCACCTTGACCCCGCCACGCGCGGCATCGGGGTGAATGAACCGGGAGCCTTTGCCGAATATCTGCGCCTGCCTGCGTTCAACGTGGTGCCCTTGCCGGATGCTGTGGATGATGAGATTGGCGCGATCCTTGATCCCTTGGGCAATGCGGTTCACACCGCGCTGTCCTTTGATCTGGTGGGCGAGGATGTGCTGATCACCGGGGCAGGACCCATCGGCATCATGGCCGCCGCCGTGGCCCGGCATGTGGGCGCGCGCCATGTGGTGATAACGGATGTCAATCAGGCCCGTCTTGATCTGGCGGCCAAGGTGGCCGATGTGGTGCCGGTCAATGTGACGCAACAAGACCTCCGCGATGTGTTCCCGCGCCTCAAGATCAGCCAAGGGTTCGATGTGGGGATGGAGATGTCGGGCAATCAGCAGGCACTGGACCAGATGGTCGAGGCGATGGTGATGGGCGGGCGCATCGCCATGCTGGGCATCCCGCCGGGCAAAAGCCCCGTGGACTGGAGCAGGATCGTCTTCAAGGCCATCACCATCAAGGGTGTCTATGGGCGCGAGATTTTCGAGACATGGTACAAGATGATCGCCATGCTGGAAAACGGGCTGGATGTGCGCGGGGTGATCACGCACCGCATGGGGGTTGACGACTATGAGGCAGGTTTTTCCGCCATGCGGTCTGGACAGTCAGGCAAGGTGGTGCTGGACTGGAGCTAGGGCCGATGGGCCGCCCTTGAAAAGGAAGGCAGCCGCTTGATTGGCTATGTCACCGTAGGAGCAGATGATATTGCGCGGGCAAAGCGGTTCTATTCCGGCTTTCTGCCCGCCCTTGGCTATGCGCTTGAGGAAGGACCCGAAGGGTTGAGTTTCGTGCTGCCCACGCCACCCGGTCAGGCTGTGGCGTTACCGGATTTCTATGTGAAACCCCCCTTTGACGGGCGTCCCGCCTCGGCGGGCAATGGATCCATGGTCGCCTTTCACGTGCCTACGCAAGCGCAGGTTCGTGACCTGCATGCTGCTGCCCTGATGGCAGGGGGAACAGACGAAGGCGCGCCGGGTTTTCGGGTGGCCTATGGTCCGCACTTCTATGTTGGCTACCTGCGCGACCCTCAGGGCAACAAGATCGCCTTGTTTTCAAGCAATTCTAACGAACCGGGGCGCGAAGGATAACACGCAAGCGGGGCCGTGATGGGGAAACTCTGGAGGCGGGTATCGGAATCGAACCGATCTACATGGATTTGCAATCCAGCGCATAGCCTGCCTGCCCACCCGCCTCAGAGTGGCTATGAGGTATAACAGCAGCGCGGCCAGTGCAAGACCCATCACCGGGATTTTGCCCAAGCTGCGGACATGATAGGGCTATGCGATGCATGACGACAGGGCATTTGGGATCGGTAGGGTGCGATGATCGTTGGATATAGCTGCATCGAGTCAAAATTGCGTGTGGTGCCGGTTGATCCGGGCGCGCTTGGGTCTTTGGTCTGGCTTGACCTGCTTTCCCCCAGTGACGAGGAAGAGGCCCAGCTAGAAGCCGGTTTGGGTGTCGATCTGCCAACCCGCGAGGAAATGGCCGAGATTGAACAGACCTCGCGGCTTTACGCGCAGGGCGGTGGGTTGTTCATGACGGCCTTGATCCCGGCAAACAGTGAGTTGGATGCCCCGATCATGGCCCCGGTCACATTTGTGCTGGTGGGCCAACGTTTGGTGACCATCCGCTATCATTCTCCGCATGCGTTTGAACTGTTTACCCAGCGCGCCACGGCCGGGGACTTGCCCTGTGAAACGGCGGCCTCGACCATGGTGGCTTTGCTTGAGGTGATGATCGACAGGCTTGCCGATGTTCTGGAACGCGTGGGTCGTGATGTGGAGGCCATTTCGCGGGGCATCTTTGCCAAACAGGGCAGGCTACGCCCTGTGGAACGCGATCTGCGCGCCACGCTTGAGGCGATTGGGCGCAAAGGCGATATGCTGTCGGATGTCCGTGACAGTCTGGGAACGCTGGATCGGTTGGCGGTCTTTTTCGGCCAGCGCCTGCGGCATGACATGATGACCGAAGACCTGCAAGATCGGCTCAAGGACCTGTCGGTTGATATCAAGGGGCTGGCAGATCACTCGGCCTTTGCGATCCAGAAGGTGACTTTCCTTCTGGACGCGACCTTGGGTCTGATCAGCATCGAACAAAATACGATCTTCAAGATCCTGTCCGTCGTCTCGGTCGTGTTCTTGCCGCCCACGCTGGTGGCGTCGATCTACGGCATGAATTTCGCCGACATGCCGGAACTGTCGCTGACCTTCGGTTACCCATTGGCGCTCGTGCTTATGCTGTTGTCAGCGGGGCTTCCCTATTTGTATTTCAAGCGCAAGGGCTGGCTTTAGGGCCAGCGCTGACTGCCTGTCGTGGACCGCGTTCAATCTGATATAGCTTGAACGCGATCGGCTTTAGCCCAAGGCATAGCCCGCGCCGCGCACCGTGCGCAGCGGGTCTTCGCCGCCATGTTGCATCAGCGATTTGCGCAAACGGCCGATATGGACATCAACCGTGCGGGTGTCGACATAGATATCCCGGCCCCAGACGCGGTCCAAAAGCTGCTCACGGCTCCAGACCCGGCCCGGTTTTTCCATAAAGGTCGACAGCAAGCGGAACTCGGTCGGCCCCAGTTTCAGCACCTTTTCGCCGCGATAAACGCGGTGGGTTTCGGGGTCCAGACGGATATCTTCCCACTCCAGCAAGATGCCGATGCTGGACGGGCGCACGCGGCGCAATTGTGCCCGTGCCCGAGCCATCAGCTCCAGAACGGAATAGGGCTTGATCACATAGTCATCGGCCCCGGTTTCCAACCCGCGGATGCGGTCCACCTCTTCGGCGCGGGCCGACAGCATGATGATCGGGATGCCGCGTGTCTCGGGCCGGACCTTCAGGCGGCGGCAAACCTCGATTCCCGACAATTCAGGCATCATCCAGTCCAGGATGATGATATCGGGGGCCTCTTCATCGACGAACATCATCGCATCTTCGCCATTCCCGGCCTGAACCACGCGAAAGCCCTCTGCCTCCAGATTATAGGCCAGAACTTCACGTTGTGCAGGCTCGTCTTCGACCAAAAGGACGGTCGGCTGCGATGTTTGCGCCATGGCCAATTCCTATTCTTTGCCGCGAGGCACAAGAGACGTTACATCGTTCTTGGGGCGCTCTTCCTCGGGCATGCGGCCCTTGACCAGATAGATCACCTGTTCGGCGATCCCGGTCGCGTGGTCGCCCACACGTTCAATGTTCTTGGCGATGAAATGCAAATGCATGCAGGCGGTGATATTGCGCGGGTCTTCCATCATATGGGTGAGGAATTCGCGGAACAGGGCGTTATACATCTGGTCGACTTCGGCATCGCGGCGGCGGACGTCTTCGGCCATGACGGCGTCGCGGGCGACAAAGGCATCAAGCGAGTCTTTCAGCAAACCCACGACCGACCGCGCCATCCGCGTGATCGACCCAGCCGAGCCGCTGATGGGCTGCATCTGAGCCAACACCAGCGAGCGTTTGGCAAGGTTCTTGGCATAATCGCCCGAGCGTTCAAGGCTGGCCACGATGCGCATCACGGTCAACACCGTGCGCAAGTCCGAGGCTGTTGGTGCGCGCAGGGCGATGATGCGGGCGCATTCGGTATGCACCAGCTCTTCCAACTCGTCGATCACGCGGTCGCCCGCGCGAATGCGTTCGGCAAGATCGTCGTCGCGGGTTTCCAAGGCCTTTGCGGCCTGCAAGAGGGCGTCTTCGACAAGCCCCCCCATTTTCATCACCAAGGCCTGAACGCCTTCGAGATCCTTGTCAAAGGCCGAGCGGATGTGCGGTTCCATGTTCAAAATCCTTACCCGATCCTTCCGGTGATATAGCTTTCGGTGCGCGGGTCCTTGGGGTTGGTGAAGATCTGCCCCGTCTCGCCGTATTCCACCAGATTTCCGAGGTGGAAGAAGGCGGTCTTCTGGCTGACGCGGGCGGCCTGCTGCATGGAGTGGGTGACGATCACCACGGAAAACTGGCTGCGCAACTCGTCGATCAATTCCTCGACCTGTGCGGTGGCAATCGGGTCCAGCGCCGAACAGGGTTCATCCATCAACAGCACTTCAGGCGAGGTGGCGATGGCGCGGGCAATGCAAAGGCGCTGTTGCTGGCCGCCTGACAGGCCGGTTCCGGGCGCTTGCAGGCGATCCTTTACCTCATTCCACAGGGCCGCCTTGCGCAGACAGCTTTCCACGACCTCATCCAGCTCTGCCTTGTTGCGGGTCAGGCCGTGGATCTTGGGCCCGTAAGCCACGTTGTCATAGATCGACTTGGGGAAGGGGTTTGGCTTTTGGAACACCATGCCGACCTTGGCGCGCAGTTGGACAGGGTCCACGCGCTTGTCATAGATATCCTCGCCATCGAGCAGGATTTCGCCCACCACGCGGGCAGAAGACACGGTGTCGTTCATGCGGTTCAGGCAGCGCAGAAAGGTGGATTTGCCACAGCCCGACGGGCCGATAAAGGCCGTGACCGTTCCTGCAAGGATATCGACATCCACATCCTTGAGGGCATGGTTGGTGCCATAGTAAACCTGAACGCCCCGCGCGGTAATCTTGGCCTTGTGGTCAGACACGACCCTCTCCTCGATATGGATATCTTTCATTTGGATTGGACCTTCCATAGTTACCACCGACGTTCGAATTTGCGGCGCAGAATGATGGCAGTGACGTTCATGACAACAAGAAAGACCAGCAGCACGATGATGGCCCCGGAGGACCGCTCGATAAAGGCCGGGTCTGATCGCGAGGCCCAGCTATAGACCTGAACGGGCAGGGCGGTTGCCGGGTCCATAAAGCCCTCAACAGGGGCAGAGGGGTAGTTGTCGACAAAGGCAACCATCCCGATCAACAGCAAGGGCGCCGTTTCCCCAAGGGCCGAG
Organism: Paracoccaceae bacterium; assembly: GCA_021741245.1. GTDB lineage: Bacteria > Pseudomonadota > Alphaproteobacteria > Rhodobacterales > Rhodobacteraceae > Pseudotabrizicola. The sequence continues at coordinate 219,095 of JAIOYF010000003.1, forward strand.
GCAAGGCCAAGAATGGTGCCGGTCAAGATGCCGGGCATGGCAAGGGGAAGCACATGGTGGAACACGGTCTGCATCTTTGACGCCCCAACCCCAAGGGCGGCATCACGGATGCTGGGGGGCACGGCGCGGATGGACGAGCGCGTGGCGATAATGATCGTGGGCAGTGTCATCAGCGACAACACCAGCGCACCAACCACCGACGAAGACTGCGGAAAGCCCGCAAAGTTGATAAAGATCGCAAGGCCAAGGATACCGAACACAATCGACGGGACGGCAGCGAGGTTGGAGATATTCACCTCGATCAGATCGGTCCAGCGGTTCTTGGGGGCGAATTCCTCCAGATAGATCGAGGTGGCCACGCCGATGGGCACGCAGATGATCAGCACCAGCAGCATCATATAGGCCGATCCAAGGATCGCCACGCCCAGACCCGCCGCCTCGGGCCGTTGGTCCGAGGCATCGGGTGAGGTCAGGAAGCGCGTGTTGAAACTGCTGCCCAGAATTCTGGCTGTTTTCAACCGGTCTGCAAGCTGCAATTGCTCGGGGCTGATATTGCCATCCCGTTCGGCGGTTTCCATCGTCACCCGGCCTTTGAGGTAGCCATCGATCCGGCCGGCGGCCAGAACACTCATCGTTATGGTCTGATCGAGCATAGAGGTGTCGCCCAAAACCTTGGCCCGCAAGACGCCTGGCGCGTCTTTTGAGATCATCTCGGCCAGTTGCTTGTCGGTGACGCCTTCGGTCGAGATGCCTTTGGCCGCAAGTTCCGCCGTGAAGGCCGCCGTCAACAGCTTGCCATACCCAATCGTCGTCACTTTGGTCATTTCTTCGCGTAGACCATTGCCTGCGGGATCCAGCACCTCAGACGAAAGGGTCACTGGAAAGGTCAGCTTGGCCTGAAAGAACGATGACAGCCCGTCGGAAAAGATCGACCACAGCATGATGCCAAGAACCGAAAGGCTGACAGCAATCGCGGCCAGACCATAGGCCCGAAACCGTTTTTCGGCAGCGTTGCGACGGCCCATGGCGGCATTCGGCACCAGCAGCGAATGGGTGGCCTTTGCCGGGGGCGTGGGCATGGGGTTTGTGGCGGCGACGGTCATTCGTATTCTTCCCGGTATTTGCGCACAATGTAGAGGGCGAAGACATTCAGACCCAGCGTGATGACGAACAGCGTGATGCCAAGCGCAAAGGCCACAAGGGTTTCGGGGCTGTTGAAATCGGTGTCCCCGGTCAACTGCCCGACAATCTTGACGGTCATCGTGGTCATCGCGTCAAAGGGGTTGAGCGACAATTTGGCAGAGGCCCCTGCACCCATGGTCACGATCATCGTCTCGCCAATGGCACGGCTGGCTGCCAGCAACACAGCGCCCACAATCCCCGGCAGGGCCGCGGGCAAGATCACCTGTTTCACGGTTTCAGACTTGGTGGCCCCCAGCCCATAGCTGCCATCGCGCAAGGATTGCGGCACTGAATTGATGATGTCATCGGCCAATGATGAGATGAAGGGGATGTTCAAGATCCCGATCACCAGACCCGCTGTCATGACAGACGCGCCGGAATTACCAAAGCCAAAGGGCTGGGCAAAGTAATCGCGCAAAAACGGGCCGACGGTCACAAGGGCGAAAAGACCAAAGACCACTGTCGGGATGCCGGCAATGACCTCGATCAGCGGCTTGACCCAGGCGCGGACCTTTGGCCCTGCGTATTCGGCAAGGTAAATCGCGGTGAACAGGCCCAAGGGCACCGCGACGATCATCGCGATCAGCGAGATGTACAGCGTGCCCCACAGCAAAGGGATGAAGCCAAGGTCAGAGCCGCCACGGAAATTCGGGCTCCACGTCAGGCCAAAGAAGAACTCGGTTGCCGGGTATTGGCGGAAGAAGTTCAGGCTTTCCGACAGCATCGACCAGATGATCCCGACCGTCGTCAGAATGGCAATGGATGAAGCGGTGATCAAAACACCCATCATCACGATTTCCACCCGGTTGCGGGCGCGGAACTCTGCCCGTGTGACGCTGAGGGCATAGCCAAGACCCGCCAAAGCCACGGCCAGAACCGCGATCATGCGGGCCAATGCCCCGGTTGCCGTCATGCTGCGGTACATTTGCGCCGACAGCAGGGTATCGTTTGTCACGTCAGAGCCAAGGGCGACACCGACACCAGCCAGAACAGCGCGCACATCCGTGCCGCCGCTGGTCAATTCGGCCGCGGAAGCTTCGGTCAAAGCACCTGCCAGAACGGCGGCATCAAGGCCACCGGCCACCCTGCGAATATCGGCGACGGCCAGCTTGAAGGCGGTTGCATCGGCCACGGTTTCGGCGGGCAAAAGGCTGCCGATGTTGCGCTCGATCACGATGGGCTGAACAATCAGCCAGACCAGCAAAACACCAAAAGCCGGCAGGGCCGCCATCAGCGCCACGTGCCAGCCATAATAGCCCGGAAGGGAATGAAGATCGCGTACATTGCCTGAAACACCAGACAAGGCACGACTGCGACCAAGGAAAAAACCAACTCCGGCGATCACCAGAGTGGCGACGACAAGTACAAGAACCGTCATAATCGATGCCTTGGGTCAAGATGTGCGTCAGGAGGGAAACGGGGGCCGTTAAGCCCCCGTTCTTGTCTATGCTTAGTTCAGCGCGCCCATTGGGGTCTCGTCAGCAACCATTTTCTGGGTCGCTGCCAGTTCCGGGTCGGACACGAGGCCATAGGCGGCCAGCGGGCCGTTCGGGCCAGCCATATCGTCAGACACGAAGAACTCGATGTACTCTTTCAGGCCGGGGATCACGCCGAGGTGTGCCCTCTTGACGTAGAAGTACAGCGGACGCGAAACGGGATATTCACCCTTGGCGATCGAGTCAACTGTTGGGACAATGCCCCCCATGGTGGCGACGCGCAGCTTGTCGGTGTTGTTTTGGTAGAACGACAGGCCAAACACGCCCACGCCGTTCTTGTCAGCGTCGATACGGGCCAGCGTTTCGGTGTAGTCGCCGTCGATGTCTACGGAAACGCCATCGGTGCGCAGCTCCATGCAAGCCTTGGCTGCAGCAGCTTTTTTGGCCTTTTCGTCGCCTTCAGCAGCGGCAGCAAACAGGTCATAAGCGCCTGTCTCTTTGCAGCCAGCCTCAACAACTTTGGTGTCGAACACTTCACGTGTGCCGTGCTTGGTGCCCGGAACGAACATCAAGATCGGCTGATCTTTGAAGTTTGCGTTCACTTCGGCCCAGTTTTTGTTCGGGTTGGCAACCAAAGCGCCATCCTTGGCAATATCCTTGGCCAAAGCCAGATAGATGTCAGCCGGGGTGAAGGCGAAGTCTTGGCTGTTTACGTCGGACGCAAAAACGATGCCGTCATAGCCGATACGGACTTCCATCACCTCGGCCACGCCATTGGTGGCGCAAAGATCAAGGTCGCCTTGGCTGATGCGCGAAGAAGAGTTTGCGATATCGACGGTCGTTTCGCCAACACCTTCGCAAAGTTTCTTACGACCAGCACCCGAACCACCGCCTTCAACGACGGGCGACGGGAAGTCGAAGTTTTCACCGAAGGCCTCTGCCACAATAGTAGCATATGGCAAAACGGTCGAAGACCCGGTGATCTGGACTTGGTCACGGGCATCGGCGGCACTTGCTGCAGCAGCCATGGCGAGCGCCGAAGCGGCGAATTTAGCGAATTTCATGGATCACTCCTGTTGATCGTGGCCGTCGAGTCGGCCTGCGGAGGGGATATCCCGGCTGCGTGACGCTTATGGCAAAGTTTTATGACAGTTCAGTGACAAGTGTCATAAAGGGCAAAGATCATCACAGGCGGCGGGCGGCGCATGCGCTTAGCCCCGCCATCAGGCCCGCCGTGGCAAGGCAGGCCGGTAACCCACCAAGAGTAAAGGATAATCCCGAAAGCGCCGTGCCCAAAAGACGCCCGGCGGCATTGGCCATATAGTAGAACCCCACATCCATCGTAACGCGGCCCTCACCCGAAAAGGCAAGAATCAGATAGGAATGTAACGCCGAATTAACCGCAAAGATGAAGCCAAAGGCCAACAGCCCCGCCACCAGAATCATGGTAAGGTCAGGGGCCCCGAAAAGTGCCAGAGCCGCCAAGACAAAGGGCAGCGGCACAAGCAGCGCGGCCCAAAGGGCTGCGGCCTTTGTCAGGTCGGCTTGGCTGCGTTTGCCTGCGCGCAGCAGTCGGGGGGCCATGGCTTGGACCGCGCCATACAAGATGATCCAGACCGCCATAAACCCGCCAATCAAAAAGAACGCCTCACGCCGCCCCTCAGCCGTGCCATCAGACAGAACCGATTGGAAATAGATCGGAATGCCCACCACGAACCAAACATCCCGCGCGCCAAACAGAAACATCCGGGCCAGCGACAGCCGATTGATCTGGGGCGAAACCGACCAGATGGCCGATAATTTGGCCCCCTTGTTCTTGGCAGGCAGGCCCGAGGGCAACAGGGCCGCCACGGCAATCAAAATGGCCGACAAGATTGCGGCCATGGTCAAAAGGCTGGCGTCAAACCCGATCAGGCCCAGCATCGCCGCGCCCAGAAAAAATCCGATGCCTTTGACGGCATTCTTTGATCCCGTCAGCCATGCCACCCATGAAAACAGCCCTGTGCCATCCGGGGCCAAGAGTTTGACGGCCGATTTCGACGACATCTTGGCCAGATCCTTGGCGACACCCGAAAGGCCCTGCACCGCCATCACAAACCCGACCGAGGCCGTGATCCCCCATGTCGGGTCAAGGGCCGTCAGCGCCAGCAACGCCGCGATCTGCACCATCAACCCCGCATAAAGCGTGGCGGCCAAGCCAAAGCGTGCCGCAAGCCAGCCCGCGTAAAGATTGGTCACGATCCCGGCCAGTTCATACAGCAAGAACAACCATGCCAATTGCAGCGCAGAAAAGCCAAGGCTGTTGAAATGCAGCAAGACCAGCATGCGTAACGCGCCGTCGGTCAGCATAAAGGCCCAATAGGCCGCCGTTACGGCCGCATAGGCCTGCAGGGGGCGGGCGGCTGCGCTCACATCGCCCCCGCAACCATGCGCAAGATGTCATTCACCCGGCAGGCATAACCCCATTCATTGTCATACCATGCAAAAACCTTCACCTGCGTGCCATTCACCACCATCGTGCTTTGCGCGTCGATAATTGACGACCTTGGATCGTTGACATAGTCGCAAGAGACAAGCGGGCGGGTTTCATAGCCCAAGATCCCCTGCAACGCCCCCTCGGAGGCCGCTTGAAACAGGGCGTTGACCTCTTCGACCGTGGTGGGGCGTTCCACCTCGAACACGCAATCGGTCAATGAGGCGTTCAACAGCGGCACCCGCACGGCATGGCCATTCAGGCGGCCTTTCAGTTCGGGATAGATCAAGGTGATGGCGGTGGCCGATCCGGTTGTTGTGGGGATCAGGTTCATCAGCGCCGACCGCGCGCGGCGCATATCCTTGGCGGGGCGGTCAACGATGGTCTGGGTGTTGGTCACATCATGGATTGTCGTGATGGACCCGTGCCTTATGCCCAGCCCCTCATGGATCACCTTGACCACAGGGGCGAGGCAATTCGTGGTGCAACTGGCCGCCGTGATCAGGTGATGTGTGCCCGGATCGTAAAGCGTGTGATTGGCCCCATGGACGATATTCAGCGCCCCGCCGTCCTTGACCGGGGCCGAGACGATGACCTTTTTCACGCCGGCGTCAAAATGGGGCTGCACCTTGGCGGCGGTTTTGAAGACGCCCGTCGCATCCATCACCACATCAACACCCATTTCGGCCAGCGGCTGATCCTCGATCCGATTGTGATGGGAGAGTGGGATGGTTTGGCCGTTAAGGGTCAATGCACCAGTCCCCGCCACGGCCTGACCCTGCCAGCGGCCATGCACGGAATCAAAATTCATCAAAAGCGCATGCTGGGCCGCATCGCCCATGGGATCATTGAGCAAGACAATCTCGCCCCCCGCACCCGAGGTCATCAGATCGCGCAGGGCGAGTTTTCCGATCCGGCCAAGGCCGTTTAGGGCAATACGGGGCATTGATCTACTCCACGGCGATCTGGTCAAGGGTGTGCTGGAGCGTCATGGCATCCAGCTGCGCAAAGGGCAGGGCGGCAAAGGCGCTGATGCGGCGGTTCAGTAGGGCAAAGGCCGTAGCAAAGGCCAGTGCCTGTTCGGCGGGGTTTCCATCCGCCTTTGCCGGATCGGGCAGGCCCCAATGCGCGCTAAAGGGCTGGCCTTGCCAAGGCGGGCAGTCCTCACTCGCGGCATGGTCACACAGGGTAAAGATGAAATCCATTTTCGGTGCCTCTGCCGTTTGAAACTGGGCAAGCGACTTGGGGTGCAGGGGGCTGATGTCGATCCCGGCCCTTTTCAACACCTCTATCGCCATGGGATGCGGCGCATTGGCCGGGGTGGTGCCTGCCGAATGCACCCGGAACCGCTGCGGGTTGGCGTGATGCAACAGCGCCTCGGCCATCAAGGACCGCGCGGAATTGCCGGAACAGACAAACAAGACGTTCAAAGGCCGCGATCCATCGGTCATCGGGGCGGGGGATGCGGGCAAACACAGGTCCGCTCGGCCCCGGCAACAATCCTCCACCAGATAGCCCAGCATGGATTTTACGCGCTCCAGATCCACCGTATAAAACAAGGCCCGCCCGCGCCGATCCACCTGCACCAACCCCGCTTGCGCAAGGTCTGACAAATGGTGCGAAAGCGTATTGGCCTTTACCCCCAACACCCCGGCGATATGCGAGGGCTGCACACCTTGTGGCGCGTGGCGCAACAACAGCCGGAAGACGGCCAATCGATCGGGATGACCAAGCGTTGCAAAGAGAGGGGCGGCATCTTTCATTTCCATAATTCCAGAAATATCGAATTATTGTGAATCCTGCCAATGAAGTTTTTGTAACCCCCCGTTTCCTGCGCCCATCTTCAGCTTTCTGGAACCTGATCGTCAAAGAAGTTGAGCGCAGCATTTGAACATTGCCCAAAGCATCGGCTTGCAGCGTGATGGCACCGGCAGCGGCAAGCCCGCCAATGACCTATGGGAGCCTTTGGGATGACGACGGCCTATCTGAAACAGGGGCAGGCGGATGCTGACCCAAAGGGAGAGGCGCTGTCTTTAGGCGTGGCCGCGATGCTGGCCGAGTTGGAGGCCGGGGGCGAGGCGACCGCCCGCCGCATGGCGCGCGATCTGGACCAATGGGAGGGCGACATTGTCGTGTCCCCCGAGGCAATTGCGGCGGCCTGCGCCCGCGTGCCCCAGCAGTTGAAAGACGACATCGCCTATGCCCATGAAAACATCGCCCGTTTTGCGCAAGCACAGCGCGACAGCATCCGTGAGACCGAGGTGGAGTTGCGCCCCGGTCTGGTGGCAGGGCAACGCCTGATCCCGGTGCAGGCGGCGGGGTGCTATGTGCCGGGCGGGCGCTATAGCCATATCGCCAGCGCAATGATGACGGTGACCACGGCCAAGGTGGCCGGCGTGGCGCATGTGGCCGCCGTCTCGCCCCCGCGCGCGGAGGCCCCGGCAGGGGTGCCGGATGCGATTTTGTATACATTGCATCATTGCGGGGCGGATCGGATCTTGGCCTTGGGCGGCATTCAAGGCGTGGCGGCCTTGGCCTTTGGTCTGTTTGGCCTGCCGCGCGCCGATATCCTTGTCGGCCCCGGCAACCAATATGTGGCCGAGGCCAAGCGCCTGCTCTATGGCCGGGTGGGCATTGATATGGTGGCGGGCCCCACTGACTGCATGGTGATTGCCGATGCAACGGCTGATCCGCTGGTGGTGGCCTGGGATCTGATCGGTCAGGCCGAGCATGGGGCGAATTCGCCGGTTTGGCTGGTGACCGACAGTGCCGCCCTTGCGGCCGAGGTGGCGCGTCTGGCCCCGCTTTGTGCCGCCGAATTGCCTCAACCCAACCGCGCTGCCGCCGAGGGCGCATGGGCCGCCTTGGGCGAGATCATCTTGTGCGATAGCCCCGAAGCGATGGCGGCCGAGGCGGATCGCATCGCGCCCGAACATCTGCACGTGCAGGCCGCCGATCTGGAGTGGTGGAAGGCGCGACTGCGCGCCTATGGCAGCCTGTTTCTGGGCGCGGAATCAACGGTGGCCTTTGGTGACAAGGCGGCGGGCACCAACCACGTGCTGCCCACCAGCGGGGCCGCGCGCTATACCGGCGGGCTTTCGGTGCACAAGTTCCTCAAGACCGTGACATGGCAGCGGGTCGAGGCCGAGGCCTTGCCGCGCCTTGCCGCCGTGACCGCCAGCATCAGCCGCTTTGAGGGGATGGAGGGACATGCCCGCACCGCCGACATCCGGCTTGAAAAGTTTGTCCGTTGACGCTCTGGTGATCGGAATGAAGCGCCCCTTGGCACAGGCCGGGGGTTTCACACCCCCGGACCCCCGTGGGATATTTATGAACAGATGAAGACCAAAGGACGCCCCCATGCAATTGTCACGCTTTCCCCGTATTCGCCTTGGGCATTTCCCGACGCCACTGGAACCGATGCCGCGGCTGACGGCCCTGTTGGGGGGGCCGGAATTGTGGATCAAGCGCGATGATTGCACGGGTCTGTCGACGGGGGGCAACAAGACGCGCAAGCTGGAGTTTCTGATGGCGGAGGCTGTGGCGCAGGGGGCGGATATGGTGCTGACCCAAGGGGCGACGCAATCGAACCATGCGCGCCAGACGGCGGCGGCGGCAGCAAAGCTGGGCCTTGATTGCCATCTGATCCTTGAAGATCGCACGGGGTATAATGAGCCGAACTACCGCATGAACGGCAATGTGCTGTTGGATGTGCTGCATGGGGCCACGATCGAGCATCGCGGGCCGGGGTTGGACATGAATGCCGAATTGCTGGCCGTGGCCGAGCGCTTTCGGGCTGCGGGGCGCAAGCCCTATGCCATTCCGGGGGGCGGGTCGAACCCGACGGGGGCGCTGGGCTATGTGAACTGTGCGCTGGAACTCTTGGGGCAGATGGTGGAGGGCGGCATCAGCTTTGACCATATGGTGACGGCCACCGGATCGGCGGGCACCCATGCGGGGTTGATTGTGGGGTTGAAGGCGCTGAATGCGCAACTGCCGCTTTTGGGGATCGGGGTGCGTGCGCCCAAGGACAAGCAAGAAGAGAACGTCTTCAAGCTGGCGCAGGCGACGGAGGAAAAGCTGGGCGTGCAGGGCGTTGTCGCGCGCGCCGATGTGGTGGCCAATTGCGACTATATCGGGCAGGGCTATGGCATTCCGGCCGAAAGCACGCTGGAGGCAATTGACCTTTTCGCGCGGCAAGAGGCGATCTTGCTGGACCCGGTCTATTCGGGCAAGGGGGCGGCGGGTCTGATCGACCTGATCCGCAAGGGGCATTTCAAAAAGGGCGAAAGGATCGTCTTTTTGCACACAGGCGGGGCGATTGGTCTGACAGGCTATACCCATGTTTTGCCGCATCCATGAGGACGGTTGGCATTCTTGGCGGCATGGGGCCGGAGGCCACGGTGCTGTTGATGCAGCGGCTGTTGGCGGCGGTGCCTGCGCGCGATGATGCCGATCACATCCCTTTGATCGTGCACCAAAATCCGGGGGTGCCAAGCCGCATCCAGCGGTTGATCGAGGGGGTGGGGGATGACCCCGGCCCGGTTCTGGCGCAGATGGCGCGTGATCTGGAGGCAGCGGGGGCGGAGGGGTTGGCCATGCCGTGCAACACCGCTCACGCCTATGCGCCGCAGATCATGGCGGCCGCGGCCTTGCCGTTCCTCGACATGCGGGCGGCGACGGTGGCGGCGCTGCCAAAGGGGCGGATTGGGATGCTGGCCTCACCCGCCGTGCGTCTGACGGGGGCCTTTGATGCGGCGTTTACCGAGGCCGGGATGGTGCCGGTCTGGCCCGAGGAGGAGGGGCCGGTTCTGGCGCTGATCCGGCGGGTCAAGGCAGGCGACAGTGGGTCGGGGGCGATGCAGGCGATGGCCGATCTTACAGCGGTGATGGCCGGCCAGTGCGATCATCTGCTGGTGGCCTGCACCGAATTGTCGCTGTTGACCGGGGTGGTCGATCAGCCCTTTACCGACAGTCTGGATTGCCTTGTCACGGCAATCTGCGATTTTGCACGGTCTTAGGTGGACCGTCAGGCGCTGTCCTCCAGCACTTCGATCCGGCCAGTCGCCTCGGGCACCATGGCGGCAAAGCGCGGGGCGATGTGGTCGCGGATCAGGCGGCGGCAATCTTGGGCCAGATCGTCGGGCAGATGCCCCAACTCGCCTGCGCGGGCGACCAAAGACACGGTGCGGCTGACGGCAGCAAAGGGCAGGGGCAGGATGTCGAGCTTTGGCAAAAAACGCTCGCCGTCCAGAAGGTTGAGCGGTGTTGTCAATGTCCAACCGCCGGTGTGGACGACCATGGCCAGCACGGATCGTGTCGCCTCAAGGGCATAGAGCCGCGTCACATTCTGGCGCACGCGGCGCAGATGGGCGGCGACGATCTGCCCGATGGGCACGGCATGGGAATACTGCACGAAGGGCAGCCGTTCCATCTGGGCGCGCAGATCGGGGCCTTGGGTCAGGGCCCCCTTGGCGCAGACCAGCACAAAGGGTTCGCGCAAGATCGGCAAGATGTGAAAGGCGCTTTCATCGGCGGGAAGCACGCCTGCCACGCCGATATCGGCCTCGCGCTGGGCGATCCGTTCGATCACCAGATCCGATCGCCCGGAGAAGGCGCTGACAAAACATTTCGGATAGCGCTTTTGCAGGCCCGACACCAGAACCGGGGCCAGACTGGCATCCAGATCGTCGATAATGGCCAGCCGCAATTCGGGCAGGGCGGTCAGGCTGATCTCTGCCAGTTCGGTCTGCGCCTCGGAGACCACGGCCAGAATGCGCCGTGCATGGGTGGACAGCAATTGTCCCGCAGGGGTCAGGGTCACGGGTTTTGCCCGCCGGTCAAACAGCCGCGCCCCGATGGCATGCTCCAGCCCGGTGATGTATTGGCTGACGCCCGAGGAACTGCCCCCGATGCGCGCCGCAGCCCCGACGATGGAGCCGGTTTCCTCCAGCGCGACAAAGACCCGCAACCCACGAAGGGTCAATTCTGGCGGGTCCGCCTGCGCGGAAGGGCCGGGCGGCGAGGGAGGGGGGGCATTGCGCGTCATGGGCACTCCTTGCGGGGCGATCCTATCGGGAACGGGCGGCGTTTCAAACCAAGACTGCTGGACGTGCCCTTAATCGAAAAGGTCGATCTCTTCGTTGATCTCATCAATCACCGCCATGCGCTGATGTGCGGGTTCGCCCGCTTGACCGATATAGGCGATGGCCAGCATGCGCAGGACTGAAATCAGAGTGGCATGGCTGGGGATGCGGCCAAAGGTGGCGACGTGACAGCCGATCACCAGCCGTGAAAACCGTTGCGCGCTGGCCAAAAAGCGATGGTCGGTGAGGGTGATGACATTCATCCGTGTGGTGCGGGCATAGGCGGTCAGGGCGGATTGAAACTTTGGGCGCGGCTCCAGCGTCATCAGGATCAGCACATCGCGTGGGCCCGTCATGGCAAGGTCTTCGGCCCATGTGCCCGCATCGGCGGCCAGCACATGCACATCGGGACGCAGCCGGGCAAAGGTCAGCCGCGCAAGGCGGGCAAGGCCCTCTTCGGCACCAAAGCCCATGCACCAGACGCGCGGCGCGTCATGGATCAGGCGCGCCGCATCTGTCAGCATATCGGGGCGCATTTCCTCGAAGGTGCGGGTCAGGTTCAAAAGCTCCAGGTTCAGATGGTCACCAATCGACCGGCCCAGAACCGCTTGGTCAGGTGTCGCTTGGGAATAGGCATAGGGCTGGGTGCGGTTGCGCTCTTCGCGGGCCTGGCTGCGCGCCTCCTCAAAATCGGTATAGCCGATGTTGCGGAAAAACCGCGCCGTGGTGGCTTTGGACACGCCCGCAAGGGTGGACAGTTCGGTGGCGGAGTGGGTTTCAATCAATGCCTGATTCTCAAGCAACAATGCCGCAAGTTTTTGCTCTGCCTTGGTCAAGCGTGAAATTCTTTCCTGAAGTCTTAGGGTTAGACGTGTGGCCATCGATGAACGTTTTCCCCGTCAGAGCGCTTGAATATATGAAACATTCGTTTCAATATCATGAAACGATGAAACACTGGTGGGGCCAATCATGTCGAAGTCAAAGATCATACGCCAGCAGATTTGGGGCAGGCTGCATGATGTGGCAAAGCCTGATACGCGGTTTCATCTGAACTTTTCCGAGGTGATCCCCGATTTCGTGGGATCCGAGGCCGCGACAGAGCATGTGGTCGCCATGCCCGAATATGCGGCCAGCCAATTCGCCTTTATCACGCCCGACAACTGCCTTGTGGATCTGCGCCGTCGCATGATTGCGGATGGCAAATCCTTTGTGATGTCGACCTATGGCATCTATCGCGGGTTTTTGCTGATCGAACCCGGAATGGTGCCTGCGGGGGCCGAACTTTATGCCGCATGGCTGGACGGGATGGAACATTTCGCACGGCCGATCACGCTGGAAGAGATCGCACGGCGGGGGCGGTTTGATTTCATGGTCACCGGGGCCTCGGCCGTCTCGGTCGATGGCGTGCGCTTTGGCAAGGGGCATGGGTTCTTTGATCTGGAATGGGGCATGTTCACCGACCTTGGGCTTGTCGATGAAACCACGCCTGTCGTCGCGGTCGTGCATGACTGCCAGATGGTTGAGGAAAAGCTGACCCCGTCCGAGACGGATATTCTTGTCGATCATATTGCCACCCCCACAAGGATGCACCGGGTGGAACGCCGGGCCAAGCGCCCACATGGCGTGAAGTGGAACCTGCTGGAGCCCAAACAGATCGCCGACACCCCCCCGTTGCAAGAATTGCAGCGGATACAGGGGATTGCCTGAAGCCTCCTCCTCCCATTCCTCCCCCCCTTCATCACAGGATCACCGCAATGAAAGTATTGCTTAATCGCCGTTCATTTCTTGCAGCCACCGCTGCGGCCACTGCCCTTCCCCTGATGCCGCGCATGGCACGCGCCGCCAGCCCCTTTGCCATGCAGGCGGCATGGATCAATGACGCGGAATTCGCGGGCTACTTTTTGGCCATGGATCAGGGCTATTATGCCGCCGAGGGTCTGGATCTGACCTATCTGTCCGGTGGGCCGGATGTGATCCCCGAAAGCACCATCGTCGCGGGCCGAGCCGATCTGGCGCTGACCACGCCTGACACCACGATCAAGGCGATTGCGGAACAGGGGGCCAAGTTCAAGATCATTGGCGCGCAATACCAAAAGAACCCGATCGGTATTGTCAGCCTTGCCAAAAACCCGATCACCACCCCGGCCGAAATGGTAGGCAAGACCATCGCCGTGCCCCCGGTGAATACGATCAGCGTCGAGGCGATGCTGGCCATGAACAACATCGACCGCGCCTCGGTCAACATCGTGCCTTATGCCTATGATCCGACCCCGTTGATCAAGGGCGAGATTGATGCCAGCCTCGATTTCACCACCAATGTGCCCTATACGATCAAGACCATGGGCGAGGATGCGATGTCCTTCTTGCTCTATGATTTTGGCTATACCATCTACAATGACACAATCGTTGTGACCGAAGAGACCCTTGCCAGCAAGCGGGCCGAGCTGGTGGCGTGGCTGCGGGCCAGCCGAAAGGGTTGGACAGAAAACAACGTGGATCCCGCCGCATGGCCGCCAAAATGGGAGACGACCCATTTCGCAGGCACCGGGCGCAGCATCGACAATGAGGTGTTCTTCAACACCGCGCAAAAGCCTTTGATTGACAGCCCGGACGGTATCTTTGCGATGACCGAAGACGGCATCGCCGGCAACCTTGAAGCCTTGGCCAAGGTTGGCATCATGGGCACGCGCGATATGTTTGACACGACACTGCTTGAGGAAATCTGATGACGGCCCCCGCAGGGATTGCGCTTTCTGGCCTGTGCAAGACATTTGCAAGCCATGGCCAAAAAGTAGAGGCCCTGCGGGACGTTTCGCTGAACTGCCCGGCGGGCAGTTTCACAGCGCTGATCGGGCCGTCGGGCTGTGGAAAGTCCACGATCTTGCGCGCGGCCTTGGGGCTGGAGCCGCTGGATAGCGGGCGGGTGGAAATTGGCGGGCAGGCACCGCAGGCGGCAACCCGCGCTGGCGTGACGGGCGTGGCGTTTCAAGATGCAGCGCTGTTGCCATGGCGCACGGTTGCGCAAAACATTGCCCTGCCGCTGGAGGTGCTGGGCCGCGCCGTGGGGCCGGAACAGGGCCGCATCCGCGATCTGATCGCCCTTGTCGGTCTGCAGGGGCGTGAAACTGCGCTGCCGGGGGAATTGTCGGGCGGCATGCGGCAGCGGGTAGCGATTGCACGCGCCCTTGTCAGCGCGCCGCAAGTCTTGTTTCTGGATGAGCCCTTCGGGGCGCTGGACCAGATCTTGCGCCGCCAGATGAACATCGAATTGCAACGCATCTGGGCAGAGACGGGCGTGACCACCTTGCTTGTGACCCATGGCATTGATGAGGCTGTGTTTCTGGCCGACCGCGTGGCCATCATGCAAGCGGGGCCGGGCCGTATTGTCGAAGTGGTCGAAATCCCCTTTGCCCGCCCACGCGCGGCCAGTCTGTTTTCCGACCCCGAATTTCATCACCAATGCGACCATATCGCCGGGGTCTTGCATGGCGGCTAGGCTGCGCGCGTTCTTTCCCTATCTGATCGCCCTGATCTTGTGGGAGGTCGCAGGGCAGCTTGACCTTGTGGCCTCGGGGGCGCTGCCTGCACCATCCGAGATCTGGGCGCGCTTTTGGCTGGACCGCGCCGATTACCCGCGCCATGTCTGGGCCACCTTGCAGGCGTCGGGGGCCGGGTTTGTCCTTGGCAATGCCATTGCGGTGCTGGCGGGGCTGTTGTTCGTGTTGTTGCCCGCAACGGCGCGGGTGGCGCGCGGGCTGAACATTGCGATCTTTGCGCTGCCGCCGATTGCCATTGCCCCGATCCTTGCCCTGACGCTGGAGGGGATGACCCCGCGCATCGTGCTGGCGGCCCTTGGGGTCTATTTCGTGACCATGCAGGCCACTGTCACGGGCCTGTCGCAGTTTGACAGCCGCACCGCCGATCTGGTGCGCGCCTATGGCGGCACGCGCGCCAGCGTTTTGCGTTTTGTGCAATTGCGCGGGGCCTTGCCCGCCATTCTGTCAGGCTTTCGTGTGGCGGCCCCCAATGCTGTGCTTGGGGCCATTCTGGCGGAGTTTGGCGGCGGCGGGCGTTGGGGGCTTGGGGCCTATTTGCTGGGGTCGCTGGGCCGGGGGGAGCCTGCACGACTGTGGGGCATTGGTTTGACGGCCACGCTGATTGCGGGGCTGTCTTATGCGGTGTTTGCCGCGATCTCGGCCCGCGTCATGGGGGCGTCACGGGCTGTCACACTGAACCCCGCCGCTGCCCCCTCTGCCACGGGTGCGCCGGGGGGGCTTTGGCTGGGACTTGCCTCGCTTATCTTGCCGTTTTTGGTGTGGTGGGGGTTTCTTGTGGCGTTGCGGGTGCCTGACATGCTGGGCAAAACCCCGTGGGACGTGTTTCACTATTTGTTCTTGGCCGATGGCGCGGCGCAGGCGCAGGGCAGGCTTTTGGCCGCATTGGCCGAAACCCTGCCCATCACCGGGCTTGGGCTGGCGGCGGGGTTGTCGGTGGCCTTTGCGCTTTCGGTCAGTTCCCACCTGTCGCCCGGATTTACCCGCGCCTTTTTGCCCTTTGCCTTGGTGACGCAAACCATGCCCTTGGTCGCGCTCACCCCATTGCTGGTGCTGATCCTTGGGCGCGGCACGGCTGTGACCCTGTGGATCACCATTTCGGTCACCTTCTTTCCGGCCTATGTGATGATCACCCAAGGGCTGGCCCAAGTGCCGCGTGCGGCCCTTGAACTGCCGCGCGCCTATGGGGCGAGCCCTTGGCGAGAGCTGCGGTTGGTGGCCATCCCGGCCTCGGTCCCATGGGTCTTTGCCGCCATCCGCACCACTGTGCCCCGCGCCCTTTTGGGGGTGATGATCGCAGAGTGGTTGGCCACGGGGCGGGGGCTTGGCAACCTGCTGAACCAATCCCGCGGCTATATGGACTTCAGCATGATCTGGACGGTCGCTGTGGTCAGCGTGCTTTTGTCCGTTGGATTTTACCAGATGGCCCAAGGGGTTGAGCGGATGGTCCTGCGCCGGATGGGGGGCGCATAGCGCTGCGCTTTGCATGGGCGCAAGGCGCGGCCTGTGGCGTATGTGCAGGCAGGACGGGATGAAATAAGCTGCACCCCATGACATGGTCCGGGCGACCGGAGCGATAGGGGGGGCTTTATGGCAAGGTTTGGCAAAAAGGGGCGTGGTTCATGGTGAAGGCCCTTGTTGTCTATTGTCACCCCCGGCCTGACAGCTTTACCGCCGCCGTGCGCGATCAGATCTTGGCGCATTTGGCCGCGCATGGCGCCCAGACACGCCTGATCGACCTTTATGCCCAAGGGTTCAGCCCGGTGCTGTCTGCTGAAGAACATCGCGATTATGCGGATGCCGCCCTCAATCAACGCGGTATGGAGGAGGCGATTGCCGATCTGCAATGGTGCGACACCCTGATCTTTGTCTATCCGACGTGGTGGTATGGCCTGCCTGCCATGCTCAAGGGCTGGCTTGACCGCGCCCTTGTGCCCGGCGTCGCCTTTTTGATGCCCGATGCCGCGCACAAGGACATCCGCCCCGGCCTGCCGCAGATCACGCGGTTTGGCGTCTTTACCACCTGTGGGGCAAGTTGGTGGCTGACGTGGCTGATCGGCGCGCCGGGGCGACGCACACTGATCCGCGGGGTACGATTTTTGTGCGCGCGGCGGTGCAAAACGGTCTTTGCCGCGCATTATGCGATGGACAGTTCCACCCCACAAAGCCGGGCCGCCCATCTGTCCAAGGTTACGACCAAACTTGACCGCTTGTTGGGTCGAAAAGCCCCGCCGCCTGAGCAGAGCCGTGCACGATCATGATCGTCAATGCATGTGGAGGCAGAGGGGACATAACGCAATCCAGTCCGCAAGGTCACAGGGCGTTCACAGGTCATTTGGCGCTGTTTGGGCAACGAAATCAGACCGATCATTGGCCTTGCGACCATTTGGCCAGTTTAAATCCGCAAATTAGCGCTAACGGCCCTAGGCCGCGTCATTGCATTTTCAACACTTCTGAGGCATGGCGGAGCGTATCGAAACCTGACGTCACAATGACAGAGATAGGGCCCGACCCATGACCGACAACGCCACGCCTGATATTATTTACACCAAGGTTGACGAAGCACCCCAACTCGCTTCGGCATCGCTGCTTCCGATCATCCAGTCGTTCTCGGCGGCGGCGGGGGTTTCGGTCGGGGTCAAGGATATCTCGCTTGCGGGTCGCATCATTGCCGCGTTTCCCGAGAACCTGCGGCCGGACCAGCGCCAACCCGATGATCTGGCAGAACTGGGCGAGTTGGTGAAAAAACCAAATGCCAATGTGATCAAGCTGCCAAATATCTCGGCCTCGGTGCCGCAGCTTGTGGCGGCGGTCAAGGAATTGCAGGCCAAGGGCTATGACATTCCCAACTATCCCGAAGATCCAAGCACAGATGCCGAAAAAGCCATACGCGCGCGGTTTGATGCCATCAAGGGCTCTGCCGTGAACCCGGTCTTGCGCGAAGGCAACTCGGATCGGCGCGCGGCTGTTGCGGTCAAGAACTATGCCAAGGCCAATCCGCATTCGATGGGCAAATGGTCTGCTGACAGCAAAACCATTGTCACGACCATGTCGGCCGATGATTTCTTTTCGAATGAAAAATCTGCGATCCTTACGGCAGAGCAGGCCGGTCCTGCGCGCATCGAACTGGTGGGCCGTGATGGCAGCATCACGGTTCTGAAAGAAAGTGTGAAATACACCGCCGGCACGGTTGTGGATGCGACATTCATGTCGGCCCGCGCCCTTGATGCCTTCCTTGCAGAGCAGATTGCCGCCACGAAAGAGGCAGGCATCTTGTTCTCAATCCACCTGAAAGCCACGATGATGAAGGTCTCGGACCCGATCATCTTTGGCCATGCGGTCAAGGTCTTCTTGCAGCCCGTCTTTGATGCCTATGGCGACAAACTGGCAGCGGCTGGCGTGAACCCCAACTCAGGTCTTGGGGCCTTGCTTGAGCAGGTCAAGACGATGGCGGATGGCGCCGAGATCATGGCCGCGATTGATGCCGTGATGGCCGATCGCCCGCCGCTTTACATGGTGAATTCCGACAAGGGCATCACCAACCTGCACGTGCCCTCTGATGTGATCATCGACGCTTCGATCCCGGCGCTGATCCGCGCGGGCGGCAAGGGCTGGGGCCCGGATGGCAAGGCGGCGGACACCAATTGTGTGATCCCCGACAGCTCATACGCGCCAATTTATGACGAATCCGTGCTGTATTTCAAAGAAACCGGCGCCCTTGATCCGCGCACGGCTGGTACAGTGCAAAACGTCGGCCTGATGGCGCAAAAGGCCGAGGAATACGGATCGCACCCCACCACATTCGAGGTGCCGCACGCAGGCGTCGTGCGCATCGTTCTGGCCAATGGCGACATCTTGCACGAGCATGAGGTCGAGGCGGGCGATATCTGGCGCTCGGCCTCAACCAAGCAGGCACCGATTGAAGATTGGGTGCAACTTGCGATCAGCCGCCAAAAGGCCGAAGGCTGTCAGGCGATCTTCTGGCTTGATGAATCGCGCGCCCATGATGCGGAACTGCTCAAATATGTCCGCCCGATCCTTGCTGCGGCAGGTGTGACGGACAAGTTCCTGATCCTGACCCCGCGCGCTGCCACCCGCCTGTCGCTGGAAACCATCCGCAAGGGCAAGGATTCCATCGCCATTTCCGGCAACGTGCTGCGCGACTATCTGACCGACCTTTTCCCAATTCTGGAACTTGGCACCTCGGCCAAGATGCTGTCGATCGTCAAGCTGATGAACGGCGGGGGCATGTTTGAGACCGGGGCTGGCGGCTCCGCCCCCAAGCATGTGCAGCAATTGGTCGAGGAAAACCACCTTCGCTGGGATTCTCTTGGGGAATTCTGTGCGCTTGGCGAAAGCCTGAAGTTTCTGGCCGAGACAAGTGACAATGACAAGGCGCGGATCTTGGGAAATGCCGTGGATCGCGCCACCCAAGGGGTTCTGGACCAGAACAAATCGCCAGAAGCCAAGGTTGGCCAGACCGACAACCGCAGCAGCCACTACTACTTTGCCCTTTATTGGGCCAAGGCGCTTGCCAACCAGAACGAGGATGCCGATTTGATCGCGCACTTCGCTCCCATCGCCAAGGCCTTGGAAGAGAACGAAGATCGCATCTTGTCAGAGCTGGCGGCAGCCGAGGGCAAGCCTGCAGATCTGGGCGGCTATTACCACACGGACGCAGAGAAAACCGCGAACGTGATGCGCCCGTCGTCGACGTTGCTTTCGATTCTCGGGCAAGACTGACGCCACAGGCGGCCCGGCAAGACGACAAAAAGCCCGCATGTCACATGCGGGCTTTTTCACATCCGGTGATGCGGGCCGCCCCGCAATTCTTGCACAGCGGAAACCGCCCACTGACCTTTGCGGCGCTAACGCCAATTTAACTTCGGATTGAAATGATCAGCACGCGACCGGGGCCAGAGCGTTCTCGGCCCGTGCCTGCATGCACGGCGGCATGGCGTTATTCTTGGTATGAAGGTGACTTTGAATGTTTGGACGTTTTGGGATCCGCGGAAAGCTTGTGCTTGTGATGATCGGCCTTAGTGCGCTGATTGCCTTGTCGCTGAGCCTGAGTGCCATTTATGCCATGCGCGGGGCGGTTGAGTCTGAGGCGCGGATGAAGCTGGGGCAATTGGCGCAGGTCAAAGCCCAATCGCTGGAACGCTACCTTGCGGGGATCGAAAACGACGTTGGGCTTCACGCCCGCAAGCCCGAGGTCGTGGCCGCGTTGGAGGAGTTTTCTGCCGCCTTCAAAGGGTTAAGCGACCCGATGGCCACCTTGCAAAAGGCCTATATTACCGACAACCCGAACCCCGCTGGCGTGAAGGACCAGCTTCTCGCGGCGCCCTCAGGCACGGCCTATGATGTGTTGCACGCACGGTATCACCCGGTCTTTGATGATCTTCAGAACGTCAACGGCTATTACGATGTGTTTTTGATCAACGCCGAAGGCGATGTCGTCTACACAGTCTTTAAGGAACTGGATTTTGCGACGAATTTGCTTAAGGGCCAATGGCGCGACTCTGGTCTTGGCGCAGCGTTCCGGGCCGCAATGGAAAGTGATGCCACTTCCCCCTCGGCCTATGCGGATTTTGCCCCTTATGCGCCCAGTGCCGATGCGCCAGCCGCTTTCATTGCCCGCCCTGTCTTCTCGGCCGATGGAACGCGGCTTGGCGTGATTGCCTATCAGATGCCCATCGATGTGTTGAATTCCGTGATCAGCGTTCAAGATGGCCTGGGCAAGACGGGGGACGCATTTCTTGTGGGCGCAGATGGCTTTCTGCGCACAGATTCCCGCAAGACGCCGACAAATGACATCTTGGCCGCCAAACTTGACCTCAGCCGCCTGTCCGATGGGTTTGCAGCAAAGGCCGGGATCGACGATCATATCGACATCACCGGTGCACAGGTCATCGGAAACTATGTCTCGGTCTCCTTTCTTGGGACGCCTTGGATCATCATGGTTGAACAAGACCAAGATGAGTTGTTTGCGCAGGTGGAAACCAGCAGAAACCAACAGATCTTGATCGGCCTTGTGGCCTTTGGTGTGACGCTTGTTGTTGCGTGGTTGATCGCAAGGGGGCTGAGCCAGCCTTTGCAGGGCGTCAATAGGGCCGTCGAAAAAATTGCGCTCAAAGACTTCGACACCGTGGTGCCCGCCATGGCCCGCCATGATGAAATTGGCGGGATTGCCCGCGCATTGGACGCGTTCCGGCTCAGCCTCGGTCAGGCGGAGATTGAGGCAAAGGATGCGGCGTTCAAAGGTGCCGCTTTTGATTCGACCGGGGCCCCGATGCTGTTGACGGACCTTGACCTGACCATTCTGGGCGCAAACAGCGCGTTCTTTCGCCTTGTAAACGAAAACAAGGTCGATTTTGGTCTGGAAGGGCCAGATTTGACACATGACCATATTGCGGGCCGGAATGTCTCTCGATTGAACTTTCCGCCGATGGAAATTGTGGCCGCGGTCAGCAACCATGCAAACTTGCCGATCAAGAAAAAGATCCCGATCGGCAAAAGTTATGTCGGATTGCTGATCGATCTGGTGTTGTCAAAGGATGGGACAGCGATTGGCTATGTGTTTGACATCAAGAACCAAACTTTCCAGATGATGAGTGAGACCGTGCTGCGGGCGATTGACGGCCAACAATGCCGGATCGAGTTTGAGATGGATGCCACCATCACCTCGGCCAATGCGATGTGCTGTGCTTTGCTGGCCGAGCGCGAAGATCGCTTGATCGGGCGCACTGGCCCTTCGCTTCTTGTGCTCGACGATCAGGTTGGCACCGCCGGCGATATCTGGAACGCCGCCATGCAGGGGCGCAGCACGCAGGGCCGTTTCCGTCTGGATGCAGGGTTGGGCGAGCGTATCGTCGAAGGGATCCTGAACCCGATCCCCGATCAGGATGGCGGCACAAAAGGGTTCTTGTTCCTTGGGGTGGATGTCACGGACTCTCGCAAGATGATCGAGGCGGCTGAACACCAAAAGGCCAGAGAGGCGGAAGACCACGCCTTGGTCGTCCATGAACTTGGCGCGGGTCTGCAGCGCTTGGCCGAGGGGGATCTTTCCGCCAGAATTGAGGTGCCTTTTGCGCCGACCTACGCAAGTTTGCGCCAAGACTTCAACGAAACCGCCGAGAGTCTGCGCCAGGCCATGTTGATCGTGGTCCAAAGCGCGCAAAATATCGGCGCCGAGGCGCAAAGCGTGTCGGGGGCTGTGACGGATCTGTCCCAGCGCACCGAAACGCAAGCGGCGACACTGGAACAAACCGCAGCCGCCGTCTCCGAGCTTGCGCAGACCCTGCGCGCTTCGGTTGAAACTGCGACCGGGGCCGCCAAGATTGCCGAGACGGCTATTGATATCGCCTCAACCGGGCATTTGACCGCGCAAGACGCCGGTGTCGCCATGGCGCAGATCGAAGTCTCGTCCCGTCAGGTCGCAGAATTTGTGGCGCTGATCGATGAAATATCGTTTCAAACCAATATTCTGGCCCTTAATGCTGGTGTGGAGGCAGCCCGTGCCGGTGAGGCGGGCAAAGGCTTTGCTGTCGTTGCGTCCGAAGTGCGGGCACTTGCCCAGCGCTGTATTGCGGCGGCCGATGACATCCGGGCCAAGATCGGCAGTTCGTCCAAGAATATTCAACATGGTGTCAGCCTTGTGGCGACCTTGGGCAAATCGCTGGAGACGATTGCCGCCTCCGTCCATTCGGTGGCCAGCCAAGTGCGCAGCATGGCCAAAGCCACATCGGATCAGTCCATCGGACTGACCGAAATCAATACCGCGCTGTCACATCTGGACAAGGTGACCCAACAAAACGCGGCCATGGCCGAGGAAACCAACGCCGCCGTGCAATCCCTGTGGGCAGAAGCGGGTGGGTTGAATGAAACGACAGCCCGGTTTGACTTGGGGCAAGGGGCAAAAGCCAAACGGCAAATGCCTGACAGATTGGCAAGTTGAGGGTATGGCATGATGACTGAGGGGCCTTGAGTGTCGTTGGCCAAATGACCCTGTCGCGGAGAGAATAATGCGCGATTGTTTTGATGCGCGTTTGACCATTCCCGGTCCCCAAAGGGCAAGGCTGGAACCACGATTGCCAACATTGATGAGCAGCCGAGTTTGGCCTGCCCCCAAAAGGATCCTTTAGATCAAACCCGAGTTTCGGCTGGGCGGTAGCTTTGCGGCGAAGGCCGCCTGCATCCCAGATCGGGCCGCAGCATTGGTCTTGATGATGCAAACTCAGGCCGATCTGCTTGAGCTGACCCTGCGGGCACGAATTGTGGGACATGCCAGATTTTCCGATGAGCCGCGCTTGTTCCCCATCGATGCCGTGCGGCGGCTGTTTGATCGCGCTGGGTGGCCGCCCGTGCTCTTGATCTGTTTGAGATCAACAAGGCTTTTGCCATTGTCACCCTGGCGGACATGCGCGATTTGGACTTGCCCGCCGAGACGGTGAATGTAAACGGCGGGGCCTGTGTACGGGGCCTGAACACGGGGCCATCCCAGCGGGGCCGCGGGTGCGCGCATTCTGGGGACGCGGGTGCGCGCCTTGCGGGCGCGGGGCGCAAGGCGGTGCGTGGCAATCCTGTGCATCGGTGGGGACGAGGGCACGCGGCACTGGCCGTGGAATGGATGGGCTGAGCGATGAATTTTACCCTTTCCGAAGAACGTCTTGCGATCCGCGAGATGGCCGAGGGCTTTGCCGCAGACACCATTGCCCCCCATGCCCTCGACTGGGATCGGGCCGAACATTTCCCTGTTGATGTGCTGCGACAGGCAGCCACCCTTGGCATGGCCGGGATCATGGTGGCCGAGGCGTATGGCGGCTCGGGTCTGGGGCGGTTGGAGAGTGTGTTGATCTATGAGGCCTTGGCCAAGGGCTGCCCCTCGGTAGCGGCCTATCTGTCGATCCACAATATGGTTGGCGCCATGATTGACCGCCACGGCACGGCGGCACAAAAGGCCCGCTTCTTGCCGCGCCTGTGCAGTGGCGAGGTTTTGAGCAGCTATTGCCTGACCGAACCCGGCGCGGGTTCGGATGCCGCCGCCCTGACCACACGGGCCAAAGCTGTGGTGGATGGCTTTGTGTTGACGGGGGAAAAGACCTTCATTTCGGGTGCGGGGGCGACGGATCTTTACGTGGTCATGGCCCGCACCGGTGGGGACGGGGCTAAGGGGGTTTCTGCCTTTTTGGTCGAAAAGGGGGCAAAGGGGCTGTCCTTTGGCGCCAATGAGCGCAAGATGGGCTGGAAGGCGCAGCCCACCCGAAGCGTCAAATTTGATCAGGTGCGCGTCGGCAAGGACGCGATGCTTGGTGCCGAAGGTGCGGGGTTCATCTTGGCGATGGAGGCCTTGGATGGCGGCCGCACCTCAATCGCCGCCTGTTCGCTGGGTGGCGCGCAGTCGGCCTTTGACAAGGCCCTTGGGTATATGGGGCAGCGCCGGGCCTTTGGTCAGCCCTTGACCGGGTTTCAGGCCCTGCAATTCGCGCTGGCCGATATGGCGACAGAGTTGGAGGTAAGCCGCACCTTTTTGTGGCGGGCGGCCTCGGCGTTGGACGCCGGATTGCCCGAGGCGACGCGACTGTGTGCCATGGCGAAAAAGCATGTCACCGACGCCGGGTTTGAGGTGGCAAATCGCGCCCTGCAACTGCATGGTGGCTATGGGTATCTGGCAGATTATGGGGTGGAAAAACTTGTGCGGGATCTGCGGGTTCACCAAATCTTGGAAGGCACGAACGAGATCATGCGCCTGATCATCGCCCGTGCGCTGTTGGCGGAGCACTAGGATGGACGACCTGATTGTTGAGCGGATCGGCGCCCTGGCGCGGCTGCGGCTAAACCGCCCCTCGGCCATCAACGCACTGACACATGCGATGGTGCGGGGCATGACCCGTGCGTTGGATCAGTTGGAGGGCGATCCGGATGTCGCCGTGATCTTGCTGACGGGTGAGGGAGAGCGCGGGCTTTGTGCGGGCGGTGATATCCGCAGCCTTTATGAGGCCCCGCGCGAGGATAACGGCGCATCAATGGAATTTTGGCGCGATGAATATCGCCTGAACGCCCGCATCGCGCGCAGCCCAAAGCCCTTTGTCGCGTGGATGGATGGGCTGGTGATTGGCGGTGGTATTGGCATATCGGCCCATGCCGCCTTTCGCGTGGTGACCGAACGGTCAAAGATCGCGCTGCCCGAATGTGCCATTGGCTTTGTGCCCGATGTGGGCGCCACGTGGCTGTTGCCGCGCGCGCCGGGACAATTGGGCCTTTGGATGGGCCTTACGGGCCGCAGCTTGGGCGCGGCGGATGCGATCCTTGTGGGGTTTGGGGATGTCTTTTTGGCCGCCGGGGATCTGGGCGATGTGGTCACGCGTTTGGCGAGCCTGCCCGCAGATGCCGGACACACGGGGGTATCGGCGCTGTTACAGGCCATGGCGCGTGATCCGGGGCCTGCGCCTTTGGTGGCGCATCAGCCCCTGATTGACCGCATCTTTTCTGCTTATCGGGTGGAGGATATCATGGCCGCTCTTGCTGCCGAACCCGGCGCTTTTGCCGCCAAGACGCGCGCAGACCTGCAGGCCAAATCCCCCACGGCGCTGAAACTCGCGCTGCGGTTGGCGCGGCTTGGGGCGGGGGTGTCCAATCTGGAGGCGGCGCTGGAGCTTGAATATGCGGCGGCCCGCGCTGTTGTCGTGGGCCTCGATTTTTACGAGGGCATCCGCGCGGCGATCATCGACAAGGACCGCCAACCAAAATGGCAGCCTGCCACCTTGTCCGACGTCTCGGATGATTGGGTGGCGCAGGCGCTGAACCTGAACCAAGACCGGGTGTTCCCGATCTGAGGGGGGAGAGAGATCATGAGCATGACCATCGGCTTTATCGGGCTTGGGAACATGGGGGCGCCAATGGCGCTGAACCTTGTGAAGGCCGGGTTCCGTGTACAGGGATTTGACACGCACGTCGCGGCCCGCGATGTGGCCCAAGCGGGGGGCGTCGTTCTGGCGGCCACGGCGGAGGAGTGCACGCATGGCGCGGATGTGGTGATCACCATGTTGCCCTCCGGGCCGATCATGCTGTCGGTCTGGGGCGATGTGATCCCGGCCATGAAAGACGGCGCCCTGATCATCGATTGCTCGACCGTGGATATCGACAGTTGCCGGAATGCCCATGATCTGGCGGCGGGGCGTGGTTTGGCGGCACTCGATGCGCCCGTCTCGGGCGGGGTCGGTGGGGCGGTGGCCGCAACCCTGACCTTTATGGTGGGGGGCAGCACCGATGCCTTTGCCCGCGCGCAACCGCTGCTGGCTGCGATGGGGCGAAACCTCACACATTGCGGCGAGGCGGGTGCAGGGCAGGCGGCCAAGATCTGCAACAACATGATTCTTGGCATCTCGATGATCGCGGTGTCCGAGGCCTTTGGTCTGGCCGATAAGCTGGGTCTGTCGCGTCAGGCCCTGTTCGACGTGGCGGCAAAATCCTCGGGCCAATGCTGGAGCTTGACCAGCTATTGCCCGGTGCCGGGGCCCGTGCCGACCTCGCCTGCCAACAACGGCTACAAGCCGGGTTTCGCGGCGGCGCTGATGCTCAAGGACCTTCGTCTGTCGCAGGCCGCGTCCGAAGGGACGGGGGCCGAAACACCCTTGGGGGCCGCCGCCACCTCACTTTACGAGGCGATGGTTGCAGAGGGCGACGGGGGGCGTGATTTCTCGGCGATCTTTGAGCGCCTGTCAAACGGCGGCGCATAGGCCGCCAGATTGGCGGCTGATTTTTCGCTGAAGGCGCGGGGCCGCGATCTGGCCCCGCGAGAGTGATTTGCCTATCGGTTCAAGGCAGGGTTTTCAGAACATCTGCAAGCGTCCCGATCAGCGTATCGATATGGTGCTTTTCGATCATCAGGGGCGGTGACATGGCGATGATATCGCCCGTGGTGCGG
This sequence comes from Paracoccaceae bacterium, assembly GCA_021741245.1. Taxonomy (GTDB): domain Bacteria; phylum Pseudomonadota; class Alphaproteobacteria; order Rhodobacterales; family Rhodobacteraceae; genus Pseudotabrizicola. The sequence goes on from JAIOYF010000003.1 coordinate 245,752, forward strand.
ATAAGGATGTTCTTGTCATAGGCGCGCAAGAACGCCTCAAATGCCCGCTTGGTCGGCTCCCCCGCGATGGGGTCAAGTTCAATGGCACCGATCAGGCCCATATTGCGCACGTCGATCACATGGGGGGCGTCGCGCAAGGAATGCAGCGCCTCTTCCCAATAAGGGGCGATGGCGGCGGCCCGTTCAAAGAGGCCCTCTTCCTTATAGACCTCAAGCGTGGCAATCCCTGCGGCCGAGGCGATGGGGTTGCCCGAATAGGTATAGCCGTGGAACAGCTCGATCATATGTTCGGGGCCATCCATGAAGGCATCGTGGACATCCGCCGTCGTCAGCACCGCGCCCATCGGAATGACACCGTTGGTCAGGCCCTTGGCGGTGGTCATCATATCGGGCAGCACATCGAAATACTGCGCGGCAAAGGGCGCGCCAAGGCGGCCAAAGCCGGTGATCACCTCATCAAAGATCAGCAAGATGCCGTGCTTTTTGGTGATGGCGCGCAGCTTTTCGAGATAGCCCTTGGGTGGCAAGATCACGCCCGTTGACCCGGCCACGGGCTCCACGATCACGGCGGCAATGGTTTCCGCCCCGTGCAGCGCGACCAAGCGTTCCAGATCATCGGCAAGATAGGCGCCATGCTCGGGCTGGCCTTTGGACCAACGGTTCTGTTCGGGCAGGTGGGTGTGGGGCAGGTGATCCACCCCGGCCAGCAGCGTGCCAAAATGGCGGCGGTTGTTGACGATGCCGCCAACCGAGATGCCGCCGAAATTCACGCCGTGATAGCCGCGTTCGCGCCCGATCAGCCGGGTCCGGCCGCCCTGACCCTTTGCCCGATGATAGGCAATCGCCAATTTCAAAGCGGTTTCAACGCTTTCCGAACCGGAGTTGGTGTAAAACACATGCTCGATCCCCTTTGGGGCGATTTCGACGATGCGGTTTGCCAGTTCAAACGCGACCGGGTGGCCCATCTGAAAGGCGGGCGCGTAATCCAGTTCCGCCGCCTGTTTCTGGATGGCTTCGGTGATCTTTGGGCGGCAATGGCCCGCATTGCAGCACCACAGGCCCGCTGTTCCATCCAGCACCTGACGACCATCGGATGTGGTGTAATGCATGTCCTTGGCCCCCACGAACATACGTGGGTTTTTCTTGAACTGCCGGTTGGCGGTAAAGGGCATCCAAAAGGCATTCAGATCATTCGGGGCTTTGCGGTCCAGTGCCATGGCGGCGCATCCTTGGGGCAGGGGCCGCGACACGCCAAAGCGTCACGGCGAATTTGGGAAAACTTTCTGTTTAGCTATCATCACGCCAAGATCAGTCAAGTTGCGCCTGCATCCTGTGCGCCTATATCGGCATCTGCGGCAGAAGAAAAACGCGGCGGGCCTGTTCCGCGGCGGTATTTTGGGCAAGAGACGCCTGCTGGGCAAAGTCGGTCTTTGGTCCATTGGGTCAGGGATGATTGCATCACGACGCGTTCTGCGCCACCCTTTGTCGGGCGCCAGTAGCAGGACTCCGATGCCCAGACCCAAGACCCGCATTCAGCAGAAAAACTCGGAAACAATTCTGGAGGCCGCGCTAGAGGTCTTTTCGGCTCAGGGGTTTCGTGGGGCGACCTTGGATCAGATCGCCGAGGTGGCGGGTCTGTCAAAGCCCAATCTGCTGTATTATTTCCCCTCGAAAGAGGCGATCCATCAGGCGCTTCTGACCGCCCTTCTGGACACCTGGCTTGATCCCTTGCGAGAGATCAACCCAATGGGCGATCCGGTGGCCGAGATCATGGGATATATGCGGCGCAAGCTGGAACTGAGCCGCGATTTTCCCCGCGAAAGCCGCCTTTTTGCCAATGAGATCTTGCAAGGTGCGCCACGAATGCGGGCGGCCATAGAGGGTGATATGAAGGCACTGGTCGCGGCGAAGGCAGGGGTCCTGCACGGCTGGATGGATCAGGGGCGTATCGCCCGGGTGGACCCGGTGCATCTGTTGTTTTCCATCTGGGCGCTGACCCAACACTATGCCGATTTTGACGTGCAGGTGCGGGCCGTGCTGGGGGATGGGCATGATCCCTATGCCGAGGCCGAGGCATTTCTGAAAACGTTGTATCGCAAGCTGCTAGCGCCCTGAGGTCAGCCACAAAGGGTGGCAAAATCGGGGCAAATCCCCGCAATCCTTTGCACTTGGGCCGCGATTTGGGCGGCGCAATTTGGTAGATTGCAAGATGGGGATCATTTGTCAGGAAAGGAGATATCATGGTTTCCCTGAACAGCTTGCCGCCGTCAGTGACCAGCCCCGTCTTTTCAAAAAACGTGTCCGAGATGGCCGCAACGGTGCCCGGACGGCCGGGTGGCGACCAGCCCGAGGCGAAGGGCGCGCCACAAGATGCGCCTTTGGATGGCATCCGAAATACCGGCGTAGCCAGCCACAACCCTGTCCTTTGGCCGTTGCAAATTGACCCGGTCGCCGTGCATGCCGCCGTGTTGATCGCGCAAGAAACCTATCGCAATCAAAGGGCACTGGAGGGTTTGGCCGTGCTTATGCAGGCGGGCTTGGTGCTGAATGTGCCGCCGGGGCAGGCGGCAGACAGGGTCGCTGCGCGCAATGACGTGCGCCCGGTCTCAACAGCCGATAAACGTCGGGATCATGGCGATGGCCGATCGTCGTAGCTGTCGTTTTGGCGCGGCGGGCATCGTTTCTTGTAAAATTTACAAATAGGTGTAAATTCCGGCTACTCCCGCTTTGGCCAAAGGTCGCCTGTTCGCACCCATGCCCCAATCCTCTGCCGCCCCCCTGATCGGTAGCTTGATCCGCGAGCGGCGGTTGGCCATGGATTTACGGCAAGGGGATTTGGCGGAACGGGTGGGGATATCGGCCTCATACCTCAATCTGATCGAACACAATCGTCGCCGGATCGGCGGTGATGTCTTGGCCCGTATCGCACAAGTGCTGCAGGTGGACCCTGCGCTTTTGGCCCAAGGGGCCGGCGGGGCGCTGGTTGATGATCTGCGCGCGGCGGCGGCGACCTCGGGCACGGCGGGGCGACAAGCGGAATTGGACCGGATCGAGGATTTTGTCGGCCGTTTTCCCGGTTGGGCGGCGGTCACTGCCGCCACCCAACAGCGCGTGGGTCAGTTAGAGCGCGTCGTCGCCGCCCTGAATGACCGGCTGGCGCATGACCCGCACCTGTCTGCTTCGCTGCATGAGGTTTTGTCTGCTGTCTCTTCCGTGCGCTCCACCGCCGGGATTTTGGCCGAGACAGAGGATATTGATCCCGACTGGCGTCTGCGGTTTCATCGCAATCTGCATCAAGACAGTGAACGACTGGCCAGCGGTGCCGAGGCTTTGGTGGCCTATCTGGATGGTACAGACCGCCCCGGCGACATCGCCTTGGCCGCCCCACAAGAAGAGGTGGAGGCATGGCTGGCAGAGCGGGGGTGGCATCTGGCCGAGGTTGAAGCCCCCGGTGGCCGGGCGCGGATCACGGCAGAGGTCGCGGCGCTTGCCTCTGTCGCCGCGCGAAAACTGGCCCAGACCGTTGTGGATCAGGCGGTGCAAGAGGCCAGTCTGCTCCCCGACGCGCGGCTGAGGGCGCTGATGGACGCGCAGGGTGATGATCCTGCCTTGGTGGCACGGGCCGCCGGGGTTTCGGTGATTTCCGTGATGCGGCGGATGGCTTTGCAGCCCGGTTCACCCTTTGGCTTGGTGATCTGCGACGCCTCGGGCACAACGCTGTTTCGCAAGCCGGTTGAGGGCTTTGCCTTGCCCCGCTTTGGCGCGGCCTGCCCACTTTGGCCGCTGTTCACCGCACTTGGCCGCCCCATGATGCCCGTCACGGCACTGGTGGAGACGGCAGGGCGCGCGCCCCGTCTGTTTCGCGCGCAGGCAATCAGCGAAACGCGCCTGCCCCTTGGGTTTGCCGGGCCGGAACTGCGCGAGGCGGCCATGCTGCTGTCGGCATTGGACGTTGTTCCACCAAAGGCTGCGGTCACACCCGTGGGCAGCTCGTGTCGCATCTGCCCCCGTCTGGATTGCCCCGCCCGGCGCGAGCCGTCGATCATGACCGACGCTGGATAGCGAATGCTATCGTAATTGCAGGGTGCCTGATCTACACGACCTTTGACTCGATGCCACTTTCCCCGGATAGTTGGCCAAATCCGGCACTAGATCGGCATGGGAGGAAAGAGGGAACCATGACAGCACGCGTGCTGCTCATTGAGGATGAGCCAAACATCTGCGAGGCGATCCGCTTTATACTGTCGCGTGACGGCTGTGACGTGACAACACTGTGTGATGGTACGGGCATGGCCGAGGCAATGCGCAAAGGCATGCCCGATCTGGTGATCCTTGATCTGATGTTGCCGGGGATGAGTGGTATGGAGATATTGGCCCAATTGCGCGCCGACCCGGCCACACATGCCTTGCCGGTGATGATGCTGACGGCAAAGGGGCAGGGGCGCGACCGTGAGGCGGCCGAGCGTGCGGGGGTAAACATGTTCATGACAAAGCCGTTTTCCAATGATGATATCCGCGCCGCCGTGCGCCATTTGACGGCGCGTTAGGCCGTGGCCCGGTTTCGTGCGCCCCTGTTCGTGCAGCCTGCCCATTACCGGCTGAGACGGCGGCGGGATGCGGCCAGGTTGTTGCCGGTGGTGGGGGCGTTCTTGTTCTTGCTGCCGATCCTCTGGGCCCCGGCCCAAAGTTTTCGCCGCGACACCGCGCCGGATGGGATTTTCCTGTTTGTCGCCTGGGGTGGGTTGATCGCCCTTGCCCTGATCACCGCGCGCAGCCTGTCTGCCCCCGGCGCCCCGACGGACCGTGACCCCGAAGACGAGGCCGAGGCTGCTTTTGACGCAGACCACGGCGACAACAGCTAGGGGGGCAGGGGCAGGCGATGCCGTTCAATATTCTCGTTGCGGCCTGTGTGGCCTATGTCATCTGCCTTTTTCTGGTGGCTTGGGTTGTTGAACGGCGGGCAGATCGCGGGCAGATTGGTTGGCTGCGCTCTCCGCTTGTCTATACCTTGTCGTTGTCGATCTATTGTACGGCGTGGACGTTTTATGGTGCGGTCGGATATGCCGCGCGCTCAGGTCTGGAGTTTCTGACGATCTACCTTGGGCCGACGCTGGTGTTCATCGGCTGGTGGTGGATCTTGCGCAAGCTGGTGCGGATCGGGCGGCAACAGCGCGTCACCTCGATTGCCGACCTGATTTCCAGCCGGTTTGGCAAATCAAACCTGCTTGGCGTGATCGTGACCGTGATCGCGGTGGTGGCAGCCACGCCCTATATCGCCTTGCAATTGCAATCGGTGACCCAGTCCTTCGGGGCCTTTGCCAGCCCCACGCAAGACGGCTTTGCCCCGCCCGATACGGAATCGACGGCGATCTGGGTGGCGGCGGGACTTGCGCTGTTCACCATTATCTTCGGCACCCGCAATCTGGATGCCAAGGAACAGCATCATGGCATCGTCATCGCCATCGCGGTGGAGGCGGTGGTCAAATTGGTGGCCTTGGTCGGGGTGGGGGTTTTTGTCGTCTGGGGGCTGGCCGACGGCCCTGCCGATATCATCGCCCGGATCGATGCGTCTGATATCGCCGATTGGGACCTGCAGCCCGGCCGTTGGGCGGGGTTGATCTTTGTCTCTGCCGCCGCCGTGATCTGCCTGCCGCGCATGTTTCAGGTGATGGTGGTCGAGAATGGCGATGAGCGTCATCTGTTTACCGCCGCATGGGCCTTTCCCCTGTACCTTTTCGCGATGAGCCTGTTCATCGTGCCGATTGCCGTTGTTGGCTTGGAGCGTCTGCCCAGCAGCGCCAACCCCGATATGTTCGTTCTGACCCTGCCCTTGGCCGAGGGGCAGGGAACCCTTGCCATGTTGGCCTTTCTTGGTGGCTTTTCGTCGGCCACATCCATGGTCATCGTGGAAAGCATTGCGCTGGCCACGATGGTTTCAAACCACATCGTCATGCCAATCTGGTTGCGGCTGCGCCCCTCGCAGGCGGTGTCGGGTGATGTGCGGCGCCTCGTGCTGTTGTCACGGCGGTTTTCCATCGCGGCTGTGCTGGGGCTTGGCTATGCCTACTACCGCATGTCGGGCGGATCGACAGCCCTTGCGGCCATCGGTTTGATCGCCTTTGCCGGGGTGGCGCAATTCCTGCCCGCCATGCTTTTTGGCATCTTTTGGCGCGGCGCCACACGGGTTGGCGCGGCGCTGGGTCTGAGTGTGGGGTTTGGCGTCTGGGCCTATACGCTGTTCTTGCCCTCTTTCGGGCCAAACGCGGTGATCCCGGCGATGGTGTTTGTCAACGGTCCCTTTGACATTGACTGGTTGCGCCCCCGCGCCCTTTTGGGCGTCGATAGTATGGACCCTTTGATCCATTCGCTGTTCTGGTCGCTGGTTCTCAACACGGCGACGTTTTTGTTGGGCTCTTTGCTGACATTCCCCGGCCCGGTGGAGCGGATGCAGAGTGCGGCTTTTGTGCGCGTGTTTGACGCTGCCGCCTCTGGTCCGCGCGGTTGGTCACGCGGAATGGCCGAGCCGGAAGAGTTGTTGGTGATGGCGCAGCGCATTCTGGGCGATGACGATGCGCTTTTGTTCTTTGAGGCCGAGGCCCGCGGGCAAGGCAAATTGGGCTATCTGCCCGATCCAACGCCCGAGTTCATGGCGCGACTGGAGCGCCGTCTGGCAGGCTCCGTCGGGGCGGCCACCGCCCATGCGATGATCTCACAACTGGCTGGGCGGGCCATGGTGACGGTCGAAGATCTGATGGCGGTTGCCAGTGAATCGGCGCAGATCATGGAATATTCCGCCCGGCTGGAAAGCCAGCAATCCGAATTGACCCGCACCGCCCGCGCTTTGCGGGATGCCAATGAAAAGCTGATGCAGCTTTCGGTGCAAAAGGACGCGTTCTTGTCGCAGATCAGCCATGAATTGCGCACCCCCATGACCTCCATCCGCGCCTTTTCAGAGATCCTGACCGAAGGCGATCTGCCGCCCGATATGGTCACCAACTATGGCCGGATCATCCATGATGAGGCCAAGCGCCTGACGCGGTTGTTGGACGATCTGCTGGATCTTTCGGTGCTTGAGAATGGTTCGGTGCAATTGAACCTTGGGCTGACCAATCTGGGCGAGATGATCGACCGCGCCCTTGCTGCGGCCAGCAACACCAAGCCCGAGCGCAGTTTCCTGATCCACCGCGATCTGCCGATGGAGAATATTTTTCTGCGCACCGATGCGGATCGTCTGGTTCAGGTCTTTATCAACCTGATCTCGAACGCGCGGAAATATTGTGATGCCGCGACCCCGGAATTGAAGATCACCGTGCGCCAAAGGGCCGGGCGGGTGACCATTGATGTGATCGACAATGGCTCGGGGATTCCCAGTGTCAGTCAAGGCATCATATTCGAGAAATTCGCCCGCCTGACCGATCAGACCCGGGCCGGGGGGGCGGGGCTTGGACTTGCGATTTGTCGCGAGGTCATGGCCAATCTGGGGGGCACGATCACCTATCTGCCGGGGCAAGGCGGGGCTGCGTTCAGGGTCTCATTGCCGCTGCGGCTTGAACGGGAAGCGGCCTGAAAACCGCATCCCCTCAACACTTTGGTAAGGAATATGCGCCATCTTGCCTGCTATGTCGGCAAGGAAGGGCAGGGTTTTGGCCAGTGAGGTTTTGCGCAAAAAGCTGCTGTCTGGTCTAGAGTCCGTTCCAGACGGGGGCCCCGGTTTTGACCGGGCATGGCGCGTGGCCTTTGCCCGTGCGGCGCGCGACATGATGAAACTGCCGGTGGATTTCGTGGCGCTGAAACAGGTGCGCATGTCCTTGGCCGAGGTGCTGGATCTGCCCAGCGAGCGCGCCTTGATCTTTATGCTGGAGGGGCCTGAAGACGGGCTTGGCCTGTTGATCCTGTCATCAGACCTGTTGTCCGTGATGATCGAGGTTTTGACGATGGGCATCGTTGCCCAACAACCCAGCGATCCGCGCAAGCCCACGCGCACCGATGCGGCCATGCTGGCCCCCTTGGCCGATCTGGCGCTGCGCAATCTGGAAGACGCTTTGGCCGAAGAGGCCGATCTGGTCTGGACCAGTGGCTTTCACTATGGCTCGTTTATTGAAGAGGCGCGGTCACTTGCGCTGCTGCTCGAAGACATGCCCTACCGGGCTGTTACCGCCAAAGTGTCCTGTGCACAGGGCGCGCGGGTGGGCGAGATGCAGTTGATCCTTCCGGCCGAGGGGCGGGGCCGCAAACCCAAACTCAAGGCCCGTGGGGTGCCCGCTTCGGTGGCAGGACCTGCCTTTACGGCTGCGCTTACCGCGCGGGTGGAGGCGGCGGATTGCCCGCTTCAGGCCGTGGTCGGGCGCATGTCGCTGTCCTTGCTGGACACTATGCGCCTTGGCGTGGACATGGTTTTGCCGCTGCCCTCGGCGCGGTTGGATCAGGTCAGCATCGAAGGGTTGGACGGGCGGCAGGTGGCCTTGGGCAAGTTGGGTCAACATCGCGGGATGCGGGCCATCCGATTGTTGGATGCGGTGTCACAGGCGTCGTCCGGGGGGGCGTTGATGGGATCGGGGGCCAAACCAAACGAAAACACCGCCCAAGCCTGGGGCGGTGAACAAGGTGCACATGTCGTTGATAACGCGCAGCAAGGCGGCTTTGCAGGCGACCTTCCCACGCTGTCTGTGGCAGGGGGGGAGGACTTTCCGGCGATGGATTTTGACTTCAACGCCCTGCCAGCAACCGGAACGGAATAGCCCAAGGTGGCTTGGACTGCGGGGCAAAGGCCCGGTTACAGCGGCCCGGACCTTTGCCCACAAAGACCTTCAGCGATCACCCACGTGCGAGGACGTCAATCTGTTGGCGCAGCCCTTCCAGATTATAGCCGTGTTGCGCGGGCAGGGCGATCAACTCATCCGTCGGGCGCGTGCCTGCCTGTGACAGGGCCCAGCAGATGGAAGAGCGGTTTCCGCTGGCGCAGTAGGCAAGGATCGGCCCCGTCGCCTCGGCAATCGCGGCGGCCTGGGCCTGCACATTCGCCATGGTCAGTGCCCCCCCGATGACCGGATTGGCGACGAAGGTCAGGCCCGCAGCCTCGGCCGCGGCACGCATCGCCTGCGTGTGCAGATGCGGCGGGATTTCGCCATCGGGGCGGTTGTCGATGATGGTGACAAATCCCGCCTCTTTGATTGCGGCAAGATCTGCCAGATCAATCTGCGGCGAAACGGCGTAATCTGGGGTCAGCGAGCGGATGTCCATGCGGTTTTTCCTGTCGATGCAAAAGCGCGGCGAAGCGCGGGCAAGGTGATCATAGCCGCGAGCATGGCGAGAATAAAGATCACACCGCTGAGGCCGTTGATGGTCGATGCCGCCAGAGCAGGCCCCGGGCACAGGCCGACCAGCCCCCAGCCCGCCCCGAACAGGATCGAGCCTGCAATCAGGTTGGGGTCAAGCTTTTGCACGCTGGGGGACGGGATGGGCGTGCCCAGACCCGAAAGCTTGCGCCGTGCCGCAACACGCCATGCAATCGCCATGGGAATGATCGCGCCGCCCATGACAAAGGCAAGGGTCGGATCCCAAGCCCCAAACACATCCAGCCAGCCCTGAACCTTGACCGTATCGACCATGCCCGAAACCAGCAATCCAGCACCGAACAGACCACCCGCGAGGGCTGCGAAAAACATGCGCAACATTTCAGATCACTCCCAACAGGTGCCGTGCGATCAAGACGGTCACACCACCTGCCGCAATGTAGAAAACGGTCGCGGCCATGCCACGCAAAGACAGGCGCGAAATCCCGCAAACCCCATGCCCCGAGGTGCAGCCATTGGCCAGACGCGTGCCAAAACCCACCAGCAGACCTGCCGCCACCAAGAGCCAGACATTGTCGGTCAGGCGGGTGTCAACGCTGCCATAAAGCGGCACCAGCAGGGCCGGAACGATGACCAGCCCGGCCAGAAACGCCGCCCGCTCCGTCCAGTTTGCACGGCCCGATCCATCGACAAGGCCGCCGATGATCCCGGACGCCCCCATGATCCGCCCGTTCATCAACAGAAAAAGCGCACCCGCGCCGCCGATCATCAGCCCGCCGATCAGGCCCCAGATCCAGTCTTGTTCCAGCATGATATTCCCGTGTGTCTTAAAGGTAAAAAGATGATTGCCGGGGCCTTACAGCCCGTTGATCGGCACTTTGATGTAGGATTTCCCGTCATTCTCTGGCTCTGGCATGTGCCCGGCGCGCATATTGATCTGAAGCGAGGGCACGATCAGGCGCGGCATTGCCAGCGTGGCGTCGCGGGTTTGGCGCATGGCCACGAAATCGTCCTTTGATTTCCCGGCACCCACATGCACGTTCAGCGCCTTTTGTGCGCCAACCGTGCTTTCCCAAGCATAGGTTTCACGGCCCGGTGCCTTGTAGTCATGGCCCACGAAAATCCGCGTGCTTTCGGGCAGGGCAAGGATCTTTTGGACGGAGTCGAACATGACTTCGGCCGAGCCTCCGGGGAAGTCGCAGCGCGCCGTGCCAAAATCGGGCATGAACAGCGTATCACCCACAAAGGCCGCGTCGCCAATCACATAGGTCAGGCAGGCGGGTGTGTGGCCGGGCGTGTGCATCACGTCGCAGCGCATCTGGCCGATGTGCAGGCTGTCGCCATCATGGAACAGTTGATCGAATTGCGAGCCGTCGCGCTGAAAGCGGGTGCCTTCGTTGAAAACCTTGCCAAAGGTTTCTTGCACCACGGTGATGCGGTCACCAATGCCGATCTTGCCGCCAAGGCGTTCTTGGATATAGGGGGCCGCACTTAGGTGGTCTGCATGGACATGGGTCTCCAAAATCCATTTCAGTTCAAGGCCTTCCTTGGTGATGAAAGCAATCACGGCATCGGCTGACCGGGTGTCGGTGTGGCCAGAGGCATAGTCGAAATCCAAGACGGAATCGATCACCGCACAGGCGCGCCCTTCGGGCTCCACCACGACATAGGTGATGGTGTTGGTCGCTTCGTCGAAAAATCCATGGACGGCGGGTGTCATCGGTCATTCTCCGTATCTGACGGTCATGGAGTGCATATAGAGGGCTGCAAACATATTGCAAGTATTGAATATGACTTTTATTGACATGGGTCAAGGTTATGCGCCTCACACCGTCTTAGGCGTTGATCAACCGAATATGCAGCGCCTTGGGCCTGTAGCAAGTGACAGGGGAAAGCCATGACGCAGTTCTCAAACTCTGCCAGCCAAACAGGGTCGGCGCCCAGAGGCGGGGCAACCGATGGTCTGTCGCGGCTTTTGCAAGAGATGCAGGGCCTGCGCGATCTGATGCCGGGCGTGGCCGATGGCCCGCAGATTGGCCAAAGCGCCTCGTCGGGGCGTCACAACGCTTGACCGGGCCCTTGGGTTGCACGCACAGTTTCCGCCAAGATGTCTAAGCGACGTTCGGCGATGTGTGTGATGGCAGGGGTGTGGTGTGATTGACGGCGTAAAGAGCTTTCGCGAGGCGATGGTGATGCATCTGGTGCTGAGCCATCCGGTCGACGGCGGGGCGTTGAGCCCTTGCCAACGCGAGGGGATCGTATCGGCTCTGGAGGGTTTGCCGCATGATATCCGCGCGGTCTTGATCCGCTGGGACGGGGATGCCAAGGGCGGAACTTTCGGCCCGGACCAGCCCCACCCCGAAGACCTGCGTGCGCCTGACCTTGCCGCCGTCTGCCACGCGATTGAGGGCTGCCCGCAACCCGTTTTCGTGCTGCTTGGCGGGCCAGTGGCAGGCGCTGCGGCAGAAATGGCGCTGGCCGCGCATGGCCGTATTGCTGTGCCAAAGACGCGCTTGTTGTTTGCGCAGATGCGGCTTGGCATGATCCCCAATTGTGGGACAACCCAACTCCTGCCCCGGCTTGTGGGGGCGGCAGAGGCGCTGCGTTTGCTTCGAGGTGCTCAAGGCATCCCTGCGGCAGAGGCTTTGGCCATGGGCCTGATCGATCATGTGGTCGAGGGCGATGACGCGCCGTCAGAGGCCGCCTTGGCGTGGATCGACGGCGCACTTGCCGAGGCGGGCAAGCCCCTTTCCAGTATTGCGCGAGGGACGGGGTTTCGGGATGGGCGGGCCTATCTTGCGGCGGTTGCGGCGGCACGGGCCGAGGTGGATGCAGGGGACAGCGTTGACAAGGCTTTGATCGACTGTGTCGAGGCCGCGATGCTTTTGCCCGTGCAGCAGGGGATGGAGTTTGAACGCAGTCTTGCCGCCGATCTGGCGGCATCCCCCCGTGCGGCGGCGCTGTGCCATATTCACCGGGCCGAATTGCGCGCCGAACAGATGCCCGAGGGCCTGCGCGCCTTTGCCCCCGCGCCCGTGCGCCGCCTTGGCATATTGGGGGCCGCCCCTGCGTTTTCCGGTCTGGTCCTCACGGCGCTGTCGCGTGGGGTGGCGGTGTCTTTGGTGGAAACCGATCGGGCCAAGCTGGTCGCGATGTTGCAAACGATTGCGTCCCGCCAAGAGGCGGCTGTTGCCTCGGGTCGTTTGAGCGCGGCGCAGCGGGATGCGGACTGGGCGCGGCTTGCCGCTGTTGCAGACCCATCGGCGCTTGAGGCCGCAGATATGGTGCTGATCGCCCCGGAGTGCGAGATGCCCTTGCCCCAGATCGCGGCCCTGATTGCCCATCGCAAGGGGCGCGCTGTTTTGTTGGCCGGGCGGGGCGAGGTGCCAAATGGCGCCTTCCGCCTGATCCTGACTGGGCGCGTGGCCGAGATTGCCTTGCCACAGGGCGCTGCAGCGCAACCCGCCGTTCAGGCCATCGCCTTTTTGCGGCGCATGGGAATGACAGTGGTGCCCGTCGGGGATCAGAACCCCGCCGGAATTGCGGGCCGTTTGGCGGTTGCCGCTGCCGCCAGCCTTCGCGCCCTGTTGGCCATGGGCGTGCCCGCCCCGGCCATCAGTGCTGCGTTGATGACATTTGGCCTGAAATCCCCAACCCTTGTGCCGCCTGACGGCGTCACCCCGCGCGACATGCCGCAGGCCGAGATTGTCAGCCGCTGGCTTGGTGCCCTTGCCAATGAGGGCGCGCGGTTATTGCAGGCGGGATTGGCGCTTTCGCCGCTGGATGTTGATCTGGTTGCCGTGGCTGGCATGGGCTTTCCACGCGACAAGGGCGGCCCTTTGCACCAATCCGACCAGCGCGGCCTTTTGGTGGTGCGTCGTGATCTGATCCAATGGTCTGCCGATGCAGAGGTCTGGAAACCTATGCCCGCATGGGATGCCTTTGTTTCGGTTGGTCGTGGCTTTGCAGGCTCGCTCAGCCCAAGATGACGCCGGTGACCACGGCCATCAGGCCGATCGCCGAAATGGCCAGCGCGCCAAGGTTCCACGCCACCACACGTTGCAAGGCAAGCTTGATCTGATCATCCGGCAGGCCAGACTTGCGCGCCCGCATTGCAAGGATGATGCACCAGACCAGCCCCAAAAGGCCCACAACCGTCAGCGCCGCGCCCAGCCAGATCAGGATTTCCATGCCATGCCCCCTTGTCCAAAGGTTCGGTCCCGAACCCCCGGACTGCCGCCTAGCGGCTTGTCTTGCCGCTTGCAAGCCTTGAACCCCGCCACGGGCTTCGATAGGGAGGGGCAGTTCCCGGTTCCGATGCAATGAGGCCATGATGAGCGACCCAATCGACACCTATTCCGTCACCGCAGATGAGTTGCGCCAATTCATCGAACGGGCCGAGCAACTGGCCTCCGAAAAGAAAGATATCGCGGAACAGGAAAAAGAGCTGTTCGCCGAGGCCAAGGGGCGCGGCTATGACACCAAGGTGATGCGCAAGGTGATTGCGCTGCGCAAGCGCAAGCCCGATGAAATCGCCGAAGAAGAAGCTGTGCTGGAAATGTACAAAGCCGCGCTTGGCATGGGCTGATCCGGCGACGGTGCGGCACATCTATTGAAAGCGGGCCGCGCCGTTTCTGCGGCCCGTTTGATCGTCTAAGGCGTGATGAATGTGACGCCCGGCATGGAACGGATGCGGATGATATCCGCACTATAGGCCGAGGTCAGCGCGGCCACGGTATCATCTGTCCAGCCGGGCAGTTCCCACTCCATCTCAACCTTTTCCGGCAAGGCGAATTTGTCGAGGAAGGCCGAAACGATGCGGCGGCGCTGCACAACGCTTTGCGGTGCATGGGTTTCCAGATAGGCCTTCATCCGCACCATGCCTTCGGGTGACATGATGCTGGCCAAGAGATCATCCGCATCATCCAGCACCAAATTTTCGGGATGCCCCGACACGGCACGCAAAACCTCTGGCCAGATCAGCGGCGTATCCTCGTCACACCAGACGGTCAGGGGCACGCCGGGATTTTCATCAATCACATCGGCCACCACATCCGACCAATGCAGCAACATCGGATCGGCCCCGGCCATGAACTGTTCATAGGTCTTGTCGCGCTGCTTGGCGAAAAGATCTGGCAGAAAGGTTGCCGGATTGCGGATGGCCAGATGGAATTCAGCCTCGATCTCGGGGAAAATCTGGGTAAAGGCCCGCACACGTTCGGCCGCTGCCGGATACAGGCGTTCCTTCAGAACCCATTGCGGAAAGCTCAGGAAATTGTCCCACGACAAGATAAGGCGATCCGCGCGATCCTCTTCCATGATCTGTTCAAGGACCAGCGCTTGGGTATCGCGGCTGGCCGCCTGCCCTTTGAGTGCAATTGCCGTATCGCGCAGCAAACTGCGATAGCGGGTAGGCCCCGGCACCACGATGCCATTTTCGGCCAAGATCTGACGGTTTTTCAACAGGCACCGCAGCAGGCGCTCTTCATCCGTGCAATGGGCACCAAGGTGATAGACGATCCGCATCTGCCTGTAACCTGCCTTCGGGCTTTGTGATTTGATCTGACTATAGGCAATTTTTGCGCCTTGCAAACCGGGGCCGCGCCAAGAAAGGCCAAAGGCGGCAGCAGGGCCACGCCTATTTGTCACGATGGGTGCGAAAGCGAAACCGCACAACCATTTCCGACCGACTGGACAGCCAAAGCCCTTGGGTGTAATCCCAAGATCAAGATGGTTGAGCAAAACACTCAAGTTCCCGGTCGCAGCGCGCCCTTTCGTCCTGATCTGTGGACGATCGGGGCCGGGCTGATTGCATTTGTGGTCTTGGCACCCATGGCCTCGGTGCTGTGGATCGCCTTTCACCCGACCGAGAATATCTGGCCACATCTGGCCGCAACCGTCTTGCCGCGCTATCTGGGTGCGACGCTGACATTGATGCTGGGCGTGGCCAGCCTGACCGCGCTTGTGGGCACGGGGGCGGCATGGCTGGTGACCATGTACCGCTTTCCGGGCAGCCGCTGGCTTGACTATGCGCTTTTGTTCCCGCTTGCGATACCGGCCTATGTCGGGGCCTATGCGGTGGTGGATTTCTTGCAATATGCAGGCCCCGTGCAAACCGCGCTGCGTGAGGTAGTGGGCTGGACCACCGCGCGCGATTACTGGTTTCCCGAAATCCGGTCACGCTGGCTGGCCATCGTCGTGCTGTCGGCCGCCCTTTACCCCTATGTCTATCTTTTGGCCCGCGCCGCCTTTCGTGAACAATCGGGCTGCAGCTATGAGGTCGCGCGCGCCCTTGGCTGTGGCCCCTTTGGCGTGTTCTTTCGCGTTGGCCTGCCGCTGGCCCGCCCGGCCATTGCCGCAGGGGTCGCGCTGGCGCTGATGGAGACCGTGGCCGATTATGGCACGGTGCAATATTTCGGGGTGCAGACTCTGACCACGGGGATCTTCTCGACATGGCTCAACGGCAATAACGCGGGCGGCGCGGCGCAGATTGCCGGGGTGGTGCTGGCCCTGATCCTGATTTTGGTGGGAATCGAGCGGGCAGGGCGGCGCAACGCAAGGTTTCACCGCATCAGTCGCGCCGATCGGCCCGTGGCCCCCGGCCTGTTGGTCGGGCCGCGCGGCATGTTGGCGATGGTGCTTTGCCTTGTGCCCTTTGCGGTGGGGTTTGTGCTGCCGGTGGCCGTGATGCTGTGGCATGGGATGAAAAAGCCCGAGGCTTGGGTTGCCCCCGGTCTGGTGCGCGCCCTTGGCAATACGCTGATCGTGGGCGGGGCAGCGGCCGTGATGACGGTCGGTGCCGCGATCTTTTTGGTTTACGGTGTGCGGATGGCCGGGCGAGGCGCTGCACGCATTGTGCTGCCCCTGACGACGCTTGGCTATGCCGCACCGGGGGCTGTGTTGGCCTTGGGGCTGCTTATTCCGCTGGCCGCCCTTGATCACCGGATTGCCGATGGCATCCTTGGGCTGACAGGCTGGGACCCCGGGCTTTTGATGACCGGAACGGCTGGGGCTTTGGTCCTTGCCTATTCTGTGCGGTTCTTTGGCGTGGCGCAGGGGGCGGTGGATGCCGCCTTTGGCCGGATCTCGCCCTCGTTGCCGATGGCGGCGCGGTCTTTGGGCCGCTCACCGGGGGGCACGCTGCGGTCGGTGCATCTGCCTTTGATGCGGGCCTCGGTCGCGACCGCGCTGCTGGTTGTGTTTGTGGATTGCGTCAAGGAACTGCCGGCCACCTTGCTGCTGCGTCCCTTCAACTACAACACCTTGTCGACGCGGGTTTTTGAACTCGCCAGTCTTGAACGGCTGAGCGAGGCGGCCCCAGCCGCATTGATGGTGATGGCAGTCGGCCTGTCCGCCGTGGCGCTTTTGGCGCGCGCCAACCGCGTCCGCCCGTAGTGCGGGCAGCAACCTGCGCAAAATCATCGCGTTCAGGGTCTTGCACCCGACGTGACAGAGCGCTATTTCACACACCATGCCTCTATAGCTCAGCTGGTAGAGCACCTGATTTGTAATCAGGGGGTCGCGGGTTCAAATCCTGCTGGGGGCACCACTTTTCATAACGGCGACAATGGGTTGGGCCATTGTCGCCGTTTTCATTTCGTGCAGATGAACGACATTGACTGCGTGAAACGGATTTAAAGGCTCTCGCTTCGTTTGAGTCGACCTGCGGGGAAGGATGGCGACGTCAAGGGTTTGTCCCAAAGCGGCGTATCTTTCGGATGTAAGACTCCATCTTTTGCATTGTTGACCTGCACTGCTGGTGTGTCGGACAAAATAGCGGATGTTTCTACACGCAAGACATATTCCCTGTGATCGCTGATTCCGGGATTCAATCATGAAAAATCCTATCGTGAGGTACTAATGAGATCACCGCTTACGACGCTTTTGGTCATTGCAACAATGAGCTCTTCTCCCGCTGCTGCGGATGATTTTGTGAAAGGGCTTATTGGAGGCATGATCGGTGCCGCAATCGTGAATCAAGGTAACAACAACAATAATAACAATGGGTCAAGCCGTAGCCGGACCACGTCGAGAAGCACTGTCAACAGTGGGGTTTCTTCCGAAACAAGAGCCAAGAATAAAGGAATTCAAGAGGCGCTGAATCACTTTGGCTTTAATGTTGGTGTCCCGGATGGTGCGCTGGGTCGAAAAAGCCGCGCAGCTATTTCGCAATTACAGGCCTGTCTTGGCAGACCGATCACTGGTGAGCTGGATTCTTTTGAAGATCAGTTTTTGAAAAATTCATATTTCAAGGCACAGGCCGGTGCGTCCGAAACCCTTCGGATCGTGGCATCCAAGCCAAATGGCTATTGCGGATTGCTGCAACAATATCTTCAGGACCTGATTGCCCCTGCGCAGCCTGTCGTTGTTCAACAGCCAGCCCCCCCGGCGCCAAGTCCAGCGCCCACAACGGCGGTCTCGAATGTTGCCCAGTCGACTACAATTGTCAGCAATCAGGTCACGAACAACAGCACAACCGTGATCGTCATTGATCAAGATATTCAGGCAAAATACGACCTTCTTCTGAATCAGCTTAAGCTTTTGGAGCAGATTCAAAATCACATATCCGCAAAGGTGAAAGACGAACCTAGCGGAAAGAAACTTGCTGTCATTGATTCGCGTCTTTATGAACTTCGCTCGTTGATCCAATCGATTGAAACACAGACTGAAGGAAAATACGGCACCCCAATCCGGCCGACAAACGCCAATCTGGGGGTCACCGCCGCAAAAGCGTCCGAGGTTTTTCCACGGGTTCCGTATTATATCCCCGGAACGGAAGAAACTGGAGAGCTTTGGATCAAACCCTATGTCACCAATGACGGAAGGCTGATGTATGACTTTAACTTCGTCGCAGCATTCTCTGATTTTGAGAAGATAAAAGACACTATTGAAGTCACGCCAGAAAACATCCGATCCGTTTCAGAAGCTTTGGTCAAAGTCACGCAATGGAGTGATCAGGCTGTTGCAAATGGCATACGTCGGACCTACGAGAAATCGGCGCTTTGCTTCCCAACCTTGATGTGTGGAAACACCGAAGCGGGGAACAATTCGGCGGAAGTCTTCTTTGTGATCTATGAAGATGGATCGACAGCGGCACGTCTGCAGGAAAACAAGGGCAAGTTCCGCTCGGCCTATAACTTCTCGATTGAAAGTGGACTGCTTTTGTCAGCCTACATGGACTATATGGCAGAGTTTGGTGAGAAAGAGTTCGAAGCCAACACAATGACCGAAACTGATCTGGACGCCATTTTTAAGGACTGATCTTTTCGAGGGGGGAAACACATTCACGTTTGGATTGCACAGATGATGTGAAATTCCATCGGTTGACGTGATCCCCCCCTTCTTTGCGCAGACTTGGTCGTGCTGTAACGTGCCACCGAAACATGCCACCGAAAGGCGGCCATGGCGGTGCCCTAGGCCTGTCGGTTCATGGCAAGCGCTGTCATTTGGGCGCTGAACGCGTCAGGTGACACATTTTGGGCCAGTGCCTCTGCCATGCGGGTGGCTTGCGTTTTTGGGGCGAGGCCGCCGATGGGCGGGTCACGGTCCAGATTGGTGGGAAAGGCATAGCCTTCGGCGCTGCTGGCGATGATATTGGCAATCTCGCGCGGGGACAGGTCTGCCATCCCCGCGAGCAACACGGGGTAAAGGGCGGTCACCATCCGTTCTCGGTTGACCGTTTCCATTGCCCGGCCAAAGGCAGAGGACACTTGCAACAGGTTTGCCATGCGCTGCACATCCGTCGTGGAATTGTGCCCCGCGCCATGCATCACAGCGGGGTTGAAGAACATTGCATCCCCCTTGGACAGGGGCAGTTGCACATGGTGGGCGGCGAAATGCGCCTGAAACTCTGGCCTGCCAAAGGCAAGATAGCCCTCAAAGAACCGCTGCGAATAGGGCAGGAACTGGGTTGGTCCCGTTTCCACCGGCATGTCGCAATGCGCCACCGCCCCTTGCAGCGTCAACAAGGGCGAGACGCCGTGAATATGGGCGGGATAGGTGGCCATCTGGGCGGCCGACATGAAGCCAAGGTGGTAATCACGATGCGCGGTTTGCGCGGCCCCGCCCGGATTGACGCGGTTGACCTGCGCCGTCATCTGATAGCCCGCGCCAAGCCAAGCCTCGGCTGCCATGGCAAGCGCATCCGCGGCATAGTAGCGGGCGAAATTGGCAGGGTCGGCAAGGCAATGCTTTTCCAGCGCGTTCCAGATGCGGTCATTGGCACCCGGCTTTGCGAAATGGTCGCCGCCACCGCTGTTGGTGCGGTGTTGCTCGGCAATCATCGCTTGAAAGATCTCGGTGGCGCGGTCCACGACGGCGGCATCGGGCAGGGCGTTGCGGATCACGATAATGCCGGGTCCGGTGGTGAAAGCCTCTGCCCATTCGGCCATCATCTCTTTGCGCGCAGCATCATTCGTGGCGGCGTCACGGACGGCATCGCCCTGATAGATCAGCACATTCTGGGCGACCTCGGCGGCAAGAGGCCAATCGGCAAGGCGGGTGCGTTGGTCAACGAGGCTGGCGAAGTCCGCAAAATTGCCGCTGCTGCTGTCCAGCCAAACAGCCTTGCGCCGCTGTGCCGTGATGCTGTGTGTGTCCATCCTCTGATCCCCCCAAATCGGCATGATGGGCAAAGCTTAGCAGTCTTTGGGCAAGAAATGGCTGGAAAACACCTCAGAAACACCTCAGACATTGGCCATGGGCCGGAAATTCACCCTCAAGGAAATTGCGTTTCAGGCGGGGCTTAGCCTCGCCACGGTGGACCGGGTCGTTCACAACCGCCCCGGCGTGACCCTGCGGGCGCAGGCGCAGGTGGCTGCGGCGATAGAGGCGTTGGAGCGCCAGTCTGACACCACGCGCGCGGTCGGGCGGCGGTTTGGTCTTGATGTGGTGGTCGAGGCCCCGAGGCGGTTTTCCCATGCCGTGCGTCTTGCCTTTGAGGCAGAGGTGGGGGGCTTGGGGCCTGCCAGCCTGTCGGCGCGGTTTCATATGGCGGACCGGATGGAGCCTGCAGATCTGCGGGCCATCCTTTTGGCCATTCGCAAGCGGGGCAGTCATGGCGTGGTGCTCAAGGCGCGCAACACACCCGCCACCGCCGATCTGGCGCATGGGCTGATGGCGGCGGGAATTCCCGTGGTCACCCTGGTGACCGATCTGCCGTCGGAGTGTCGGGTGGGCTATGTCGGCATCGACAATCAGATTGCGGGGGCCAATGCGGCCTATCTGTTGGGGCGGATGTCGCCTGCGGCGGGGCAGGTGCTTGTCACCTTGTCCAGCGGCGATTTTGCGGGCGAGGGGGACCGCGCCCTTGGCTTTGCGACCGTGCTTGGCCGCGATTTTCCACATCTGTCGGTGGTGACCGTTTCCGAAGGCGGGGGCGTCAATCGATCCACCTACGATCTGGCCCTTGTCGCGCTGGAGCAGAATCCGGGCCTTGATGCGGTCTATTCCATCGGGGGTGGCAATCGGGCGATCTTGCAAGCCTTTGGCGATTCGCGGGCCAAGTGTCGGGTGTTCATCGCCCATGATCTGGATGCCACGAACCGCACGCTTTTGGGGCAGGGGGCGTTGACCTGCGTCATCCATCACGATCTGCGCGAGGATGCGCGCAAGGCCTGCCAACTGGTTCTGCGACATCACCGAATGCTGCCAAGTGACCTGAGCCTTACCCCCAGCCGCATGATGCTGCTGACACCGCACGATGACCTGACGGGGCTGTAACGGTCAGGCTGCGCGCAGGATCATGCCGAACAGATCGCGCGGATCGTCGGGGTCGGCGATCATGTCCAGGTTGTCGAAAAGGCCGGTTTCGGAAAGCTTGCCGCGGATATAGCGCAGGGCGCTGAAATCCTCGATCGCAAAGCCCACGCTGTCAAACAGCGTCACCTGATCGGCAGAGGTGCGGCCCGCTGCTGTGCCTGCCATGACCTGCCAAAGTTCGGTCACCGGATGGTCGGGGGCGAGTTGCTGAATCTCCCCCTCCACCCGCGTTTGCGGCGGGTATTCGACAAAGATGGCGGCGCGCAAAAGGATATCGCGGTGCAACTCTGTCTTGCCGGGGCAATCGCCCCCCACGCCGTTGATATGCACCCCTGCGCCGACCATGTTGTCGGTCAGGATCGTGGCGTTTGCCTTGTCGGCGGTGACGGTGGTGATGATGCCTGCGCCCAAGATTGCCTCTTCCGGGTTGTGACAGGGGGTGACGGTCAGCCCGCGCCCGGCAAGGTTTGCCCTGCATTTGGCCGTTGCGACGGGGTCAATGTCGTAAAGCCGCACCTCGCGGATGCCGCAGATCGCCTTGAAGGCCAGCGCCTGAAACTCGGCCTGCGCGCCATTGCCGATCAGGGCCATGGTCGCGGTTTCGGGGGCCAGCCACTTGGCCGCCAAGGCCGAGGTCGCCGCCGTGCGCAGCGCGGTCAGGATCGTCATTTCCGAAAGCAAGACCGGATAGCCCGTGGCCACATCGGCCAAAAGGCCAAAGGCGGTAACGGTTTGCAGCCCTTTCTTCATGTTGGCCGGGTGGCCGTTGACATATTTGAACCCATAGGTCTGGCCGTCTGATGTGGGCATCAGTTCGATCACGCCGACATCAGAATGGCTGGCGATGCGGGGCGTTTTGTCAAATTGCGGCCAGCGCAGGAAATCGGCCTCAACCTCGGCTGCGATGTCTTGCATCATCCGCTCCACCCCAAGGTGCAGCACCAGTTTCATCATCTTGTCGACCGAGACAAAGGGAACAAGGTTGCGGGTGGGCAGGGCGTTTGGGGTCATGTCATGCGCTCCGGTTCACTTGGCCCGTGTCGGGCGGTCAAAAACCTTCTTGCCCATCAGGCTGCCCACCAGATCAACCATCAGCCGCGCTGTCATGCCGCGATCATCGAGAAAGGGGTTCAACTCCACCAGATCAAGTGAGGTGACAAGGGCGGATTCGTGCAGCAACTCCATCACCAGATGCGCCTCACGAAAGGTGGTGCCGCCGGGAACGGTCGTGCCGACTGCGGGGGCAATGGCGGGGTCCAGAAAATCCACGTCAAGGCTGACATGCAACATCCCGCCCATGCGCCGCACCTTTTCCAGAAAGCTGCGCAGGGGGGCAACAACGCCCTGTTCATCCAGAACCCGCATATCGTTGATGGCAATGTCATGCGTCAACAGCGCTGCATGTTCCGCCGGATCGACCGAGCGGATGCCATAAAGGCAGATACGGTCGCCGGGGATGGGCGCGGGAAAGGGCGGAAAGGGATCAAACCCCTCACGCCCGGCGATATAGGCAACGGGGGTGCCGTGTAGATTGCCGCTGGTGGTGGTCAGGGGGGTGTGAAAATCGGAATGCGCATCCAGCCACAAAAGGAACAGCGGGCGGTCTTGCCGCGCAGCAAAGGCCGCCGCCCCCGCAACCGACCCCAGCGCCAAGGAATGATCGCCCCCCAGAATGATCGGCATCGCCCCTGCTGACAGGGCATCATCAACCTTGTCCGTCAGCGTTTGCGTCCAGCCAATGGTTTCAGCCAGCGAATGCACCGCCGGGTTTGCACAAGTTGCAGGCTCCAAGGGCGGCAAGGACAGATCACCCCAATCCTCGACCCCGTGGCCCAACTCTCGAATGGCATGGGCAAGCCCCGCCACGCGATAGGCCGCAGGGCCCATCAGGCAACCGGGGCGGCGCTGGCCGCTGTCAATCGGGGCACCGATCAGAATTGTGCGTGGCATGGGCCTCTCCTCTTTCCTGCGTGTATGGAACAGTATTGTGGTGGAAACTGACGCATTCTTGTGCAAAAACTGCATGAATGTGCCAAATCGGCGGTTCAGGTGATCAAAGTGGACGAAGCAGATCAACGCATCCTATCAGAATTGCGCCGCGATGGCCGTGCCGCAATCTCGGATATCGCAGATCGTCTTGGCCTTGCCCGTGCCACGGTGCGCAGCAGGATCGAGCGTTTGGTGGAAAAGGGTGAGATTGCGGGGTTTACCGTGGTTACCCGCGCCGATGTGACTGCAGCCCCCGTGCGCGGATTGATGATGATCGGGATCGAGGGCAAAGGGGCCGAGCGGATCATGGCGCGGCTTGCGGGCCTGCCTGCGGTGCTGGCCGTGCATTCGACTAATGGCAAATGGGACCTGATCGTGGAGTTGGGCGCGCAAACCCTGCAAGAGCTTGACGACATGATCTTTCGCATCCGCAATATCGATGGCGTGATGACAAGTGAGACGAACCTGCTGTTGTCCACCCGCAAAGCGGGGCGCAAATAGGGTGGGCTGGACAACTCCTTGCGACCAGACCGCGCAGGGCATGGCGCGGGCGCTGTTTTGGCTCTAATGTATTCCCAACAGGGAGACGCAGATGATTGTCGAATTTGGCCATTTCGCACTTGTACTGGCTTTGGGCGTGGCACTGATTCAATCGGTGCTGCCGCTTTGGGGGGCCTATCGGCGCAACGCGGCTGTGATGGCGGTGGCCGAACCCGCAGCCTTGATCCAATTTGCCTTGGTCGCGTTCAGCTTTGTCGCGCTGACCTATGCCTTTGTGGCCTCGGACTTTTCACTGAAACTGGTGGTGGACAACAGCCATACGCTCAAGCCGATGCTTTACAAGGTTTCGGGCGTCTGGGGCAACCATGAGGGGTCTTTGTTGCTATGGACGCTGATCCTCGCCCTGTTCGGGGCCTGTGCGGCGGTGTTTGGTGGCAACCTTCCTCCCACGCTCAAGGCGCGGGTGATCGGGGTGCAGGGGTTGATCGGGGTCGCCTTTTTGCTGTTCATGCTGCTGACCTCGAACCCCTTCTTGCGTCTGGCTGTGCCGCCCTTGGATGGCCATGACCTGAACCCGCTTTTGCAAGACCCCGGCCTCGCCTTTCATCCGCCGTTTCTCTACCTTGGCTATGTCGGGCTCAGCATGTCGTTCAGCTTTGCCGTCGCCGCCTTGCTGGAGGGGCGGGTGGATGCCGCGTGGGGCCGCTGGGTGCGGCCTTGGACGCTGGCTGCGTGGATTTTCCTGACCATCGGCATCGCGCTTGGGTCGTGGTGGGCCTATTACGAACTTGGCTGGGGCGGGTTCTGGTTCTGGGATCCGGTCGAAAACGCAAGCTTCATGCCGTGGCTTTTGGCGGGGGCGCTGTTGCACAGTGCCATCGTGGTGGAAAAGCGCGAAAGCCTGAAGGCATGGACGATTTTGCTGGCCATCATGGCCTTTGGCTTTTCGCTGATCGGCACCTTTATCGTGCGCTCGGGCGTGATCACCTCGGTCCATGCCTTTGCCAATGACCCCGAGCGTGGGGTGTTCATTTTGATGATCCTTGGTGTTTTCATGGGGGGCGCGCTGACACTGTTTGCGTTTCGCGCCGGCACGATGGAGGCCAAGGGCGTGTTTTCCATGGTCAGCCGCGAAAGTGCCTTGGTGATCAACAACCTGTTGCTGGCGGTGGCCTGTTTCGTGATCTTTATCGGTACGATCTGGCCCCTTGCGGCAGAGTTGTTCTTTGACCGCAAGCTGAGTGTGGGGGAGCCGTTCTTTAATGCCGCCTTTACGCCCTTTATCGTGGCTTTGGCGATGCTGATGCCGATCGGTGCGATGATGCCGTGGAAGCGGGCGGATGTCGGACGCACCTTGCGCCCCCTTTGGCCTGTGCTTGCTCTGTCACTTGCCTGTGGCGCGCTGGTGTTTGCGATACAGACGGGGCGTTCGGCCATGGGGCCGATTGGCGTTGTGCTGGGCCTTTGGGTGGTCTTGGGGTCGGTGACGGATCTTTGGGCCAGAACCGGGCGCGGGGCTGTGTCTGGGCGTCTGGCACGTCTGACGCGCCTGCCGCGCGCCGATTGGGGCAAGGCTGTCTCGCATGCTGGCCTGGGCATTACGGTTTTTGCTGTGGCGGCCATGCTGTCATGGAAGATCGAGGATATCCGTGTGGTGCAGGTGGGCGAAACCTTCCCGCTGGGCCAATATGAGGTCACGCTGAAATCCGTGGACAGAGTCGAGGGGCCGAATTACCTGTCCACCATGGCGCAGATGGAGTTGCGCTCAGGTGGCAGTCTGGTTGCCGTTCTGACGCCCGAAAAGCGGTTCTATCCGGTGGCGGGCATGCCCACGACCGAGGCTGGCATTGATTCAGGCCTGTTTCGTGATGTCTATCTGGTGATCGGCGACGCGCAAGACAACGGCGGTTGGGCAGTGCGGTCCTATGTGGAGCCCTTTGCCATGTGGCTTTGGGGTGGGGCGATCATCATGGCGCTGGGGGGGATGCTATCGCTCAGCGACCGTCGCTACCGCGTGGCCGCTGGCGCATCCAAGCGTCTGGATGCGGTGCCTGCGGAATGAGGCGGGTGTCGGTCATGCTGCGCGGCCTTGGGCTGTCGCTTTTGGTGGCCATGGCGGTCACAGGCGCAGCCCACGCCGTGCAACCCGATGAGGTTCTGGCCGACCCTGCGCTGGAGGCGCGCGCCCGCGCGATCAGCCACAACCTGCGCTGCCCGGTCTGTCAGGGTGAAAGCATTGATGACAGCAGCGCCCCCATCAGCCGCGACCTGCGCCTTGTGGTGCGTGAGCGGATCATGGAGGGCGACACCGACGCCGAGGTGGTGGATTTCATTGTGGCCCGCTATGGCGAATTTGTGCTGTTCAATCCCAAGGCCGAGGGCGCAAACCTGATCTTGTGGCTTGCCGGACCGGGGCTTTTGCTGATGGGTCTGGCCGGGGCCTTTGTCTATATCCGCCGCAGGGCAGACCCGGTCGCGGCTGTGGAGTTGACCGAGGGCGAAAAGGCCCGGCTAAAGGATTTGATCTAACCGCTTGGTCCTGCGCGCAAAGGTGACGCCGGGTTTCGCTTTTCCTTTGCGCATCTGCCGCTAGTCTGTCGCAAAACCCATGGAGACAGACATGACCTATGAAACCATCACTTTGACCGAGGCCGAGGGCACTGCCACCATCACCCTCAACCGTCCCGAGGTGATGAATGCCCTGTCCACCCTGATGCGGGCCGAACTGCTGGATGCGGTGAAGCGCGCCGAGAAGACCGCGCGGGTGATCGTGCTCACCGGGGCGGGACGGGCCTTTTGCTCGGGCCAGGATCTGGGGGATCGGGCCAAGGTGGCGCAGATCGATCTGGAACGCACCTTGCGGGATGAATATGAACCCTTGCTGCGCGCCATCATGGATTGCCCGGTGCCCACGATTGCCGCCGTGAACGGCGCTGCGGCCGGGGCAGGGGCAAACCTTGCTCTGGCTTGTGACGTGGTGATTGCCAGCGCCTCTGCCAGTTTTATCCAAGCCTTTACCCGCATTGGCCTGATGCCAGACGCAGGCGGCACCTATTGGCTGCCGCGTCAGGTTGGCTTTGCCCGAGCGATGGGGGCCATGCTTTTCGCCGACAAGATCACCGCACAGCAGGCCGCCGATTGGGGCATGATCTGGGAGGTGGTCGCCGATGAGGGTTTTGCGACTCATATCGCCGCCCGCGCCGGGGCCTTGGCCAAGGGGCCAACGGTCGCCTATCACGGGGTCAAACAGGCACTGCGTCAGACCTACTCCAATGACCTTGAGGCGCAGCTGGCGCTGGAGGCGCGTTTGCAAGGCGGTTGTGGCCTGACCCGCGATTTCAAGGAAGGGGTTGTTGCCTTTATGGAAAAGCGCCCCGCGGCGTTTGAAGGGCGATAGTCTATTCACACACCAACATTTTATTGTAGGCTTGAATGATTGGATGAGTGAATTTCGGGGGTGTGATGTGGGCGCGCATTTTGGACCGCGTGATGACCAAGGGCATTTCCTATGGTCGTCTTTCGGTTGAATTTCCGGATGGGCATACCCGGACCTATGGGCAAGGGGGCGGCCCAGAGGCACACATAGCCCTGACTGACCCCCGGTTAGTAAGGCGCATTCTTACCAACCCGCAAATGGCGCTGGGCGAAGGCTATATGAATGGCCAGCTTACGTTTCCTTCGGACGAGGATTTGCGCCATTTCCTGCAAATTGCCGCCATCAGCGCGCAGAGTGGCTCGTTGCCCTTGCCGATGCGCCTTGCCCATAAGCTTCGGATCAAGACCAAAGGCCTTATGCAATGGAACACCCTGTCGGCCTCCCGCCAGCGGGTAAAGCATCACTACGATATTCCCGATGCCTTCTACGCCCTCTTCATGGAAGAGGACCTGCAATACACCTGCGCCTATTTCCGTGATCCCGAGGCCTCGCTTGAGGCCGCGCAGGCCGACAAGATGGATCATATCGCAGCCAAACTCTGCCTGCGCCCCGGTCTGCGGGTGCTTGATATTGGCTGCGGCTGGGGCGGTCTTGCCCTGCGCTTGGCGCGTCTGCACGATGTGCATGTCACAGGGGTGACCCTGTCGCCGGTGCAACTTGCCGCCGCCCGTGCGCGGGCCGCGGCCATGGGGCTGTCAGACCGGGTGGAGTTTCGGCTGCAAGATTACCGCCACATCCCCGATCAGTTTGACCGCGTGGTCTCGGTCGGCATGATGGAACATGTCGGGGTTCCGCAATATTCAAGCTATTTCAAAAAGATAAACGAAATTCTGCTGCCTGACGGCTTGGGGCTGATCCATTTCATCGGGCGCTCTACACCGCCACGCGTTTTGTCGCCGTGGTTTCAGAAATACATCTTTCCCGGTGGCTATTCCCCAGCCTTTTCCGAGGTGGTGCCCGTGGTTGAGCAGTCCGGCCTTGTGGTCTGCGATCTGGAGGTCTGGCGCGGTCACTATGAGAAAACCCTGCGCCATTGGCAGCAGCGCTTTCGCCAGAACGAAGACACGGTGCGTGCCATGTTCGATGACCGCTTTATCCGCATGTGGTGGTGGTACCTGGTCGCGGCCGAGGTCTCCTTTACCCACATGGGACTGGTCTTGTTCCAGATGCAGATCGCCCATGACCCATCCACCGTACCCGCCACGCGCGACTATCTCTATGCCAAGTCTTAGTAAGGGGGGCCCTAGGCACCCTTGGCCAAGTCGCCGTGTAGCGGATCTGTGACCTGCTGTGCGGCAGGTGCCTGATCTTTCGGGATTTCTCTCACCGATCTTGGTCATTGCCTGCAGGCGCTGTCGGGCCATGCTGGGTCATGTCTGCCCCGCATGATCCTCCTGCGCCTTGGCAGATGCACAGCTTTGCCAAGCGTCAACTCAGGATGCCGCTGCCCCCGCACCGGGCGGGCCGCACAGCACGCTTGCGGCCCCCTTGCAGATCAGAGACCGCGCGCCAAGGCCGCAACCCCGGTCCGGGCAATCTCGCGCAGGCCAAGCGGGCGCATCAATTCGGCAAAGGCGTCAATCTTCTCGGGCGTGCCGGTCATCTCGAACACAAAGCTTTCCAACGTGCTGTCGACCACATTGGCGCGGAAAATCTCGGCCAGACGCAGCGCCTCGATCCGCGCATCTCCCTTGCCCGCCACCTTGAACAGCGCCAATTCCCGCTGCACCGACGGGCCCTCTTCGGTCAGGTCATGCACCTGACGCACCGGCACCATGCGCGCCAACTGCGCTTTGATCTGTGCAATCACCTGTGGCGTGCCGCGCGTGACAACAGTGATCCGGCTCAGATGCCCGGTATGATCCACCTCGGCCACGGTCAGGCTGTCGATGTTATAGCCCCGCCCCGAAAACAGCCCGATCACGCGGGCCAGAACGCCCGGCTCGTTCTCGACAATCACGGCCAGAGTATGCGCCTCGATCACCTCTGCATTGGGGTCACGCAGATCATAGGCAGAATGGCTGCTGGAGCCCTTTTTGATATTGAGCGGCGACATCGGCCTCTCCCCTTTTCATCTGTTCATAAATATCCCACGGGGGTCCGGGGGTGTGAAACCCCCGGCGCCATCAGCAAAAGATCACACCAGAACAGCGCCTTTCGCGCCAATCACCCCTTGGGTATCGGCATCGCCCAACAACATCTCATTGTGCGGCCTGCCAGATGGGATCATGGGGAAGCAGTTTTCATGCTTTGCCACAAGGCAATCAAAGATCACCGGGCCGTCATAGCGGATCATCTCCATGATGGCGTCATCCAGATCCTTGGGGTCTGACACCCGGATCCCCTTGCAGCCAAAGGCCTCGGCCAGTTTGACGAAATCGGGCAGCGATTCCGACCAGCTGTGCGAATAGCGCTCGCCATGCAGCAATTCTTGCCACTGGCGCACCATGCCAAGGCGTTCGTTGTTCAAGATGAACTGCTTGACGGGCGCGCGGAACTGCATGGCCGTGCCCATCTCTTGCATGTTCATCAGCCACGATGCCTCGCCCGCCACGTTGATCACCAGCGCCTCCGGGTGGGCGATCTGCACGCCGATGCTGGCGGGCAGGCCATAGCCCATCGTGCCCAAGCCACCGCTTGTCATCCAGCGGTTCGGCCCCTCAAACCCAAGGAACTGCGCCGCCCACATCTGGTGCTGGCCGACTTCGGTGGTGATATAGCGATCCATCCCCTTGGTCAGCGCTTCCAGACGCTGCAGGGCATGCTGGGGCTTGATCACCTTGTCTGTGTTGTTGAACGACAGGCAGTCAACCGCGCGCCATTCGTTGATCTGTTTCCACCACTTGGCCAGCCCCTCGTTGTTGAGCTTGCGGCCACGCGCGGTCCAGACCTGCAGCAGGTCTTCCAGAACCGATGCCACATCACCAAGGATCGGCACATCGACATGGATCACCTTGTTGATCGAGGACGCGTCGATATCGATATGCGCTTTTCTGGAGCCGGGGCTGAAATCCTTGATCCGCCCGGTGATGCGGTCATCAAACCGCGCACCGATGTTGATCATGAGATCACAGCCATGCATGGCAAGGTTGGCCTCGTAAAGACCATGCATCCCCAGCATGCCCAGCCAATTCTTGCCGCTTGCCGGATAGGCGCCCAGACCCATCAGGGTGGAGGTGACGGGAAAGCCGGTCGCCTCGGCCAGATCACGCAGCAATTGGCTGGCGCGCGGGCCCGAGTTGATCACGCCGCCGCCGGTGTACAAGATGGGGCGTTCGGCCGTCTCCAGCATCTCGACCAGACGGGTGATCTGTTCAATATCCCCCTTCACGCGCGGCTGGTAATGGCTGACCTTGATCTTTTCGATCTGCGTATAGGTGCCGGTGGCAAATTGAACATCTTTGGGGATGTCGATCAGCACGGGGCCGGGGCGACCGGAGGTTGCCACATGAAAGGCCTGATGGATGGTTTCCGACAATTTGTCGGTGTCCTTGACCAGCCAGTTCATCTTTGTGCAAGGCCGGGTGATGCCCACCGTGTCGGCCTCTTGAAAGCCATCGGTGCCGATCATGAACGTGGGCACCTGACCGGTCAACACGACCAGCGGAATGCTGTCCATCAGCGCGTCAACAAGGCCGGTTACGGCATTGGTCGCGCCGGGACCCGAGGTCACCAGAACCACGCCGGGTTTCCCGGTTGAGCGTGCATAGCCCTCGGCCATATGCACCGCACCCTGTTCGTGCCGAACGAGGATGTGGCGGATGTCGTTTTGCTGAAAGATCTCGTCATAGATCGGAAGTACTGCGCCGCCCGGATAGCCGAACACCACGTCGACGCCCTGATCCTTAAGCGCCTTCACCACCATCGCCGCACCGGTCATCGTATTCGTCATCGTCTATCTCTCCGCTTGCATCGCGCAACAAAAAGCCCCCGGGGGTGATCCGAGGGCGCATGGGAACCTTTATGGTCAACCGTTACCGGCCCATGCGCCAAATCTCCCCAAGTACGAGAATGTGCAGCATTGCCGCCCCCTCTGACCCTACGGTGGGCAAACTATGGCGCAGCTATGGGGTCGTCAACCACAAAAGCGCATATAAAGTGTCGCAGGTTGGGGTAAATTTTGAACTTTTATTGCTTTTGGGTGGCTGTCTGAGAAATTTTCGCAAAAATGACTGTTGATCCGGGCGTTGTGTCCGACTCAATAGCCGCGTGTGCGGGCGGCAAAAAAAGGGTCCAAACCATGTTGCCGCCCGTGCCGATCTTAAAGTGCGGTCAAGCCGACGTAGACGGCATAGGTGGCCAGCAGGGCAAAACCCGCCCAACGCGGCACGCCGCGCAGCCCAAAGGCCATGGCCACAAGCAAGACAGAAGCGCCTGCAACCCAAACCATATCCACCGAGGCAAAGCGCGGATCGGCAGGGATTGGCGATATCAAGGCGGTGATGCCAAGGATCGCCAGCACGTTGAAGATGTTGGAACCGATGACATTGCCGACGGCGATATCGGTTTGGCGGCGCAAGGCCGCGATAACGGAGGTTGCAAGTTCTGGCAGCGAGGTGCCCACGGCCACCACCGTCAGGCCAATCACGGCCTCGGACACGCCGAAGGTGCGGGCAATCTCGGATGCGCTGTCCACCAAAAGTCTGGCCCCGATGACCAAGGCCACAAGGCCCCCCAAGGTCATCACGATGGCCAGCGGCAATGAACTGGGCACCGCGTCTTCGTCGGGCACTTCCGGCTCGCCCAACAAAAACGCGCTGGCCAGAAATCCGATCAGGCCAAAGACCAGAACGATGCCA
The DNA here is from genome assembly GCA_021741245.1 of Paracoccaceae bacterium. Taxonomy (GTDB): domain Bacteria; phylum Pseudomonadota; class Alphaproteobacteria; order Rhodobacterales; family Rhodobacteraceae; genus Pseudotabrizicola. The sequence continues at coordinate 277,530 of JAIOYF010000003.1, forward strand.
TCAAACCGGCTGATTGTGCCATCAAGCAACATGAACCAGACCATTGCTGTCGCCAGCAACATGATCCCCAGATCGCGCCAGACGCTGCGCAACGGGATCACCAGCGCCGCAATGGCGGCGGAGGTGCCAAGGATCAGCAAGATATTTGCGATGTTGGAGCCAAGCACATTGCCAATGGCCAAGCCGGGTTGGCCAGCAAGGGCGGCCTGCACCGAGACCAGCAATTCCGGCGCGGACGTGCCAAAACCCACGACCGTCAGCCCGATCACCATAGGGGAAAGGTTCATTCTGCGGGCCAATCCCGAGGCCCCCCTAACCAAGAATTCCCCCCCAACAAGCAGGGCCACAAGTCCGAGCGCAAAAAGAAGATAGGTCACGTTCTGAATCCATTATCTTGGGAGAGGCCCGGCTGACATCGGTGATTGTGTCGAAATTTCAAGTGCAAAGGATCGGCTTTCCCAGCCATATTTCCTGTGCTGGGCTGATCTGACACAAGAATTGGCCGATCCGGGTTGCCCGATGCTGTAAGGTTCGGCGACCAGAACGCTATCGCCCGGTGCCTGTGCCCTGCAGCACGCCATGTTCCATCGCATAGCGGGTGAGCCCGGCGGTGGATGAAATACCAAGCTTGCGCTTGATGTTTTTGCGGTGCGTCTCGACCGTGCGCACAGAAATGTCGAGGGCGACGGCCACCTCTTTATTCGACCTGCCCTGTGCCAGTTCCAATAGGATTGTCTGCTCGCGCGAGGTCAGCGCCTCGCGGCCATAGCCCAAGCTGGGGCGAAGGCTGGCGGTGGCACCTGTGCACATGTACAGACTTCCTGCCATGACGGTATCGATGGCGCGCTTGACCTCCTCTGTCGGCACGTCTTTGAGGAGATAGCCCATGGCCCCGTGATTCAGGGCGGTTGCAATGTATTCACCACTGTCATGCATCGACAGGATGAGAATGCGGGTATCGGGGCGGCGCTCAAGGATCATCTCGGTTGCTGCCAGACCGTTGACCTGCGGCATGTTGAGATCGAGCAAGATCACATCGGGGTCCAGCGCCTCGACCTGATCAATGGCCTCGCGCCCGTTGGACAGGGTGCCCACCACCAGCAAGTCGTCATAGGTTTCAAGGATGGCGCGGATGCCTTCGGCAACCATGGGATGATCATCAACGATCAAAACGCGGGTCTTGACTGTCATGCACTTGCCTTTGTTGTGCCGGTGGGCGGCAGCATATGGGTCAGCGGCACCTGCGCCTCGATCATGGTGCCGGTTTTGGTGGACAAGATGCGCAATGTGCCGTCTAGCCGCTCCACCCGTTCGGCCATATTGCGCAGTCCCAGACCGTCGGCGCGGGTTGCGGGCATGCCGCGGCCATTATCCTCTATCCGCAAGACAGCGCCTGATTTCGTGCCGCGCACGAACATGGTCACCTTTGTCGCGCCTGAATGGCGTTCGATATTGGTCAACGCCTCTTGGGCGATGCGGTACAGCGCGATCTTGGCATCCTGATCCAGCCGGTTTCGGAACACCACAGTTTCAAACGCGGTCTCGATGCCCGTGCGCTTGCCGAATTCTTCGGTCAGGGCCTGAAGCGCGGGGCCAAGGCCCAGATCGTCCAGCACGCCGGGGCGCAGGTCGCGGCTGATGCGGCGGACCTCTTGGATGGCACCGTTCAGGTTGTCGATCCCCTGACCAAGGCTTTCGCCCGTCCGCGCGTCGCCCGAGGTCAGCCGTTTGCGTGCCAGTTCCAAGGTGTAGCGGACTCCGACCAGCATTTGGCTGATGCTATCGTGCAACTCACGTGCGACGCGGCCCCGTTCTTCTTCTTGCGTGTCAAAGATGCGCTGGGTCAGCGCCTTGAGTTTGGCATCGGCCAGCCGCCGTTCGCGTATGTTCAGGAACAGACCCGACAGGAACACCAGCAAGACCGAGGCGGCCGTGACGGCCCCGATATACAAAAAGGTGCGCTGCACCCGGGCTTCGGTTGCCTCGCGGGCTGTGGCGACAGAGGCCAGAACGTCATCGATAAACACCCCCGTGCCAATCGCCCAACGCCAATCTTGCAGCCCGATCACATAGGTGATCATCCTCCCATCCCGCCCCGAGGATGGTTTGGGCCAGACATAGGTGTGAAATCCCGATCCTTGCCGTGCCGTGGCGATCAGCTTGTCGACCACGGGAGTGCCTTCGGCATCCGCAAGTCCGGCCCAGTTCTTTTCGATCAGCCATGTCTGGCGAGGACTGACGATGTTCTTGCCGTCATAGTCATAGACAAAAAAGAAACCGTCCGTGCCATAGGTCATGGCTGCAAGGATCTGGGCGACACGGGTTTTCGCGCCCTCATCATCCGGCAGGGCATTGCCATAGATCGGGCCAAAGGCTGTCCGCGCAATGGAGAGGTAGTTTTTCAGCTCTTCGCGTTTGGCTGCGATCAGTTGCGCCTCAAGCCCCGCGATTTCCCGTTGGGACATCACGCGGGCCTCGTTTGTCACCAGAAAGGACAGCATCGCCATGGCAAGGATGAGGGGCAGGGTGGCCAGAAGAAAGATCTTCTGCCCATAGCTGAGCCCGCCCTTGTGCCTCGACCTGTATGACATTCCCAAACGCGTCTTTTGTGGCGATCCCTTCCAACGAAGGGTCGCCCGCAAGATGGGCCATGGGTGCCAAAGCGTCAACGCCTGCCATTGGGTTGGCGCTATAGCCCAAGATATCAAGTGAAGCGGCAAGATTTTTTTGGTCGCCTGCGTAGTACTTGGTATTCCCATGCCGCAATTTGCGCGATTAGGGTGAGGTCGCTCGGGTGCCGAGGAGCGCCCGCCGAGACCTGAAGATAAAACACTTGGGGAGGAGATACCCGATGGATCGTCGTTCATTCTTGACGAAGGCCGCCCTTGGCGGTGCGACTGCGGCTGCCGCGACAACGCTTGCGGCCCCGATGTATGCGCAGGGAAAGCGCACGCTGACGCTGGTCACCACGTGGGGCCGTGGCCTTGCGGGCGTGCACGATTCCGCACAGCGCTGTGCCGACAGCATCACCGCCATGACCGATGGCGCCCTGACCGTGGATCTGAAAGCGGCGGGCGAATTGGTTGGTGCGTTTGAGGTGTTTGACGCCGTGACCTCGGGGCAGGCGGACATGTACCACGGGGCTGACTACTATTTTGTGGGCCAGCACCCTGCCTATGCCTTCTTTACCAGTGTGCCGATGGGCATGACGGCCCAAGAGCTGGCGAACTGGTACTACCATGGCGGCGGGATGGAGTTGCATGACGAACTGGGCCAGATCTTTGGCCTCAAGGCGTTCCTTGGCGGCAACACGGGTGCGCAATGTGGCGGTTGGTTCCGCAAGGAAATCGCAGGCCCAGAGGATTTCAACGGCCTGAAGTTCCGGATGCCGGGGCTGGGTGGCAAGGCATTGGGCAAGCTGGGCGCATCGGTGCAAAACCTGCCGGGCGCGGAAGTGTATCAGGCGCTGGCCTCGGGTGCGATTGACGGCACCGAATGGATCGGCCCATGGGCGGATGAAAAGGCTGGCTTCCAGGAAATCACCAAGTTCTACTACACCGCCGGTTTCCATGAGCCGGGCGCGGGCCTGTCGCTGGCGATGAACCGCGAGGTCTATGACAGCCTGACGCCATCGCAGCAAAAGATCTATGAGATCGCGGCAGGCGAGGCGCATCAGCACAACCTTGCACAGTTCTTGTCGAACAATGCGTCGGCCCTGACCCGCTTGCAGGCCGCTGGCGTCAAGACGCTGGAATTCCCGGACTCAGTCTGGGATGCCTTTGCAAAGGCAAGCCAAGAGGTTCATGACGAGAACCTTGGCGACGAGATCTACAAGAAGATCTACGACAGCTATATGGAATCGATGAAGTCATCCTCCAAGTGGATCAAGCTGTCGGACGGCGCCTATACCGCGCAGCGTGACCGCACGCAGGGCTGATCCGCGCCTTGGCAAGGATGATGTGACATGACTGCCCGGCCCCTGAGTGGGGCCGGGATATCTTGCGGTTAGGGCCCACAAGAGCCGACCGCCGCCTTCGGGGAACAGGGGGAGAGGGGATGCTGGATGGCATTTCTTGGGTTGTCCAAAATATCGGACTGGCCTTTGTCAATTTCTTTAGCGCGATCTTTCAACCCGGCCTTTGGCTGGATTGGTCGGATAAACAAGCGCTTGCCCGCTTTATCTATTACGGCGGCTCGGTTGAGTTCTTTTTTGTGGTCTTTACGACTTTCCTGATCCTGACAATGATCGGCCTTTGGCGCAGCGGGTTCATGTGGGGCATGGTGCGCGGGCTGGAGGGATTTGCCAACGGCCTTGGCCGATTTGTGGCGTGGTTTGGCCTGATCATGGTCTTGCAGCAGATCATCATCATTTTCTTGCAGCGGATTTTCCGGGTGGCCACGATAGAATTTGGCCCCTTTGCCCCCTTTGGTTTTCCATTGATGCCGGGGCCATCATTCATGCGCGACCTGTCGTGGTGGTCCGAGGAATTGAAGCTGTACAACGCGATGATCGTTTGCCTGTGCGTGACTTATACCTTTGTGCAAGGCGGGCATGTGCGGGTGGATCTTATGTACGCCAATGTCAGTTTCCGGACGAAAAAGGTCATCGACATGTTGGGCAGCCTGCTGTTCATGATGCCGGGGGCCGTTTTGACGTGGCTGTTCGCATGGTTCTTCATGTGGCGCGGGCTCATCACGCCCAAAGTCTCGGCCAGCGACAAGTTGCAGGCGCTGATGGCGAAATCAAAGATCATCAAATGGAATGTCGAGACGATTGCCTTTTCGCCCAACGGCTTTGACGCCTATTTCCTGTTCAAATTGTTGATGGTGGCCTTTTGCGGCCTCGTCTTCTTGCAGGCTTGGGCGTTCTTGTGGCGATCCATCCTTGAATTCCGAGAAGGGCCAAGTGCCGAGGGCAAGTTTGTCGATCGCGACACGCCGGGCGACAGCACTTCTGAACTTCAAACACACTAAGGGGCAGACTTATCATGATTTTCGGTCTAGACGGCGTGGAAGTCGGCCTTGTTATCGTTTTCCTGTGTCTTTTTGGCGGCATCATCTCGGGCTTTCCGGTGGCCTTTGCGATTGGCGGGGCGGGGATCATTGCCTTTGGGATCATTGCGGCCCTTGATAGCACAGGCGTGCTTGTCCATGCCTCGGTCGATACGGGGTCTGACGCCTATCGGGCGTTGATTGCGCAAGGCGTGCCGGTGATCGACATCACCACCTTCAGATACCCCGACCTGCCCACCATGGCCGAGCATCTGTTCCCCGGCGGATGGGAATTGGCGCTGGATCGCAACCTGTCCTTCATCGTCAACCGCATGAATGAGCGGGTGATCGCGGGGGCCAGCATCGAGACGCTGCTGGCCGTCTTGATGTTTGTGATGATGGGGATCGTGCTGGAGCGGTCAAAGATCGCCAATGATCTGCTGACCACAATGGCGCGGGTGTTTGGCCCCTTGCCCGGTGGTCTGGCGGTTTCCGTGGTGGTTGTGGGGGCGTTTCTGGCGGCCTCAACCGGGATCGTGGGCGCGACTGTGGTGACGATGGGGTTGCTGAGCCTGCCGACCATGCTGCGCGCAGGCTATAGCCCGCAACTGGCGACAGGTGTGATCGCGGCCAGCGGCACCTTGGGGCAGATCATCCCGCCCTCGATCGTGATCGTCCTTTTGGGCACCATGGCGGGCGATCTTTACGCGGCGGGCCAAGAGATCAGGGCGCAGGCGGCGGGATGCTCGGATGCGCTGACCTATCTTGGCAAGGCGGCGGTGGTGTCCGTGGGCACGCTGTTTCAGGCAGCGATCCTGCCGGGGTTGTTGTTGGCTTTCCTTTACGCGGCCTATGCCTTTGGCTTTGCGCTGACCAATCCAAGCAAGGCCCCCGCTGTGGTGAGCGGGACCGGCAAGGGCCAGTTGGTGACCCGCCGGGAAGCGACCACATGGTTCTTGATCGTGCCCGTGGCGCTGATCGGGGGCATGATCGCCTTGGCGCAGTTCAATGTCATCGGTGATCAGGATGTGACCATCGACAGCTATTCCGATGCCGGGCAATCGGCCAGCCTGCGCACCGGTGTTCCGGATCAATGCAAGGCCAGCATGATCGCGCTGCATGGGCAAGACAAATGGGATGCCGCCGTGGCCGAGCAAGCCAGCATTGTCGCCGCCGGGGGCGTTGCGGAATCGCAGGCGCTGACCTCGGATGAGGTGCAAACTGCACGGGCAGAAAAGATTGCCAGCCGTGCACCTGTGGGCACTGGCGTGGCTGTGTTGTTCTTGATGATCGCGCTTGTCTTGACCACGGCACGGGGTCTGGCCCCCATGTCGGAGCATCGCCCGGTCTGGATCGGTCTGGCCGGGGTGGCGCTTGGGTTGATCGTTGATGCGGCCCTGATCGGCCCCTTAACCAGCCCCGGAATGACCATTGTCTGGTTGGCCATCCCACTTGCGCTTGCCCTTTACGGGATGTGGGGCGCGATGCCGCTTTTGGTGCAAAACGATCTGGTGCGCGTCGTCTTTCCGCCCATGGTGCTGGTGGTGGCTGTGCTTGGGTCGATCCTTGGCGGGATCACCAACCCGACGCCTGCGGCGGCACTTGGGGCCGGGGGGGCGATCTTGTTGGCCGCCTATCGCAAGCTAAAGGACGATGGGCGCAGCCCGCGCATCATTCTTGGGGCGTCATTCTCGATTGTGATCATGCTGCTGGTTGGGGTGAACTTTGACCTGCGCATCGGGGTGGGTGTCACCACGACCGAACAGGTCATCGCGTTCTGGGTCACCATGGCGACGTACAGCTTTACGATCTTTGGCATTTTGTACGGCTGTTGGGTGCTGTGGCGGGCGACGGTGCTGACCTCGGTCGTGCGCGAAACAACCAAGATCACCTCGATGGTCTTTGCCATTCTGATCGGCAGCCAGATCCTGAACCTTGTGCTGATCTCGTTCGGGGGTGAGCATTACATCCAAAGCTTTCTGCGCAGCTTTGACAACGAGCTGACGGCGTTCCTGATCGTGATGATGGTGCTGTTCATCCTTGGGTTTGTGCTGGATTTTCTGGAGATCATCTACATCGTGGTGCCGATTGTTGGCCCGGTGATCTATGGTGGGACGTTTGATCCAAGCTGGGTGACCATCATGATCACAGTCAACTTGCAAACCAGCTTTCTGACGCCGCCCTTTGGCTTTGCGCTGTTCTATTTGCGCGGGGTAGCCCCGCCCGAGGTGACGACGCGGCACATCTATACCGGGATCATCCCCTTTGTGGGCATACAGGTGGGGACCTTGTTGTTGCTGTATTTCGCACCATGGATCGTGACTATCGTGCCAAACCTGCTGAACTGACGCGACAGGGGGCCCTTCCAGGGGGCCCTTTTCATGCGCGGTGGAAATCCATGATCCGGTAGCCTTTGCGCCCCCCATCTGCTGACGGGACTGGAAGGCAAAAAGGAGGCCGTTGCCCGCGTTTTGCTGGCGTTGAAATCACAGGCGTATGGCCGGGCCATGCCGTAGACGCCATCCTTTTCGGGGCATTGGCAACGGTGCGTTTTCTGGTGGAGAGGTGCGCCACACTTGCGCCTTAAGGCATGATCTAAACCTTGCAAGGCATCTTCGCGCATCAGGTCACATCTGACCCGGTGTGCGAAGGACTTGTAATGCCGCTTTTGCGCCATGCGGGACCGCGCCCCATTCGGAAGTCTTGCGCATGGATGCTATTTTTCTCCCAAAGCGCTTTGGACCGTGATAGTTTGAGGCTGTTAGCGCTGACATGTTGGGGGAATCGATATGGCGATCCGGGTCACTGTGTGGGGTGAGAATGTTCACGAGCAAAAGAATAAGATCGTGGCGGACCTCTATCCCGAGGGGATGCACACAACCATTGCCGAGGCCCTGAATCGCGATGCCGGGGTGCAGGCTGGCACGGCGGTTTTGCAAGACGCCGAGCATGGTTTGACCGCAGAGCGGCTTGCCGCGACGGATGTGTTGATCTGGTGGGGGCACGCTGCGCATGGCGATGTGTCGGACGCGGTGGTGGAGCGGGTTTGTGATGCGGTCTGGGGGGGGATGGGGATCATCTTCCTCCACTCGGCGCATTTTTCCAAGCCGTTCAAGCGTCTGATGGGCGCGCCGTGCAACCTGACATGGCGCGAAGCGGGTGAGCGGGAGCGGCTTTGGGTCACCTCGCGGTCGCACCCGATTGCGGCGGGGCTGCCGGATCATTTCGAGTTGGAACATGAGGAAATGTATGGCGAGCCTTTTGGCGTGCCCGAGCCGATGGAGACGGTCTTTGTCAGTTGGTTTGCGGGGGGCGAGGTGTTTCGCTCGGGCCTGACCTACAAGCGGGGGGCGGGGTCGGTGTTTTACTTCCGTCCGGGGCATGAGACCTATCCTACCTACCACGATGCAAATGTGCAGCGCGTGATCCTGAATGGGGTGAAATGGGCATACAACCCGGCAGCGCGGATTGCCGATCCGAATGACGCCCCCAACGTGCCCGTGGTGCGCGCGCTGGAGCCGATTGTGGAGCGCGGCCCGCGACTGCACCATGATGGTGAGGAGGGGTTCCGGTGAGCATTCGACTATTGATCCTTGGCACCGGGGGTATGGCCAACAACCATGCCGAAGGGTTTGCGAAGATTCCGGGGGTGGAGCTTGTTGGCGGGGTGGATACTAGGCCCGAAAACCTGACGGTGTTTTGTGAAAAACACAGCATTCCCAAGGGATTTGCCAGCGTTGCTGAGGCTTTGGACTGGGGTGGGTTTGATGCCGTGACCAATGTCACGCCGGATGCGGTGCACTTTGCCACGACCATGCCTGTCTTGGCGGCGGGCAAGCATGTGCTATGCGAAAAGCCGCTTGCCACCTCGGCCAGTGATGCGCGGGCCATGGCAGAGGCGGCGGCGCGGGCGGGTGTGGTCAATATGGTGAACCTGACCTATCGCAATGTGCCAGCCCTGCAGCAGGCCGCGCGCATGGTGGCCGAAGAGGCCATCGGCACCGTGCGGCATTTCGAGGCGAGCTATCTGCAAAGCTGGCTGACACAACCCGCATGGGGCGATTGGCAGACCGAGGCACAATGGCTGTGGCGGCTGTCCTCGGCGCATGGGTCAAAGGGGGTTCTGGGGGATGTGGGAATTCACATCCTTGATTTTGCGACCTTTATCGCGGGGCAATCGGCACAGACGATAGCGTGTCAACTCGCGACCTTTGACAAGGCGCCGGGGGGGCGGATCGGGGAATATAGCTTGGATGCCAATGATAGTGCTGTGATGCAGGTGCGGTTGGCAGGGGGGGCCTTGGGCGTGGTGCATACGACGCGCTTTGCCACCGGCCATCTGAACGATTTGCGCCTGCGGATCTATGGTGATCTTGGCGGGCTGGAAGTCGGCTTTGAAGGGGCGGTCAGCCGATTGCGCGCCTGTCTTGGGGACAACCGTCTGACGGGCGCTTGGGAAGACGTGACCTGCCCGGATGTGCCCACGGTCTATGAGCGGTTTGTGGCGGCGATCCGGGGCGAGGGGCCTATGGAGCCGGACTTTGCGAGGGGGGCGGTTTTGCAATCGCTTTTGGACCATGCCGAGGAAAGCGCGGCCCAAGGTGGGATGAGCCTGAGCGTGTAAATTTTCGCCCCTTTGCCCCTTTTTTGCCATCTTGCGCCATAGGGAACGCCGGGATGTTGCGCAGAACCTGCCCCCCGTGTATCAGGCGACAAAGCAGGTTTGAGCCGGGAGAAGCCTATGCGTCGCGTTGTTGTAACGGGTTTGGGGATGGTTACACCACTGGCCTGCGGGGTGGAGGAAACCTGGACCCGTCTGATCGCAGGGCAGTCGGGGGCGGGGCCGATCACCCGCTTTGATGCCAGCAACGTGGTGACGCAATACGCCTGTGAGATCCCCTATGGCGATGGCAGCAACGGAACCTTCAACCCAGATCACTGGATGGAGCCAAAGGACCGCCGCAAGGTGGATGATTTCATCTTGTATGGTATGGCGGCGGCAACGCAGGCTGTGGCCGACAGTGGCTGGGTTGCCGAGACCGATGAGCAAAAGGAACGCACGGGTGTGATGATTGGTTCGGGGATCGGCGGTTTGACCTCGATCGCCGAGACGGCCGTGCTGATCAAGGAAAAGGGGCCCAAGCGGGTTTCGCCGTTTTTTATTCCCGGCGCGTTGATCAACCTGATTTCGGGGCAGGTGTCGATCCGCTTTGGCTTCAAGGGGCCGAACCATGCGGTTGTGACGGCCTGTTCAACCGGTGCCCATGCCATTGGCGATGCCGCGCGGTTGATCCAGTGGGGCGACGCGGATGTGATGATCGCGGGTGGGGCGGAAAGCCCGATTTCCGAGATCGGTATTGCGGGGTTCAACGCCTGCAAGGCGCTGTCGACCAAGCGCGCCGATGATCCCACAAAGGCCAGCCGCCCCTATGACGCGGACCGGGACGGCTTTGTCATGGGCGAAGGCGCAGGCGTGGTTGTGCTGGAGGAATATGAGCATGCCGTTGCGCGGGGGGCCAAGATTTACGCCGAAGTGTTGGGCTATGGCCTGTCGGGCGATGCCTATCACATCACGGCCCCTTCCGAGGATGGCGAAGGTGGTTTCCGCAGCATGAAGGCGGCGATTGCGCGGGCGGGGCTGACGCCTGCCGATATCGATTACATCAACGCCCATGGCACCAGCACCATGGCAGACACGATTGAACTGGGCGCGGTGGAGCGTCTGATGGGCGATGCGGCCGATCATGCGACGATGTCCTCGACCAAATCATCGATCGGCCATCTGTTGGGTGCCGCTGGCGCGGTTGAGGCGATTTTTTGCGTGCTGGCGATCCGTGATCAGGTGGCACCGCCGACGATCAACCTTGACAATCCTGCCGTGATGCCGCGGCTTGACCTTGCGCCGAACAAGGCGGTCAAGCGGAAGATTGACGTGGCCCTGTCCAATTCCTTTGGGTTTGGTGGCACCAATGCAAGCCTTGTCATTGGCAAGGTGCGCTGAGGATGTGGCGGGCCATCGCCTCTAACGCCTTGACGTTGTTCATCGTCATCCTGGTCGTTGCGGCCGGGATTTTGGCATGGGGGCGTGAGGCGTATCGGGGGCCGGGCCCGCTTGCCGATGCGGTGTGTTTCCGGGTGGAACGGGGGGCGAGCCTGTCGGCGGTCAGCCGGGCGCTGGAGGCGCAGGGGGTGGTGTCGGATGCGCGGATTTTTCGCATTGGCGCGGATTATTCCGACAAGGCCGATCTATTGAAATTCGGCAGCTATCTGGTGCCGCCAAGTGCCAGCATGCGCGATGTGGTGGATTTGCTGACCGCTGGGGGGCAATCGACCTGTGGGCGGGAGGTCAACTTCCGCATCGGCGTGAACTCTGCCGATGTGATCTTGCGCGAGTTGGACCCCGGCACAAACCGCTATGTGGAAGTGGTAAAGTTTGATCCGGCGGAGGAAGCCATTCCGCAACCCTATATTGATGTGGCCGAGGATCGCGACCTGCGGTTTCGCGTGACGCTGGCCGAAGGGGTCACGAGTTGGCAGGTGGTGGAGGCGCTGAAGCGTGCCGATTTCCTGACCGGCGAGGTGGCCGCCGTGCCGCCCGAGGGCGCGCTGGCCCCCGACAGCTATGAGGTGGAGCGGGGCAGTGCGCGAGAGGCGTTGATCGGTCGGATGACAGAGGCGCAATCCCTTATTCTTGAGGCGCTTTGGGCCAGTCGGGCTGCAGATCTGCCCTATGACACGCCGGAACAGGCGTTGGTCATGGCCTCGATTGTGGAAAAGGAAACGGGTATCGCCGACGAACGTCCGCAGGTGGCCAGTGTTTTTGTGAACCGCATGAACAAAGGGATGCGGTTGCAGACGGACCCGACGGTTATCTATGGCATTACAAAGGGTGAGGGCATTTTGGGGCGCGGCTTGCGGCAAAGCGAACTGCGCCGTGAGACACCCTATAACACCTATGTCATCACCGGATTGCCGCCGACACCCATTGCCAATCCGGGGCGGCTGAGCATTGAGGCGGCGCTGAACCCCGATACGACGCCCTATATCTTTTTTGTGGCCGATGGCTCTGGCGGCCATGCTTTTGCCGAAACCTTGGAGCAGCACAACGCCAATGTGGCGCGGTGGCGCGAGATCGAGCGGGCGCGCGGCGAGGAAGGCTCGACCGGGGTTCAGGGGGAGTAGTCGCTGAGCGATTACATGTGAAGGGTTGCCTAAAGCGAGCGATACCTGCCACGCGGCAGCCCTTGTCACGAGATTGCCAAGCGTCGGATTTTCCGATCATGACGTGGGTCCAATGACCAATCCTTGAAAGCATTTTTCGGCGGTAGCTTGAGGCACCAATGGTACGAAGGCGGGCAGGCATGTTAACGAAAGGTAAATGGATCGTCCTGTAAGGCATTGATCCAGATGATTTTTTAGCTTGACTCTGCGTCCGGTCGGATGTAGAACTTGTGACATGCTAGAAGAAGTGTCGAAAGCGGCCGGGGCCAGTCCCCGTGCCGCTTTTTCATTTCTACTCGTCCGGAGGGCAAGCGAGGCGGGTGGCAGCACAGCATGACAATGAACTTCTCGACGAAAGATGCGTCGGCTTCAAAGGCAGCGGACAGGACCCTGGTCGATTTCATCGAAGAAACCGAGGACTTGTATCGGGAGGCTGCCGCGCACCTTTTTGGGGCGTTGAAGATCGTAAAATCTGGTCAGTTTGACGACAGCAAGTCGGTGCCCAATGCGGTGCGCGATCTGCGTCAGGCGATCGAATGGGTGATGGATGAAAGGAATCGCGTTGAAAAACTCCGTAAATCAGCGGTCGGGGCTGTCGGAGCCTGCGACCTCGACTTTTCAGCCGCGCGTGATGAAATCGGGCGCCGCCTGGCTGTCCTCCGCGACGCAGGAAGCGATTGATGCGTTTCTGGCTGGGCTGAGCAATGAGGCCTTGCTGGCGCTGCCGTGGATTTTTGAGTTCTGGGCGCTGCCGCATCAGTTGCCGCCGGAGGGCGCATGGAAAACATGGGTCATCATGGGGGGGCGTGGTGCGGGCAAGACGCGGGCCGGGGCCGAGTGGGTGCGCGCGCAGGTGGAAGGCGCGCGGCCATCGGACCCCGGCCGGGCCACACGGGTGGCTCTTGTGGGCGAAACGGTTGATCAGGTGCGCGAAGTGATGATCTTTGGGCAAAGCGGCATCCTTGCGGTGTCGCCCCCGGATCGGCGGCCGGAGTGGAATGCGACGCGCAAGATGCTGACCTGGCCAAACGGGGCGACGGCGCAGGTCTATTCGGCGCATGATCCCGACAGTCTGCGGGGGCCGCAGTTTGATGCGGCTTGGGTGGATGAGTTGGCAAAGTGGAAGAAGTCGCAAGAGACATGGGACCAGTTGCAATTTGCGTTGCGGTTGGGGGCGAACCCGCAGCAGGTGGTGACAACAACGCCGCAAAGTGTGCCGGTGCTGAAGGCGATCTTGAAGAACCCTTCGTCCGTGGTCACCCATGCGCCGACCGAGGCGAACCGGGCCCATCTGGCGGCGTCATTCCTTGAAGAGGTGCAGACCCGCTATGGCGGGACGCGCCTTGGGCGGCAAGAGTTGGAGGGGGTGCTGATCGAGGATGTCGACGGCGCGCTCTGGACCACAAAGATGCTTGAAGCCGCGCGTGACGACCTGCCAGAGGCCTTTGACCGGATTGTCGTGGCGGTGGACCCCCCGGTTTCGGGCAAGGTCACGTCAGATGAGTGCGGGATTGTCGTTGTGGGGGTGAGCACGAAGGGCCAGCCTCGGGAGTGGCGGGCGGTTGTGCTTGAGGATGCGACGGTGCGGGGCAGTTCGACCACCTGGGCCACGGCGGCGGTGGCGGCCTATCACCGGCATGGGGCGGATCGGATGGTGGCCGAGGTCAATCAGGGTGGGGCCTTGGTGGAAGAGATGATCCGGCAGGTTGATCCGCTGATCGCCTATCGGGCCGTCCATGCGGCGGTGGGCAAGTCGGCGCGGGCGGAACCTGTGGCGGCGCTGTATGAACAGGGCCGGATCAAGCATCAGTGCGGGCTGGCCGCGCTTGAAGAACAGATGTGCCTGATGACCACCCAAGGCTTTATGGGCAAAGGCAGCCCGGACCGGGTGGATGCCCTTGTCTGGGCGGTGACCGAGGCGATGATCGAGCCCGCAAAGGCCTATATCGGGCGGCCAAGGGTCCGCCCCTTGATCTGAACCGACAGCCTATTTTTGGAACAAAGGAACCGGCCGGGTGCACTTATGCCCGCGCCGCCGGCCGGGGCATGCCCCGCGAAAAGGAGATCGGAAAAGATGGTGTTCAATTTCCTGCGGCGAGGTGAGGGATCGCCGGCGCCCCAATCGGCCATTGAGAAAAAGGCAAGTGCCACGGGCCGCGTGGTGGCCTGGGGCTCATCCGGGCGGGTGAAGTGGAGCCCGCGCGATGCGGTTTCGTTGACCCGGACGGGGTTCATGGCCAATCCAGTCGGGTTTCGGGCGGTCAAGCTGATTGCCGAGGCGGCGGCGGCCTTGCCGCTGGTGTGTCAAGATGCCGAACGGCGCTATGACAGCCATCCGGTGCTGGGGGTGATTAATCGCCCCAATGGCGCACAGGGGCGGGCGGAGTTCTTTGAGGCCGTCTATGGCTATCTGATGCTGTCGGGCAATGCCTATCTGGAGGCGGTGCCGGGGCCGGGTGCCGTGCCGGGGGAGGTGCATGTTCTACGCTCGGACCGGATGAGTCTGGTGCCGGGCGCGGATGGCTGGCCCGTGGCCTACGACTATACGGTGGGCGGGAAATCGCACCGGTTTGATATGCGGGGCGCCGTCAAGCCGATCTGTCATCTGAAGGTGTTTCATCCGCAAGATGACCACTATGGCCTGTCCCCCCTGCAGGCGGCAGCGGTGGCAGTGGATGTGCATAACGCAGCCAGTTCATGGTCAAAGGCGTTGTTGGACAATGCAGCACGGCCCTCGGGTGCGATTGTCTACAAGGGCGTGGATGGGCAGGGCAGCCTGTCGACCGATCAATATGACCGATTGGTGAGTGAGATCGAGGCCAACCATCAGGGTGCGCGCAATGCGGGTCGGCCGATGCTGCTGGAAGGGGGGCTGGACTGGAAGCCGATGGGTTTCAGCCCCAGCGATATGGAGTTCCAGAAGACCAAGGAGGCGGCGGCGCGGGAAATCGCGATCGCTTTTGGCATTCCACCGATGCTGCTGGGCATACCGGGGGATGCAACTTACGCCAATTACCAAGAGGCCAACCGCGCCTTTTACCGGCTGACGATCCTGCCGCTGGCGGCAAAGGTGATGGCGGATGTCAGCCATTGGCTGTCGGGTTTTGCTGGTGAAGAGATCGAGGTGAAGGTTGATCTGGACCAGATCCCGGCGCTGGCAGTGGAGCGCGATCAGCAATGGGCGCGGGTCGGTGCAGCTGATTTCCTGACGATGGCAGAAAAGCGGCGGCTGTTGGGTCTGCCCGTCTTGCAGGAGGGCGAATGACGACCCGGAAATCGCCCGGTGGATCACGGTTCCTTTACGACAGTTTCGATGCTGCGGCTGCGCGGATCGAAGCGAACGAGCGCGTGGCAGATGAGCGTTGGGCGGCGTTGGACTATCGCCTTGGCCAGATCGATGTCGCGCTTGAGCGATTGGAAAAGCGCATCTGGCTGGGGGTTTACGGAGTGGCGGCATTCTTGCTGGCGCAGGGGGCAGAGGCCCTTCTTCAGGCGGCGATGAGGTAGAACAATGACAGTAAATTCAAGTTACGGGGTGCCTGATTATGGTGCCCCGGAGCGCAAGTATCTTCGCCCTGAGGCGGGGTTGACGGTGATCGATGGCCGGGTGGTCGAGGGTTATGCCAGCCTGTTCGGGATGAAGGATCAGGGTGGCGATGTGGTCATGGCGGGCGCTTATGGCGCAAGCCTGAAGCGGCTGTCGGCCAAGGGGGGCAAGGTCAAGATGCTGTGGCAACATGATCCGACCCAACCCATCGGCGTGTGGGACGAGGTGCGCGAGGATGAGACTGGCCTGTGGGTCAAGGGTCGCATTCTGGCCGAGGTGGATCGGGGCCGCGAAGCGCTGGCCCTTTTGTCCGCAGGGGCGATCGACGGTCTGTCGATCGGCTATCGCACGGTAAAGGCGGAACGCGACGGGAAGGGCCAGCGGCTCTTGTCTGAGCTGGAGCTTTGGGAGGTGTCGCTGGTGACATTCCCGATGCTTCCCGAAGCACGGGTGGCGGCCAAATCTGCGGATGAGGGCCTCTGGCGTGAAATGGCGGCGATCTTTGAACAGGCCCGCCAACAACTGGCCGAGCGGTAACGCACCGGCTTTCGTTCAAACTCAAGGAGAGATGATGACCGAGAGAGAGGCTCGGGCCGGGGAAGATTTGCCCTACGGCCTGCATCCGGGTGCGGAGATGAAATCCGCAATGGCCGGATTCATAAAAGAACTCAAAGGCTTTCAAGACGACGTGAAACAAGCGCTGCAACATCAGGAAGAGCGACTCACCATGCTTAATCAAAAGACGATGACCTATGGCCGCCCTGCACTTTCGGCATCTGCCGAAGTGGAGGTGCCACACCAAAAGGCCTTTGATGCCTATCTGCGTTCGGGCGATGATGACGGCCTGCGGGGCCTGGTGTTGGAGGGCAAGGCCCTGAATACGGCTGTGGCCGCCGAGGGCGGTTATCTGGTGGACCCGCAGACGGCGGAGATGATCCGCTCATCGCTGAAATCGACCTCGTCGATCCGGGCGATTGCCAATGTGGTTCAGGTGGAAGCCACCAGCTTTGACGTGCTGATTGATCATTCCGACGTGGGCTCTGGCTGGGCGACGGAATCTGGTGCCATCGTGGAAAGCGCAACCCCGGCGATTGAGCGGATCTCGATCCCGCTGCATGAGTTGTCTGCCATGCCAAAGGCCAGCCAGCGGCTGCTGGATGACAGTGCCTTTGATGTGGAGGGTTGGTTGGCGGGACGGATTGCGGACAAGTTTTCCCGCGCTGAGGCTGCGTCTTTCGTTGGCGGTGATGGCGTTGACAAGCCGACGGGTTTTCTGACGCACACCAAAGTGGCCGAGGCGATCTGGAGTTGGGGCAACCTTGGCTATATCGCCACGGGTGTTGCAGGGGATTTCAACGGGGCAAATCCAGCGGATGCGATCGTGGATCTGGTTTATGCGCTGGATGCCACTTACCGTGCCAACGCGACCTTTGTCATGAATTCCAAGACGGCGGGTGCGGTGCGCAAGATGAAGGATGCCGATGGTCGCTTTTTGTGGTCGGACGGTCTGGCCGCAGGGGAGCCTGCACGCCTGATGGGCTATGCCGTGTTGATCGCCGAGGATATGCCCGATATTGCCGTTGACGCCTATGCCATTGCTTTTGGTGACTTTGCCTCGGGTTATACGGTTGCGGAACGCCCCGATATGCGTGTGCTGCGTGACCCGTTCAGCGCAAAGCCGCACGTTCTGTTCTATGCCTCCAAGCGTGTGGGCGGGGATGTCTCGGATTATGCGGCGATCAAGCTGCTGAAGTTCGCCCTGTCGTAAGGCCGGGCGAAGGGCCCGGGGGGCTTTGCCCCCCGGACTTGTTGCGGGCGCGCGCATGAAACCCATGCCGTCTAGCTGCTCCCCCCTCCGTTCGAGCGGTATGGCGCGCGCGCCCGATCTTGCAAATCCAATGGGGCAATCGGAGACGAAACATGATGTTGACCGAGCAGACCGTGGTGCCGGGTTCGGCGCTGCCGGTGCAGGCGATGAAGGATCATCTGCGTCTGGGAACAGGCTTTGCCGATGACGGGTTGCAAGACGGATTGGTTGAAGCGCATCTGCGGGCCGCAATCGCCGCCATCGAAGGGCGGACAGGCAAAGCCTTGTTGGCCCGCCGTTTCTTGCTGCGTCTGCCGTGCTGGCGCGACGTTCAAGGGGCGCAGGCGCTGCCCATGGCCCCGGTTTCGGAGATTGTGTCCGTGACCTTGCTGGATGCAGAAAACACGCCAACGTTGTTGAGCACCGACCGCTATCGGCTGGTGCCAGATATGCAGCGCCCGCGATTGGCGGGCACGGGCCGTGTCTTGCCGCCCCTTGCAGAGGGTGGGGCGGTGGAGATTGTCTTTGACGCGGGCTTTGGGTCGGAATGGACCGCTGTGCCAGCGGATCTGGGGCAGGCGGTCTTGCTGCTGGCGGCGGAGTTTTATGAGCGCCGTCATGATGGCGGCCAAGGTGGAGGTGCAATTCCACTGTCGGTGCAGGCCTTGATCGAGCGGTGGCGCACGGTCCGGGTCCTTGGGGGGGGCGGCGTATGAAGGCGGTCAATCTGAACCGACTTTTGGTTCTGGAACAATTGGTTCGGACGGCCGATGGCGCGGGTGGCTTTGCAAAGACATGGTCCCCGGTGGGCAGTCTTTGGGCAGAAATCCTTCCCGGTGCGGGCCGCGATGCCGGGGGGGAGGAGGTCACTTTGGCCTCTGTCCCCTATCGCATCACGGTGCGGGGGGCCGCGCAAGGATCGCCCCAACGTCCGCTGCCCGAGCAAAGACTGAGAGAGGGCAGCCGGGTGTTCAATATCCTTGCCGTCACCGAGCGTGATCCGCAGGGCCACTATCTGGTCTGCTTTGCCCGAGAGGAGGAACCTGCATGAGCTATGGCGCAGCGGCGGCCCTGCAAGCCGCAATTTTCACCCTGCTGTCGGGCGCGCCCACCTTGGCGGGGGCATCGATTGTGGATGCCTTGCCGCCGGGCGCAGGCAGGGGAAGTTTTGTTCTTATCGGGTCGGAGGAGGCGCTGGATGCCTCGGACAAGAGCGGCGGCGGGGCTGAACATCGCATTTCGGTCAGCGTGATCAGCGATGCCTCCGGGTTTCTGACGGCCAAGACCTTGGCGGCAGCCGTCTCGGACGCATTGGTTGACGCATCCCCCGCGATGAGTGTGGGACGGATTGTCGGCATCCGCTTTGTCAAAGCGGTCGCGCGCAGGCTGGAGGATGGCGATGTGCGCAGGATCGACATGACCTTTCGTGCGCGGGTTGAAATTTAGGGGCGACTGAGCCCAAGGATCAGAACGGAGAGACGGTTATGGCAGTGCAAAGCGGCAAGGATCTGCTGATCAAGATGGATATGACTGGCGACGGTCTGTTTGAAACGGTGGCGGGTCTGCGGGCCACGCGGATCAGTTTCAACGCCGAAGCGGTGGATGTGACAAGTCTGGAAAGTGCGGGCGGCTGGCGTGAGTTGCTTGCCGGGGCAGGGGTGAAATCGGCCTCGATCAGCGGCTCTGGCGTTTTTCGCGACGCCAACACGGACGAGCGCGCCCGGCAGATCTTTTTTGACGGTGAGGTGCCGGAGTTTCAGGTGATCATCCCGGATTTCGGGGTTGTAGAAGGGTTGTTCCAGATCACGTCGATTGAATACGCGGGCAGCCACAATGGCGAGGCGACCTATGAGCTGAGCCTCGCCTCTGCTGGGGCTTTGACCTTTACGGCGCTGTGATGGCCAATTCATGGGCGGGAGAGGTGGCGGTTGTGCTGGATGGCAAACGCCATATCGCCAAGCTGACGCTTGGGGCTTTGGCTGAATTGGAAGGCGCGCTTGAGACTGGGTCGCTGTTTCAACTGGTCGAGCGATTTGAGGGCGGTCGGTTTTCCACGCGGGATGTTCTGGCCCTTTTGGTCGCAGGCTTGCGTGGCGGTGGTTGGCAAGGAACGGCCGCTGATTTGCGGACGGTCGAAATTCAAGGCGGAGCGATCGAGGCCGCGCGCGTTGCGGCAGAGTTGCTGGCGCGTGCCTTTGCCTTGCCGGGCGAAGGATGAGTGCGATCGACTGGCCCGGTTTGATCCGGGCGGGTCTGCACGGATTGGGCCTTGAACCGGCGGTGTTCTGGCGACTGACCCCGGCAGAACTGAGGATCATGTTGGGGGCGGAAGCGGGAGCGCCGCCCCTGACCCGTGCGCGGCTGGCTGAACTGGCCGCGGCTTTTCCAGATGGCAGGAGGCAGATTGCGAATGGCTCAGATCGAGGATCTTCAGGACCAAGTGGCGGCGCTTGAGACGACACTTGGTGCCTCTACGTCGATGGTTTCACTGTTTGAGGGCGAATTGGCGCGGATGCAGCAAACCATGCTGTTTGCGGGGCGTGAAGTGAATAGCCTGTCGAGTGGTATCGGCGGGGGGCTTCGCAAAGCCTTTGATGGGCTGATCTTTGATGGAATGAAGCTGTCGGATGCGCTGCGGACTGTGGCGCAATCCATGATCAACGGGGTTTACAACGCAGCCATTCGCCCGGTTCAGGGCGCGCTGGGCGGTTTGTTGGCCAATGGCCTGAACTCTGCCCTGAGTGGGGTTTTGCCCTTTGCCCAAGGGGGGGCTTTTACCCAAGGCAGGGTGATGCCTTTTGCCAAGGGCGGAATCGTATCCGCGCCAACCAGCTTTCCCATGCGAGGGGGGCGGGGGTTGATGGGTGAGGCGGGACCGGAGGCCATCATGCCGCTGACCCGCGGTTCTGATGGAAAGCTGGGCGTGCAGGCCAGCGGTGGCGGTCGTCCGGTGACGGTGGTCATGAACATCCAAACGCCCGACGTTCAAGGATTTCAGCGCAGCCAGAGCCAGATCGCGGCGCAGGCAGCGCGGGCCTTGGCGCGCGGTCAGCGCAATCGGTAAGGGGCAGGGGAATGGCATTTCACGAGATCAGATTTCCCGCAAACCTGAGCTTTGGCTCGGTTGGCGGGCCAGAGCGCCGGACAGAAGTTGTGACGCTGGCCAATGGCTTTGAGGAACGCAACACACCTTGGGCGCATTCAAGGCGGAGATATGAGGCCGGTGCTGGTCTGCGCAATCTGGATGATATCGAAACGCTGATCTCGTTTTTTGAGGCGCGTCGAGGTCGAATGCATGGTTTTCGCTGGAAGGATTGGTCTGATTACAAATCCTGTCTGCCCTCGCAAAGGACGACCGTTACCGACCAGCTTATTGGGACAGGCGACGGGGTGAGTGTGGTCTATGCGCTGAGCAAGACTTATCGCTCGGGCGAACAGACCTACACGCGCGCGATCACGAAACCGGTTGAAGGCACGGTCATTGTGGGCGTGGCCCGCGATCCAAAGATTGAAGGTCTTGAATTCACGGTCAATACCGCGACGGGAGAGATCACCTTTGCGGTCCCGCCGGACATTGGGGTTCCTGTCTCGGCGGGGTTTGAATTCGATGTTCCTGTCCGTTTTGACACGGATCGCATCATGACGTCGGTCGCGTCATTTCAAGCAGGTGAAATTCCTGATGTTCCAGTCATGGAGGTTCGGGTCTGATGCAAGAGGCACTTTTGGCCCATCTGCGGTCTGGCTCTACCACTGTTTGCCGCGCCTGGGCCGTGCGGCGCAAGGATGGTGAAGTTCTTGGCTTTACCGACCACGACAATGACCTTGAATTTGAGGACATAGTCTTTGTGGCTCGCACGGGGTTGACGGCCCGCGCGTTGCAACAATCGACCGGGCTTTCTGTCGACAACTCTGAAGCCACGGGCGCGCTGACGGATGCAGCCGTTCGGGAGGAAGATATCCTTGCGGGTTTGTATGATGGTGCGGAGGTTACCGCCTTTCAGGTCAACTGGGAGAATGTCGACGAACGGAGCATCCTGTTTCGTGGAACATTTGGCGAGATTGTTCGCGCGGAAGGGGCCTTTCGGGTTGAACTTCGGGGTCTGACCGAGGCGTTGAATCGCCCCATAGGGCATGTGTTTCATGCCGAGTGCTCAGCCGTTCTTGGGGATGGTCGCTGCAAGGTTGACCTAAAGAACGCCGCGTTTTCCGTTCAGGCTGAATTGCGATCGGAACGTGATGCCCGCATTCTTTCCTTTGATGCGCTGCCCGGCTTTGCGGCGGGGTGGTTCGGATCAGGCCGTTTGTTGCAGGAGATCAATGGCCAGTGGCGGCCATGCGGAGTCATAAAGCAAGATCGAACAGTTTTGGGCGCGCGCATCATTGAGTTGTGGCAGCCTTTGGTAACGCCGCCGCCCGGCGGGAGCCTGTTCACGCTTGAAGCCGGGTGCGACAAGCGGTCGACGACGTGTCAGGCAAGGTTTGCTAATTTCCTGAACTTTCGCGGCTTTCCGCATATTCCGGGGGAGGACTGGTTGAGGGCTAGCCCTTCGGTCTCGGTCAGTGGGTAGCGCGATGGGTCGTGAGATCGAAGAATGCGCCGATCCTTTCGTTCGGGCGGTAGTGGACGCCGCACGTGGATGGATCGGAACCCCGTATCGCCATCAAGCGTCGGTCAAGGGGGCTGGTGCAGATTGCCTTGGGCTGGTCCGCGGTATTTGGCGCGATGTGCTTGGGCCGGAACCTGCGAGCATTCCCTCCTATACCCCGGATTGGTCCGAGGCCGCTGGCGATGAAGCGCTTATGCGATCCGCAGATCGTTGGTTGGTGCGGCGATCTGGTCTGGAGTGGCAGGTCGCCGATATCTTGCTGTTTCGCATGCGTCATGACTCGGTCGCAAAGCATCTTGGTGTGGTTTCGGCCCCCTTTGGGTCCTGTCGTTTCATCCATGCCTATACAGGTCACGGTGTGGTCGAGAGCCCTCTTTCAGAACCTTGGCGTCGGCGCGTTGCCGCTGTCTATCACTTCCCAAAGGGAGCGTAGTGAATGGCGACCATTCTCTTTTCGGCGGCAGGGGCCGCCCTTGGCAGTGGATTTGGCGGGACGGTCCTTGGCCTGTCTGGCGCGGTGATCGGGCGGGCGGTCGGGGCAACGCTGGGCAGGGCGATTGATCAGCGCATCTTGGGGCTGGGGGCAGAGCCAGTTGAAGTGGGCAGGCTGGATCGCTTTTACCTGATGGGGGCAAGCGAAGGGGCGCCAGTTTCAAAGGTTTGGGGCCGTATGCGCGTGCCCGGTCAGGTCATCTGGGCGTCACCCTATTTGGAATCGCAAAGCAGCAGCGGGGGTGGCAAGGGCGCGCCGCGACCCCGCACAGTGCAGTTTTCCTACTCGGTCAGTCTGGCTGTTGCGCTGTGTGCTGGTGAGATCCTTGGCATAGGGCGCATCTGGGCTGATGGGACCGAGATCGCGCCAAACACCTTGGACCTGAGGCTTTACAAAGGAACGGAAGATCAGCTTCCGGACCCAGCCATTGAAGCCGATGTGGGATTTGGCCGGGCGCCAGCCTATCGCGGATGCGCCTATGTGGTTCTGGAAAACCTCGATCTGTCGGCCTTTGGGAACAGGGTGCCACAGCTGAGCTTTGAGGTTTTGCGTACCGCGCAAGGCTTAGAAACCGAACAGACGCTTGATCTGCAAAAGGCAATTCGGGCAGTCGCAATTATCCCGGGCACGGGCGAATATGCTTTGGCGACCGAAAAGGTCAGGCTCGAGCGCGGCTTTGCGGAGACGGAAACCGTCAATGCCAATTCCCGCAGTGGGGAGCCGGATTTTGTGGCCTCCTTGGGCCAGTTGCGCAGAGAACTTCCGAATTGCACGGCAGCGTCGTTGATTGTTTCTTGGTTTGGCAACGATCTACGGTGTGGGAGTTGTGAGGTTCGGCCAAAGGTTGAGCAGTTGGATCTGGATGCTGCGTCAATGCCTTGGCGCGCAGGCGGAATCGGGCGGGCACAGGCCGGGATTGTTCCGAAAGACGTCGGCCGCTCGATCTATGGCGGCACGCCAAGCGATGCCTCGGTTGTTCAGGCGATCAAGGCCCTGCGCGACGGGGGCCAAACCGTGATGTTCTATCCGTTTATCTTGATGGAACAACTTGGTGGGAACAGCCTGACAGATCCCTATTCGGGGGAGGGCGAGCAACCTGCCCTTCCCTGGAGGGGGCGTATCACTCTTTCGGCAGCTCCTGGCCGTGAGGGTTCACCAGATATGACCACTGGGGCCGTCGATGAAGTGGCGTCGTTTTTTGGCACGACAGCTGTTGGTGACTTCACAATAAGCGGAGACGATATTCTTTACACAGGTCCACTGGAGTGGGGGTATAGGCGATTCATCTTGCACTATGCGCATCTGTGCCAATTGGCCGGGGGCGTCGATGCGTTCTGCATCGGTTCAGAAATGCGGGGCCTTACGCAAATTCGTGGACCCGGCCACAGTTTTCCGGCAGTGCAGGCCCTTATTCAACTGGCGGCGGACGTGCGATCAATCCTTGGGCCATATACCGAAATCAGCTATGCCGCCGATTGGTCAGAGTATTTTGGATATCATGTCAATGGAAATGTCTATTTTCATCTTGATCCACTTTGGGCCAGCTCTGACATTGATTTCATTGGTATTGACAACTATATGCCATTGTCAGACTGGCGTTCGGGATACGATCATGCTGATGCCCACTGGAATTCCATTTATAACCTGAACTACCTGAAATCCAACATATGCGGTGGTGAGGGCTTCGACTGGTATTATGACAGCCCTGAAGGGATTGACTATCAATTGCGCAAACCAATTGAAGATGGTTTGTTTGGAGAGCCATGGGTTTTTCGCGTAAAGGATCTGCGATCATGGTGGGGACATACGCATCATAATCGCATTGATGGCCTTCGATCAAACAGTGCCACTGAATGGATACCACGCTCAAAACCCATTCGGTTTACTGAATATGGTTGCTCTTCGATTGACAATGGCACGAATGAGCCAAACAGATTTCTGGATCCTAAATCATCTGAATCCGCGCTTCCCAGAGCTTCGGAGGGAATCAGAGACGACTATATTCAGATGCAATACTACAGGGCGATGGTGGAATATTGGAAAGACCCTGAAAATAATCCGATCTCAGAGTTCTACAATGGTCCAATGCTTGATCTTGGCAATTGTTTTGCTTGGGCATGGGATGCGCGCCCGTACCCCGATTTCCCTAGAAATGAGGGGCTTTGGTCTGATGGCAGCAATTATCTGCGCGGTCACTGGTTGAATGGTCGCGCAACCTCGGCCCCATTGGATGCGGTTGTGCGCGAAATATGTGAGACGGCTGGCCTGAAGGGCGTTGAAACCGGCCACCTGCACGGTCTTGTTCATGGCTATGTTGCAGCCGACATACAATCTGCTCGTGCGGCATTGCAACCGCTTGGTATCACGTATGCTTTTGATGCCATTGAACGGGATGGCAAGATGCATTTCGTATCGAGAAGCACAGCCACAAAGTTTACTCTGACGGAGGATAAAACGGCCCTTGGTGTGGATCTGGACCGATCGCTTGAATTGACGCGCCTATCAGAGGCAGAAATATCTGGGCGCGCAAGATTTGGCTACGTCTCCGCTGACGGTGAATTTGACGTGCGAATTGCGGAAGCTGTTTTTCCATCTGACGATACCCAGCCTGTCTCCCAGACAGAGTATCCAATTTCCCTCCCAAGTGGAGCGGGAAAATCAATTGCCGAGCGTTGGTTGGCAGAGGCGCGTTCGGCTCGGGATGTTCTCAAGGTTAGGTTGCCAAACTCGTTGTCAAATATTGGTGCAGGATCCTTGGTTTCCGTCGCGGGCGCGACTTATCGAATCGATGGGGTCGAACTTGATGATGCACGCACGATTGAAGCCGTCCGAATGGAGCGAAGCCATTACGAACTGCGTGATGCGGTGAGCGAAGTCACCGACTGGGTGGCATTTAGAGATCCCGCGCCAGTTGCGCATTTGTGGTTGGACCTTCCTCTTCTCAAGGGAACGGAGTTGCCTCATGCACCTTATATAGCGGCCATAGCGAAACCATGGCCGGGGCCAGTAGCCGTTTGGTCGGCAGAAGAGGATGCTGGATATGAATTGGACCTCGTGCTCGAAAGTCAGTCGATCGTAGGCACCACTTTGACGCCCTTGAAAGCAGCGCACCCTGGTTTGATTGATCGAGGAGCACCATTGCGGGTTAAGTTCTTGAACGGTGAAATTGCTTCCACCTCCCTTTCTTCGATGCTGAGCGGGTTGAATGTAATGGCAATTGGGGACGGAACCAAAGACTATTGGGAGGTGTTTCAGTTTCAAGAGGCAACATTGGTTGATCTTGATACCTACGAAATTTCGTTGCGCATTAGGGGGCAAGCGGGGACAGAGGCGTTAATGCCAGAAATCTGGCCCGTTGGAAGCTATGTAGTCTTGCTTGGCAGCGGCATCAGACAAGTTTCGCTTAATGCACAGTTGCGGGGGGTTGATCGGCACTATCGTGTTGGCGCTTCGGCTTTGGGTTTGGAGAACCCAGAAGCACAGCATGATATATTGGCTTTCAAGGGTAACGGCCTTCGGCCATACACTGTCGCACATTTGAAGGTAGTAAAGATGCTGAATGGAGATTTTAACCTGGGGTGGGTAAGGCGAACGCGGATTGATGGAGATGGATGGGACGCGGCTGATGTGCCGCTTGGTGAAGATCGGGAATCCTACTCCGTCACCATTAAAAATTTCTCAGGATCTACGGTGAGAACCTTTATAACCGATGAGGCGGGCTTTGTTTATTCTACTGCCGAGCAATTGCTCGATGGTGTCGCCGCGGCATTTTCCGTGGAGGTTGCACAGCTTTCAAGCATTTTTGGCGCGGGGCCTGCAAAGCGATTGTTCGTAACGATCTGAGGCCGGCGTTTTGCTACCGTTCTGCTACAACGTCCATTAGACAAGAGTTGATGCAGACCTCGCAATTGAGGGACGCCTCTACTGCAAAGTGCCGCAAGAACCATTGCGGGGGTGGTTGATGCGGGGTGGTGGACCGTCAGTTCGAACGGGATGTAGGAATAGCTTGGCTTGACGCTTGGGGCCTTTTGCGGCCCTAAGTGGCGTCAACCATATTTGGCATCATGTCAGTGATTTTAGCAGTTTTCCTGCAGGGTAGTTCGTGAAGTGTCGCCAGAGATCCTTCTGGTTCGCGAAGGATCGTCTCTCCCCGGTGCCGCCGCTTAGGAACCGGATGCTCGGCCGTCGGAGAGCGAGTTCGACTACGCAGCGGCGCTGGTCACTGAGCGATTGGTCATTTCGGCACCAGGTAGATAATTCGGGTTTGGTCGATTGGTTTGAGCGACTGAGTTCAGTAAGATATCGTGTGAGGGAGGCGGCTGACAAAGCTTCTACCCTTTTGAGGTGGATATATCCGTTTTGCGGCATCTTAGCTTTTTCAAATCTATAGCCGCTCATCGCGATCGGGGCGCAAGTTGCGCAAGATGGTTTGGGCCGCTGTCGCCATCGGACCTTCGGTTTGTGACAGGATCGCGATCCTGTCAAAGGCCTCAGGCTCCGCCGTCATTGCGGCCCGCAAAGTACGGCCAAAGGTTTGGCGCAGTTCCGTTCCGATATTGAATTTCGACACCAGACCCGCTGCCGCAAGCAGCCGTCGCTGATCAAGGCTGACGCCCGATCCCCCGTGAATGACCAACGGAACATTGGGGCATAGTGCGGCGATGGTGGACAGCCGGTCAGTGTCGATCTTTGTCTGTGTGTTGGTTTGCAAGTGCACATTGCCGACCGACACAGCCATGGCATCTACTGCAGTTTGGGCCGCGAAGACTGCGGCCTCTGCCGGATCTGTTCCGGTTGAAGCGGCCCCAGCGTTGTAGCCGACAAAGCCGATCTCACCCTCACATGATACGCCCGCGGCATGTGCCAAAGCGGCAACGGCGGCGGTGCGGTCGATGTTTTCGCGCAACGGCAAGCGCGAGCCGTCATACATCACCGAGGTAAATCCAAGGTCGATCGCCTGCGCGCATTCCTCATAGCTATTGCCATGATCCAGATGCACGACCACTGGAACCCGCGCGCCTTGCGCCAGATGCCGCAGCATCGCTGCCAGAACGGGCAGAGGGGTATGGGCGCGACATCCCGGCCCCGCCTGCAAGATCACCGGGGTATCCTCGGATTCGGCCGCCGTCACAAAGGCGCGCATATCCTCCCACCCAAGGGTGACAAGACCGGCGATGGCGTAACCGCCCTTTTGCGCCGGGCGCAGAACCTCCGACAGAGTGGCAAGTGTCATTTGAACTTGGCAATCATGTCCTTGATGCCCGGGATCGTTTCGATCTGATAGGCATGAGTGGGCTGGAAATACTGCACAAGGCTGCGCTGTGACAGACCGCCCAGAATGGTGAAGTAATACATCTCATACCCCGGCAGCACGCAGCAGGGGTGATAGCCGCTGTCCAGACAAACGGTGGACCCGTCGACGATGTGATACGCCTCGCCCGGTTTGCCATCCTCGCGCTGAAGCATCTGCACGCCGGACCCATGGTTGGGGCGGAAGCGGAAGTTATACGTCTCGTCATGTCGGGTTTCCAGCGGCAGGCGGTCGGTGTCATGCTTGTGGCTGGGAAAGCCCGACCAGCCGCCCGCGCCTACGGTGAACAACTCGCTGACAAGCAAGCGACCTACGCGGCCGTGATATTTCGTGCCAAGGATATGCTTGATCTTGCGGTGCGTTTTGGTGTCGTCCGAGCCATATTGCACAAGGTCAAGGTCGTCGGCGCGTATGTCGAAAGGTTCCAGAACCTTGTCATAGGCGGCCCCTGCGACAAACACCTCGGCCTGCTCCGATGTGCAAACAAACGTCACCTTCGCCCCAACAGGGATATAGGCGCCTTCGGGTTCGCCATCCCAAACATTCTCGCCGCGCAGGCCAAGGCCGGCAAAAGAAACCCCCTCTACCTCGATATCGACGGTGCCCGTGGCGGGCACAATGCAGGTTTCATAGCCCGGCACCTGATAGCTGAACGCCTGCCCCCGCTGAAGTTTGACGATGTTGAAATAGTTTAGCGGAACCAGAGTGTTGCCTGCATCCACGATGGGTTTGTTCTGATTGTCATAGGGGACGATATGCATGGGGGTGTCCTTTCAGGGCTGCGTAGGGCCAGGGTGGTTGCGCAAGAAGGCGGCCAGCTCGGCAGGATCGGGCATGGCCGGTGCGCAGCCCACACGGGTGACCACTATAGCGGCACAGGCTGACCCGCTGAGCACCGCCTCCCGCAACGGGGTGTCTTTGCAGAGGGCGGCAACAAAGCCGCCCATGAAAGCATCGCCTGCGCCTGTGGGTTTCAGCGCATCAACGGCATAGATCCCGGTGCGGACCTCATCCGCTCCGCTCAAAGAGATTGCGCCGTCTTCGCCCATCTTGTAGACCACAAGTCGCCCCTCATCGCGCGCAAGGGCGCGGGCCTTTTCCAGCCCCCGGTCATAGGACCCGGCCATAAAGCCGAACTCCACATCATTGCCGATGATAATGTCGCAATAGCTGGCCGCGCGGGAATAGACAGCGGCGGCCTCGTTGGCCGAGGCCCAGCTATAGGGACGGTAATCGACGTCAAAGATCAGGGGGAGACCCGCCGCACGGGCGCGGTCAAAGGCCGAAAAGGTGGCGCTGCGCGACGGTTCCGCCGCAAGCACAGTGCCCGTTGTGATGACGGCATCGAAGGTGCTGAAATCCACGGCATCCACATCCGCCACCGTCATCTGAAAATCCGCCGCTCCATTGCGATAGATCACCGATTGGCAATTCTCGATGCGGGTTTCCACCATGGCAAGGGAATTGCGGGCCTCGCCGCCCTCGACCTGAACAAGGTGCGTATCAACGCCGTAGCCTGCCAGTTGCGTCAGGCAAAACCTGCCAACCGCATCGTCCGAGACGCGGGTCAATAAACTGGATTTCAGGCCATGCTTGCATAGGGCGACCGCGATATTGGCGGATGATCCGCCCAAGGCTGCGGTAAACTGCGTGGCGTCTTCTATGCGGGTGCCGGGCGGATCGGCATATAAATCCATGCCTGCCCGTCCAATGACCAAAAACCGCCCGCCAGACAGTTTGTCGAGGTGCGTGGTCACTTCCGTCCGGTCCAAAAGGCGCATCCCCTGTTCATCGGCCCATCCTTTGTGCGGCTTTGCCCGATTGTCTGAAACGAGCATCTTGCGTCTTGTCGAATCCAAGGATACGTTTTTTGAAACCGGTTGCAAATCGTTTGTTCAACCCCGGTCCTTGGGAGGGGACGCCATGGCGCAGATCGGCATAGGCATCGTGGGTGGCGGCTATATGGGCAAGGCCCATGCGGTTGCGATGTCGGCTGTGGGGGCTGTTTTCGACACAGCGCTTCGCCCACGGCTAGAGATGGTCTGCGCTACCTCCGAGGATCGCGCCGCCGATTATGCCCGCGCTTACGGCTTTGCACGCTGGACCGCTGATTGGCGTGAATTGGTCACGGACCCAATGGTGGAGGCGGTGGTGATTGCCTCTCCGCAAGCCAGCCATCGCGCGATTGCCGAAGCTGCCTTTGCCCTTGGCAAACCGGTGTTTTGTGAAAAGCCCCTTGGCGCCGATCTGGACGACAGCCGCGCAATGGTGGCAGCAGCCGACGCGTCGGGTGCCGTCAATATGGTCGGCTTCAACTATATCCGCACGCCTGCCAGCCAATTTGCCCGCCAGCTGATTGCCGATGGCGTGATTGGCGAAATCACATGGTTTCGCGGTGAGCATGCGGAGGATTTTCTGGCCGACCCCTCCTTGCCCGCCAACTGGCGCACGCAAAGTCTGGCCAGCGGTGCCATGGGCGACCTTGCCCCGCATATGATCAACGCCGCCCTTGCGCTGATCGGTCCGATTGACAGGCTAAGCGCCGAGATTGAAACCGTGCACAGCACCCGCGTCGGTGAGAATGGGCCAGAGCCTGTGCTGAATGACGATCAGGGCCAGTTCATGTGCCGGTTTGCCAATGGGGCGATGGGGCATTTATTCTTTAGCCGCATCGCGACCGGCCGCAAGATGGGCTATGCCTATGAAATCACGGGCACAAAGGGTGCGATCCGCTTTGACCAAGAGGATCAGAATGCCCTGTGGCTGTATCGCGCCGAGGGGGATGAGGCCCTGCGTGGTTTCACCAAGATCCTGACCGGTCCCGCCCATCCCGATTACAAACCCTTCTGCCTGGGCCCCGGTCACGGCACCGGCTATCAGGATCAGATCATCATCGAGGCGCGGGATTTTCTGCGCGCGATCCACCTTGGCACCTCGATCTGGCCGACCTTCCGCGATGGCATGGAGGTCAACCAGATCATCACCGCAGCGCGGGCCTCGGCCAAGGCGGGCACTTGGATTTCCGTCTCATCCGTCTGAAAGGCCCGTGGTCATGACGATACGTATTGGCAATGCCCCTTGTTCATGGGGGGTCGAATTTGCGGACGATCCGCGCAACCCCGATTGGCGCAGCATGCTGAAAGACTGCGCAGATGCGGGGTACAAGGGAATTGAGCTTGGCCCCATCGGCTTTATGCCCGAGGACCCGGCGGTTCTGGCAGATGCTTTGGCCGAAAACGGGTTGGAGCTGATCGGGGGCGTGGTGTTCCGCCCGTTCCACGATCCCGACGCATGGGCCGAAGTGATGGATGCCGCGATGCGGACCTGCAAGGCGCTGGTGTCGCGTGGGGCCAAGCATCTGGTTCTGATCGATTCCATCTCGCCCCGCCGCGCTCCGACCGCAGGACGTGCCGCCGAGGCCGAACAGATGGACCGCGCCGAATGGGTGGCCTTTCGCGACCGCATCACCACCGTCGCCAAGATGGGGGCCGAGGTTTATGGCCTGACCGTGGGCATCCACGCCCATGCTGCGGGTTTTATCGACTTTGAGCCTGAACTGGAGCGGTTGCTGGAAGAGGTGGACCCCACCATCCTGAAGATCTGCTTTGACACCGGCCACCATTCCTATGCGGGTTATGATCCTGTGGCCTTCATGCGCCGCCATATCGACCGCATTAGCTATATGCACTTCAAGGACATCGACCCAAAGGTGAAGGCGCAGGCCATCGCCAACCGCACCGGGTTCTATGATGCTTGCGGGCAGGGGATTTTCTGCAATCTGGGCAAGGGCGATGTGGATTTTCCCGCCGTGCGCAAGGTGTTGTTGGACGCCAAGTTTGAGGGCTGGTGCACGGTCGAGCAAGACTGCGACCCGACGCTAGACGTCTCTCCCGTCGATGATGCGCGGGCCAATCGCGAATATCTTGAATCCATCGGTTTCAACTAAGGGGCCACATGATGACACGACTGAACTGGGGACTGATCGGTGGGGGTGAGGGCAGCCAGATTGGCCCCGCCCACCGCCTTGGCGCGGGGCTGGACGGCCTGTTCACCTTTGCGGCGGGCGCGCTGGATCACCGCTCCGACGCGGGCCGCGACTATGGCCGCCGTCTGGGCCTTGCGCCCGACCGCGCCTATGGTGACTGGCGTGAGATGCTGGAGGGGGAGCGAAACCGTCCCGACCGCGTCGACCTTGTGACCGTGGCCACGCCCAATGCCACGCATTTCGAGATTACCAAGGCGTTTTTGCAGGCGGGCTTTCACGTGCTTTGCGAAAAGCCCATGACCATCACGGTCGAAGAGGGCGAAGAGATCGTCCGCCTGTCGCGTGAAACGGGCAAGATTTGCGCCGTGAACTATGGCTATACCGGCTATTCGTTGGTGCGCCACATGCGCGCCATGGTGGCGCGGGGCGATATCGGCCGCGTGCGCCTTGTGGTGGCGGAATTTGCCCATGGCCATCATGCCGACGCCGCCGATGCCGATAATCCACGCGTGCGCTGGCGCTATGATCCTGCACAGGCCGGGGTTTCGGCGCAATTTGCCGATTGTGGCATTCACGCCATGCATATGGCCAGTTTTGTGACGGGCCAAGAGGTGGAGCGTCTGTCCGCCGACACCGCATCGTGCATCGAAAGCCGGGTGCTGGAGGATGACGCGATGGTCAACTTCCGCATGACGGGGGGCACGGTCGGGCGGCTGTGGACCTCTTCTGTCGCCATCGGTCGTCAACATGGGCTGACCATTCAGGTCTTTGGTGAAACGGGTGGGCTTCGTTGGGCGCAGGAACAGCCAAACCAGCTTTATTACATGCCACTTGGCCAACGCTTGCAGGTGATTGAACGCGGCGAGGCCGGGTTGTCGCCCGAGGCGGACCGCTCCAGCCGCGTCACCATTGGTCATGCCGAAGGGATGCCGCTGGCCTTCGCCAATATCTACAAGGACTTGGCCGAAGCGATCCGCGCCCGGGCCGAGGGCCGCGCGATTGATCCGGCGGCAGACCTTTACCCCAAGGCCGAAGATGGCCTGCGGTCGATGGCGGCGGTCTATGCGGTGGCCGCCTCGGGCAAAGCCATGGGCGAATGGCAAGACGCGCGCCCGCCGATGTTCCGCTAAACCTTGGTCGAGCGGGGGCGCAAGGTGCCCCGCTCGACCAACACGCAGTCGAAAAGCCGGGATTGCGGTTGATGCTCGGGCTCGGCCAACATCGCCTCGATCACGCAAAGCGAGGCTTCAATGATTTCGGGCACAGGCTGGCGGATGGTGGTCAGGTTGATATTTGCCCACCCCGCCATCGACATGTCATTGACGCCAATGATCCCTATATCTTCGGGAACCCGCCGCCCGCTGTCGCGGATCGCACTCAGCGCCCCAATCGACAGTACATCATCGCCGCCAAAATAGGCCTCGGCAGGGGCATGCGCCAACAAGCCCTGCATGGCCGCGCGCCCCGCCTCAAAGGAATAGGCGCTGGCAAAGGAATGGCTGACTGCGACCTGCGGATGCAGGGCCATCTCGTCGACAAAACCTTTCAATCGGTCTTGGGTCGAAGTGGCGCCTTTGGGCCCCCCCAAAAAGGCCACGGTTTTATATCCACGCGCCACCAGTTCTTGCGCCGCCAACCGCCCGCATGCCACGTTGTCGATGCCGACAATATCGACCAGCGGCATCGGCGCATGGCGGCCAAAACTGTTGACGATGGGAATCCCCGCCTTCCGGAACGCCATGGAAAAGCTGGGCGGCAAGGCAGAGGATGCCACGACAACCCCATCCACCGAATATTGCCGCAGCATCTGAACCGCCCCATCCAGATCTGACGCGCCCGACAGGTTCACCAAAAGCGGACGCAATCCCCGATCTTGCATGCCTCGGGTGAACAGGTCGAACACATCCAAAAACACCGGGTTGTGGAAGTTGTCCGAGACAAGGCCGATCATCCCGGTGCGCCGCGTGGTCAGGCTGCGGGCCAAAAAATTCGGGCTATAGCCTAACTCATCAGCGGCTTGTTCGACGCGCGCGCGCATCTTAGCCGAGACCGAGGCCCCTTGGGTAAAGGTGCGCGATACGGCCGAGCGCGAGACCCCCGCCCGTATCGCCACATCCCTAAGCGTCGCTGTTGCCATGTCCCCTTAGTTCCTTTGGTGGCGTTGCAGCACGATTGCGCAGCCCTTCCATTCAATAGCAAATCAGCCCAAGGATTCAACGCCTTGACCGTGTTTTTCGGGCAATAGTCAGATCAACCGCCTTGCGCCCGCAGTTCCAGCAAGAACAGGGTGGCCAAGGCCTGACCATAGGGCGTGGGCGTGTTGGGAATGCGGTGGTAATGGTCAAGATCTATCCCCATGGCCGTGCCATCCGACACATCCGCCAACAGACCATCCGCCCCGATCCGGGCAAAGATCGCCTCACGTGCCCCTTGCACAAGCCCCGCCTGATCCGTGGTCAGCAACCCCTCACGCAGGCCGGCCAGAACCCCATAGCCAAAGCCAGCCGTAGCCGATGCCTCGATGGGCGAGGTGGGGTCATCCAGCAACGTATGGAACATCCCGTCGGGCCGCTGAAGCGGGGCCAAGGCCGCGATCTGCGCCTGAAGCACGGTTTGTAAATAGCGCCGCATGGCCGGATCTTGGGGCGGCGCTATGGCGAAAAGCTCGGGAATGGCTATGGTGATCCAAGCATTGCCGCGCGCCCAAAGGGCACGGGCATAGTTGTGGCGGCCCTCAAAGGTCCAGCCGTGAAAGAACAGCCCGGTCTTGGTATCTGCCAAAAAGCGGATATGGGTCAAAAACTGGTAATGCGCCTCCTCCACCCAATCGGGGCGGTCAAAGGCGCGGCCCGAGGCCGCCAGAAACAGCACCGCCATGACAAGGGTGTCATCCCACAACTGCCCCGGACGACGCCCCTCTTTCACCACATGCTCAAACCCGCCCTCAGGCGTCTTGGGCAGGTCGGTCATCAGCCAATCGGCCCAATCGGTCACGATGCCACGCCAGTCGGCCCGGCAATTGCGGGCGCCCAGCAGCGCCATGGCCAGCATCGGCGCGGTGGAGTTCACTTGCCGGGGTGGCAGGCCACGGGTGATCTGGCGGTCATACCACCGCTCCATCGCGGCAAAGGCGGCTTCGTCCTGGCGCCGCTCGGCATCGCGGAACTGGCCGTAAAGGCCCACGCCAATCTCCCAATCCCATTCGTCAAACAAGATCTCGTCGCTTTGTCCACCGTCCGCCTCACCAATCCCCTTGAGGCGACGAAACCCGATGGCAAGCTGTTCAAGGGCGGTGTCGATGGTCATGGTCATAGGCTGGCCTCTGGCGTGGCAAGGACATCGGCCCATGGGCGCAACCTGCCCTTGCCGGATCGTCTGACATGCGGGCTGGAGGTGAGCGGGGCAAAGGGCGTCGCGCGCCCGGCAATCGACAGGCCCTTGGCAAAGTCCAGATGCAGCGCCCCTGTCTGCGGAAGTGATAGTGAAAGCAAAAGCGCCACGGGGTCAAACCGGGGCGGCGGCAGGGTGCTCAGGCGCGTGGTAAAGTCCTGCAAAGGCCCCTCATCCACCATGATTACCCAAGCCGTCCGCAAGGCATGCGCCCGGTGAAGGGAGCCTGCGTAAAGCCCCTCGGTCACCGTCTGCAATGGGGCCGAACACCAGACGGCAATCCGTGCCGCATCGCTGTGAAACACGCGCCAGTCTGCAACGGAATCGATTGTGTCAAACGCCTCGGTCGCGGCAAAGCATTGGCTAAAGGGCAGAACCGTCGGATCATCGGGCAGGTCATAGATCAGTAGGGCCACATTCCCCGCCTGCGCTACACGCGGCAAGACCCCGTTTCCCGCCAAAAGCGACGGGCGACGCTCACCCCAGACCTTTAACTCGCCCGGATGATTGACCCACAGCCGCGCCATCGGGTGGCCTGCACATTGCGCGTCGACGACATGCTGTTGATGACCGCGCTGCCCGGTCTTGTGATCCTCGACACAAGACAACAAGACATGCGCGCCTTTCCACAGCCGCAACTTGCCCAATTGGTCAAGCCCTTGGGTATAGGCCGCCTCCATCGCGGCCCCCTGCGGGTGCACAAAGGCGGCAAGGCCTAAAGGGGGGGCATAGTCTGACAGGCAAAACAGCACCGAAACACGGTCAAACCCCGGCACCAAAGGCCCGCCAAAGGCGATGGCGGCCACACTGGCAAGTTCGGTGGCAGGCCCGGCCAAAAGCTCCTTTTCATAAGCCCGGCCCTGACTGCCCGCACTGACCCCACCGCAGCTGTGCAGGGCGGTCATGGCAAAAATCTGGTCCATCAGGGCAATAGCGCGGGCGCGGAGTTCGCCTGTGGTCATGTCATGCAGGGTGAAAAGAGCCAACAGATCAATGGGGTAATAGGCAGCGGAATTCCATTCGCCCAGACCCTCGGCCTCGATCGCGTCGAACCAGCGGTGCAGGCGGGCCGTGGCCTCAAGCGCCAGAATTGCCCCGGTTTTTCCCGAATTGGCAAAGATCCGTTCGGGATACAACTGGCCTGCCACCAATTGGCCGACATGAAAGCACAAAACGTGGTTTTCCGACCAGAACCACATGACATCATTGCCCGGCTCATCCAGCCAATAGCGAAAGCCAAGCACGCTGTGTTCCAGACGGGCCGCCTGTGTTGCCCCCAGCCGGTTCCGATAATCGCGCAAGATGCGCAGCATGGGCAACATGGTGAAATCGGCGCAATCAAAGCGCTGGTCAATCTCATGGATCGCGTGATCCACCAGTGTTGCCACATGCTCTGGCTGCTCCCCCGCCGCGATCAGGGCAAGGGCCACCGACGGATCAGCGATACGTTCCGCACAAATGGCGGCAAGGGCGGTGGATTTGCGCGCCGCAAGGTCGGGTTGATCCAGCAGCGTCTGGCGGGCCAGAACGGTGGTGCCAAGGGTCCGGCGCAGGGTGGCCCCGGCCACTTCGGCGCTCAGGTTCAGATAGAGACAGCCTTGGGGGGCGAGCGCTGCATCAAACAACGCAACGGGCGGAAGCCCATTGCCGATTCGCCCGGAAACCTGTGGCAGATCGTTGCCAATCCCGGTGATCCCCCCGCGCATGATCGACCCGCTGTTGGACAGCTGCACCGTGACGGGCGCATCGGGTGGCATGTCGCACAGCAGACGCACCGTGCCACCCTGATAAAACACCTTGTCCGTGCGCAGATGCAAAAAGGCTTGGGCGACCTGATCAATCTGCTCTGACCCCTCGGCGCCGTCTTGATAGGCCGCACTCAGACCCTCGCCCGACAGCAGATGAAGCGAGAAAAAACACGTGGTGTCACGTTCGTGCAAATCCTCTAGTTCAAGCGTTATCATCTTGGCTTTGCTGCCGATTTCCAGGGTCACATCCTGCACCGCAATCTTGTTGCGGGTAAAGGGCTGAAAGGTGCAGGCCAGATCATCCGCCACCCAAATCCGAACCCCGCCACAGGTGCGCAGGGCAAAGCGAGCCGCAACCGGTGCCTCGGCCCGCAGCCAGCAGCGAAAGACGCGGCGGATCAGGGTCGGACGGTGGCAAAAGCGTGAAAAGTCGATATTGGCATCATCGCCTGCAAGTACGATCTGCGAAAACACGGCATCCGGGCGGGGCGGGCAGGGGTCTTGGGCCATCACCCGCGCCTTCAACGCCTCGCGGCAGGGCAGATCGCCCGTGTCAACCCAACCGTTGACAAAGCGGTAGTCGACGCGGTCGGGCATCGGGCGCGCCACTCCGGGGAAATGCGTTTCCTCCTCCGCCGCCATTTGCCACGCGGACAGGGGGGTGCCGGGCAAAACCGGGCGAAAGGCAGTTTGGTCTTGCACTCTTGTCCTCCCCGACCCGGCGCGTGGTTTCAGTGTTTGCCCAAACGCGAAAACGGTGCAACGGTCTATTGGGGTCCGGGGGGCAAGAAACGCAATGACAGAACTGCGCGATGTGGTGGGCAAACTCTTGGGGCCAGATTTCGGCGGTATCCGGTTTGGTGATATGCAGGCCCAGCAGGCAGCCGAGGGGTTAGACCTTTGCTTTACAACTGCTACGGGCGACCGCATCCCCGCCACCTATTTGCCGCCCTTGGATATCGCAAAACCCGGTCCGGCGATCTTGTACTGCCATGCCCATGGCGCGCGGTATGAGATTGGTCGGCGCGAACTGCGCGAGGGGCGTCCTGCACTGACGGCCCCCTATGCGGGGGTGTTGCAGGCGGCGGGCTATGCCGTTTTGTGTCTTGAGATGCCCTGTTTTGGCACGCGTAGCGAACTGGAGGAAAACGCCACAGCCAAGGCACGGCTTTGGCACGGGCGTACGCTTTTTGGCCAGATGCTGGGTGAGCAGCGGGCGGGGCTGGACTGGCTGACCCAGCAACCCGGCGTTGATCCTGCCCGCATTGGCACGATGGGGATTTCCATGGGCGGCACCTTGGCATGGTGGATGGCGGCACTGGACACTCGGATTGCGGCCTGCGTCTCAATGGCGTGTTTTGCCGATATGGCGGCGCTGATCGAAACCGGCGCGCATGATGTGCACGGCAATTACATGACCGTGCCGGGGTTGCTTGCCGTTTGCAGCACGGGGCAGCTCTCAGGCCTGACCGCGCCGCGCCCGTTGTTGCATTGTGTGGGCTTGCAAGATTCCGGTACCCCGGAATCAGCTTTTGTCACAGCGCGGGCCGAAGTCGAGGCCGCCTATCGTCTCTGCGGGGCCGGGAAAGCGGTTTCCTTCTATGTTGACCCGCATCTTGGACACGCCGAGACAAACGCGATGCGCGCAAATGTTCTAAATTTCCTTAGGAACGCACTAGACAGTTAAAAGCGAATAATATCGCATGAAATGCGAAGATTGACGCAAGATTGGTCAATTGTTTTGATTGACGAATGGTCGATTGGCGCACAAAGTCTAAACGGGAATACCGAAGATACGGTATCGAAAGGGAGGAATTATGACCTGTGTTTTCAAGTCCGTCGCCCGTGCGACGTTCTTTGCTTCGGCGTCGCTGATTGCGCTGGGGGCGGCGACGGCCAGCTTTGCTGGTGAAATCAGCCTTATGATCAGTGATGTGGATGGCAAGGCCAACATCATTTCCGAGTTTGTAGAGCGTTACAAATCGGTTGACCCGTCCCTGACGATCAATGTCAACGTTGTCGGCTATGACGTGATCCGTGAACAGCTTCCCATTCAGCTCGAGGCAGGCACAGGCCCGGATGCGGCCTTTGTGACCAACCTTGGTGGTCTGAACCCCTATTACCTTGACCTCGCCCCCTATGTGGACGGCGCGGCATGGGAAGCGGCCTATGGTGCGGTTCTGCCGTGGTATCGCGCGGGCAAGCCCGACGGGATCTTTGGCTTCCATACGGAAATGACCGTGACGGGGCCTTATGTGAACCTGACGATGTTTGAAGAGGCTGGCGTTGACCTGCCGCCCGCAGGGGCCACATGGGAAGACTGGGCCGAGGCCGCCCGTGAGGTGCAGGCCAAGACCGGCTCTTATGCAGGGATGGTCATGGACCGTTCGGGCCACCGTATGGCTGGGCCTGCAATGTCCTATGGCGCCAAGTTCTTTGATGCTGATGGCAAGCTTATTGTGGACGAAGGCTTCCGCACCTTTGCCGAGATGATGGTGGGCTGGCACAAAGAAGGCCTGATGCCACCAGATATCTGGCCCGCCGTGTCCGGTTCCAAATACGCCAATGGCAACGAGATGTTCTTTAGCCAAGACACACCCTTCTACATGTCCGGGTCGTGGAATGCGGGCAATGTGCAAAAGAACGTTGGCGACAAGTTCGATTGGGCCGTGGTGCCCGTGCCTTGTGGTCCGTCAGGTTGCGGCGTGATGCCAGGCGGCGCGGGTCTGGTGGCGTTCAGCCAAACCAAAGAGCCAGAGGCCGTTGCAAAGTTCATTGATTGGATGGCGCAAAAGGAACAGGCCAAGGACTGGTACACCCGCACCTATGCAATTCCGGCCCATGCCGAATTGCAAAAGGAAGGGCTGGACTATGAGTCCGCCGGTGCCGCCAAGGGCGTCGCGGATGGTCTGAACGCCTTTGGCGCGATGGTGTCTGCCGCAGCCGAGAAAACCCCGCAGGCCTTCCGCCTTCAAGGCAGCCCGGTCAACACCATCATCTTCAACGCCACCGTCCAATATGTCAGCGCTGTGATGAACAACGAACTGAC
Organism: Paracoccaceae bacterium; assembly: GCA_021741245.1. Taxonomy (GTDB): domain Bacteria; phylum Pseudomonadota; class Alphaproteobacteria; order Rhodobacterales; family Rhodobacteraceae; genus Pseudotabrizicola. Next base: position 317,680 of record JAIOYF010000003.1, read on the forward strand.
CATGGACGAGGCGATGGCCAAGATCGAAGAAGAAGTCGCCAAGAACGCCAACTAAGAGCGTTTTCAAAACATCCTCCTCACGCAACGGCATGACCGCCCTTGCGTGAGGGAACATTTCAGCTAACGATCCGGGGGGCGGTGATCGCATGAGTTTGGCGGGTATATCGCTCATTGTCATTGGCCTGCTTTGGGGCCTTGGCGGATCTATATGGCTGCTGAGCCATCGCAAATACCGCCTTGTGCAAGTGCCCACCTTTGCGATGGACTTGCTGGGTTTTCCCGTTGAGTTTGCGCAAAGCCTGTGGGGGCGCGCGGGCGTGCCCTATGCGCTTTTGTTGCCCAATATGCTGATCTTTGGCTTTTTCACATTTTTGCCGATGATCCTGAACTTCTATGTCAGTTTCACAGGCGGCTCTTCCATCTCGCTGTTCTCGCGGCCTTGGGTCGGGTGGGAGAATTACGGCGACATCTTCGCCTGCGAGACGATTTTCAGCCCCCGCACCTGTTCCAATGAAGGATTCAATTTCTGGACCGGGCTGTTTAACACTCTGGTTTTCGTGGCCATTCAGGTGCCGTTGCTGTGCATCGTGGCCTTGGCCACGGCGCTGGTGGTCAACCAAAACATTCGCGGTCGTGGATTTTGGCGGGCGATGTTCTTCTACCCGGTCATGCTGTCGCCTGTTGTGATCGCCAACATCTGGAACTGGGTCTTGCACCGCAAAGGCGTGTTGAACGAAGGCTTGGGCGGGGCGGCGAATGCGATGTCGTCTTTGGCCGGGATGACGGGCTTTGATATCGTCGCTTCGGTCTTTTTCGCGATCTTGCTGATGGTCGCCTCGGAACGCGCGCTGCGCAGCGGGCATGAACCTTCGGTGGCTTGGACATCGGCCTTTGGCGTGCTGTTTCTTGCGGTCTTCACTTGGGCCAATCCGCTGAGCCTTTTGGGGGTCGAAGGGCAGGCCAGTTTCTGGCTGGGTCTTGTGCTTGCTTTGGGGTTGGTCTGGATTGTCAGCGTCGGGCATGGGGTCGCGCGGATGGCGATCTTTGCGGCCAGTCTGATTGCGATTGCCCTGCTGTTGACGATCCAGTTCGACGCGGTGTTTGATTTTGGTCGGTTCCGCCCGATCAACTGGCTGGTCACCCCCGATACGGGCTGGGCGATGTTCTGGCTGGTGTTCGTCTTTTGCTGGAGCCATATGGGCTTTTACATGCTGATCTTGCTGGCGGGCCTGCAGGCCATTCCGCGTGATCTGTATGAGGCGGCAAAGATGGATGCGACAAAGCCATCCCGCGCCTTTTACCGCATCACCTTGCCTTTGGTCATGCCAACGCTGGTGGTGGTGCTGGTGCTGTCCTTGATCCGGGGGTTTCAGGTCTTTGACGAGGTCTGGCTGCTGACAGGCGGTGGTCCGGGGCGTGAGACCTTCATGATGGTGCAAAACATCTATGAAACCGCCTTTACCGGGCAGACCCCGGATTATGGTGCTGCGGCGGCAGGGTCGGTTCTGATGGCGATCGTGATTGCCGTGTTCACCTTCTTCCAACTGTTCATCACCCGTCGCCAGTCGGAGTTGTAAGGGATGACCACACTTTCCACATTCCTGACCCGCACCAAAGGGCGTGCAGACCGCAGGGGCGGGATCGGCGCCCAAGATGTGCTGACCTATGGCTATCTGATCTTTGGCGTCTTGATCATTCTGCTGCCCGTCCTGTGGACCTTGCTCAGTTCCGTCAAGCCTGAGCGCGCCATTGATAATTTCGACACCCGCCTGCGCCCCTTGGCCCCCATCGTGGCCGAGATCGAAGGGGTCGGATCAAAAGAGCTGTTCATCTACACCGATGACGCGGGCAATGAGACAAATGTGTTCAAGGCAGGCCCCACACGGGTGATCACCGATGTGGCGACGCCCGACCAACCGACAGCGGTTTTTCAGGTGCCTAAGGACCAGTTGCAGATCGCCGAAGAGGTGCGCATCGCCACCGAAAACTACCTTGACCCGATCCTCAAGCGCAACGGCCAGGACAATTTCACCTTCTTCACCTATCTCTTCAACTCGGTCTTCGTGACGGTTGTGGCCACGTTGATCACCTTGTTGATCAACGCCATGGCGGCCTTTGCGCTGTCGAAATACAAATTTCGCGGGCGGCTGACCTTTACGCTGTTGATCGTGGCGACGCTGCTGATCCCGTCATCCATCATTCTTGTGTCGCTGTTCTTTGTGGTCTGGTCCTTTGGGATCTTTGGTAGTCTTTGGGGTGTGATCATCCCAGCGGCGGCCACGCCCACGGGGGTGTTCTTGCTGCGCCAATACATGCTGACCATCCCGGATGAGTTGCTGGAGGCCGCCCGCATGGATGCCGCCAGCGAATGGCGGATTTTCTGGCGCATCGTGATGCCCCTGTCGCTGCCTGCGCTGTCGGTGCTGGCCATTTTGTCGGTGATCTGGCGCTGGAACGATTTTCTGTGGCCGTTGATCGTGCTGATCTCGGACCCGGCCCAGCACACGCTGCAAATCGGCCTGACCACCTTCTCGGGCGAGTTTGACAGTGACTTCCACTATATCCTTGCGATGACCGTGGTGTCGCTTATCCCGATCACGCTGGTGTTCGTCTGGCTTCAGCGGTTCATCACCACAGGCATTGCCACCACTGGCTTGAAATAACGGGGCCTTCATGACCAATTCTTCCGCACTGACCCTGCGCCAGATCCGCAAATCCTTTGGGGCTGTCGATGTGATCCATGGCATCGATCTGCAAATCGAAGAGGGGGAGTTCATCGTTTTTGTCGGCCCCTCGGGCTGTGGCAAATCCACCTTGTTGCGCCTGATCGCGGGTCTCGATGACACGACCAGCGGCGATATCATGATCCGCGACCGGGTGGTCAATGGCGTGCCCGCGTCGGAACGTGGCCTGTCGATGGTGTTCCAATCCTATGCGCTTTACCCTCATATGAGCGTGCGCCAGAACCTGTCCTTTGGCCTTGAGAACCTGCGCATGGCGCGCGAGGAAATTGACCGCCGCGTGGATGGCGCGGCCAAGCTGTTGCAGATCGACATGCTCTTGGATCGCCGCCCCGGCCAGTTGTCGGGTGGGCAGCGCCAGCGCGTCGCGATTGGCCGGGCGATTGTGCGCGAACCGGTGATCTTTTTGTTTGACGAACCGCTGTCGAACCTTGATGCCGAATTGCGGCTGCAAATGCGGGTCGAGATTTCGAACCTGCATGCCGAGCTTGGCAATACCATGATCTATGTGACCCATGATCAGGTCGAGGCGATGACGATGGCCGACCGCATCGTGGTGCTGCGCAAGGGCCGGATCGAACAGTTGGGCCGCCCGCTTGATCTGTATAACCACCCCGCAAACCGTTTTGTCGCGGGCTTTCTGGGGGCGCCACAGATGAATTTCCTCAAGGGTCGGGTGTCGCCCGATGGCAGGGTTGATCTTGAGTGCGGCCATTCCCAAACGCTGACCTTGGGTGAGACGCTGGTGGGCCAGACTGAGGCCACGCTGGGCATTCGCCCCGAAGGCATCGAAGTGTTTCTTGAGGGCGGCGGCGATCTGGTTGCCAAGGTGCAGAATTACGAGCAGCTTGGCGCCGTGACCTATATCTATACGACCTTGCCCAACGGAGAGACCTTGACCGTGCAATTGCCTCAGCAGATCCCCCTTAGGCGCGGGCAAGAGATCGGCGTGCGTTTTGACCCTGCCCGCGTGCATGTCTTTGCGGGCGAGGGCGAGCGCGCACTGGAACTGGTGCGCTAGCATGGCAAAGGCAGGGGTGGCCCTGATCGGTCTGGGCATGGTCTCGGGCACCTATGCGGCGGCGCTGCGTGATCTGTCGGATCAGATCACTGTTAGGGGCGTCTTGGCCACGAGTGCCGAGAGCGGGGCCAAGTTCATTGCTTTGCATCCGGGGCTTACGGCCCATGTCTATCCTGATGTCGAGGCGATCGCCGCCGATCAGGCCGTCGATTTCGTGATCCTGACCACGCCGCCCAATGCACGGGCCGAGGCGGTGATGACCCTTGCGGCGGCGGGCAAGCCGATCTTGATGGAAAAGCCGGTGGAGCGGGACCTGTTGCGCGCGACCAAGCTGGTCGAGGCCTGTGAAATGGCAGGCGTGCCCTTGGGCATCATGCTGCAACACCGTGCGCGGCCTGTCGTGCGCGATCTGCGCGCGGTTCTTGCCAGCGGGCGTTTGGGGGCCTTGCAGGCGGTCGAGGTCACTGTGCCATGGTGGCGGCCACAGACCTATTACGACGCGCCGGGGCGGGGAACCTATGCCCGCGATGGCGGCGGGGTTCTAATCTCACAGGCCATCCATACTCTGGACCTGATGCTGTCGCTGACCGGCCCCGTGGCGCAGGTCACGGCGATGACCGCGACAACGGGCTTTCACGCGATGGAGGCCGAGGATTTCGTTTCTGCCGGTCTGCAGTTTGTGAATGGGGCCGTGGGGATGATCGCCGCCAGCACCGCCAGCTTTCCGGGGCGCGGCGAAAGCATCACCTTGCATCACACCCGCGGGTCGCTGCGGCTGGAGACGAACCTTTTGCAGATCGACTGGCATGACGGCGAGGTGCAAACCTTGGGGGCGGCAACCACCTCGGGCGCGGGGGCCGATCCGATGGCCTTTACCCATGCATGGCATCAATCAATGATCGCCGATTTCCAAGAGGCCGCAAGCGCCGGGCGCGCGCCCATGGTCACCGGGCGGGCGGCGCTTGGGGTGCATCGTCTGATCGCGGCGATTGAACAATCTGGGCGCACGGGCGCTCGCGTAAATCTGGAACGGGACGAAGATCATGTCATTTAAGCTGGGCGTCATGGGCATCGACCATGGGCATATTTTTGGCATGCTGGCCAATATGCAGGCACAGGGATGCACCTGCGCCCAATGGTGGACCAGCGGCCCTGCGGTGACTGAGGCGAAGTTTGTAGAAACCTTTCCAGATTTGGAGAAAGTATCCGATTATAGGGCGATACTGGACGATCCTGATGTGAAAATGGTGCTGATCTCGGCCATCCCGGTGGATCGCGCCGCCCTTGCCATTGCGGCGATGGAGGCGGGCAAGGATGTGATGGTCGACAAACCCGGCTGCACCACGCTTGAACAACTGGCCGCCATCCGCGAGGTGCAGGCCCGCACGGGGCGGATCTGGACGGTGAATTTCTCGGAACGATTTGAGGTGCCCGCCGTGGCCGTCGCTGAACGTCTGGTGGCCGAGGGGGCGATTGGCCGCGTGATCCAGACCGTGGGTCTTGGGCCGCACAAGCAAAACCTGAAAACCCGACCCGAGTGGTTTTTCGAGACGGAAAAATTCGGCGGCATCTTGTGCGATATCGGCAGCCATCAGATCGACCAGTTCTTGCACTTCACCGGATCCACCACCGCCACCATCGCCCATGCGCTGGTAGAAAACACCACAATGCCCGACCGCCCCGGCTTTCAGGACTTTGGCGAAATGGTGCTGCGATCCGCACAGGGGCATGGCTATGTGCGGGTGGATTGGTTCACGCCCAATGGCCTACCCACATGGGGCGACGGGCGGTTGTTCCTGCAAGGCACCGAAGGTTTTATCGAATTGCGCAAATACACCGATATCGGTCAACCGCACCGCACCAATAACCTATATCTCGTGAATGGGTCTGAGAACCGCCACATTGATTGCACGGCGGAACCCTTGCCCTATTTCCCGCGCCTTGTGGCCGATGTGGAGAACCGCACGGAAACAGCCGTGGGGCAGGCGCATACCTTTACGGTGATGGAGCTTGCCATTGCCGCGCAGGCAAAGGCGATGGGGGCAGGGGCATGAGAACGGTTTCCATCATCGGCGCAGGCATCGGTGCGCAGCATCTTCTGGGCTTTGCCGCCCTGCCAGACCGTTTCAACGTGGTCAGCATCTGCGATCTGGATCAGGCGCGGGGGGCGGCTTTGGCGGCCACGCAACCGGGCTGCCAGTGGACGGGCGATTTTCAGGCGGTGCTTGCCGATCCTTCGGTGGATATTGTCGATATCTGCCTGCCGCCGCATCTCCATTTTGACGCCTGCATGGCGGCCTTGGATGCAGGCAAGACCGTGGTTTGTGAAAAGCCGCTTGTGCCGTCACTGGCCCAAGCCGACCGTCTGGCGGCAAAGGCGGCCGAGACGGGTCGCATGATCTCGCCAGTGTTTCAGTATCGTTATGGTCTGGGCACGCGTCAGTTGCAGGCGCTGATGGCCGCAGGTCTGGCGGGGCGGTGCTATGTCGGCACGCTGGAAACCCATTGGGACCGCGACGCCGCCTACTATGCGGTTCCATGGCGCGGCACATGGGCGGGGGAAAGCGGTGGCGCGCTTTTGGGCCATGCCATCCATATCCATGACCTGTTGCCCGCGCTGCTGGGCCCGGTGGCACAGGTCTATGCCCAGACGGCGACGCGGGTGAATGAGATCGAGGTCGAGGATTGCGCCGCCCTTTCGATCCGCATGGAAAGCGGGGCCTTGGTCACCAGTTCCGTCACCTTGGGTGCTGCGGGCAACATCAGCCGGATGCGTCTGTGCTTTGAGGGGTTTACCGTGGAAAGCGACCACGCGCCCTACAGCCTTGCCGAAAAGGGTTGGACCTTTACCGCCCGCGCGCCAATGACCCAAGACCGGATTGATGCGGTTTTGGCAGGCGTGGGGCAGGGGCCATCGGGCTACGCGGGCATGTTCACCGCCTTTGCCGATGCGCTGGATGGCACACCGGGGCTGGAGGTGACGCTGGAAGATGGTCGCCGCTCCCTGGAGTTTGTGACCGCATGTTACGCCTCGGCCCGCCACGGCGGGGCGGTCCATCTGCCGCTGGGGCCTGACCATCCGCTTTACGCAGGATGGCTTCCCGCCTGATCTGGTCAATTATTAGGCACGGCAACCATGGCCTGTTTCCTTGGTAACAAGGAAACAGAAAAGCATTGCCTGCCAGAGAATTGGCCCATAAACTTTGTTCAATGCGCCACATTGCCGCGGCGCTACGATTTTGTCCAATTAACCTGCGTTCTTCATCGATTTAAAAGGGGTTGTCGCATTGTTCGGCAAGATTCTCTTCGGCGTATTTGGGGTGCTGATCCCTGTTGCATTGGCCTATGCCGCTGCCGGATACTTGCCCGGAACGACCTGGCCCGTGATCGCCTTGGGGGCGACGGCCTATTCCATGATGGCGCTTAATCTGATGCTTGCCGCCCGCCTGCCGGGAACGGATGCCCTGTTCGGTGGCTTGGATCAGATCTATTTCACCCATAAATGGGCTGGGATCACGCTGCTGGTGGCAGCGTTCTTGCATCAACAGATCAAGATTTCCACCGATGGTGTGCAGGTCATTGAGACCCTCAGCCGTCTGGCCGTTGATGTGGCCGAAATCAGTTTTTACGCGCTTGTCGTGCTGGTTTTGATCAGCTTTTTCAAGCGCGTGCCAAGGATGCCCAAGATCACTTGGGAAATCCCCTATGATCTATGGCGCTGGTCGCACCGTTTGCTTGGTGTTGTTTTTGCCGGGTTTGTCTTTCACCAGTTCTTTGTCAAAACGCCCTTTGACAACAACGCCTTTCTGGCAAGCTATCTGAACATCCTTGGGGTTCTAGGTCTTTCGTCTTTCCTGTGGTCTCAGTTTGGCTTTTTGGCGCGGCGCAGGTCGTATCGCGTGACCTCGGTGGTCAAGCATCCCGCCTGCACGATTGTGGATCTTGAACCGACAGGCGGGGGCATTTCGGCCCGGCCGGGCAGCTTTGCCTTTGTAAAGTTTTCGACCAAGGGTCTGGGAGAGCCACATCCCTTTACCGTCTCGCAGGTGCGCCCCAATGGGGGGATTCAGTTTTCGATCCGCGGACTTGGGGATTTTACGCGCAAACTGCGCGATGCCATCGCGGTGGGGGATACCGCGCGGGTCGAAGGGGGCTATGGTCGTTTCGACTATCGCCGGGGCGGATCAAAGCAGGTCTGGGTTGCCGCGGGTATCGGGATCACGCCGTTCCTTGCATGGGCGGATCATCTGAAAGCCGAGGGGACGGGCGATATCCGACTGATCTATTGTGTCCGAAACCCTGAGGAAGCGGTCAGCATCGAACGTCTGCACGCGGCCCAAGATCGTGTGCCGGGCTTTCAGCTGACCTTACATCAAAGTGACACCGATGGCCGCTTTGATGCCGCGAAACTGGTGGAATACCTGACTTTCGACATTGGACAGGCCAGCCTATGGTTCTGTGGTCCGGCCCCAATGCGCGAAGGATTGGTCAAGGGATTGAAGGCCAATGGCAAGACCCCGCGATCCGTACATTTTGAGAGATTTGAATTCAGATGACCTGAGGGTCCTTGGAGGCACCGATGTTCCGAATTTCCGCAAAGATCAAGATTGCAGTGGTTTCGTTTGTTGCTTTGTCCGGCCCAGCCTTGGCCGAGCTTGAGCCCTTTACCGAAGGGCAGTTCGCAAGTTACGTGCCCGATGCCGCAAGGGGTGAGGTGATCTACAGCGCCTCTGGCTGCGCCACCTGTCATTCGGCCGAAGGGACGATGATGCTTTTGTCCGGCGGGCGGGTGTTTGAAAACAAATTGGGCAAGGTCTATGCCCCCAATATCACCCATGACGATGTGGCGGGAATTGGCGCTTGGACAGATGCGCAATTCCTCAACGCCTTGATGCGGGGCGTGTCGCCCGAGGGCGAAGAATACTACGGTGCGTTCTTCCCGTTTCAGGCCTATGCCAGAATGAAGCCGGAAGACGCGCTTGATCTGCGCGCCTTTTTGCGGACGCTTGAGAAAAGCGATGCGCCCTCGCGCCCGCATGAAACCAACGTCTTTTCACGCAGCGCGCTTTTGCTGTTCAACACGGCGCGCGCGACATTGACACCCCCTGCTGACCTGCAACTGGCCCGTGGGCAATATCTGACCGAGGCTTTGGGGCATTGCGGGGAATGTCATACCCCAAGATCCGGCTTCGAGATGGATCGCGCAAATGCGTTTAAGGGCTTCATGGGCTTTTTCGGGGATTATTCCCCCGATATCTCGGCGAATCGGCTGAAGTCGGTGGCGCCCGAGGTTTTCATTACCGGCACCATGCGGGATGGCAAAAAGCTGAATGGCCGGAGCCTGGGTGCCGCGTCGATGCGGCGGATCGTGTCGCAAACAGCCAGCCTGCCAATTGAAGATCGCGCCGCGATCTATGCCTATCTGACCGGAACACCGGTTGATGTCTCTGCGTTGCCGCCAGAACCTGTGCGCGTGGCACAGGCCGCGACGGGTTCGGCTGCCGTTGCAACCGATGCAGCCGTCACCACGGCCGAGGCGCAGACGCCTGCCGCACCTGTTGCCGCCGTGATTGATGCGGAGGCCATAGGGGCCACAACGGGGTCGGTTGGCCTGATGAAGATCATCGCCGCCGCCTGTGAGCCACCCGTCGCAGCCCCGACACTGACCGCTGTGCCTGCGCAAACGCAGGCCGCAGTGGTTCCCGTTGCGGCCCCCATGGTGCCCGAGGCGATCGAGGTGGCCGCCGACCGGATCATGGACAGTGCGTGCCGCACCTGCCACGGACCGGGGCAGCGCAATGACCGCACCTTCCCGATGCATGATATCACCGACATAGCCGCCGACCGTTCAGCCGTGGTGCCCGGCGATCCGGAAAAATCACCGCTCTATGCCTCTATTGCGCTCAATCGCATGCCCATGGGCACCAAGCTGACGCCGGATGAGTTGGGTGCGCTCAAGACATGGATCATGGCTTTGGGCGATGTTGAAAAGGCCAAAGCGGCGGCGCCTGCGACCGCCACCGCAGTCGCCCCGCAACAGGTGGCGCAATCGCGCACCGTGGCGGTGACACTTCCCCGGCCCGAGGTTGATATCCCCGATTTCGTCGGGGGCGATTTCACCGGGTTGATGATGGCAGCGGTTGCTGACCTGCAATCCACCCGAGAGCGCGATCGCAGCTATATGCGCTATTTCTCGTTTGCCGATACCCGGCTGAGCGAGGTGGATTGCACCCAAGAAGGCGCGCGCCTGAACCCGATGACCTATCTGCATGCGGGCCTGAACAAGTTTATCAACTCTGTCAGCCGGTCCAGCACCCTTATGACGGTGTCGCCTGTTGCGGGCACGGATGGGGCCTTGGTGCGGATTGACCTGCGTGATTACGGTTGGTCGGCCGAGGATTGGGATGCGCTTTCGACCGGGATCTTCACCCAAGGGGCGGCCGAGGCCGGGTTCAGCCAGCAAAGCTGGGAAGATCTGGCGCGGGTGTTCCCCTTTGCCATTGATCCGAACTCTGACAGCCTGTTGGCGGTTCTGGCCAATGGCACCGGGGCACCGGTTCCGATCATCGGCGCAAGCTGGTTTACCCATGTCGCCTCCGAGGCGCCGTATTACGACATGCTGTTGCGCTTGCCTGCCCATATTCGCGATCTTGAGGCGCGGATGGGCGTGGATGTGGATACAAACATCCGCCGGGGTGAGGTGGTTCGCGCAGGCTTTGCCGAAGGCTCCTCTGGCGTGTCCGATCATAACCGCATGATCGAACGCCATGATCTGCAGCGTGGCGGCTATTACTGGAAATCCTATGATTTCGCCGGCAGTTCGGGGACGCAATCCTTGCTTCTGCACCCCGATGGCCCGGCCGAGTTGGATACCCTGTCATCCTATACCGAACCTTTTGAGCATGACGGCGGCGAGATGATCTTCAGCCTCGCCAATGGGATGCAGGGCTATTACCTGTCGACCGCGCAAGGCGAGCGGCTTTTGGTTGGCCCCACCTCGATCGTGTCTTATCGCAACAAGCCCATCGGCAAGGGGGTGGAGATCGAGAACGCCCGATCCTGCTTTGATTGCCATGAAAATGCGATCATCTCCAAAACGGATGAGCTGCGCAAATTCATCGAATCCAGCAACCGCTTTGACCGCGATCAGCGCGATGCGATGCTGGGCATGTATGTGCCGGCTGATGAGATGCAAGATTACTTTGCCAAGGATGCTTCGGCCTTTTTGTCGGCCATGTCGCAACTTGGCCTGACCGAGCCTTCGGCCTCGGGCATGTCGGTGTCTTTGCGCGGGCCGGGGCCAGCGGGCGGCGAGATCATGACCTATCTGTCTGATCTGCAGTTTGAAAACCTTGATCTGAACGAGGTCGCGCGTCTGTTCTTTCTGACCGAAGATGAGTTTAGGGGCCGGATCCGCTCCATCGGTGACCCGACCTTGATGCAGATTGCCGAACAATGGGTGCAGCGGATTGATGACGGCTTGCATGTGCGCCGTTCGGAAATCGAAGATGTCTGGGCCGATCTTTTGCCGCGCCTGACCGATCTGCGGCCTTATCGCCCGGCCTATGGCTATGGCACGGCCTATCAGCCGACGGCGGTTGTGGATTACGAGGCAACTGCGGCCTATGCGGCGGAATACAGCGCCAAGCAAGACGCGGCCCCCTATGTGCCGCAGCCCGAGGCCGCACTTCCCGTTTATGCGCCGCCGCAAAAGGCCTATGATCCTTTGGTGCTGGAATTGTCGGTTCCTGTGGTCAATGTCTATGTGAATGACCTGCTGGAGTTTGACGTGCGGGCCAATCGGCGCTGCGAGTTGCAGGTGCTTTATGTTGAAGAAACCAAGACGGTTGAGGAACTGCCCCCCGAGGTGATCGGGCCTGCTTTCCTTGAGCCGGGCGAATTGCGCCGCATCCCTTATCCGGGGTCGGGGTTCCGTCTGCGCTTTGACACACCCGGCAAGGGGGAAACCATGCTGGCCTATTGCCGCGAAGGCGGTTTGGGCGACACGCGGCTGACCGGGCAAGGCGCGATGGATTATGCACGTGAGCATTTCCAGCCCTTGTCGCGGGGTCTGATCATTGAGCGCACCGAGCAGGTTGCCGAAGACAACGGGCAAAGTGCAACCAATTCCGTCACCTTCAACGTCTCACCCTAAGGAGGGATGGTAATGAATGCGATGATCTCAAAACTATCGGGCCTTATGTTGTGCCTGACCATCGGCGGCCCCGTCTTTGCGCAAACTGCATGTGAGAGCGCTTTGGCGACATTGCAGACCGCAACTGGCGGAAGCGATACCGGGGCGATGATGCTGGGCTGGCAGCAGGTACAGGCGGCTGGGTGTGATGACGCCCGCCTGCGGGCCGCGCGGGCGCAAGTGTCGGCGCTGATGGCGCGGGCGGCCCAAGGCGCGCTTTCCGCAGGTGATCTGGCCGGGGCCGATCAACTTGTGCGGCAAGCGCCGGGTGTGCATTGGGCGGTGCAGGCCGTGCGGGGCGACATTGCCGCCAAGCGTGGCGACCGGGCCGAGGCCGCGCGGATGTACAATGCCGCGATTGATACCTTGGGCGATCCCGGACAAACCGTGCAATCCGAGGCCTTGGTGCCTGTGGCCGAGCGTCTTTTGGCACTGGCACAAGAAAACATGATGCTGGCAGGCAGCATGGAAAGCAGCGTCACGCGGGGCGGGGGCTCCAGCGGCGTGATGGGTGTGGCCGCCCGTGGTCTGGCGATTGAGCGGGCAGATCAGGCGATTGCCACGGCCAATACCTATGTCGCCCCGACGACGAATGATGGCTATGTGGCCCCCAAGGCCCCTGATGCTTATGTGCCGCCGCCCGCGCCCGAGGGTTATGTCGCACCCAAGGCCCCGGACGGCTATGTGGCCCCGCCTGCGCCTGCGGGCTATGTCGCGCCAAAGCCTGATGAATATGTCGCCCCAAAAGATACCTATGTGGCCGAGGCGGCACCGACCTATAACGTGATCAACGCGGCGGCGGCCAAGGTCGACAGCGTGTTCTTGCCCATCCGATTTGGCTTTGACAGTGATCAGCTTGATGCAACCGGCGTGCGTGAAGGCTTGCGTCTGGCAGAGTTCTTGATTGCCAACAATGTCGGAACCCTCGTGGTGACAGGGCACACCGATGATGTGGGCAGCGCGGATTACAACCTTGATCTGTCGTTCCGTCGTGCCAACAGCCTTGGCGTCTTCTTGCAAAGCTACGGCGTAAAGACCCGCATTTCGATCATTGGCAAGGGGGAGACCGAGCCGCCGCTTTATTCGGACGCACAGGCCTATTCGTTGGAGGAATTACGCACCATCGCACGGCGGGTGGAGGTGGCCTTTGGCTATTAAATTCGCGCGACAATCTGCGCGCAGGCTTGCCTGCGCGGGGGCCTTGGCCTTGGGTGCCAGCCTGAGTGCGCCCATGGCGATGGCCAAGGATTGGGCGATTGTCGTGGGGATTGATGACTATCAGTTCTTTCAGCCCTTTGATCCCAATCATCCGGTCTTTGGCGTCCACACCGATCTGCAAGGCGCGGTCAATGATGCGACCGTGGTGGCAGATGCCTTTCGGGCCATCGGCGTTGATCTTCCCGACGGCCACTTTTTGACCAACAGCTCTGCCACGCTTGCGAATTTTCTGGCCGCTTGGTCGAATGTGACACGGCAGGCACAGCCGGGGGACCGGGTCTTTGTCACCTATGCGGGGCACGGCGGGCAAGAGCGCGAGGTGAGCGCGCCGCTGGATGAGGCGGACGGTCTTGACGAAACCTTGATGTTTCATGACTTCAACCCCAATCACCCGCGTGAGGGGCGTCTGAACGACGACCAGCTGCGCGCGATGCTGGAAACCGTGCCGCAGTTGCAGATCATCTGGGTGATGGACAGTTGCCATTCGGGTGGGCTGGAGCGGAGCATCAACCCAAGGGCCGCTGGCCTGAGCCGTTCTGGTGGGGTGTGGGATATTCCGGTTGACCCGATCCCGACCGAGGCCCCCTCGGGGCAGGGCGATACGGGCAAGGCGGAATTGCCAAATGTCACGCAGATCCTTGCCACCGCTACGGATGACCGGTTGGTTCAGGAAACCGCCTTTGATGGCCAACCCCATGGGGCGCTGTCGTGGTTCTTTGCCAAGGCAATTGCGGGCGAGGCTGATCTGAACGGTGACGGCACGCTGACCCGGCTTGAAATCTCCAGCTACATCGGCGACCGGGTGTTTACCCATATGGAGCAGAACCAGCAGCCCCGCTTTTTGCCGCGTGGCGATCCTTCGGTGATGCTGAGCCTGCATGCAAGCAGTGCAGCGGAGCCGATTGCGCCGGTCATTGCGCCAGCAGTCACGCAGGCCGCAGTGCAGGTCGATCAGCCGCAACAGGCGACCGGCCTTCCTATCCGAATCCTTGGTGCCCCGCCGCCGGGGTTGGACAGTGGGGTGTGTCCGGGGTGCCGGGTGGTGGAGCAGGGCCAGTCAATCTTGTTTGAACAGGTTCAGGGCGGCTGGGCGGTCTATAGTGGGCAAGGTGATCTGGTCACCGTGATCACCGGCGACGCCCGCCCGCAACTGGCGCGCATGCAGTTTTTGGGCGATTTTGACCGGGCGAAAGTGGCGAGCCTGCCGCCGGTTGTGCTGCGCCCGCAGCAATCGGCACAGCGCCAGCCAATCGGCACCAATGTGGGGTTTGAGTTTCCCCCACCCGCACCGGAACTGAACTTTCTCACCCTGTTCAACCTCGCCTCAGATGGCACGGTTCAATACGGCATCTACCCCCCCGGTTTTCGCGAAAGCCAACCGTCGGATGAAGGCACCTTGCTGCGCTTTTCAGTGGCCCCCCCCACGGGCGAGGATCAGTTGATCGCGGTCTGGTGTTCGCGCCCGCCCTTGCCGCTGCAGGCATTGCTGGCGCAGGCCAATGGTCAGGTTGTTCCGCCATTGGCGGAGATATTGGCCGCAACCGCCGATGTTCGTTGCCAGTTCGGTCGCATCGGATTGTTTACCGAAGGATAATCCGGGTGGGCTTTTTGCCGGATTGGTCTGGGATATGTCTTGCTGCCCAAGCCGTGCCGGGCGCGCCAGCCTGCTGTGGCCATGCAGGCTGCACGATATTCCGGGGCTTTTCGGACTGCAGGGCGCTTTGGCAGGTGGGGCGGCGACTCAGGTCTTGACCCATGCCCGCCTGAGGGCAAAGGTAAAACGTAAGCTATGATGGGATTTTTAAGATGATTTGGCGGATTGTCGCCCTGTTCTTGATCTTGGCATCGCCTGCGCTGGCGGACCGCCGCATTGCGCTTGTGGTTGGCAACTCGGCCTACCGCTTTGCGACGCCCCTTGCCAATCCAAGCAATGATGCGACCCGCGTTGCCGAAAAGCTGCGAGCCATCGGGTTTGAGGTGACCTTGGCGCTGGATCAGGACGGGCAGGCCTTTCGTGTGACATTGGGCGAGTTTTCGGAAGCCGCCCTTGGCGCGGATCTGGCGCTGTTCTTCTACGCGGGCCATGGGATCGAGATGTCGGGCCGCAACTTTCTGATCCCGATTGACAGCGCGATGAAATCCGAGGCGACCGCCAGCTTTGAAACCGTGTCGCTGGATCAGGTTTTGACGGCGGTGCAGGGGGCAAAGTCGCTGGGGATCGTGATGCTGGATGCCTGCCGTGACAACCCCTTTGGGGCCACGATGAAGCGGTCATCGGGCACGCGGGCCGTATCGCGCGGGCTGGCACCGGTTCCCCTTGATCAAAGCAGCGCGCTTCTTGTGTCCTTTGCCGCAGAGCCGGGCAATACGGCAGATGACGGCGATGCCGAGCACAGCCCCTATACCGAGGCGTTTTTGGAAATTCTGGATGAACCGGGGATGGAGGTCGGCCGCGTGTTCCGCACCCTGCGCGCCCGGGTCAAGGAAAAGACGAACGGTCGCCAACAGCCTGTTTTTGAAAACCGCCTGCCGGACTATGATGTCTTCCTCTCGCCCCCCACAGCGGCGGGCGACACGGCGGGGCAGGTCACCATCCCAGTCTCGACCGAGCCCGCTCCGCCCACCCCACCAGAGCGTGGGGTTGATCCGATGGGCATGTTCTTTGAGGCTGTGCGCTCCAACGACAGCGGGAAGCTGTCTCAATTCGTTTCCATGTTTCCAAACCATCCACGGGCCGAAGACGCGCGCAAGATGATGGAATCGCTGGAGGATGATGCGATGTGGGCCCCGATTGCCGCCGATGGCAGCGAGGCTGCCTTGCGCCGCTATCTGTTGATCTTCCCCTCGGGTCTGCATGCCGCCGATGCGGCCCGCCGGATTGAAGAGTTGCGGGCAGCTGCGGCCCCAAAGCCAGCGCCTGTTCCCGTGCCGGTGCCGACCCCGCCCGTGGTGCAGCAGACCCCTTCGGTCGTCACGCCGTTCCAAACCCGTAGATCGCAGCCCAGTTTCAACTGCAACCTTGCCAGCACAGGTGTCGAATTTGCCATTTGCGGCTATGAGGAACTGGCCTCGCAGGATCAATATCTTCTGCGGGTTTACAAGAACGCCGTTGCCATTGGTCGCACCAACAAGGCGGCCCAAAAAAGTTGGCTCTTGCAGCGAGAGGCGATTTGCAACGGCCCCAATGTTGTCGAGTGTGTTTACAGCGTGACGGCACAACGCATCACGGATTTGGGGGGCTAGCAACATGGCCGCCATTCGACGGCTTTTCGCCCTTGCCCTTTGGCTTTGTGTGGTGCCTTGGGCCGTTGCCGCGCAGGCACCAAGGGCGGATGTGCGGGTGGCGCTGGTGATTGGCAATTCGTCCTATGCAGCCGCGACGCGGCTTCCCAACCCCTCCAACGATGCCAAGGCGATTGCGGCAAAGCTGACTTCGATCGGTTTTGATGTCATGCTGCGTGAGGATATGGATGGCCAATCTTTCCGCGTGGCCTTGGGGGAGTTTTCGGAAAAGGCCCAGAATTCAGATATCGCGGTGTTCTTTTATGCCGGTCATGGAATTGAGTTTAACGGCGAAAACTATCTGATCCCGGTAGATGCCCAAATGCGGTCCGAGGCGACGGCCCAGTTCGAGACTGTTGGCCTGCAGCAGGTGGTGGGGGCGGTCAATGCCTCGCGCAAGCTGGGTGTGGTCTTGCTGGATGCGTGCCGCGACAACCCCTTTGCCACCTCGATGGCGCGGCGGAACGGGACGCGGTCCACGGCGCGGGGCCTTGCCCCCATTTCGCTTGATGGGGAAAGCGGGATCCTTGTGTCTTTCGCGGCGCAACCGGGAAACACCGCCGATGATGGGGATGGTGAACACAGCCCCTATACCACCGCACTGCTGGAGGTGATCGATCAGCCGGGGCTGGAGGTGGGGCGGATGTTTCGAACCGTGCGCGCCCGCGTGAGGGAACAGACCGGCGGCAGGCAGGTTCCGATGGAACACACGGAATTGCCCGATGAGGACATCTATTTTGTGGCAAGCAACGCGCCACCCGCGCAGCCTGTCCAACCCGTGCCCGCCCCGGTGGCAGAGCCTGTGCCCGCCCCCCAACAACCTACCCGCCCTCAGGTCGAGGACCCGCTGCTTGTCTATCTGACGGCTGTGCAGGCACGTGACCGTGCAGCCCTAGAGGATTTCATTCGTCGCTATCCCGATCATGTTCGCGCTGCGGATGCCCGGCGCATGGTAGAGAACATGGTCGAACAAGATTTTTGGGCCACCGTGCTTGCCAGTGATGATCTCAATTCCTATCGCAGTTACCTTTTGGCCTTTCCCAACGGCAACCACAGGGTCGCAGCCGAGGCGCGGATTGCGGCGCTGACCCCCGTGGTCCAGCCCACCCCGGTTCCGACCCCGACGCCACAGCCCATTCCGGTGCCGACGCCGTCCTCACCCCCGTCCTTCCGAGGCACCGACCTTGGCAATTGCCCGTTGCAAAACGGAAGTGCCTCTGTATCGGGCATTGCCAATGACGATACCCTGTTCGTCAGATCCGGCCCCGGCACCAATTTCCCACAGGTGGGGGAGCTTGCCTTCAACGCCAATGGCATTTCGGTCGCCTCTTGCGCCAACAGGTGGTGCGTTGTCGAATATGGCTGCATCCGGGGATATGCCTCGCAGAAATACCTAAAACAGGGGCATGGCGGGCAGGGGGGATCGGCCTTTGCGGGGACCTATCGCGTGGTCAATCACCCCATGGATCAGAAACTGAACGTCCGAGGTGGCCCAAGCACCAGATTTCCGATCCTGGCAGAACTGCCACCGAATGCGACGGGCATTCAGGTGACCGATTGTCAGGCCAAAGAGGGGGACGCCTATCGTTGGTGCAACCTGAGCTGGAACAATGTCTCTGGCTGGGCCTATGGGCGCTATTTGATGAACACTGCAGGCCTGCAACCCTATAGCACTGGCTTTCGCTAGGCCATTTGCTGGGCACGGACCCCATTTCGCAACGCATTTTGCCCTGTTCCCCGGGGAACAGCGCGCGAGCACGAATCTTGGCATTCTGACTTCATTGAAACGGGCCAGATGGCCCAGAAGCTCAGGAGACTGTCATGATTAAAACTGCAATCGCTTCGCTCCTTTCCCTGACCTTGTTGGCAGGCGCTGCCGCCGCCAATCCGGGTTGGCTGAAGGAAGATCTGAATTTCCGCTATGGCCCCGGCACCAGATACGGTGTGATCGCGGCGCTTCCCGAATGCACGCGTGTGCATGTCTATGATTATGTTGGTGGGTGGTATCGGGCGACGTGGAACGGCATCACAGGCTATGTCTCGGCCCGCTTTGTCTCGGACAACGACGGTCACTGCTATGCGCCAAAGCCACGTCATTATTCGCGCAAGAACTATGGTCACGGGCATGCCCCACAAAAGCGGGGTTACTCCCACGGCTACACCTACGGCTACTGATCGCGAATCTTTGCCCAAAGGATTTGCGGCTGCGCTCCCCTCAAATGATGCAGTTGTCATGACTTCGGGCTAAGATCGGGGCGGAATCATTTCCGAAGCTGATGCTGAGGTCTGCCAAGTTGTTTTCAAACCTGAAACGCCCCGTCCCTCGCAGACGTGCCATTTGCACGATCTGCGGGGGAATTTTGCTTTTGGGCGCGGGTGGTTCTGCCGCCCGCGGCCAGACCCTGTCTGAACCCTTGACGGATGGGGGGCCGGATGCCGCTGGCATCGGCATTGTTCGTGCCATCACTGGAACAGGGGGCCTTGGCCAAGCGGACCCTTTGCCCGTGATGCAGACCGGCATGGATATCTTTACCGGCGACAGGGCGCGGACGGATGCGGAAAGCCGCGCCCATTTGGGCTTTGGCTCCGCGACCGAGGTTTTTCTGGGGGCGAATTCCGAGGTAATCATTGATGCCTTTGTCGCGCAGTCAGGCGGGGTAATCTATCTGGATGGGTCCTTGTTGTTTGATCGGGCGGATGACAGCACCGACCCCGAGGCCGAAGTGCTGACCACTTATGGCCGCATCGGCGTGCGCGGGACCCGGTTCTTCGTGGCCAAGGATGATACCGGCCTTGCCGTTTTTGTGGAGCGCGGGGCTGTGATGGTGACAGGCCGCGATGACGCGGCCACCATTGTTGCATTGGAGGCGGGGCAGGGCACGCTTGTGCCCGAACCCGGTGCGCCGCCCACGCCTGCCAGCCGCTGGTCCGAAGAACGGATCGCGGCCATCACACGCGCCGTGCTGGGTGATGATTTGCGCTAGGCCTGCACAGGATCAGTGCACGCGGTTGGCCCCACGGGAAAGCTGACACGCAGGCGGCCAAAACTGCGCAGCTCAATCTCGGGTCCAGGTATCACTGCATCTGGGGCGCGCCTTGCCGCCTCTGGCCCGATCAAGATCCGGGTGCCAAGCATTTTGTTGGCCTCTTGCAGGCGGGCGGCAAGGTTGACGGCCGTGCCATGGGCCGTGTAATCCACACGCCCCCCCCGCCCGATATCGCCCAGAATGGCTTGCCCTGCCTCCAGCCCGATGCGGGTGCCACCAAAGCCTGCGGCCTGCATGTCCGGCTCATGCCGAAGCGCTTCGGTAAACGCCGAAATGGCCGTGGCGCAGGTAATGGCATGGGTCACATGATCTGGCAGGCTTTCCGGAGCGTTGAATAAGGCATGCACCGCATCGCCCACGATCTTGTCGACCATGCCGCCGTGCTGCTCCACCAAACCGGTGACGCCCGTCATGTAGCGATCCAGCAGCGCCACAAGGGTTTCGGGGGGCAATCGTGCGGTCATGGCCGAGAACCCCTCGATATCGGTGAAAAGGGCCGTGATCTCGCGATACTCTGCCGTGACGCCTGCGCCCTCATCCCCCCGGCTGAGGATGGCCACGACCGAGGCCGGCAGATGGCGGCGCATCCGCGCACCAAGGGCCTGTGCGGTCCGGCGATTGCGCATCGCCTCGGCCAGCAAGGTCAGGGATGCGGTCGCGGTCAGGGTCGCCACGGGCACAATCGGGTCGATCAAGTCACCAGAAATGCGGCTGACAAGCACCAGCGCGCCAACCCAAATCGTGGCAAGCGCGACCGTGGCAACGCTGGCCATCACAGGGGCCAGACTTTGGCCAAGGGCCAGCCCGATCAGGCCCGCCGCAACCGCCGCCATCGCCTCGGCCATTGGGGCCCAGTCGCTGCGTTGGGGCAAGGTGCGGGTCAGGATCTGCTCGATGGCATCTGCATGAAGGTGCACCGAAGGGTGCAAGGGGCTGATCCGCGTTGGCCGCAATCCTCCCGCCTCGGGCAGGGCAGAACCGATCAGGATGATCGCGCCGGGGGGAAGGTCAGGGCCTTGTGCCGTGATCAGGTCCAGCGCGCCATACCGACGCACGGCGCGCAGCGTCGGATTGGTTGCGGCAATCCGAAACTCTCCGGCTTCGTTCAGCGCTACGGTCTGGTCCCCCAGTCGCAGCCAGCCTTGTGGTCGCGCGCCCGCATCTTGCCCCAAGATGGGAGGTGGAAGGGATTGGGCCAGCCGCGCCACCTCAACCGCCAAGCCAGCAAAGGGTCGCCCTGCCACAAAGACAGCGGCGGGGATGCTGCGAATGCGGCCTTCGCCATCGCCCGCAAGGGCGATCAAGGCCGCCCCCCGGCCCACCGACTGCGCGAAAAGCGGGCAGGGCATCTCGGCACCCTCAGCGCGCCACGCAGGTGCGCCCTGCATGACGGCAAGCGTGGGGGCCATGTCCGGGCCTGCGCCGCCTTGGTCGCTGAGCAAAAAGCCCAAAACCACAGGCGCGGCCGTGGCGGCGTTGGTCAGGCTGTGGCCAAGGGCCATCGTCGCCGCGTCGGGCACAGGATCAGGCCCGCAGCCCCCCGCCAGCACCATATCAATCCCGATCACCCGTGGCTTGGTTTGCGCGATCTTGTCCAGCAGCAGGGCCAGATCGTCGCGCCCCCATGGCCCCCCATCCGCGCCCTGTCGGCCAATTTCAACGACATGCACCGCGGCACCATCGGCAAGGGCCGGATAACTTTGGGGGCTGGCCGCCATCAGCGCATCAAACCCGCGCTCTTGTAACGCCACAATCCCAGGCATCGGCGAAAAGGCCAAGGCCGCCCCAAGGCAGGTCAGACCAAGGGCAAAGGCCACCGCAATCCGCCGCGCCAACACCTTCAGCCCCCACTCGCATCGGCAAGGGACAACAGCTTGGCCGGGTCACAGACCAAGGTGCCGCCCTCTTCGCGCAGCACCGCTCCTGCATCCTCCAACTCTTGCAAGGCGCGGTTGACCTTTGGCCGACTGGCCCCCAGCACGGCCGCCAACTCGCCTTGGGTCAGCGACAGGCGCAGGCGCGGGGCCTCGGGCATCTCATCGCCATGCAACTGGCGCAAGGTCAGCAAAAAGAACCGCGCCAGACGTCCGGAAAGGCCATAAAGCGCAATGGATTCCAGCTGATCTGTGGTTTCCCGCAACCTTTGGCAGACATAGCGCAGGGCGGCTGCGATCAGGCTGTCGCGCAGGCCGGTTTCGATCTGATCAAAGGCCCGACGCTGCAGAATGACGCCTTCACCCGGCGTCACGGCCACCGCCATGGCAGAACGGGGAGTGCCGTCCAGAAAGGCCAGTTCGCCCAGAAAATCCCCCGCCTCGGCATGGCGCAGCACCAGTTCGCGGCCCTGTGTCGTCAGCAGGGCCAGCTTGATCCGGCCAGAGGCCAGTGCAAGCACCTGATCGCCCGCATCGCCGCGATGAAACAAAACCTGTCCTGCGGAAAACCGCACAGGGCGCGACGCGTTTGCGATGGCCGCAATGGCCTCGGGGCGGGCCCCCTCGAACAGGGCCGCAGTGCGCCACAGGCCCAAGGCGGGGGGGCTGGCTTTGGGCGGTTGGGGCACTGGCAGGGTCCTTTGTCCGGGGCGCGTGCAGGCACTGTGCCGCAAAGCCCAGTGTTGGGAAAGCCTGTCGTGACGGGCGCGGGGCGGCTAAAGTGCGATCCGCATCCCGTCGCGCCCCAGATGAAAGGGGCCGTTCCAATGTGGCGCGACACTGGCGTGCCACTCGCTTGGCCCAAATTCAGGATCGTCCGAGGGGATAAGATGATGCAAGGCCAGTGCCTTTACCCCCGCCTGCGTGGCAATCTTGGCCGCGTCTGCCGCAAGGATATGGGACCGCAGCAAATGTCTCATCAACCGATCATCGCCATTTCCGACGCGGGCCACCAAAGCGGGAAGCGCCTCGCCCAGCATGGCCTCATGGATCAACAGATCCGCCCCGCGCGCAAAATCGGCAAGGGTGGGCAAAAAGGCGGTGTCGCCCGAAAACACCACGGCCTTTTCTGCGGTGGAAAATCGCAGGGCATAGGTGTCAATCAACGGCGGATGCAGGGTGCGCATGGCGGTCACTTGCAGCGCATCAAACACCATGGGCTGATCCAGCGTGACCTCGTGCAAGGTCACCATGGCGCGCAGGTCGGGCCGCCCCTCATCCTCGATCCGCAGGTCAATGTCGGCCTGCATGGAGGCGATGAAGCCCTGCCAATAAGCCGCCAATCCCGGTGGGCCCCAAACCTGCACCGGGGTTTTCTTACCGGCCGTCCATGCCGTGTGAAGAAGGGGGCCGAGTTCAAGGTAATGGTCCGAATGCAGATGCGTTATAAAGATCAGGCCGATGTCTTGCAGCCGCATGCCTTGATCAATCAAGCCGCGTGACACGCCCAAGCCGCAATCCACCACCACCCTTTGCCCGCCAAGGCACAACAGGTTCGAGGTTGGCATGGTTGATCCGGGCCGGATCGCGGGGCCGCCCTTGGTGCCCAAAAGGGCGACGAAATCGCCCATCCTATACCGCCGTCAACATGCTGGCCCGCGTGGCCGCTGGGGTGCCGCCATCAAGTGCCGTCCGTATCTTGCGGGGCAAAGGCTGAGGGCCTTGGTGGCCACATGCAATTCACTTTGGGTCATTGTGCAGGCCTTTCGCCGTTTGCACCCTGTTTGACGGCACTGGCAAGGCTTCGCATCGCTTGCGCATAGACCAGAACATCGATGCCCACACCGATAAAGCTGGCACCCGCCGCACGACATTGGGCCGCAAAGGCAAGGTCGGTGCTCAGCACCCCGGCAATCTTGCCTGCGCCATGGATCTGGCGAATGGCCGCCAGAACGGCGGCCTGCACCTCCGGGTGTCCGGGTTGACCCAGATAGCCCATGTCGGCGGCAAGGTCCGATGGGCCGATGAACACCCCATCCACCCCCTCAATCGCCAGAACCCCCGGCAGGGCATCAAGACCAGCCACCGATTCCGCCTGTAGCATCAGACAGATCTGATCGCCTGCCGTTGTCAGATAATCCTCAATCGCCGAGAACCGGGAGGCACGGGCGAGCGAGGAGCCGACGCCGCGAAACCCGTGCGGCGGATAGCGGGTGGCGCGATAAGCCGCCTCGGCCTGTGCGGCAGTTTCAATCATCGGGATCAGCAGGCTTTGCGCGCCAATGTCGAGCGCCTGTTTGATCTTTGTCGGGTCATCATCGGGCAGGCGCAGCATCGCGCTGGGGCCTTTGCCATCAACAACCGCCAATTGGGCCGAGAGCGAAGGCATGTCATTGGGCGCATGTTCGCCATCAATCAACAGCCAGTCAAAGCCCGAGGTTGCCGCAATTTCTGCCACATAGGGGTCTGCCATGCCCAGCCAGCAGCCGTAAAGCACCTCGCCTGCTTTCAGGCGGGATTTAAGGGTATTGTGGGGGGCGGGCATGATCTCTCCTGTCGGATGTTTCTTGCACCATAGGCGGCAAAGGCGGCGGCTTTCCAGCAGTTTTGCACGGTGCGCGTGGCGGCGATCCGTTCAGTAATCACAGCGGGGGTGCAAAGTCTGCGATATCCGCGGATCGTATCGTGCGCTTGGATTGGCGGCTTTGACCAGCCCTGTGCTCTGCAGGGCAGCGCCATGCCCTTGGCAGGGGGCTCTGTCTGAACCGCAAGACGAATGGCCACTGCCGATGGGACAGGTTCGGTCTGTTGCCGTTCACGCCTGATCTGCTTTTGCACCAGCGTGGCAGGCAGGGGGCCGATGGTCCGGCCCCCACCCGGTGTTATTTCTCGGGCATCAACCCACGGGGCGAAAAGCGCAGCACGAGCAGCAGCACCAGACCCATGGTCAACAGGCGCATATGCGCGGCGCTTTCCAAAAGATGCGACTTCAGCCAGCCATCGCCCATCCCATAGGTGATCACATTCATCAGCCACAGTCCGATGGGCTCCACCATCACCCAAAGCCACCAGATCAGGAACCCGCCCAAGACCGAGCCCCAGTTGTTGCCCGACCCGCCGACGATCACCATCACCCAGATCAAAAAGGTAAAGCGCAGCGGCTGGTAGGTGCCGGGGGTCAATTGGCTGTCCATCGTGGTCATCATAGCGCCCGCAATGCCGATCACGGCAGAGCCAAGGATGAACACTTGCAGATGGCGGCGGGTGACGTCCTTGCCCATGGCTTCTGCTGCCACCTCATTGTCACGGATGGCGCGCATCATGCGGCCCCATGGGCTTTTCAATGCGGCCTCTGACAGCCAGATGATGGCCAAGAGGACGACGACAAAAAGCCCCGCATAGCACAGTTTGACGATGATCGAAGAGGTGGTCGTCGGGTCAAAGCCATAGCGATTGGCCCAATCCAGAAAGCTGGCCGATTTTTGCATATCGACCTCATAGGGCACCGGACGCGGCAGCGAGATCACGTTCTTGACGCCGCGCGCCAGCCAGTCTTCGTTTTTCAGGACCGCAATGATGATCTCGGCGATGCCAAGCGTGGCAATGGCCAGATAATCTGATCGCAGGCCAAGCGCGGTCTTGCCAATCGCCCAAGCCGCCGCCGCCGCCAAAAGCCCGCCCGCAGGCCACGCCAACAGCGAGGGCAGGCCAAGCCCACCCAGATTGCCCGCCGTGGCCGGATCATTGGTCTCTACCGCCAGAACGCTGGGATCGAACACCGCACGATAGGCGAAAAAGCCGGCAATCAAGATGCCCGCCACGGCAAATCCCCGCAGCTTGCCCTTTGGCAAGTGCCTATAGGCGAAAATCGCCACCGCAATCGCCGCCGCGCCAAGCGCAAGGCCCGCCACAATCCCCGGCCCGCCCAAGGCCCATGCCCCCGGAACCGGTTCCGCCGAAATCAACACCACCGCCAGCCCGCCCAAGGCCACAAATCCCATGGTGCCCACCGAAAACAGCCCGGCATAGCCCCATTGCATATTCACTCCCAAAGCCATGATGGACGAGATCAGCGCCATGTTCAGAATGTTCAGCGCAAGGTTCCAGCTTTGGAAAATCCCCGTCAGCACGAATAACAGCGCCACGGCACCAAACAGCAGCAGGGTTCTGCCGATGCCCGACGGGGTTTCGGCCTGTGTCATCTGTGCGCCGCTCATGCTGATTTCCCCTTGAACAGACCTGTGGGCATGAACAGCAGAACGATAATCAAGATCGCAAAGCTGACCGCGAATTTGTAATCGGTCGACATCAGTTGCAGCAGCCCTTCGGGCGCGTTCCCCTCAGCCGCAAGATAGCCCACCACCTTTTTCCATGCATAGGTCACCGTAACCTCGCTGAACGCGATAACAAACCCACCCGCAATGGCCCCCAGCGGGCTGCCAAGCCCACCCACGATGGCGGCAGCAAAGATCGGCAACAAAAGCTGGAAATAGGTGAACGCTTTGAACGACTTGTCCAAACCGTAAAGCGTGCCCGCCGTGGTGGCCAGCGCGGCAGCCAAGATCCAAGTCACCGCCACCACACGGTCGGGGTTGATGCCCGACAGCAAGGCGAGATCTTCGTTATCGGCAAAGGCGCGCATGGATTTTCCGGTCCTTGTCTTTTGCAAGAACCAAAACAAGGCCGCCACCGCAATCACCGCCACGCCAAGGGTCACGCCTTGGGTGGCCTTGATGGCAAGGCCCTCTTGCAGGCCGGTCATCGTCTTGAACTCCCCCGCCGTGATGATGAACCGGGCCCCATCGGCAAAGCCGATATCCTCGACTCCGATGATAAAGCGTGTGACGCCATTCATGATGAACATCACCCCAAGGCTGACCATCACAAGGATCACCGGTGGCGCTTTTACGCGGCGGTAGTACCGGTAAACCACCCGGTCTGTTGCCAGCAACAAAACTGCGGTCACCGCAATACCAAGCGGCAAGGCCAGCAGCGCCGTCGGCAAGGGGCCAAAGCTGATCCCCAGCGATTGCAGACCCCATGTGAACAAGATCACCACCATGGTGCCAAAGGCCATCGTGTCGCCATGGGCAAAATTCGAAAACCGTAAGATGCCATAGATCAACGTCGCCCCCAGCGCCCCAAGCGCCAGCTGCGCGCCATAGGCAAGGCCCGGAACGAAGACAAAGTTAAGGAAAGCCACAAGGGCGTTCAGGATATCCATTCAGTTGTCTCCTTCGGGAAGGCTATCGCAGGGGGGGCCATAGATGGGAAAGGCAGCCGGACCGCCAGATGTGACGCCCCGTGCCGAGCCGGGACAAAAACGCCACGCCGGGTCAGCATGCGCCTGCCACCTTGCACTGTAGGCAGAAGGGTGCTGTAAAATCGGTTGATGCCCGATGCCAACGTGAAAGAGCCGCAGTCTCGCAGCCGCCGCCCGGCAAAGGCCGTGATCCGGCAAACTTCAAGGGCAATTGTCAAGAGACGCATCATCTGGCGCCCTCGCAACTGCCCAAATAGGTGACATCAATGGTGGGGGAAAAGGCATCCGCACCCGGCGACCGCTCACGCCGGATATAGCGCGCGCCGTTATGGCCAAAGATCCGCAAAGCGCCGCCATTGGCATCTTCCCACAGGTCCTGCGGCGTGGCCTCTTGGTGGGCAAGGCAGATCACCTCGCCCCCCGGCACGGGGCGAAGCGGCGTCCCACGGCGCAGCGTGGCGCAATGCGGAAAGGGGCCGGTCGCGCTTTGGTCGAATGTCAGGGTAAAGCGGCCCTGCATGTCATCGGGGCCAGCCCCTTCGCGCGTGAAATCGCAGGCAAAGGGCAGGGCCTCGGGGCCAAATCCGACCAATGCGGGGGCCTTTTGCTGACCCCAGTCATAGGTATTCGCGCCGACCATCACCACGGCGACCACGAGAAAGACGGACATAGAAAGCACATTCTGACGGGCTTCACGCATCAGCCCCCCAAGAACGATCTGCGCACTTCGGGGTCGGCCAAAAGCGCCTCGCCCGTATCGGTGAACCGGTTGGCACCTTGCACCAGAACATAGCCCTTGTCGGCGATAGCCAGAGCTTGACGCGCGTTTTGTTCGACCATCAGGATCGAAATCCCGGTCCGCGCCACCTCGATGATGCGGTCGAACAACTCATCCATCACAATCGGGCTGACGCCTGCCGTGGGTTCATCCAGCATCAAGACCTGTGGCTGGGTCATCAGAGCGCGCCCGACGGCCACCTGCTGGCGCTGTCCGCCCGAAAGTTCCCCCGCCGCCTGATAACGCTTGTCGCGCAGGATCGGGAACAGGTGATAGACCTGCTCCATAGTGCCCTTGATGTCATCGCGGCGCAAGAACGCCCCCATCTCAAGGTTTTCCTCGACCGTCATCGAGGTAAAGATGTTCTGCGTTTGCGGCACAAAGGCCATGCCCTTCGCCACGCGCGCCTGAGGGCTCAGTTTGGTGATATCCTCACCCGCCAGCCGCACCGCCCCTTGGCGCACATTCAGCATTCCAAACACGGCCTTCATCGCCGTCGATTTGCCCGCGCCATTTGGGCCCACGATGACAGCGATCTGGCCCTTTTCCACAGCAATGGTGCAGTCATGCAAGATATCCGCGCCGCTGCCATAGCCGCCCGTCATCGCATCGCCAATCAAAAACGGCTCAGCCATGCGCCGCCTCCTTCATCTTGTTCTTCAGGCCCGTGCCCAGATAGGCCTCGATCACGCGCTCGTCGTTCTTGACCTCGTCCACGGTGCCTTGCGCCAGAACCTTGCCCTCGGCCATGCAGATCACCGGGTTGCACAGGCGGCCGATGAAATCCATGTCAT
The DNA here is from genome assembly GCA_021741245.1 of Paracoccaceae bacterium. Lineage (GTDB taxonomy): Bacteria > Pseudomonadota > Alphaproteobacteria > Rhodobacterales > Rhodobacteraceae > Pseudotabrizicola. The sequence goes on from JAIOYF010000003.1 coordinate 345,892, forward strand.
GCTCGATCACGCAAAACGTATAACCGCGCTCCTCATTCAGGCGCACGATGGCATCGCCGATGGTGTTGAGAAGCGTCCGGTTCACGCCGGCACCGACCTCATCCAAAAACACGATCTTGGCGTCGACCATCATGGTGCGGCCCAGTTCCAGCAGCTTTTTCTGCCCGCCAGAGATCTGGCTGGCCTTTTGATCGGCCAGATGGTCGATCGTCAGGAATTTCAGAACCTCATGCGCTTTTGCGCGGATACGCTCATCCTCGGCTTTCACGGCCCCGCGCCGGAACCATGCGTTCCACAATGTCTCACCCATCTGGGCATCTGGCACCATCATCAGGTTTTCCAGACAGGTCATGGAGCCAAATTCATGCGCGATCTGAAAGGTGCGCAACAGGCCCTTTTTGAACAGCTCATGCGGGGGCAGGCCGGTGATCTCTTCGCCTGCCATGCGGACGGTGCCACTTGTCGGGCTCAATCGTCCGGCGATCACGTTGAAAAGGGTGGTCTTGCCCGCACCATTCGGCCCGATCAGGCCCGTGATCGACCCTTTGGCAATCGTGAGTGAGGCGCCGTCTACCGCACGAAATCCGCCGAAATGGCGGTGGAGGTTTTGCACCTCGATCATGTTCGTTTCCCCTGTGCCCTGTTGCGACAGCCCCGTGCCGTTCAAAACCTCCGGGTTTTCCCCGGATGCGGCAAGGTGTGCTTAGTGTTGCGGCCCGGGTTTGCGCCCGGGCCGCAGGTGATCAATAGACTGTCCCGCCCTTAGCGGAAGGTGACGGTCTCATACTTGCCGTCCTTGATTTCGAACTGGCGATAGCGGCCACCCGCTTCGCCCGGTCCGATAAACTCAACAGCCGAAGCCCCTTCATAGTCGATGTCGGTGCCAGCCTTGATCAGTTCCAGCGCCTTGGCGATTTCACCGGGATAGATCTTTTCGCCCGGAGCGTTTGCCACATCCAGAACCTTGTCCTTGTAAACCTTTGGATCCGAAGAGCCTGCGGCTTCCATGGCCAACATGATCAATGCCGCGGCATCATAGCTTTCCATGGTGTAGGGCGAGGTTGCGTCAAAGCCATTGCCCTTGCCGATTTCGATCATCGTGGCAGCGCCTTGGCTGTCGGACTGTGCGACCTGACCGTAAGAGCCATCAAGGGCAGGGCCGATAGCGATTGGCAGGTTGTCCCCAACCATGCCGCCGGGCAGACCAAAGGTCTCAAACGCGCCGGTATCAAGCGAGGCTTGGATGATGCCTTTGCCGCCCTGATCAAGGTAGCCTGCGACCACCAAGAGATCCCCACCAGCAGCAGCAAGAGCGGCCACTTCTGCGGAATAGTCGGCCTTGCCGTCTTCGTGGCTTGCGTTGATCGTGACTACGCCGCCTTTGGCGGTGAAGTTGGTCGCGATCGCGTCGGCCAGACCCTTGCCGTAGTCATTGTTGGTATAGGTCAGGGCGATCGACTTGATGCCTTTTTCCATCAAGATTTCAGCCATGACTTCGCCTTCGCGGGCGTCAGAGGGCGAGGTGCGGAAGAACAGGCCGTCATCCTCTGCACTGGTCAGAGCAGGCGAGGTCGCCGAGGGCGAGATCATGACGATGCCGTTCGGACGGGCCACGTTTTGCAACACAGCACCAGTCACACCCGAGCAGTCGCCACCGACGATGCCTTTGACGCCATCAGCTGTCACAAGGCGTTCCGCTGCAGCCGTTGCCGCAGCGCTGTCGATACAGGTCGAGTCGGCGCGAACGGTCGAAACCGTGCCACCCAAAACGCCGCCTGCATCATTGGCCTCTTTGACCGCAAGGTCAGCCGCCGCAGCCATGTGGCCTGTCAAGCTTTCAATCGGTCCGGTAAAGCCGATCAACACACCAAGCTTGATGTCTTCAGCCGAAGCGGCACCCGCCAGCATTGCCGTAGCGGTTGTTGCCAAAAGCAGTTTCTTCATTACGCGTCTCCCATGTTGGAACATTGTCCTGCGCCAAAGGTAAAGGGCGCTGTTTGAAAAGGAAAGTGCCTTCGCATATCGTCCACACTTCCTTGTTTTGCTTGACGTAACGTCGCGGTTTTGGGGGCTTGCGCGCAAGACAATGGCGCTTGCCCGTGCAAAGACCGTTCAGATCGACAGGCGGATCCCATGGCCCGAAGGCGTTCCCCCTTGGGTGCCCCGTTCACGATACGGCGTTGTGTTGTAGTGGCTGCGATAGCATTTTGAAAAATGCGACGGGCTCGCAAAGCCGCAGGCCAAGGCCACGTTGATCACGCTCATATCCGTTTGCATCAACAGGTTGCGGGCCTTTTGCAGGCGCAGTTCCATGTAATAACGCTTTGGGCTGCGGTTCAGATAGCGGCGGAACAAGCGTTCGAGTTGCCGCGTCGACATGCCCACCTGATCGGCCAGATCGGCGGGCGAGAGCGGGTCTTCGATATTGGCCTCCATCATCTGGATGACCTGAGACAATTTGGGATGCCGAACACCGATACGGGTGGGGATCGACAGGCGTTGGGTGTCCTGATCCGTGCGGATCGTGGAATAGATCAAGAGGTCGGCCACGGTATTTGCCAGATCATTGCCATGGTCTGCCGTGATGATCTTGAGCATCAGGTCAATTGACGATGTGCCCCCCGCTGTTGTCATGCGGTTGCCATCCACGACAAAGACCGATTTTGTCAGCTTGACCTGTTCAAACTCTTCCAAAAAGCCATCCTGGTTTTCCCAGTGAATGGTCGCCCGTTTGCCATCCAACAGCCCCGCCTTGGCTAGGGTATGGGCCCCCGTGCACAGGCCCGCGACCGGATTGCCGCGCCGCGCCTCTCTGCGCAGCCAGTTCAGGACGGATTTCGTCGTGGTCCGGGAAATGTCCAAGCCACCGCAGACAAGAATCACATCCTCGCGGTCCAACTCTTCCAGCCCCATGTCGAGCCGGAACGTGGCGCCGTTTGAACAGGCAACTTCCTTGCCGCTCTCACCAGCCAGTTTCCAGGAGTAAAGTTCCTTTCCCGACACATAGTTGGCAAGGCGCAAGGGTTCGATTGCGCATGAAAACGAGAGCAGGGTAAACTTTTCAAGCAACACAAAAATGAACCGCTTCGGCTCAATCTTTGTCGCTGTCTTTGTGGCGCGATTGGGAGGGCTAGACATCTTGCGACCTATTTGTGTCGTTATCGCGCCTATGAGACAGGAAATCAGGGCCTCCGCAAGGGGCACTCAACCTGCTTTGCCTGCCATTCACCCTTTGCATTCTGTCACCCAGACCTTATACAGCGCCCGGTAACGCTAACGACCGCAATTGACCGGAGTGGACCCATGGCAAAGGGATGGACGAAATCAGATTGGCGCGCGAAACCGCGGGTCCAGATGCCCGACTATCTGGATAGCGCCGCACTGACCGCCGCCGAAACCCAGCTTGGAAAATATCCTCCGCTGGTTTTTGCAGGCGAGGCCCGCAAATTGCGCAAGCAATTGGCCCTTGCCGCCGAAGGCAAGGCCTTCTTGTTGCAGGGTGGTGATTGCGCCGAAAGCTTTGCCGAATTCAGCGCCGACAACATTCGCGACACCTTCCGCGTCATGTTGCAAATGGCGATCGTGCTGACCTATGGGGCCAAGGTTCCGGTCATCAAGGTGGGCCGCATGGCGGGGCAGTTTGCCAAGCCACGCTCGGCCCCGACCGAAGTGATCGATGGCGTCGAATATCCAAGCTATCGCGGCGATATCATCAATGGCTTTGACGCCACGATGGAGTCCCGCCAGCCTGATCCGAACCGCATGTTGCAAGCCTATACGCAGGCGGCAGCCAGCCTGAACCTGCTGCGGGCGTTTTCGACGGGTGGCTTTGCCGATATCCACCGGGTGCACAGCTGGACGCTTGGCTTTGCCGAGCATGACAAGGCCGAGCGCTACCGCGAAATGTCGAACCGCATTTCCGATGCGCTGGATTTCATGACGGCGGCGGGCGTGAACTCGGATACCGCGCATACCTTGCAGGCGGTCGATTTCTACACCAGCCATGAGGCACTTTTGCTGGAATACGAAGAGGCCCTGTGCCGCATCGATTCCATCTCGGGCCTGCCAGTCGCGGGATCAGGTCACATGATCTGGATCGGCGACCGCACCCGCCAGCCCGATGGCGCGCATGTGGAATTCTGCCGGGGGGTTCTGAACCCGATTGGCCTGAAATGCGGGCCGACGACCACAGCCGAAGACCTCAAGGTGCTGATGGCCAAGTTGAACCCCGCCAATGAGGCGGGGCGTCTGACCCTGATCGCGCGCTTTGGCGCAGGCAAGGTGGGGGATCACCTGCCGCGCCTGATCAAGGCGGTGCGCGAAGAAGGCGCGAATGTCGTGTGGTCTTGTGATCCGATGCACGGCAATGTCATCAAATCCTCCAGCGGCTACAAAACGCGGCCCTTTGACTCGATCTTGCGCGAAGTGCGTGAGTTCTTTGCCATTCACCGCGCGGAGGGGACGATTCCGGGCGGCGTGCATTTCGAGATGACAGGCAAGGACGTGACCGAATGCACAGGGGGCTTGCGCGCCGTGACGGATGAGAATCTGTCGGACCGTTATCACACCGCCTGCGACCCGCGCCTGAATGCCAGCCAATCGCTGGAACTGGCCTTCCTTGTGGCCGAAGAGCTGCTCGCCATGCGGGTACAGGACCGTCGCATCGCGCTGTAACACGCGGATTTGGCAAGACACAAAAGGGGCGGGCCGTTCAGTGGCCCGCCCTTTTGCGTTCTGCGACCTTTGCCCCAATGCCGCCGCCTTACCCCTTGACCAGTCGCAGATAGGGCACGCCGGGGGCAGGGCGGGGCGGTGTGAATGGGGCAGGGGTTTCGGCAAAGGCCAAGTCCTGCGCGGGCTGGCGGGCATTTTGTGCCATCTCGTCCGGCACGCCTGCCTTTGGGCTATGGCTGACCTGTTCGATTTTTGCGCCCTCGATGGTAAAGCGCCGGGGCGCGCGCCCGATTTCGCCTGTGATCTCAATACAGCCAATCGCCAGATTGCAGTCGTCCTGTTGCCCGAGCATTGGCAAGACCACCATGCGCGCTGTCATGGGGGGGCGGCCCAAACCGCGTTCTGACCCAAGCTCCAGTGACAAGATCGCGGGGCCGTGGAACATCCGCTCCAGTTCCATCTGGAGCCGCATCCGTGCCTCGCCCAGAAACAAGGATGAGATGGGCATGCCACGAATATCCATGCCCATCAGATCGTTAAAGGCCATCCCCGCAATTCGGAACCGCGCCAGACCGGGCGCGATCCTCTCGATCAAAAAGCTATGCTCCAGCGCGTTGGCGATGCCGCGCGGGTCAACCAAAGCCCGGCGTGGCAGCATCTCACCATCGCGCAGGGCCTCCCAATAGGCCCGCACTTCCGAGATCATCCCCTGATCAACGGTTGTGGGGCCATCACTGCCCCCGCCAGAAAATCCAAACGTCATTGCCCAACCTACTTTCGACGAAGGTGCGTGCCAGACCTTTCCCCCTGCCCAAAAAGGGGGCGTCCAGTTGCCCAACCTGCGATCCCCATGGTAAGCATGGCCGTCCCACGGGCCATCCTTTGGGGATGAAGGTTAACGCTGCACCAAGTTTCCTTACTCACATCTTAAGATACACCGGAGAATTGGAAATTGTGCGGAAAACTGAACAAATGGTAAACGGTGTGGAATTCAGGGGGAGAGTGGCATGACCATCTCGATGACGGGCTTTGCGTCGCGCAAAGGGCAGGCACATGGCTTTGCATGGGTCTGGGATATCCGTTCGGTCAATGGCAAGGGTCTGGACCTGCGCTTGCGCCTTCCCGACTGGGTGGATGGGCTTGAACTGGCCATCCGGGCAGAACTGCAAAAGGCCTTGGGCCGTGGCAATGTCAACCTGACGCTCAAGGTCACGCGTGACGCGGCCGAGGGCGAGGCGGGGTTGCAGGTCAACCAAGCCGCCTTGATGGCCGTGTTGCAAGCTCTGCGCCGGGTCGAGGATGTTGCCATGGGCGCAGGCGTCACCCTTGGTCAGCCTACGGCGGCGGATGTTCTGGGGGTGCGTGGGGTTCTGGAAACCGCCTCTGGCGAAGAGGATACAGCCCCATTGCGTGCAGCCTTGCTTGCAGATCTGCCAGCCCTTCTGGATGATTTTGCCCAGATGCGCGCTACCGAAGGGGCGGCGTTGAACGGCGTGATCACCGCCCAACTGGCCGAGATTTCGGCGCTGACAGCGGCCGCCAAGGTGCAGGCCGATGCCCGGCGTGACGCAGGTGCCACGCAATTGCGCGAGGCCTTGGCCAAGGTTTTGCAAAATGCCGATGGTGTGGATGAGGCGCGGCTTTCGCAAGAACTGGCCATGATCGCGGTCAAGAATGACGTCACCGAAGAACTGGATCGCCTTGCCGCCCATGTGGATGCCGCTGCCGCCCTTTTGCAAGATACCGGTCCCATTGGGCGCAAGTTCGACTTCTTGATGCAAGAGTTCATGCGCGAGGCCAATACGCTGTGTTCAAAGGCGCAGGCGCTTCACCTGACGCGCATCGGGCTTGACCTGAAAACCGTCATCGATCAGATGCGCGAGCAAGTTCAAAACGTGGAATGACAATGCAGCGGCGTGGCCTTCTTTTAATTCTTTCCTCTCCCTCCGGGGCGGGCAAGTCCACCTTGGCACGGCGCTTGATGGAGTGGGACCCTGCCATCCGCTTTTCCATCAGCGCCACTACGCGCAAACCGCGTCCGGGCGAAGAGGATGGCGTGCACTATTACTTTAAGGGCCGCGAAGACTTTGAACGCATGGTGGCCGCAGGCGAAATGCTGGAGCACGCCGAGGTGTTCGGGAACTTTTACGGCAGTCCGATGGGCCCGGTGCAGGCCGCCATGGCCGAGGGGCGCGACACGCTGTTTGATATCGATTGGCAAGGCGGGCAGCAAATCCGCAATTCGGCCCTTGGGCGCGATGTGGTGTCGATCTTTGTCCTGCCCCCCTCAATCGCAGAGCTTGACCGGCGTTTGCGTGGGCGGGCGCAAGATACTGAAGAGGTTATTGCCGGTCGCATGGCGAAGAGCCGTGATGAAATCAGCCATTGGGCCGAATATGACTATGTTTTGGTCAATGACGATCTGGACAAGGCCTTTAATGATCTGTTGATCATCTTGCAGGCCGAGCGGATGCGGCGCGATCGCCAGCCCGGCTTGTCGGACTTCGTGCGTGGATTGAACAAGGAGTTTGAGGCAAGATGATCTATGCCCTTGACGGAATCGCCCCGCAGATCGACGCCAGTGCCTGGGTTGCCGCCGATGCAAATCTGATTGGCCGTGTGGTGCTGGCCGCGCAATCCTCGGTCTGGTTCGGGGCAACGCTGCGCGGAGATAACGAAGAGATTCGTTTGGGCGTGGGCTCCAACATTCAAGAGGCCTGTGTGCTGCACACCGACCTTGGGTTTCCCCTGATCATTGGCGAAAACTGCACCATCGGTCACAGGGCAACCTTGCACGGTTGCACGATTGGCGATGGCACCTTGATCGGCATGGGGGCCACCATTCTGAACGGGGCCAAGATCGGCAATGGCTGTCTGATCGGGGCCTGCGCGCTGATCACCGAAGGCAAGGAAATCCCCGACGGCAGTCTGGTGATGGGAAGCCCGGGCAAAGTGATCCGCATTTTGGACGCCGAGGCGCGGGGCAAGCTCTTGCTCTCGGCCCACGGGTATCAGGCCAATGCCCGCAGATTTCAGGCCGGACTTTCGGTCATATCGACACAAGGGTGATCTTGACGCTATCCGCGGCGGCGCGCAATTCGCGCTCCACCATGCCCGGATCGGGCAGGCGCGGCGAAAGCACTGTCAGAGAGCCGATGGCCCCGGCGGCATTCAGGGCCGCAATAACCCCCAAGGCATCGCCCTTCGCGGCGATCAATTCGCAGGCCATCATGGTGTTGTGCAGGGGAACCATCCGCTCGGTCGTGATGTCGGACAGCGCCAAAGCGATCACTTGTCTGCTGCCCGCAAGGGCAAGCGCCACATGATCTGGCAGGCCTATTGAAACCAGTATATCCCCCCGCAACGCCTGTGTTTCATCCTCCGCGGCAAAAGACATATGGACTGCTTTCATCATGGGTGTTGATTAGGCCCGGCTCTCGTTGTTTCAATATGCACTGGTACAAGCGATTGGCTGTCCGCATCTGCAAGGTGGCGCAACTAACGGGTTCGTTATTTTATCTAAAATCAACTCTTACTTTACCATTTGCGTCACGTAGAGGAATTCCAACAGACGTCAACCCTCCCTCGCATTCTCGCGCCAAAATCGCTAGACGGGGAAAGACTGGTTTTCTGGAAGGCCGAAATGGAAGCAATTACAAAAGCCATGCTCACCGGACTGCCCTTGCCGGCTGTTATTATCGGTGTGGATGAAAAGCTGCGGGCGATGAATGCGCAGGCGGAGCGCTTCTTGGGCCCAGCGGCCATGGATCGGCATCACGCAATGACATTGCGCCAACCAGAGGTGCAGGCCGCCCTGACATCTGCCTTGCGTGAGGGGCGGGCAGGGCAGGCGCGCCATGTCGTGCAGGGCCCCTCGCAAGATTCCGTCTATCGCATGACCGCAACGCCCTTGCCCGGTGGGGCGGGGGTTCTGTGCGTTTTTGAGGATCTGTCCGAAGCCGAACAAATGGGCCAGATGCGCCGCGAGTTCGTGGCCAATGTCAGCCACGAATTACGCTCGCCACTCACCGCTGTCTTGGGGTTTATCGAGACGCTGAAGGGGGCGGCCAAGGATGATCCTGTGGCGCGTGATCGGTTTCTGACGATCATGGAGCGCGAGGCTGGCCGGATGAACCGGTTGATCCACGATTTACTGCACCTAAGCCGGGTCGAGGCGGATGAACGCGTGCGCCCGACAGAACGGGTGGATGTGAACGAGATTGTGCAATCCACCATGACCAGCCTGCGCCCCCTTGCGCAAGCTTCGGGTGTCGAGGTGATTTTGGACAGTGCCGAGGGCTTGGGTCCCAAAGCGTGGGTTGTGCAGGGCGACGCGGATCAATTGGTGCAGGTGTTCCAGAACCTGATTGAAAACGCGGTGAAATATGGCGGCAGTGGTGGCCCGGTGATCGTGAGGATGACCCCTGATCAATTGCCCAAAAGTGCGGCAGTGCGGGTTGAGGTGATTGACCGGGGTCCGGGGATCGACCCCCTTCATATCCCCCGCCTGACTGAGCGGTTCTACCGGGTCGATGGCCACAGGTCGCGCGAAAAGGGCGGCACGGGCTTGGGCCTTGCGATCGTCAAACACATAGTGCAGCGCCATCGGGGGCGGCTGTCGATTGACAGCGCGCCGGGCACGGGCAGCACCTTTTGCGTCATCTTGCCAAAGGAATAGCGCGCAAGGGCGGCCTTATAGCCGCCCGATGCGGTCGGTCAGCAGGGCAAAGAAGCGGTCGGCATCAATGCCGCCGATGAACAGCGCATTGGCGGGCCTGTCGGTGACACCCCACCAATCGGCCACCGTCATCCCCATGGTCAGTTCTGACTGAACCTCGATCTCCACATTGATATGACGCCCCTCGAACAAGGACGGGTCGATCAGATAGGCGATCACACAAGGGTCATGCAGGGGCGCGCCCTCGCTGCCGTATTTTGCCATGTCAAAGCGTTCAAAGAAATCCGTCCACTCGGCCACCATGCGCCCCGGTTCGGTGCCAAGGGCGCGAAACGCCTCGATCCGCGCGCGGTTGGTCAGGGCCTTGTGGGTCACATCCAGCGGCAAGACCACCAGAGACACCCCAGATTTGAACACGATATCAGCGGCATGCGGGTCGACGTAAATGTTGAACTCTGCCGCAGGGGTGATGTTGCCCACCTCAAAATACGCGCCGCCCATCAAGACGATCTGACCGATCCTTGGGATGATGTCAGGCGCGCGCTGCATGGCCGTGGCGATATTCGTCAGCGGCCCCAAAGGGCACAGCGTCACCGTATGCGCAGGTTCGCGGCGCAGGGTTTCGATGATGAAATCCACCGCGTGCTGATCTTGCAGGGGCATGGTCGGGTCGGCCAGTTGCGGGCCATCAAGCCCGGTTTTCCCGTGCACATGCTCGGCTGTTACCAGCGGGCGTTCGAGCGGCCTGTCGCAGCCTGCAAAGACCCGCACATCGGGTTTGCCGGCCAGTTCACACACGATGCGCGTATTGCGCTCGGTCAAGGGCAGGGGCACATTGCCCGCCACGGCACAGATGCCCAGAACCTCCAGATCCTCGGGGCTGGCCAAAGCCAGCAAAATCGCCACGGCGTCGTCTTGTCCGGGGTCGGTGTCGATGATGATCTTGCGTGGGGGATGGGTCATGGGCGTCTCCTGTCGGCGTAACAAAGCGGGGCGCGGCGCCGTTGTCCAGACGATAAAATCTGAATTGGGCCAATCTGCAGATCCTGCTAAGCTCCGCGCCATGCAGCAGCGGAGGGGCGCATGGAAAACCGGGTTGAATTGTTGATGGGGACGAGCAAGGGCCTGTTTGTGGCAACGGCGGGTCCGGCAGATTTGGCGGCGCGGGTTGAGGGGCCGTTTTGTGACGGGGCCCCGATCAACCATGCCATCGGCGATGCCGCAACCGGTCAGGTCTGGGCAGCAGGGGGGGGCGGGTGGTTTCCCATGGGCGTGTGGCGGCGCGATGCTGCGGGTGTCTGGAGCTTTTCCAAGCAGGGGTTTGCCGAAGAGGTGCAATCCATCTGGTCGCTTGCCGGCGACGGGAATCGGCTTTGGGCGGGGACCAAGCCTGCGGCCCTGTATGAAAGTTGGGACGATGGCGCGACTTGGACCAAGCTGCCAGCGCTGAACGATGTGCCGGGGGCGGCAGATTGGCAACCGGGGGCTGTTGGTCTGACGCTGCACACGATCTTGTGCGATGGCAAAGGCGGCCTTTGGGTTGGGATTTCCGCGGCGGGTGTCTTTGCCAGCCCCGATGGCGGGCACAGCTGGACACAGCACAACCGTCGAGGCAACCGCCCCGGTCCGGCAGGCAGTCTGCCCCGCGATTGGGGCGATGGGGTGGAGTTTCGCGCCGAGGACGAGATTTTCTCGTGCGTCCACAATATGGCTTTTGGCGCGGCACCCGGCCTGATTTACATGCAAAATCATCAAGGTGTCTATCGCACCCGTGATGCGGGCAGCTATTGGGAAGAGGTGACAGAAGGCCTGCCCTCGACCTTTGGTTTTCCCATCGGCGCGCATCCAAGCGATCCGGGGGTGGTTTGGACCTTTCCGCTGAATGGCGACAGCAAGGGCCGCTTTCCACCCGATGCCGCCGCAGCCGTTTGGCGGTCGCGCGACGGGGGCGAGACATGGGAGCCGATGCGCAAGGGCCTGCCGCAAGACGCGTGCTTTTTCACCGTGCTGCGTCAGGCCATGGCTGTGGGGGGCACCTCACCGGCGGGGGTTTATTTTGGCACGAACACCGGCAGCGTCTTTGCCAGCCGTGACGATGGCGAGACATGGTCCGAAATCATCCGGCACATGCCAACCATCTTTTCGGTGGAGGTTGTGCAGTAGAAAAGCCCTGCGCGAAGCAGGGCTTTTAGGATTTAATCAATATCTTAACTGTCGAAGTTCACTTCTTCGGCCAGCTTCAGCGCAGCGGGGCGCAGCTTGGCAATATCGGTCAGGGGGAGCGAGTCTTGTGTGAACTCCCCCCATGAGGCCACAAGGTCAGACCGCGCCACGCCGGGTTTCACCGGGTATTCGTTGTTGGTTTCGGCATAGATCTTCTGCGCCTCATCCTGCGACAGCCATTCCATGAATTTCAGCGCATTGTCACGGTTTGGTGCGGCCTTGGTCATTGCCATGCCCGAGATGTTCACATGGCTGCCGTCGCCTTCAAACACTGGAAAGACGATCCGCACGGCTTCGGCGTCGGGGCGCTGTTCAGGATCGGCCATCATCTGACCGATGTAATAGGTATTGCCGATGGCGATGTCACATTCGCCCGCCGCAATCGCCTTGACCTGATCGCGGTCGCCGCCACTTGGCTTGCGGGCAAGGTTGGCCTTCAGCCCCTCAAGCCACGTCTTTGCCTCGGCCTCGCCGTGATGAGCGATCACGGCAGCGATCAGCGCCACATTGTAATCATTGGTGCCCGAGCGGGTGCAGATGCGGCCTTTCCATTTCGGATCGACCAGATCCTCATAGGTCGTCACCTCGCCCTCGGCGACGCGCTCTTTGCTGGCATAGACGATGCGGGCGCGGGTGGTCAGGCCAAACCACTGCCCCTCGGGGTCGCGCAGCGTGGCTGGAACATTCGCCGCAATGACATCCGAACTCACCGCCTGTGTCACGCCCGCATCGACCACTTGGGTCAGGCGCGCGATATCCACGGTCAGCACCAGATCGGCGGGGGAGCGGTCACCCTCGGCAACCAGACGCTCGGCCATGCCTTTGTCAACAAAGGCTACATTCACGTCGATCCCGGTTTCTGCGGTAAAGGCATCGACCAAGGGTTGGATCAATTCGGGTTGGCGGTGGGAATAGATGTTTATCTCATCGGCAAGGGCGGGCATCGCCACAGAGCAAAGGGCGGCGGCGAGGGAAAGGTTCATCTTCATACTTGAGTCCTTTAGTCGGATTTGATGGGCTCGTTAAACCTGACTCTTTTACTTTGGTCAATAGTTGAGTGAAAAAATCAGCAATTATCCGCGTAACATTTTTGGGAGAGTTACAGGCAAAGGAGGGGCATCTATTTCCCCTTTTCCTCGGCCTTCGCCCGGTTCCACAGATCATCCATCTCGGCCAGATCAGACTGGGCAGGGCTGCGGCCAGCCTCGGCCAACCAATCCTCAATCCGCCCAAATCTGCGGGTGAACTTGGCATTGGCGGCGCGGAGGGCGGCCTCTGGATCGACCTTGAGGTGCCGCGCCAGATTGGCCATCACAAACAAAAGATCACCAAATTCCTCTGCCACCTCGGCCTCCGTCAACTGATCGCGGGCCTCAACCAGTTCGGCTGCTTCCTCGGCGATCTTGGCCACCACCTCATTGGTGGAGGGCCAGTCAAACCCAACGCGCGCCGCCCGTTTTTGCAACTTGACCGCGCGGGTCAGGCCGGGCAGGCCAAGCGCAACCCCGTCCAGCACCCGCGCAGGCCCGCGTTCCTTGGCCTTCAGCGCCTCCCAATCGGCAGTTTGCTGCTCGGCCGATTTGTCGCGACTGGCATCGCCAAAGACATGCGGATGGCGGGCCAGCATCTTGTCGGAAATGGCGCGGATCACATCCTCCAGATCGAACAACCCGGCCTCTTCGGCCATCTGTGCATGATAAACCGACTGGAACAGCAAATCGCCCAGTTCGCCTTGCAATTCATCCCATGCCTGCCGCTCGATGGCATCGGCCACTTCATGCGCCTCTTCAATCGTGTAGGGGGCGATGGTGGCAAAGGTCTGCTCCAGATCCCATGGGCAGCCAGTTTGCGGATCGCGCAGCCGCGCCATGATTTCGCGCAAGCGCGCCAAACCCCCGGCGGGATCTTGCACAAGCTGGTCACTCTGGGCCTTGTCAGGACGGGGAAGGGGCATTGCGGTCGACTCCGATTTCAGATTTGATCAACGGCTGATCGCAAGGAGACTGACCATGCCTGTCCTTAACCGTATCGCGGCTTTTGCCGAAGAAATGAAGGGCTGGCGCCGTCATCTTCACGCGAATCCCGAGTTGGAGTTCGACTGCCACGAGACGGCGGCCTTTATCATCGACCGTCTGAAAGAGTTCGGCGTTGACGAGATTCACACCGGAATTGCCAAGACGGGTCTTGTCGCCATCATAAATGGCCAGATGCCCGGGCCCACAATCGGCATCCGCGCCGATATGGACGCGCTGGCCATCGAAGAGGTGACGGGGGCCGAATATGCCTCAACAATCCCCGGAAAAATGCACGCTTGCGGCCATGATGGCCATGTGACCATGGCCTTGGGGGCGGCGAAATATCTGGCGGAGACGCGAAACTTCGCTGGCCGCGTGGCCTTTGTCTTCCAACCCGCAGAAGAAGAGGGCGGCGGTGGGAATATCATGGTGCAAGAAGGGGTTATGGAGCGGTTCTCAATCGCCCATATCTATGGCATCCACAATGCGCCCAATCTGCCCTTTGGCCATTTCCAGACCACGCCGGGCCCGATCATGGCCTCGGTTGATACGGCATGGGTCAAGGTGACGGGCAAGGGCGGGCATGGGGCCACACCGCATGACTGCGTGGACCCGGTGATTGCGGTGGTGGGCATGGTTCAGGCCGTTCAAACCATCATCCCGCGCAATGTCTATGCGCTGGATGAGGCGGTGATTTCCGTCACTCAGGTCCATGCGGGCACCGCCAGCAACATCATCCCCGAGGTCGCGATGTTTTGCGCCACCATCCGCTCCTTCCGACCCGAGGTGCGCGATCTGCTGAAAAAGCGGTTCCACGAGATTGTCGAGGGCCATGCGGCAGCTTACGGCGTGAAGGCAGATGTGCATTACGATTGGGGCTATCCGGCGACGATCAATCATCCACAACAGGCCGATTTCGCCGCCGATGTCGCCTGTGAGGTTGCCGGTGCCTCTGCGGTGAACGCAAGGTCGGTTCGCGAAATGGGGTCTGAGGATTTCGCCTATTTTCTTGAGGCACGACCGGGGGCCTATTTGTTCCTTGGCACCGGTCCGGGGGCAGGGCTGCACCATCCGGCCTTTGACTTCAACGATGATGCAGCCCCCATCGGGGCCAGCTTTTTCGCCCGTCTGGTGGAACGCGCTCAACCGCTTGGCTGAGCATGGGTCTTGAGGGGCGGGCGGAAAATTCGGCGAAGCCTTGGATTTGAATTGATCTGTGAGCGATCCTCACTCTATTCCCTTAAAGGGTATTTTGGGTGAGGGACGCATCGTATGAAGAAAGCCGCCTGTCTGACACTTTGTCTTGTCGCCCCATCCGCCAGCCCTGCCCAAGAGAGCGTCGCCTTTGTCACCCCGTCGGGCAATATCCAATGCGTGATGTCCGCGGGCGAGTATCGGTCCGTCACCTGTGAATTGCGCAGCCTTACGCCGAGCTACACTGATCGCCCGGCGGATTGCGATCTGGATTATGGCGCGTCGTTCCGGATCGGGGAAGAGGCCCTGTCGGGTGAGGTTCTGTGCGCGGGCGATACCATCTTTGGCGCGCCCAATTCTCAAATCCTTCCCTATGGCTATAGCCTGACTCATGTAGGGGTAACTTGCCAATCCGAGATGACGGGATTGACCTGCAAGAACGCAGGCGGCCACGGGTTCTTTGTGTCCAAAGCGCGCCAGCAGCTCTTCTAGCATTTGATCAAACGCTCTTGACATCTTGGGGTGGGCAGGTTGAGTCAGTTCAACCGGATCCGTCGTGTCTCCGAAGGCCAGAATGACGCGCCCCTGACTGACCGAGATGCCCATGGCCCTAGAAGACGCCAAGACCCAGATCGATACGGCCTTTACCCGCAAAGGATTGCGCGGCCTTGCCTTTGAAAACGCCTTTGCGGGGGCAACCAGTTTCTTGCGCCGGACCTATACCAAGGATCTGACCGGGGTTGATCTGGCCATCACCGGCGTGCCCTTTGATCAGGCGGTCACGCACCGCACCGGCACCCGCTTTGGCCCCCGCGCGATCCGTGAGGCAAGCGCGCTGCAACCCTTTGATCCGCCTTATGGTTGGCCCACCAACCCGCTGGAGGAGATGGCCATCGTCGATTATGGCGATCTGGCCTTTGACTATGCGCACATCCCCAGCTTTCCGGGCCTCCTGACCGACCATATCCGCACCATTCTGGCCGCCGGGCCGGGCACGATCACGCTGGGCGGCGATCATTTCATTACCCTGCCCATTCTGCGCGCCTATGCCGAAAAGTTCGGGCCGATGTCGGTCATCCATTTCGATGCCCATTCCGACCTGTGGGCCGATGATGATATGGACCGCATCGACCATGGCACGTTTTTCTACAAGGCGGTCAAGACCGGGCTGATTGATCCCAAAACATCCGTGCAGATCGGCATCCGCACCCAATGCGACGACTACCTTGGCGTCGAATACATCGATGCCCGCACCGTGCATGAAAAAGGCGTGGCCTATGCGGTGGCCCGTGCCAAAGAGATCGTGGGCCAGAACCCCACCTATGTGACCTTTGACATTGATTGCCTTGACCCCTCGGCGGCACCCGGCACCGGCACCCCGGTCTGGGGCGGATTGCACACATGGCAGGCGGCCGCTGCCCTGCGCGATCTGGCGGGGATCAACATGGTCGGCGGCGATGTTGTTGAAGTCTCGCCCCCCTATGATACAACCGGGGCCACGGCGATTGCGGGTGCCCATGTCGCGCATGAGTTGATTTGCCTTTATCATTGGGCAAGGGTCAAACGATGACACGGAGTATGCGCACCATGCTTTTCGGGCTTGGCGTCTTGGGGATCGCGGTCTTGGGGGCAATGGCCTATGTCCGCCTTGCGCCCACGAACACTGCCCAATGGCACAGCGCGCCCGCGCCGTCTTTGTGGGACCAATCCAGCCCTTGGGATCAGGTTGTCCCGCTGACGGGGGCCGCCAGCTTGCGGCTGTCCGATCAAAAGGGCGCTCCGACCGCGCTTTTGGCAAAGATCGACGCTATTGCCATGGCAACGCCACGAACCACGCGCTTGGCCGGTTCGGTCGGTGACGGGATGATCACATGGCAAACGCGCTCTGCGCTTTGGGGGTTCCCCGATTTCACAACCGCCGAGGTGCGCCCCGATGGCCTGTATCTCTATGCCCGCCTGCGGTTTGGCACAGAGGACTTGGGTGTGAATGCCAAGCGCCTGACCGCATGGCTGGCCGCGCTCTGACATCATCTGTTCAAAAATATCCTCGGGGGTCCGGGGGCAGACAGCCCCCGGCGTCTCCGCCCCCTTGACCAAACCCTGCATTCCAGCCACACCGCCGCCATGGTCCCATTAGACAAACTCGCCCAGATCACTGAACGCTTCGAGTATCTCGAGGCGAAGTTGAACGCAGGCGCCCCCCCGTCCGAGATTGCCAAGATCAGCCGCGAGTATTCCGATCTCAAACCCGTGGTCGAACAGATCCAGTCCTATCGCACCGCCCTTGATGATCTGGCCGAGGCCGAGGGTTGGTTGACCGACCCCGAGATGCGCAGCCTTGCCGAAGAAGAACTGCCGCAACTCAAATCCCGCATCCCGGAAATGGAACAGGCCCTGCGCGTGGCGCTCTTGCCCAAGGACGCCGCCGATGCGCGTCCTGCCATCCTTGAAATCCGTCCCGGCACCGGCGGGGATGAGGCAAGCCTCTTCGCGGCTGACCTGTTGCGCATGTATCAGCGCTATGCCGAGCGTATGGGCTGGCGGTTCGAGATTCTGGAGGAACAATTCTCTGATCTGGGTGGCATCAAAGAGGTCACCGTTCATGTGCAGGGTGAAGGGGTCTTTGCCCGGCTGAAATACGAATCCGGTGTGCACCGCGTCCAGCGCGTCCCCGAGACGGAGGCGCAGGGCCGCATCCATACCTCGGCCGCCACGGTGGCGGTGCTGCCCGAGGCCGAGGATGTCGATATCGACATTCCCACCACAGACATCCGCATTGATACCATGCGTTCCTCTGGGGCGGGCGGGCAGCACGTCAACACCACCGACTCCGCCGTGCGGATCACCCATTTGCCGACCGGAATGATCGTGACCAGCTCGGAAAAATCGCAGCACCGCAACCGCGAGATTGCGATGCAGGTTCTGCGCGCGCGCCTGTTTGAATTGGAGCGGGAGCGTATCGACAACGAACGCTCTGCCGACCGACGGGCGCAGGTGGGGTCGGGCGACCGCTCGGAACGTATCCGCACCTATAACTTCCCCCAAGGCCGCATGACCGACCACCGCATCAACCTGACGCTTTACAGCCTGGGTCAAATCATGGGGGGCGATCTGGGCGATATCATCGACGCGCTGCAATCAGATGATCAGGCACGCAAGCTGGCTGAGGCCGGGGTGTGACCACGCTGGCCGATCTGCTGCGCGCAGCGACTGCGCAGTTGCGCGGGGCCGGGGTGGCGGATGGGATGCGCGATGCCCGGATCTTGCTGGCCCATGCCTCTGGCATCGCCCCGGATCGCCTGACCTTGCATTTGCACGATCTGGTCCCTGCGCACGCGCTGCCGGTGTTTCAGGACTTTATCCAACGACGCGCCCTTCGAGAACCGGTTTGGCGCATCCTTGGCCAGCGGTCCTTTTATGGCCGCAGCTTTCAGATCACGCCCGATGTCCTTGATCCGCGTCCCGAAACGGAAATCTTGATCGAGGCCGCCTTGGCGCAGCCGTTTTCCAACGTGCTTGATCTGGGCACCGGATCTGGCTGCATCGTGCTGACACTGCTTGCCGAACGCGCCGACACACGGGGTTTGGGCACGGATCTGTCGCGCGCGGCTTTGGAGGTGGCGCAAGCCAATGCCGTGTCCTTGGGCCTGAGCGACCGCGCTCAGCTTAGTCAATCGAATTGGTTTGGGCATGTTGAGGGCAAGTTTGACCTCATCGTCTCAAACCCGCCCTATATCGCCGCAGATGAAATGCCCGATCTTTCGCCCGAGGTTCTGAATTGGGACCCACATATGGCGCTGTCACCGGGGGCGGACGGGCTTGCGCCCTATCGCGTCATCGCCGCCGGGGCCCTCGCACATCTGTCGCCCAAGGGGCGGCTGATTGTTGAAATCGGCCCGACGCAGGCGCAATCTGTGGGCCAGATGTTCGATCAGTCCGGGCTTTTGGAGGTGACCATCGGTCAAGATTTTGACGGGCGGGATCGCATCGTTTCGGCGCGCGCGCCCTAAGGATTGCGGGAAATCGGCCACGTTTCCGCATTCAGAGCCGTGAAAAAGGAAAGAATGCCACCCAAAACGGCAGAATCGGCTTGTCAGACAGGGTTCAGCGTGTTTATTCAACAACAGGCGCTGATGGGAAGCGGATGGATTTGCCATCCCCCGCATGCGCTGAAACCCGACTTTGCCTGACTTCTCCCAAAACAGGTGGCGCCCAATGGCGCAGCATGGCAGGCAATCGGATCATCTGGATCAAAGGACAAGATGCGCTCTTCCAAGTCCCGCTCGCGCTCCAAGCAGAACCGCCCGCGCACCCTCGGCAATATCATCAACCGCGTTTTCGACAGCTCCGGCCCAGAAGGCAAGGTACGTGGTACGCCGCAGCAGGTGATAGAGAAATACCAACAGCTTGCGCGTGATGCCCAACTGTCAAATGACCGGGTTGCCGCCGAGAATTTCTCGCAGCACGCCGAGCATTACACACGTCTTCTGGGCGAAGCTCAGCGCGAAATGGTCGCCGAACAAGAGGCGCGTCAGCAGCAGTTTTCCCAGAATGCCGGGCAGAACGGCAATCAAAATGGTGGCCAGAACGGCAACCAGACTGGCGGTCAGTCCGGTGGTCAAAACGGCAATCAGAATGGCAACCCCAACAACAACCGTGAGCGCGATAGCCGCGACCGGGATCAAAGGGACAGCCGTGACAATCGCCAATGGCGGGATGATCGCACAGTGGATGCAGGCAGTGGTGATCAGCCCGACATTCCCGCATCGGCCGCTTTCGCTGTAGACGACGAAATCGGTCTGGTTGAAACACCCGAAGCTTTGGTTGATGCCCCGCCGCGCCGCGAAGATCGGCCGCGCCGCAACGACCGCAATGAAGGGCGTGAGGGCAACCCGCGCCATCGCAACCGTGATGATAACCGGGGCGACCGCGGGCCTCGGCCAACGGATGCGCCAGCACCTGCCGAACCTGCGCCACAGCCCGCAGCCGTGGCACAGCCTCAGCCAGCGGTCGTTGCACAGCCTCAACCGGCACCTGCACCCGAAGCCACGGCCCCCGGGACCCCTGCACCCGCTGCAGACCCGGTTGCCGAGTCCCCCAAACCCCGCCGCCCGCGCGCGCCCCGCAAGCCCAAAGAGGCTGGGGCGACCGACGCCGAGGGCGGTGATCCGCGCGAAGCTGCGGAATAATCCGGGCAATCGGCCATACCTTGCAAAACCAAAAACGCCGCAGATCTTTCTGCGGCGTTTTGCATAAAGTGCAGGCCTGAAAGGGCAAGGGATCAGGCGCTGCGTTCTGCCACCGCGCGGGCGAGGGCGCAAAAATGCTCCAACCCGATTTCCTCGGCGCGGGCCGTTGGCAAGATGCCAACCCCCTCCAACAAACTTTCAACATCGCCACCAAGCCCTTTCAGGCTGGAGCGCAGCATCTTGCGCCGCTGGTTAAAGGCCATGGCCGTCACCCGCGACAGCACGGCGGCATCGGCCGGATAGCGCGGCGCCTCCAGCCGTGTCAGATGCACGACGGCAGAGTGAACCTTGGGCGCGGGGGTAAAGGCCTCGGGCGGCAGATGCATGACGATCTTGGCATCCGCCCGCCATTGGGCCAAAAGCGCAAGCCTGCCATAGTGATCGCCTTTTGGTTTGGCGACGATCCGTTCGGCGACCTCGCGCTGGAACATCAGGGTCAATGATGACCAGAACGGCGGCCAGACCGCAGGCGACAACCAGCGGATCAACAACTCCGTCCCCACATTATAGGGCAGGTTTGACACGATCCGCACCGGACCGGTCAGATGGGCCGCAAGGTCCAACTCCAGCGCATCGCCCTGCAACACCTGCAACCGTCCGGGATAGGTTCGGGCAATTTCCTCCAGCGCGGGCAAACAGCGCGGGTCTTTCTCCACCACCACCACTCGGCGTGCGCCTTCTGCCAAAAGGCCACGGGTCAATCCGCCGGGGCCGGGGCCCACCTCCAGCACATCACAGGCTGAAAGGTCCCCCGCCAACCGGGCAATCTTTGCCGTCAGGTTCAGGTCCAGCAGGAAGTTCTGGCCCAGCTGCTTTTTGGCCACCAACTCATGCGTGCGGATCACATCACGCAGAGGCGGCAGGCCATCAATCGTTCCCAAAGCCAAGCCCTTTCATCTGTTCATAAATATCCCGGGGTCTGGGGCAGCGCCCCAGTCCGGACGTCACGCCCGGCGCGCGGCCGCCATGTTTTGCGCCATCCGACAGGCCGCCACAAGACTGTCGGGCAAGGCAATCCCGCGCCCGGCAATGTCAAAGGCTGTCCCATGATCGGGTGAGGTGCGGATGAACGGCAGGCCAAGCGTGACATTCACCCCGCCGTCGAAATCAAGCGTCTTGATCGGGATCAGCGCCTGATCGTGATAGGCGCAGACGGCTGCATCATAGCCTGCGCGCGCGCGGGCATGAAACATCGTATCCGCAGGCAGGGGGCCGCGCAAATCAAGGCCCTCGGCGCAAAGGCGCGCGATCAGCGGCGTGATCATGGTCAGGTCTTCCCAACCCATGGCACCGCCTTCGCCCGCATGGGGGTTCAGCCCGGCCACAGCGATGCGCGGGGCTGTGATCCCGAAATCCCGGCGCAGGCCCGCATGGGTGATGCGAATGGCTTGCTCCAGCACCTCGGCCGTCAGGGCCTTTGGCACATCCGCCAAAGGGATATGGATGGTCGCAGGCACCACGCGCAGCGCATCACAGGCCAGCATCATCACCACCGGCACATAGCCTGCCAGATGGGCCAGATACTCGGTATGGCCGGGAAAGGCGAAGTTCGCGCCATCCTTAAGCGCCTTTTTGTGGATCGGCGCCGTCACGACCGCCGAGGCCTGTCCGGTCTGCACAAGGTCCACCGCGCGGGCAATGACCTCGATCACCCCGGCGGCATTGCGCGGGTCAGGCGTGCCGGGGGTGGCCTCGCCCGCAAAGGCGTGGGGCAAGACGGGCAGCACATCGGCGGCCACGCCAAGGGCATCTTGCGGTGAGGCGACTTCTTGCAAACGGGTGCCCTTGGGCAAATGCCGTGGATCGCCCAGCCACACGAAGGGGCAGGCATTTCCCAGCCGCAACCGTGCCGCAACGGCCAGTTCCGGCCCGATGCCTGCAGGTTCGCCGCAGGTCATCACCAGCGGCGGCATCCCGGTTTGCAAAGATCTGGGCATTGTCACGGCGTCTCGATGATCGCTTCCGACCGCAACTCTTCCAGATAAAGCTCGGCCCGGTTCGTCAGTTCCTGCGATATCAGGCGATTGCGAATTCCGTCGCGGTCAATCGGACCTTCGCCTTTGGGGGCGCGGGAACAGAGCATCAGAAAGACACGATAGCCGCCCCGCGTTAGGGCAGTTGAGGCTTCTCCCGGATCAAGCTGGGCCAGTTGCAGACCGATGTCCCCGGCAAGCTCCGGAACGGTCTTGGTTGTCACCGTCAGCCGGTCTTCGGGCAGGCCACGCGCCTCTTCATACAGATCCTTGCAGGTGTCGATGCGGTTCGACAGCGCCGCCGCCTCGGCCAAGACGCCTTCGACATTTGGCAGCAGATATTCGGCATATTCCACCTCAACCAACGGTCCTTCGGCACTTTGGTCTTCGGCCACATCCCGCAATTGGAAGAGCACCACCGCATTGGGCAAGGTGATCGGCTCTGACACCTGACCGGGGCCAAGGGCAAGCGCAAGTTGCACGATTTGTGGTGGCAGATTGGCGGCGGGCGTCCAATCCAGTCGCCCGCCACGACCAGCAGAGGGTGAGGCCGAATAGCGGCGCGCGGCGCTGACAAAGCCGGCTTCGGAGGTGATCTCGCTCCGCAGGCGGCGGGCAAGGGTCAATGCGGCTTCGGGATCGCCTTCATAGGGAATGGCAATTTCCGACAACAACAACTGCATTTCCATGCGATTTGTGCCGTTGGCGATCACGCGATCAACCTCGGCCTCAGAGATCGACACGGTTGAACCAAATCGGCCCCGGATGATGTCGCGCCAAAGCAGGCCATTTGCCACAAAATCCCGAAAGGTTTCGGAGGCGATGCCCGATTGACCAAGGGCCTCGATCAACTGCTCGGCTGACAGATTGGCCCGCCCGGCAAATTCAGTCATGCCCGTGCTGATCTGCTCGCTGGTCAGCCGGACGTCAAAACGCCTTGCCTCTTCAGCGGCAAGCCGGTCTTGGATCAGGCCCCTCAGGGCTTCTTTCTCTGGGTCGCCCGGCTGGCGCAACACCATCAAAAAGCGTTTGCGCTGGTCCAGTTCGAATTGGGTGATCACACTGTTGTTGATCCGCAAGACCGGCGTGAACGGCGAGGCAACCGCCGTTGTATCGCGGGCCATGGCGACGGGTGCCATCGTCGGACCAAAAGCCAGACAACTGCCCAAGATCAATGCCCTTAGTCCAAATCCCGCACAAAGCGGTTTGCGGGGGGTATCAAATCGTTTCGTGTTCATGCGTCCTGCCGTCACTTGCCTGCCGCCTTTCCGGTCTTTTGCCGTGTGGCCCACCCACTGCACCCCGCCATGCCTGAACCCGCGCCACTGCCCATACGTCACCGCCGACAGGCCCGCGCGGGGCCAGCCGCAGCACCGCTGCCAAAGCCCACGAGATCGACCGAAAGGCCAAAATCCGTTGTCGGCTTTACACTAGTCGAGGACGTGAAGCGACGCGAGAGAGAAAGATCCAGCGAAACACATTCGTTACGAAATTGCAGGCCAAGACCCGCGCTATTGGCCCGGTCGGCCTCAAAATCATAGCGGGCCTCGGCTTTTGCAGTCCAGTTCTCGGTCATCTTGTAGCGTCCATCGACCGCGAGTTCCGAAATGGCATCGGGACGCTCTTCGTCTGTGTCGGCCACGACCCAGACATAAGACCCCGCCAGACCATATTTGTCGCGATTCAGATCAAAGCGGGTTTCGGACTTTGTGATGGCCAAGCCGTCGTCAAACAGCATCCGATGATGCAGACCCAATCCCCCCGCCAAGTTCACTTGGGCGGCTGCCAACCAGTCAGACTTTATCCCGTCAAGGCCCGAGGCCGTCGAGAATTGCCCCAAATCCTCTTTGCGCAGCACACGCCCGATGGCGGTGGACAGAGACCAACCCGTGGGGGCAACGCGAGTATAGCTCAGCCCAAGGTTCATCCGCGCGCCGCGTTCGGTGGCATCGGATCCGGGAAAGCGGTTCAGGGCGAAAAGGTTGCCCTGATCAAACTCGACCAGAAGCGAATCCTCATTCGGAACCGTTTCAGTGCCCTTTGCCGCCCAGACGAGCTGGACGACCGGTTCGATCACATGGCCCACCCCATTCGCCCCTGCCTTGGCCCATGGCCACCGCAATTCGGCAGCCAATGCCCCATGCAGGCGGGCGTGGTTGCCACCAAAAACGGCATCTTGCTGGACGGTATAGGTATCTGCTGTCGCCTCGCCCAGCACGGTGCCGACCATGCCCATCGGCAAGGCCCAGTTGCGCCGCCAGTCCAGCCGGACAGAAGCCCGCGAGACGTCACGCCCGTCGCCGATGCCGTCGCCATTCAGATCGGCCGGGTCGGTTGAGCTGCGGTAATGGCTGTGGGTCTGGAACCGCAGTCCAGCCACGCCCCCCAAGGGGCCACCCGAAAAGCGGCGGTAAAAGGTCAGATCACTCACAATCGTGGGAAGGGTGGAATTGACTTCGCCCGCCCGAATGGATTTGATTCCGATAAGACGGCCCGAGATCAGTTCATTGCGTCGGATGCGGTTGATTTCGATCCGGCTGTCGAGGCGATCTTTGACCGGCAGGCCATAATCCAGCAGATAGGCCGGATCGCTGACGATCTCACCCCGGAAGGTCAGCCTGAAATCGCGGGGCAAATCAAAGCTGCCGGTGGCGGTCAGATAATGCCGTGTCTCGCCCGGCACCAATCGATCACGCGACAGGCCGCCATTGACCTCAATTTCACCCGTGGCAAAGGCTTGCCGATACCGCAGCTCCAACGTGCGCCCGGATTTCGTCGACAGGTAGGGCGTGATCGTCAGATCGCGGTATGGGCCAAGTGTCCGGAAATAGGGAAGTTTGATCCCAGTCCCAAGGCCCGAGGTTGTGCGGATTTGCGGCATCAAAAAGCCGCTGGTCCGCTTCAGCGTCGGATCGGGCATCCGCAGGCGCGGGAAATAGAGGACCGGTAGGCCAGCCACACGAAACTGGGCATGATCGAAGTAAAGCTGGCGCTCTTGCTGATCATGGATCACCCGCCGCGACCGGATTTCCCACAGTGGGGTGGGGCGATCCACACAGACCTTGCAAGAAGAGGCCACGACATTGTCGAGCGCGGTGTAGCGACCGCCAATCCGCTGGACTTGGTTCGCCGCAAGCTGCAATTCCCGGTTCAGCACCAAACGGGCGCTTTGCAAGATACCCTCAGACAGATCTGCCGACAGTTCTGCCTGTGACGCCACCAGCACCGCGGCCTCGCCATCCTCCATCACAATCGGGCCAGTTATGAACAGCTTGTCCAATGTGCGGTCATACAAGATGCTTTGGGCCCGCAAGGTGCGGCCCTGATAGAAAACCTCTACCCCGCCGGTTGCTAGCAGACGGCCCTGCGCATCAATCCGCACTGTATCGGCGACCAAGGCCGCCATATCCTGTGCCGCGCTATGTTGCGGGGCCGCCAATGACAGAAAGAGGCAGGCCAAAAGGACCCTAAGAGGCGCAGGCGACATCACCCCTCCTCCAGATGCAACAGCAAGCCAAGCGCCAAAAGCGTGGCCGCCACGGGCGAGGCCCATGCGGCAAGCATGATCGGAATTTGCCCGTTCTCACCAAGAACTTGGGCGAAATTGCGCAGAAAGAAAATGAAGAACCCACCCAAAACAGCCATCAGAACCAGAACCCCGGTTTTCCCGAAACGGGAGTGGCGCATCGTAAAGCCCGCCGCGATGAGCACCATCGAGGCCAGCAGCAAGGGCTGCGCCAATTCCATCTGATACCATACCTTATGCGCACGCGCTGAGAACCCCGCGCGTTCAAGGCCTGCGATATATTTGGGCAATTGCCAGAATGGCACACCCGAAGGCAGGCCAAAACTGTCCCTGATCCCTTCACGCGTCAGATTAGAGGGGAGCGTTGCCGTATCCGGCAGGGCTTGGGCACTGCGTTCGGGGTTGTCTTGCGTCAGGTCCCAGCGCTTTGCCCCGGAGAGTTGCCATGCGCCCGGAATCAAAAGGGCACTTTCCGCCTCAACCCGCGCCAAGGGCACCCCATCCTTGCCAAACAGCAAGAATGTGACGCCAAACAACTCTGTCCCATCGGTATTGGCGCGCACGGCCCGGATGACCGTTTGGCCCTCTTCATTGCCCTGACGCAGCCAAAGGCCCGTTTCAGCAAGGGACAAGGTGCTTTGTATGCCCTTGGCCGCGATGGACCACAGCCTGTCATACTCTTTTTGGGTGGCCGCAACCAAGGGGTTCAGCACGGCCACCGCCAGCAGGCCGATGATAACCGCCACCAGCACCGGCGCGACCAGAAAGCGCAGCGCCGAGCGGCCTGCCGCCCGCATGACGACCAACTCGGACGACCGCGCCAGCGACAAGAACATCGTGATGGCCGCCAAGATCATGATCAGGGGCAAAATCCGGTACAGGCTGGCGGGTGTGTTCATCGTAGCCAGTTGCAATGCCCCGGCGGTACTGATGCCCTGATCGGCAAAGCGGCGGATTTGTTCGATGGTATCAAGCAGCAACAAGATCGCCAGAAAGACGAAAAAGACCTGTGCAAAGGCCCAAAGAAACCGGCGAGCGATGTAGAGTGACAGGATCATGCGGGCATTGTCCCCGCATCCGTGCGCCCGACACGTCGGGGTCGCTGCGACAACCAGAGCAAGCCAATGCCGATGGCGATGCCCGTGGTCGGGGCAAGATAGACCGAAGGCCATGCCAGATCAGAGCGCAAGGCAAGACCCGTCGCCTGTGTGTTGATCAACTGCACCACGATCAGCAAAAAGATCGACACGCCGATCTGGCGCCACAGCCCAAAGCGGCTGAAGGCCCCCAGAAGCAGCGATCCAAAGCCAATCAATGCCGCCGCAATCGCCAGCAAGGGTTGGGAAAACCGCGTATGTCCCTCTTGCAACAAGACGGCACGGCTGGATTGGGTTTCGGTTACCAGTGCCTCGCTTGGCCACAGCAATTCCCAAGTGGACACCTCTTGCACGCCGCGCCCGATCCGGCCGGTTCGGTCAAGCAGGCCCGCCAGTTCATAGGTCACATCGGCAAATCGTGTGACCGCAATGCGGCGCGTGCCTTGGGTCAGGTTTTGCGTCATCCCGTCAAACATCAACAGCTTTGGCACCGTATCGCCGCGCACCAACAAGGCCCGGCGCGCGGTATAGGTTGTGGTCTGTCCCGCGACCCGGTCATCAGACACGAAAATATCGCGCAACTCACCCGTCTGGGTGATTTCCCGGATGTACAGGGTGACACCCGCCAAAGGATGCATGAACTGCCCCTCGCGCAAGAAACGCGCCGTGGCATTGCTGGACAGTTCCGCCGAGCGGTCGTTCAACTCCGTCCTGCTGATCGGCACGATGACATGCGACAGAACCGACAGCATGGCCATCACGATGACCCCGAAGAAAAGCACCGGACGCGCAAGGCGAAACGACGAAAACCCCGTCGCCTGCATCACCACAAGCTCGCTTTCTCCGGTCAGCCTGTTGGCCACATAGACCGCGGCGGCAAAGGCCGAGATCGGCAATACAAGGCGGATGATATTGGGCAGGGTCAGCAAGGAAAACTGAAGGAAGACCAGCGCGCTTTGTCCGTCGCCGATCATCTGGTCAAACAGTCCGACGGCCCGGTTGATCCAGTAAACAGACACAATCAGTAGGGAAAAGAACCCGAATACCGCAAGCAGTTGCGACAGCAGATATCTGTCGAATCTTGGCACGGTCCGGAATACCCCAAATGAAAACTCGATCGACCCTAGGCGAAACCACGCGGGATGAAAACTCATATCTGGTCATTCGGCGGTGTGCGGGCTAGCCTCCGCGCAAATGGTTTAGCCCCGAGGCCAATATGTCCCAACCCGTATCGATCCAGTTCCAAGCCACAGATCTTGATGCCATCGCGCAGGCCAAGGGGCGGGTCGTCATTTTTGTCGATACCGCCAAGTCGGTCAGCCCGGCAGGGCGCAAGCTGGATCGGTTGATGCGGGGGGGCCTTGCGCGGTTCATCGGCTCTGAGGCCTTTGCCGCGTTGAAACCGGGCGAGGCGCAGGATCTTGCTTGGCCCGGCGGGCTGGAGGCGGAAGCGGTTCAGGTGATCAGCCTGCCCAAACGTGCCACCATCGCCGAGGCGCGCAAGGCAGGCGGGGCAATCGGCCGCGCCCTTACGCCGTCAGGGGCGCTGATCTTGGCCGAAGGGCATGCGCAGGCCGCCGAGATTGCCTTTGGTGTGGCGATGCGGGCCTATAGCTTCACACCCCACAAGACGGCCGAGAAAAAAGAGATCGGGCCTGTGACCGTCATGGTCACCGCTCCCGAGGCGATTGCCGCCCAAGCCAACGCTGGTGCCGCCGTGACCGAAGGCGTGTTCTTCACCCGCGATCTGGTCAACGAGCCGGCAAATGTGCTGACCACCTATGATTTCGCCGCCCGTCTTGCCGCCATGCAAGAACTGGGGCTGGAGGTGGAAATCCTTGAAGAGGAAGAGCTGACAAAACTGGGCATGGGTGCCTTGTTGGGCGTGGGGCAGGGGTCTGAAACCCCCTCCAAGGTCGTTGTCATGCAATGGAAAGGCGGGCCAAAGGATCAGGCCCCCCTGGCCCTGATCGGCAAGGGCGTGGTCTTCGATACGGGCGGCATCTCGATCAAGCCTGCGGGCGGCATGGAAGAGATGACCATGGATATGGGCGGGGCTGGCGTCGTGGCGGGGGTGATGCGCACCTTGGCGCTGCGCAAGGCCAAGGCCAATGTAGTCGGTCTGGTCGGTCTGGTCGAGAATATGCCTGACGGTCGGGCACAGCGCCCCGGCGATGTGGTGACCTCGATGAAGGGCGATACGATCGAGGTGATCAATACCGATGCCGAAGGTCGCCTCGTTCTGGCCGATGTGATGTGGTATGCCCAAGACCGCTTCAATCCCACCGGAATGATCGACCTTGCCACCCTGACCGGGGCAATCATCGTGGCGCTGGGTCATGCGAATACTGGCGTGTTTTCCAATGATGATGCGCTGTGCAATGCCTTTTTGAAGGCTGCCGAGGCCGAAGGCGAAGGCGCATGGCGGATGCCAATGGGCGAGGCCTATGACGCCAAACTGAAATCCCGCATCGCAGATATGATGAATGTCGGCGGGCGCGATGGCGGGGCGATCACGGCGGCGCAGTTCTTGCAACGCTTTGTCAAACCGCAGATGCCATGGATCCACTTGGATATCGCGGGCACGGCCTTGTTGAAGACCGACACCCCCCTTGCGCCGAAGGGCGCCACGGGGTGGGGTGTGATGGCCTTGAACCGGCTGATCAAAGATCGGTATGAGGCAAAGTAGGCCTGCGGATCGCACGCGGGCAGGGGTGGCAACGGGGGAACCGATGGGCAATGTGCTGTTCTATCACCTGACCCGGTCGTCGGCCGAGGCCACCGCGCGCACGCTTTTGGACAAATCCTTGCCCAAGGGGTGGCGCGTGATGATCCGGGGCACGAATCAATCCACGCTGGAACGGCTGGACCATCGCTTTTGGTCAGAGCCTGCCGACAGTTTCTTGCCCCATGGCCTGCAAGGCGGGCCATCGGATGGCGATCAACCGGTCTTGTTGGGCACGGGTGCGATTGCCAATCAGGCGCAGGTTCTGGTGCTGATCGATGGGGCCGAAACCACAGCAGATGAGGCCGGGGCGCTGGAACGGGTGTGCGTCTTGTTTGATGGCGACGATCCTGCCCGCCTGTCCCATGCACGGGGCCAGTGGAAGCAATTGACCGAGGCAGGAGTGCCTGCGCAATATTGGTCCGAAGAAACCGGGCGTTGGGTCAAAAAGGCCGAAAAAGGCTAGGCACGCCTTTGCTGGCTTAGCCCGCCACGCGGGCGGCCCTGCCACCGCGACGCTTTTGCAAGCGTGGCGCGCGGGTCGGCAATTCGGCCATGATGGCGGCGCGGGCCTCATGCGTCAGGCGCGACCATGCACCAATTTCCTCAATCGTCCGAAAGCATCCGACGCACAAACGCTCTTCGGGATGCACCACGCACAGCTTGACGCAGGGTGATTGAATTTCGTCGCGTGTCCAGACGTCGTCTTTCACCTGATCAACCCTGCTCTCGTGCCATATGCGCCATCCGGTCAAGCGCGCCTTGCAAGATATAACCGGCGGCGACCTGATCAATCACTTCTTTCCGACGCTTTCGCGACGTATCCGCCTCCAGCAGTGCTCTTTCTGCCGCAACGGTTGACAAACGCTCGTCCCAAAAGGTGATGGGATGATCTGTCAGCTTTTCCAAATTGCGGGCAAAGGCCCGTGTCGACTGCACCCGTGGCCCCTCGCTGCCATCCATGTTCAACGGCAGGCCAAGGATGATTCCCACCGCCCCCCGCGCCTTGAGCAGATCCAGCAGGCGGCTGGCATCAATCATGAACTTCTCTCTCCGGATCACCTCGATCGGGGTGGCAACCCCACGGCGCAGGTCTGACAGGGCAACGCCAATGGTTTTGTCCCCCAGATCAAGCCCGGCAATTGCCCTGTTTACGGGCAGAATGGCGGCAAACTCGGCAATATCGGTCAGGATCATTCGGCCACCCCGGCGGCGGTCGCCGCCTCTTTCAGGCCCGCCAATTCCACGCTTTGCCCTTCAAACCGACGGACAGCTTCGGCATAGATCTCGCGCGCCTCATCCGTGCGACCCAAAACCCCCAGCGAGGTGATCAGCCGCGCCCAATCCTCGGCGGGGCCACCTTCGGTCGCCAATCTGTCGCCCAATTGCGCGACCATGCCCGAAATCATGGCTTGGCGATCCTCGGGCGTCATATCGGCCGCAGCGGCCACGTCCCCCGCCGAAGGGCCGCGCTGCGGTGTGGGCAAGGTGTATTCCACCCCGGCGCGGGCGGCGACCTCGGGCAATTGTTCGCGGATGGGCGCAATCCACGGGGCGTCATCGGGGCCTTCTTCCAAAAGCCTGCGCCACAGCACAAAGGTCCGGTCAAAGCGCCCGATCTGGGCGAACATGACGCCCGAGTAATAGCGTGCGGTCCCGTTTTGGGCATCAAGTGCAAGCGCGCGCACCAAAACCGCTTCGGCCTCCGGCGACACATAGCCCCCAGCAGCCAAGATCATCAACTCGGCCAGCGTGGCCTGATCTTCTCCGGTCGCGGCGGCTGCCTTTGCCGCAATCAGCCCGCTTTGCGCCTGCATGGCTGCCTTGAAGTTCCCAAGCGCGGCCTCGTTGCGGGCCAAAAGGGTCAGGCCACTGATGTCTCCCGGCCGCTCTTGCACAGCGCCACGCAATTTCTCCATCAGGTCCAGAAAGGCCGGGTCCACATCGCTGCGGGCGGGCGGAGGAGTAGCGGCCACCTCTGCCTCTGCCTGACTGGGGCGCGTGGTGCGCAGCGTTTCAGACATGGCAAACCGTTCCTTGAGCGGCAGATCAGGATATCCGGGCGCGCCAAGGCGGGTATACAAGGCGACCGATCCGGCCATCACCACGGCGATCAGGGCCATCAGGCCAAGGCCCGCCGTCTTTGGCGTGGCTTTGGGCTGGGCCTGTGCGGCGCGATCCGCCTCCAACAGGCGGCGCGAGACCTCTGTGCGCAGGCGATGCGCCTCTTCCGGCGGCAGCACCCCACGGTCAAGATCGCGCTCGATCTCGGCCAGTTGGTCGCGATAAACGGTCAGGTCAAACTCGGCCGCGCTCCGCGTCTCGCCCCGGTTGTGCCGGGCGGCAAGGATCAGCGCCGCCGTCACCAAACCTGCCACGGCGGCTGCCAGCATCCAAAAAATCCAATCGCCCATCGTTGCACCCTTCCACCCAGGCCGCGTATCCCGGCCAACCCCATGTAATGGTTTGGGGCCGCTTTCAAAAGGCACAATTGGCCGCAGTCCGGCAAACCCCTGCACCGCCCCCTGCGGCAACTTGGCAAGATGTCGTAATTTTCCCTGTTGTGCCGCTTGGGGCAGCGGATAGAAGCGGGTCAGGGTCCACATAGGGCCAACGGGTCAAAGTGGGCATCTTGGGTGCCGCAGGCCAAGCCGTCGCAAAGGATAAGGGCAGATGAAACGCTATTCGGTCTTTGCCATCGCCCGTGAGGCTTTGGGATATCACCAAGGCTGGGAACGCGCATGGCGCTCACCAACACCCAAGGCCAGCTATGATGCCATCATCGTGGGCGCAGGCGGCCATGGTCTGGCCACGGCCTATTACCTTGGCAAGAATCACGGCATCCGCAATGTCGCGATCCTTGAAAAAGGCTGGCTTGGCGGCGGCAACACCGGGCGCAACACCACGATCATCCGCTCGAATTATCTGCAAAACAGCTCTGCCGCGATCTATGAAAAGTCCCGCTCCCTTTATGAGACGCTAAGTCAGGATTTCAACTATAACGTCATGTTCAGCCCGCGTGGCGTGATGATGCTGGCCCAAACCCACCACGAGGTGCGCGGCTATCTGCGCACGGCCCATGCCAACAGCCTGCAAGGGGTGGAGACGCAGTTCATCACGCCGCAACAGGTCAAGGAACTCTGCCCGATCATGAATATTGACGGGCCGCGCTATCCGGTTCTGGGCGCGCTCTGGCAACCCCGCGGTGGAACCGGGCGGCATGACGCGGTGGCCTGGGGCTATGCGCGCGCCTGCTCGGACATGGGGATGGACATCATCCAGCAATGCGAAGTGACGGGCGTGCGCTCCGAAGGTGGGCGCGTGACGGGGGTCGAGACGACCAAGGGCTTCATCGGCACCAAAAAGCTGGGCATCGTGGTCGCGGGCCACTCGGGCCAAGTTGCCGATATGGCGGGCTTCCGTCTTCCCGTCGAATCCATGGCACTGCAGGCGCTGGTGTCTGAACCCATCAAACCGTGCATGGATGTGGTGGTGATGGCCAACACAGTGCATGGCTATATGTCGCAATCCGACAAGGGTGAGATGGTGATTGGCGGCGGCACCGACGGGTTCAACAACTATACCCAGCGCGGATCGTTCCAGCATATCGAGGAAACCCTGCGCGCACTGATCGAAACCTTCCCCATGCTCAGCCGCCTCAAAATGCTGCGCCAATGGGGCGGGATTGTCGATATGACCGGCGATCGCTCGCCCATCATCTCGAAAACCCCGCTTGGCAATTGCTTTATCAACTGCGGCTGGGGCACCGGCGGCTTCAAGGCGATACCCGGCTCCGGCTGGGCCATGGCGGACCTGATGGCCAAGGGCGAGCCGGGCCCCTTGGCGGCCGAGTTCGACATGTGGCGCTTCCGCGAAGGTCGTTTCATCGACGAATCTGTGGCCGCTGGCGTGGCGCACTGAGATGCCCCTTCATCTGTTCATAAATATCCCGGGGGTCCGGGGGCAGAGCCCCCGGTGCCCTTGCAATCATGAGGCACCGACATGCTGATCCTTGAATGCCCCTATTGCGGCGTAAAGGCCGAGGAAACCGAGCTGTCCCCGGGCGGCGAAGCGCATCTCAAGCGCTTTGGCCCCGACTCGTCAGATGCTGATTTCGAGGCCTATATGTTCGCCCGCAAGAACCCCAAGGGCGTGCATTTTGAGCGTTGGCGCCATGCCTACGGGTGCGGCAAGTGGTTCCTGGCCGCCCGCTGCACCGCCACGCTGGAGGTGTTTGGCACATACCCGGCCCAATCCACCGAACCACCGGTTGAGGTGATAGACAAGATCAAGGCCAAGCGTCCCGATTGGAAGGGCTTCAAATGAGCACCCGTTTGACCAGCAACGGCTGGATGATCAACCGCAATGTGGCGGTGGAATTTACCTTTAACGGCAAACGCCTGCGCGGATATGAGGGCGATACACTTGCCTCGGCGCTGCTTGCCAATGACCAGATGTTGGTCGGCCGCAGTTTCAAATATCACCGCCCGCGCGGCATCGTGGCTTCGGGACCGGAAGAGCCGAATGCGCTGGTGAACCTTGGCAGCGGTGCCCGGCTGGAACCAAACCAGCGCACCACCACGACCGAGCTTTTTGACGGGCTAGAGGCGCAGAGCCAGAACCATTGGCCAAGCCTTGAATATGACGTGGGGGTGCTGAACAACTACGCCAGCCGCTTTTTGCCCGCAGGCTTTTACTACAAGACCTTCATCCATCCGCGCGCGGCATGGAAACATGTGTTCGAGCCGATCATCCGCAAATCTGCAGGTCTGGGTCAGGCCCCCAAGGACCGTGATGCCGACCACTATGAACAAGCCTATGGCTATTGCGACGTTCTGGTTGCGGGCGGCGGGGTTGCGGGCCTGCAGGCAGCTTTGGTCGCGGGGCGTGCAGGCGCGCGCGTCTGGCTGGTTGAAGAGGCCACCGTCTGGGGCGGTCGCGCCCGTGTGGATGGCGATATCATCGACGGGATGGCGGCGCAGGCTTGGGTTGACCAAACTGTGACGGCCCTGATGGCCATGCCCAATGTGACGATGCGCCTGCGCTGTCAGGCGGCTGGGGTCCATGACCACGGCTATGTCTTGCTCAGCGAGCGTGTGGCCGATCATACACCGGGCGATGGTCGCCCGCGTCAGCGCCTGTGGCGGCTGCGCGCCACGCGGATCATCACCGCGACGGGTGCGATCGAACGGCCCCTGTCTTTCCCCGGCAATGACATTCCGGGCGTTATGCTGGCCGGTGCGGTGCGCGATTTCGTTGGCAAATGGGCGGTTTCGCCCGGCGATCGCACCGTGATTGTCACCAATAACGACGACGCCTATCGCACCGCCATTGCGCTGCATGGCGCGGGGTTGGAGGTGGTGGCGGTCGTCGATGCGCGTGTCTCTGTGAATGGCGATTTGCCCGAGCGCGTGCGCGCCCTTGGCATTCGGGTCGAGACTGGCAAAGGCATTGCCAAGGTCAAAGGCACCAAGCGGGTCGAAGGGGTCGAAATCTGCGTGCAGGCTGGCGAAGGCAAGGCGTCAAGCTTTGTCGCCTGTGACTGCGTGGCAATGTCGGGCGGTTGGTCTCCTGTCGTGCATCTGTGGAGCCATTGTGGCGGCAAGCTGGCTTGGGATGAGGCGGGGGCGTTCTTCCGCCCTGATCCGGACCGGCCGCCCCTGTCGCATGATGGGCGCGCGATGGTGATCGCGGCAGGGGCTGCAAACGGCGCATTGCGCGCCGCGGCGACCGATGCCGATGCGGCGGCCCGGATTGCGCTGGACATGCTGGCGATGAAGCCCGCCAAGGCCACAGCCCCGATGCATGATCTGCCCGAAGAGGGTGCGATGGCCCCGGTCTGGGTGATGCCACAAGGGGCGGATATCGCCCTGCGCTCCAAGATGTGGCTCGACTTCCAGAACGACGTCAAGGTGTCGGACGTGCAGTTGGCGGCCCGTGAAGGCTATGAATCGGTGGAGCATACCAAGCGCTACACCACCCTTGGCATGGCGACGGATCAAGGAAAACTGTCCAATATCAACGGCCTTGCCGTTCTGGCCGAAAGCCTGAACATGGCAATCCCGCAGGTTGGCACCACCACCTTCCGCCCTCCCTATACGCCCGTTACCCTTGGTGCGCTGGCAGGCGAGGCGCGGGGCGAGATTTTCCAACCCTTGCGCCGCACCCCCATGCATGCGTGGCACGAAAAGAACGGCGCGTATTTTGAACCCGTTGGCTATTGGCGCAGGCCCTACTGCTTTCCGAGGGCGGGCGAGACACATGACCAAGCGGTTCACCGCGAGGTGCGCAATACCCGCAACGCGGTTGGCTTGCTGGATGCCTCCACCCTTGGCAAGATCATCGTCAAAGGCCCGGATGCCGGGCGCTTTTTGGATATGCTTTACACGGGTGTGATGAGCACCTTGCCGATTGGCAAATGCCGCTATGGCCTGATGTGCAATGAGCAGGGCTTTTTGTCAGACGATGGCGTTGTGGCCCGCATTGATGAGGATACATGGCTTTGCCACACCACCTCTGGCGGGGCGGACCGGATTCATGGCTGGATGGAAGACTGGCTGCAATGCGAATGGTGGGATTGGCAGGTCTTTACTGCCAATGTGACCGAGCAATATGCCCAAGTGGCCGTTGTTGGCCCAAATGCGCGCAAACTGTTGGAGCGTCTGGGCGGCATGGATCTGTCCAAAGAGACGTTGCCCTTCATGCAATGGGCCGATGGCACGCTTGGCGGCTTTGCGGTGCGGGTTTACCGGATCAGTTTCTCGGGTGAACTCAGCTATGAAATCGCCGTGGATGCAGGACAAGGTGCGGCCTTCTGGCAGGCCTTGATTGCCGCCGGGGTAGAGTTTGGCGCGATGCCCTATGGCACTGAGGCGCTGCATATCATGCGGGCCGAAAAGGGCTTTATCATGATTGGCGATGAAACCGATGGCACGGTGATCCCGCAAGATCTTGGGCTTGATTGGGCAATCTCGAAAAAGAAGGCGGACTTTCTGGGCAAGCGCGGCCAGCAACGCAGCTTTTTGGCAAATGCGGATCGCTGGAAACTGGTCGGGTTTGAGACGCTGGATGGATCGGTCATTCAAGACGGCGCTTATATCGTGGGGCAGGGCGTGAACGCCAACAACCAGCGCAATGTTCAGGGTCGGGTGACGTCCACCTATTTCAGCCCGACTTTGAACCGTGGGATCGCGATGGGGCTGTTGCGCCATGGGCCGCAGCGGATGGGCGAGGTGGTCGAGTTTAGCAAGATCGAAGGCGGCACGGTGCAAGCCCGTGTCGTCAACCCGGTTTTCTTTGACAAGGATGGGGAGAAGCAAAATGTCTGATCCGATCTCGGCGCTGAACGGCGCGTCTTTTGACGGGTTCGCGACCATCCGCGAGATCGGCCCCATCGGCATGATCACGCTCCGGGCGAAAGCTGGGACAAAGGGCCTCGACAAGGCCATCATGGCGGCCACGGGCTGTGCCGTGCCCGCACTGCTGCGGATGGAAACCAAGGATGATCGCGCCGCAGGCTGGATGAGCCCGGATGAGGTTCTGCTGATCTTGCCTTATGCCGAGGTGTCGCAGGCACTGGATGCGATTGCGCAGGCGCTGAAGGGGCAGCACCATCTGGCGGTCAATGTGTCAGACGCGCGGGCTGTGTTCCGGGTAGAGGGCGCGCAGGCCGATCAGGTGATGCGCAAGATTTCCCCAGTGGATTTTGACACGCTGGCTTTGGGTGAGTTGCGCCGCAGCCGTGCAGCACAGGTCGCGGCGGCCTTTTGGCGCGACGAGGCGGGGTTTACGGTGGTCTGTTTCCGGTCCGTCGCAGGCTATATGATGGCGCTGCTGTCGCAATCTGCCAAGGCGGGATCGGAACTCTGACCGGGGAGGGGGGCTGTCTGCCCCCCACCGCTTTCCCATGGAAAGCGCCCCCCCCGAGGATATTTTTGAACAGATGAAGGGTTAAAGGCCGACCATCCGGCGGATATCGGCGGGGCTGGCCCCTTCGGCGCGGTATTTTGACAGGGCGCGGGCGTCATCTCGTTTGGCCAGACGTTTGCCCTGATCATCGCGGATCAGGGGGTGATGATGGTAGATTGGGGTCGGCAGGCCGAAAAGCCGCTGCAAGATCACCTGAATGGGCGTGAAGTCGAAAAGATCATCGCCCCGGACCACATGGGTGATGCCCTGATCCGCATCATCAAAGGCCGAGGCGAGGAAATAGGCGACGATATCCTCGCCCTTGCGTGACAGCACCACATCGCCAATCAAGCGCCTTGCCACGTCGGGGTCCACCACGTGGGTGCCAGCATGGGCGGGGCCGGTTTCGGCGAACTGAAGGCCCATTGGGGCAAGGTCGCCAAGGGCCGCCGCAAGATCAAGGCGCAGCGCGTCGCCGGGCAGGCGCGAGGCCATCGCACGCCCGCGGCACGTGCCGGGGTAGACGGCATGGGCCACCCCTTCTTGCGGGGCAGCAAGGGCGGCGCGGATATCGGTGCGGGTGCAGGAACAGGGGTAGAGCAGGCCTTTGGTAGAAAGCGCCTCTAGCCGTTGGTTGTAGTGGGGGATCTTTGAGCTTTGGTGGTGGATGGGACCATCCCATGCAAGGCCAAGCCATGCCAGATCATCGGCAATGGCAGCCTCATAGACAGGTTTGCACCGCTCCAGATCGGTGTCTTCCATGCGCAGCAGGAATTGGCCGCCCGCGGCCCGGGCCATGTCATGGGCAAGGATCGCGGAATAGGCGTGGCCCAGATGCAAAGGGCCGGTGGGTGAGGGGGCAAAGCGGGTGACGAAAGCCCCTGCCGTCATGCCAGCCAAGCCGTGAAGGCGTCTTTGGCGCGGTCGGTATAGGCCTTGTAGCGATCCTTGCGGCCCCGGCGCCCGCCGCGCGCGTCATTCGGGGGGAAGAGGCCGAAGTTCACATTCATCGGCTGAAAGGTCTTTGCCTCGGCCCCGCCGGTGATATGGGTGATCAGCGCGCCTGTGGCGGTTTCGGGCGGTGGCGGGGGCAGGGTTCTGCCAAGGATTTCCGCCGCAGCCATCCGGCCCGCCAAGAGGCCCATGGCAGCGGATTCGACATAGCCTTCGACCCCGGTGATCTGGCCCGCAAAGCGGATATTGGGCTGCGATTTCAGCCGCATCTGATCATCCAGCAGCGTAGGCGAATTGATGAAGGTGTTGCGGTGGATGCCGCCCAGACGCGCAAAGCTGGCATTGGTCAGCCCTGGAATGCGTTTGAAAACATCCGTTTGTGCGCCGTATTTCATCTTGGTCTGAAAGCCCACGATGTTGAACAGCGTGCCCAGTTTGTTGTCGCGGCGCAGTTGCACCACGGCATAGGGTTTGACATCGGGCTGATGCGGATTGGTCAGGCCCACGGGTTTCATCGGGCCAAAGCGCAGGGTCTCGCGGCCACGTTCTGCCATCACCTCGATCGGAAGGCAGCCGTCGAAATAGCCCGCTGTTTCCCCCTCATGGAACTCGGTTTTGTCGGCGGCGAGGAGGGCGTCGATGAAGCCCTCATATTCGTCGCGGGTCATTGGGCAGTTGACATAGGCGGTCTGCTCTTCCGGCGTCTCCCCCTTGTCATAGCGCGATTGCATCCATGCCACGGACATGTCGATGCTGTCGGCATAGGCGATCGGGGCGATGGCGTCGAAAAAGGCCAGCGCATCGGCCCCGGTGGCCGCGCGGATGCTTTCGGCCAAGGCCCCGCTGGTCAGCGGGCCGGTGGCGATGATCCAATGGCCCGTCGTCGGCAGGGCGGTGATTTCTTCGTAAGAGACCGAGATCAGCGGATGCGCCATGATCCGGGCGGTCACGCTTTCGGCAAAGGGATCGCGGTCAACCGCCAGCGCCCCCCCCGCAGGCAGCCGATGGGCGGCGGCCTGTTCCATGATCAGCCCACCGGCGGCCCGCATTTCCCAATGCAACAGGCCAACGGCGTTTTGCTCATGATCATCCGAGCGGAACGAGTTGGAGCAGACCATTTCGGCCAGCATCCCGGTGCGATGGGCGAATGTGCCGACCTTTGGGCGCATTTCGTGAATGACCACGGGCACGCCCATGTTTGCGGCCTGCCAAGCGGCCTCGGATCCGGCCATGCCGCCGCCGATGATGTGAAGTGTTTCCATGGCACGGGATGTAGCCCCGGCAAGCGATTAGATCAAGGCGATGCGTTCACGTTGTGACGGATCGGGATAGGGGCGATAGAGGCCGACATCGACCCGGGCAATCTGTTTATGCATCTGGTCGTAAAGGCGGATCGCGGTTTCATCCGAGGTGGCGAGGGCGGAAAAGGCCGTGTCGAGTGCCGTCATCCCCGGCACCTCGATCTCGAGCAAGAAATCGGTGTGAATGCCTGAGGCGAGGCCGAATTTGCGCCGTAAAAGCCGCCAGCCGGTGATCAGCCCCTGTGACTGCAAATAGCCCATCCATGCCTCAGCGGCGGCGGCGAAGGCCAAGGCGCGGCTTTCTTGCCGCAGTTCGATCATGCAATGGTAAAGGTTCATCCTGCCCTCCGGGTTGGGGGCAGTGAAACATGGCCGGGTTACGGGGCGGTTAAGGCCAAAGCGGCGCGGTGGCCGGCCACAAAGGTGGAGGGATCGCTGATATCAAAGCCAAGGGATGCAGCCTTCAGAAAGAATCCTTGGGCTGGAAGACCGGCGGACAAGCGCCCCTCACACAGGGCTGCGCGCAGGGGGTGGCCCAAAGCGGCGTCTTGCTCCATCAACCCTTCCAGCGCTGCGGTCAATTCGCCCATTCGCATCCCCAGATCACGGGCAAGGGCACCATAGGTGATCGTTTGGCCCGCCGCGCCAAGGGCGGAAAGGCGGGCCAAAAGCCGGTCAGTCACTCAGTCCTCGGCTTGTTCGGCCACGCGGGCGACGGAGACAACTTCTTCGCCTGCGCTGACGTTGAACACGCGCACGCCACCTGCAGAGCGCGACCGGAAGCTGATCTGATCCACGGGCACCCGAATCGATTGGCCCGTGCTGGTGGCCAGCATGATCTGATCGGAGGAGACGACCGGGAAGGAGGCCACAAGCCGCCCGCCGCGCATCGCCTTGTCCATCGCCATGACGCCCATGCCCCCGCGACCGCGGATCGGGTAACCATGGCTGGAACTCAGCTTGCCCGCGCCGCCGCTGGTGATGGTCAGGATCAGATCCTCGGCCGCCGACATCTCGGCATAGCGCTCGGTGCTGAGCTGTCCTGCGGCAACGGCCTCTTCATCCTCATCTGCTTCGCCCTCATCCTCGGCGACGCCCGCCATCAGGCGGCGCTGCTTGAGATAGGCTTCGCGTTCCTCGGGTGTCGCCTCAAAGTGGCGGATGATCGACATCGACACCACCTTGTCATCGCCGCCAAGTCGAATGCCCCGCACCCCGGTTGAGCCGCGCGATTTGAACACGCGGATATCGGTCGTGGCAAAGCGGATGGCACGGCCAAGGGCGGTGACCAGCATCACGTCGTCATTTTCA
Source organism: Paracoccaceae bacterium (assembly GCA_021741245.1). Lineage (GTDB taxonomy): Bacteria > Pseudomonadota > Alphaproteobacteria > Rhodobacterales > Rhodobacteraceae > Pseudotabrizicola. The sequence continues at coordinate 386,720 of JAIOYF010000003.1, forward strand.
TCCGCGATGGCCGCGTTCACAAGGCTGACGCCTTCCGGCAGGTTCATCGCGATCTTGCCGTTGCGTTTCACATTGGTGAAATCCGACAGATCGTTTTGCCGCACATCGCCGTCGCTGGTGGCAAAGACGATCTGAAGCTGATCCCATTCTTCCTCGGGCACGTCCACAGGCATCAGGGCCGCAATCGACACGCCCTGTTCGATAGGCAGGATATTGACCATGGCCTTGCCTTTGGCCGTGCGCCCCGCCAGCGGCAGGCGCCATGTCTTGAGCTTGTAGACCATGCCATCGGTGGTGAAGAACAAAAGCCAAGTATGCGTATTGGCGACGAAAAGCGTGGTCACCACATCGTCTTCTTTGGTCGCCATCGACGACAGGCCCTTGCCGCCCCGATTTTGCTGGCGGAATTCGACCAAAGGCGTGCGCTTGATATAGCCGCCACTGGTGATCGTCACGACCATGTCTTCGCGTTCGATCAGGTCTTCGTCTTCCATATCGCCTGACCAATCGACAATCTCGGTCCGGCGGGGCACGGCGAAAAGGGTTTTGACCTCGCGCAGCTCATCCGAGATGATGGCCATGATCCGTTCGCGGCTGCCCAGAATTTCAAGGTAATCCTTGATCTTGCGGGCCAGTTCTTCCAACTCGTCTGTCACTTCCTTGACGCCAAGCTGGGTAAGGCGTTGAAGACGCAGTTCCAGAATGGCGCGGGCCTGAACTTCGGACAGGTTATAGGTGCCATCCTCGTTCATCGTGTGGCTTGGGTCGTCGATCAACAAGATATAAGGGGCAATGTCGACTGCGGGCCAGCGACGCGTCATCAGCTTTTCACGGGCCTCGGCGGCATCGGCGCTGGCACGGATGGTGCGCACCACCTCATCCACATTGGTTACGGCCACGGCCAGACCGCACAGGATATGGCTGCGCTCACGCGCTTTGCGGAGTTCAAACGCGGTGCGGCGGGCCACAACTTCTTCGCGGAAGCTGATGAAATAGGTCAGAAAATCACGCAGGGTCAACTGTTCCGGGCGGCCCCCGTTCAGCGCCAGCATGTTGCAACCAAAGCTGGTTTGCATAGGTGTGAACCGGAACAGCTGGTTCAAGACCACATCTGGCGTCGCATCCCGCTTCAACTCAATCACCACGCGAATACCGATCCGGTCGGATTCGTCGGCCACGCCGGAAATCCCCTCGATCCGCTTGTCGCGCACCAGTTCGGCGATTTTCTCGATCATCGACGCCTTGTTGACCTGATAGGGCACCTCATCGACGATGATGGCAAAGCGGTCTTTGCGGATTTCTTCGATATGGGTTTTGGAGCGGATGATGACAGAGCCGCGCCCCTCCAGATAGGCCTTGCGCGCGCCTGAGCGGCCAAGGATCGTGGCCCCCGTCGGGAAATCGGGGGCGGGGATGATTTCCATCAACGCTTCGGTCGACAGATCGGGGTTGTCGATCAGGGCAAGGGTACCGTCGATCACCTCGCCAAGGTTATGGGGCGGAATGTTGGTCGCCATGCCAACGGCAATGCCGCCCGCGCCATTGACCAGCATATTGGGGAACCGCGCGGGAAGGACCGTTGGTTCCTTGTCCTTGCCGTCGTAGTTGTCCTGAAAATCGACAGTCTCTTTCTCGATATCAGCAAGCAAAAAGGCCGAAGGCTTGTCCATCCGCACTTCGGTATAGCGCATGGCGGCGGCACTGTCGCCATCCATGGAGCCAAAGTTGCCCTGCCCGTCCAGCAGTTTGAGCGACATTGAAAACGGCTGCGCCATCCGCACCAGCGCGTCATAAATCGCGCTGTCGCCGTGGGGGTGGTATTTCCCCATGGTGTCGCCCACAGGACGGGCCGATTTGCGGTAGGGCTTGTCATGCGTGTTGTTGGTTTCATGCATCGCAAACAAGATGCGGCGATGCACAGGTTTCAGCCCGTCCCGCAAATCCGGGATGGCACGGCTGACGATGACGGACATCGCATAATCCAGATAGGCCGTCTTCATCTCGGCCGCGATATCGATCTGCGGGCCGTGCGGTGTCGGTTTCTCTGGCTTTTCGCCCGTGATATCAGTGTCTTCCGGCGTATCGCTCATGTCGGCGCGGCCTTCCTCAACCAGTGTCTATATATTGTTGAAAAGACCTTACACCATGCAAGGGATGGGGTGCAATGGCGGGGTGCAGTCCCTTTTGGCAGCCATGGCAAGACTCTGCCAATAAATTGAAATCATTGATTTTTAATTGTGTTGGGGCATGATTTGAAAACGGTGTCTGGAAAGGGAGTTTCTTCATGCGCGCGACAGAGACGGAACGGATGCTAAAGGGCTATGGTTTGACCACGGCTGAACTCTATTACCGCATGCCAGATTATCGCAATGTGTTGAACAGTTTCATCTGGCAGGACTATGATCTGGCCCCCGATTACCCCGAACTGTTCAAGTTCATTGAGTTTTGGCAGGGCAATATCGAAGGTCCGTTGCATTCGGTGCGATTCACCCATCGCAAATTGATCACGGCGGGCGAGTGGCGCAATGTGGTGGGGGAGTTCCGGTTGCACTAGAGCGTAGCGACACAGTCCAAACGGCATGCCTGTCTTGGATCTTGTTCGATCTGACTCAGATTGAACGCGATCCGCTGTAGGGGCAGGGCGGCGCAATTCTTTCTGGCCTGAGGCGAGATGCGGCGTTAAGTCTGGGCGAACAATCGCAAAAAGGAACCCAGAATGGAAAGCCGCACAATCTTGATCACCGGGGCCGGATCTGGCATTGGCCGCGCCACGGCGCGCGCGTTTATTGACGCTGGATGGCGCGTGGCGCTGATGGGGCGGCGCGAGGGTCCCTTGCGTGACACGGCGGGGGCTGATCCTGCGCTGATCTTGCCGGGCGATGTGGCTGATCCTGCCTCGGTTGATGCGGTGTTTTCCCGGATCGAGGCGGAGTGGGGCCGACTTGACGTCTTGTTCAACAATGCCGGTGTGTCACTGAAAGGTACATTGATTGATGAAATCGCGGTCGATGACTGGCTCAATCTGGCCAATATCAACATCAACGGCATGTTCTTTTGCGCCCGTGCGGCCTTTGGCCTGATGCGCCGGCAGTCCCCACAGGGTGGACGGATCATCAACAACGGATCCATCAGCGCAGATCGGCCAAGGCCCGGTTCGGTGCCCTATACCATGTCAAAACATGCGGTCACGGGCCTGACCAAGACCCTGTCACTTGATGGGCGCAAGTTCGATATTGCCTGCGGCCAGATCGACATTGGCAATGCCGCCAGTGAAATGACCGCCAGCTTCAGCGCAGGGATGCAGCAGGCCGATGGTCAGATGCGGCCAGAGCCTGTGATGGACGTGCGCCATGTGGCCGAAACCGTGCTGCACATGGCCAGCCTGCCGTTGGACGTGAACATGCCCTTCGTCACCATCATGGCGCGCGACATGCCTTATCTGGGGCGCGGTTGAGGCCTGTGATCAGGCCGATTTGCAAAACATCTCATAGACCAACGCGATGGTGCGGCTGACCTTGGGGTCTTGGATCGAGTAGTAGATCGTTTTGCCATCGCGGCGGCACGACACCAGACCCTCTAGCCGCAGTCGGGCCAGTTGCTGGCTGACCGCGGCCTGACGGGTGGCCAGCAGGTGTTCAAGCTCGGTCACCGATTTTTCGCCCGCAGACAGGTGGCACAGGATCATCAACCGCCCGTCATGCGACAGCGCCTTGAGGAAGTTTGCAGCGGCCGCAGCCTGCACGACCATGTCTTGCGGCGCCAGTCGCGAGCAATCGTCATCACCCGAACCATGGGCAGGTTCGTCCAAGCTAAACGTAAGGGGGCGGTCCAAAGACATTGCTGCACTCTTTCTTACGGGCAAATGGTAGAGCGGTCGGGGCGTCGATATTGACGCACCTATACCATGTCGGGTCCCGGAGTGGTAGTTCAAGGCGAAGGCCCGGAAAAACCGGGCCTTGCTGTAACATCAGCCAAATCCGTTCTTGCGCGCTTAGCGGCCCCGGATCCGTGGATCAAGCGCGTCGCGCAGCCCGTCGCCGATGTAGTTCACCGACAGAACGGTCAGGGAAATCGCGACGCCCGGCCAGAACACGCGCTGCGGATAGTTCTGGATGTATTCCGCGCCATCAAACAATAGGCGGCCCCATGTCGGGAAATCGGGTGGAAAGCCCAAGCCAAGGAAGGACAACGCGCTTTCCGTGATGATGGCGTTTGCGATGCCCAAGGTTGCGGCCACCATGATCGGCGAAACCACATTGGGCAGGATATGGCGCAAGATCATCCGGCGCGACGGCGTGCCGATAGACCGGGCTGCCAGCACGAATTCACGCTCTTTCAGCGCCAGAACCTCGCCCCGCACCACGCGGGCGGCCTGCATCCATGACGTGACGCCAATGGCGGAAACGATCAACAGGAACGTCCCCCCCTCGGGGCCGAAAGCCGCGGCCAAGGGATCACGGAACAATAGCACCATGACGAGCAGCAACGGCAGCAACGGCAGCGCAAGGAACAGGTCCGTCAGGCGCATCAAGGGGCCATCAAGCCGCTTGAAATAGCCCGCCATGACCCCGACAAGCGTGCCCAGCAAGATGGAAATGGTCATCGCGACAAGGCCAACAGCGATAGAGACCTGCCCCCCCTTCATCATCCGCGCCAGCATGTCACGGCCCAACTGATCGGTGCCCAAGGGGAACTCAAGGCTGGGTGGCTTGTTCCGCGTTTTGATCATGGTCGCGGCATCTGGGTTGATGAACGTAGGGTCCTTGGTCCAGATCAGCGGCCCGATCGAGACGAAAAAGATCAATGAGGCAAAGACGACAAGCCCCACCAACGCACCTTTGTGCGTCTTGAACTGTGACCAGACATCGGCCCACTGGCTGCGTGGTTTTTCCAGAGCCAAATCAGTCATAGCGGATCCTCGGGTCAAGTATGCCATACAGAATGTCGGCGATCAGGTTGAACAGCACGATCAGCACCGCAAAGATAAAGGTGAGGGTCTGCACCGTCGGCAGGTCAGACCCCTGAATGGCCCCGATCAACAGCGCCCCAAGGCCGTTCACGCGAAACACCTGTTCGGTGATGATCGCGCCGCCGAAAATGCTGGGGATGCCAAGGGCGATGACGGTGACGACAGGGATCATCGAGTTGCGAAGCACATGTTTGAGGACCACCACACGCTCGCTCATCCCCTTGGCGCGGGCGGTGCGCACGTAATCTTGCCCAAGGTTTTCCAGCATTGATGACCGCATGTAGCGACTGATCTGCGCCGCATTGTAAAGCGCCAGCACCATGACCGGCATCGCCATCTGGCGCACCTGTTTCAAAAAGCTCTCCCAATCCGTCACCCGCAACGAGGTGTCATAGATTGATGGGAACCAATGCAGGTTCACGGCAAAGACCAAGATCAGCACAAGCCCGGTAAAAAATGTCGGCACCGAAAAGCCGATCATGGCGATAAAAGTGCCGATCTGGTCAAACCATGAATATTGCCGATAGGCAGAATAGATGCCGATGGGTAGCGCGATCAGAACGCCAAGCAGATACGAGGTGCCGATCACCGTCAGGGTCTGCGGCATGCGCTGGACGATGATATCCATCACCGGGCTGCGGGACTGCCAGCTGACGATGCGCTGCATCCCCTCGGAAAAGTTCGTGCCCCACCAGTGGTCCCACAGCACAAGTGGTTCGACCACGAAAAACTGTTTGAGCCACAGCAGATAGCGTACGTAAACCGGCTCATTCGCGCCCATCGCCTCGATGATCTTCAGGCGCACTTCAGGCGGTACGGTCAGGGGGATCTGGCTCATGGGAGAGCCGGGCGCGAAATCGACCAAGAGAAAGATGATCAGACTGATGAACAGAAGCGTCGGTATGGCAAGCAACAGCCGGCGGATTGTGAATGTGAGCATAATGAACGCCTCGGGTCAGCAGTCTTTGTGCGGATATGCAAAGGGCGGGGGACACTGCGGCCCCCCGCCCGATGTCGACTTAGATCACTTCACGCGGAACCAGTCCTGGGCGTTCCACATTTCGGAATCCCAGACGTTCAGAACCACGCCACCCAAGGTGTTCGAATGTGCCGACAGACGGCCACGATCCACCAGTGGGATGATGGTGTAGGTGTCTTTGGTCAGCATTTCGTTCATCTTGATGATCAGGGCAGCGCGCGCGCCCTCATCACGGGTCTGGATCAACTCGGCAACCATGGCGTCATAGGCCGGGTCACAGAAACGGTTGATGTTTTCACCCTGCCACTGGTTTTCCGGGCTTGGGGCCTTGTTGCAGGTGTAGCCCGCAACGTATGGCTCCGGATCGGTCCCGTCAAAGTTGTTTGCATACATTTCGGCGTCTGCATAGAACTTCTGGAAAGTGTCTGGCGAACCTGGGTCACCGCCAAAATAGACGCCAGCATCGACGCTTTTCAGCTCAACATCCACGCCCAACTCGTTCCACCAGCCCTTGATCAGCGCCTGGAAGTCCTGACGGACAGGGTTGACCGAGGTTTGGTAGAGCATCTTGAACTTCTTGCCGTCTTTTTCGCGGATGCCATCGGCACCAACCATCCAGCCAGCCTCATCCAGCAATGCCTTGGCGCCTGCCATGTCTTGCATCATGCAATCGGTGTTGGGCGAGGCATAGATGGCCGGGGCGGGAACGAGGTTACAGGTCGCACGACCAGCCTCACCATAGCCGACTTCAACCAGCAAGCTGCGGTCGATGGCCATCGACAGGGCCTTGCGCACGCGAACGTCCGACAGGATCGGGTGCGGATGCTTGGCGGTCGAACGCTCGCCTTCTGGCAGGTCAGGCGACGGATCGGTCATGTTCATCTCGATCCGCTCAACCAGCGTCCCAAAGCCTGACACGAACTTGCCCTTGCCGCCCGAATTCATCTGCGCTTGCAGTTCGGGGTTGATCTGGGTGTTCCAAGCGTAATCGAACTCGCCGGTTTCCATGACCGCACGCGCAGCCGAGGCCGCATCACCGCCACCCTTGACCGACAGCGTTGCAAAGGTCGGCTTGGCCGGGTCACGGTAGTTCGGGTTGGCCGCGAGTTCGACCGAGTCGTTCACCTTGAAATCGGTGACCATGAAGGGACCGGTGCCGATGGGCATGAAGTTTGCGTCGGTGCAGGTTGGGGCCGCTGCTCCAAGGCAATTGGCGAACTGTGCTTTTTGCAGGATCGGCGCGGTGGAACCGACAAAGGCCGTGAACGGATTTGGCTTTGGCCCGGTGAAGGTAACCTTCACGGTCAGCGGGTCAATCGCCTCAACGCTCTTGACGCCCTCGTATTTGGCAAGCTGCGCGCAGCCGCCTTCGGGATGCATGCAGTATTCGGCGGTAAAGACGACGTCATCGGCGGTAAACGCCGTTCCATCGGCCCAAAGCAGGCCCTCTTTCAGCTTCCATGTGATCGAGGTCTGATCTTCCGAGATGCCGCCATTTTCAAAGCTTGGCAGTTCGGCGGCCAGACGGGGGAACACAGCGCCGACTTCATCGAAACCGGCCAGAGGCTCCAGCACAAGGCTGCCAACTTCGACGTCCTTGGTCCCCGAGGACAGGTAGGCGTTCATGATCGACACGGCTTGCGAATACAGCACCTTGACGTTGCCGTCGCTGCCCCGTTCGGCAAAAGCCGCTGGCGCAAAGGCCATGCTGGCTACGGCGCCCAGAAGGGCGGTTTTCATTTTCATTTCACAGTCTCCTTGTTGGTTGGCTCTTTTACCTCGGCCGGGCCGGTTCGTCCGGCCACGTTAGGATTTATCTCGGTGTAAAGGTGGCACGCGACCATGCGGCCGGGTTCGACCTCGGCAAGGTCGGGCTTCACCTCTCGGCAAATCGGCATCACGCGGGGGCAACGGGTGCAAAAATTACAGCCCTTTGGCGGATTTGCGGGTGACGGCACATCGCCTTGCAGAATGATCCGCTCTTTTGAGCGCGACAAATTCGGGTCTGGCTCTGGCACCGCCGACAAAAGTGCCTCGGCATAGGGGTGCAATGGGCGGGCATAAAGGTCATCGCGCGACGACAGTTCGGCGATCCGGCCCAGATACATCACCGCCACACGGTCTGCGATATGGCGCACCATCGACAGATCGTGGCTAATGAACAAATAGGTCAGGCCGAATTCTTCTTGCAGATCCTCTAGCAGGTTCACCACTTGCGCCTGAATGGAGACGTCAAGGGCTGCAATCGGCTCATCGCACACAATGAACCGTGGCTTCAGGGCCAAGGCCCGCGCAATTCCGATGCGCTGGCGCTGGCCACCCGAAAACTCATGCGGAAAGCGGTTGGCAAAGCGCCGGTTCAGACCGACCGCATCCATCAATTCGTAAATTCGCGCCAGCTTGCGGGCACTGTCCCAGTCGGTGTGTTCGGTCAGCGGCTCGCCAATGATATCGGCAAGCGACATGCGCGGGTTCAGGCTGGCCTGAGGGTCCTGAAAGACCATCTGCATCTGCGGGCGCGTCTTTCGAAGCGCCTCGGCATCAAGGCTTGCGACATCCACCCCACCGATCACGACGGACCCGGCAGTCGGTTCGTAGAGCCGCAAAAGGGCGCGTCCGACCGTGGATTTGCCGCAGCCGGATTCCCCGACCAGCCCCAGCGTTTCGCCCTCGTTGATGTCAAAAGTGATCCCGTCGACGGCCTTCACATCGCCCGTATGGCGGCGCAAAAGCCCGGTGTGGATCGGAAAATACATCTTGAGATCGCGGACTTGCACAAGCGCCTTTGTGGGCTTTGCCGTGCCGCTTGTGGTTGGGCGGGCGTCAAGCATGGGCAGCCTCCGGATCCCAGTGGCAGGCCACATCATGGCCGCGACCAACAGGTTTGCCGTCAACCGCGCGGCGCAACGGGTTTTCCGCGCTGCACCGATCAAAGGCATGTGCACAGCGCGCACGGAACGGGCAGGCCGTTGGCGCGCCCGACAGAATGGGGGGCTGCCCTTCGATCACCTGAAGCCGCGACTCACGCTCGCCCGTCAGCGAGGGAATGGTTTTCAGCAAGGCGCGGGTATAGGGGTGGCGCGGATTGGCAAACAATTCCTTCACCGGGGCCTGTTCGACGACCTGACCGCCATACATCACCATGACCCGATCCGCGATGCCCGCGATCACCCCCAGATCATGCGTGATCCAGACAATCGCCATGCCCAGTTTCTGGCGCAAACCTTTTACCAACTCCAAAATCTGGGCCTGAATGGTCACGTCAAGCGCCGTGGTCGGCTCATCGGCAATCAAGACGTCCGGGTCACAGGCCAAGGCAATGGCGATCATCACGCGCTGCCGCATCCCGCCCGAGAATTGGTGAGGATAGGCATCCAGCCGCTTTTCCGCATCCGGAATGCCGACAAGCGCCAACAGCTCAGCCGCGCGGGTGCGGGCCTGCTTTTTGGTCAGGCCCATATGGCGCACCAAGGGTTCCATGATCTGATTGCCGACGGTAAACACCGGGTTCAGACTTGTCATGGGATCTTGGAAGACGAACCCAATCTTTGCCCCGCGCACATCACGCAGCTCATCCGCCGAGATTTTCAGCAGATCGCGGCCATCCAAAAAGACCTGTCCCTCACGCACATCAGCGGGCGGCGAGGGCAAAAGGCCGATCAGGCTCATCATCGTCACGGACTTGCCTGATCCGCTCTCCCCCACAACGCCCAAAAGTTCACCGGGGTCCAGATGGAAACTTACGGAATTTACAGCGTGCACTTCGCCGCCGCGGGTGCGGAAAACAGTCTTCAGCCCCCGGACATCAAGGACGGGCGCGGCCCCATCGGCCATATGTAAACTCCCCAAGTCTTTATTATTCTTATGTTTCCGGGCTCATACCCAAAAGGCTGTCCCGTGATTACAGCAAGTGTTAGATATTTTTCCAACTCTCGCAAGCGCGGAATTTTTGCTGACCCAAGGGAATGCAGGGCGCTCTTGACCTTGCCTGCCTTGGCAGCGCAGTTTCGCCCTCAATGGCAGCCATGGGTGCATCAATGCAACGACTTTCCGCGCGTGATCTTTTAGACCGGCTTGTGTCCTTTCCGACCGTCAGCCGGGACACCAATCTTCCCTTGGTCGATTGGGTGGAAGGATATTTGGCTAGCCACGGGATCACCGGCCACCGCCATTGGCATGAGGACGGCACCAAGGCTGCGCTTTTTGCGCATGTAGGCCCGATGGAGGCAGGGGGCATCGTATTGTCGGGCCATACCGATGTGGTGCCAGTGGATGGGCAGAACTGGGCAAGCGATCCATGGACGGTGGTGGAACGGGACGGGCGGCTTTACGGGCGCGGCACCTGCGACATGAAGGGCTTTGACGCCATGGCGATCTGGGCGCTGGTGGAGGCCAAGGCGCGCGGGGTCACGCGGCCCTTGCAACTGGCGCTGTCTTACGACGAAGAGATCGGCTGCACCGGAGCCCCACCGATGATTGCGGCGATGCAAACGGTCCTGCCGCAGGCGGCCGCGGCCATCATTGGCGAGCCGAGCCGGATGAAGGCGGTCAATGGCCACAAGGGCGGGGCAGGCTACCGGGTGCATGTAAAGGGGTTCGAGGTCCACTCATCCTTGCTGCCGCAGGGGGTGTCTGCGATCATGGAGGCGGCGCGCCTGATCTGCTGGTTCAATGACCGCAACGCCGAGAATCAGGCAAAGCCCGCCTCAGCCATGGCAGCCTTGTTTGACCCGCCCTTTACCACGCTGCACTCTGGCATGATCAGCGGCGGCACGGCCCATAACATCACGGCGGGTGATTGCCGTTTTGTGATGGAGTTCCGGGTGGTTCCGGGGGAATCGCCGCAAGACTGGTGCGCTGAATTTGAGGCTTATGTGGCCAAGGTGCGGGCCGCCATGCAGGCTGTGCGCCCCGAGGCGGACATTATTCTGGAACGGTTCTTTGATGTGCCGCCCCTGACGCCCGAGGTCAATGGTAGCGCCGAAGGCCTTGTGCGCCGTCTGACGGGGGACAATGCCACGCATGTGGTCAGCTATGGCACCGAAGCCGGGCAGTTTCAGGCGGCGGGCTATTCGGCAATCGTGTGTGGTCCCGGTGACATCGGCCAAGCGCATCAGGTCGATGAATATCTGGAACTGTCCGAGTTTCAGGCAGGAATCGACTTCATGGAAAAACTGCTTAGCGAACTGGCATGACCTTTCCCATCTCGCTTGCGCTGCCGGTGCGCTATCCCGGCCCACCGCCCGCTGCGGCGGATGTTGTTGTGATCGGCGGCGGTGTGATCGGCGTGATGACGGCCCTTTATCTGGCCGAGGCGGGCCAAAAGGTCGTCTTGTGCGAAAAGGGCCGCATCGCGGGGGAACAAAGCAGCCGCAACTGGGGATGGGTGCGCCAACAGGGCCGCGATCCTGCGGAATTGCCGATCATGGTCGAGTCGATGCGCCTTTGGCAGGGTTTGTCGCAACGGCTGGGTGAGGGGTTGGGCTTTCGTCAGTCGGGGGTGATGTATCTGGCCAATGCCGACCGCGATCTGGAGGGCTATGAACGCTGGCTGCCCCATGCGCGCGCAAATGGCGTTGACAGCCGCATGTTGGCCCGGTGCGAGGTCGAGGCGATGCTGGGCACCTCGTCCCGCTGGAAGGGGGCGATGTTCACGCCCTCGGATGCGCGGGCAGAGCCGTGGGTTGCCGTGCCGATGCTGGCGGCACTTGCGGTCGAGGCGGGTGTGCGGATCGTCGAGAATTGCGCGGTGCGCAGTCTGGACCTCGCCGCAGGCCGGGTTGTGGGTGTGGTGACCGAGGCCGGGCGCATCGCCTGTGACCAGGCTGTGGTCTGTGCGGGCGCGTGGTCGCGGCTGTTCCTGGGCGCGCATGGTGTGGCGATTCCCCAGCTTTCCGTGCTGTCGTCGGTTGCGGCAACGGAACCCATGCCCGAGATTTACCAAGGCGCGGCGGCGGATGATGAGTTTGCCTTTCGCAGGCGGGCCGATGGTGGCTATTCCTTGGCCCCCGGCTCGGGCCATGATTTCTTTGTGGGGCGCGATGCTTTTGCAAGCTTTGGCGCCTATCTTCCGGTTTTGAAAAAGGATTACAGATCCACCGCCTTTCGCCCTGCCGCTCCTGCGGGCTTTCCTGATGCCTGGGGCACAACGCGCCACTGGGGCGACGGGGTCAGCCCGTTCGAGGCGACGCGCATCTTGAACCCCGCGCCGAACATGAGCTTTATCCGCCGCATGCAAGACGCCTTTGCCCGCGCTTTTCCGGCCCTTGGGCGGCCAAAGCTGAAGGCGGTCTGGGCGGGCATGATCGACACCATGCCCGATGTGGTGCCGATCGTGGACCACGCGCCCTTGGCTGGCCTGACCATCGCCACGGGCATGAGCGGGCATGGTTTTGGCATTGGTCCCGGCATGGGGCGGGTGGTGGCTGATCTGGTGATGGGGCGTGCGCCGGGCCATGATCTGTCGCGATTCCGGCTGGCCCGCTTTCTGGATGGATCAAAAATCGCGCCCGGACCCGCGCTCTGACCCTTGCAGCCCGCGCAGAACGGGACCACGATCAGTCTTGCGCCAAGGAGGAACCCCATGCCCGTGAAAAACCGCTTTGCCGAGTTGCTGCCCGAGATTGTCGGCTGGCGGCATGATTTTCACGCGCACCCCGAGATTATGTATGAGGTGCACCGCACCGCCGCCCGCGTGGCCGACCTGTGCCGCGCCTTTGGCTGTGATGAGGTGGTGACGGGGATTGGTCAGACCGGGGTGGTGGCGCTGATCCGGGGCAGATCGCAGGCCTCGGGGCGGGTCGTGGGCCTGCGCGCCGATATGGACGCGCTGCCGATTGATGAGGTGACCGGGGCGCCCTATGCCTCGAAAACGCCGGGAAAGATGCATGCCTGCGGGCATGACGGGCACACGGCAATCTTGCTGGGTGCGGCCAAATATCTGGCCGAGACGCGGAATTTCGATGGCACGGTCGCCCTGATCTTTCAGCCGGCTGAGGAGGGCGGCGCGGGCGGCAAGGCCATGGTCGATGACGGGATGATGGAGCGGTTTGGCATTGATGAGGTTTATGGCCTGCACAATGCCCCCGGCCTGCCCGTGGGGCAGTTCGCCATTCGACCCGGCCCCCTCATGGCCTCGGCGGATGAGTTTTGCATCACTGTCACAGGCAGGGGTGGCCATGCCGCCGAACCCCACCGCGCCGTGGATACCACGCTTGTGGCCTGCCATATCGTGGTGGCCCTGCAATCGGTGGTGTCGCGCAACATGGACCCTTTGTCCAATGTCGTGCTGACCGTAGGCACTTTTCAGACCGACAGCCGCGCCTCGAATGTCATTGCGCATCAGGTGGTGATGCAAGGCACGGTTCGCACGCTCGACCCACAGGCGCGTGATCTGGCAGAGGTGCGCGTGGGGGCCATTGCCCGCGCCACCGCCGAGGCTTTTGGGGCCGTGGCCGTGGTCGACTATCAACGCGGCTATCCGGTGACGGTGAATGCCCCCGACAACACGACCTATGCTGCCGATGCCGCCGAAGAGGTTTCGGGTCATGTGGAGCGGGATACCAAACCGATCATGCCCGCCGAAGACTTTTCCTTCATGCTTGAGGCGCGGCCCGGCGCCTATATCTTCCTTGGCAATGGCGACAGCGCCGCCTGCCATCATCCGGCCTATGACTTCAACGATGAGGCCATCCCTGCCGGATGCAGCTTTTTCGCCACTTTGGTCGAACGGCGGATGCCGCTGCCAACGACCCTTTAGACACAAGGACTGATCACCATGCCCGTCAAGAACCGCTTTTCCGAAATGCTCCCCGAGATCACCGCATGGCGCCGCGATTTCCATGAACATCCCGAGTTGTTGTTCGATGTGCATCGCACCGCCGCCCGCGTGGCAGACCTGTTGCGCAGCTTTGGCTGTGATGAGGTGGTGACAGGCATCGGGCGCACAGGCGTGGTGGGCGTGATCAAGGGCAAGACCGATACGGTGGGCCGCGTTGTGGGCCTGCGTGCCGATATGGACGCGCTGCCGATCATCGAGCAGACCGGGGTGGACTATGCCTCCAAAACACCCGGCAAGATGCATGCCTGCGGCCATGACGGGCATACGGCCATGCTTTTGGGGGCGGCAAAGTATCTGGCCGAGACGCGGAATTTTGATGGCACCACTGTGGTGATCTTTCAACCCGCCGAAGAGGGCGGCGGTGGCGGGCGTGAGATGTGCGCCGATGGCATGATGGACCGCTTTGGCGTGCAAGAGGTTTACGGCATGCACAACATGCCCGGCATTCCGGTGGGCACCTTTGCCATTCGTCCCGGCGCGATCATGGCGGCGGCGGATCAGTTTGATGTGGTGGTCACGGGCAAGGGCGGCCATGCCGCCAAACCGCATGACTGTGTGGATACAACCGTTGTTGCCGCCCATATCATTGTGGCCTTGCAGACCATCGCCAGCCGCAATGTCGACCCGATGAAACAGGTTGTGGTCAGCGTCTGCACGGTGGAAACGGATTCGACCGCGCATAATGTGATCCCTCAGGTGGTAAAGCTGAAAGGCACCGTCCGCACCATGGACCCCACCGTTCAGGATTTCGTGGAGCGTCGGATTTCCGAGATCGTCGAGGGCACGGCCATGGCGCTGGGGGCCAAGGCGGTTGTGCAATATAATCGCGGCTATCCCGTCACCATCAACGCCGAGGAAAACACCGATTACGCGGTTGAGGTGGCAAAGGCGGTGTCCGGCAAGGTCGATGCCAATACCGCCCCCTTGATGGGGGCCGAGGATTTCAGCTTTATGCTCAATGAACGCCCCGGCGCCTATATTTTCTTGGGCAATGGCGATACGGCGATGGTGCATCACCCGGCCTATAACTTTGACGACGATGCCATCCCCTTTGGCTCCAGCTGGTATGCTGGCATGGCCGAGGCGCGGATGCCTGCGGCCTAAGCGCCGAGTTTGCTGCGCAAAGGGCCTGGAGCCGCAACGAGCATCTTGGCCGACGACCCAACAGGTCGTCGGCCTTGTCGTCTCTGGCCCGCCTTTGGGTCAATTTGCACCCAGACTTTCGGTCTTTGCGGTTGATCCAAAAGTCTGATGATGTCATCATATGGTGGTATATCCATCCCGAACCACAGCCTGCCAGCCCGGTTCATTTATCTGGGGTGGCGTTTGGGGGTTCGATCAATATGTTGAAAGCCGATCTTGGCGCTGGTCCGTCAGTTTCCTTGCAGGTCTTTGCCACTGCCCTGGTTTTTGTGGCATCCGGGCTGGCCAGCCTGCCTATGGCAGCGGCGGCGCAGACGGTGCAGATTGTGGATGGATTGGCCGAGGTGCGGGTCATGATCGACGGGACGCCCGTCACCATCCGCCGCAATCAAGATGAGTCTGCCACCATCGCAGGGGATTTTGCCAAAACCTCGCGCGCTTGCCCGCCGTTTTGCATTCAGCCCGGCGTTCCGGTCACGGGTGTGCCATCCGTGGCAGAGTTGGAGGTGATTGGGTTCTTGCAAGATCGCGTCGCCGCAGGCGCAGGGATCTTGCTGGATGCACGCTTGCCCGAATGGTTTGCCAAGGGCTCCATTCCCGGTGCCGTGAACGTGCCCTTTGCGACCCTGTCGCCCGACAACCCCTATCGCAACGATATCTTGCTGGCCTTGGGGGCAACGCCATTGGGCGGCGATCAGTTTGATTTCACGGACGCGCCCGATCTGTTGGTTTTTTGCAATGGGGCATGGAGCGATCAATCCGTCCGCGCCCTGAAGTCTTTGCGGGCGGCAGGCTATCCGGCTGAAAAGCTGATGTATTATCGGGGTGGCATGCAAGATTGGCAAATTCTTGGCCTGACCGTCATGCAAGCTGACAATGTAACAGTAGCAGGAGCAAAGCCATGACAAGGGCCGCACTCGTTTATCTTGCCATGATCGTGATTGTGACAGGGCTTATCACGGGTTTGCCGATGGATCTGATCTCGCTTGGCGCGGTGGATGAGGCCAAGGCCTCTGCCTCGGGTGCGAAATCGGGGGAAGAGACGGCGGCGATGATCCCGGCTTTGGCCCCCTCGCAAGACCCAGAAGTGGCACGCAGCCTGACGGATGTTGTTTCAACCTCGGGGATGCAATCCGCCGGAGCAACGCGCAATGAGGCTGGCGGTCAACTCTCGGCGGCCATTTCCCTTTCGGCTGCGGTGAAAAAGGTCGGGCCTGCCGGGACGCTTGCCAAACCCATCGTGCGCGGTGGGGCGGATGGGTTGGATCAAACGACGGCTGCGATCTTGTCGGATCTTGCGCTGATCGAAGGGTCGGGGATGGATCCCGAAACGGCGGAACTGCAAGCCATGTCGAGCGCGGCGCTGAGCGGGTTGCGGGCGCTGCGGGGGAACAGAACACCGGCCGCCGAAGCCACCTTGGAGACGCTTGTGGCGCAGGCTTTGCGTGAAGGTCAGAATGATGGCTACATTGACGCTTTGGTGAACGAGGCTGCCGGAAAGGGCCAGATTTCCGTGCCCTCGGCCCTTGTGACGGCGGATGGCCGGGTGGATACGGCGGTTTTGCTCTCAAGCCTTGTTGCGCAGGCACAGGTGGCGTCCGGCACGATCAAGCAGGTGCAGCCCAAGGATGTGGTTGCGACCGGCAAGGGTGTGGAAAGACTGATCGTGAACAAGGCGGCGGGCGGGTCAGAGACGCACCAATTCTACACCGTTCTGCCCGGAGACAGTCTTGGCGCGATTGCGGTGAAGTTCTATGGCGACGTGACGCATTATTCGGCCATCTACAACGCGAACCGGGCCATTTTGGCGAGTCCGGACCGGCTGAATGTCGGGCAGCGACTGGTGATCCCTGCGGTCTGAATGGGTTTTGCGGGTAAGAACAGGCACGACCCGGAGTGAAGACCCATATCGCGGAAACCCACCGCCCCCCGGATTGCATTCGGGGGGCGCTTTTTTGCGCAAAAGGTGAGGCGCTGGGCACTCAGTCATAGCTGAGCGACGTCGCCTTGCCGCGAAAGATCGTATAGGCAAGTACGGTATAGCCAAGGATCACCGGCAGAACCACACAGGTGCCATAGAGGATGATGCGCAAACTCTCCGGGCTGGACGCCGCCTCATAGATCGTCAGCTTTTCAGGCACGATAAAGGGATAAAAGCTATAGGCCATGCCCGCAAACCCTAGGCACATCAGCCCTGTCGCCGCGACGAAGGGAAACCATGCAAAACGGTCGGATGCGGTGGGCAGGTGGCGCAAGGCATACCACAGTAGACCGATCAGCGCGGCCGAGATCAGGGGCAGGGGGGCAAGGGTCAGAATCTCGGGGAATGAGAACCATTTGTCAAAGATGCGCGGACTGACCAAGGGCGTCGCCAGCGAGACTGACCCCATTCCCAGAACAAGGCCCCAGATGCCGCCCCGCGCCCAAGTCACCGCCTTTGCCTGCAGCACGCCATCCGTTTTCAGAATGGTCCACGCCGCGCCAATAAAGCTATAGGCCACGGCCAAGGCCCCTGCGGTCAAAAGTGCAAAGAGGGCATGGCCCCCTGTCCAATCCAGCCCCATGATATACATGCCCAGCATGAACCCTTGGGACAGGGCCGTCATCAGGCTGCCCGCAAAGAAGGCGCGGTCCCAGTTCGGCTTTTGCGACAAAGGCGCCTTGGCGCGGAATTCGAACGCGACACCGCGCAAGATCAGCCCGATCAGCATGATCGCCACCGGCAGGTAGAGGGCGGTCAGGATCGTGCCATGGGCCGCCGGAAAAGCCACCAAGAGCAGTCCGATGGCAAGGACAAGCCACGTTTCATTGGCATCCCAGAACGGCCCGATCGAGGCGATCATGCGGTCCCGCTCGGTCGGGGTGGCAAAGGGGAACAGCAGGCCAACGCCCAGATCGAACCCGTCAAGGATCACATACAGCAGGATCGACACGCCCATCAACGTGGCAAAGATCATCGGCAGGGTGGTTGCATCCAAGGTCATCATGATCACTCCGCCGGAATGGCGCCCACGGGCGCTTGACGTGGCTCTTCGCGGGCGGGGGTTTTGCCCGCCGCCGCACGACGGGCAAGGTGGAAGATCACGGCGATATAAGCGGCCAGCAACAGCGCATAGACAGCAAGATAGGCAATGAGGGTTGTCATCACCAAGGGGGCCGCGACATCCCCCACGGCTTGCTTGGTGCTCAGCACCCCGGTGACCAGCCATGGTTGGCGGCCAATTTCCGTGACATACCAGCCCGATAGCGTGGCAAGCCAACCCGAAAAGGTCATCGCGGTTGCCGCCATCAGATAGGGGCGGGGCAGGTGATCGACGCCACGACGCCAGATCAGGATCATGCCCAGCCAAGACAGCGCCAGCATGGCAAACCCGGTGCCCACCATGATGCGAAAGCCGTAAAAGACCGGCGCGACAGGGGGGTGCAGAACCGTGCCATCCTCGGCCACGAAATCATTCAGGCCCGGCACGATGCCATCAAGACGATGCGTCAGGATCAGGCTTGCGCCGTTGGGGATGGCAATCTCGGCGCGGTTGCTGCGGGTGTCTTCATCGGGCAGGGCAAAGAGCACCAAGGGCACATTCGGCCCGGTGTCCCAGTTGGCCTCCATGGCGGCGACCTTGGCGGGCTGATGCTCCAACGTGTTCAGCCCGTGCATATCCCCTGCCACGATTTGCAGCGGGATCAACAGGGCCGCCAAGCCAAGTCCAACGCGCAACTGTGTCGCCGTCGTCTTGGCCCGGTCCCCGATGAGGCGGCGAAAGGCCGCGACGCCCGCAATCAAGAAGGCCACGGTCAGACCCGAGGCCAGCAGCATATGCGTCAGGCGATAGGGCAAGGAGGGGTTGAAGATGATCGCCCACCAGTCGGTGGCATGCACGATGCCATCGCGCAGCTCATACCCTTGCGGCGTGTGCATCCATGAATTCAGCACGATGATCCAAAACGCCGACATCGTGGTGCCAAAGGCCACAAGAAACGTGGCCGTCAGGTGCAGCCATGTCGGCACGCGGCGTGCGCCAAACAGCATGATCCCCAAGAACACCGCCTCAAGGAAAAAGGCGGTCAGCACCTCATAGGCCAAGAGCGGCCCCGCGACATTGCCCACGGTTTCCATAAAGCCCGGCCAGTTGGTGCCAAACTGGAACGACATGGTGATGCCCGAGACGACGCCAAGCGCAAAGGACAGGGCAAAGACCTTTACCCAAAACATATAGGCGTCCATCCACTGTTGCGCGCCGGTTCGGGCAAAGCGAAAGCGGAAGAACAGCAAGACCCAACCAAGAGCTATGGTGATGGTCGGGAAGAGGATGTGAAAGCTGATGTTTGCCCCGAACTGGATGCGGGAAAGTAAAAGAGTATCCATGATGCACCTTTGCCTGTTGCGTCAAATATAGAGGCAAAATCTGCGATTTAAGCAGGGTGCGACCAGCCGCCACGGCCAATGGAACCGCGGTCTGTGCCCAAGTCGGGTCAAATTGGATTTGGCTGTGCCAAAGCGCCGGGGTCAGACCGATGGGGCCAGATCATTGGGCTCAGATCGGATGTTGGCCAAGGCCCGGCGACGAAAGGTCAGCCGCCCGTATGGCTCATGTGGCGGGTCATCTGGCCTGCGACACCTTGGCGGGAATAGTCGAAGTCATGGCCCTTGGGCTTGTGGCTGATGGCGGCGCGGATGGCCGTTTCCAGCAGCTTGTTTTCCGGACTTGCCCGAAGGGGCGCGCGCAGATCGGCCATGTCTTCTTGCCCAAGGCACATGTAAAGTTCACCCGTGCAGGTCAGGCGCACGCGGTTGCAGCTTTCGCAGAAATTATGGGTCAGCGGCGTGATAAAGCCGATCTTCTGGCCCGTTTCCTCAATGCGGATATAGCGGGCGGGGCCGCCGCTGCGCTCGGCCAGATCCGAAAGCGTGTAGCGGTCAGCATAGCGTGCACGCAGGTCTTTCAGGCTCCAATACTGATCCAAGCGATCTTCATTGCCCAGATCGCCCATGGGCATCACTTCGATCCATGTCAGATCATGGCCTTCGCGGGCGCACCAGTCGGTGATCGAGAATTGCTCATCCTCATTGAACCCCTTGAGCGCCACGGCATTGATCTTCACCCGCAACCCAGCCGCCTTTGCTGCCGCGATCCCATCAAGCACCTGCGGCAAGCGGCCCCAGCGGGTGATCTGGGCAAATTTGGCTGGATCAAGGGTGTCAAGCGATACATTGATCCGCCGCACGCCACAGGCGGCAAGCTCGGCTGCATATTTGCCAAGCTGGCTGCCATTCGTGGTCAGCGTCAGTTCCTTGAGTGCGCCAGACTCAAGATGGCGCGTCATGCCTTGGAAGAAGGTCATGATTCCCTTGCGCACAAGCGGCTCGCCGCCCGTGATGCGCAGCTTTTCCACCCCAAGGCCGATAAAGGTGGAACACATCCGGTCCAGTTCTTCCAACGTCAGAAGATCAGCCTTTGGCAAAAAGGTCATGTTTTCAGACATGCAATAGACACAGCGGAAATCGCACCGATCCGTGACCGAGACTCGCAGATAGGTGATCGCCCGGGCAAAGGGGTCAATCAAAGGGGCGGACAGGGGGGCGATGTGTGTCATAGGGTAAGGTTAGGCATCCGACATGGTGAAGGCAAGCGCCGTATCCAAGACCGTATCTAAGATTGCACGGGGCCCGATGTCGGACTATCCTTTCGCCATGCGTATCATTGCCCCAATGTTTCTTATGCTGGCCCTGACCTCGGGCTGTTCGGTTCTGGACCGGATCGTTCCCGAACGCAGAGCCTCTGCAGCCACGCCGGAGGGTTTGACCGAGCCTGCCCCGGTGGGGGAGCCGCTGACGGCGATGCAGCCTGTGGGTCAAACCGGCGCCGCCACTGCGGCAGCGCTGGATCAGACGACTGCCGCTGAAAAGAAAGCCGCAATGGCCGCGCCCGTGGCAGCCGGGGAACGTGCGCTTGGAAAAGTTGCCGTCAGTCTGGGCAACCCGGCCGAACAAGGCTTTTGGCTGCGCACGACGCTGGTTTCCGCGCCGGGCAAGGGCAGGGTGGAAACGGCGGGCGGTCAATCGGTGGCAGTGGATCTGTTACCGGGGCAGTCTGGCGCGCAGCTGTCCTTGGCGGCCTTTCGTGCGCTTGGCCTGACCCTGACCGATCTTCCCGAGGTTACCGTCTTCGCGAATTGATCATTGATGCGGTGTAAACCACTAATGCCGCCCAGATCATCGGAAAGGCGATGGCGCGTGCCTCGCCAAAGGGTTCGCCAAAGACAAAGACCGCCGTCAGAAAGATCATGGTCGGTGCGATGTATTGCATCATCCCGATTGTGGTGAGGCGCAGTTTCTTTGCCCCATTGGCGTAAAGCATCAAGGGCACCGCCGTGACCACACCGCTGCCCAGCAAAAGCAAGCTGTCGTTGACCCCGGTAAACAGGAAATGCCCTGTGCCGGTGACCTCTGCGCCAATCACATAGGCGAGCGCAAACGGGGTGAGCAACAAGACCTCAAGCGTGAATCCCTGATTTGGGCCAATCGGCAGCGATTTTTTCAAGTAGGCATAGATGCCCCAGGTGATTGTCAGGGACAGGGCAACAACCGGCAATTTCCCTGCGGTAAACGTCAGAATGGCAACGGCCAAGGCCGCAAGGGCAATGGCGGCCCATTGGCCATAGTGCAGCCTTTCGCCCAGCAGCACCCGCCCCAGAAACACACTGAACAGCGGGTTGATGTAATAGCCAAGGGCGGCTTCCAATGCATGGCCCGACGCGATGGCCCAAATGTAGATACCCCAATTGACGGAAATAAGGGCGGACATTGCCATCCCCATGCCAAGCATCTTTGGGGTGCGCAACGCGGTGCGCAGGTCTTTGGTGCGGCCCAGCCAGATCAGGACCCCCATCGCGATGGGCAAGGACCAGATGACGCGGTGGGCCAGAACCTCGAGTGGCGACATATGGGAAAGCGCCTTCATGTAAAGGGGCAAGAACCCCCAAATCAGATAGGCGCTAAGGGCGAAGAAAAACCCCGACAGGCTGTCTTCGTTCTTGATGATGGGTGCTGCGGTCATGCGGCATGCGATAGTCCCATCGCAGGGGCGGGTCCAAAGGTTTCTTGTATCCGGCACAATCAGGTTGGCGCTTATCGGGCTTTCCTTGACGCGTGGGCTGAGACGGACCAGATAGGCCCGTCCAAAGGTCAGATACCCAAGTGCCGTTAGTTTGCTGTGGCCACGGAAAAGGTCGTGCACCTCGGGCAGGGGATAAAACGGCACCTGTGGCAAAGCGGGATACCCGGCCCAATACTGGCGCAAGACGGGATGGCGCAAAAACCGGACACCATCCAGACCCACAGCAAAACCAGATCGCAAATGCTGATTCCACGGATCGCTCTATAGCCCACGACAATCAGACTGCTCCCGTCCGATCCAAGGGTTGGCCAAGTGCTGCGCGCTGGGCCGTGCACAGGGATATGACAAAGCTGCGCGGATCCCTCGGGCCGCTAGCCTTCGTGGCGGGGAAGGTCAAAGTCGGGGGCTGCCAGTTCAAACCCGTCAAACCGAAAGCCGGGGCTGACGGTGCATGACACCAAGGTATAGTCGCCCATGCTGCGCGCGGCCTGCCAATGACCCGCAGGAACAAGGATCTGCGGCGATTGATCGCCAAGGACCTGAGGCCCAAGGATCACATCCCGTGCCACCCTTTCGCCCATCGACAAAACCAAAGGCGCCCCCGCATGCCAGAGCCAGATCTCATCGGCGTCGACACGGTGCCAATGGCTGCGCTCCCCGGCTTTGAGCAAGAACAAGATCGCCGTGCCGCTGGCCCGCCCGTTGACGATTGGCCCGGCCCACGTCTGGCGATACCAACCGCCCTCAGGGTGCGGGGAAAGGTCAAGTTTGGCAATGATACGATCTGCGGTCATAGGCTCTCTGGCGTCTTTCGCGCCAGCATGGCAGCATTCCTGACCATGACAAGAGAGTGCCTGATCATCGGCGCCGGTCTGATCGGTGCCAGCCTTGCCTTCCGCCTGTCGCAAGCGGGGGTGGCCGTGCGCGTGCTGGAGGCGGGATTGCCTGCCAGCGAAGCCTCGGGTCGCAGTTTTGGCTGGATCAACGCGAGCTTTTACCGTTCGCCTGCGCATCATCAGTTGCGGGCGGATGCCATCGCGGCCCATCACCGATTGTCGCGCGATCTGCCGGGCAGTGGGCATCGCTGGGGCGGTGCGCTGTGGTGGGAGGAAACCGGGCCGGGATTTGATGCGATGGCCGACGCCTTGATGACGCTGGGCTATCCGGTTGAGGCGTTGTCGCGCGCCGACGTGGCACGCCGCGAGCCATCCCTTGCCGTGCTGCCTGAACGTGCGCTGCTGTTCCCCGCCGAGGGGGCTGTAGATGCGGCCAATCTGACCCGCACCCTGCTGCGCGCGGCGGCGTCCCATGGCGCGGAGGTGATGACAGGTGTTGGCGTGACCGGCCTGATCCAATCGGGCGGTCAGGTTCTGGGGGCCGAAACCACCCTTGGCCCGTTGCGGTCAGAGACGGTGGTTCTGGCGGCGGGTGTGGGTGCGGCGGCGCTTTTGTCGGGGGTGGGGCTGCATCTGCCAATGTTGCACCGCCCCGGCGTGATGCTGCGCAGCCAACCCGTCACCTTGCGTTTGGCACATATCCTTGTGACGCCGGATCAGGAAATTCGCCAAGATGCCTGCGGCAGGCTTTTGACCCCGGCATTGGCTGGGCATCAGCGCGATACCGGCGCGGGGGGCGCGGATATGTCCGCCATGGCAGCGGCCACCTTGGCACGTTTGGGACGATTGTTTGGCCTGCCAGACCTGCGCACAGAAAGCGTTGCCCACGCGCTTCGCCCCGTGCCGGGGGATGGGTTGCCCGCCTATGGCCCGGTAGAGGGATGCCCCGGCCTATGGCTTGCGGTGATGCATTCGGGGGTCACATTGGCCCCCTTGGTGGCCGAGCACATGGCCGCGCAGATCTTGGGGCAAGGATCAGTGCCGACGGACCTCTTGCCCGACCGTCTTTTGCAGGCGATCTGAACGAAAACACCCCGCCGTTGGTGCGGCGGGGTGTTCCTGTGACATAGGGGTGACCTTAGCCCTTGAGGATTGAGCGGCCCGCATATTCTGCGGTTTCGCCCAGCATTTCCTCAATCCGGATCAGTTGGTTGTATTTCGCCAGACGGTCGCTGCGCGACAGCGAGCCTGTCTTGATCTGACCGCAATTGGTGGCCACGGCCAGATCGGCGATCGTGGCATCCTCTGTCTCGCCAGAGCGGTGCGACATCACATTGGTATAGCGCGCGCGATGCGCCATTTCGACAGCCTGCAAGGTTTCGGTCAGGGTGCCGATCTGGTTGACCTTGACCAACATCGAATTGGCGCAGCCCTTGGCAATGCCTTCGGCCAGACGGCGCGGGTTGGTCACGAACAGATCGTCACCCACCAACTGCACCTTGCCGCCCAAGGTGTCGGTCAACAGCTTCCAGCCCGCCCAGTCATCCTCGGAGCAGCCGTCTTCGATGCTGATGATCGGATAGTCGTTGGCAAGACCCGCAAGGAAGGCCACGTTTTCCTCGATGGACAGCGATTTGCCTTCGCCCTTCATCTCATACCGGCCGGCCTTGAAGTATTCGGTCGCGGCACAATCAAGGGCCAGATAGATATCCTCGCCCGGACGATACCCAGCTTTTTCGATGGATTTCAGAATGAAATCAAGGGCGTCGCGGGCAGAGTTCAGGTTTGGCGCAAAGCCGCCCTCATCGCCGACATTGGTGTTGTGCCCTGCGTCAGACAGCTCTTTCTTGAGCGTGTGGAACACCTCGGACCCCATGCGGATGGCGTCACGGATATTGTCCGCGCCGACTGGCATGATCATGAATTCCTGAATGTCGATCGGGTTGTCGGCATGCTCGCCGCCGTTGATGATGTTCATCATCGGAACGGGCAGCATCCGCGCGCTGGTGCCGCCGACATAGCGAAACAGCGGCTGGCCGGTGAATTCTGCAGCGGCCTTGGCCACGGCAAGCGAGACGCCAAGGATCGCATTCGCGCCAAGCCGGGATTTGTTCGGCGTGCCGTCCATCTCGATCATGGTGCGGTCGATGCCGACCTGTTCGGTGGCATCAAAGCCCACGATTTCTTCGGCAATCTCGCCGTTGACGGCGGCCACGGCCTCTAGCACGCCTTTGCCTTTATAGCGGCTTTTGTCGCCATCGCGGCGCTCATTGGCCTCATGCGCGCCGGTCGATGCGCCCGAGGGCACAGCTGCGCGGCCCATGGCGCCGCTTTCCAGATAAACGTCCACTTCAACGGTCGGGTTGCCCCGGCTGTCCAGAATTTCGCGGGCATGGATGTCGATGATCGTGCTCATGGGGGTCTCCCTTGGGGCGCTGGTGCTCTCGCGGGGTCTTTACCTTGGGGCGGGCTTTAAGGAAAGGGTGTAAGCAGGCCTTGCGCGGCATTATGGCTGCGGCTGGCCCTTTGATTTGCGCACCGCCTCGCGCCAGAACGTATAAAGCCCCGATCCAATGACCAAAAACGCCCCGCAGATCATCCAGCCATCGGGGCGTTCGCCCAAGAAGATCGCAGCAAGGATCAGCACAAAGATCAAACGGCTGTAGCGGAAGGGGGCCACCACGGAAACCTCGCCCAACCGCATGGCGGCGGTGACCGCCCAATAGCCCACCAAACCGGTCACCAAAGCGCCAAAAAGGTCCAGCCATTTCGTGGGATCAACCATTTGCGGCGCAGTGTCCCGGATGGCCATCAGCGCAAACCCTGCAGGCACCAAGGCCAGATAGGCCCAAGTCGTCAGTTGAAATGTGCCGATGCTGGCGGGCATGATCCGGGTAGACAGATCACGCGCGGCCAAAATCACCACGCAAAGCACGGTCAAAAGGCCAGCAGGCTGCCACCCGTCGGTTCCGGGGCGCAAGATGATCAGCACCCCGGCAAAGCCTACGGCAATCGCGGTCCAGCGCCGCCATCCCACCTTTTCGCCCAAGAAAAGCGCCGCCGCCATCGTCACCACAAGGGGCGAGGCTTGCAGCAGCGCCGCATTGATCGACAGCGGGATAAGCGCAAGGGCGGTGATGTAAAGCATTGTGGCCCCCGCCTCGGACAGGGTGCGGATCAGGGCAGGGCGCGACAAGGCGGCTCGGGACAAGATCGCCTCGCCCCGAAAGGCGGCGATTGCCCAAAAGCACAGGCCCCCCACCGCGCCAAGCATGGCGATGACCTGTCCGGGGGGCAGGGCGATGGCCGCGCGTTTCAAAAACAGGTCCTCGGCGGCAAAGGCCGCCATCGACCCCACCATCAGCGCCGCCCCACGGGAGTTGTCGGTTTGCGTCACGGGCTGTCAGGCGTGCCGGGTTTTTTCACTGGAACGCCCAAAAGTTCCAGCCGATGCCCGATCAGCCGATAGCCCAACCTTGCGGCAATCTTTTCTTGCAGCGCCTCGATCTCGGGGTCGACGAATTCGATCACCTCGCCCGAGTTTACATCAATCAGATGGTCATGGTGATCACGCTCGGCATCCTCATAGCGCGCCCGTCCATCGCCGAATTCCAGCTTTTCCAGAATCCCGGCCTCTTCAAACAGTTTGACCGTGCGATAGACAGTGGCCAGCGAAATGCGCGGGTCCATGCGGGCCGCGCGGGCGTAAAGCTCCTCCACATCCGGGTGATCCTCGGCCTCGCCCACAACACGGGCCACGACGCGACGTTGGTCTGTCATCCGAAGGCCCTTGGCCTCGCAGCGGGCAATGATGTCTTTCATGGGGCAGGGTCCGGTCACTCTTTGCGCCGCTTTAGCTGAGCATAGGCCAAGGCGCTACCCCCTTAAACCCTTTGCACAAGGGACGCGGCCCGGTTCGCCATTGCCCCAGACGGCTTGACCGCATGGTGGGCGCGGGCCACACCAAGGTCAACAGGCAGGGATTTGATGAAAAAAGACAGACTTGACGGGACGGGTGCTGCGGCGCTTTTGGCGGTGACGCTGCTTTTCGCGATCAATCAGGTGATCGTGGTTGAGGTCAACCGGGGCCTGCAACCGGTGTTCTTTGCCGGGCTCCGCTCAGTCCTGGCGGTGGGGTTTGTTTGGGCGTGGCTTTGGTCACAGGGGCGGCCGCCGCAGTTTCGCAGGCAAGATGTGCTGCCCGCGCTGTTGATGGGCACGATTTTTGCGGCAGAGTTTTTGTGCCTTTTCGTGGCGCTGGACCTGACCGCTCTGGGCCGGGCCTCGGTCATCTTTTACACGATGCCATTCTGGCTGGCCATCATGGCCCATTTTGGCCTGCCGGGCGAGGGGATCACCCGGATAAAGGCCGCAGGTCTGGTCTTGGCTTTTGGCGGGACGGCCATCGCCATCTTGTCGCGCCAACCCGGCAGTGGCGGCAGCCTGATCGGGGATCTGATGGCGCTTGGTGGCGCGATCACATGGGCGGGAACGGCCTTTATGGCGCGCAAGTCCAGCCTGTGCGAGATCGGCGCCGAGATGCAACTTTTGTGGATGGTCTTGGTCTCGGGCCCGGTGCTTTTGATCGCGTCCCTTTGGTTCGGGCCATTGGTGCGTGACCTGACCGCCTACCATATCTTGGGGCTGATTTTCCAATCTTCGGTAGTGGTAGGGGGTGGGTTTATCGCGTGGCTGTGGCTCTTGTCGGCTTACCCTGCGGCGACGGTTGCCTCGTTTTCCTTCCTCACCCCGATCTTTTCCATCGGTTTAGGAGTCTTGCTCTATGGCGAAGAGGTCACAGTTCCGCTTTTGTCAGCGGCAGCCTTGGTGGGGGCGGGAATCGTCTTGATCAACCGCCGCCGCTAGCGGGCAAGTCATCCCCAATTTCAGACCTGAACTGAAGGACTTGGCGCAAGTGTTCAGATCTCCTTGGGAAATTGGCACTCTTCAACCATTCATCCTCTGGCTTATCCACCGAAGCATCCACAGAGCCGCCCAGATGGTGAATCGGTTGGTGACGGGCGCGTGAAATTTCCGTGAGCAGGTCAAGGCGGAAAAACTGACAAAGGTGTAAAAATATTGATTGATCCCACCTGAGGAATACGACAGTTTGACGAGGCGGTCGGGGCGGCCACTAAATGTAGTGTCCCTCGGCAGGTAACAGAAAAACCCTCAGATAGCGGTGGTCAAGCATCGTTCAGGCTTTGTCAGCGAATGCTGGCATGGCAGGGAAACCTGTTGCGTGTCGGTCTTCGGTCTGCCGGAAGCAAATGATTGATTGGCCAGAACCGGATCTGAACCGGCGGCCGCTACACAAGGGGATTGGGGCAAATGAAAATCGAGCGGAAGTTTACGACTGAGAATTCCGGCGCCTATGGCGATATCGGATTCACCACGACGGTCTCTGAAATCAGGAACCCCGACGGCAAGGTCGTCTTCCGCAACGAGGCCGTTGAGATCCCCGAAGGCTGGAGTCAGGTCGCAAGTGACGTTCTGGCCCAGAAGTATTTCCGCAAGGCGGGCATTCCAGCGGCGTCAAAGCGCGTCAAGGAAAAGGGCGTGCCAGAGTTCCTGTGGCGCTCGGTTCCTGATGAGGCCGCATTGGCAAAATTGCCCGAGGATCAGCGCTTTATCGGCGAAACTTCGGCCAAGCAGGTATTTGACCGTTTGGCAGGCGCATGGTGCTATTGGGGCTGGAAAGGTGGCTACTTCACCACCGAGGCCGACGCCCGCGCCTATTATGACGAGATGCGCTTCATGCTGGCCCGCCAGATGGCTGCCCCCAACAGCCCGCAGTGGTTCAACACCGGTCTGCATTGGGCTTACGGCATCGACGGCCCAAGCCAAGGCCACTTCTATGTCGATTATCAAACGGGCGAGCTGACCAAATCTGCCAGCGCCTATGAACATCCCCAGCCACACGCCTGCTTCATCCAGTCGGTCAAGGATGACCTCGTGGGCGATGGTGGCATCATGGACCTGTGGGTGCGTGAGGCCCGTCTGTTCAAATATGGCTCGGGCACCGGAACAAACTTCTCCTCCCTGCGTGGCGAGGGCGAAAAGCTGTCGGGTGGTGGAAAATCCTCGGGCCTGATGGGGTTCCTGAAAATCGGTGACCGGGCAGCGGGCGCGATCAAATCGGGCGGCACCACACGGCGCGCGGCCAAGATGGTGATTGCCGATATGGATCACCCGGATATCGAGGCTTTCATCAATTGGAAGGTCATCGAAGAGCAAAAGGTTGCGTCTTTGGTGGCAGGCTCCAAGCTGCACGAAGTGCGCCTGAACGAGATTTTCACAGCCATTCGTCAGTGGGATGGCTCTGCCGAGGATTCGGTTGATCCGGCCAAGAACCCAGGCCTGAAGGCGGCGATCAAATCGGCCAAGAAGTCGATGATCCCCGACACCTACACAAACCGCATCTTGCAATACGCCAAGCAGGGCTACACCTCGATCGAATTCCCGACCTATGACGTGGATTGGGATTCCGAAGCCTACATCACCGTGTCGGGCCAAAACTCCAACAACTCGGTCCGTGTGACGGATGCCTTCCTCAAGGCCGTGAAGGATGACGCCGACTGGGCGCTGATCCGCCGCACCGATGGCAAGACCGCCAAAACCATCAAGGCGCGCGACCTGTGGGATCAGGTCGGCCATGCCGCATGGGCCTGCGCCGATCCTGGCATCCAGTTCCACGACACCGTCAACGCATGGCACACCTGCCCCGAAGATGGCGCAATCCGGGGGTCAAACCCTTGCTCGGAATACATGTTCCTTGACGATACCGCCTGCAACCTTGCCTCGATGAACCTGCTGACCTTTTTCAACGACGGTACATTTGACTCCGAGGCTTATATCCACGCCAGCCGGTTGTGGACGGTCACGCTGGAAATCAGCGTGATGATGGCGCAGTTCCCGTCCAAGGAAATCGCCCAGCGGTCCTATGACTTCCGCACCCTTGGCCTCGGCTATGCCAACATCGGCGGCCTGCTGATGAACATGGGCTTTGGCTACGATTCGGACGAGGGCCGGGCGCTTTGCGGCGCGCTGACGGCTCTGATGACTGGGGTGGCCTATGCCACATCCGCCGAGATGGCGGCCGAGTTGGGGCCATTCCCCGGCTATGCCCGCAACGCAGACCATATGCTGCGCGTGATCCGCAACCACCGCGCCGCTGCCCATGCGACCGGCAGCTATGAGGGCGTGAACGTCAATCCGGTGGCCCTTGATGCCGCCAACTGCCCAGATCAAACCCTTGTCACGCTTGCCAAATCCGCTTGGGATGAGGCGCTGGCCCTGGGTGAGGCGCATGGCTATCGCAACGCCCAAACCACAGTCATTGCCCCAACGGGCACGATCGGTCTGGTGATGGATTGCGACACGACCGGCATCGAGCCTGATTTTGCGCTGGTCAAGTTCAAGAAACTGGCCGGCGGCGGCTATTTCAAGATCATCAACCAATCGGTTCCGGCGGCCTTGGAAAAGCTGGGTTACCCCAGCCATCAGGTCGCTGAAATCGTCGCCTATGCCGTGGGCCACGGCTCCATCGCGCAGGCCCCTGCGATCAACCATACAAGCCTCATCGGGCACGGCTTTGGCCCGCGTGAGATTGAAAAGGTCGAGGCTGCTTTGCCCTCGGCCTTCGACATCCGCTTTGTTTTCAACCAGTGGACGCTTGGCGAAGACTTCTGCAAGGGCACCCTTGGCATCCCCGCGGAAAAACTGAACGACCCGAGCTTTGATCTGCTCAAGCACCTCGGTTTTACCAAGACCCAGGTCGAGGCCTGCAATGACCACGTTTGCGGCACCATGACGCTGGAAGGCGCGCCCTTCCTCAAGGCTCAGCACTATTCGGTCTTTGATTGCGCCAATGCCTGCGGGAAAAAGGGCAAGCGGTATCTGAGCGTCAATAGCCACATCTACATGATGGCTGCCGCGCAGTCTTTTATCTCTGGTGCCATCTCGAAAACCATCAACATGCCAAACTCGGCCAGCATCGACGAGACGCTTGCCGCCTATGAGCTGTCGCATTCGCTGGGGATCAAGGCCAATGCGCTCTATCGTGACGGATCAAAGCTGAGCCAGCCCTTGGCCTCGGCCCTGATCGAGGATGATGAAGAGGCCGAAGAAATCCTCGCCAATGGCTCCATGCACGAAAAGGCCGCCGTTCTGGCCGAAAAGATCGTGGAAAAGGTGATCATCAAAGAGATCATCAAATCGCACCGCGAAAAGCTGCCCGAGCGGCGCAAAGGCTATACCCAAAAGGCCATCGTCGGCGGCCACAAGGTCTACCTGCGCACTGGCGAATATCAGGACGGCTCCTTGGGCGAGATCTTCATCGACATGCACAAGGAAGGCGCAGGCTTCCGCGCCATGATGAACAACTTTGCCATCGCAGTCTCGGTTGGTCTGCAATACGGCGTGCCGCTGGAAGAGTTTGTGGAGGCCTTCACCTTCACCCGCTTTGAACCCGCAGGCATGGTGCAGGGCAATGACAGCATCAAGAATGCAACGTCGATCCTTGACTATATCTTCCGGGAACTCGCGATTTCCTACCTCGACCGCACTGATCTGGCGCATGTGAAGCCCACGGGTGCCTCGTTTGACGACCTCGGTCGTGGCGATGACGAAGGCAAGCCAAACGTTGCCCCGATGAACGATGCCGCTGCAAGCCGTGGTCTGGAAGTTCTGCGCCAGATCAGCTCAACCGGCTATCTGCGCAAGCGCCTGCCGCAAGAGTTGATCGTGCTGCAAGGCGGGATGGGCGCCACGGCCTTGGCCAATGGCACCGACCCCGTTTCGGTCCTCAACACGCTGGTTCCCGAAACACGGGCGAAGGGCTTTGCCGAAAGCACCTCCACCTACGCACTTGGCACCGCCACATCGATGGACGCGCGGACCAAGGCCAAGATGCAAGGCTACGAGGGCGACCCCTGCGGCGAGTGCGGCAACTACACGCTGGTGCGCAACGGGACGTGCATGAAGTGCAACACCTGTGGCGGGACGTCTGGGTGTAGCTGATAAAGTTGGCTTTGTTGTCCTGTAAGACCGGCCATAGTTTCTGCAATTTAGGAGATTAGCCGGTCGGCGCATTGCCGCATAACCGCGAAAATATGTGAGGATCGGCTGGTCGTTAACCGTTTCGGGACCGGCCGATCTCCTTCCACTAAGGATTTCAGGGTCGCGGGCCAGAAGGCACCTGTCGGAGGGGTCAAGCTAAGATGGCTACTTGTTCTAGCTCGTGATTGTGAGGACCTGACTATGGCCAGATGCACCGCACCTCGAGAAGGTGACCGTTCAGCCGCAGCAGCCGCTAACTGTCCAGCGTGCAGGGGGCGATACGGTCGGTCGTCGGGATACAGCAGTTACGGATCGTACTCATCCCGAGATTATTCGGGAATAACACGCACTCCGGTGGGGTCGAGCAATTCGACGAGAACCTGTGGTACCGCCAAGCCCCGGTCGTACATACATCGGTGCGATCCTCCTCGTGCGGAATGGCTAGGTCAGATCACTGTTGCACAATGTCCACAGGCCTCATGACGCGCCCTAAAGGAAAACGCGCAGCGACGCCCTCAGAGAAAAACTATAGTTGGCCAAGCCTATGTTTCGCAAGCAACCGGACGTTGCACCCCTGCAAAGCCTTTTTGACATGGCAAGAGGGTAAGCTGCCTCAAGAACCCATGATCTGATGGATGCTTGCGTCAAGTTGGCGTCGACGAAAGGGTTTGATCAAAACAGTGAACTCCAAACAAGGGTCGATGGCAGCGAACAGTTCAGGGTCGTGGTGGCCCGTCACAAAGATGACCTTCAAATGTCCGCGTTCTTCTTTCACGCATCTTGCCAAGTCTATGCCATTCATATCGCCCGGCATTTCAACGTCGGTGATCAACAGGTCAAATTTCTCACCGGAACGGATATGGGCCAAAGCCTTCGATGGTCGATCAAATGACACCACTCTGTGCCCCATTGCATCAAGAAGGCGAAAGACAACTTCGCGAACCAAGTTATCGTCATCGACCAAAAGAACATCAGCCATCAGAGTCTCCGTCGTGAGCGCTTTGGAAAAAATAGTTATTTTATTGCCTTCACGCGTTTGGGACGCGATCCGAGTTGACATCTTCATCTTCGCCGCAGCTGGGCATTCCTGGAAATGATCTGGGTCAACTGATCGGGGAATTCTACCCGCCCTCGTTCGGGAAAATCTGCACCATGGAAGCAACCTGGATACTGCTTTCCCCCTCTTCGTTTCGACAGTCTTTCCTGTCTGCCGCTGGACAAACGGAGCGGACCTTGCTGGTTGGCGTTCCGTTGATTGCCTTGAACAACAGGCAAAGGCGTCAAAGTTTGGACGCTTTCAAAAAGTTGAACGCAATTTGGCCACTTTCTTGACGAAGTTTCGCCGGCGCTGCCCTATATCGTGGAGGGGCTAGGTATCCTGAAATGGTTCGCTTCTTGCAGCAAGACACCAGATCTATCGATTGCACCAACAGGCGAGCCCCCCGATGATGAAAGGTGTTTCTTCCCCGTTTTTGGGCGTTAAACGACGAGTGAAAAGACCAGCCGATGGGGATGCTCTCCGTCAAGGATCTTGCAGAACCAGTGGGTGCCAACCAACCCGACTTTTGCACAGCGTTGGCCGAAAAACACGCGCCGATCCGTATACATAGCGGGACAGGGGAACGCAACCCAAACGTGTGACTGGCCTTTTTCTGAGAGATGACGCACAGTCTTCAGATTGCTCCTGCCTTCGAAGGACTCCATTATGCACTTGGCCGCCGACAGCTTGTTCCAATCGCATCCCGACCCTATGTGGATCTTCGAATTGGACAGTTTATGCTTTCTGGCAGTCAACGACGCGGCAGTCGCCAAATATGGCTATTCTCGCGACGAGTTTCTTAAAATGACAGTCGCCGATCTTCGCCCTGAGGAAGAGCTTGCCGCGTTGCAAAAGACGATTTCGGGCTTTCCCGATAGCCTGCGTTTGGCTGGCATTGTGCGGCATCGCCTGAAAGCAGGCGATTTCATCCATGTGTCGATCACGGGGCAGATGGTTGACTTTGAGGGGCGGCGGGCCGGTTTGGTCGCAGCGCGGGACGTATCGGAACTGGTCATAGCTGAGCAGATCGCGACGGAGGCCCTTGCGCGCGAAGCGGAAGCGCGACGGGCGAGTGAGGCGCTTGCGCAGCAGTTTCAGATCATGTTCGATTCTGTTCCGGGCCAGTTTCTTGTGTTCTCGCCCGAAAGCTTTGATGTGATCGCGGTCAGCGAGGCCTATCTGGCCATCGCGGGGGTCAAGCGGGCCGACATCGTTGGTCACAATCTGTTTGACGTCCTGCCACGGCAACCAGAGGATGAAGCACACCTGAAACTACGCCGCTCGTTCGAGCGGGTTCTTGCAACGGGCGAACCGGACCTGCTGGAGGTGCAGAGCTTTGCCCTTCCGCGCGCGGGTGTGGCGCAGGGTTATGAAGAACGCTATTTGGCCATGTTGAACTCGCCGGTTACTGGGCCGGATGGGCGTGTGCGTCATCTTATTCTAAGGGTGCAAGATGTGACCGGGGCGGTCATAACAGACCCCAAGGTGAGCAGCTTTGGTGCGAAAACGCTGGACTTGATGCGAATGGATTTGGCCGTGCATACGCGTGAGCTCAAGTCAGACAATCTGCGCTTGGCAGACCTCGCGACGCGTTTGCGCACGACACAGCGGATGCTTGAAACCGGCACTTGGGACTATGTGTTGGCAGATGATCGGCTGATTTGGTCGAGCAATGTCTATGACATTTATGGCGTGACGCCTGACACCTTTGGACATGGGTTCGAAGATTACGTCGCACTGGTTCACCCCGATGACCGGGCGGCAATGCTGGCCAATTTTCAAGCCTTTGATATCTCTAAAGATATTGAGTTTGAATATGCGCACCGCATCCTTCACGCAGATGGCAAGATTGTTCATGTGCATGGCGTGGCGGAAAAGGTCGATACCGACAAAGGCCCAATGCTGAGCGGCGTGGTGCAAAACGTCACCGAAAGTGTCGAGGCGCGTCAGTCTTTGGCACAGGCGAAACGGCTTTTGGAAATTGCGGGCACCTCGGCCAAATTTGGGGCTTGGCGTTATGATGCCCTGACGGGCACGCAGCAATGGTCAGACGAGACGGCGCGCATCCACGATGAACCTGCAGGATTTTCGCCAAGTGTGGCGGATGGCATCTCTTACTACGCCCCAGAATACCGAGAGCGGATCACGACTTTGTTTCAAGCCTGCCTGACGGATGGGACCCCATTCTCCGATACGCTCCAAATCATTACGGCCAAGGGACGCAGGATCTGGGTGCGCGCAACGGGCGAGGTGGAGCGCGACCCGAACGGCCGGGTCATTGCGGTTCAGGGATCGTTTCAAGATATCTCGGAACTGATGGAAGTGCGCCAGCGGGCCGAAGATTCAGAAAAACTGCTCGAGATTGCCGGAAAGGCGGTCAAGTTGGGCGGGTGGCGTGTGTCGCTTGGTGACCAGTCGGTCACGTGGAGCGATGGCGTCGCAGCCATTCACGAATTGCCGCCCGGCACGAGGCCGACGTTCGACAAAGGCATCGCCTATTTCGCGCCGGAAGAGCAACAAGACGCACGGAAGGCGTTCGAAGACTGTGCCACAGATGGCGTTCCGTTCGACAATGTCCGAGATGTCATCACGGCCAAAGGAAACCGGATCAAGGTGCGCTCTTTGGGTGAGCCAGTTCGCGACGACTCGGGCCAGATCATTGCCGTGCAAGGGGCTATTCAAGACATTTCGGAACTGACGGCGGCGCGGCAAAAGGCCGATGACCTTGCGACACGGCTTGCCGAAACGCTGGAGAATATCGGCGACGCGTTCTACATGATCGACCGCGACCGGCAGTTTACCTATTTGAATGGCCGTGCGGAAACACTCCTGAAACGGTCAAGGGATACGCTGATCGGGCAACCACTCTTGGATGCATTTCCCGAGATAGAAGGCGGCGCGCTGGAGATCGCCTTCGCCCGTGCTTTCGAAACGGGTCAAACAGAACGCTTTGAACATTTCTTTCCCCCGCTGGGACGGATGTTGCGCATTCACGCGCATCCGACACCCGAAGGGCTGGCCGTCTATTTCTCGGACATCACCGAGGAGCAACGCAGGCAAGAACAGTTGCGGCTGCTTGATGCTGCGGTGTCGCATCTGACGGATATCGTTGTCGTGGTGGAAGCCGAGCGTGCCGAAGGGGCTGAGTTACGCAAAGTCGTGTATGTCAACGATGCGCTTGAGCGTTTTACCGGTTTTACCGCCGAAGAGTTTTCGAGCCAGAGTTTGAAGCTGTTGCAAGGCCCGAAAACCGATTATTCCGAGCTTGCCCGGATACGGAAAATGCTTGATGCCAAGCAACCAGCGCGGACCGAACTCATCAACTATACGAAGTCCGGTCAAGAAATCATGCACGAGATTGACATCGTGCCTGTTGTCAACGCCAAAGGGATTGCGACGCATTTTGTGGCGATCTTGCGCGACATCAGCCCCCGACGACGCGCCGAAGAGTCGTTGCGTCTGTCCGAGGCGCGGTTCCGCTTGATTGCCAAGGCCACAGGAACCGCCGTCTGGGATTGGAACATTGCCTCCAGTAACCAATGGTGGAGCGATGGCGTGACCGACCTGTTCGGATATTTGCCCGATATCGAAGAAAATTACCCCTCTTTCTGGCGCGAGAACGTTCATCATGACGATCTTCAGCGTGTCGAAATGGCCACCGCCAATTTGGTGTCAGGCCAGATAAGCACCCTACACGAACGTTACCGTTTCCGCTGCGCCGATGGCCGTTGGACGACCGTCGATGACCGTGCCTTCCCCGTGCTCGATGACGCAGGGCGCACGGTGCGCATCATCGGCAGCATGGTTGACGTTTCGGAACAGGTGCAATTGGAGGAGCGACTCCGCCAGTCGCAAAAGTTGGAGGCCGTGGGGCAGCTGACTGGTGGCGTTGCGCATGATTTCAACAATCTGCTGACGATCATCTTGGGCAGCATTGAGTTTTTGCAAGACGAACTCGACGAAAACCACCCATTGCGCGTCTATGCGGACATGAGCGCCAAGGCCGCGGACAGCGCAGCCGAACTGACAAGCCGCCTCCTTGCGTTTTCCCGAAAGCAGGCGCTTTTGCCAAAGGTGACTGACGTCAATGTGGTGATTGCCGGACTTGAAGGAATGTTGCGCCGCACCTTGGGCGAGGATATCGACATTGAGATCGTCCGTTCCGGTGGATTGTGGCGCACAGAAGTTGACCTAGGGCAGCTTGAAGGGGCGCTGCTGAACCTTGCGATCAACTCTCGCGATGCCATGCCCAATGGCGGTTCCTTGACGGTCGAGACAGCCAACGCCTTTTTGGACGACGCCTATGTCGCGTCCGAGCCCGGCCTGTCGTCCGGTCAATATGTCATGATCGCCATCAGCGACACTGGGCAAGGCATTCCTCGCGACAAGATCGACCGCGTGTTCGAGCCGTTCTTTACCACCAAAGCCGTTGGCAAGGGCACTGGCCTTGGATTGAGCATGGTTTACGGTTTCGTCAAACAGACCGGAGGTCATATCCGCATCTACTCAGAGCCGAACGAAGGAACCACGGTCAAGTTGTACTTCCCAAAGTTCATCGGCGGGCCTGTGGCGGAAGGCCTTGTGACGGAAAACAGGCCGGATGCACAAGGCAACGAAACCATTCTGGTTGTCGAAGATGACACGGCAATTTTGCATCAGCTTACGGTGCAGCTATCAGGTCTGGGCTACAAAATCGTTTCGGCGACGGAGGGTCAGACGGCATTGGCCATTTTGCGTGAGAGGTCGGACATTGATCTTCTGTTCACCGATGTCATCTTGCCCGGAGGGATGAACGGTCGCCAGATCGCCGATGCCGCTCAGGCGATGCGAACGGGCATCAAGGTTCTCTACACGTCTGGCTATTCCGAGAACGCGATCGTGCATCACGGCCGCCTTGATCCGGGTGTCGAACTTCTGAGCAAACCGTATCGGCGCCCAGAACTGGCGACGAAGGTCAGGAAGGTTTTGGATTCGAAATGAGGACGCCGTCGGAATTCTGATACAAGCCAGCGGTCAAACCTTGGACTTCGTGGCGATTTTCACACTGAACGGATCCGGTTAGGCGGAATCTTTTCAATGCGATTTGATCCATGCCATCCTTTCCCCGTCCGGCGAGCGACGGGGAGGGCCGCGGTGTGATCCACATGGGTCTATTGAAGGCTTTTCGGACGCTGCGGGTGCGGCGTGGGCTTGCGGTCCGTGAGATTGCCCGACGGATCAGCTGTACAAGCTTGATCCATTGGCCGAGAAGCCGGTGGAAGACCGATGCCGGGAAGTCGAGCAAGCAGCGGCGGACCATAAAGTATTTGCATGCCGATCTCGTGGCACTTGGCTTCAGCAAATCCCACGCCCGAGTGGCCGCTTTTGAGTGTATGACCCGGGCCAGAAACCGATCCGGGGATCGTTTTGCCGACGAGTGGGCGAGCAGATTGGCAAGACGAGCGGCAGGCGGCAGGGCGCTGGACCTTTGTTTCGCTGGATTTTGACCCCGGTCAAGTGGACCCTGAATGCTTTCCACGATGGCAAGCCAAAGTGCATTTTGGGCTGCTGGTCTGTCATATTCGGGCGAATAGACCCACAATCTACTTGGTCATCCGTCCGCTGGCCAGCGCATGCGGATCGGTGCAGGCGATGATCGCAAAATCACCGGGGGACATGCCTGCACGGGTGCAGACAGCCTCGGATGGCGCGTTTGAACCGCCCCGGGTTTGCCGGAGACCTTCAACCTGACTAAGGATGAGGGCTATGGAAAAGAGTAAGACATCAAATCGTTATTCACCTGAGATGCGGGCACGCGCCGTTCGGATGGTGCTGGAGCATCAAGGCTCCT